>NZ_VFOV01000001.1:1752500-2952500 GCF_006716315.1 Nocardioides albertanoniae | reverse complement strand
GAGATCGCCGAGGGGGAGATCTGCTGCGGCTCGGCGGGCATCTACAACATCCTCAACCCCGAGCCCGCCCGCGAGCTGGGCGAGCGCAAGGCGCGCAACATCGTCGCCACCGGCGCCGACGTGCTCGTCACCGCCAACCCGGGCTGTCTGCTCCAGGTCGCCTCGGCGATCACCGCACAGGGGCACCAGCTCGGCATGGCCCATCTCGTCGAGGTGCTCGACGCCTCGATCAGCGGCGCCTCGCCCGAGGCGCTGCGCAACCGCACCATCTGAACCGCCGACACCGCCACATCTCGGGACAGCCTCTCCACCCATCTCCCACACCAGACCCCCGGAGTCCACCATGTTCGAACCAGTAGCCGACCAGGTCGGCGGGTCGCTCGTCCTGAGCGCCCTGTGCGGAGCCCTCCCGCTGATCACGATGTTCGTCCTGCTCGGCGGCCTCAAGATGAAGGCCTGGCAAGCCGGTCTCATCTCGCTCGCGGTCGCCCTGATCGTCGCGGTCGCCCTCTTCAAGATGCCGGCCGACGACGCCCTCCTCTCCGGTGCGCAGGGGGCCCTGCTCTCGGGCTTCTTCCCGATCATGTGGATCGTCATCAACGCGGTCTTCGTCTACAACCTGACTGTGCACACCGGTCATTTCGACGTGCTGCGTCGCGCGTTCGGCAAGGTCAGCGACGATCAGCGCATCCAGGCCCTGATCATCGCCTTCTCCTTCGGCGCCCTGCTGGAGGCGCTGGCCGGGTTCGGCACGCCGGTCGCGATCACCGTGGTGATGCTGATGGCGATGGGCTTCAAGCCGGTCAAGGCGGCCGCGGTGGCGCTGATCGCCAACACCGCCCCCGTGGCCTACGGCGCGATGGCCTCGCCGATCAACGCGCTCTCGGACCAGACCGGCTTCAGCGTCGAGACCCTGGGCGCGATGGTAGGCCGCCAGACCCCGATCCTGGCGGTGCTGGTGCCGCTCATCCTGGTCTTCGTCGTCGACGGCACCCGCGGTCTCAAGCAGACCTGGCTCCCCGCGCTGCTCTGCGGCCTCGGCTTCGGCATCGCCCAGTTCATCGCCTCCAACTACATCTCGGTGCCGCTGGCCGACATCATCGCCTCGCTCTTCTCGGTCGTGGTCGTCGTCGGCCTGCTGCGGATCTGGCAGCCGCGCGAGAAGGTGCTCGCCGAGTCGGCGACCGGCGCCTCGGCCGGCGACGTACGCGACAGCACGAGCGAGGTCTTCAAGGCGTTCCTGCCCTACGTGATCATCGTGGTGATCTTCGTGATCGTCTCCGTCCCGGCGATCAAGGACCTGCTCGCGCACCGGCCGTTCACGCTCTCGGGCACCGACTACACGCCGAAGGCGATCTTCCCCGGGCTCGGCGACGTCGCCGGCGCCCAGGGCGGCTTCAAGTTCGACTGGTTCCCGGCGGCCGGCACGATGCTGCTGCTCTCGGGCATCATCACCGCCGTCTGTCTCAAGATCCGCCCCGGAGCGGTGGTGAAGACCTACGGGGCCACCTATCGACAGCTCGCCACCGCGATCGTCACAGTGATGGCCGTGCTCGGCCTGGCGTACGTCATGAACTTCTCCGGTCAGACCGGATCGATCGGCGCCTGGCTGGCCGGTGCCGGCAGCGCGTTCGCCATCCTCTCGCCGATCCTCGGCTGGCTCGGTGTGGCGGTGACCGGGTCGGACACCTCCTCCAACGCCCTCTTCGGTCTCCTCCAGGTGACCACCGCCAAGGAGGCCGGCCTCGACCCGCTGCTGATGGCCGCCTCCAACTCATCGGGCGGCGTGCTCGGCAAGATGGTCAGCCCGCAGAACCTTGCCATCGCGGCCGCCGCTGTCGGGATGGCCGGCAAGGAGGGCGAGATCTTCCGCAAGGTCTTCGGCTGGAGCATCGCGATGCTCGCTTTCATGTGCGTCCTGGTCGCGCTGCAGTCGACGGCTGTGCTCGGCTGGATGGTGCCCTGAGCCCAGGCCTCTTGCCGCGTCCGGGGAGCTCGGGACGTGGGCACCTGCCGGTTGAAGATTCAGCAACTGTTACGGTGCTCGATGTCCACAGCCTTAACTCGGCTGGGCCGGATTCCCCCGCGAGTTGATTCTCGACCGAGCGGGACCGGTTTCCCCTGATCGATCGGTCGATCGACACCCGGCGCCCTCCTGCAGGGGCGCAGATGACGGCTGCGCGCACGCGTGCGCCTCCGGGTGACGCGCAAGGAATGGCAAGGAGCAACTCTCGTGGACGGCTTTGAGTCCGCCCAGTTCAGCGTGCCCGTGATCGTCGCACTGCTGCTGTTCTTCTACGGAGGAACGTTCTGGATCTCACTGAGGATCGGCAAGAAGCAGGAGAACGCCGACGGCTACATGACCGCCGGCAACAACATCGGCTTCGGCATCTCGGCCGGCAGCATGACGGCCACCTGGGTGTGGGCCTCGTCGATGTACGCCGCGGCGACCTCCGGCTACACCTACGGCATCTCCGGGCCGATCCACTACGGGCTCTGGGGTGCCCTGATGATCCTGTTCATCTACCCCTTCGGCCGCCGGATCCGGGCGGTGGCGCCGCGTGCGCACACCCTCGCCGAGGTGATGTACGCCCGGCACGGCCGCTCGAGCCAGCTGCTGCTCGCCGGGTCCAACCTCGTCGGCAGCCTGATCAGCCTGATGTCCAACTTCATCGCCGGCGGTGTGCTGGTCGCGCTGCTCTCGCCGTTCAACTTCACCCAAGGCGTCGTCACGATCGCCGGCGGCGTGCTGCTCTACACGTTGTGGTCAGGCTTCCGTGCCTCGGTGCTGACCGACTTCGTGCAGGTGCTGGCCATCCTCGGCGCCGTGGCGCTCATCGTGCCGTTCATCTTCTTCGCCGCCGGGTTCCCGGCCGCGTTCGAGACCGGGGCTGGCAACCTGACCGCGCAGCAGGGCAACTTCTTCTCCAGCGAGGCGTTCCTCAACCAGGGCGCGCCCTACATCGCCGCGGTGCTCGCCTATGCGATCGGCAACCAGACCATCGCCCAGCGGCTGTTCGCGGTGCGCGAGGACCTGATCAAGCCGACGTTCGTCACCGCCACCGTCGGCTACGGGTCCATGGTCATCGGCGTGGGCATGCTCGGCGTGCTGGCGCTCTACCTCGGCGTGGAGCCCAGCGGCGGCGACATCAACAACCTGATCCCGCAGATGGCGGCCGAATACCTGCCCGCCGCACTGCTGGCGGTCTTCTTCGTGATGATCATCGGCGCCCTCTCGTCCACCGCCGACTCCGACCTCGCCGCGATGGCGTCGATCGCGATGGCCGACGTCTACGGCCAGAACGTGGCCGGCAAGGAGGCGGCCGACCCGAAGGTGATGCTGCTGGTCGGGCGCGGCACGATGGTCGTGGCCACTGCCGTGGCGGTGGTCTTCGCGAGCTTCCAGCTCAACATCTTGGACCTCCTCGTCTTCGTGGGTGCGCTCTGGGGAGCGCTGGTCTTCCCGGTGATCGCCAGCTTCTACTGGAAGAAGGTCACCAACACGGCCTTCACCACATCGGTCCTGGTGGCGCTGGCGGTGTTCCTGCCGGTGCGTTTCGGCTGGATCCCGCTCACCGGCATCACCGGCCTGGGAGTCGAGGTGCTCTCGGTGATCGGGATCGGCGTGGTGCTCGGCCTGATGGCCTTCGGCTTCTTCGGCCTGCGCCCGGCGCTGGTGATCGGTGTCGTAGCGGCCGTGGTCTCGGCACCCTTCGTGCTCGGCTTCCTGCATGACTACGCCACGCTGAGCGGCTCCCTGGTCGCCTACGCGGTCAGCACGCTCGTGTGCTGGGCGATGTCAGCGAGGTCGAAGACCGACTTCGACTTCGCCGACATCGACCGCCTGGTCGGCGACTTCGACGACTCGGGTGCGGCCGGCGCGAGTGTCGGGGCCTCGGAAGCGTCGCGGCGCTCGGACGACGACCTCGACCCGACGCCCTGACCAATCCCTGAACCATCCGTGACCCAGCCATAAACCAGGAGGAACCATGGAGAACATGCTGTTGACCGCGTACGTCCTCGTCTGGCCGCTCGTGACCGCGATCGTGCTGGCCGTGATCTCGTCGGCCTTCGTCAAGGAGTGGCGTCAGGCCAAGCGCGAAGGCCGCGACATCATCTGAACCCTGCTTGTGACGCCGCGTTGCGCCCCGGTCCGACGGCCGGGGCGCAACGCGTCTCAGCTACCTGACGACGTCTCCGATGACCACCTCGGGGTGCACGCTGGAGTAGTTGGCGACGTCAGCCCTGACCTCGCCGCCCTCGGTCGCCGCGCCGAACGCCTCGGCACTGGACACGAGCGCCCAGCCGATCGCCTCGTACGGGCCGTTGGTGATCCTGTCAGCACCCCAGCCGTGGCAGTGCTCGCCGAGCGCCGCCGCCAGCATCGGCATGTGCGTCGAGGTGTAGTAGCCCATGTCGAACGTCGACTCGTCGGTCTTCGGATAGAGGAACGTCACCCGGATCATGCGCAGAGTCTCGCACGCACGTGGCCGGTGCCCGTGAACGAACTTTCGTTCGCCCGGCCGCCAGGTCATTCGGCGTCGTCGACCAGCAGATCTATCTCTGCGTGGCAGCAGGAGGCGTCCTCATGGGCGGCGAGCAGCTCGCCGGGCCAGTCGAGGGCGCCGAGGCGGTCTCGGGCTGCGAGGGCGGTGACGAAGAGCTGCACGTCGGAGAGGGTCGCGCCGGCGCCCTCACGTCGCATCGTCTCGACCACCGGCTGCACCTCGTGGCGCCACCAGGCGGTGCCGAGGTCGTGCGCGGAATGGCCCCCGATCACGTCGTGGTGGGTGTATCCCCAGGCGAGCGCCGCGTCGGCCAGCCGAGCCCAGTCGGCGGGGCGGTCCAGCCAGAGCCCGCGGCTCACCTCGTCGGGCAGCGGCACCTTCTGCAGGAAACGACGCTCGGCAGCCTTCGCCGGCAGGTGTGAGACGCGCAGGCAGCACAGTGCGAAGGCGACCGTGCAGATCCGGTGAACCCTGGCCGGCAAGGTGTCCCATCCCAGCGACCTGGCCACCGAGATCCGGTGGTGTCCGTCGCTCACGAACAGCAGGTTGTCGCCCAGGCGCACCACGTCGATCGGCGGCGGGTGCGACCCGGAACGGAACAGCTCCTCCGTACGCCGCCACCGGTCGTCGCGCCTGCGCGGGGAGAAGTCGGCGTCGAAGTCATGGGTGCGTGCGACGGTGCCGACGACGTCGGCGAGCGCGATCTCGTCGTCGTAGCGCTCCATGACGCCGTCGTTGCCGAGCGCTTCCAGCACGTCGTCGAGGCGCATCAGGCCGGTCTCGTCCGCCACCGCTTCAGTGTGTCAGACAGTGCTGGACCATGCCTGGTCGTTTTCTGCTGCTCGACGCGTCGCGATTCGGCGCTATGCGGTCTCGCGCGGCAGCACACCCGGTCCGTCGCGGAGCTCGAAGACGAGCTGCGTCTCGGTCTGACGTACGACCCGATGGACGGTGACGTGCTGCAGCACGAAGTCGCGTAGTGCCTCGGCGTCCTCGACGGCGACGTGGAGGTGGAAGTCGTCCGCGCCACCGAGGTGGTAGGCCTGGATGACGCCGGGCGTCGCGGTCAGGTCGTCGTAGAGCTTCTCGACGTGCTCCTGGCTATGGCTGCCGAGCCGCACCTTGATCACCGCCTGTAGCGGGTAGCCGAGGGAGCGGGCGTCGACGTCGAGGCGGCGGCCGGTGATGACACCGTTCTCGCGCAGCGCGCGGAGCCGGTAGGCACAGGTCGACTCGGCGAGTCCGAGGCGGCTCGCGAGGGCCTTGTTGGTGAGCTCGGGGTTGGTTCCGAGCTCGCTGAGGATGCGTCGGTCGACGGAGTCGAGAGTGGCCGTGGAGGGTTGCGCTTTCACCAAGAAGATCTTCCTCGGTCGCTGGTTGTGTTGCTCGGGAATCGCAGTATTGCGGAGGATGCAGAATCTTCGACAATCAATCTGGCGTGATCTTGTGTTTCCGGCCAGCATCGAGCCATGCCGATCACGACCCCTCACCTCGACTCGCTCGCCGTCCACGCCGGACGGGAGGACTTGGAGGCGCTCGGCGTCCACGCGCTACCGCTGGATCTGTCCTCGACCAACCCGCTGCCCGACATCGAGCGCGGCGGTGCGTCCTACGAGGCGATGGCGACCGGTGGTCGGCCCGACCCCGACGGCGGCCACGTCTACCAGCGGCTGTGGAACCCGACCGTCGCCCGGTTCGAGTCGGCGCTGGCCCGTCTCGAGCAGGCGCAGACCTCGGTCGCGTACGCCTCGGGGATGGCGGCGATGACCGCGGCGCTCATCGCCAGCACGTCCTTCAGCGGCAAGCGGCACGTCGTCGCGGTCCGGCCGCTGTACGGCGGCACCGACCACCTGCTCGCCTCCGGTCTCCTCGGTGTCGAGGTGACCTTCTGCACCGAGCACGAGGTCGCTGCCTCCGTGCGGGCCGACACGGCGCTGGTGGTGCTGGAGACCCCGGCCAACCCGACCCTCGACCTCGTCGACATCGCGGGTGTGGTGGCGGCCGCGGGCGACGTACCGGTGCTCGTGGACAACACCTTCGCCACCCCGATCCTGCAGAACCCCCTCGAGCTGGGTGCGGCGATGTCGCTGCACAGCGCGACCAAGTACATCGGCGGCCACGGTGACGTCGTCGGCGGCGTGATCGCCTGTGACGAGGGGACCGCCGCGCGGCTGCGTCAGGTGCGCGCCGTCACCGGTGGCCTCCTGCACCCGCTCGGCGCCTACCTCCTCCACCGCGGCCTGGCGACCCTGCCGACCCGGATCCGTGCCCAGCAGGCCGGCGCGGTCGAGATCGCGTCCTGGCTGCGCACCCTCCCGTGCGTGGAGCGCGTTCACTTCCCCGAGGACGACGACCGCGGTCTGGCCGGCAAGCAGATGAGCGGCCCCGGTGCGATGATCTCGATCGGGCTGCGCGGTGGCTACGAGGCCGCCGCCCGGCTGACCTCGTCGGTGCGGCTCTTCACCCACGCGGTCTCCCTCGGCGGGGTCGACTCGCTGGTCCAGCACCCCGCCGGCCTCACCCACCGCCCGGTGCAGGCCGAGGCCAAACCGTCGGCGAACATCGTGCGGCTCTCGATCGGCCTGGAGAGCCCGGAGGACCTGATCGCCGACCTCGACCGCGCCCTCTCGGCGGGCTCGTCGACCGGGTCAGCCTGAGCCCTGGACCGATCAGGACCGTCGAGACCGCCAGAGGTGGGCGCGGAGAGACACCAGGGCGACGACCACGCCGCTGCCGCCTCCGATGGGCGCGATCGCGCTGGTGTGGGCCCGCAGGGGCGCCTCGTACCAACCGGCACCGACCTGCTCGGCGAAGCTCAGTGCCGCCGGGGGAGGGCGGCGACCGTAGCCCGCGGGTGCACCCCACAACGCGGTGCGGACCACGATCAGGGAGAGCCGTAGAGCGCGCTGAGGACGAGGAAGTCCCGGAACGGCCGGCGGCTCGGCCGGAGGACGGCGACCAGAGCCAGATCACGTACGGCGCCATCGCCATCTCGAGGGTCACCTGGGGCGTATGGCCGACATCCGGTGCGGTTACCGGTGGCTGGGACGACCTTCGACCAGGAGACACAGGAGACGCGATGGCCGACATGGCATCACCTGCCGACAGCAGCAGTGCCTCGAGAACGTCCGGGGCGGACGGCGGCACCGGGCCGGGGTGGTGGCGCTCCGCGGTGGTCTACCAGGTCTACCCGCGCAGCTTCGCGGACGGCAACGGAGACGGTGTGGGCGACCTCCGCGGGATCAGGCAGCACCTCGATCACCTCGAGTGGCTCGGCGTCGACGTGCTGTGGATCTCTCCGGTCTACCCCTCACCGATGGCCGACAACGGTTATGACGTCAGCGACTACCTCGATGTGGACCCGACGTACGGCACGCTCGGGGAGCTCGACGCGTTGATCGCCGAGGTCCATCTACGGGGGATGAAGCTGGTGCTGGACCTCGTCGTGAACCACACCTCCGACCAGCATCCCTGGTTCAAGGAGTCCAGCTCGAGCCCCGAGAGCACCAGGCGCGACTGGTACTGGTGGCGCGAGGAGCCCAACAACTGGGGGTCGTTCTTCTCCGGCCCGGCCTGGACCTATTGCGAGGGCCGAGCCGCGCACTACCTGCATCTGTTCACCAAGGAGCAGCCGGACCTGAACTGGGAGAACCCGGAGGTGCGGCAGGCGGTGTACGAGGTCATGCGCTGGTGGCTGGACCGCGGCATCGACGGTTTCCGCATGGACGTGGTGAACCTGATCTCCAAGGACCCCGACCTGCCGGACGCGCCGGTCCTCCCCGGTCAGAGGTTCGGCAACATGCGCCGGTCGGTGATCGACGGCCCGCGCGTCCACGAGTTCCTCGCCGCGATGCACCGGGAGGTCGTCGACCGCTACGACCGTGACCTGCTGCTGGTCGGGGAGACCGGCGAGACGACGGTCGAGGAAGGGCGCAGGTACACCGATCCGGCACGCCGTGAGCTCGACATGGTGCTGCACTACGAGCACGTCGAGATCGACCACGGCACCATCAAGTGGGACGTACGCCCCTTCGATCTCGACCGACTCCGCGACCGCCTCGCGGCCTGGCAGACCGGCCTTGCCGACGTGGGCTGGAACAGCCTCTACTGGGACAACCACGACCAGCCACGAGCCCTCTCCAGGTATGGCGACGACGGCCGGTGGCGGACCGAGTCCGCCAAGCTGCTCGCCACCGTGCTGCACCTGCAGCGAGGCACCCCGTTCGTCTATCAGGGCGACGAGATCGGCATGACGAACTACCCGTTCGCCTCCATCGACGACGTCGACGACGTGGAGGCGGTGAACTACTACCACGAGGCGATCGCCGCGGGCGCGGAGCCCGAGGAGGTGATGGACTCGTTGCGAGCGATGTGCCGAGACAACGGCCGTACGCCGATGCAGTGGGACGCCGCGACGCCCGATGCCGGGTTCACGACCGGGACGCCCTGGCTCGCTATCAACCCGAACTACACCGAGCTCAACGTCGCCGCGCAGATCGACGACGACGACTCGGTGCTCTCGCACTATCGCCGGCTGATCCGGCTGCGGCACGAGGACCCGATCGTGGTCGACGGCGACTTCAGCCTGCTCGCCGACAGCCATCCGCAGCTCTTCGCCTTCCGCCGCCGTCACGAGAGCGGGCAGCTGGTCGTGCTCGCGAACTTCAGCAGCGAGGAAGCGGATCTGGGCGAGCTCGTCGAGGAGTGCGTGGGCGAGCTGGTCATCGGAAACGGCGGGGGAGCGGTGCTGGCTCCGTGGGAGGCGCGCGTCTACCGCCAGTGAGCCGCACGCGTGGCCGCCGCACGCAAACGGCCTGGCGCGATCAGTCGTCGCTGAGCAACCAGACCGCGGTGTCAGGTGGAACCTCGTCCGCGACCTCGTCGCCGCTGGAGATCACGACGTCGCCGGGAGGCAGCGGCGTCGGTGTCACCCCGCAGTTGAGGACGACGCCGAGTCGGCCACGTCGGAAGGCGATGACGTCGTCGGGCACGTCGAGGAAGTTCACGTCTCCGCCGCCGAGCGCGTGGCGACGGCGGGCGGCGAGCGCCGACCGGTAGAACTCCAGGGTCGATCCGGGCCGGTCGGTCTGGGCGGCCACGGTCAGGTCCGCCCACTGAGCCGGCTGGGGCAGCCACGGTTGGCTCTCGCCGGGTCCGAAGCCGAACGGAGGCGCATCACCGCTCCACGGCAGGGGGACCCGGCAGCCGTCGCGCCCGTTGCCACCCTCTGCCCACGGATCCTGCTGGTGCTCCGGAGGGATCTCCACGTGCGGGAGCCCGAGCTCCTCGCCCTGGTAGAGGTACGCCGCCCCGGGCAGAGCCAGCATCGTCAGTGTCGCCGCGCGGGCTCGGGCGAGAGCCTGGGCCCCGTCGCCGTACCGGGTCCGATGGCGCATCGCGTCATGGTTGGAGAGGACCCAGGTCGGCCAGGCGCGGGTCGGTCGCAGCGTGTCCAGCGTGGACACGATCGCCGTGGTGAACTCGCGAGCAGACCAGTGCGCCTGCAGCCACCGGAAGTTGAACGCCTGCTCGAACTCGTCGATACGCAGGTAGCCCCGCAGATCCGCCGGGTGCTGGGTCCATGCCTCGGCGATCAGCATGTGCTCGCCGGGATAGGAGGCGACGAGGTCGTGCCAGCTGCGGTAGACCTCGTGGACGTCGGGATGGTCCCACATCGGATCGTCCTCGACGGCGATGTCGTACATCACCGCTGGGTCGGAGTTGGGCGATCTCCCCGCCGGGACGTACTGGTCGCGCAGCGCCTTCAGCAGGCCGTGGGCGACATCGACACGAAAGCCGTCGACGCCACGGTCGAGCCAGCGTCGCAGCACCGAACGGAACTCCGCGGCCACCTCTGCGTGGCGCCAGTTGAGGTCAGGCTCCTCCTTGTCGAACATGTGGAGATACCACTGTCCGTCCTCGACCCGCGTCCATGCGGCGCCGCCGAAGACGGATCGCCAGTTCGTCGGTGGCTCGTCGCCGTGAGGTCCACGGCCGTCGCGGAAGAGGTAGCGGTCGCGCGCCGGCGAGCCGGGTCCGGCAGCGAGGGCCTCGAGGAACCACGGGTGGGCGGAGGAGGTGTGGTTGGGGATCAGGTCGATGATGACCTTCAGGCCGAG
Organism: Nocardioides albertanoniae; assembly: GCF_006716315.1. Lineage (NCBI taxonomy): Bacteria > Bacillati > Actinomycetota > Actinomycetes > Propionibacteriales > Nocardioidaceae > Nocardioides > Nocardioides albertanoniae. The sequence goes on along the minus strand of NZ_VFOV01000001.1, from coordinate 2,941,873 downwards.
CTCGTGCGCTTTCGTGAGCAAGCCATCGGCGTCGGAGAGTGCCCCGAAGGTCGGGTCGACGCCGCTCGCGTCGACGACGTCGTAGCCGTAGTCGATCTGTGGTGAGGGGTAGAACGGCGAGAGCCAGATCGCATCGACGCCGAGGTCGGCCACGTGGTCCAACCGAGAGGTGATCCCGGCGAGGTCGCCGGTGCCGTCGCCGTCCGCGTCCGCGAACGAGCGCGGATAGATCTGGTAGGTCACTGCCTCGCGCCACCACGGAGTGTCCATCCGAGACCGGTAACCGCAATCCGCTCGGGTCATGCCACCGCCGAGCCCGAGGCCCGAGGGCCGAGGGGCTAGCTCTGCTCCTCGCCGGGTACCGCCCGCGACAGTGGAGAGGAGACCCAGCATGCCGATGCCGCCACCGAGACCGACCGGTCGTCCCCACGACAGGCAGACCGTCCACGAGGTCGGACAGATCGTTCGTGCCTTGAAAGAAGAGGGTCCGCTGACCGCCGAGGAGCTGGCGACCCTGGTCGGGGCCAGGTTCTGGAAAGGCCACCGCTTCGATCGCGCACTCAACTATGCGGTCGGAGACGGCGTGGTCGTACGCGACGCCGACGGCAGGTTGCACATGCCATGAGCGATCAGTCGGCACCGCGGAGTCACCAAGATCATCGAGCCGCGCTCAGGCTGGGGTTCGCCGTCATCGGGGTGGTGGACCTGGAGCGTGCAGCAGAGTTCTGGACCGCCGCGCTCGGCCTCGTGGACTCCACCGAGTGGCGCAGCGAGGACTGGCGGACACTCTGCCATCCGAACGGCCCCCGGGCGCTCGGCCTTCAACGCAGCGACTCGCCGGTCGAGCCGCGGCCGCGCATCCACCTCGACCTGTTCGTCGACAGCGGCGCTGATCAGGACGCCGAGGTCGAGCGGCTCGTCGGGCTCGGCACCCAGCGGGTGCAGTGGGATCTGTACCCGCCGGACCCGGACTTCGTGGTCCTCGCCGACCCCGACGACAACCTCTTCTGTGTCGTCGACCTGAGTCATGCGCCCTCCACCTGAAGGCCGCCTGGCGTATGCGATGGCGTTCAGAGGATCACGTACGCGATCAGGCCCATGACCGCCATCACCACAAGCAAGACGGTGACCATGCCGATCAGCACGCCGACGCCGGTTCGTTCGGGCGTGGCGTCAGGATCGTCGTGCGGGCGCTCGACCTGCGGGTCATGCATGCCGATCCGGTACCCGGTCGCAGATCTCCTACGCCCCGTATGTCCCGTCGCGGTTCGGGTACCGAGCGCCGATGAACGATTTGAACCAAGATGACGCTCGTGTGCTGGCACTCCTGGGCGTGGTCGAACGGATCACGGCCTGGCAGGAGACCGCACCCGAGGGAACCATCCAGGACGAGCTCGACGAGGCGCTGCGCGAAGCCGGTGTGACCCTCACCGAGGAGCAGAAGGAGCACGTCGCCGAGCAGATCTCCAGCCGTGAGGACGTCGATCTCGACCTGCTCGCCGCCGACAGCGGTGAAGGCGGACCCGCTTGAGGCAGGAACGCCGCGAGGAGATCGACGCAGCGAAGCATTGTCGGTGCGGTCGTGGATACCGGTCGAGACATGAGTGAAGACCAGCTTCAGCCCGAAGACACGCTCGACGACCGTGGTGTCGAGGACACCTTGGACGAGGGGTACTCCCCGCCCGAGCGGCCGCGCGGTGTCAACGCCAAGGGTGTCACCCCTCGTGAGGAGACCGAGGGCGAGACCATCGACGAGCGAAGCACCCAGGAAGAGCCCGAGGTCTGGGAGGAGGCCGAGGCAGAGGCCGACGCGGACATCCTCGACGGACCGGTGACCGGCGAGGTGGGTGAAGCCCGCGCGGGTCGGCTCACGAGCCCCGACATGGGCGTGCTCGAGGACGACGAGGCAGGACTCGTCGGGCAGGACGAGGGCATCGACGGCGCCGGTGCCTCCGCTGAGGAAGCGGCGGTGCACATCGTCGACGAGGACAACGAGGACGTCGAGGACGGCGACGCCTACTGACCCGGGCGGCACATTGGTCGACCGCCTGCTGGGTACCCGAGACGGAACCCACCAAGGAGGTGCAGAACATGCGCGACCTGTTGCCCGACCTGATCCGCTCGGGCTACGAGGCCATCCCCGGAGCCCGAGCCCGGCACTCGAACCACCACTCCTTCGCCGTCCGCCTCCTCGGCAGGCCGGCCGCCGTCGTACGGGGAGAGGAGGCGAGCCGGCACTTCTACGACCGCAGCGCCGTGCGGCGTCGTGGCGCCGTCCCGGCCGCGCTGGCCAACCTTCTCTTCGGCCGAGGTGCGGTCCACGGTCTGGACGGCGATGAGCACCTGGCACGCAAGGAGATGTTCCTCGAGATCCTGGACGACTCCTCGACCGACGACCTCGCCGAGCAGGTGGGACGAGACCTGACCACGAGGAGCATCGCGTGGGCAGGACGCGAGATAGCGGTCTTCGACGAGCTGGTCAGTGTCTACGGCCGCTGTGTCCAGTCCTGGGTCGGGATCGAGCACCCCTCCGAGAAGGTCAGCCGCGACCTGGCGGCCATCGTCGACGGGTTCGGCGGTGCCGGAACGGCGTACCCCCGGGCTTGGCTGGCGCGGCGCCGCTGCGAACGCTGGGCACGCCGGCTCATCCATGGGGTGCGTGCCGGCCGCATCTCCGCTGCCTCGGGGTCGGCTCTGGAGGCCGTCGCCTTCGGCTCGGGGGCGGATCTTGGCACCCGCGTGGCGGCGGTCGAGCTCATCAACGTGCTCCGCCCGACGGTCGCGGTCGCCTGGCCTGCCACGTTCGCGGTGCGGGCCCTCTGGGACCACCCGGCCTGGGCATCATCGCTCTCGGACCGCGAACACGGCGAGGCCCGGAAGGCGTTCGCCGACGAGGTCCGGCGCACCTTCCCGTTCGTGCCGGCGCTCGCGGCCACGGCGGTGCGCGATGCCACGGTCGACGGCGTCGACGTACGCCGGGGGCAGCGCCTGATCCTCGACGTGCCGGGTACGAACACCGACCCTCGTCACTGGCGCGCCGCTGACCGCTTCGATCCGGCGAGGTTCCTCGAGGCACAGCCCTCGGCACACCAGTTCGTCCCGCAGGGTGGCGGGCACGCCGAGACCGGGCATCGTTGCCCGGGGGAGCCGCTGACGGTCAAGCTGATGGCCGAGACGCTGCGCGTCTTCTCCTGCATCGGGTTCACGGTCACCGCAGAGTCGGCCTACGACAGCACCCGCATCCCCACGACCCCGTCCGACGGCCTTCGGGTCACGGTGCCGCCGGTGGGACAGCGGCAGGAGCGGGAGGCGACATGACCGACTTCGGCTACACCCTGATGACCGAGCAGGCCGGACCGACCGACCTGGTCGAGCACTCGGTCGCCGCGGAGGAAGCCGGGTTCGACTTCGCGGTGATGAGCGACCACTACTCGCCCTGGCTGACCGAACAGGGCCACGCTCCGTACGCCTGGAGCGTCCTGGGTGCGGTGGCGCAGGCGACCTCACGCCTCCAGCTGATGTCGTACGTGACCTGTCCGACGATGCGCTACCACCCCGCCGTCGTGGCTCAGAAGGCCGCGACCGTGCAGCTGTTGAGCGAGGGCAGGTTCACCCTGGGCCTCGGCAGCGGCGAGAACCTCAACGAGCATGTGATCGGTGCGGGCTGGCCGGCCGTGGCGACGCGGCACGAGATGCTGGCGGAGGCTCTCGAGATCATCCGCGCTCTGCTCGCCGGCGAGCTGCTCGACTTCCGAGGAGACCACTTCCGGGTGGACGCCGGCCGCCTCTGGGACCGGCCGGCCGGGGGAGTGCCGATCGGGCTGGCGGTCGGCGGGCCGGCCGTGATCCGTCGCTGCGCCGCGCTGGCCGACCATCTCGTCGCCACCGAGCCGCGCTCGGACCTGATCGAGGACTGGCGCGCGACGCCCGGAGCACCCGCGATCGGCGACGGAGCACGTGCCATCGCCCAGATCCCGATCAGCTGGGATCCGAGCGACGTCGACGCCGCGGTCGAGCGCGCCCACAGGCAGTTCCGGTGGTTCGGCGGAGGGTGGCAGGTCAACGCAGACGTTCCCACCACGGCCGGGTTCGCCGGTGCGACGAAGTTCGTGCGGCCCGAGGACGTCGCACGCAGCATCCCGTGCGGCCCGGACCTTGACGCGATCGTCGAGACGGTGCGGCCCTTCTGGAAGGCCGGGTTCACCGACATCGCGCTGGTCCAGATCGACGGCGCCACCAACCCGCAGTTCCTGGGTGAGGCAGCCGAGCCGCTGCTCGCCAGGCTTCGCGACGAATACCGAGCCGAACCGACGGAGGAACGATGACCCACACTGTTGCCGACTTCTTGCTCGAGCGCCTTCGCGAATGGGACGTGCAGCACGTCTTCGGATATCCCGGCGACGGCATCAACGGGATCCTCGGCGCGTTCGGCAGGGCCGAGGACGAGCCCCGGTTCATCCAGTCGCGCCATGAGGAGATGAGCGCGTTCGAGGCGGTGGGCTACGCGAAGTTCACCGGCGGTCCGGGCGTGTGTCTCGCCACCTCGGGGCCGGGGGCGATCCATCTGCTCAACGGCCTCTACGACGCCAAGCTCGACCACGTGCCGGTGGTGGCGATCGTCGGCCAGACGGACCGGTCGGCCATGGGCGGCAGCTACCTCCAGGAGGTCGACCTGCTGAGCCTGTTCAAGGACGTCGCCGGCGACTACGTGCAGGTCGTCAACGTGCCCGAGCAGCTGCCGAACGTGCTGGACCGTGCGTTTCGTACGGCCCTGGCCCGTCGGGCGCCAACGGCCCTGATCCTGCCCAACGACGTCCAGGAGCTGGAGTACACCCCGCCGTCGCACGCGTTCAAGATGGTGCCCTCGAGCACGGGCATCGCGTGGCCGGAGACCAGTCCCGACGGCGAGGCGATCTCGCGTGCCGCGAGCATCCTGAACGAGGCGTCCCGGCCGGCGATCCTGGTCGGCCAGGGCGCCCGTGGCGCCCGGTCCGAGGTCGAGCAGGTGGCGGATCTGCTCGGCGCCGGTGCGGCCAAGGCGCTGCTCGGCAAGGACGTGCTCAGCGACGAGCTCCCGTGGGTGACCGGCTCGATCGGCCTGCTCGGCACCAGGCCCAGCTATGAGCTGATGCGTGACTGCGACGCGCTGCTGACGGTGGGGTCCAACTTCCCCTACACACAGTTCATGCCGGAGCTCGACCAGGCTCGCGCCATCCAGATCGACATCGACGGATCGCGGATCGGTATGCGCTATCCGTACGAGGTGAACATCGTCGGCGACGCGGCGAGCACGCTGCGCGCCCTGCTGCCCCTGCTCCGGCGTCATGACGACCGTGGCTGGCGCGAGAAGATCGAGACGAACGTGTCGCGGTGGTGGCAGACGATGGACGACCAGGCCCACGTCTCGGCGGAACCGATCAACCCGATGCTCGTGTTCCACGAGGTCTCGAAGCGTACGCCGGAGAACGCCGTCGTGGTGGCCGACAGCGGCACGGCCGCTGACTGGTATGCCCGGCAGATGCGCTTCCGCGGCAGCATGCGCGGGTCGCTGTCGGGGACGCTGGCCTCGATGGGGGCGGCCGTGCCGTACCTCATCGGCGCCAAGTTCGCCCGTCCCGACCGACCCGCCATCGCCTTCGAGGGCGACGGCGCCATGCAGATGAACGGGATGGCGGAGCTGCTGACGATCAGTCGCTACTGGCACGAGTGGGCCGACCCGCGCGCGGTGATCGTGGTGCTCCACAACGGTGATCTCAACCAGGTCACCTGGGAGATGCGAGCGCTGGGCGGTTCGCCGAAGCTGGTGGAGTCGCAGTCGTTGCCCGACATCTCCTACGCCGAGGTCGCCGGCTCGGCCGGTCTGGCGGCGCGTACCGTCACCGACCCCGACGATGTGGGTCCGGCCTGCGTGGCGGCGTTGGCTGCCGACCGGCCGATGGTCCTGGACGTGCACTGCAGCGCTGACGTGCCGCCCATCCCGCCGCATGCGGACTTCGAGCAGATGAAGAACACGCTGGAGGCCATGATCGCCGGTGACGAGGATCGCCGGGGCGTGATGAGGCAGGGGCTGCTCACCAAGATGCAGGAGTTCCTGCCCCACCGTGCGCCCAGCAACCGGGCGGGGGAGAGCGACCGATGACGACGCAGAGCACGGTGGCGGGCGCTCCGCTCTCCGCGACGGAGCTCGGCCGGCTGGACGCCTGGTGGCGGGCGGCTAACTACCTGGCCGTCGGGCAGATCTATCTGATGGACAACCCGCTGCTGCGCACACCGCTGGAGCCCCAGCACATCAAGCCCAGGCTGCTCGGTCACTGGGGCACGACACCGGGCCTGACCTTCGTCTACGCCCACCTCAACCGGGTGATCAGCGCCCGCGACCTCGACCTGATCAACATCATGGGCCCCGGTCACGGCGGTCCGGCGGCAGTCGCCGCGGCCTACCTCGACGGCACCTACAGCGAGCTGTACCCGCGCGTGACGCCGGACGAGCACGGTCTCGAGCGGCTGTTCACACAGTTCTCCTTCCCGGGTGGGATCCCGAGCCACGTCGCTCCCGAGACACCCGGATCGATCCACGAGGGAGGCGAGCTCGGCTACGCGCTGTCGCACGCCTACGGGGCCGCGTTCGACAACCCCGACCTGACGGTGGCCGCGATCGTCGGTGACGGTGAGGCGGAGAGCGGCCCGTTGGCCGCGAGCTGGCACTCGACGAAGTTCGTCGACCCGCGCAGGGACGGAGCCGTGCTGCCGATCCTGCACCTGAACGGCTACAAGATCGCCAGCCCCACCGTGCTCGCCCGGATCCCGTCCGACGAGCTCGACTCGCTCCTGCGCGGGGTCGGTCACACGCCGTACGTCGTCTCCGGGTCGGACCCCGAGGAGATGCATCAGGCGTTCGCCGCGACTCTCGACCACTGTCTCGACGAGATCAAGCAGATCCAGGACGAGGCCCGCGCGGTCGGTGCCGGCAGCACGGCGCCCCGGCGGCCGTGGCCGATGATCGTGCTGCGGTCCCCGAAAGGCTGGACCGGTCCCGACGAGCTGGACGGTCAGCGGGTCGAGGGCTTCTGGCGTTCCCACCAGGTGCCGATCGGCGGCGTACGCGACGACGACGGGCACCGTCAGGTGCTCGAGAGCTGGATGCGGAGCTACCGGCCCGAGGAGCTCTTCGACGACCACGGCGCACCGGTGGCCGAGATCGCCGGCCTGTACCCTCGTGGCGAGCGGAGGATGAGCGCCAACCCGCACACCAACGGTGGCCTGCTGCTCCGCGACCTGCACCTCCCGGACTTCCGTGACCATGCGGTGCCCGTCGACGGGCCCGGCACCGGAGCGGTCGAGGCCACCGACACCCTCGGTGGCTACCTCCGCGAGGTTGTGCGGCGCAACGACGACAACTTCCGGATGTTCGCTCCCGACGAGAACAACTCCAACCGGCTCCAAGACGTGCTCGAGGTGACCGGGCGCACGTGGAACGCCGAGACCGAGCCGTACGACGAAGGTCTCGCGGTCGACGGGCGGCTGATGGAGATCCTCTCCGAGCACACCTGCCAGGGCTGGCTGGAGGGCTATCTGCTCACGGGTCGCCACGGGCTCTTCTCGTGCTACGAGGCGTTCACGCACATCGTCGACTCGATGTTCAACCAGCACGCGAAGTGGCTGAAGACCACCCGTGAGCTCGACTGGCGCCAGGCGATCGCCTCGCTCAACTACCTGCTCACCTCGCACGTGTGGCACCAGGACCACAACGGCTTCTCGCACCAGGACCCCGGCTTCATCGACCACGTCGTGAACAAGAAGGCGGACGTCGTGCGGGTCTACCTCCCGCCGGACGCCAACACGCTCCTGACCGTGGTCGACGGCTGCCTGCGCAGCAAGGAGCAGGTCAACGTCATCGTCGCCGGGAAACAGCCGGCTCTGCAGTACCTCACCATGGACCAGGCCGTCGAGCACGCCGCGAAGGGCATCGACAGATGGGACTGGGCGAGCAACGACGACGGTCGGGAACCGGACGTCGTCCTCGCCTGTGCGGGCGACGTGCCGACGCTGGAGACCGTCGCCGCGGCCGCTCTGCTGCGCGAGCATCTCCCCGAGCTGCGTGTGCGGGTGGTCAACGTCGTCGACCTGATGCGCCTCCAGGCGGAGGAGGCACACCCGCACGGGCTGTCGTCTGCTGACTTCGACGCGCTGTTCACCACCGACCGGCCGGTGCTGTTCGCCTACCACGGCTACCCATGGCTGATCCACCGGCTGACGTACGCCCGGACCAACCACGACAACTTCCATGTGCGCGGCTACGTCGAGGAGGGCACCACGACCACACCCTTCGACATGACGGTGCTCAACCGGCTCGACCGCTTCGACCTGGCGATCGACGTCATCGACCACGTGCCGGGTCTGGGCGAGGAGGCGGCCGCCGTCCGCGAGATGCTGACCGACAAGCTTGCCGAGCACCGCGCCTACGTGCAGACCCACGGCGAGGACATGCCGGAGATCCGCGACTGGCGCTGGGAGACGAGGTGACGGCTTGCGCATCCTCACGGTGAACGCGGGCTCCAGCAGCCTGAAGCTGTCGGTGATGGACCGGGGCTGCACGCTCAGATCGACCACCGTCGAGCACTGGGAGGGCGAGGAGCATCTCGACCCGCTCCGCGACTTCCTCCACGATGAGGCAACGTCGCGGGAGGCGGTCGGTCATCGGGTCGTCCACGGCGGCCCGGAGCTTGCTGATGCGACCATGATCGACGACGCCGCCCTCGCGCGGATCGAGGCAGCCAGCGACCTTGCACCACTTCACAACAACCGGTCGCTGGCGGGCATCCGGGCGACGCGCCGGCTGGCGCCGGACCTTCCCGCCGTGGCGTGCTTCGACACCTCCCTCCACGCGGATCTCCCGGTGGCCGCCCGCACCTACGCCCTGCCGCGGGAGTGGAACCGACGCTGGAGCCTGCGACGCTACGGCTTCCACGGTCTCAGCCACTCCTACGCCGTACGCCGGGCCGCGGAGCTCGTCGGCCGGCCGGTCGATCAGCTGCGCATCGTCTCCTGCCACCTCGGCAGCGGCGCCTCGCTGGCCGCCGTACGCGACGGGGTCTCGGTCGACACCACGATGGGGTTCACTCCCGTGGAGGGGCTCGTCATGGCCACGCGGTCCGGCAGCGTCGATCCCGGTCTTCTGGTCTGGCTCCTGCGCCACACGGACATCGACGCGGACGAGCTCGACGACGCGGTGGAGCATCTCTCCGGGCTCAAGGGTCTCAGCGGCACCTCCGGTGACATGCGGGAGATCCTCGAAGCGCGCGACCGCGGCGATGACGACGCTGCCCTGGCCTTCGACGTCTTCGTCCACGGGCTACGTCGCGAGATCGGAGCCATGGCCGCGAGTGCCGGAGGCCTGGACCTGCTGCTGTTCACCGGCGGTGTCGGCGAGCATCTTCCGCAGGTGCGCACGTCGGCGGCCGAGGGGCTCGGCCACCTCGGGATCCGGATCGACCCGGCCACGAACGCCGAGGCCGACGCCGACCGGGACCTCTCGGCCGACGACGCCCGCGTGCGTACGCTGGTCGTCTCGGCGTCGGAGGAGACCGAGATCGCCCGCGAGACCGAACGCGTCCTGGCCGGTTGAGCCGGCCGACGAGCCGTGCTCACTGGTCCAAGAACACGTCGGCGGTCGCGGGGAGGTCGCGCACCCGCACGCCGGTGGCGTGGCTGGCCGCGTTGAGGATCGCGGCAGCGGTGCCGACGATCCCGATCTCGCCGATCCCTCGAGAACCCATCGGCGTGGACAGCTCGTCGACGTCGTCGAGCCACTCCACCCGCAGGTCGCCGACGTCGGCGTGCGAGGCCACGTGATAGCTGGCGAGGTCCTGGGTGACGACGTGCCCGAAGCGGGGGTCCTGGTATCCCTCCTCGAACAGCGCCGCCGAGAGCCCCATGGTGAGTCCGCCGAGGAGCTGCGAACGGGCGGTCATCGGGTTGATGACCCGGCCCACGGAGTAGACGCCGAGGAGCCGCGGCACCCGGATCTCGCCGGTGAGGCGGTGCACCCGGGTCTCGGCGAAGACCGCGCCGAAGGAGTGCAGGGCGTGGCCGGCGGTGTCGGGATACGCCTCGGCCGTCGTGGTGGTCTCGACGCCGGGGTCGGGATGCTCCCCGTGATCGGCCCGGAACTGTTGGGCGGTCTGGGTGATCGCCGTGCCCCACGAGTTCGTGCCGGACGAGCCGCCCGCCACCGTGGCCTTCGGAAGGTCGGTGTCGGCGATGGCCAGGTCGACGGCGGCGGGGTCGACGCCGAGCGCGTCGGCCGCGATCTGCACCAGGACGGTCCGCGACCCGGTGCCGATGTCGACCGCGCCGATCGAGACGGCATAGCGGTCGTCGTCGAGAGCGACGATGCGGGCGGCGTTGCCCGGGAAGAAGCTGCTGGGGTACGTCGCGGACGCGACGCCGGTGCCGACCCACCACTCGCCCTCGAGGGTTGCTCGAGGCTCGGTGGGCCGTCCCTCCCAGCCGAAGATCTCAGCGCCACGCTGGAGGCACTCGACCAGACGCCGGTTGTTGAACGGGTTGCCGGTCTCGGGGTCGACCTCCGGCTCGTTGCGCTCTCGGAGCTCGATCGGGTCGATGCCGGTGGCCTCGGCGAGCTCGTCCATGGCGACCTCGAGGGCGAACATCCCGGGCATCTCGCCCGGTGCCCGCATCCACGACGGCACCGCGACGTCGAGGGCCGCGACCCGGTGGCTGGTGCGACGGTGCGGCGCGGCGTACATCATCCGGGCGGGGACCGCGGTCTGCTCGACGAACTCCTTGACCTTCGACGACTGGCCGACCGCGGCGTGCTCGAGCGCGACGATGCGGCCGTCGGGCTCGGCGCCGATGCTCAGGTGTGAGACGGTCCGGGTGCGGTAGCCGGTCAGGCCGAACATCTGCTGGCGGGTCACGGCCAGCTTTACGGGGCGGCCGTCGGCCCAACGGGCAGCCAGCGCGACGGCCATCTCAGGGCCGTGAGGCAGCCCCTTGCAGCCGAAACCACCGCCGATGTAAGGCGCGATGACACGCACCCGGTCGCGGTCGATCCCGAGCATCGGGGCCAGGGTCGAGGCGACACCGTGCACGGCCTGGGTGGAGTCCCACAGCGTCAGCGAACCATCGCGCCACAGCGCGGTGGCGGCATGAGGCTCCATCGGGTTGTTGAACTCGGGCGGCGTGGCGTAGGTGTGCTTCAGCCGCACCGGTGCCGACGCCCACGCGGTGTCGAGGTCGCCCTGGTCGGTGTCGGTCTCGAAACCGCCGTTCGCGGCCTCGGGTGTGTAGGTCTCGGCGCCCTCGAGCCTCACCTCCGCGCCTGCCACCTCCTCGTGGACCCGGACCAGACGCGCACCCTCGCGCGCGGCCTCGATCGTCTCGGCGAGCACCAGAGCGACGATCTGACCGCGGAAGCCGATCCGGTCGTCCTGCAGCACGGCGAGCTCGTGATCCTCGGTGTCTGCCAGGCGGGGAGCGTTCGTGTGGTCGAGGATCGCGACGACCTCAGGGTGCGCCAGCGCGTCGCTGGCGTCGACCCGCAGCACCCGCCCCTTCGCGGTCGTCGAGGTCAGCAGCCAGCCGTGCAACGGGGCCTGGTCGAGGGCGCCATCGTGCTCGACGGCGTAGGCCGCTCGGCCGGTCACCTTCTCGCGTCCGTCCACACGGTCGAGGACCGTGCCCATCGAACGCGCCTCCAACGGTCGAGCGGTCATCGGCGGTCCTCCGTAGCGGCCAGGGGAGTCAGCGCAACGGTGGTCGCGCCGCGCAGCATCGATCGCTTGTAGTCGTTGTCGGGGCCGGTGACCGCGTCTCGGAGCTCCTCCTCGACCGCCGTGGCGATCGCGTGCTCCTCGAGCGGCTGACCGCGGAGCGCCTCCTCGGCACGGGTCGCACGCCAGGGCTTGTGGGCGACACCGCCCCAGGCCAGCGCCACGTCGGTGACGACGCCGTCATCGACGGAGAGTGCGGCAGCCACCGAGACCAGCGCGAAGGCGTACGACGCCCGGTCCCGCGCCTTGTAGTAGGTCGACCGCTTCGCCATCGGCGTGGTCGGCAGCTCCACGTGGGTGATGAGCTCGCCGTGAGCCAGGGTCGTCTCGACCTCGGGATGGTGCCCCGGCAGTGTGTGTAGGTCGCCGATCGGGATCCGGCGCTCGCCATCGGGCCCGAGCACGACGATCGTGGCGTCCAGAGCCGTGAGCGCGACCGCCATGTCGGAGGGATGGGTGGCGACGCAGGCCTCGCTGGTGCCGAGCAGAGCGTTGTAGCGTCCGTATCCCTCGATCGCCGAACAGCCGCTGCCGGGCTCGCGCTTGTTGCACGGCGTGGTGATGTCCTGGAAGTAGACGCATCGCGTGCGCTGCAGAAGATTGCCCCCGGTCGTGGCCTGGTTGCGGATCTGCCCCGACGCGCCGGCGAGCAGCGCCCTGCTCAGGCCGGGCCAGCCGCTGCGCACCAGCGGGTGCGCCGCCAGGTCGCTGTTGCGTACGTTGGCCCCGATCCGCAGACCGCTGTCGCTCTGCTCCACGGCGTCGAACGGCAACCGGCTGACGTCGACCAGCGCCCCGGGCGTGCTGAGACCGAGCTTGAGATGGTCGACCAGGTTGGTGCCGCCGCCCAGGAACCTGGCCTGCTCGTCAGCGGTCACGGTGGCGACGGCCTCCCCGGCGGTCGCCGGCACCTCGTACGTCAGCTCCCTCATCGGCCGGCCCCCTCTCGCACGGCGTCGAGGATGCCGACATAGGCACCGCATCGGCACAGGTTGCCGCTCATCCGTTCGCGGATCTCGTCGTCGTCCAGATCGATGTCGGCCTCGAGGTCAGCAGTCACGTGACTGGGTTGCCCGCGTTTGGCCTCGTCGATCACGCCGACAGCGGAGCACACCTGGCCCGGGGTGCAGTAGCCGCACTGATAGCCGTCGTGGTCGAGGAACGCCTGCTGCACCGGATGGAGATCGCCGTCGTCGCCGGCCTCGGCCAGTCCGGATGCGGTCACGATCTCGGCTCCGTCATGAGCCACGGCGAGCGTGAGGCAGGTCAGGTGTCGACGTCCGTCGAGCAGGACCGTGCACGACCCGCACTGTCCGTGGTCGCAGCCCTTCTTGGGCGAGGTGTTGCCAACGCGCTCGCGCAGCGCGTCGAGCAGCGTGGTGCGCGTGTCGACCACGACCTGGTGGTCGGTGTGATCGATCCGCAGCGAGACGGTGTGTTCCATGGGCGCTCCCGGGCTGGGCGTTCGGCTCGTCCCTGCACAGTGCCCACCGGCCGCGGAGGTCATGCGCGGCGCGACGAACAACCGTTCGTCGAGCCGCGCCGCCCAGCTCACCGGCGTACGTCCTCGTCACCGACCGGGTGCGGGATCTCCAGGCACCGCCGGATGTTGGTGACGATGCTGCCGGCGGTGAAGAGCTCGTCTTCTGAGCCGCCTGCGCGGAAGTCATGGATCCGGTCGACGAGCTCGGACAGAGCAGCTTGTGCGGCCGCCTTGTCCGCGACATCGACGGTGCGGCCGTCTCCCGATCGCAGCAGATCCGCGAGCGCGAGCAGGGCTTGCGCGGTGGGCGGCCGCAGATGCGGGCCGAGCCCGACGAGATCGTTCCCCGCGCGTTCCTCCTCCTCGAGGAGCTGGGTGAGATCCTCCACCAGGAAGCACACCCGCTCCAGGGCTCGCTCCTGCTCGAGCTGTTGTCCCAGACGACGTCGATGCCGTGACTGGCGCCTGTTGGCCCGGGACGCATCGACGACATGCTGCCTCTCTGCTCGCATGCGGTTGATCACGGGCTCGATCTGAGCACGGCACTCACGCCACTGCGTCTGCGTCGGTGGGCCCTCCCACTGCAGCGCATCTGCCAAGCGGCGGAGCTGGACGACGACCACCTCACGGACATCTCGCATCGCCCGTTCGGCGGGCGCGAGCGGCAGCTGTGGGAAGAGCACGATCATGGCGACGCCGATCGTGGCCCCGATCAGGCTGAGCCCGCCGTACGCACTCACGAAGGCGACGGGGTCCTCGGTCCCGATGATCAGCACGAACAGGGCCGCCGTCGGGACCCAGCTGCCCATGTCACCGAGCCAACGCAGGCCCGCCACCATCACCCCCACGCCGATCACCAACGCCGCGGTCAGCGGGCTGGGGCCGAGGAAAACGCCCGTGAGCAGGGCGATCGCCGACCCCAACCAGATGCTGAGGACGCTCTGCACGGAGACTCGGACCGAGCCCATCACGGTGGTCGACATCGCCATCACCGCGCCCAGAGGCGCGTAGTAGGGGAACTCGCCGGCCGGCCCGGGGAACGTCGCGCCGACCCAGAAGGCGATGGCCCCCGCGACCGCCGCCGTGAGGGTCAGACCCCACGGGAGCTCGCGTAACCGCGCTCGAGTGCGAGTCGTGCCTCCCATGTCGAGACCGGGTACCCGTCGAGGCCGGTGCGCAGCCTCGAGAGTCGGTCGAGAACGGGGTATCGGGTTGATCCTGCGCGGGTACCCCCAGGGCATGTCCCAACTGACCTGCCTTGTCCTGAACTCCACGCTCAAGAAGAGCCCGGCCGTGTCGAGCACCGACCTTCTCGGCTCTCAGATCCTCGAGGCGCTCGCCGAGCAGGGCGTCGAGGGGACGATCGAGCGGGTGGTCGACCATGACGTACGTTTCGGAGTGGGCCTCGACGAGGGCGACGGCGACGACTGGCCGACCCTGCGTGCGTCGCTGATCGCCGCCGACATCCTCGTCCTGGCCACCCCGATCTGGCTCGGCCAGCCCTCGTCGGTGTGCAAGATGGTGCTCGAGCGGCTCGATGCCGAGCTGAGCGAGACCGACGCCGAGGGGCGCCCCCAGACCTATGGCAAGGTCGCGGGCATCGCCGTGGTCGGCAACGAGGACGGTGCCCACCACGTGACCGCCGAGCTCGCGCAGGCGCTCACCGACGTCGGCTTCACCCTCCCGGCGAACGCGGTGAGCTACTGGGTGGGCGAGGCGATGCAGGGCGTCGACTACAAGGACAAGTCGCCGACACCGGAGAAGACCGTGGGCACCACGCGCACTCTCGCCGCCAACGCGGCCCATCTGGCCGGACTGCTGTCACGGTCGTCGTACCCGGCCTCGAGCTGATCTGTCGCATCGGGCAGCAGCGGCTGAGCCGTGCTCGGCGGTCGAACACTCAGTCGGGTCACCGGCCGTCGGACCCTGGTCGGCGCAGCAGCACCAGGACCCCGCGGTCGCCGAACACGCGCATCTCGTCGACCGCGAGGTCGGGGGAGCCCTGCTCGGACAACCAGTCACCGAGAAGGTTGGCCTGAGGCACGGTGCCGAGCTGCAGGAGGGCGGCCCCGTCGCGATGCAGACATGCATCGATCGTGCGCAGGCACTCCCGGGCCACGTCGACTCCGTCGGCGCCGCCGTCGATCGCGGTCAGCGGGTCGCCGGGAAACCGGTCCGTCTGCGTGTCCGGCACCCACGGTGGATCGGCGATCACGATCGCGAAGGTCTCGTCGTCGGTGAGGCATGACGCGATGGGGGAGTGGCGGATCTCGACGCGATCGTCCAGACCAGCCTCTTCCGCATTGGCGCGGGCGAGGCGGCAGGCCACCGGATCGATGTCGACCAGCACGCCGTCTCGGGAGCCTGCGGACAGCGCCAGCAACCCGATGTGACCGGCTCCAGTGCAGAGCTCGAGCAGCCGTCCGGGCGGTCCGAGGTGAGACACGTCCGCCGCCCACATCGACTGCGCAGACGTCCATGCTCGTGGGGTGAGCACGCGGTCGTCGTACTGGATCGACAGGCTGCCGAAGCTGGTGCGACGGGCCGACTGTCTCGGTGTCGTCTCGGAGCTCTCGGCGGTGGACGCGGGGTGCATGCCGGCTCCGGTACCCGGCAAGCCGAGTCGGATGCAGCCGCGCGGCGGCCCGTTGGTCGGCATCGTCGGTTCGGCATGAAGTTTCCGCCGCCGGGTACCGACAACACATGATGAAGTGGTCTGCCGCGGCCCTCGTGCTGCTCCTGCCGGTTGCCCTGACCGGGTGTGATCAGGGGCAGGACGCAGCGGTGCGCGAGAGCGCCGAGGCGTTCGGCCAGGCCGTCTCCGCGCAGGACTGGGCCCGTGCGTGCCAGCTTCTCGCGCCGGAGACCCGCTCGGAGGTGGAGTCCGCGGCCAAGAGCCCGTGCGAGAGTGCGCTGGCGGAGGAAGATCTGTCCGCACCCGGCCTCTCCGGTCGGGCGGAGGTCTTCGGCACCACGGCGCAGGTGCGCTACCGCGGCGGCGCCTTGTTCCTGACCAGGTTCGCGGACGGATGGCGGGTGCTCGCGGCCGACTGTGCTCCGCAGGCACCCAAGCCCTACGACTGCACGGTGCACGGAGGCTGAGATGCGAGTCATGTACGTCACCTATCTGGCCGTCATAGGAGTCGGGCTGCTCTACACGCTCGTCCTCGCGCTACGGCACGTATGAGGGGAAGGGGTGCCCAGTGCACCGATTCATCAAGGAGAACTCGCTCAGCATCGTCTTCGCGCTGCTCTTCGTGGCCGCGCTCGCGGGCCAGGCGTTCGCCGGCTGGCAGCAGCTGAACGACGAGCTGTTCGCCGAGGACCTCCATCAGCTCTCGCTGGGGAGGTATCTCACCTCGGCGGACTTCGCTGTGGACGTGACGGAGAACTGGCAGAGCGAGTATCTGCAGTTCCTGCTCTACATCGTCTTCACGGTCTGGTTGCTGCAACGCGGTTCCCCGGAGTCCAAGCCGCTGCACAAGACCGGTGAGGAGTCCGACGAGGCGCAGAAGGTCGGAGACCATTCCCGCGATGATTCCCCGCGGCTGGCACGGGTCGGCGGGATCCGCACCGCGCTCTACTCACGATCCCTCGGCATCGTCATGGGTGCCATCTTCCTGCTCTCCTGGCTGGTGCAGTCGGTGGCCGGGTGGGCGGCGTACAACGAGACGAGGCTGCAGCAGCTGCGCGACCCGATCCCGTGGGGCTCCTACCTGATGAATGCGGACTTCTGGGCGCGCACCCTGCAGAACTGGCAGTCCGAGTTCCTCGCGGTCGGCTCCATGGCCGTGCTCGCGATCTACCTCAGGCAGCGCGGCTCGCCGGAGAGCAAGCCGGTCGGCGCGCCCCACGACGCCACCGGCGTGGAGGGCTGAGGGGACGGAGCCGAACCACGGAGCCGAACCACCGGGGCGCTGCTACCGGTCGGACGGCTTGTGCGTACGCGCCCGGTCGGCCAGCAGCCGGTGGGTGCCGTCGCACCACGGTTTGATGGCCGACCCGCCACACATGCACACCGCACTGACCGGGCGAACCGTGTGGTGGGGGTTCCCCTCGGAGTCCATGACCTCGTGGTCGCCGCGCAGCAGCATCGGTCCCTGCGGGCACAGCACGATCGAGGGATGTTCGAAGTCGGTCACGATACCTCCCAGGTGGCGAGCATCCGGCGGGCATAGCGAGCCTCCAGATCGAGGCAGGTGAAGGCGCCGAAGAGCACCCGGGCGCCCTCGCTCGGCTCGTCGTCGAGAAACGAGCCACACAGGTCGCGTACGGCGACCTGCTCGTGGACCGAGTCCGCCTCGACGTGCTCGTCGTAGTAGGCCGCCATCTCGTCGGGGAAGTCCAGCCGGCGCAGACCCTGGGCGAGCTGCCGCGACGGCGCCGAGCTCGTCGACTCGAAGGCCGCGAAGTGGCCGATCGCTGCCCCGCGGAGCCTGCGGTGCAGGCCGAACATCGACAACGCGTTGTTCATCGCCAGGATCTCGACCGGTGCGTCGTCCACGTACGCCGCATGCTCGGTGCGCAGCCCGGCTGCCTCCATCCCACGGCGGAACAGGTGATGGTGCAGCCGGTTCGGGTCACCGCAGCCGTACTCGTCGAACTGGATCTCCATCAGCGCTGCCTTCGCCCGAGTCTCGAGCCGCGGGATGACCCAGGTGGTGGGATCGGCCTCCTTGAGGTGGTAGATCGAGCGGTGCCGCAGGATCTCGAGCACCTGCGCGCGGTCTGCCTTACGCCGCACGAATCGTGCCAGCGACGGTCCGTCGTACCCACGGATCAGTCCGGTGAGATCCAGCTCAGGGTCGTCCCGGAATGCACTGTGATCCCACCGCCCGAGCAGCTGCTCCTCGAAGACTCTCTCCAAGCCTCGACGCAGCCGGAGCAGATCGGCGTCCCACTCGAGGTCGGCGGCCACCTCCTCGAAGCCACGGTAGTGGAGCTCATAGAGCGCCCACAGCGCGATCTGAGCGTCCTCCTCCGACTCAGGCTCGGGCGCCGTTGCGAGGTCGGCGGTGGCGCCACTCTGCACAGCGGCGAAGACCGCCGCACTCATCTCGCCACGTGGCTTCGGCAGCATCTGCTCACTCCTCTCGTCGTGCCGTCAGGTACCCAGCGAGCCGTCAGGTGATGCTCGCGCCTCGGGTGCAGAGGCGCCCTCTACGCGGTCGCCCGCAGTGGGCGCCGGCGCTGGAGGTCGGGCCCTCAGGTGAGCTCGGCCAGCCGGATGACGGTCCGGTCGAGCCGACCTTCCTCAGCGTGAATCGTCCGTTGGGTCGTGGAGCCGGTGCCGCGCGAGAAGACCCGCTCGACGCTCTTGTGGACACGTGCCATGTCTCCGGTCGCCTCCAACGCCGGTCTGATGTGCGCGACCAGGCGATCCACCACCTCCCGAGCGGGTCGTGGCCGGTGCGTCTGCGGATCGAGGAGGTTGCCCGCGAGCCCGTGCCGAGCCGCCTGCCACATCGCGAGCCGGAGCAGCGCGACCGGAGCGGGATCGGCCCGCCGTTCCTCCCGCCACTCGCGTGCCCCTGTTTCGACCAGCGCCCGCGAGAGAGCGGCGACGAGCACGGCGTCGCGCGGGTCGAGGCAGACGTCCGCGACCCGCACCTCGAGGGTCGGGTACTTGCGGGAGGGGCGGGCATCGAAGTAGGCCATGCCCTCGTCGAGCGGCACACCCGTGTCGACAAGCATGCGCAGGTGGTCGAGGTAGGCCTGGCCGCTACCGAAGACATCGGTGGGCCCGTTGGTCGGCCAACGTGTCATCGCCTGCGACCGATAGCTCTGGTAGCCCGAGTCGCCGCCCTGCCAGAACGGGGAGTTCGCACTCACCGCGAGCAGGACGGGCAGCCAGGTGCGGATCCGGTCGAGCGCCCCGATCGCCTCGTCGTCGGACTCGACCGAGACGTGTACGTGGCACCCGCAGGTGAGCTGCTCGCTGGCGGTCAGCCCGAACCGCTCGGTGATCGCTGCGTAACGCTCGTCGTCGAAGGTCTGCGGGCGCACCGTCAACGGGGTCGTACCGCTGGCCAGGATCAGCGCGCCCGCCTCGGCAGCGGCAGTGCGAGCCTTCTCACGCCACCGCCGCAGCTCCATCTCGAGAAGCGCGAGGTGCTCCTCCGGCGGGGTGTCGGTCTCCAGCTGCTGCTCCTGCAGCTCGGGCCCCACCGATCCACCGGCCTCACCTGCCTCGACCTCGGTGTCACCGCGTCGACGCGCGACCCGCAGGACCTGGCTCGACACCGATCGAGGGGCACCGGTCTCGGCGTCGACCAGGAGGAGCTCCTCCTCGACCCCGACTGTCCTTGCCTGGTCCTGGGTACTGCTCGTGGGATGTCTATCCATCGCTCGCACCTGACTCATGCCGGTCGGCAGCGCGATCTGACCGGCAACGCGTGCGGCGAGACCGACGGAAAGGAGCTGCCTGAGGATGTGCCGCCTGTTCGGATACGTGACCAAGTCGCCGTGTGCCGTCGCCGACCTGCTGGGGGAGGAGGGTCTCCACGCCTTCACCTCGCTCACCACGGTGCACTCCGACGGCTGGGGCATGGCCTGGCACACGCCCGAGGGAACACGCACGGAGAGCTCGCCGCGTTCGGCGGATCTCGATGAGTCCTACCGCAGGCTCGTCGAGGTTCCGCTCTCCCATGCGGGCCTGGTGCATCTGCGTTGGGCGACCGGAGGGATCGACGTACGTCCGGAGAACACCCACCCGTTCTTGAGCGACGACGCGGCATTCGCGCACAACGGCCACATCACTCCGATCGCTGACCTCGAGGCGTTGCTCACCGCGGAGTCCCGAGCCCGGCTGGGCGGCGACACCGACAGCGAGCGCTACTTCCAGTTCGTGCACCAGAGCGTGGAGCAGTGCGGCGACGAGGCCGAAGGAGTCAGCCGGGCCCTGGCCGCGCTCGTCAAGAGGTTCCCCCGATGCAGTCTGAACGCGCTCGTGCTCACGCCGACCCACATGTTCGCCATTCACATCAACTCGCGTGCCGACTCGCCGCTGCGTGCCCTGCGTCAGCTCTTCGACGACGAGGGCGACATCCCGCCCCGGCACACGACGGAGTACTTCGCCATGGACTACCGCGAGACCTCTCGTGGCCTCGAGGTGGTCTCCAGCGGACTCGGACAGCCCGGGTGGATGCCCGTGCCCGCCGACACCGCGGTGATGGTCGACCTGCCACCCGGGAGGTCACCCACCTGGACCCCGTCGCTCGGCTCGGCGACGACGCGGTGTGAGACCGCGTACGGCCGGCTGTTGTCCATCTGCTGCACCTCCGCTGCGAGGTTGGTCCGGGGTGGGGCGCGCCTCCTCAGGACCCGCTGGTGACCCGGTCGCTGACACCCGTCACACCCACTGACTGGGCACAGTGGGCGCAGCAGAACATGTGCTCCTCGTTCTCCACGCCGTGGCCGAGGATCCGGGTGCCGCAGTTGACGCACTCCGGCGCGATCCGGCTCGCCGCACATTCGACGGAGTCGAAGACGAAGCTCTCTCCCGAGGCCGTCGTCACCTCGAAGCACCTGTCGTAGTCGTTGCCGCACGTGTCGCACTTGCCCATGGTCGATCCTTTCGTCGGTTCATCCGGGTCCGGCTCCGATGCCTGTGACAGGCACCGGAGCCGCACGTTGCTCAGCCGCAGATGCTCATCCGCCGGCGTCGAGGCGGGTGCGGAGCAGGTCCTTGGCCTCTTCCGCGCCCTGGAGCGAGTTGGCCTGGGCTCGCATGAACAAGCCCTCCAGATCGGCATCGCCCGAACGGCGCGCGTCCTGGATGTAGGTGTCCAGGCGCAGCACGTTGTCCAGGCACGCCTCGGTGAACCAGATCAGGTTGTAGTCCTTGTCGGGGGTCCCCGTGCGGTCGCCGGTCTCGACGTTCGTGGTGGTCATGCAGATCACTCCTGGTGTGTTGTTTCCTCGTACGCTCCGCCCGGTACCCCCACGATGAGGGGCTAGCCCTCACCCGTACGGGTGAGCTGCTGCCCGAAAGATCGCACCCCTGCGGGTGAACCCCGTCGCGCAGGCCTCGCACGGCTCGAAAGAGGGGCCAACATGGAGAAATGACGAACACACAGGCCGCGACAGAGCCCGGTATCGAGCCGGGCCCTCGGTGCGACACCGAGGTATTCGAGAACGACATGCCGCGTGCCGAGCGTCAGGAGCTGACCTCGGAGCTGTTGGAGCGCGCGGACCACACGGAGGGCGAGGAGCGCGATGACCTCGTCGGCGAGGTGATCTTGCTCAACGCTGTCGTCGCGCGCTCGATCGCGCGCCGCTACGCGGGGCGCGGCATCGCGCAGGCCGACCTCGAGCAGGTCGCGTACGTCGCGCTGGTGCGTGCGGCGAAGGGGTTCCATCCCGACCGTGCCGACGACTTCTTGACCTACGCGGTGCCGACCATCCGAGGTGAGGTCAAGAGGTGGTTCCGTGACCACGGCTGGACGGTGCGTCCGCCGCGGCCGGTCCAGGAGCTGCAGGGCACGCTGCTGCGGATCGGGTCGGAGCGGGGCAGCCTGCCGGTCTCCGAGCTGGCCGAGGTCGCGCACGTGCCGGAGCAGCGGGTGCGCGAGGCGCTCGACGCCCGCGGCTGCTTCACCCCGACCTCGCTGGATGCCCCGCTGCGCGCCGGTGGGCAGTCGGACTCCGGGGGTGCCACCATCGGCGACATGCTGCCCGACGTCGACGGATCGCTCGCGAGCTGCGAGACGCGACTGGCTCTGGAGCAGGCGGTGCACACGCTGTGCCCGCGCGACCAGCAGGTGGTGCGGCTCCGCTTCCTCGAGGACCACAGCCAGGCCGAGATCGGTGAAGCCATCGGCGTCACCCAGACGCAGGTCTCCCGCATCCTCGCCCGTGTGCTCGAGGAACTCCGCGGGACGCTAGCCGACGCCGGGTTCGCGGCCTGAGCCAGGCGCACGCTCGGCGGGGTCGGACTGCTGCTCGGCCGGTGTCTCCTCGGTGATCATCCGCGCGCCCACAGACGCTCCCGACTCGGAGGCTTCGGGGCTCGAGGGGGCAAACCCGTGGGTGATCGCCCAGCTGATCGCCTGACCGCGAGTGACGACCTCGATCTTGCGGTAGATCTGCCGCACGTGGCTCTTGAGCGTATTCGGACTCAGGACCAGCTTGGCGGTGATGGCCTTGTTGGACAGCCCGAGGGCGATCAGCGAGAGCACCTCGACCTCCCGGGTCGTGAGCCCCGCCACCGTGCCGAGGCGGTCGTGCTGCTCGTCCAGGGGTTCCCTGGCGGCGGTCTGCTCGATGCTGTGCACCAGGTCGCCCGCGTGCACGCTCATGGACACCCAGGCCCTGGCTCCCAACGAATACGCTCTGACCCGAAGATCGGGGCGCATGTCGCGGCTGAAGATCAGCACCTCGGCGTCGGTGCCGTGCAACAGGTGCTCGAGATCGGAGCCGTCGCCCAGGTGGAGAACGAGGGTGTCGTAGAGGATCACGTCGACGCCGGTCGCCTTGCTGCGTACGGCCGGAAGAGCGGTGACGACAAGGCGATCGGGAAAGTCGGCGAGCATCGTCGTGAGCCCGCGCATGACCACTTCCTGCGGACTCACCACCGCGACGACCAAAGCCCCTGCCCGCTTCACTCCTGAACTCTCTCAGATCGGAGGTCGCTTGGACAGACACCTGGGTGCCCGATGGCCCGGAACGAAGTGTGGCCCTGACCCGGTCTCCCGGGTCAGGGCCACAATCCCTTGCGTGCGCGAGGGGGGACTTGAACCGCATGAAACCCCTGAGGTCAGGCCGACTTTTGGCCGTCTCAGGCGTGAATTGACCTCCCGTTAGCTCCTGTTGACTCCTGTTCTGACCCGTGTCGTGCCCGGTGTCCGGGCACGGGTTCGCACCTGGATGCACGGAGGTGCAGGAGATGGTGTGGATCGAGAAGCACAAGCGCAGTGACGAGGTGGTCTCCGCGTACGTGGTCTGGCGGCTTGGGGGTGGACGAGACGGCGAGAGGCAGTTCGAAACATTCAGCGCGGGTACGACGGAGCAGAACCTGGCTCGAGCTGAGGGGTTCAAGAAGATGGTGGTGTCCGCCGGGAGCTACTGGCCAGACGGTTGGGTGAAGGGTGAGGGATTCGTACGTCCGCGCGGCAGCGATCCGACGGTGGAGGCTCCTGCGTTCCCTGTGATCGGTGAAGAGTACGTTCGCCAGATCGTCGACATCACACCGGGACAGCGCAGGAAGTACCTGTCGCAGGTCCGGACCCTGGCGCGCACCGAGATCCGCGGGGTTTCGCCGTTCCAGCGGTCGGTGGCGATGATCGGAGAGCAGGACATCAGGGCGTGGCTGATTGACTGGGACCGTGCTTTGAAGACGAAGGCCAACTACCACGGCCTCATGTACGGCATCTTCAGCTATGCCGTCGAGCGGGGCTTTCTTACGGCGAATCCGTGTGCTCGGACGGCGCCGAAGCGTCGGCGGGTCAAGGAGTCCCAGGCCGAGCTGCGGTTCCTCAGTGAGGACGAGTTCGTGACCGTCACAGCTAAGGCGGAGGGGTATTCCTACTCGGCCGCGGATCTGGTCCGGGTCACCGCTGGGACGGGTCTGCGGTTCGGTGAGATCACCGCACTGTGGGTCAGCGACATCGACCTGCGCAACCGGACGATACGGGTGAACAAGGCCTGGAAGCGGGTGGGGGAGAACGGCGAGACGGAGATCCCGTCGTGGCTGAAGAAGCAGCTGCGGGACAAGCACAAGATGCGCCAGCACTACCTAGGTAACCCGAAGACACCGAAGTCGCGCCGCACAGTCTCGATCTCTGAAGGGATCGCGGAGATCTTGGAGAAGCTGGTCGATGGCAAGGCTGCCAACGACTTCGTCTTCGTCTCGCCGACGGGGTTGCCGGTGCACAACTCTGACTTCTACACCCAGGTCTGGCAGCCGTTGACCGACGAGCTGGTCGAGGACGGTATCGCGCCGTTCCGGTTCCACGACCTGCGTCACACGCACGTGTCGTGGCTCATCGTCGGCGGGGCGCCGCTGCCGCACATCCAGGCTCGACTGGGCCATGAGTCCATCACAACCACGATCGACACCTATGGCCACCTGTTGCCGGCCGGGGATGAGCTGATCTCTGACATCGTCGACGCCGTGCTGAGCGGCAAGCAGATCCGACCGCCTCTCCACCTGCTGCGCGGCGGAGTCGACGCCGCGGTCGCCTGAGCAACCGGATCGTTGGGCATCGGTCTTGCGCTGCCTGGTCGGTTGGCGTGGCATCGTCTCGCCTCGCCAACCGACCATCAGGACAGTCCTGAAGGTCAAAGACGCGAACGGCTCGCCCCTTTGGGCCTGAGGGTGAGGACGCTTTCCTCGCTAGGCACAGTCACGGGTTGTTCGCCAGCGGCAACGAGCTCGTCGAGGTGCTCGATGCGAAAGCGCACGTGCTTCCCAATCCGCGTGTATCGAATCCGGTGCTGACGTACCGCGTCCGCCACCCAGCGCCGGGGCACGTTGAGGTACGCCGCTGCTTCGTCGACGTTGAGAAGCGGCGGTGGGAAAGTTGTCGGCGCAGATCGAGCGGGTCGGGTCGGCATTGGTCTACTCCTCTCCGTGGATACACGACACTCGATCTAGAGGTGTGACGGGCTTTCCAGCCCGAGAGCCGTGACGTGTACGACCACGTCGCCGGGGGAGTTGACCGTTGGCGTTGGCCGTTGTGCGTCGATTCGCCCAGAAGGACGCCGGGCGAGTTAGGCCAATCATCGCGTTCGGAGTTGGTTCATGAGTCTGATTCGCCGGCCAGCAGGATGAAGCGAGCGCGTCCCAACGCTGAGCCTGGGCATCCACCCGGGCTCATGGCTCGGTCGGACGCCCGGGCGGCACTCAGCCCTTGCCCAGGGTGCTTCCGGCCTTGGACTTCGCTCCCTTTGACGACGGTGACGAGAGCGGCTTCCCGGCCTTCGACAGCGCAGCCTTTGATCGGCTTGCCCATGTTTGTTCACCCTCTTGTGGTGCTCATACCTCGTACTAGGTCCCAGAGGCGGCGCCATCGCGCCTTCGGCGCGACCACGACAGGAACGTGGGCAGCTCGGTCTCGCGCGAGCGCCGCGTCGGTTGCGCGAGCAGAAATGCGGGGCAACCAGTCGATGTGGTCGTGACGGATGTAGTAGTGCGAGCGACAGGGCTGCTGGCCGTTGCCGATCGATGGGCGGAGGCTGACGCTGCCATCGAACGAGAGCACCCAGTCGTTCGGTCCGAGTGGCGTGACAACCTTGGTACCGCATCCGCAGGCACAGAGGTGAACGGCAGTACGGTACTCGAGCGAGACGTAGAGGGTCTCCGGGTCCGGCGCGGCCGGGATGGATGTCGTGAACACGGTGTTCAGGATCATCGCCTTCACGCAACCTGCCCTCCCGAATCCTCGGCCTCGACTTGCACCCTCTCGACCTTCCGTACGTGCTCGACCAGGCCATCAGGGTCGCCGTCCATATCCAGGCCCTCGTCGACCGGGCCAGTTTCGCGGCCGGGATGGGCGTTGTCACTGGTGCCGTAACGATGGTGAAGGTCGCCAGAGTTGACGACGAACACGGTGTGACGCTCGTCCTCGACGTCGGCGTAGAAGCGCAGCCACTTCTTGTACCGGATGATGGCGAGATTGGCCGTGATCGCGTTAATCTCGCCGACCTGGAGGTTGGTGTCGTACTCGGCGTCCTGACCCGCGAAGTACGAGATTAGCTCGTCACGGGCGATGTGGTCGCTGCGGCCGGGCGTCGAGGTGGTGATCCGAATCTGCCCGGCAACGCCGTTCGCATGCTTGCTCAGGCCGACGCCAGTGTCGATGAACGGGATGCCGTTCTCAATGAGAGTCTCGACAATCACCTCCTTGTCTTGGCCTGTATCGAGGGCGAGGAACACGAAGCTGGCGTCGAGGAGTTCGACAACGTTATCGGCGGTGACGTTGACCGCGTGCGGGACGATGCCGCGCCGCATCACCGAATACACCTGGGTGTAGTAGTCGACCTTCGTCAGGCCGGCCTCAAGGTGCTCGAGGGTGGCTGCGCCGGGGGCACGGAAGGCGTTGTGACTGTGAAAGAAGTCGGCGTCATAGAGGTGGAGCGTGAGCGCCGGCGCCTTGGCCAACCCGTCCAGGATGTGCGCTCCGGTGCCGCCGAGCCCGACAATGACGACCTTCTCAACGGCCAGTCGGTCGTTGAGCTCGGTGATGCCAGCTCGGCTGGAGAACGTGTCAACGTAGATGAAGACGCCGTCGTCCTCGTCGGTCTGAATCGGCTTGAATGTGTACGGGTGCACGTCAGGGTCGACCGCCTGGGCGGAGCTGATGACCATGGCGGTGTAGTAGGTGACCTTCTCGTAGAAATCCCGGTAGCCACCTTCGGGCTTCTGGGAGAACCCGCAGGTCGCGGTGAGCTCGGGCGCAGCCGACCACTTCTCAACGCCGTCGTTAACAAGGTCCTTAATCGGATTGCCGTTGTGATCACGGGGGACGCCCCCGACGAAGCACATGACGTGCGTCGCCGGGGGCGCCGTGGTGGTGCCGGCCAGGTCCAGGGGGCAGAGAAAGTGACCCCACTGAATCTGACCGGCGTCGTCCACGTACGGGATGTCGCCGATGACGAGGAACCCGTTGACGATGCGTAGTGCGAAGCCGTCCTGGACCAGGCGGGCCAGGTCGGGGCTGCTACGAACGAGTCGTGAGCCGGACATCGAACGTGGTGCCCTTCTTCTTGACCGTGACCTTCTCGCCGGCGATCAGGGTGCCGTTGAGCTGGCCGCCGCGGGACGGGTCGGCATTGCGGTAGGTGACGGTGAACTTGGCCTCGGGGTCGTGGCCGGGGTGGGCGAGCTGACCGAGCTCCTCGTAGGTCAGCACGTTGTGGTCAAGGGACATCTCAGTGCCGTTGATGGCCACCTCGAACGGCTTGTCCTTCTGCGTGATCTTCTCCTGGGGCGCTGCCGTCATGGCAGTCCTCCTCTCGACGGGCCCCCGGGCGGGAACCATTGGAATGAGATTAGCATATACATCTTCACCCTTTGGGTGATGACCATGATGCGAGTTAGCATCGGCGTGTCGCAGATTGCTCCACGGGTGGGGCCGGTAGCGTCCAGACAACGAAGGCAGTGCAGGCGTCAGCCGATGGGTGATGGAGAACATTCGCGTGGAACGGGAGTACCTGGATGAGGAGTTGCGTCGCCTCGCCACCGATCCCGAGTTCCGGCCGGCGGGTTGGAGCGGTCAGGAACTTCGGGAGTTCCACCGGCTTGTTCAGTGCGCTCGTGCCGCGCACGTCGAAGACGACATGCGGAACATGCGCCTGCTGCGGATCGAGCCCCACGACTCAGGTGACCCCGTAAGGGCACAGGCGACATTGAGTTCGGGCCGCACGATCGACCTCACGTTCAAGAACACCAACAGCCACGGCGTTGTGGTCGTCGGGCTCTTGACTCCAGAGACGGAAACCCCGCGATGAGCAACACAACCCACGACCCGCTCCCTATCGACCAAACACCCGTTGGAGAACTACTCGACCTTGAACTCACCGCCCGTGGCTGGTCCCAGGTGGACTTCGCTGCGGTCCTCGGCCGCCCTACGCAGTTCGTGTCGGAGATCGTGACCGGAAAGAAGGAGATCACCCGGGAGTCCGCCGCACAGATCGGCGCGGCCCTCTCCCAGTCGCCGGAGTACTGGCTCAGGCTTCAGGACCAGTACCTGCTGGCGAAGCAGGAGAGGAACGTCAAGACCCAGGCCAAGCTCGACGAGGTCCGCCGGCGCGCCCGCCTCAACCGGCTCGGCCCAATCCAACTTCTGCAGAAGCGTGGGTTCCTGAAGGGCGTGACCTTGGACGACCTCGAACCCCAGGTGCAGGACCTATACGAGCTGACGTCGCTCGACGACGAACCCCGTTGCGAGATCGCCGCGAAGCGCGCCAACCAAGGCGAGGCCATCACGCTCCTGCAGCGGGCCTGGGTTTTCTGCGTGCGTCGCGAAGCACGCAGAAAGCCGCCGGTCGACAAGTACTCGCCAGCCAGGCTTGCCGAGCTTGCCGCAGCTCTTCCTCGCACGATCCAGACCCCCGAGGACTTCGCGACGCTTCCCGAGCAGCTGGCTGATGTGGGCGTACGTCTGGTCTACGTCGAAGCGCTCCCGGGCGCCAAGATCGACGGATGCGCCATGTGGGTCGGCAAGTACCCAGTCATCGGCCTCTCCGGGCGCGGCAAGCGCTTCGACAAGGTTCTGTTCGCCCTGCTCCACGAGATCGCGCATGTCTTGCACGGGCACGTCGCTAACGACCAGGTTATCGTCGAGAACCTCGACGACAAGCACGAGTCGGCCCAGGAAAAGGAGGCGAACGATTCCGGACGCAACTGGATCTTTCCCGACGGGTATCCGTCCATCCCGGCACGAATAAGCGGGCCGTGGGCCGAGGAGAAGGCCGCCGAGCTCGGCATCGCGTACATCGTCCTCATCGGCCAACTGCAGAAGAAGGGCCAACTCGACTGGCGCACCACTCTGGTCAAGGGAGCACCTTCGGTCGCGGACATCCTTCCGACCTGGAACTAACTCCGTCGGGATACGTCTGCGCCCGTTAGGTTTCTCTTAGCTGGGTCGCTGTGCCCGTTTCAGACATTAGGAGTGCCGTGACGTCCTGGCTACAGGTGGCCCAAGTTATTGCCTCGGCTGCTTCGACGGCCGAGACTACGGAGGACTCCGGCAGTAGCGTGTGGGATCAACTCGGTGAGGCGGGGCGCTGGGTGACGGAGCGGCTCGGCGATGCCTGGTTCTGGGCTGTGGAGCTGATCCAGGACCTTGCTCACGGCATCATTCACTTCTTTCATGCTAATCCTGGCCCTGCTTTCACCCTCCTGGGCGCTCTGGTTGCGCTCAGCACAGCATGGCTCGTTCACTTGGATCGCGCGCGGCGAGAATCTAACGAGCGCATTCGGAGGCTGCTCGGCGACTTTGTCGCGGCTGTCCAAGAGCGCCAAGATGCTCGCGTCACGCTGCAGAAGCGTCTGGACAGTCGCGCGCGTGACACGGACGTGATGGACTTCGTCAACCAGCTGAAGATGAAGTCACCTTCACCAGCCACCCAAGCTCTCAACGCACGGGTTGATGATGCACAGGAAGCCGTTCGACGCGCAC
This sequence comes from Nocardioides albertanoniae, assembly GCF_006716315.1. Lineage (NCBI taxonomy): Bacteria > Bacillati > Actinomycetota > Actinomycetes > Propionibacteriales > Nocardioidaceae > Nocardioides > Nocardioides albertanoniae. Next base: position 2,912,471 of record NZ_VFOV01000001.1, on the reverse strand, counting down.
AAGGCCGGGTGGGAAGTCTCCTATTTCAACTCAGCATCGCTCAGGGAAAGCGGCAAAAGCATTTGGTCTTTACAGCAAAGCTTCTGGATGCTGCTGAGACCGACCTGGAGTACGCCAACGCGTACAACTTCGCGTTGAGCCTCGCCGTACACCTCTTCGCAGACTCATGGCAAGAGCGGCGGAGGGAGCGCGCTGCGTTCCGGAGGAAGTATCGGATCGTTCTAGACGACTGGGAACGCCACATTGCAGAACGCGACCCTGTTGATGATCTGGGCGACGAGGAGTCGGCGACCGCACCCTCAGCCGGGTAGTCGTCGATCGGACCTCGGTCAGCCAGCAAACGCTTCCAGCTGATGTACCTCCAAGTGGTCGCATAGTTCCCCCAGTACACGGCGATGCCGAATCTGGGTGCGGCCATTGTTCGTTGAAGTACGCACGGCGAGACTGCGGTCCCGCCTCGTCCACAGCGCTCGAAACCCCACGCCCGGACACGCGTCATATCGCCGCGTATGGGCCGGAGGAGCTTGGGCTGGCGTGATCGGCGTTCGCGACGTTGCTCGGCGAACTCCTGCACTGAGGCCGGCGTGAGCACGGATTCGGCTGAGGATCTCGATGGAATCGATCGCTATCGCGATGGTCAAGTTTGGGTCATTGACCGCGTCAGGTGGCTGCACGACGCCGCGCAGGAGACCGCCACGGCGCACCAGACCAGCAATTGACGGTTGGTGAAAGTGGGAACTACGAGGGACCATCGACCCTCGAGCTGGAGCAATCGGGCGGATGCTAAAAGGTTGCCCCGCCGGTCCTGCGTCGATGGTTGACTGCGCTGCGGAGGTCAGCACGGGAGATCGCGGCATACCCTGGCGGCGCCATCCTTACTGGGTCGGCGCGCAGGGAGCGACGTGCGACGGCTATGAGGGGCGTACGTCCTTCGCGCTGGAGTGGCTCGAAGATCTGGCGTGCCTGGTGGGGCTGGAGGCCGTCTGCGGGGTCGATGCGGGGGAGGGTGTTGCGGACGAGGTAGATGCGGGTGTTGAAGCCGTGCTCGATGGCCCGGTGCAGGGCGTTGTCGACGTGGCGGAAGAGCTTGTCGAGGTTGCGGAGCGCGTCGACATCGATCATCGCGCCGACGGGGATGGTGACGAGCAGACGTGTGGCGTCGGCGCTGTGCTGAGTGGCGCTGGCGCCGGTGCCGGCCAGGCCTCCGGCGGCTCGGGCTGCTCTCGAGACCTTGGCGAGGTTCTGCTCGCGTCTGCGGAACTGGGCGGCCTGTTCGGGTGCGATGTCTCGGGCGCGGAGGGCGGCAAGGTTGGAGAGCTCGCGCTGGGAGTGGAGCAGGTGGCGAAGGTTGGCCATTGAGGGGACGGTCGTGAGGGAGCTGAGGAGGCGGTGCTCGGCGGCGAGGACATGGGTGATCGTGTCGGCGTCCGGGGATATCTCCGGCTGTGGTGGGTGCCACCCGCGCCAGTCGATGTTGTAGTCGGGAATGCCGTAGCGCGCCTGGCTGTGGGTGGCGCAGTCGTTGATGTGCTGGTCGAGGCCGCGTACGCCCTTGAGGCGCTCCCAGCCCGGGAGGTTGCGGTAGCGGTGGTCGAGGATGTGCAGGGCTTTGGTGATGTCGGCGATGTCGCCGACGAGGGTGAGCCACTCGCGGTGGGTGAGGATTCCGCCGCCGAGGCCGCCGTCGAGGTCGTGCTCGGCAAGGGCTGCGGCCTTGGCCGCTCGGCGCCAGTTTTCGAGAATGCCGATCTCTTGAGGAGAGGCGAGCTCGCTCAAGGATGGCAGGGGTCCAGGATTGCGGTGCCGCAGTCGGGTCAGTGCTCTGCACAGCCAGTCCGGTGGCTCATAGAGTTCCGGGCTGCGCTCGGCTTTCGGGTTCGGGTTGGCCTGCTCGAGTGCTTGGTGACACCACGTCAGTATGGTCCGCCGGTAACGGAGGATCTGCCTGGTGAGCTCGATCTGTCGGGACGCGGTGGCATGTGGCGGGTGCGTTCGGCTGATCTCGAGGAGCAGGCGGTAGTTGACTCGGTACTGGCCGAGCAAGGTGACGAGTGCGTTGCGGAGTTCACCGCCGTTCTCGCCGTACATCACGACCGCCCGGTGCTGCCGTTCACCGTGGTGTCGGTCTCGCGGGCCTCGAGGAGAGCTGCGAGGACGAGCTCGATCTGGAGGGCGTCGACTCCGTGGCGTACGAGGTCTTCGATGGTCTTGACCGCGAGGACGTAGAGCTGATTGGCGGCCAGTAGACCGGGGAGAATCTCTTCGTGTGCCGGGGACTGGTCGCCGTGGACTAGGTCGAGTTGGAGAAGTACGCGTTCGTAGGCGATGGAGCCCTCGACGGTGCGGGCGTTGTCGGCGAGCGCGGCGAGGTAGGAGCGTGCTTCGGCAAGGGTGACGGCGTGTGCGAGCAGCATGACGGTCTCCGTTCGCGGTGTGGTTGCTGAGGAAGGTGCAGGCTGAGCGACGGTGCGCTCTTGACGGAGCGCGACCCGGTGGCCTGTGGAGAAGCCGGTCCTGGGCGTGGGCTGTGATGGAGCGGCGTACGTTTCACTTCGTGCTCTTGCGAGCGGCCGCGTCTTCGGCCAGAAACTGTTCGAAGTCGGCGCGGCGGTTGGAGATCGGGTTCTCGGCGCTGGTGCCCGCGTCCGCCTCACCGGGCCAGGGCGTCTGGCGGGTTGGCCGGTCGCGGTCGATGCGCGTGCCGCAGGTGGAGACCCACTCACGCAGCCGCGCGCGGGCCTCGGTGAAGTCGTGATGCCACTGCAGCGGCGCGGAGCCTGAGGAGTTCGGGTCGTAGCACTCACGCCAGTGGGTCTGGAGCGCGGAGAGCTCCCACACAAGCTCGTCATGGCGGTGCCACAGGGGAGGGACGATCGTGGCCGGCAGCCCGTAGGTGCGACGCAGCCAGTCGACCCACTCGTCGAGATCGCGCCACTCCGCCTCCGCCTCATCGGCGCTGAGGCTGTTCCAGTCGATGGGACGTACGGGTTCGGGGATCTCGAGAACAGCGCGGTCGGTGGGGAGTTCGTCGGCGTCGCCCTCAGGCGGATGCCAGGGCTCGGGATCGGGCTCGAAGGGGTCCTCGGGGGTATCAGACATGGCGCCGCTCAGATCGCGTGCAGGCTCGGTGCGGGCACCTGGGTGGCTGGCGGAGGCGTTGGCGGCGTGGGCGAGGGTCCGCGGGCGACGGTATAGCGGGTGCGGTGCGCGTCGTGTCCGATCTGACGGGCGATGAACTCCTCGCGCTGCTCGACGGCGCCGTTGCGTTCGACCTGGTACTCGTTGACGTACCCCGAGGCGATGATCTGGTCACCGACTTGGAACTGGTTGTACGCCTTCTCGGCCTTCGTCCCGAAGATCGCCATGTTGTGGAAGGTCGGATCGAGCTTGGTGAAGTTCCCGTCGGCCTCCTTGCGGTAGTGCTCGACGCCAACGCGGGCGAAGAACCGGGCGATGCCGGTATCGCCGAAGGTCAGATGCGGAACGGTGGCGATGAACCCATGCAGGCTCATCTGGGTCGGGATCGTCATGACGTCCTCCTGCGGTGCTCGCGGCCACTGCGGTCGTGGCAGCTCTCGGCGATGAGGTGCGCATACCTGCCCGGCGGCCCGTGGGCGACGTGAATGGGACACCTGGCTGAGGAATCCGCCGCACCGGCGGAACGCCCAGCGATCCATGGAGCCAGCCGATGTATCTCCGACGTGGTCTCAGCAGCGCCGCCCTCGTCGTGGCCGCGACGTCTGCCTGTACGTCTCCACTGGCAACAGGCGAAGACGGCGCAACTCTCACCGAGGCTGGCGCAAGGAGCGCGATGCTCATGGAGAGCGACCTTCCCGGCGAATGGCGTACGACGGAGGCGCCTGCCCGTAGCGACAGCTCGATCTCTGACTCAGGGGGCCTGGAATCCGAGTGCGGCGAGGCCACAGGCCAGGTGCTGGAAGAGGCCTCGCGCTGGGCCGATGCCGATGTCGCCGTCGAGGGGACATGGCAGTCATTCGGTGGTGACATGACGCTGAAGCAGGAGATCGTCGCCGACCGTCAGCTCGACGCTAGTCACCTCGTCGCGCGTCTCGTGCGGCAGGCTCACGAGTGTTCGGACGTCCTCGTGGCCGCTGACGGCATCACCGTCGAGTCGCATCTGCGTAGCTGCAGCCTCAGCGGGGGCGTGCGAGGCGTACAGATCGTGCAGGCATGGGCGGCGAGCGACGGTCGCTCCGGCTCAACACGGCTTGCGTACGTCGACGCCGGCCATGCCCTGATCGTCATGACACTCTCGGCTGGAGATGACGACAGCACCTGCGACCACGCCGTCTTCGACCCCGTGGTCACCGCGGCTGCGGCAAAGCTCGCCCGATAGCGGTCAACGGGGCAGAGTCCGCAAGGCCTGGACCTTCACCTGGCGCTGTGGATCCGGTAACAGGTCGGTGCCGTATCCAGCCCGGCCGAGCATCACGCGACTCGGGATCAGGACCGCGTCGGATCTGATTGGAGTACCGACAGATCTTGAACGCCGGCCTGGTCGGGTTCGGCGACGTACGGCTCGCAGCCCAGATGGGACTCGTGACTGCTCGACTGGCTGGCTCTCGTTCACCCACGGCCTCTACGGCGCCTTGCTGCTCGCCTTCGTCTTCGTGCTGCTGCGGGCTGTCGAGGCGTCGTTCCCGCTCCGTTGATCCCGAGTCCGGACACTGTCTTCGTATCGATACGCACGGATCAGTCACGGATTGAGGCGCCGCACCGAATGTCTGAGATGTGGCCCGCCACGTCTCACTGGGAACGCGGGTGCGCTCGTTGCTCGTCTGATTGGTCGCTGCTCGACGAAGGTTCGCTTGGCGGGCCGTGTAATGGTGGCGGCGTGAAGATCCCCGTTCCCGACGTTGCGCTTCGGATGCTCAGCCGCCAGCTCGGCGGCCCGGCAGGACCACTCGGTGCCGTGGTCGCACGCCTCCTCAACAAGGGCAATCGCACCGCAACCGAGTCCGCCGTCAATGCCCTCAAACTCGGAGGAAACGAAACGGTGGCCGACATCGGCTTTGGCGGCGGCGTTGGGCTCGAGCTGCTTCTTGCGGCGGTCCCGGACGGACGGGTGCAGGGGATCGAACCGTCGACCGACATGCTCGCGCGTGCACGCCGGACTTTCAGGAATGAACTGCAGTCGGGACAACTCGTCCTGTATGAGGCAGCGATGTCTTCGCTTCCCATCGCCGATGCGACTCTCGGTGGCTGGATCAGCCTCAACACGATCTACTTCATCGCTGACCTGGAACCTGCGTTCGCTGAGCTGGCACGGGTCCTTGCTCCAGATGGCCGCGGCGTTCTTGGCGTTGCTGATCCGGACTGGATGGCCGCTCAACCGTTCGCCAAGCACAGTTTCACGCTGCGCCCGATCAACGATGTCATCGGCAAACTCCGAGAGGCAGGATTCGTCGTCGAGCGGCTCGAGATCGACCGCGATGGATCTACGTACAGCCTCCTGGTCTGCACACGCTGACCATCGCACCGCCGGACCCCTCGCCAGGTGAAGCCGCGAGGGAGGTGGGTCTGGCGTCAGAAGAGGGGATAGTCGACGAAGGTGAAGGTGTCGTCCATCAGGAGTTCTGCTCGACCTTGCTGTCTGACCTCGAGCAGGACAACCAGGATGACCGCCACCGCGATCATGATCTGGCGAGCGCGGGGTGACCAGGTCACCCGGAGTGTCGGCCAGCGGCAGGTCACGAGGCCGACGGCGCCGCGGAGCAGGAGAGCACTCACGGCCAGCACGGCGAGGATCCCGAGCGGGTTGTAGTTCCAGGCTGCTGCCCACTGGCCGAGTACTGTGTAGCGGGCCGCGCGGGTGCCGCCGCAGAGTGGGTCCATGATTCCGAACCAGTGAGTCGGCGGGTGCAGATCGATCGGCGGTAGGCCGAAGACGGCCATCGCTACGGCGAGGGTGACGAGTCCGGTCGCGCCGAGGGTGACCCAGCGATACGGATCGCGTGGCTCGATAGTCAGTCGGACCGCGAGGCGATGCGTGGTCGGGGTGTTCATATGCAGGTCCGTGCGCCGAGCGCTGCAAGCGCGAACCCAACGAGCAAGAAGGCGCTGAAGGCGTGGACCGGCCACAGGCTCGTCCGCGAGCGGCCATTCGTCGGGGTTATCATGACGTGGCGCGCCGTCGGAACCATGATCGCCGCGTCGGCGTGAGGTCGTGTTCGGTTGCAGGGGTGGCCTCGTATCCGGCGTCGCGAATGGCGTCGACGACTCGGTCGGGCTCGCACACAGCCGGGTCAAGGGTGACGGTGGTGAGCTTCTTCTTCAGCGAGGTCGTCGAGGACGTCACGCCGTCGAGCTCTTCGACGGCTTCGTCGATGAGGATGCTGCAGCTGGTGCAGTGCATTCCGGACACGCGCCAGGTGTGAGTGGTGGTCGCCACGGGTCTCTCCTCTGTCTCAGGTGACGGTGATGGTGCCGGAGTACATGCCCATCGAGCATGAGTAGTCGATTTGGCCGGCCTTGATGACGCCAAGGTCGATCGGGGTGTCGCCGGTTGCTGGCAGCACCGCCTGCACGCCAACGGAGGGGACCTCGAGCGCGGCCACACAGCCGAAGGCATCTTGCGACCGGAAGATCAGGGTGGTTGGGAAGCCGGACTTCAGAGCCAAGTTCGCGGGGCTGTAACGGCCGGCAGTGACCGTGATGACGCCCGTCTGAATGCCTTCGGTCACTGTGACCGTCGAGGCGTCCGGAGCGGCGGCCTGGCCGATGCCGACGGCGCGGGTGAGGTTCTGGGCCGCCAACGGGGAGCCCATCAGGGTCAGCCCTTTGTTGAACGTGTACAACCCGGCAGCGAAGACCACGAGGCCGGTCGCAGTCGCCAGTCGACCTTTCCAAGAGGTGGCGGCTTTGTTGGCGGCGTACCCGATGAGGGTGAACAGGGGAGCGGTGCCGATGACGAACACGGACATCGTGGTGGCGCCTTGCCAGGCCGAGCCAGTCGTCATGGCGATAGCCATCACTGAGATGGTGACGCCGCAAGGGATGAGGATGGCGGCGAAGCCGAGGATGGCCGGGGCAAAGGCGCTGGTGGAGCGGGCGCGGATGCGGACGAGGCGTACCCACGAGTCCGGGGGAGACAGGGTGAAGCCCTTGAACCCAGGCACGCCGAGCTGGGCGAGGCCGAAGGCGACGATGAGCAGCCCGGCCAGGATCTGGACGGTTGCGCGCAGGTGAGCGGAGAGCTCGATGGCCGAGCCGAGGGCACCGAGCAGGGCCCCGAAAAGAGTGTGCGATACCAGCTTTCCGGCCAGGAATCCGGCCACCGGAGCAAGGTCATCGCCAAGCTGTCCGCGCCAGGAGCCGGCTGGCTGCGAGATCGCCGTCGCGGTAGCGCCCGGCCCGTCCTGCGGGGTCCGGCCCTTCTTGGGCGTCGCTGCCGCCTCGGCGCGCTGCTGTCGCGTGACGAGCCCGGCGAGGAGGCCGCCTTGGACGGCGGCGCACGAGACGCCGCCAGCGAGGAGGCCGGTAAGAAGTACAGCCCAGAGGTTCACCAGATCCACTCCGCCCGCAGATTGATCGTCAAGGTGGTGCTCAAGAAGACTCCGATCACGGTGGTAGGGCATCGAGGTGCGTGGCCTAGGAGGCGGTTACTATCGCAGATAGTAGATAATCGGAGGTTGCGTGTCGGGGCCAGGGCCCAGCAAGCGCGCGCTCACGCTTAGGACGTTCTCTTGCAGGATCCAACAAGCGACGATCCCGTCGTCGTTCCTGGGGCCGCCACCGCCAGCAACGGCCTTCGGCTGTGTCACATCCCGACCCTTGCTGTGCGCCCCCTGACCCGGCCTCGCCATGGGGCTGGGCGGCGGGCCCTGGCGAGCCTGCTGCTCGTCCTCGTTGCGGCAATCGTCTTCGCGACGCCGGCGCATGCACACGCGACGCTCCTATTCACCACGCCGAGAGTCGATGGTGCAGTTCCCGACTCCCCGCCGGAGGTCCAGCTCGTCTTCGATCAGCCCGTGGTCCTGACGAGATCGACCCTGACCGTGACCGGACCTGATGGGGCGACGGTGCCGCTCGGACAGGTGACTTCCGGGCATCAGGGGCAGACCGTGACGGCGCCGGTGGGTACCGATCTCGACACGGGCGAGTACGTAGTCGAGTGGTTGGTCACTGCCAAGGATGGCGACACCATGACCGGCGAGTTCCGATTCGCCGTCGGCTCGGGGGTCGGCCTCGGCCAGGCCGCGGTCACGACTGGCACTCGCGCTGCCGGACTCATCACCGCACTCAGATGGCTGCTCTTCGCCGGCCTCGCGCTGTTCCTTGGCGGTGTCGTGGGGGACGGGCTCCTACGCCGTACCGCGGTCGGCGTCCCGACGCCGCGCCCTTGGCTCGTGCAGGGGGCGCTCATCTCTGCGCTCGGTGCCCTCGGCCTCGCTCTCACTCAGGCTGGCGGCGGATCCCTCGTCCAGGGAGTCCTAGACCCTTCGGTGTCGTCCATGCTCGCTTCCGGGCCTGGACGGCTCGCCGCACTCGAACTGCTCCTGCTGAGCATCACCAGTCTCCTCCTGCTGGTAGCCCGTCGAACGGCACGCACTGCCCCGCCCGTCGTCGTGCCCACTGTCGCGTTCACGGTCGGGGTGGCCGTACTGGAGGGCCTCCGCGCCCCACCCGGACGCGATGCTCCCCGGGTGGGGCGCGGCAGTGGTCACGGTCCACCTGATCGCGGCCGTGATCTGGGTAGGCGCCCTCATCCACGTCGTCCGCATCGCTTTCGCTCGACGCCGCGCGGGGCAGGCCACTCTTGCCATCATCGTCGCCTACGCCCGGATTGCACTGTGGCTGGCGGTCGTAGTCGTCACCGCGGGTACTCTCTCCGCGCTCGTGGTGATCCCTCTTGGTGAAGTGCCCTCGGTGATCCCAGGCACCACCTACGGCCGCTGGCTGATCGCCAAGCTCGTCCTCGTCGCGCTCGCCCTCGCCCTCGCGGTGTATGCCCGCTGGCACATGGCCCGCCGCAGGAGCCAACCTTTGGCGGCGGTACGCATCGAAGCCGTGGTCCTGGCCTGCGTCCTGGTCACCTCCGCCGCGCTCACTGCGCTCGCGCCACCGGCCCCAAAGGACCTGCCCCTGCCATTCCCGCCGCCCGCCGTCGGACCTGTCGTCGCCGTCGGCGACCGCGCCGGGTGGATCGGTATCGGTGCCACCGCCAGCCAAGGCCAGCTCGTGATCCGTCTCTCGACACCCGATACGACCGGCGGCCTCGACCCAGCGGCCGCCGAGGACTACAGCCTCGTCGGCAACCTCGCCGCCTCGGATGCCACCGAACATCAGCTGCGGTTCCGCCGCTGCGGGGCCGCGTGCTTCGTCGCCGCTGTCGACTGGGCCCCTGGGCACAGCACCATCACTCTTGAGGCCGACGCTGAGCGGTTCGCGGGCGGCAGCGCGGCCGTCGTCATTCCGTGGCTCCCCGCGCAGCGGCCCGAACTCCTCCAGGCCGCGGTCAAGGCCACCGGCGCCGAACGACAACTCGTCGTCTACGAACAGGTCACCAGCGACACCAGGAGCGGACTCGGCGACCTCACCGGACTCCCGATGGCCGGCGATGAGTACGTCGGTGTCGGCCCCTACGGCTCCGGCAGGGCACCAATCGTGGTCCTGCTCGACCGTGCGGACGGCGAGCGCACCATCGCCCTCGGATACCCGGGCGAGGCGACGTACGTCCGGCCTTGAGTCGCGCAGCCTGCTCTGTTTCGGATCGTCTCGGCGAGGATCCTGGCGATGGCCGCGATCACGCCTTCGACGATGGTGCAGGCAACGGTGGTGCCGACATGAGATCGATCGCTGGAGTACGTACGAGGCCGAGGCACGAGAGAACCACCTCACGAAGCAAATGGATGAGACGCGACGAGAACTGACAGATAAGAGTCGCCTGCGGATAGTGCGGAATGTCACGTCGTGGTGTCAGGGTTTCTTCAGGGTCGACTGTTAGTTTGGCTGCGCCGGACCATCAAGGATGATGACGCAAGGAGGCGTATGGGCTCGCGGGCTGACTCGGCGTTCGCCTCCCGTTTCCGTTCCTTCCCGTTCTCTGGGGGTCGGCCGCGCGTGGTGGTGGCTTTGGTTGCTGCCATGGTGTTTGCGGTGCACCTGCTGAGCATGCACAGCGGGCATCACGGCGATGCCGGTCATGACGTCGCGGGGTCTGTGGACGAGTCCGCAGCGCTGTCGGTCGCCCATGTAGATGGGGTTGATCGTGGGTCGGTCGAGCATGATCACGACCGGTCCTCTGATCAGCCGTCGGTCGGCGACGGCGGCCCCGCTGGTGAGGTCGACGTCATCAAGGTCGAGCACCCCCATGGCGAGGTGGAGTGTGGCGAGATCACTCAGTCGCGTCTTGGGGTGGCTGCTTCGGAGTTGATTCCGGCGCTGGGGTGCCTGTGGGTAGTTCCGCGCCAGGGTGGTCTCATCGAATCGCAGCGGCCTGCTGATCTGCCGCGATGGACCCCGCATCTCGTTCGCGAACTCGGCGTGCAGCGGGTGTAGGAGCCCGGTGTCGTTTCTTGACGACGCCCTCCTGCCCCTCTTCAAGCACTTTCGACTTCATGAACGAAGGAACTTTGGCATGCCCGAAAACATCCACAACTCCCTCACCACGTGCGTCGGCAACACTCCCTTGCTGCGTCTGGGACGTTGCTTCCCAGACCCGGATCGGGAGGTGATCGCTAAGCTCGAGATGCTCAACCCCGCGGGGAGCATGAAGGACAGGCCGGCCCGCTTCATCATCGAATCTGGACTGGCCTCAGGTGAACTGCGGCCCGGGATGCGGCTGGTGGAGAGCACCTCCGGGAACCTCGGGGTCGCGCTGGCAACGATGGCCAGGCTTCACGGGTTGGACTTCACCGCCGTGGTCGACCCCAAGACCACCTCGACCAACCTTCGGCTCCTCCAGACCGTCGGCGCGGATGTGGAGCTGGTGACCGAGCGCGACGAGAGCGGCGGTTATCTGCACACTCGGGTTCGGCGGGCACAGGAGCTGGCTGATGCCAGTTCGGACAGTGTCTGGGTGAACCAGTACGCCAACGATCTCAACTGGCGCGCCTACTACGAGACGACCGGCCGCGAGGTCCTCGAGGCGATCCAGACCCCGGTGGACTATCTAGTGGCGGCCGTGTCGACCACGGGTTCGATCCTGGGGCTGGCTCGACGCCTTCGCGAGCGCTATCCCGCGATGCAGGTGGTGGCTGTCGATGCGGTCGGGTCGGTCATCTTCGGTTCCCCAGCGGGTCCGCGTGAGATCCCCGGGTACGGCGCCAGCCGGGTCCCGGAGCTGCTCAGCCGCACGGAGATCGACCACGTGGTCCACATCGACGATGCCCGAGCTGCCCTGGGTTGCCGGCACCTGGTTGCCACTGAGGGTGTCCTCGGTGGCGGTTCCTCGGGTGCGGTGGTCGCAGCCATCACGCAGTTCCTGCCGACCACACCGCCCGGCAGCCGCATCCTGACGGTGCTGCCGGACCGGGGGGAGCGCTACCTCGACCTGGTCTATGACGACCAGTGGCTCGAGATGGTCTCCACCGTTGGCGGCGCATCTGATCAGCGACTGGATGCCTCGACTCGGGCATGACTGAGCACTTGACCCTGCGGCGGACGGACATGGGGCTGCTGTGGGTATCCCAGTTCGTCAACACCGCCGGGCTGATGGCGCTGGTGCCGATCATGCCGCTGTACATGGCTTCACTCGGCGCCTCCGACGCCACCGTCGGGGTCTGGGCGGGGGCTGCGATCGCGGCCCCCGCCCTCCCGCTGGCGATCACCACGCCACTGTGGGGTCGGCTGGGTGACCATATCGGTCCCAAGTGGATGGTGGTCCGCGCCCTGGCGGGCTTGTGTCTGGCGATGGCTCTGATGGCCGCCGCCGGCAGCCCGCTGGCGTTGCTGGCCGCCCGGATCGTGCAAGGCACGTTGGGCGGGGTGGTCGAGGCCGCGGCGGCGTACGTGGGGTCGGCTGCTTCCGAGGGCAGCCGGGGTCGCGCACTGGGACGCTCCTACAGCGCCACCGCCGCCGGCGCCCTGGCCGGCCCGGTCGCCGGCGGCACCCTGGTGGCCACCGGTGATCTCAGACCGCTCCTGATCGGGATCGCCCTCGCGGCCCTGCTGCTCGGGTGTGTCTGCACGATCCGCCTGCGGAACCCCCACGATCCAAGACGACCACCCAACGGGACCGAACCTGCGCGCGCCGCTCTCGTGTCCGTGTGCGCGCGGATCGGCTGGATCCCGTTGGCCGGGGGATTCCTCGCATTCTTCGGCGTCTACGGTCTGATCCCGATCTATGCCGCCTTCCTCACCGAGCTGGTACCCGATCCGCAGCAGGTCGGACCGTGGGTGGGCGGGCTACATGCGGTGATGTGGGCCGGAACCCTGGTCGGCTCACTGTGGTGGGGCCGAGTCAACGACAGAACCGGTCACCCGTTGCAGACGTTGGTCATCGCGAGTGGTGTCACGGCCGCGACCGTGCTCGTCCAGGCAATGGTGGGCTGGCTACCGGCGCTGGTACCGCTGCGATTCATCCAGGGATTCTGCTTCGCGGCACTGGCACAGTCGCTGATGTTGTACGCCTCCCAGAAGGCCGGCCCCCACGAACGCGCCGGGTACGTCGGTGCCGCCAACAGCTTCCTGCTCGGTGGGCAGTTCCTCGGCCCGCTCTTGGCCGGGAGCGCGATGGCGCTGCTCAGCCCGTCCCTCGGCGTGCTGATCACAGGGATCTGCGTGACCGCCGCGGCTCTGCTCGTCTTGGCCCCGGTCATCGCAGCCGCCCACGGATCCAGCAGTGACGCCGCCCAAGCGGCGGCGACACCGTTCGCCTCGAGGCGCCGCCGTACCCGGCCGGTCGGTCGACACGCAGCCCCTCGTCGATCGCGGCACCGCAATGGAAGCAGGGCGGGACGGCGGATACGCGGTGAAGGTCCGGGGCGGGCCCCGGTCTTGCCACCACATGGAGTATCCGCACGGCCCCGCGAGCCCCGACCGAGAGTCGACCGACGAGTGTAGTCCTGGGGCAGAACCACTTCTCGCGGAACACTTCCTCTGGCCCGACGCGAACCGTCCCGTCGGGCCAGAGGCCGATGTGCCTTCAGCTGGCGGCTGTCTCCTCGCTACCGGCCCGAAGGCCCTCGGACTGGACAGATTGGTCATCCTGCGCTGGGGTCGCACGCTGGCTGGCAGCAAAGCCGATCTTGGCGTGGGTGCCGTCGCAGAACGGCTTGTTGCTGGATTCGCCACAGCGGCACAGGAAGATCGTTCTGCTCGTGCTGAAACTGTTGCCGTCGTGGTCGACGAGCTGCGCTGGGCCCTTGATCTGGAGTGGCCCGTTGTCGACTGTCTTGATGGTGGTGGGCTTGGCCTGGTTGCTGGGCTGCGGTGCCGAGCTGTCGGTCATGTGCGGGTGCTCCTTCTGCGTTGCTGGTCCGGTCTGTCACGGTAGACATCCGTACCTTAGGGGGGTATGGTTCCTTTCATCGCGACGGGCATACCATACCGGGGTATGGTGTTGAGGCAAACGAAGACGGCATCGGCCCAGCAGAGGAATGAACATGGAAAGCCACGAGCACCAGAACGAGCACGGCTACATGCATCGACAGGACGACTACCTCAAGCGACTGCGACGCATCGAGGGCCAGGTGCGCGGCCTGCAGAGGATGGTCGAGGAAGAGAAGTACTGCATCGACATCCTCACGCAGGTGTCCGCGACGACGAAGGCACTGCAGTCTGTCTCCCTCGCCCTGCTCGATGAGCACCTCAGCCACTGCCTCATGCGGGCCGCCGCCGCGGGTGGGACGGAAGCCGACGAGAAGATCAAAGAGGCCTCCGACGCCATCGGCCGCCTGGTCCGCTCCTGATCCCCAGACTTCGACCGCACAACCAGACCACTACCCCTAAGGAGTACCCACCATGGCCACCGGAGTCCACACCACCAACTTCACCGTCGTCGGCATGACGTGCAGCCACTGCGTCGCTTCGGTCACCGAAGAGGTGAGCGAAGTCAGTGGCGTGACCGATGTCGACATCGACCTCGCCACCGGCCGACTCACCGTGACCAGCGACGCGCCGCTCGATGAAGCCAGCATTCGCTCGGCCGTCGATGAAGCCGGCTATCGAGTCGCCGACGCCAGCTAGCCACAGCGCGGTGCCCGTTCCGCGGCATCGCCCTCAACAGCCAATTCCGACTTGGTCCCACTAAGGAGCCTCCTGTGAAGACCTCTCTCAAGCTCGGCGGCTTCATCGCCGCCCTCGCTGCCATCCTTGCCGCCTCATTCGGCGTCGGCAACGCCATCGGGCCCATCGGCCAAGCCGCGCAGACCACCAGCCACTCAGGAGATGACATGAAGCACGACGCAGGCCGCGAAGAGGCCGGTCACGAAAGCACGGGCAGTGGCGCCAGCGGTCACGCCGGCCACGGCGGAGCTGCTGCCAAGCAGCCCGGCGGGCTGATGATCTCCGAGCACGGATACACGCTGGACCTGGACTCGACGATCCTGCCGGCAGGGCGAACCCAAGTGAAGTTCCGGGTGACCGGACCAGACGAGCAGCCCGTCACCGACTACGAGCCCACCCACGACAAGGAGCTCCACTTCATCGCCGTCCGGCGAGACATGAGCGGGTTCCAGCACGTACACCCCACCCTGGCCACGTCAGGTGATGAGGCGGGCACCTGGTCGACCAAGCTCGATCTCACACCCGGAGCGTGGCGGGTCTTCGCCGACTTCCGCGCCACCGAACACGGCGAGACCATGACGCTGGGCGGCGACGTATCGGTCGCGGGCGCCTACGAGCCGGAGCCGCTGCCGCCGGTCAGCCAGACCGCGGAGGTCGACGGCTACACCGTCACGCTGAAGGGGCAACTCGTCCCTGGTGAGTCCTCGGAGCTGACGCTGACGGTGAGCCGCGACGGGCAGCCAGTGACTGACCTGCAGCCCTACCTCGCTGCCTACGGGCACCTGGTGGCGCTGCGCTCGGGAGACCTGGCCTACCTGCACGTGCACCCCGACGGTGAGCCCGGGGATGGCACCACCAAGCCCGGCCCGGACATCACCTTCTTCGCAACCGCCCCCTCCGCCGGACCGTATCGCCTCTACCTGGACTTCCAGCACGACGGCGTGGTTCGCACCGCCGAGTTCACCGCCCAGGCCGGCGAGCCTGTCCCGGCGCCGCGCGAAGGCAGTTCGACTGCGCCCGCCGCCCAGCCCAGCGGTTCTGGTTCAGGCGACCAGGGCGAGCACAGCCACTGACTCAACGAACAGACCTACGCAACGAGAAGCACCCGATGAGGAAGGAAAGACCATGAGTGCGCTCAACGACGTCACACCTGAGAGCGGTGTCCCTGGCAACCAGGTCGAGCTCGCGATTGGTGGCATGACGTGCGCCTCTTGCGCGAACCGTATCGAGCGCAAGCTGAACAAGCTCGAGGGCGTGACCGCAACGGTCAACTACGCCACCGAGAAGGCCAAGGTCACCTACGCCGACGGCATCGAGCCGACCGCATTGGTCGAGACGGTCGAACAGGCCGGCTACACCGCGCGACTCCCGGAACCGAAGGGAACGCCGGCCACGGCGACCTCTGAAACCGGAGCAGAGGATGACCCCGTTCGAGCCCTGCGCAACCGGGTGGTCGTCTCGGCGGTCCTGACCGTGCCGGTGATCGCGATGGCGATGATCCCTGCCCTGCAGTTCGACTACTGGCAGTGGCTCTCGTTGACGCTCGCCGCGCCGGTGGTGGTCTGGGGCGCGTTGCCGTTCCACAAGGCAGCCTGGACCAACCTCAAGCACGCCACCTCGACCATGGACACGCTGATCTCCATGGGCACACTGGCAGCGCTCGGCTGGTCCCTGTACGCGCTGTTCTTCGGCACGGCCGGTGCCCCGGGTATGACCCACCCGTTCGAGCTCACCATCGCCCGCACCGATGGATCCGGCAACATCTACCTCGAGGCTGCCGCAGGCGTGACCACGTTCATCCTGGCGGGTCGCTACTTCGAGGCGCGCTCCAAGCGCCGCGCCGGCGCAGCGCTACGGGCACTGCTCGAACTGGGTGCGAAGGAGGTCGCGGTCCTCCGCGACGGCCCCAGCGGCCCCACCGAGGAACGGATCGGCATCGACCAACTGGCCGTGGGCGACCGGTTCGTCGTCCGCCCCGGGGAGAAGATCGCCACCGACGGTCGGATCCTCGAAGGTTCCTCAGCTGTGGACGCCTCCATGGTGACCGGTGAATCCGTGCCGGTCGAGGTCGGCCCCGGAGATCTCGTGATCGGGGCCACCGTCAATGCCGGCGGCCGGCTCGTGGTCGAGGCGACGCGGGTGGGTGCCGACACCCAGCTGGCGCAGATGGCCAAGCTGGTCGAGGACGCCCAGAACGGCAAGGCTCAGGCCCAGCGACTGGCGGACCGGATCTCGGGGATCTTCGTGCCGATCGTGATCGGCCTGGCTGCGGCGACCTTCGGGTTCTGGGCAGGCACCGGCGGCGGGATCGCCGCCGCCTTCACGGCGGCCGTCGCGGTGCTGATCATCGCCTGCCCGTGCGCGCTCGGGTTGGCCACGCCGACCGCCCTCATGGTGGGCACGGGTCGTGGCGCCCAGCTAGGCATCCTGATCAAGGGTCCCGAGGTGTTGGAGTCGACGCGCAAGGTCGACACCATCGTCTTGGACAAGACCGGCACCGTCACCACTGGCCAGATGACCCTGGTTCGTACGGTCGTCGCCGACGGTGAGGACGTCGACGAGCTGTTGCGGTTCGCCGGCGCCCTGGAGGACGCCTCCGAGCACCCGATCGCCCAGGCCATCGCCAAGGGGGCGGCGGCACGAGTCGGGGACCTGCCGACAGTGGAGGACTTCGCCAACATCGAAGGCCTCGGCGTGCAGGGGATCGTCATCGACGGGGAGGCCTCGCACGCCGTCCTGGTCGGACGACCGCAGCTGCTTGCCGAGTGGTCCCAGTATCTGACCCCGACCCTGGAAACGGCGATGACCGAGGCGGCGGAGAAGGGCCAGACCGCGGTCGCGGTCGGGTGGGACGGCCGAGCCCGCGGGGTTCTGGTCGTGGCCGACGCCATCAAGCCGACCTCGGCCGAAGCCGTCGGCCAGCTGCGCGCCCTGGGATTGACCCCGGTGCTGCTCACAGGAGACAACGCCAGGGTCGCCACGGCGGTTGCGACCGCGGTGGGCATCGATGCGGGCCCCGACACGGTCATCGCCGAGGTGATGCCGTCGGAGAAGGTCGATGTGATCAAGCGACTGCAGGAGCAGGGCAGGACTGTCGCCATGGTCGGCGATGGTGTCAACGACGCCGCGGCACTGGCTCAGGCCGACCTCGGTCTGGCCATGGGCACCGGCACCGATGTCGCGATCGAGGCCTCCGACCTGACCCTGGTCCGCGGAGACCTCCGCGTGGCCGCCGACGCGATCCGGCTCTCTAGGCGGACCCTGGGCACCATCAAGGGCAACCTGTTCTGGGCCTTCGCCTACAACGTCGCCGCCCTACCGCTGGCAGCCGCTGGACTGCTCAACCCGATGCTCGCCGGAGCCGCCATGGCGTTCTCCTCGGTGTTCGTGGTCTCCAACAGCCTCCGGCTGCGCAGCTTCCGAGCGACCAACAGCGACCCCCGAGCTGGCACCGATGCCGCCACAGAGGTGTCCAGGCCCGAGCCAGTCAACGCCTGACCCTGCGCTTCTGGGCTTCCCGAGACGAATCGGGGGCCCAGAGGACCTGCCCCTCGGAGGGGCAGGACCACAACACCCGGCCCAACCCGGGCACGGAATCCACCAGAAAGGTTTCACGATGGCAACCAACGCCACCTATAACGTCGCCGGCATGACCTGCGGCGGATGCGCCGGCAAGGTCACCGACCAGGTCGAGCAGATCCCCGGCGTCCTCGACGTCGACGTCGACCTCGCCGCCGGCGCGATCACTCTCACCAGCGAGAGCGACATCAGCGACGCGTCCGTGAAGCAGGCCGTCGAAAAGGCCGGCTACAAGCTCGCCACCGCCTGAGACCGCACAAACCGTAAGGCTCCGACACTCCCGGCCCGACCGGCGTTGTCAGCGTACGCGCGGCGAAGGGCCGGGAGTATCGGATCCACGACGAGTAGCTCTGCCGGGCGCCAATAGCGCCCAACCCACGGTCGCCGTCCAGAGCGGAGAAGGCGCTCCGGCTGGACGGTGGCCGGACAGACCAGGGACAGCGACGCGAGACATGTTCTCTTCGAGAGAAACCACGACGCCAGGCCATGAAAGCGGCCTGGCCTGAGAAAGGTTAGAACCATGGGGTTGTTCGCGATCCGCGACTACCGACGCCTGTTCAGCGCGCAGGTGATCGCACTGTTCGGAACCGGTCTGGCCACCGTCGCGCTGGGTCTGCTCGCCTACGACCTGGCCGGTCCTCGCGCCGGCGCGGTGCTCGCAACCGCACTGACCATCAAGATGGTCGCCTACGTCGTGGTCGCGCCCCTGGCAGCGGCGTACGTCGATCGGCTGCCTCGGCGCTTGTTCCTCACCATCCTCGACGTGGTCCGTGCCTTGGTGGTCCTTGCCCTGCCGTTCGTCACCGAGGTCTGGCAGATCTATGTGCTGATCGGTGTCCTACAAACAGCGTCTGCGGCATTCACCCCCACGTTCCAGGCCGTCATCCCTGACATCGTCACCGAAGAGGCCGACTACACGCGCGCCCTCTCTGCCTCGCAGGTGGCCTACACCATGGAGAGTCTGCTGAGCCCGGTGCTCGCGGCAGTCGCACTCTCGCTCATGTCCTTCAACCTGCTGTTCCTCGGCACCTCGCTCGGGTTCGCCGCCTCCGCGGTGCTCGTGCTCTCCACCCGCATCCCCAACGCCCGCCCGAGCGCGCACGTCAGCGCCGTGGACCGGGTTGTCTCCGGGATCCGGACCTTCGCCGCCACGCCCAGCCTGCGCGCAGTGATGGCGCTGAACCTCGTGGTTGCTGCCGCCGGATCCATCGTCGTCGTCAACACCGTCAACTACGTCCGTGACGTGCTCGGTGGAACACAGTCCGACGTGGCCTGGATGCTCGCCGCCTCAGGAACCGGCACCCTCCTGGCAGCCCTCGTCCTCCCCAGAATCCTCGACCGCACCGGGGAACGGATCGTGATGCTCACTGGCGCTACCGTGCTGGTCATCGCAGTCGCCGCGGCCCTGGCAACGGTCGCGCTGGATCTCGCCCTTCCGCAGCTCACCGCGCTCATCTGGGTCACGATCGGCGGCGGGATGGCGCTCATCATCACCCCGACCGGCCAAGTGCTGCGGCGCGCGGTCGAACCCGATGCCATCCCCGAGGTCTTCGCCGCCCAGTTCTCCCTCTCGCACCTCGCCTGGCTGATCACCTATCCGATCGCAGGATGGGTTGCCACCAACGCCGGGTTCCCCACCACCTGGACCATCCTCGCCATCCTCGCCGCGATCGGCGCCGCCGCAGCACCGGCCCTGTGGACCCGCGAAGAAGCAGCACTGGACGAAGGAGCATCGGCGGCCGAGCCGATCACTGAATCATCCAGCGCTGCGGATCGCGGCGGTGTCGATGTGCTCGTCCGCACGGCTGCGGAGACAGCCGAAGGCACCCTCGCCGCGTGCCAGTGCTCATGCGTGCACGCTGTGTGAGTCCCTCAATCCTGGGGCCGGTACCTGCCTGCAGTTGAGGCCTCGGGCAGACCAGGGCATGGTGTTGGCCGTCGGGTCCTAGTCGCTCTCGGACCCGACGGTCTTCCCATGCAGGTGCAGAGATTCCGCGACGAGCTCGACCAGGTGGTCGATCGCGCTCGCCGCCCGTGCCTGCCCGGCAGCCTCGAGTGCGTGCAGGCTGTAGGCGGCCAGTTCCTCGGCCGCTATGTCGGTTCGCGCCTGTCCGCGGTCCTGTGCGTCGCGCACGGCCTTGGTGAACAGGGTCATCACATCCGCGCTGTTGCGCTCGTGCTCCTCGCCACGGTGGACCAGGCCGTGCAGGTCGGCTGTGGCTGATGCTCCCCGGTGGAAACAGATTCCTGCGTAGCCCTGGAGCATCGCGCGCAACCCGGCTCCGGCAGTCGGCGCCTCGCTGCGGACCGCTTCGAGGTGGGAGAGGTGCTGCGCGACGTGCTCGGCATGACCGGCGACGAGCATCTCGTCGATGCCGTGAAAGTACTTGTACAGCGTCGCGCGGCTGATGCCCGTCTGCTCGGCGACGAGGGCCATCGTGATTCCTCGGACACCCCGCTCGCGCGCGAGCGCCCAAGCGGTCTCTAGGATCGCCGTCCGCACGTCATGCCGGTGCTCCTCGACGGTGTCCTTCCAAAGCTTCGGCATGGATCAACGATACGCCTTGTCGCAGAGCAAGACACCACGCACACTTACGTAGACACAATGTCTTACAAACGAGGAGAGTGCGCGATGGCGCCCGGCGACAACCAGACACCGACCGCTTCGGGTGAGCACGAGATGCCCCCAGGCATGCCGTCGTGGGTCAAGCTCCTCCTCGGGGCACTGCTGGCCGTGATCGTGCTCGCCGTGCTGGCAATGATTCTCCTCGGCGGCGAGCATGGGCCGGGACGTCACGGCGGCGGGATGCACTCCGCTCCGGCAGCGGAAGCGGCCATTCGCGGGATCAGCCTGTGACTGTCGGCCCCCGCGTACGCCGGCTCCTGCTGGCTCTGCACCTGAGCTGCTCGGTCGGCTGGATCGGCGCAGTATGCGCCTACTTGGCGCTGGCCTTCGCAGTGCCGGCCACGGGTGATCCCGAGGTTGTGAGAGCGGCCTGGATCGGCATGGAGCTCGTCGGCTGGTACGCGATCGTGCCGCTCGCGCTCGGGTCGCTCGCCACCGGCGTGCTGATGGGAGCGGTGACGAAGTGGGGGCTGCTACGCCATTACTGGGTGCTCATCTCGCTGGTGGGCACGGTCATACTGACGGCCGTCCTCATCATGCATATGCCCGACGTCACCGTCGAGGCCGATCGGGCGCGGACGCTCGAGGAGGAGGGGCTGCTCGCGATGGGCAGTGACATCGCACACGCCGTCATCGGGCTCGTCATGCTGATCGGCATCCTCGTCCTGAACCTCTACAAGCCTCGCGGCCTGACGAAGTACGGGTGGCGCAAGGAGCAGGCGGCGCGTTCTCGTGCCGCACCGACGCGTACGTCGACGTCAGCCTGAAGGACCTTGTCAGCCCAGGTTCGCGATCAGATCGCGGCATGCCTGCTCGCACGATCGGCACGCCTCGGCGCAGGCGCGGCAGTGCTCGTGCATGTCGGCGTGGCGCGAGCACTCGTCACCACAGGCCTTGCACGCCGTCGCGCAAGCCTGCAGGAACGTCCTGGTGATGTTGGCGTCGTAGCCGGTGTGGCGCGACAGGATGTTCGCGGTTGCCGAGCATGCGTCGGCGCAGTCCAGGTTGCTGCGGACGCACTTGGTCAGGTCTGCGACGGTGTCTTCGCTCAGGCAGGCATCCGCGCACGCTGTGCAGGCCTGGGCGCATTCGACCAGGCTCTGGATCGTCGCAGCGAGCTTGGCGGTGTCGATGCCGCCTAAGTCCTTGGGGTAGGTCTTCAGCATCTGCTCGACGGTGTGCATGGCACTCCCTCTCGTCAATGGCACTGTTGTCGACGAGCCGGATGGCCCGATGCCCAAGAGGTACCCGCCCGCGGCCTATCCATGAGCGCCACGCACCCAAGAATCACCGAGGTCAGTGTCCAACCAGATCCACCCGGGCGGCCAGGGAATGGCAGTGCAGCCACCCACGACCACCTGGGTCATCTCGGCGATCGACAACGTCGAGGTCAAGGCGACCATCCCAGTTCTGCCGAGCCGGACCCACTCGATGAGCTCATCGATCAGCCAGACCTCTAAAGAGGTGTGGCTGATTCGGTGGGGCGGATCTCGATTCGCTCTTCGAAACGGCCGAGCTTCCACGCGAACAGGCTGATCGTCCAGACCACGACGAAGAGGCCGACCAGGAGGTAGCCGACGTACTGCAGGTCGAGCCGCGTCACCCACGACAAGGCGGTGAGATGGAACTGCTCAGCGAGCAGCTGCAGCAGGACGATGCCGCCGATCACCAGAGCGACCACCACAGACAACGTTGTGACGGTCAGGTTGTAGTAGACCTTCCGGACCGGGCTGAGGAACGCCCACTTGTAGGCGTGGGCCATGAAGACGCCGTCGGCGGTGTCGAAGAGGGTCATCCCAGCAGCGAATAGGACCGGGAGCACCAAGATGGCATACCACGGCAGCGTGCTGGCCGTGCCGCCCGCGAGGACCAGGAGCGCGACTTGGGTCGCGGTGTCGAACCCGAGGCCCATCAGCAAACCGATCGGGTAGAGGTGGCGGGGCTTGGTGACCCGGCGGGTGGCCCGGTTGAAGAGCCGGGCCATGAGGCCGCGTTGGTGCAGGTGGTGCTCGAGCTTGTCCTCGTCGAAGGTTCCGGCTCGCATGTGCCGGAATACGTGCACGATGCCGAACAGTGCGCTCAGATTGGTCAGCCCGATCACGATGAGGAAGGTCCCGGCGGTAAGCGTGCCCACCAGACCGAGTGTGGTTTGTAACGTGGAGTCGTCGTTCTGCACCGGGCCGGCGAGCGCACTCACCCCGACAGCGAGTAACAGGGAAAGCCCGAAGACGACACTGGAGTGGCCCAACGAGAACCAGAAACCCACGCCGCTGGCGGGCCTGTCCTCACCCACCAGTTTGCGCGCGGTGTTGTCGATCGCCGCGATGTGGTCGGCATCGAAGGCATGTCGGACACCCAGTAGGAACGCCGTCACTCCCAGGCCCACGCCGAACACACCGGAACCGCCGACCCGGTATTCCTGGGGCGCGACCACCGCGATCAGGACGACCCAGCCGACGATGTTCAATACGACGACCACGCACGCCATCGCCAGCAGCGCGGTTCGTTCCCGGTGGCGGGCGCTCATAAACACGTCAGCACCTTATCGCCACTCACTTGCAACAACATTCTTGTCGCGCGGGTTGGACATCGCGGACCGGAGTTGCGCCGTCGCACTGCGTTGTGGCGATGCCCCCAAGGGGCGCGTGCCCGGCAGTTGCTCAGGGTCAGTGATCGATCAGATCCGCCCGGGCAGGCCAGGGATTGGCGGTGCAGCCATCCAGTCCCTTGGTCTGCTGCAGCATCACCGGCGCGGCCGCGCCGTCGCCGGGGCATCCGACGTGCGGGTAGCCGAGCGCGTGGCCGGTCTCGTGGTTGACCACGTAGCGACGGTAGGCCGACAGGTTGTCGGCGTAGCTGTCGGCGCCGAAGTGCCATCGCCAGGCGTTGAGAACGACATCGCTGCCGTTGCGGCACGACAGCCTGCCATCGGTGTCAAGCGGAGCGCACAGTTCGTCGGCGGTCTCGGGCGTGGCCAGGACGATCCGCAGGTCGGCGTGGCCGTCGACGCGTGCGAGTCGGTGTTCGGCAGCCCAGCCACGGTCGTCAGAGAGTGTCTTCTCGATGAAACGAGCGACCTGTTTGGTCGCGTACGGCACTCCCTTCTCTACCTCGACCCGGTAGGTCGTCGCGTCCTCCGAGGGTCCGGAAGGAGCGGCCGCGACCTCAAACCTCCCGGACCCGCGTTCGGGTATCGCCACCGACGACGCTGGCGGCTCACTCGGTCGGGAGACACGGCCTTCGGCTGCGGCGACCTCGCCGTCGGGAAGCTCCGATCCTGAGCTCGGCGAGGCGGCGATCGACGAAACCGGGCCGTGTTCACTCTTCGTGGCGGGATCACCGTCGCGCGCCATCGCGACGAGCGGGAGGGTGACCGCCAGTGCGGTGAGTGCGACGGCGAGACCGGCGTTGCCGGCGGAATCCTCAGCTACGCGCCAGGCGCGGCGCGGTTCCCGGCGTCGGTGAGATGCAGTTCGGTGCTTGCTCATCGTCTCGCCGACCTACAGGACCTGTTCCCAGGTGTCGCCGTTGTCGTCCGAGTGGAATGCCTCGTCCGAGGTGGCGGCGTACCAGCCCTGCTCGGTGATCGTGAAGGCCGCGGGCTGGCCACCGATCGCTCCAGTCTCCTGCCACGTCTTTCCCGCGTCGTCGCTGACCCGGACGACGCCGTCGGGGCCGATGCCTGCCAGCCCACCTTCCGTAGTGGCGTCGAGGTAGGCGGTGATGGGGCCGCCGAGTTCGCGGGTCTGTCCCGTGGACGCATCGATGCTGATCAGCTGGCCCTTACCGGTGGTTGCGAACAGCTGACCAGGTTCCTTGGTAGCGGCGACGCTGATGAGGTCGCCCGAGTAGAACTCCTCGAACCGCTCCCGGTCAACGGTGCGGAGCAGGCGTTCCGTGGTGGCTTCGTACGCGTAGAGGACGTCGCCGGCCTGTTCGAGGATGTGGAAGTCTGCCTCACCTTGCAGCGCGAGCGGCGCCCAGCTCTCGCCGGCGTCGGTGGACTCGATCAGCCCCAGGTACGGAGGCAGATCCTCGGTCAGGTCGGGGTGTCCGCTGCCGAGAAAGTGGCCGGGGCCGACGACGGTGAAGGCCATGGTGTCTTGCCATCTGTCGGCGACCCGGGTCGGCTTGCCGCTGTAGGGAACGTGGAAGAGGCCGAAATGGGTTGCCACATACAGGCTGCCATCGGCGGGGTCGACCCCGAGGCCGTGGATGTGGCCGACTGAACTGTCCTCCGCGGCCTTGTCGCTTACCGCCGAGGAGTTGGAATCCGTGTCCGCTGCGCAGGCAGATGAAAGGAGAGCCGTTGCCACGGCGACCGCCATCGCGAGGCGGGATGTTCGGTTCATGAGAATGCTCCGGTTTTGAGAAGATGCCGGGCAGGCGCGGGCCTGCCCGGCTTGGATGACGGTCAGGACTTGAGCAGTGCCTGCATCGTCTGGATCTCCTCGGTCTGGGCGGTCTCGATGTCCGCGGCCATGGCCTTGGCGTCGGGGAACTCGCCGTCGGCCTGCTCGGTCTGGGCCATCTCGATCGCACCCTCGTGGTGCTCGGTCATCATCGTGAGGAACATCTGGTCGAACTCGGCGCCAGAGGCGTTCTCGAGCTCGGTCATGTCCTCCTCCGACATCATCCCGGTCATCTCGTCCGAAGACATGTCGCCGTGGTCCATGCCGGGCATGCCCTCGTCTGGGACGTCCTCGCCCCAGCTCTCGAGCCAGCCGGTCATGGTCTCGATCTCCGGGCCTTGCGCCGCCTCGATGTCGGCGGCCAGGTCCTTGACCTCTTGGCTCTCGGCCCGGGTTTCGGCGATCTCTGCCATCTCGATGGCTTGCTGGTGGTGCGGAATCATCTGCTGGGCGAACGTGACGTCGGCATCGTTGTGGTCGGTGGAGGTGGCGCTGTTGTCCTCGCTGCCGCACGCAACGAGAGTGATCAGCGCGGCCGCAAGGGTCGCGGCCATCAGGGCCTTACGCATGGGTATTGCTCCATCTGTGTGTGATCTGGGTCTGGGCAGGCGAAAGTCCGAGTCACCCCGATGGGTGCCTCGTGCCTCGGGCCTATCAGCAGCGGATCACGCAGAGTTGCAGCAGATCGGGCGGGTCACGGTCTCGTCCGTAGAGGATCGTGGCCGACCAGGTGGGAACCAGGTGCCTGAGGACCCGGATGCCGCGCCTGGCCATCAGCAGAGCGAAGCCCAAGATCAATCCGGTGAGGATCGCGAGACAGAGACCGAGGATGCTCCCATCTCCCACGCCGCCAGGCACCTCGGAACCTGCGGCGCCGTCGGGCAGAGTGGCCACGGGTTCGTTCTTAACGGCGCCAGCGAGATCGTGCGGGCCGCCATGGCCGACGGCCACCAGCACGCTCGCGCCGTCGGGCTCGGCACTCATGGAGTGAGCGCCGGCGTGGGACCCCCAGCCGTGCATCGACATGAGTCCGAACAGCGCGACCGCAACAGCGGCGAGCGCAAGGCGCGCGCCACCTGTATGCGTTGCCGTCCGGAGGTCCTGCATGGCATCGATACTAGGCATACGCCACGCGTAACGAGAACTCGCTTGGATGAATCCCGGCTGGTTCGACATGACACGCCCGAGTTGGTCCGCAACCGCCGATCTACTACGGTCCATAGTAGAAGCGGGATTTCTCCCTCCCTTGGTGGGTGCCCGGCTTCCCCGTTATGGGCACCCACCACTTCATGCCTGTGGCGCGGTCGTGCACGCGATTCGGTGGGACGAGGAGAACAGGTGCGCCCTGGTCGACACAAGCGGATTGATGACAACAGGCAAGGTCGGTCGCAGGCTGACGCTGGAAGACTTATGGTGACCCCGCATCGGCTGGGGCCGATCGACGGTCGGCATCGACTCGAACGTCGCGGTGCGATCGGCTGGCGAGGGGCAGTGCCGCAGGTGCTGACTGTCGTTGCGGTCGCGGGCGTTCTGGGCGGCGGTTCTGTCGTTCGAGATTCGGTGGACCCGGCAGTATCGACGGAGCCGACGGCCGACAGTTCGGTGCCGCCGGCGGCGCTCGATCGGCAGGACAGCGTGAGTAGGTCCGCAGAGCGGCGGCCTTCGGTGGATAGGCGGCGCGAACCTCCCACTCCCGGCCCTAGTCGGCCTCCGAAGGGCAAGCCTGAGCGGCCCCGTCATGTCGAAAGGCTCGCGGTCGAGCGTACGGATGAGCGATGGGTGCTCCCGGTCGACTCGTATCGCCTCACCGGCACTTTCGGCGAGGGAAGCTCATTGTGGAGCAACACGCATACGGGCCTGGACTTTGCGACGTCATGGGGTTCGAGGATCGTCGCGGTGGCAGGTGGGCGCGTCGTCGAGGCCGGTTGGGCGGGCTCGTACGGCTACCGCACGATCATCGAGCTACCCGATGGTACCGAGATCTGGTACTGCCATCAGGCACGCATCGAGGTCGATCCCGGCGAGCTGGTCGGTCGAGGGCAGTCAATCGGCGACGTCGGAAGTACCGGCAACAGCACCGGCCCTCACGTGCATATCGAGGTGCGCCCGGACGGCGGGGAACCGATCGATCCGAAGGTCGCGTTCGCGGAACATGGCGTTCGCCCGTAGGGCGGGCGTGCCTACTGCAGGAGACGCGGCCTCAGGCCCCTGGGTCGGGATCCATGGCGATGCCCCCGCCGATCGCGAGCAGGATCGCCATGGGGTAGCCGACCAGGAGATCCTGCCAACCCATCGAGATCGGAAGTGGTTGGAAGCCGCCGTGCGCGAGCAGGTGCTGGACTGCCACCAGTCCCGCGGCCGCGAACAGGGCTGTCGACAGGATGCGCCGCCGGGTCCACTTCGACAACTGCCTCTCGGCAGCACTCTTCTTCTGTCCGCGTCGAGTACGTGCCATGTGGTGTTCCTTCTTGAAATCTGAGCCTGAAGACGATCTACTATCGATGATAGTAGATCACCTAGGGAGGCGGCAGGCAGTTGCTACGACGTACTGCACCAGGACGTACCGCACCAGGCACTGGCGGGACGGAGCCGAACGAACCCGCCGATGAAGTGACCGTGAGCATCAGACGGATGGGCTTGCAGGATCTGCCGGACGTCGTTGCCGCTCATCGCCAGCACTTCCCCAACGGATTCTTTGCGCGTCTCGGACCGCGGTTCCTACGCCGCTACTACCGGAC
This sequence comes from Nocardioides albertanoniae, assembly GCF_006716315.1. Classification (NCBI taxonomy): domain Bacteria; kingdom Bacillati; phylum Actinomycetota; class Actinomycetes; order Propionibacteriales; family Nocardioidaceae; genus Nocardioides; species Nocardioides albertanoniae. The sequence continues at coordinate 2,884,926 of NZ_VFOV01000001.1, read as the reverse complement.
GTTCCTCGACGGTCCGCTGGCCGTAGCACTCATCGTCGAGGTGTCCGGAGTGCCATCGGGCTACCTCGTCGGCGTCCTGGATCCCGTCCAGCACCGCCGCCTTCTGCTGACATATCACGGAGTCGCGCTGGCGGCATGTGGGCTGTTCGGTCTGATGCGCAGGCCGACGGTGCTGACCCGCTTCGTCCTGACGCGGGCACGCCGATACTTGACCGCATTGAGGCGGTCCCGCGACCGCGTCATTGAGTCCGTGGACGGGCCCCGAATTGCGGTGCTATCGAATGTCGTCGTGGCGGAGCACGCCCGCGGCCTCGGACTGGGGACGCTGCTGGTGGACGCCTTCCTGGCTCAGGCGCGCGACGTGGGACGGGACCGCGCATGTCTGGTCACCGTCGCCGGCCCGGACGGCGCCGGCTCGTTCTACACGAAATCAGGCTGGCAACACACGCGTGACGCAACAGGAGCCGATGGGCAACGCCTCTCCCACTTCGAACGCGATCTGTCGGAGATGGTGTGAGGTCGGTCCGACGGGTGGCCGCCATACTGGTCCTGCCCTTGGTGCTCTCGGGATGCGCCAGCGCGGAGGACCGCGACCAGCAGAAAGGGCAAAAGACCACATCTGCGACGGGGTCTGCGAGCCCGTCTGGGAAGCCATCGCCGTTGGACTCCGCCAACCCAGTGATCGAACCGATTCCCCTACGTCAGTGGCAGGCGATGAAGAGGGCGGGAATGGTTCGACCGGGGTGTCCCATCGTGCGACGCGGTCAACTGCGTTCCGTGTGGGTGAGCTTCGTCGACTTCGAGGGTGTAAAACAGCGCGGTCAGTTGGTCGTCAACCGGGATGTGGCGGCCAGTGTGGCCCGAATCTTCAGTGCTCTGTACGACGCTCGATTTCCGATTCGGAAGATGCGGCCAGTGGAGAAGTACGACGGCGACGCGAATGCCAGTCTTGCCGACGACAACACCTCCGCGTACAACTGCCGCACGGCGGACCAGATCAACGCACCATTTCGGGAGTCTCCTCACGCAAACGGGCGGGCGATCGACATCAACCCGTTCGAGAACCCCTGGAAGGACCTTCGCTGCAAGTGCTGGTTTCCCTCTGACGAGAATCGGGCGCGTAAGGAAGGCCCTGGAGTGATCGTCCGAGGTGGCGTGGTCTGGAAGGCGTTCCGCCAGGAAGGGTGGATCTGGCAAGACATCGATGTCCCCGACTACATGCATTTCGACACGGGCTATCCGTCTAAGCCATTCCGCTCGGACCCCGACGTGGGGTGAGCGGCGGGATCAGCCGATGAGGCAGATGCCCTTCCAAGCCATGGCAACTGCGGGCGCCGCTACGAGTGACAGTGGAATGACCACGAGTGTCGCGATGGCGAGCCCCGTGAAGATCGCGACGTGGCTGCGCAAGGTCACGGCGTTGTCGTCTAGCCGGCGCAAGCGCTGCTCGACGTCGCTACCACTTGCCGCCATAGCGCCCGTGGGCGATGGGAGGACGGCGAGACGCTCAAGTGCAGAGCGAAGGGACCTGGCGCCGATCTGGCGGCGGGCGCAGTCGTCGGCGGACAGCTCGGCGAAGAGGTGGACGTGCCGCATCGCTGCACGGAATGCGGGAAAGAATGGCGCCAGGGCTCCGAACAACGCGCGACACGTCACCAGCGCGAGGTGGTGTCGCTGTCGCAGGTGGGCTGCCTCGTGGGCGAGAACAGCGTCGATCTCCCGCTTGTCGAGTGTCGCGAGCAGACCGCTTGTGACCACGACCCGGTGTCTCTTGCCGCCGATGCAGAACGCGTAGGGCGCTTCGTGGTCCAACACCAGGACGCCTGGGACGATGTCCGAGCGGCCAAGCACGTCGAGGACTGCAACGCGTGCTCGGCGTTCACGTCGGTCCTGTAGCGAGACACGGAAAGCGCACCACAGTATCCGGCCCAACAACACGCCGGCCGTGGCCAGTCCGAGCGTCGCCAGAAATGCGCCGCCTGGGGAGGAGTAGCCGTGCTTCAGATTCTCGGCGCACAGATCGAACAGTCGCGCGATGTCACCTCGGACGTGCTGGAACCCGATCGACAACGCAATGCCAAGGGCGAGCAGGCTCAGCAGAACCGATGAGGCCAGGGCCTGCCACGCCGCGATCGCCAATCGAGGGGCCGAGGTCGTCCAGGTCGACTGGGTGAGCATGGCTGCGCCCCACGTGCCTGCGGTCACAGCGAAGACAAGGAGCAGTGCGGCGCTAATCATTCAGTGCTCGCTTCAGCCGCTCGACCTCATTGTCTGACATCCGGTCAAGGAACCGCATCAGCGTGATTGAGCTGTCACCGCTGTCGCTGAGCAGCTCATGCATCAGGTCAGCGGTGTGTTCCGCCCGTCCCTTCGTCGGCTGATATCGGAAGGCACGGCCCGCTTTCACCCGCTCCAGAAATCCTTTGCGGTGGAGGTTGTCCATGACGGTCAGCACCGTCGTGTATGCCAGGGGCGGCTCGCGGTCGATGCGCCCCAGCACCTCGCGTACGGTCAAGGCGTCGTCGGTGGACCACAGGTGCTCCATGACGACAGCCTCGAGTTCGCCCAGTGGACGCATGCTCGTCCCTTCCTAGTGATCTGCTTTCACGTCAGCGAATCCCACTCGCCGTCTACGGCCCGGAAGACCTTTGCGCGGTCACCTGACATGGTGGCCACCACGAGATCGCCCTTAGAAGTGTAGGCGGCCGCGCTCGTGCCCTCAGGCACATCCAGGGTTGACCAGGTCGTACCTCCGTCATCGCTGGACTCAGCGCCGCCCATTCCGATGATGACGAGCCGTTCGCCTGAACCGTCGACAGCGACCGCCATGGATCCGGGCAACGACCCTATCGGAGCCCATGTCGCACCACCATTCGTTGTCTTGACGGCACCCGACTTCATCGAAGGGGCGATGGCGACGTCGGGATCTGCAGGGTCAACCCAGATCGATCCCATCAGATCGTGCCCGGCGCTGCTCGCACGTTGGAAAGACCGGCCGGCGTTATCGGAGACGAGAACGCCGGCCGGCGAGCCGAGATAGACCCGCTCGTCGGCAGCACCTAGTGCGTGTACATCTGAAAGCGGAAGACCCGGCACAGCTGCAAACGTTGAGCCGTCGCTGGAGCGATACAGCCCCGCGTGACCACCTGCCAGAATCCCGCCGCCCGATTGAGCCCAGGCCATGACGTCCTTGTTGTCGAGGGTGTCGATCTGCGTCCAACCACCGGTGATGCGGCGGGAACCCGCGCCGCCGTGCCCACCGACGAACAGTCGACCATCCAGCTCGCCCACCACATGCAAGTCATCACCCACGACCGGACCAGCCATGTCGCCGCCGCGGGTCAGCAGCGTGCCCACGATCATCGCGGCGAGCGCGAGGGCGAGCATTGGAAGCATGACGCGACGGGCTTTCGGGGAAAGCCCCAGCTTGCGGTCGCTGGTGTGGGCGGTCATCGGCGGTACATCCTTCGCTGCTCCAGTTTCGAGATGGCAGGGGCGCCCCATCTATTATCAACTATGAAGGATAGTAGATGGGGGTTGGTGTGGCGGACCGAACGGGGGCGGGCCGAGCCTGATTGTGGCGGTCGTGGTGATCGGCGTGGGCTGCCCCGTGCTCGAGCCCAGGAGCCAGGAGGATGTCGCCGCCGTCCTCGGAGGTGGAGCGACTCATCCCTGTCCGCTACCGCGGAGGCAGGATGACGCACCCTCTCCGTTAACCGCCAGGGTTGGGATCCTGATTGTGAAGGTTGCGCCTCTACCGGGCCCGTGGCTATATGCGTCGAGGCGCCCTCCGTGTGCCTCGACGATTGCGCGGCTGATGGTGAGGCCGATCCCGGATCCTTGTTCGTCGCGGCTGCGGGCAGCGTCGCCACGATAGAAGCGCTCGAAGATGTGTGGCAATTGAGCCGGTGGGATTCCGTCTCCGGTGTCGGTGACGGAGACTGTGATCCAGTCCTCCTCGCGCTGGGTGTCGATGGTGACGGTTCCGCCTGCCGGTGTGTGTCGGCGCGCGTTGTCGAGAAGGTTCGTGAGCACCTGGAGGAACCGGGTCCGGTCGACCTCGACCTGTCCTGAGCCGGTCGCCGTCACATCGATCCGGATGTGCTTCTCCTCGAACCGCCCGGCGACCGTGTCCCGTGCGGCCGCGATCAGCTCTGCTGGGATGGCCGGCTCCAGGGTCAGCCGCAGGTGGCCCTCCTCGGCTCGGGAGACCGCGTCGAGGTCCGTGGCGAGGCGTGCCAGGCGTGTCACCTGCTCACCCAGGACGCTGCGCGTGGTCTGGTCCCAATGTCTGACGCCGTCGTCCAGGCCTTCTAGGTAGGCCTGCAGGGTCGCGATCGGCGTACGGAGTTCGTGCGCCAGATCGGACAGGAGACGCCGACGGGTGTCCTCGGTGCTGGCAAGTTGAGTGCCGAGGGTGTTGAACGACTCCGCCAGCGCGTCGAGCTCAGGCCCGGCGTCACCGACGGGGACACGGGTCGCATAGCGGCCGGCGGCCACCTCTGCGGCGGCGCGCTGCAGCCGAGTCAACGGTTCCTGGAACCGTCGGCTCAGGAACCAGCTGACCGCCAACGCCAGGGCCGCGGCGGCGACGATGGCGATACCCAGGGAGATGATGCTCGCCGTCTGGAATGCACGTTCGACGTGCTCGAGTTCGGACGGGTCGGGCGCGTGGTCTGCCTGGAGCATGTGCTCATGGAACAGGGGCGGCCCCACAACAGCGGCGATAACTCCGGCGGTAACAATCGCAGCGAGCAGGACCAACGCCTGCGCCAGGACGAGCCGGGTTCCGATCCGCAATTGCCGTAGCCTCATCGGCTCTGCACTGTCTTGATCTGATCCGTCTTGAACCGGTAGCCGACCCCGCGGACGGTGTCAATGAAGAGGGGCTCGGTGGCGGCCTCGCCCAGTTTGCTGCGCAGGTGAGCGATGTGGACGTCGACGATGTGCTCGTCACCGCCCCATCCTTCGCCCCAGACGGCATCGACGAGTTGGCGTCGGGAGAAGACCCGCCGAGGAGCCTGCGCGAGGGCAACGAGTAGATCGAACTCGGTCCGGGTCAGGTGCACAGGCCCGTCGCTGAGGCTGACTTCACGGGCCGCGAGGTCGAGGGTGAGTCCGTTGAAGCGGAGCAGGTCGCCGGTCTGCGGTGTTGTGAGCTTGCTGAGCCGTGGGCGTCGTACCGCCGCCTGGGCTCGAGCTACGACTTCGCGTGGGGAGAACGGCTTGGTGATGTAATCGTCGGCTCCCACGCCCAAACCGATGAGCTTGTCGATCTCGTCCTCGCGGGCGGTGAGCATGATGATGTAACAGTCAGAGAATGTGCGGATGATGCGGCACACCTCTACGCCGTCCAGTCCAGGTAGACCCAGGTCCAAGAGGATCAGGTCGGGGTCTTGAGTGCGGGCGAGATCGACCGCGTCGGGGCCGTTGTGTACCTGGGTGACGACGAATCCGCCCTTGGTCAGGTAGTCGGCCACGATCTGGGCGAGGGGACGCTCATCTTCGACCACCAGGACCGGGATGGGTGCTGTCATAGGTCAGCTCTCGCTCGTCGCCTGGTGCGGTCTTGTGCCCGATCGGCCGAGGTGCACGCCACGCAGCCGCAAGGCGTTGCTGATCACGCTGACGGAAGACAGGGCCATCGCGGCGGCGGCGATGATCGGGGACAGCAGGAGGCCAGTGACGGGGTACAGGACGCCAGCGGCGATCGGGATGCCGGCGACGTTGTAGACGAAGGCGAACAGCAAGTTCTGCTTGATGTTGCGCATCGTCTTGTCCGAGAGCCGTCGTGCGAGAGCGATGCCCATCAGATCGCCGTTGAGCAGGGTCACACCTGCGGACTCCATCGCCACGTCGGTGCCCGAACTCATCGCGAGCCCGACATCGGCCGCGGCCAGGGCGGGGGCGTCGTTGACACCGTCTCCTGCCATCGCGACCACCTTGCCTTCGGACTGGAGCTTCTGCACGACCTCGGCCTTGCGGTCGGGTAGGACCTCGGCCTCGATCCGGGTGATTCCCAGACTGCTGGCGACGGCCTCAGCGGTGACGCGGTTGTCGCCGGTCAACATGACCACCTCGACGCCCTGTTCCTTGAGGTCGGCGAGCGCCTCGGCCGTGGTCGGCTTGACGGTGTCTGCGATCGCGAACACGGCAACGGGCCGCTGATCGGTGCCCATGAGAATCGCAGTCGCTCCCGTGGACCTGAGCCGATCGGCGACGGCCACCAGAGGCATGGGGTCGATGCCCTCGTCGGCGAGGAAGCGGGCACTGCCCAGTACGACCCGCCTGCCCTCCACGGTGCCAGCGACGCCGCGGCCGACGGGAGAATCGAAGTCGGCCACATCCGCCAGGCCCAACTCGCGCTCCTTAGCAGCATCGAGGATCGCTTGCCCCAAGGGATGCTCCGACGCACGCTCGACCGAGGCGGCAAGGCGCAGTGCGTCGTTGACGTCTCCGTCCCTGTCGGCCAGTTCAATCGTGGTGACTGAGGGCTTCCCTTCGGTCAGGGTGCCGGTCTTGTCGACCACGACCGTATCGACCCTCTCCATTCGCTCCAGCGCCTCGGCGTTCCTGATCAGGACGCCATGCTCGGCTCCACGACCTACGCCGACCTTGATGCTGATCGGGGTGGCCAAGCCGAGCGCACACGGGCAGGCGATGATGAGCACGGCGACCGCGACGACCAGACCGTGGGCCATCCGGGGCTCCGGACCAACCACCGCCCAGACGACGAACGCCAGCACGGCGATCCCGATCACGACGGGTACGAACACGCCGGCGACTCGGTCCGCGGTGCGCTGGATCGGGGCGCGGGAGCGCTGAGCGTCGGCAACCATCGCCACGATCCGCGCCAGCATCGTGTCCCGCCCGACACGTTCGGCACGCACCAACAGGCCACCGGTGGTGTTGATGGTGCCTCCGATCACGTGGTCACCCTCGGACTTGGACACCGGCATCGATTCACCGGTCACCATCGCCTCATCGACCGACGACCTGCCTTCCGTCACTACCGCATCCACAGGGATCTGGTCACCAGGACGTACGCGGAGTCGGTCCCCGACGATGACGTCGTCCAGGCCGATCTCCTCGTCGGTGCCGTCGGCACGCACACGGCGGGCGGTCTTCGGAGCGAGATCGAGCAGAGCGCGAATAGCCCCCGAGGTCTGCTCGCGGGCTCGCAACTCCAACACCTGCCCCAACAGCACGAGAACGGTGATGACGGACGCTGCCTCGAAGTAGACATCGACCGCCCCAGATCCCATGCCGTCGGCCATGTCAGCAGACGAACGGAAGGAGTCGGGGAAGATCTCTGGTGACACCGTCGCGACGACGCTGTAGAGCCATGCCACCCCGGTGCCCATCGCGATCAGCGTGAACATGTTCAGATTGCGGGTTCGAACTGACGCCCACCCCCGCACGAAGAACGGCCACCCGGCCCACAACACCACGGGTGTGGCAAGAACGAGCTGAATCCAGTTCGACACCGACTGCGGGATGGCCTCGCCAATCGCGTCGACAAAATGACCACCCATCTCCAAGACCACTACCGGTACGGCCAGAGCGACACCGACCCAGAACCGGCGAGTCATATCCCGCAGCTCGGGACTTGGGCCCTCCTCGACGCTCGCTATCAGTGGCTCCAACGCCATCCCGCAGATCGGGCAGGCGCCCGGACCGGGACGGCGGATCTCTGGATGCATCGGGCACGTCCACTCAGTGGCAGGCGGCGCGGAAGCCTCCGCGGGTTGGGCCGACGCCTCCGCATGAGGGTGGTGCTCCTCGTGATGGTGTTGGTCGTGATCCGCGTGTGCGTGCCGGTCAGGCGTCTGGTGGCCGTAGCTGGCGTTGTGGTCGTGGTCGGCGGGGGGCGTAGCGTCCCCGGCGTAGGTGACCGGATCGGCCATGAACCGTTGTCGGCAGCCGGCGGAGCAAAAGAAATAGCGCTCGCCGCGGTAGGTCACCGAGTGCGGCGTGTTCGCTGGGTCGACACTCATCCCGCACACGGGGTCAGCGGCATGCGGCGGCGGCTCGTGGGCGTGGCTGCTCATGACCCCATTCTGACTGCCGTCGACGACGATCGCGACCGGCTCAGGTCCTCCGCGAGCCGACCTTCGTCAAACCTTCATGAAATCTGCGAGCCAATCACAAAGGTCGACCTCCAGGCTGGAGCCATGACGGACGGTGCATGGGACGTGACCTGGATCTGGGTGGTTCTCGGGCTCGCGGCCGTGTGGGCTGTGGTCGTCCTCGTCTGTCGCGCGATCATCGGCTCGCGCACCCGAGACGCTGGCCATGATCTGCGGGGCACGCTCGACCACAGGTTCGCAAGCGGCGAGCTTGACCTTGATCCGGACTTCAGCGACGAAGAGCGGCTTTCATGAGGCTCTCGCGCCGTTCGCTCCTGCTCGGCGCTGCGGGCAGCGCCAGCAGCGGCCTGCTCGCCGCCTGCTCGGGCAACCCCGCGATGCAGCCGTCGGGCCTCGCTCTGCCCACCCAGTCACCGATGACTCAGCCTGCGGGGAAACGGGTGGTTGAGCGCACCTTGACACCGCGGGCCACGACGATCGACCTCGGTGGCACGACCATGAACACATGGGCGTACGGCGACACGGTCCCTGGGCCGCTGGTCCGGGCGACCGCGGGAGACCTGGTGCGGATCACCGTTGACAACCAGCTCCCGACCGACACCAGCATCCACTGGCACGGCATCGCGCTACGCAACGCTGCCGACGGTGTGCCCGGCCTCACCCAAGATCCGATCACGCCGCAGTCGCGATTCGTCTACGAGTTTGTCGCCCCCGATCCGGGGACGTACTTCTACCATCCACACGTCGGGGTACAGCTCGACCGCGGTCTGTATGCCCCGATCGTGATCGACGACCCCGCCGAACCGGGCGACTACGACGACGAGTGGATCGTCATTCTCGACGACTGGATCGACGGCACCGGCACGACTCCCGACGACGTCCTCGCCGGCTTGGTCGCCACCAGTTCCGGTTCTGCCGGTCCCATGGGTGGAATGGATGGCATGGACATGGGGTCCGGTTCCTCGATGCCTGGGATGGACGGTATGGACGGTATGGACGGAATGTCGATGGGGTCTCCGGAGTCACCTTTCGGCGACGCCGGTGACGTCGACTACCCCCACTACCTGATCAACGGACGAGTCGGCTCGAGCCCGGACGTCCTGCGCGCCAAGCCCGGTCAGCGGGTGCGGCTGAGGTTCATCAACGCCGCAGCCGACACGATCTTCGCCGTCGCCGTCGGCGACCACACGTTGTCACTCACCCACACGGATGGCTTCCCCGTCCGACCGCAACAAGCCGGTGCGTTCTATATCGGCATGGGGGAGAGGTACGACGCGGTCGTCACCCTCAGGGAGGGTGTCTTCCCGCTCATCGCGAAGCCCATCGGTAAGACCGGGCAGGGATTCGCGCTCATCCGCACGGCCACTGGTGCGGCCCCTACACCAGGCGATGCTGTCGCCGAACTCAACGGTGCGATCCTGATCGGCTCCGACCTGACCCCGGAAGAATCGGCACGCCTACCAGAACGAGACATCGAGCAAGAGCTCACCTTGACCCTGACCGGGCAGATGAGCCCATACGCCTGGGCGGTCAACGGAGCCGCGTACCCCGAGAACCAGCCGCTGACGATCCAGCCAGGCAAACGTATCCAGGTCCAACTTTCGAACATGACGATGATGACGCACCCGATGCACTTGCACGGCCACACCTTCGCGCTGCCAAACGGGCTACGCAAAGACACCGTTCTGCTCAAGCCGATGCAGAAACTAAACATCCAGTTCCAAGCCGACAACCCCGGCAACTGGATGGCGCACTGCCACAACATCTACCACGCCGAGGCCGGAATGATGGCCGCGCTCGTGTACCAGTCCTAGAACCAACGCCAACCAGGGAAAGAGACCAACCTTGCGTACTAAACCACTCGCAGCCGCAGCCTTCGTGGTCATCGGCGGCCTTACCCTGGCCGCGTGCGGCGACAGCGACAATTCGATGCCAGGCATGTCGGGCATGGATTCCTCGACGCCCGCCGAGCCAACCGATTCGAGCCTCAGCATCAACGATGCCGACGTGTCGTTCGCGACCGAGATGATTCCCCATCACCGTCAGGCGGTTGAGATGGCCGGGCTGGCAAAGTCCCGGGCGAAGAACCCCGAGGTCAGGGAGCTCGCCGCGGAGATTAAGGGTGCGCAGGATCCTGAGATCCAGACGATGTCGGAATGGCTGACGTCCTGGGGCGAGCCGGTGCCCGAGGACATGACTGGCATGGACATGTCTTCGTCGATGCCCGGCATGATGAGCAGCGACGACATGGACAAGTTGGCGAACGCCACCGGTAACGAGTTCGACCAGATGTTCCTCACGATGATGATCGAGCATCACGAGGGGGCCATCGAGATGGCCAAGTCCGAGCAGGCCAACGGCTCCTACCCCGACGCGGTCGCCTTGGCCAAGCAGATCGAGGCCGCTCAGACCAACGAGATCACCACGATGAAGGGGCTGTTGGGCTGATGCCGGTGATGTCCGCCATCGAAGGCGCGTTCTGTCGTAGTGATCCGTGGCGGTACCTCGCCAGACGTTGGGTCCTACCTTGGGCGCTCAACGGCCTCGAGCTTCGCGGCGATGTCCTGGAGATCGGTGGTGGTAGCGGTGCCATGGCCGACGGGGTCGCCCGCAGGTTCCCCGGCGTCCGGCTCATCGTCACAGACGTGGACGACGCCATGGTGAGCGCCGCCAGCCGCCGGCTCCAGGATCGCTCCAACGTCAAGGTCGAACAAGCCGACGTCACATCGTTGCCGTACGCCACCGGATCGTTCGACATTGTGACGACCTACTTGATGTTGCATCACGTCGTCGACTGGACCGATGCGCTTCACGAGGCCGCCCGCGTGCTTCGCCCCGGCGGGATCCTCATCGGCTACGACCTCACAGACACCAACCTGGCTCGGCTGACACACCGGCTCGACGGCTCACCACACCGCATGATCGCCCACGACGAGTTGGCGGAGGGCCTAGCTGAAGCCGGATTCAGTGACATCGACGTTGTGCTGTCTGCACGCCGCCATCTCATGCGGTTCCGCGCGACGACGAACGGGCGATGATCGGTGCCCCTCGAACTGGCCTGTGATGCCTGCGACGTCGTTCTCGCCGCCGACACGGACGATGAGTTGGCCGAGCTCGCGACCAGACATGCTCAGAGCATCCATGGGAGCACCCCGACGTGGGATCACGTTCTCGCGCGCATCTACCTGCAAAACGAATGAACGACCGTGGCGCCCGATCCGGAGTGTCCGACTACGTTGACGATCTACGCTGATGAGTATTGGAGGAGTTCAGACATGCTGCTGGCACGCCGACTGGCGATCGGTGGGGTCGCCGCGATTGCAACCGCGCTCGTGGTCGGGATCCCGACAGGGATCATCCAGACGCCCTGGTATCAGCGCATGACCCCAGTCCTCTGGTGGAACTATCCGGTCTGGGCGGCTTCGGCGCTCCTTACGGGTGCGCTCGTTGCAACCTACGTCCGCGATCCGGCGCTTCCCGTTCCTGCTACCCAGGGAGGCAAGACCTTCTTGGGCAGCGTGCTCTCGTTGTTCGCGGTGGGATGTCCCGTCTGCAACAAGCTCGTCGTCATGGCCATCGGGGTCAGCGGGGCTCTCAACTGGTTCGCCCCTATCCAGCCGCTTCTGGCGATCGGATCGCTCGGTCTTCTTGTTTATGCCCTATGGGCGCGACGGCGCGCCGCCCTTGCATGCCGAGTCGGCCCACAACCGACCGCGTCTAATGCTCGTTGAAGTGGACCGCTGTGGGCTGGCGATTAACGGAGCCATCGGGGTGGGCCGGCGCGATCGGTCCAGCGCCGGAGTTCGGTGACGATCGGGGGTGTGCTGCGGAGCAGGACAAGGCCCTTGCCAAAGGGCAGCGTTCGGATCGTTTCTGGGGGCATGACCGGGAGGCGGCGCACGGATCGTTGGAGCGAGCGGGAGCCGTGGTCGCCGACGATGAGGGTGTCGGTGTGTTCGTCGCGTTCGCCGATGAGGGCGGAAAGGTCTTGGAGGTCTTTGGTGGCGGAGGCGCCGCCGAGGATGACCTTGACGATGGCGGCGTCCCAGATGGCGTTGGCGGCGTGGTCGCCCCATTTGTCGCGTGCCTGGGCGAGGGATTGGAGGACGGGCATGGTGGTGATGCCGGTGCCGCCGCCTTCGGCCATGAGCACGGGCATGGAGGGCAAGGGGGAGAGGTTGCCGATCTCATCGAGGGCGAGCAGGAGGGGTGGGTCGAGCCGGGCGCCGGGGGCGGCTGCGGCGAGATGGCGGGCGGTTTCGACGAGGTCTTCGATGAACGCGGCGACCAGGGGCCAGGCGGCTCCGGCTCCGGCGCCGGTGGCGAGTAGGTAGAGGGTGCCGTTGTCGGTGAGGAACTCGGTGGGGTCGAAGGCTTCACCGTTTCGTGGGGTGACTGTGTCGAGAACGCGAGGGTCGGCGAGGGAGGAGAGTGCAAGGGAGACGCCCATCCAGATCGAGTCGCGGGTGCGTGGGTCGGCGCTGATCATGGCCTCGAGCGAGTCGCCCCACCCATCCGCGGCTCCGGTGGAGCTGCGCAGGATCGCGACGGCGTCGTTGGCGAGCGAGGGGTTGAGAGTCCAGGCGTAGAGGTCGGCTGCCGTGCGTTGGTCGAGGGCGGCGGCGTGGAGGAGGGCTTGGAGGGCGGTGCGGGTTTTGCCTTCCCAGAACCCGCCGCTTTCGACGCCGCCGGAGGAGAGGCCCGTAGTGGAGGCCAGCCCGGTGGCGCGGATCATCGCGGTGAGGGGGTCCTCGCAACCGCGTACGGGAGACCAGCGCAACCCCGAGGGGGTGCCCTCGGCCAGGCGCTGGGGGTCGAAGACCGCGACTGGTCCGCGTTCGGCACGGTGATCGATGGTGGCATTGAGGTTGTCTGGTCGGGTGGAGGTGGTTACCACGGGGCCGGGGGCGTCGAGGATCGCGTTGATGACGAGGTGGAGTCCTTTGCCCGAGCGAGGTGGACCGAGGATCAGCATCGAGTCCTCGGCGGAGCTCCACACCTGGTGGTTCCGGGACCTGCCGAGCAGGTAGCCGACATCCTCGGGCCGTGGCTCCGCGAGGCTGGGCCGAAGATTCGCGGCTCGTCGGAGGAGAGCTCGACGGGACGCCGCGGCGCGTACGTCCCGGCTGGTCGCGATGCCCGCGAGACGCCGCGGGTCACGGGCGGTCCGGTGGTGGGTAAGTCCGATCAGGCGCCACGCGAACCAGGCCAGGACACCGAGGACCGCGACGATGGCGGTGGCGATCAGCCAGTACGCGACGGGCTGCTGCCCGGCGGGAAACAACGGATCATTCAGCACGTCGAGGCCGGTGGCCAGACCCTTTCCACGTACCCGCGCGCCGGTGAGGTGACTGGTCACCTCTGCCGCCATCCAGAGGATCGCGAAGAGGCCCGCCAGCGCGGCGATGAGGCCGAGTCCCAGGTTGACCAACGCGTCATCGATGGGCCGGGCGTTCGGGTTCATCAGTCGGCTCCGAGGAAGGTAAGGGTGCCTGAGGAACGGCCCAGCAGCATCACGGTGCCGCCGCGGCGGGCGAGCACGGCCGCCGGTAGACGTACGTGGGTCGTTCCGTCGTCGGAGGCGGGGTGTTCGCTGATGATCACCGCGACGGCGACTGGCTCGCCCGGCAGGAACCCTGACGCGTACGTATCAGGCTCGTCGCTCGTCGAGCCGGATGCCTCCGTCACGTCGTCGGGGCCGAGCACGTCGCTGTAGATGCTGCCGTCTGCCTCGATGATCTCGACCCGGACGGCGCCGAGATCCGTGCGAACGGCGTCGAGGACGCCGCGTACGGACTCGCGGCCTGCCAGTTGAGGGCCGCCAGGGGGTGTGTAGGTGTCGCCGTTGAGCGTGAAGGACGGAGCACCAGCCTCATTGATGTGGATTCGCAGGTGAGGGTGACGCCAGGAGGTCATAGCCCGATCGCCTCACTCGGCTTCACGTGCTGCACGGTGCGTTCGGCCTGCGGTGCTTTGGCGGTCGGCACGCGAGGTTCGAGTCCGGGCGGTGCCCCGGTAGCGGTCTGGTGTGTGTCGAGTCGGTCGAGGATCCCGAGCGCTGCACGGCGTACCCGCTCGGCAGTGGCTTGGACGACCTCGACAGGGTTCGTCTCGGGCACGGTGTTCGCCCAGGTCGTGACGTAGGGGACGGTGTAGGCGGAGGTGTCCATGCTGTGCGCGGCACCGACCATGAGCGCGACACTTTCGGCCTCGACCTCGGCAATCCCGCGATGGAACGGTGCATCCGGGCTATCGGGATCGGTCAGCAGAACATGCCCGAGCTCGTGGCACAGCGACTTGACCTGGGCACTGTCGTCCATGTCGATGCGGACTGAGACCTCCCGGGTCTGGAAGTCGGTCAGCCCGTTGGCGCCGCCGATCGCCGTGGCGTTCGAGACCAGTCGCAGTTCGTATCCCTCCTCGGTGATGAGGTCTGCCAACCCATCCCAGAGCCCTTCGGGTGCCTCGCCTTTCAGAATCTGCGGTGCGGGAGTAGTCGGCAGATCGTCTCCTTCGGTCAAGGAGATGTCCCAGACGTACGCCAAGCGGACCCCGGTCATCCGGGTCCGGACTGTCTCGCCCGGCTGTGCCTTCTCGTTGGTTGCCAGGCGCCGCCACGACGACGGGTCGGACGGAGTGGACGTGGCGAACCGTGCCGTCTTCGGCGAGAGGATCTGGTAGCCGGCCTCTCCTTTGCGAACCTGACGACCGAGGGTGAGCCATTGCTTGTAGCCTGCGACGTAGGTCGGGAACGGGGTCGGAACGCGACCCTGCTCGTATGCCTCGGCATGCTGGACCGCGATGAGCATCGAGTTCCGAAAGCTGCGGCTCCGAAACTTTGCCGAGAACTCCAGCGCGCGGCGCCAGTCGTCGCCGGTCACCAGTTGCTCTACCGCGGTCGTCAGCCGTTGCTGGACCGCTTCCAACTTCGCTTCGCGCTCGGCTTGCTTGCGTGCCTGTCGCTCGGTGAGTGTCGTCGACATCGTCGCCTCCAGCTGTCGTGTCGAACAGCAGGTGCTCCCGCGGGTCCGCGTCAGCGGGTTCGATGCCTTACCGGCACCGAAGAACGCATCTACAACATCGACCTGGAACGGCAGCCTGCGCCTGACGCCCTCGAAACCGGGGACGTCTGAGTGGGAAGGACCTGCGCATGCTGCGCGCACGTCAGGCACGTTCGAGTTGGTGACACGCGTATCCGAACCAGCGTGAGGCGGCATGGTCGGTCTTGTACTGTGGGGACAGGCAAGGAGTTCGGGAAAGCACCTGAACCACCACCGTCGGTCTCGCGGCACGGGGCGTTGGATTGCGCCTGCGCTACCGCCGCCTTCTCGTTTCGTTACTTCAGGCTGTCGCGCACACTGTGTGTGCGATGGCCGCAAGGGAGCCACCTGTAATGACCATCTATTCGCACCATGCCCACCGCGGCAAGGTCCAGATCCTGGCGACGTTCCGTGGACGGTCCTGACTCGCGTCGTCGACCGTCACGAGCGTGGAGTCTGTCGCTCTCGCGGAGCCGATCGTGGACGCACTCAACCGGGTCTCCGCAAGCGCGACCACGCCAGTAAGCACCTGGGACACACGATTCGAACCTGCAGACGACTATCCGCGTGACCACCTCGATGTGCTGTCCAATCCGAAGGAACGCTCGCAGCTTCTCGACTGTGCCCACAGCCTCTGGTACGTCCTGGCAATGTGGCAGTTGCACGACGCCCTCGCCGATCTCGACCAGGAGTTGACGACGGTGCCACCGCCGGTGCGCACGGCCGTTGAGGCCGAGTTGGCGACCGAAGCAAAGTGGCTCCGGGTCGCCCTCGCGGAGGAGGAGGGAGCCGACGTGTCAGAGGAACCTGGCCAGCGCCTTTGGGAACGCGACGAGCCGTTCGTCTACACCGAGGATCTCGGGCTCAAGGAGCGCGACCGTGAGTATCTCGATCAGCACGACGACTACGACACCGACGCGGATCGCCAGGTCGCCGCTGACGATCTCCGCATGATGCTCGACGCCTACACGCGATGCTCACCGGACGCATTCGTATCCATCAGTCTGGAGGGCCTCGACTTCTTCATCGATCCGTTCGACGACGACTCCGGAAACCACGACTTCTATCTCGAGGTCGGGCCCAAGATGTCGGTGAACCCGCTTGGCCTGCCTGGGTGGGGAATCTCGATCGGCCGGTGGGAAGTCGATGAGGTCGATGACGACGGCGAGGCGATCGGAGCGACGGGCTCGACGTTCCTCGATGCCTCGTTCTCGGACCGCCCACGAACCGCCGATCTCACCGCGCTGCTCGAAGCCAGCCACAGCCAGATCGCATCGTGGGCGACGGCTGCTATCGGAGACACACTCGACGGAACGACGCTCGTTGTGACCGCGCGCATGAGGTAGAAGCAACTGGACCGGTCAGCGTCGCCAGATCGCGCGCGACGCTGACGGTGTCCAGTTCCGACAAACCCGTTGTAGATCGATTGGGTCGCTGGAACGCACGTCTTGCTCGACGATGGCTGTCTGATCGCCCGTACGCTGCTGCTACTCGACCGGCATGAGTAATGCGCTGTACATTCGTGGTCCGGTATTGCGACCTGCGGAACCTACAGACTGGCCCGCGGACTTCTTGTGGCCAGCCGCACCCCTCCGCGAGTCGGCCGGCCCAGTACTTGGCGGTCTCGACGTCGGGTACGTCGATGACGACGAAGCCGCCGATGTGCTCTTTGGTCTCGACGTAGGGGCCGTCGGTGACCACGGCGGTGCCGCTGGTGGCGTCGGCGCTGTGGACGGTGTGGCCGTCTGCCAGGCCACCGCCGAACACCCAGACGCCGGCGTCCATCATCTCGCGGCTGACGGCGCTGGACGGCTCCACTCTGCTCTGGAACCACTCTTCGGTGTGGTCGCCGCACCATGGGGCGTTGAAGTAGATGATGTAGTTCGCCATGTCGACTCCTCGAAGGGCAGGGCGGACTGGATGTCCGCTCTCTACTGTTCCACGAACGGGCGCGGCTAGATTCGACAGTCGGGCGACCTCAGTTTCGGGAACGGCACGTTGGTTGGAATGGCAGGTGCAGTCGTAACCAGTTAGCGGCGATCGCGCATGCGCCCAGCGGTGTCGAAGAGGGATAGTTCGGCGGGATGGAGCTGGTGCTGGCAGACGAAGGATCGTTCCTTGATCCGCCACAGCCCCCGACCCGTGCTTAGCGTTGGAAGCAGGCTTTGCTCGGTCGAGGTGAGTCCGAGCGCCGCTGCGGTGTTGCCGAGTTGGTCGGCTTCCTGCCGGTAGATGATCCGGGTTTCGGCGTTGGAGAGCAGGGATGAGGCGAGGGCGCGCATGGCGGTGCCGGAGTCGCCGACGTTGTCGAGGTCGCTCAGCTTGTGGAAGATCAGCATGTTGGCGATCCCATAGTGGCGGGCGAGTCGCCAGTGGGCGTCCATCCGGCGGAGCAGGGCGGGGTGGGACATGAGGCGCCAGGCTTCGTCGTACACGACCCACCGCTGCCCGCCGTCGGGGTCCAGGAGCGCGGATTCCATCCAGGCTGAGGCGCAGGTCATCAGCACGGAGATCAGCATGGCGTTCTCGGTGACGCGGGACAGGTCCAGCGAGATCATGGGCAGCGTGGGGTCGAACCGTACGGTTGAGGGTCCGTCGAAAAGTCCGGCGAGGTCACCCGCAACGAGTCGGCGGAGGGCATGGGCGGCGAGGCGGCCATCGTCGGTGAGCCGGTGGTCCGGGTCGTCGGCGGGGTCGGGGGAAAGAAGCCGGTCGACGACGAGGGGGAGGATCGGGACCTCGTACGACCGGACGACTGCGCCCAGCGCGACGTCGATCGCAGTGTGCTCGAGTGGTGTGAGGGCCCTGTCGAGGACGGTTTCGGCGAGAGCTCCGAGGAGGTCGCGGCGGCGTGCGGTGACCTGAGCGGCCCACTGGACGTCGTCGAGCCCCGCCGGGCGGTGACCCTCGTCGAGGGGGTTGAGGCGGTTGGGCATGCCGTGGCCGAGGGCGATGGCGCGTCCGCCGACGGCTTCGGCCACAGGGGTGTGTTCGCCTTTGGGGTCGCCGGGGACGTACACACGTCTCCCGAACGGGATGGACCGGCTATAGAGGCTCTTGGCCAGTGATGACTTCCCGGAGCCGACGATTCCGGCGAGGACGACGTTGGGGGCGGTGATCTGTCCGCGGGCGTAGAGGACCCAGGGGTCGTAGACGAACGAGCTGCCGGAGTAGAGGTCCTGGCCGACGAAGATGCCGTCGGCGCCGAGTCCGCCCTCGGCGAGGAAGGGGTACGCGCCGCCCCAAGTTGCGGAGGTGTCTTGGTGCTTCGGAAGGCGGAGTCGTCCATGCGTACGCAGCATGGCCGGTCCGGCCTCACCTGCTGGACCGATCATCGGCGGCTCGTGCTCGACATCCGAGGCAAGGTCGGCGGCCCGGTTCCGTGCGTGCCAGTCGGAGAGCAGTTGGGCGGTGGCACGGCGTCGCTTCTTGCGGTCTCGCCGACGCTCGTGGGCAGGAGAAACAAGCGTGGCAGCGTGGAGCCGTTCCTCTCGGGTCACAGTGTGATCCCGTTGCCGGGGATGCTGGTGGTTCGGGCGGTCTGTTCGACGGGACGTGAGTATGCGATTCTGGCCTCGATCTCGTGGGCGTGGTCGACGACTTTGGCAATCTGGCGGGTCATCTCGGCGGCCCGGTGGAGTTCCCACGACACCTGATAGGAGGCGCTGTACCCAGTCCGCGAGCTGTCGGCCACGACGGGCCGGATGTCGTGCCGTTTCAGGGTGTCGTGGAAGCCACCGATCTGGTTGAGCGTCTGCCCCATCGAGGTGATCGCTTGGGAGAGGGCACCCAGCAGGTCGTAGACCACCGAGGGGTCCTCGAGGTTCCTGGTCGCGTGCGCGAGGCCGCGCAGTGCTTGGCGGGCTTCCTCTGCGTCCTTGGTCGGGTCGTTGAAGGTCGGCATCGTGTCCTCCTGCTTTGAAAGGGTGATCAGCAGGCAGGTGCGACCTTGACTCCAGCAGGGACGCCGCGCGGGTCAGACTTGGTCGGTGACGAGATGAGTTCGGCGAAAGCCTCCCGTTCGCCCTCGGCATCGCTCGCGCTGGTCGTCTCGCGGGGATACGTCGCGCGATGAGATCACACCGTGTGTCAGCAGCTCAGTCGATCAAGTCCATCATTTCTGGCTATGTGGCCGCTAAACGCAGAAACCTGATCGCGTGGAAGGCCGTATAAGGGCAAGATCATGTGTGTAGATGAAGATCAGGAGAAGATGCAATGGCGAAGCGACCCGCCTGGTGGCACACCATGCAGGAGGCGCGTCGGCAGGCGTGCCTGGCCGTGGACTTCTACAACCGACCGGGCGACCGCGCGAGCTACCTAGACTTCGTGGTGCACATGCACCTCGCCTGGCAGGACCTGCTCCACGCTGATCTGACGCGACGCGGCGTGAACTTGCACTACCGGCAGAAGGGCAGCCGTCGCTACGAGCGTTTGCCGAATGGCGACAAGAAGTCTTGGGATCTCGCGAAGTGTCTGAAGGAGGAGTTCTCCGCGAGCGACCCCACCCGCGCCAACATCGAGTTCTTCATCGGACTGCGCAACAAGATCGAGCACAGGTTTCAGACCGCGACGATGATCGAGACCGCGCCGCACGCGCACGCATTGGTCATCAACTTCGAGGCCGAGTTAGTCCGGCGTTTCGGTTCCGTGTACAGCCTGGGGTCTGAGCTCCGTTTCCCGGTCTTCGTTCAATCGCTGACGCCTGAAGGGCTCAAGCAGCAGAAGGCGCTGCGCCGCGGTGTTCCCGCAGCGACCAAGTCGTACGTGACTAAGTTCGAGGCGAGTCTCGATCCCGCTGTCTTGGCCGATGAGCGATTCGTGTACAGAGTCATGATGACCCCGATCAAGGGGCCTAAGACCGAGGCTGACATGGCGCTGAGATTCGTGCGCATGGAAGATCTCTCGGCCGAGGACCAGCGCGTGATGATCGAGAGCGAGGGCCGCGCGGTCATCATCGAGAAGCTGCGTGATGTAGCGCTGAAGGATGAGCTTCTGCCAGCCGCGGCGGCGCGGGCAGTGGAGTGCCTGATCCCGTTCAAGTTCAGCACCAACGACTTCACGGCAGCACGCCATCATCTCGGCGTGGGGCCGGACAAGGGTGGCAAAGGACGGCTGCCGAAGAGCACGAGCGAACTGTGCGTTTGGATCGAGTCCACGAAGCAGTGGGTCTACACGCAGAAGTTCATTCGCCAGGTTGCCGACCTCGTTGCGACCGCGGATGGCTACCGAGCGGCTATCGGACGGGGGCCGGTGGTGAAGCCCGCTACAGCAGTTCCTGCGGCTTGAGCGGGTGGCCAAACCCGATCGGCTATGACAATGAGGCCGTGGGCCTCACTCGCCAGGGCATGTCGGACTCGTCTTGGCGAACACGATTTGGGCGACGTCGGATCATCTACGAAAGCCGCCGACTGAGCGGTAGCGCTGTGGCGAAGCTCCGGGCCTGTTGGCCCCAGAGTCGGCGGGTCTCGCAGCATGACTGGATCGCCGCCTGCTCAACGGTGGCGATGGCCTTCTCTAGTTCGTGATCGTCGGGGGCGCTGATGGTGATGAGGCCGGTGGTGCGGAGGATGCCGTGGCCGGCGGTGAGTTCTGCTTCTTGCTGGAGGACATCGCGGTATTCGGCGCTTTGCTGAGCGTCTTCGATCTGGCCGAGTTTTGCGCGTTGGGTGGCGTCGGAGACGTATTCGGTCTTCTTTCTCCGGATGTCGCGGGCGGCGGTGTCGGTGCGGAGCGGTTGGTAATAGAGGGTGAGGGCGCGGCGTATGCCCGAGGTGAGTAGGAGGGGTGCGAGGAAGCCGGGGTAGACCTGGGAGCGTGGCCACTCGCTGATCCAGAGGACGGCGTGGTGGGCGGAGTCGGAGCGCAGCGATCCCCAACTTTCGGAGACTGCGATCGGGCCGGCTTGGGTGAGGTCGCGGCCGAGGTCGGGGTGGCGCTCGCGAGCGGGTGCGGCGTCAAGGTCGTAGGCGGAGCGTAGGACGACGGCGAGGTCGGCCGGGGTAAGCCAGCCCTCAGGGTTTAGCTCGGCCGAGCGCAGCGCCGCGGTGAGGGCGCTCATCTCTTGGCGGAGCACAGCGGCGGCGCCTTTGCGGCCTCCGCCGGCGGCTCGGATTACTCGGGAGGCGGCGCGCATGTCGAGGGCGATGGAGATGGTGGTGGCGTGGCGTTCGGAGGCGGGACCGGCTCGGTCGATGAGCTCGGCGTAGGTGCGGGCGGCCCAGGTGTCGTCGTCGGTGCCGTGGGTCTCCCACCATTCGGTGAGGCTCTTGCCGGAGTCGGGCAGCGTACGTTCGGTGACCTGGACGGCGGCAAGGCGTCCGGAGCGGCAGGCGGTGGCGAGTACGCGGCCCCAGCCGGTGACGCGGCGCTGTTGTTCCGCCGGGTCGAGGAGCACGAAGGCCGGGTGGGTGACCGCGACGATCGCGGTGAGGGTGGCGGCGTGAGGGTCGTGGACCATGACGGCGCCGGTCTCGGCGTCCTCCCACTGCTGGAGGCGGGCGGCGTCGCCGGGGAGGGCGAGGGTTCCGGCCTGACGCGGGCGGGTGAAGTTGCGGCGGTAGTCGAGCTGCCCGGTCATCGAGCGCCGGAGCCACACAGTGCCGATCGGTAGCCAGGCAACCACGGGCCGTCCGGCGACCTTCAGGAACGAAAGGGCCGTGCAGGCGCCGATGATTGGGACTGCGCCGGCGAGGGCGGAGGTGCCGCCAGCGTAGAGGGCGATGACCAGCGTGACCGCCGCGATGCCGACTGTGGCAAGTTGACTGGGGGAGAGGCCGAGGAGTACGCCGCGGCGGGACAGGCGGGAGAACTTGACCGGTGCGAGGTCGGTGGTCATCGCTGGTCACCCGGGGTTGGGTCGGCGGTGTGGGGCATGGGCACGCGAGGTGGTGGAGCGCCGTCACCGGCGGCCGCCTGTTCCTCTGTGGCACCGCCGATGGTCTGGCCAGTCCGCTGGCCGGCGGTTGATGACGACTTCACGAGTTCGGCGCCCGCCACGGCGGCAGCGGCTGGACCCGCGACGGCTGTGGATGTCTCCGGCGCCGCCGCTTCGGGCGTCATGGGGGCTATCTCCGTGGTTGGCCCCTCCACGACGGTCGAACTCGAGCCTGGCTTCGGCGAGTGGGTTGCTGGCGGCGTACCAGCCGATTCTTCTCCGCCACCTTCATCGAGGACCTTGCGAGGCTGGATCCCGGGCGAGCGGGCGGAAAGGGGGACGGGGCGGTTGAGGGCGTTCTTGGCTTCTTGTTCGGCGGACATGGCGTGGTACATGTCGAAGCCGATGAAGCTGATCGCCTTATAGGCGATGTAGGGCGCAAACCCGGCCACGAGCAGGAGCACGATGCCGGAGAGGGGTTCGCTCAGCGACTTCAGATCGGCATCGATCGGTGCAGAGACCTGGGTGCTGGCGATGAGGAAGATGACCACGACGACGAGCTTGGACAGGATCAACGCGATCACGAACGAAGCCCATCGTCCGGCCCACGCGCGGGCGTGGTCCCACGAGGAGCCGGCGAGGGCGACGGGGGCGAAGACGATCGCGACGAGCAGGAGGGCTTTGCGTACGAGCAGGCTGATCCAGATGAAGAAGGTCGCTCCGACGGCGAGGCTGGTGAGGAACACGCTCGCCAGGCTTGCGGCGCCGGGGTTGGCGACGCCGGCGACGGTGCCGACCGCGACCAGGACGGCGATCCGGTCGCCGAGCTCGCTCATGTTCGTGCCGGCGGCGTGGACGATGCCGATGCAGAGCCGGTCGGTGACTTCCAGTGCAGTGCCGACCAGGGCGAGGGCGAGGAAGGAGCCGAGGATCGACTTGCCCAGGCCGAGCGCGGCTCGACTCAGGCCGGCCGGTTCGCGGCGGATCATCGCGGCCATGACCTGGAGCAGGAAGAACCCGATCATGATCAAGAGCGCGATGCCGAAGATCAGGTTGTAGACGCGTGTGTAGCCGCTGGAGGTGACGTCGACATACGTCGTGTCGTCGAGCACCTTCCAGGTCATCTCGAACACCGCCTTGGCCAGTTCACCCATCGCTGTCGCGAGCCAGGTGAAGGAGCCTTCGACGGCGCTGGTGGTGGCCTCCGTGGCTTGGTTGCAGACCTCGTTGGCGCCGGGTACGTCGCACAGACCCATCGCTCGCTCCTCGTCTTCAGACGGCCTGGCCGACGTTCCAGAAGAAGTTGACCAGGCTGACTGAGGCGCCGCAGACGATCGCTGCGCCGAGGGCGATCAGGACACCGAGCTTGCCGCGGCCGGCGAGGTGAGGGTTGGAGGTGTTCGACCCCAGGGCCCACACAACTGCGGAGATGATCAGGGCGAGGACGGCGAGGATCAGGCCGATCGTCATCGTCGCGCCGACGATCTCGCGTAGCTCGGCGATGCCGGGCAAGCCGCTGGAGTTCGGACTGATGTCGATCTGAGCCGCAGGACCCTTATAGGTCGGCGGGTGAATGCTCACGGGTAGCTCCACGAGTGAGAAGGGGCTGGATGCCCAGCAGGTGGGTTGGCTTTCCCGTGATGCTCACGAATCGCCGGTGAAGCCACTTCCGGGCGTGCTGTCACTACGTCGTGCGGTCCGGGCGGTCTCCTACTGGAGCCCCGCCCGGTACTGACGACGGCTGGGTCGTATGTCAGCGGTAGGGGATCGTGGCGTCGCCTCTGGACTCAGACGACGATTGGAGATGATTGCTCCATGCTCGTTCTGCGTGCGACCAAGAAGCTGCGCGATCGCATCGGCGGTCTGCCGCCAGTGGACGGGGAGACGTCGACGACATTGCTCGGTGACTGGTACGCGAATTTTCTGCCGTGGCGTCCCCAGACCGCGATCCTGGTCAACGCGCGCACGCTGCTCCCGGTCCTGACCCCGCTTGCTCCTGCCAAAGGCCTGCCGGGCCGCATCGCGGAGGTGATCGCTGAGGCTCTGATCGACCAGAACGTGCCGCCGGAGATCATCGATGCCGAGATCGAGCAGATGAAAGAGGTACGAGTCGGTCCGACCGTTGATCGGAGCGTGGTCGGGTCAATGAAGGACTTCATCTTCCTCGCCGACCATCGTCGCGATGGTGTCCCCGACCTGCCTCAAGTGTCGAAGGAGCTGGCCCGCGTTCCGTGCGGACCGCTCTTCAAGCGTCACGTACGGCCCGAGGCTGAGCTGGCGGCGTTGATCGCGGCTCAGCGCTGATGCTCACAGGCGAGCTCCTATCCCGACAAGCCAGTTCG
The DNA here is from genome assembly GCF_006716315.1 of Nocardioides albertanoniae. Classification (NCBI taxonomy): domain Bacteria; kingdom Bacillati; phylum Actinomycetota; class Actinomycetes; order Propionibacteriales; family Nocardioidaceae; genus Nocardioides; species Nocardioides albertanoniae. The sequence continues at coordinate 2,860,580 of NZ_VFOV01000001.1, read as the reverse complement.
CCCAGGCGAGCGTTCCTCCTGCGAGGACCGCGCCACCGAGAGCCACGAGCACACCCACCTTCGCCCGAGAGGCGCCATGCCAGCTTCCCGCCCCAGATGCGATAGCCCACGTGATTGCGCTGATGATCAGCATCGCGACCGAGAGCAGCAAACCGTAGGTGAGAAGTGCTCCCACGATGTCGCGCAGATCCCCAGTCCCGGAGATCGCGCCGAGGTCTGGGTGGACCTGTCCGCGGGGGAGGGTGGGACTCATGGCCAGCAGGTGGGCGTCTGTGCCCGGGAAGGAGGAACCCCGCTGGCGTCTCGGGTCACCAGCGAGGCAAGAGGATGATGGATCATACCCCCAGGCGTTGTCAGCAACTTTCAGAAAGTTCCTCGGACGTGGAATTTGAGCGGCTGGCCGCGCCGTGTTCGGTGAGCCAGTTGTTGGCGTCGACGGGGGAGGCGTACGCGCCTCCGGGCCGAATCTCGAAGTGGAGGTGTGGGCCGGTGGACTTGCCGTCGGTGCCGACGTCGGCGATGTGCTGACCGGCGGTCACACGCTGTCCTTTGCGGACATGGATGCCGGCGGCGTACATGTGGGCGTAACCGGAGTGGACCGTGGCGGAGTTGACGGTGTGCTTGATGAGGATGAGGTGGCCGTAGCCTGAGGTCACGTCGCCGGCGAAGACCACGATGCCGTCGGCGGCGGCGAGGACGGGAGTGCCCTTGGGTGCGGCGTAGTCGGAGCCGGTGTGCAGAGTGTGGGCGCCGGTGACCGGGTCGGTGCGCATCCCGAATGGGCTGGTCGCGGTCCAGGTTCGGGCGGGGAGTGGGAACACGACTTGCCCGGTCTCGGGGACCTGGGGGGAGTTGGCGCCGCGGTCCGCGCGGACGGTCAGTGCGTCGAGGATCTGCTCAGCGACCGGTTCGAAGCGGGCGTAGCGGTCCGGGAAGGCCGAGACCTCCACGGCTTGCGCCGCGGCGCCTTTGGGGAGGCTACGCCAGCCGGGGATGTCGCGCAGGCCGCGGGGTGAGCCATGGTTGGGCCCGTCTTGGCCGCCGAAGAAGGCGCGTGCTTGGTAGGTGGAGTTCATGAGCTCGGCCATGGTTCCCCACCCGGCGCGGGGTCGCATCTGAAAGAGGCCGAGCGAGTCGTGGTCGCCACCGTTCCCGTCGTTGGGAAAACTCGCGGACTGCGGCCAGGCGCTGGTGTTGGCGAGCATCCGGAGGCTGGACTCGGTCAGCGCGGCCATCAACGCGACGAGCACGCCGTCACGTCCGACTCCGGGCGTACGTCCACCGACCTCCACGATGGTCGCGGCGTGGGTGAGCTGAGACCGATCCAGACGGATCTTCACCCCGTCTGCCGCTGTGGCGGTGAGGCTGTTGGGGACAGGTCCGGTCTCCCCGAGGCGGCAGCTCCAGGTGGGCTTGGCAGCGAAAGTCACGGCGAGCGTGAAGGCGCTTGCCTGGGCAGCCGGAGCGATCAGGACCAGGAAGACCACGACCACGATGAGCACCTTCCGCATCTCACCGATCCTTCTAAAGCAGCGGGTGGTCGAGCCGGGAGAGCCGGAGCAGGTAACAGGATGGTTCGCGCGGCACGCAGAGGATGAAGACGGTGAAGCTAACCCGGTGGCGGCTGGTGACCGGTTCGCCGTTCCAGGTGCCGGCGCGGTGGCGGATCCCCGTGATCGTGTACGCGGTCGTGCCACGCTCGAGCCCGTACGCCTCGCCTTCGCGAGCGGTTGCCTCCCAGGTGGAGGGCACCATGGCGGAGGTGATCTCGAGCCACTGACGGGTCTCGTACGCCCGCAGTTCGCGCCACGCCTCCGGGTTCGGCAGGTAGATGTTCAGGTCAGCCACCAGCCCGTCCGACTCGACTCCGCCTGGGTCGGCGATCGCGACGAGACGTGCGAAGTAGCCGTCGGTGTTCGAGGAGGTGGTCGTGTCCCAGTCGAAGACCATTTGTGCCGCTTCGATCGCGAACGCCCGAGCCTCATCGTGACCTGCGCTTGATGGTTCACCCGAGGGCGGAGATGTCAGCGGTTCCGGGGCCTGGCTCGGGCGCTGGTTCGGGGCGTGTGCGCCGTCGGTGGTCGCGATCAGAATGCCGCTGAGAATGAAGAGCACGGCGGTGAGGCCGCCGACAAGGACAGCTGCACGGAGGAGTCGCCGACGTCGGGCGGTGTAGGTCCGGGTTCGCATCATTTCTCCTGAATGAGTGGGTTGCAGGAGAGGTGCGCCGTGACCCCCGAGGTTTACAGGGTCGGCGTGTCCGGCCGAGGTGTCGACCGCGTGTTGGCTTGAGCGGATCGCGTGGAGAGTCGTTCCAGGTCCATCGCGAGGACCTGGAGCTCATCAGAGTTCATGTACGCCGCCTCAGCGATACCTCGGCGGAACAGATGCTGATTCTCCGACTGTCCGCCACGCATCGTGTGGCCGTAAGCCTCACCAGCGGCGGAGACGAACGCAACGAGGGTGGCCAACGCGGCCCGGGCGTCGACGGGAGCGCCGACTCCGGAGTACAGGTCCGTGCCGACGACGGGACCGTCGGGGGAGCCGGTGTCGTCGATCTGGTAGCGGTAGCTGCGGCGGAATCCACCGTCCTCCTCGGGGCTATCGCCGACGTAGCGGACCTGAAGGTGAAGGGACCCGGCGGTGCCTGAGGCACGTTCGTTCGTGGGAGTGTTCATGGGGGCAAGGTGCCCGCAGGCGCCGGCTTCATCGCCTCGTTAATCCAGATCGTGCGAGCCGGCGTTCGCCTCCTTCACGAGGTCGGCGAGCTCACGGCGGGTGCGGTGACGATCGGCGCGGCGCTCAGCGCGAAGGCCAGCGGCGTCGTGGCACATTCCGCAACAGCACGCCATGGTGGTGGTGCCGGTGAAGCGCATGGCCCAGTAGCAGGAGCCGCGAGAGAAGCGACCTCCATCGGTGGCGTACTGGGCGAGGTCGTCGAGATAGGTTGCAGGAAGATCACAGGCGCCGTCGCTGTGGTCGTGAACAGGGACGCGGGTGAGAGTGCCATCCCACAGACGGACGCGGAAGGGCTGGGTCTTGTCGGTACGGGACACGTGACGCTCCGGATTCCTGCGACGGCGTCCATCCCGCGGGATTGCAGGTAGGTCACCGCCGCCTGGGTATGAACCCGGCGTCACGTGGTCTGCACAGCAACATGCTCAGAATTCTAGGACGCAGCCGTGCCCGCTGGCACCTTGGATTCGCGAGCCCGGCGAGCGGCTTCGACGAACGCATCGAGCTCGCCGTATATCCGCTCGAGGAGCTCCCAGTCGCCGTCGTTGAGGTCGGCGCCGATCTCAGCGGCGTCATAGTGGGTCCACCAGCCGTCCAGGTCGGTCCACATCAGGACGAAGGATCGCGTTGACCACTCTGACTTGCGCGGGGTGCCGGACGGGTTCGTACGTCGCGTACGTGGCGCGGAGATGCGCTTGAGTGCTTCTTCGGCGAGGGCGTCGAGGTCGGGGAGGGAAGGGTCGGCGTCGGCTTGGCGGGCGAGGTCCATAACTCGCTCGTACGTCGAGGACACCGGTGCGCCGTGGTCGATCTGGTCGAGCGCTTCGCTAGCGACCTGGCGTACATGCGCCGGTCGAGTGGGGTCGTCAGCGATGTCTTTGATGCGGCCGATGCGTTCGAGACGCTGGTGGGAGTTGGCTCCGGTGACGAGCGTGGCCGCCTGATTGCGGGTGTAACCAGCCCCTGACGGTGCTGATGATTCATCAGCACCGTCTTCCGCCCCGACGCCGGCAGTGGGGTCGGCGCCGAAACGCGTCGCCTCCTGACGTCGCGCGGCGTCCTCGGCGAGCACCTTCTTGAGTTCCCGGTAGAGCGTCTCGGCCTCGGTGGGGGAGAACGGCTTGTGGAGCAGGTTCTCGTCTTGGAGCGCCATCAGCCCCTTGAGTTCGTCGGAGATCCCGGAGCGTACCCAGACGCGCACGGTCCGCCAGCCGATTTCCTTGACCGCCTCCAGCCGTCGGCGTCCGCACAGGAGTGTGCCGTCGGGAGTGACGGTGATGGGCTGGAGCAGGCCGAGGCTCTCGATGGACTCTTTCAGGGTCGCCAGGTCGCCGAGGTCCTTGCGGTGGCGTACGCCGATGGCGATCGAGTCAAGGGTCCGCTCGAGCTCGAAGTGGCCGAGGTCAGACATGGGACCTCCTGCGACGTACGTAGCGGGCTGAGGTCACCAGCGCCCGGCGCAGGGAGGTGTCGGCGAGGACCTGCTCGGTCTCGTGGCCCTTGCAGAACCTCCACCACATGCCCTTGCCAGTGAGGGTCTTGGCTCGGTCGGGGTCCGGTGAGCCCAGAACCGCGCGCAGGAGCGTCCCCCAGACTTCCAGGTCGAGGTCGAACCGGAGCCATGGCTGGCGTTCGCGGCGCAGGCGTTCGTACGCCGCCTGCCTGGTGCCCGACATCATCAGCCGCGATCCGATGTACTCCATCGCCGCGCGTGCGGTCTGCTCCGGCCAGCCGAACTCGACGAGAATCTCGACAATCTGGTCGAGCGCGAAGAACGCGTTCGGGGCTTCCTTCTCGGGCTTATCCTCGACCGGCTCATCGACGTTTCCGACGGCGTCTGCGTCAGGTTCCTCGCCGCCGTCGTGGGCCTCGTGATCTCGGTGAGCCTTGGCTGCGTTCTCCTTCTCCTGTTCCCTCTTCGCCCGCTCGGCATCAGCGAGAAGGATGGCGAGATCGTGGGCGGGCGCCACTTGGAAGGCTGGGTGGTAGTCGGCCAGGGAGTGCTCGCGGTCGCTGAGTCGCTGGGCATCGTGGAACCCAGCCAGGTCAGCCTTCCGCACGCGAGCCTCCGCACAGAGCAGTCCGGCCGCGCGGTCCTCGGCGCTCATCGTGAGCTGAACCGCGTGGGTGACCACGGCCCACGGATCCTCGGCTTTCCGCACGGGACGGGTCCGAAGTACCTCGTAGGCCGCGGCGGCCGCGTCTGCGGGCTCGAACCCGTGGCGGCGGGCCAGAGCGCCGTACTTCTCCATCGTGTACGCCATCAGTTCGGCTACCTCGGGATCATCACGCCAGGCGTCGGGGCCGGCGCCGTAGAGCCGGAAGAGCAGGGACCGCAGTCCCTCGGAGTCGACGAAGCTCATTGCCCGATCCCTCCCAGTCGGTCTGGCGCAGTGTTGCTCGCGGTTTGCGTTCTCGCGATGCGCACACGCGCTATCGCACGCCGTGGTAGCTGGCGCGCCTGCCGCACAGCAGCCTCGTTCGAGGCCACGAGGCGGCGTACATAGCGGTTGGCGACCATCGTGGGCAGCTCGCTGGGCCGCACCCATCGCACCGCGTTCTGGTCCCGCTCGGGTGCGGGCTCGCTTGTCTGCTGGGAGGGGTCGCCGTGGATGGCGAGTTTGGAGACCTCGGCCGGGGGAATGTCGACCGGCTTCTGGCGTGGCGGCATCGCGTGACGCCGGTAGAAGACTCCGCTGTTCACAACGCCACCGCCTCACTGCTCGCTGTCGCCGTGCGGGCCTGGGTAGGGCCCAAGCGGCTCCCCGGACCGAGTCGGGACGCGATCCGGTAGGCCGACCGGATCGTCGACTCCACCTCGTGCTCACCCAGCCCCGCCGACCGGGCGGCATCGCCGAGGACCGAGAGCGTGGCGTCGTAGCGCTGCCCGTCTTCAACCATCCGGCACGCTGCCCAGAACAGGCTGCTGTTCCTGGTGCCCTCGGGGCGGTTGGCCATCCACGCGACCAGCCGGTCAGGGCGTGCCCCGCGAGCGGGCATCCCAACCGGTTCACGCACCTGACGTGGTGGGACGAGGAAGTCTCGGAGTCGGTCGGCGTCGAGCGCCTTGTCGCCATGCTGGGCAATCGCGATCAGTTCGTACGACCGTGTGTTGTCGCCCGGGCCGCGGATCTGTGAGGGCGGTATGACGACGTATCCTCCCTCGCCGCGGAAGTCGACGTGGGTCCCGTTGGCCTGCCAGTTACGTTGGTCTTCGCCAGCGGGGGTGAAGTAGGCGTGAATGCCACCCGAGGGCGTACGGACCAGGAACGACCACTGAGAGGTGATCCCGGCACGCTCGGTCCGCGCGAAGGCGCTGAACCCGTTGCCGGTGGCGTGAACATCGACGTCGACCACGACGACGCCGGAGGTGGTGCCGGTCGGCATCCCGATGTTCGCGGAGGGGGAGCGCAGCCACCAACGCCCGACTTGGCGAGGATCAGTGGTGGCGGCAAGGAATCCGCTGCGGGTCAGCGGCTGCTTGCCATACGGGGCACACGGGAAGACCGGTACGCCGGCATGAGCCAGGATCAGCGCGGCATCACGCAGCTGCTGGTTCTGCGCTCTCCGCATCGCCTCGGCGACCCGTCTCGCGGTGGGCGTGGATTGGACGTTCATGCCTTCCACGATGGACATCCCCCATCACCCGATTCATACCCTCAGGCAGGGGGGATGTTGGGGGAATCTCAGCGTCTCCGCAGGTCAGATGACATTCCCCAAGAAATTCACCGCAGGGTTTTGGAGGCGTTGGCCAGCGGCCTCCGGGCCCATCTTTGTGATGTCTGAAGACATCACTGAGGTCGACGACGTTGCCACTCTTGTGCCGGGTCGGGGTCGATGTGGACCGGGGGACGAGACTCAAGGTTGTATCCCTGCTAGTCGGTGCTGCTTACGTCTCGGGCTGCGAGTTCAACGCATTTGCGTGCGGCGTCGGAGCCGGTGAGTGCGACTGAGGTCAGTGCCTCAGCCCATCGCTGGTACTGCGCAACCTCGATGGGGTCAGCGATCTCGAGATCGCCGGCGGTGGTCTCGATCGTGACGACTTGGTCACGCTGGTCCCAGGCTTGCCCGACCAAGACCGGGAACTGGTCGAGCGGCACGATCCCGACCACCGCCTTCGCGCGGGTCGCCAGACCAGCGAGGTGCTCGAGCTGGGTTCGCATCACGTCTGGGCCACCGATCCGTGGGTACAGCGCGGTCTCGGCGACGAGGACGGTGACGTCGCGCCCGGGTTCGTACAGGATGGCGCTGCGCCGCGTCCGGGCGGCGACCATGTGGGCGATGTCGTCTTCGGATGCGCCGTGCTCGACCGGGCCGCCGATCAGTTTGAGCAGCGCGGCGGCGTAGTCGGCGGTTTGGCACAGGCCGGGGATGACGGTCGGGTGGAAGCTGAACACCGTTGAAGCAGCCCTTTCGGCTGCCTCGTAGGCGCGCTGCACGGCGGCTGGGCCGTCGTCCTGCCCGAAGGTGTCGCGGAACACCGAGTATTCCCAGGATGCGCGTTCCTGGATGGCCAGGAGTCGTTCTGGGTCAGCGCCAACAGCATCCGCCCAGGCGCGGACCTCGTCCTCTGTGGGCATCTGGCGACCGGCCTCGATCTTGGAGACCTTGGACTGTGACCAGGTCTGGCCGGACTGCTGGAGTTGCGCGGCGAGGGCGATGCCGGTGATCCCGGCCTCTCGCCTGGCAGTTCTCAGTGCGTCACCGAGCGCCTCTCGTGCTCGCCGTGTCGCGCTACCCATGGTGGGTTCCTCCTGGTCGTCTTGCCTGACTATTCGTCTTGGTCGTGCAAATTATGCGTCCTTGCGACGATAGCCATTCAACGGCACGGAGAGGCCAAGGGCGGTGTCGCGCCACTTTCGGTAGGTGTCGATCAAGTCAGGGTCCTGGACCTCCTTGACGCCCAGAAAGCGACCCTCGTTGTCGTAGTCCATTGCCCACGCCGACTGACTGGGCTGGCCGTCGTCGAGCAGCCAGAAGTCTGTGCCCTGGGGGAGGTCCTCTGGCCAGTCGCCGGCTGGAACCGACAGTAGGCGGATGTCTTCTCCGGCCTCGTGGTTGCGGACGTACTCGGCGATCTCGTAGCGAACGTAGTCGGTGAGCGGCACCTCGACGACGTGGACCCGTTGCAGAGACCGGCCGGCGGCCACATGCCCGGCGATCATCTCCCGCCACCCAACATCACCGGGCGAGTCGAGCCGCCCGGTGCGCAGGAACTCGGCGAAGGACTCGTGCTCTTCCTTGACGTCGTAGGCCTGGAGCGTCTCCAGGCGGAACCACGAGGTGGTCAGGTTCTGGAACGCGGATCCGAGGTCTGCCACGCCGATCAGGCCCTCCCCTCGAGGGCTCGAGCCGCCTGGAGGATCACCTCGGTCGGGATGGTGACGGCGTCCTCATGGTCGGGCATGCCGACAAGCTCGGTGCGGGTGGCGTCCTCGAGCTTGATGCCCTGGACGACAACGACCGAAGGGTCGTCGGTCGTGTGGACCGAGGGGCAGTTGCCACCGTTGCAGTCGTTACTGACAGCGATACGTGTGAGAGCCATGCCGAGTGCCTCCGTTGTTGTGTGCCCGCCCGAGGTGCTTCGGGGTGGCGTTGGGCTATCCATCATGGTCGCAAGACATGCGTGTTCGCAAGGGTTCCTTGAACGTAATGCGTGCAAGGTCCTTGTAATAGAATGAATATTATTGAAGACTGGGAGAACCCGGGGTCCCGAATGGTTGGCTCCGATCGGTGGCCCCGGGATCCATCCACCACATCTGCGACGGAGCAACATGAGTTCCGCAGCCTCCAACAATCGCCGTCCGGGCCCGGGCCGTCCCCGACACATTCCGGCCTCCGACACCCACGCAGACCCGCGTGACCAGATCCTCGCCGTCTCCGCTCGCCTGTTCGTCGGCCAGGGCTACGCCGGCACCTCCACCCGCGACATCGCCGAAGCGGTCGGGATCCGACAAGCGAGCCTCTACTACCACTTCGCCGGCAAGCCCGGGATCCTCGCCGAGCTTCTCGAGATGACCGTGCGGCCGGCGCTGGACAGGGTCGGCGACCTGGCCCGGATCGAGAGCCCGGAGGCAGCGCTCTACCTCCTCGCTTTTCACGACGCCGAATCTCTTGCCACGCTCATGCACAACATTGGGATGTTGCCCGCATGCCCCGACGTCTCCCAGACGCCCGAAGCTCGGGAGTACGCCGCTGCGCGTGGCCAACTGCGGGAGGCGTACGGGTCGCTCGGCATCTCGTGTGGATCGCAGGCGGTGACAGACACAGTCGCCATGCTCCAACTGGGTGAGTTGATCCTGAATGCTGTCGAGAGCGTCATCGGCACGCGTGCCTCCGGCGACACGGTGACCAACAAGGAGCTCCACGGCGTTGCGGTCTCCAGCCTCCGTATCTGCGGGGTGCCCCAGGCGCAGATCGAGGTTGCGGCAAAGGTGGCAGTTGCCGCGGTGGGGCAGATGTGGCTGTGTCAACCCGATCTGGGACCACGATGACGGTCTGACTCGGACCCACCTGGCACCGGCTAATCACGCCCTTGGTCTCGGTGGTCACTGCCGATTGGCGAGGGCTATAGGTATCTGCAGACCTGATCGGGGCTACAGGTTTCGGGCTCTGGGAGGGCTGCATCGTCGCGGAGCGCAGCCACGTTGTCGCGAAGTGTTGTGAGGTCGGCGATCTGCGCGTCGATGTCGGCAAGGCGCGCGTCCAGCAGGTCACGTACGTGGCCGCAGGGAGCTTGGCCGTGGTCGCGGATGTCGAGGATCTGCTTGATCTGGGCGAGGGTGAGCCCGGCCGCTTGGCCGCGGTGGACGAAGTCGATCCGGCTGACCGCGTCGGGGGTGTAGTCGCGGTAGCCGGCCGGTGTGCGTTCGGCCGGGGGCAGCAGCCCTTGCTCTTCGTAAAACCGCAGGGTCTTGGTGGTCGTGCCTGCCGCCTCGGCGAGTTCTCCGATCCGCATCCCGGCCTCCATCGTGTCGCAGGTCTCGCTTGACCTTCCCCTGTACTGGAAGGTCCATTGTGGCTGCATCAGAAGCGTTTCCCAACACACTCGGTGAGGAATCGGGATGCAGACCAGGTACGACCTCGCGATCATCGGATCCGGCGGCGGTGCGTTCGCCGCGGCCATTCGCGCGACCACGCTGGGCAAGTCGGTGGTGATGGTCGAGCGCGACACGTTCGGCGGCACGTGTGTGAACACCGGCTGCGTGCCGTCCAAGGCACTGATCGCAGCCGCGGAGGTCCGGCACGTCGCCGCGGACGCGTCGAAGCGGTTCCCGGGCATCGCCGCTGCCGCCGACCCGGTGGACATGCCGGCCCTGATCGGCGGAAAGCAGGATCTCGTCGAGGCCCTGCGGGGTGAGAAGTACGTCGACGTCGCCGACTCCTACGGTTGGGAGATCCGCCGCGGCAACGCCGCGTTCGCCGGCACTCCGGATTCGCCCCTGCTCGAGGTCGCCGCGGCGGATGGCAGCGTCGAGACCATCGCGGCCGAGCACTACCTGGTGGCCACCGGCTCCCGGCCCTGGACCCCGCCGATCGACGGACTGGACGAGGCCGGGTACCTGACCTCGACCACAGCGATGGAGCTCGCCGAGGTCCCCGACTCTCTGCTCGTCCTCGGCGGCGGCTACGTGGCGCTGGAGCAGGCCCAGATGTTCGCCCGGATCGGGTCGAAGGTGACCCTGCTGGTTCGCTCCCGGCTGGCGTCGCAGGAGGAGCCGGAAGTCTCCAAGACACTTCAGGAGGTCTTCGCCGACGAGGGCATCCGGGTGGTCCGCCGCGCGGTCCCGACCCGCGCGACCCGCGACGCGGCCACCGGCCAGGTGGCCGTCACAGCGGACGTCTCCGGTGGCGAGCAGGAGTTCCGCGCCGACCAGCTCCTCGTCGCGCTCGGCCGCCGGCCGGTCACCGACGGGCTCAACCTCAACGCGGTCGAGGTTAAAACTGGCGAGGTCGGTGAGATCGTGGTCACCGACCAGCTGCAGTCCTCCAACCCCCGGATCTGGGCGGCCGGAGACGTGACCGGGCAGCCCGAGTTCGTCTACGTCGCCGCCCACCACGGCACCCTGGTCGCCGAGAACGCCTTCACCGACGCCGAGAAGTCCGTGGACTACATGCGGCTGCCGCGGGTCACGTTCACCAGTCCCGCGATCGGCGCAGTCGGGATGACTGAGGCCCAAGTCCTCGCGGCCGGGATCCGCTGCGACTGCCGCGTGCTACCGCTGGAATACGTGCCCCGGGCGCTGGTCAACCGGGACACGCGCGGCTTCATCAAGATGGTCGCCAACGCAGACACCGGCGAGATCCTCGGCCTGACAGCGGTCGCCAAGGACGCCGGCGAGCTCGCCGCCGCGGGCGTGCACATCCTCGGCAAGACCATCGCCGAGGTCGCCGACGCCTGGGCGCCCTACCTGACCATGGCCGAGGGCATCCGGATCGTTGCCAAGGCCTTCACCACCGACGTCTCGAAGCTGTCCTGCTGCGCCTGACCAGCACCCACACAGCGCCCACCCCACTCCTGAAGGAGGCATCCGCCATGTCGGACCTCAGCACGCAACTACCCCAACGACTCACCCGACCCGAGGAGACCGGCCTCAACGCAGGCCTGCTGGTCCCGCTGCTGCGACTGCTCGTCGACGGCGACCCCGTCGCCGTCGAGCAACTCGCCGCGGCCGCCGGACGTCCGATCGACGAGGTACGGCGTGGGCTCGCCGCGGTGCCGGACACCGAGTACGACGACCAGGGCCGGATCATCGGCCAGGGCCTCACCCTGCGCCCCACCCCGCACCGGTTCATCGTGGCCGGTGAGGAGCTCTACACCTGGTGTGCGCTGGACACCCTGATCTTCCCCGCCCTGCTGGACCGCCCGGCACGCGTGGAGTCGGCCTCCCCGGTCAGCGGCGAGCCGGTTCGGGTCAACGTCGACCCCACACAAGGTGCAACCAGCGTCGATCCGCCCACCGCGGTGGTGTCGCTGGTGAACCCGGAGCAGATCACCTCGATCCGTTCCTCCTTCTGCAGCCAGGTGCACTACTTCACCTCCGCCGAGGACGCCGCGGGCTGGCTGGCCGAGCACCCCGTCGCGGAGGTGGTCCCGGTGGCCGAGGCATACCGGATCGGGGCCGCCCTCACCATCGGCCTGCTCAACCGCCTCCAGGCGCCCGCCGCGGCCGACGACAGCCACAGCTGCTGCTGACCCATACCCACTGAAGGGAATGAGAACACCGATGATGTCCAACCACGACGACCGCCCGGGAGGCAGCGGCCTGCTCCTCGGAGCCGGCGCCGCGCTGCTCATGGTCGCCTGTTGCGCCCTGCCCCCCATCCTCATCGCCGGTGGCGCGATCGCCGGTATCGGCGCGTTCCTCCGCAACCCGTGGGTCATCGGCGCCGGGATCGCCCTGGCGATCCTCGCGCTGATTGCCATCTCCCGCCGCGGCGGCGACACCGCCGGCCACGGCTGCTGCCCGCCCATGCCCACCAACGAAAACGTCGACCCGAAGGACGAGCAGAACCGATGAGAATCACCCGCCGCCACCGCGCCGCGCTCTCGATCGCCGCCGTACTCGCCGCCGGATCGCTTGCCCTGACCGCCTGCGGCAACAGTGCCGACCCCGCGACCGCCGGTTCCGGTTCACCCGCCACCGTGACCAGCGTCGATGGCCAGCAGATCAGCCTGCCCGCAAACGGGAAGCCCACCACGGTGTTCTTCTTCTCCGTCGGGTGCGGCGAATGCGTGAACGGCGTCCGGTCCCTCGGCGAGGCAGCCACCACCGCCGAGAACGCCGGCACCGTGGCAAGCTTCCTCGCCGTCGACATGGACCCCGGCGAATCCAAGGCCCTGATCGGCGACTTCATGGAGTCCGTCGACGCCGAACACGTACCGGCCGCAATCGACGATGGCGCGGCACTCTCCCGGCGATTCGAGGTGGCCGCTCTGTCCACCCTGATCGTCGTCGACGCCGACGGCACGGTGACCTTCCGCGCCACCGACCCCGACGCCGCGACGATCACCGCCGAACTGGCAAAGGCCGGAGCCTGATCCATGGGCGGACTGCTCACCCTCGCCTTCGCGGCCGGCATGGTCGCGCCCGTGAACCCGTGCGGGTTCGCGCTACTCCCGGCCTGGATCACCCACACCCTCGGCGACACCGATGCCTCAACGGTCCCGGTGCGGCTGCTGCGGGCGCTGCGGGCCGGTCTCGTGTTGGCGGTGGGGTTCGCCGGCACCCTCGCGGCAGCTGGCCTGGTAGTCAGCGCCGGCGCCCGAGGGCTGATTCGCGCCGCGCCGTCGCTCGGCCTGGCCGTCGGCATCCTGCTGGTGGTTCTCGGCCTGTGGATGCTAGCCGGACGCTCGGTCTCGGTGCGGGTGCCTCGGATCCCCGGCCGGGCAGCCGCGGGACTCCCACCCACTGCCCGGATGGCTGCGTTTGGGGTCGGCTACGCGCTGGCTTCGCTGTCGTGCACGTTCGGGGTGATCCTCGCGGTCATCGCGCAGGCGCAGGCCACCGCCAGCTATGCCGGGCTCCTGCTCGTCTTCGGTGTCTACGCTGCTGGCTCGGCGACCGTCCTGCTGCTGCTCGCCCTGGCCACCGCCGCGGCAGGCAGCGGACTCACCCGCCACGTCGCGCGATTGGCCCGTCATGGCCCAAGGGTCACCGCTGTCGTCCTGTTGCTCACCGGCGCCTATCTGGCCTGGTACTGGTATCCGGCGGCCACCAGCGACGCCCCGGTCGCCGCGGGTCGTGGTGGCGGACTCACTGACGTCTCCGCGGTGGTCTCCAGCTGGATCCAGACACGGACGACACTCATCGGCGCGCTCGCCGCCGCGTCTGTGCTGGTAGTGCTGGCGCTCGGGGTTCTCCAGCGACGCCGCCGGATCCTTCAGGGGCGCCCGATGACCACGCGGGACAGCACGCAGTGACAGCCCACCGGGTGCGGCGTGCGCACGAAGCAGGCTCGGTTGATTGCGTCACCGCGACGCGTTCCCTGACCGGGTCGACGCCAGCCGGTAGGAGTCGGTACCAGTTTCGATGATGTTGCCGCCGAAGGTGAGGCGGTCGACGATGGCCGCGCACAGGCGCGGGTCCGTGAAGGTCTTGGTCCAGCCGGCGAAGCCCTCGTTGGACGCGATTGCCACGCTGTTCTTCTCCTCTCGCTCGGTGAGGACCTGGAAGAGGAGTTCGGCGCCGCGGCGGTCCAGTTCCATGTAGCCGAGCTCGTCAATGCAGAGCAGGTCGACGCGGCCGTAACGAGCGATCGTGCGGGCCAACTGCTTCTCATCGGCTGCTTCTACAAGCTCGTTCACCAGCCTCGTGGCGAGGGTGTACTTTACCCGGAATCCCTTTTCCGCGGCTGCGGTCCCCAGGCCGATGAGCAGGTGAGACTTGCCGGTGCCGGAATCCCCGATCAGGCACAGCGGCTGGCCCTTCCGCACCCACTCGCCGGTCGCCAACTGGTGGATGGTGGCGGGGATGATGTTCGAGTTGGCGTCGAAGTCGAAGTCCGCGAGGAACTTGCTCCGCGGGAACCCGGCGCCGTTCACGCGCCGGATGGTGGACCGACGGTCGCGGTCGTCGCACTCGGCCAGGAGCAGCTCGGCGAGGAATCCGGTGTAGGTCAACTGGTCCTTGTTCGCCGCCGCGACCGCGTCGCCAAGCAGGGCCCGCATGGTCGGGAGCCGGAGCCTCCGGCAGGCCTGGTCGACCGCCGCTACGGCGGCTTCCTCGGTCAGGCCGCGGCGGCGGCGCAAGGTGGTTGTCACGCTGGTGACTGTGCTCATCGGGGTGCTCCGCTCTCATAGGGACTCATCGGGTCGGGGTGGTGGTCGGTGCCGGTGCGGCGGCCGAGCAGTTGCTGGTATTTCTCCATCGACGGCAGCGGCCGGGTGTCGGGCGGGAGGCCGGCGATGACCGCGGCCGGGTCGAGCAGCAGGCGTTCGGTGAGGGACACGACCTTCCGGCTGCGCTTGGTGTCGACATCTCGTCGTTCGCCATCGCTGCGCTGCGCAACGGGATGACGGTCTGAACTGGCCCCGGTGGGCGCTGCGCGGGTGGTGTGCAGGCGTGCTTCGACCGCGACCACGTCAGCTGAGACTGCACCGACGCTCACTGCGGCGAGCAGCCCGGCTTCGACTTCGTCGGCGGCCATGGCGCGGTGCAGTAGGAGCACGTCGATCAGTTCCCGGGTGCCGACCGCATCCCCGAGCCGCTTGCGGGCGTTCGCCCAGAACGCCTCATGCGCAGGCGTGAACGCCCCCGATTCGCGGGCCTGCGCCAACGCGGTGGAGCCTGGCAATGCGCCCGGCTTACCCTTGAGCACCTCGAGGTAGTGGTCGAGGTTCACCGACTGGCCACCCCTTGTGATGACGCGGGGGTGCCGGGCGATCTGGAGTCGGCCGTCGAACACGACGACTTCGGATGCGCGCAAGGAGACGCGGACGCGGCGGTGGATGAACCGCGCCGGGACGGAGTACCGGGCCATGCGGACGGTGATCATCGCGGAGCGGTCGACCATCGGGTTCAGCATCAGCCCGGGGTCGAACCCCTCGACCGGGAGCGGCGCGAGGTTCTCGCGTTCGGTCGCGAAGTCCTCGCCGACGGTCCGGATCCGCGACGAGATCCGTCGGCGGTCGTCGGCGGCGTCCAAGGCACGGACCTTCTCGTTCAGCTCGTCGAGCGAGTCGACGACGGGCATGGGCACGAGGTGCTGGCGGCGGAACCGGCCGACGTCGCCTTCCACGCCGCCCTTCTCATGTGCCCCGGCGATGCCCGGCTGGCAGTAGAACGCGTCGAACCCGAAGTGGGAGCGGAACAGCACCCAGCGGTCGTTCTCTACCCGCTCACGACCGCGCGCGTTGACGACCCGGGTGACTGCGGCGGTGAGGTTGTCGTACCGGACGTGCCGGGTGGGGATGCCGCCGATCTCGTTGAACGCGGCGATGTGGCCCTCGAGGAACGCCTCTTGGCCTTGGGTGGCGTAGATCCGGTGCACCGCCTTCCCGGAGTAACTCAACCTGAATGTGAAGAGGAAGACCTTCGTCTTCACCCCGGCCAGGATGACGTAGAGCTCGCCGAAGTCGACTTCTGCTTCTGCGCCTGGTGCGTGCTCCTGGGGATCATGACTTCGACCCGGCGGCCAGCTTCGAGGCCGATCTGCGTGCGGCGGATGCGGACGTAGTCGCGAACCGTCGAGTACGACACCTCAATGGCGTCGTGTTCCTCGATGAGGCGGACGTGGATCCGGCGGGCGGTGTGCCGTTGCTTCCGCGGCGCCTCAAGGTCGGCGCGGAGCATGTCGTCGATGGCCGACTTGAACGGATCCAACCGGGGCGAGGAACGCACCGGGGTCTTCCGCGGCGGTGGTTCCGCGGACGTGAGGGCCTGGCGAACGGTGCCGCGTCCGACTTGGTGCTTGCGTGCGAGCGCTCGGATCGACATGCCCTCGACCCGGGCGTCCCGACGGATCGCAGCGAACAGTTCCACACGCACCCTCATCCCGAAACCCACTTCCGGTGCCGCGAGGACCGCTGGATGCGGGTCCTCCTGACGCCACGGAAGTGGGTCCAGATCAAGCCGTCACGACGCCACGCCGAAGCCCGGGTGGGTCCGAATCAGACCGTCACACTGGTCCCGAATCAGACTGTCACCGCCAGAGCAGATGTATCGGGAGCGTTGAGGGTGGCGGCATGAAGGACTATCTGCAAGTTCTTGTTGGGCGGGCTGCCTGCGGCATGAGTGGAGAGCGCCTATTCGAGGCTGATGTTTCGGTGGATGGTTGTGCTGAACTCGCACCCTGGTCAAGAACCGCGCCGGCCGTCCCCGCGGATCCAGCCGGCATCGGTAGCGACTGCCCTCGTTCTGGCGGACTCTTCGATCGGGCCTTGGTGATCATCGGTGCGATTGAAAATCTCCTGCCGCACGATCTCCTCGGCGCCACTGATGTCTCCGATGGCATCTTTGACGCGGGCGAGGTCGAGGCGGCAGATCTCGTCGTAGGGGGACGCCTTGGTGGCGATCTGGACGGTGACGAGAGCGAGGTTGGTGTCGTGCTTCTCCAAGGCGTGGGCGGTGACGATGTGGGCGGTGTCGACGATGGCGCATTGGGCGATGTCGTTGGTGCGTAGGTCGTTGAGCCAGGCCCATCCGGCGGGGCGTAGGTGGGTGAAGGGTTCGCCCGTGACGAGGTCGAGGGCGGCGATGAGGTCTTCGATGCCGTCGGCACCGCGGCGTTGACCGCGGGCGCGGAGTCGTTTGAAGAGATCCCAGTCGGTGAGGACGCCATCGACCCGGTAGAGGGACGAGCCGCGGGAGCCGGTGGCGTCGGTCGTGTCGGCTTTGGGCAGGTGGAGTTCGCCGGTGTCTGGGTTGGTGCCGAGCCACTTGCGTACCTCTGCGATGTCGGTGCGCAGGCGCTGGATCTTGAGGCCGAAGTCTTCGGCCATCTGGGCGCCGGTGACACCCTGCGGGTGGAGGACGAGGTACGTCAGGAGCTCGAGGTAGAACGGGCGTCGCCGGGCCACTGCTTTGTGGTCGCCGTGGGTTCGGGCGGCCAGCGGGCCGAGGAGGGTGAGGCGGGGGTAGGGGCAGTCATCGTCATACCAGGTGTCGACGGTGCCGTTGAGGCTCGCGTCATCGTCTTCGGCGGTGCCTCCGGCACCTTCCTTCTCGGACGCGGCAGCAGGATCCGCAGGCGTGTTCAGATCGGTGGGCTCAGCGTCCGCCGACAGGTCTGGACGTGGGTGGGTCGTGACGGGAGCCAGCTGATCGATGTCGTCGGTCGTGGTGGCCGCGGCTGCGACGTACTGCTTGGTTTCCTTTGGGAGGAGTGAACCGGGTCCTGCTGGTTGGTCGATGGGGCGCGCTTCGGTCTGCTCGGGGACGAGTGCGCCGGCCTCGTCGGTGGTGGCCTTCCGGCCGTTCGCGTTCTTGGAGGTGGGCAACGTGATGTTGTCGGGGACCGGGTCGAGAGCGAAGAGGGTGGCACAGGCGGCTGCTTCGGATTCGGTGAGCCCGGCCGCGGTCAGGTCGAGGTCCAGGACGGTCAGGTGGAGGCGTCCGTCGTGGGTGAGTGCGATGGGGGTGCTTCCTGGTGGGATGGTGTCTGCGAGGAGAAGGACAGTGGCGCCGGATCGGGAGGGGTACGCCGCGATGATCTCGGCCACCTGCTGGGCCAGGTCGGCGTGGTCGCTGGTCGCGATGACGGCGTGGTAGGTGTCGATCTCTGAATGAGCGAACTTGGGGTCGAGCACTTGGGCGAGCTCAGTTACGAAGCGGTCGTCGTGGGCCGGGTGGTGGTTGGCCCCGCCCTGGTCGCCTCCTGAGAGGTCGTCGCACCAGAAGGTGACCTCAGAGGCCACGCCGAAGGTGTCGACGGTGGCGACGATCGACCAGGGGTTGAAGGCGAGCTCGGCGCTCACGTACCTCGCGAACGCCGCCCTCCTGGCAGGCTCACCGGTGACGGCGACGTAGGAGTGTTCCTCGAGATTAAGCAGGACATGGTCGCCGCTGTTGTTGGAGCCGATCCCGACGAGGAGGGGGTAAGGGCAGGAGTACTCGGGATCGGATGGGTTCTCTGGCAGCGGGGCCATCCAGATCTTTCCGTCACCGGTCCAGGGGTCTGGAAGGTGCGCGCTCTCCGTTAGGTGCAGGGTCGCGGTGCGTTTCCCGAGGGCGACCCAGCTCAGCGTTGGCATCGAGTCCTCCGTCTTCTCGAGCGTTTCGAGAAGGTGGTTGAGGCCAAGGATGTTCGGGCCGGTGACGCTGCCGGCGAACTGAGCGGTCTTGGCCACGTCGGTGATCTCTGGGGGAGTGGAGAGGATGTGGCCCGGGCGGCGGAAGCGGAGCGCGGTGCGTCGGTAGGAGCGCAGCGCGAGGAAGACCAGGCCGGCGAGGACCGCGCCGGCACCGGTGAGCCCGGGGAGCACCCAGGCTGGAGTGTGTGAGGCGTTGTCACTCGCGTCGTCGGGTGCTTGTGTTGCCGGGACGGGTGAGGGGGATGTCGAAGGTGACGTCTGTGGTGATGTCTCAGGGGTGGGGGACTTCGATGGGGTCGGCGAGATCGGAGGCGGTGCTGCGGGAGGCCCCCCTTTCCTGACCTGGGGTTTCGTTGTCGTGGGGAGCTGCAGCGTCCAGCCTGGGCGGATCAGGTCGGGATCGGTCAACCGAGCGCCGTCGGGCTGAACCGTGTTGGTGGAGGCGTTGAAGATCTGGGTGTATCTCTCGGCATCCCCCAATTCCTCCTCGGCGATCTCCGAGAGAGTGTCACCCGGTTCAACGACGTAAGTGTCGTCGCCGGCGTCGGTGTTCTCGGCCGGTTTCGCGGGAGCGGGAAGGCGAAGGATGAGACCTGCTTCGAGGTAGTCGGGATTCTTCGAGAGGACGTACGTGTTCAAGGCTGCGATCTCCTTGAACCGCTCGCCGCTGCCCAGGTGCTTTTCGGCGATCCGCCACAGGCTGTCGCCGCGTTTGACGGTGTAGGCCACGGTCTCGCCGGAGGCTGTCGCCTTTGGGGTGGGCTGCGCGGCAGTCGGGTTGCGTGGTTCGGGTGGCTCGTCGCCCGAAGGGTCGCTGACCAGTTGAACCGGCACGTCCTGAGGGACGTATGCATCCGCCGGGGGCGAAGTCATCGTCTGCGTCACTGCGGGTGCGCTGATGAACAGAAGCGCGGCGGAGGCGACGAGATGGTTCGCTGCACCCTGAGGAAGGCTGAGACCCGGCAGGCGAGGGACCCGGATCCCTCGCAGCATCGATGCAATGGACACGAAGACCGAGATAGTGAACAGCGCCCAGCAGACCCAGCACGCGACGTAGATGACCGCGAGCGCCACGGTGCCGTCGTCGCGGTCCTGGAGCCGGTCCCAGGTGAAGGCGCTGAAGTCAGGCAGCGACCGGGCATAGACAAGGAAGATTGGACCGCCCATCACGAAGACCGCGAGGGCGAGGGTGGCGGCGAGTCCGCGGAGCCTGGTGATCATCGCTGGTTACCTCCGAGGCTGCGTACGAGGTGGCCGGTCGCTTCGCCATGGACCGTGACCCTGGTGATACCGATGATCCCGAGGAATTTGGTGCGGTAGGTGTCGCGGGTCTCGACGACGATCCGGTCGCCGTTACTGATCGAGACCGTGCCCCGCATGCCGGCGGCGGAGAGGTACGCCTGGGCTGCCTGGCGTGCGGCACTGGTGTCGATCCGGGCGTACCGGCCCTGGACCGCGGGTGCCGCCTGCACTTCCTGGGCGCCGGTGCGCGCTGCCTGGGCGGCGACATCGTGGGCTCGCTGCTGGGCGTGAACCTGCCCACCGAGGTCGACGGCCAGCCCGACAAGAGTGGCCATGACGAAGGCTCCGGTCGCCATCCAGGCTGTGACCGAACCGCGCTCATCGCGGAGGTGATTCATCGTGAATCACCTCGCTCCCGCCAGGTGTCAACTGGCGAGGACATCGTGGCCCGAATCGTGCGACTCCCTGGCACGGGCGCGGACAGGTCGGTCAGATCCAGGCGACAGGTGACGGTGGCGGCCACCGCGCCCGGCTCTCCGACGGCTGTCTGGAATGCCCGGGTGTCGATTCGAACCGAGACCGTACGACAGTTGATTCCTTGGCTCTTGAGGCTCGCTCGTGCCGCGTCGGTCGCGGTTCGCGTCGCGTCGGAGGAGGACCGGGCGATCGAAGCCGTACGCGCGGCCTCCGCTGCGGCCGACTGCACCGACTCGTGCGCGACGGCCATACGTCCACCGAAGATGATCAGGCCGACGAAGAGACCGAAGGCAGGTACGCCGATGGCTGCCTCGATCGCGGAGGATCCACGCTCATCTCGTCGTCTCGAGGTCATGGCGCAGTGAGCCTTTCGACGGTCACGCTCGCAGACTGCCGAACTCGAGGCTGCCACCCGGGCAATACGCTCAGGCTCCGCCCGGTGACTGTCGCTGTGGCTGTTGTCCCGGTTCGGGTGACGTTGACGCGGCTCGACTTCAGTGCGTCTCCGCCGACGTCGGCGAGATAGGCGCGAGCCGATCGCCTGCCATCGGTTGAGGTCGCGCCCTCTGCGCCGGCCGCTCGGGCACCCTCTTGTGCAGCGGCGATCGCGATCGTGCGGGCGTGGTAATAGAGCGCGGCCTGCATTCCGAGGAACATGACCGCGAACAGGGCGGGTAGCAGAATGACGAGCTCGATCGAGGCGGCGCCTCGTTCGTTGCGAGCCCGGCGGTGCCTATCTGATCTTGTTGGACTCATTGGTGACGAAGGTCCTGATCGCGGCGACGACGATGGCGACGATCGCGATCACGGCGACGGCCCACAGGACGTTCTCGATGGTCACCGAGCCGCGCTCGTCGCGCCGCCGGCGACCCTCGATGGCCACGTCCAGATGGTGCTGGCCGATCAGGATGAGTCCGAGGATGAAGGTGATGAGTCGGTGCATGAGGAGATATCTCGTTTCGTGTGTCGGTGAGCCCTTTCGTACGTCTCAGGTGGGCATGACCATCCGGAGCAGTGATGGAGCCAGGAGCAGCCCCATGAAGACCACCCCGAGCAGTGAGCCGGGGATGGACATACGTTCACCGACGGCGTTGGCCTCGGTGATCTCGTCGTTGAGCATGGCGGTGCGCATCGCCGCGGAGCGGGCGCGCAGGGTCGAGTAGACCGACGCGCCCTCTTCACCGGAGAGACGCATGATGTCGGCGAAGTCATCGAGCTCGGGAAGGCCGAGTTCCTCCGACAACGCGTGGAGCGCTTCCCAGGGTGGTAGGCCGGACCAGCGTGAGCGGGTGAGCTCCTCGGTCAGCCGGGTGAAGACCCACGAGTCGCCGATCTCGGCAGCGGCCTCCATGGCCTGGCGTACACCAGATCCGTTGTTGCGCTCGAGCGCGACCAGCTCGGTATAGGCCCCCAATGCCCGGGTGAACTCGAGCCGCGCTGCACGGGCATCGTCGAGCGCGTTGTAGTTCGGAATGAAGAACATCACCACGGCAAGAGCAACCGAACCGATGGCAGGGATTGCGACGGGGAGCCCGAGGCCGATGAGTGAGAGGAAGACTGCGAACACGGGCGCGATGACCAGCCCGAGTGCCGCGAAGATGATCTTCTCGCCGTAGAACCGAGCCAGCGAGAGCCGTAGGAGCGCGAGCTCGCGTGTTGGCGTACGCACCCAGATCGCCGGCGGGAGAGCGCGGATCGCCCAGGTGCCGAGCCGTTCTGTCCGGTTCGCCGGAGTCGCAACCGCCCTGGTTGGTGCCGCCTTGGCAGTGAGCCGGTCAAGCGCGTCGACCGGATCGGGATGCGCCGGCAGTACGCGGGCCAGGAGCAGCACGATGCCGAGCCCGATCAGCGCGCCGGAGGCCATCATGATCTGCAGACCGGTCATGACAGCTCAGCCTTCGCGAGCTCGCGGCGGTTGCCGAGGATTCGGGGCGGCGGCCTGCCCTCAGCCATCCGGCGCATCCACACCAGCAGCGCGGCGTAGGCAGCGAGCAGGATGGTCAGGATGATTTGGCCGAGCGGGGTGGAGTACGGCTCGACGTAGCCGCCGGAGAGCGCCAGGACCAGCAGCACGGTGGCACTGATGATCGTCACCCACCGCGCGGTCGCGCGCGGCTTGGCGCGGTCGGCCTCGACCTGACGCCGAGCGCGTACGTCGGCAGCGACCGACTCGGCCAGCGAGTCGAGCACGGCCGAGAGACCAGCCCCACGACGCCGGGAACCCAGGATGAGGTTCGCCGCGACCAGGTCGCCGGTGGCGTCATCGAGCTCATCGGCGAAGGCCCGGAGCGCATCCTCAGTGCGCCACCGGGCACGCAGGCGAGCTGCGAGGCGCCCGACCTCGCCGGCGATAGGCGCTGGAGTGGAGCGCAGCGTGGCGATGAGGGCCTGTTCCAGGCCGGCCCCGACGGTGAGTACGCCCGAGAGGGACCTGGACCACTCCTCGAGTGCTTCGAGGCGGGCGATGCGTGCCTTGGCGGGCGAGGTGGCCAAGAGGTAAGGGAGTCCGATGACCGCCGCCGGGCCGATGATGAGAGCTAGCAGCCAGCCGGTCACCAGCCAGCCGAGCACGCCGGCCATGAACCCGCCAGCGAGCAATAGGCGAGTCTGGCGGGGGAGTGACTGAATCCGGTTCAACGACCTCGACCGGGTCGGGACGCGCTCGACGACCGGCGCGCGGCGAAGGCCGGCGGTGAGGCCTATGGCCCCGGCGACGATGAGCGCTCCGGAGATCGCGGGAATGAGCGGCGTCATGAGACACCGTCCGGGCGGTAGGGAGTCTGCGTCGCGAGGTACCCGGCATAGTCGAACCCGTACGCGGCGAGGGCACGATACCTGTCCGGAAGGGTCGTAGGCGTTGCCATCCCGGTGGCGGGGTCTGTGGTGAAGACGGGGGTCGTGGCGTACCCGAGCTCGTGCTCGCCGGGCTCGACCGCGACGATCTCTGCGACTCGGCGGGTGCGCTGCCACTCGCCGTCGGCAATCTGGGTGGTGTGCAGTTCCAGGTGGACGATCAGGCGCAGGGTTGCGGCGAGCTTGGCGGTGGCCAGCGTGTGAGTGACGTGAGGCCCGGCCTCCATGGCGCAGGTGACCAGCTTGCGCAGGGCCGCGACGCCATCGGAGGCGTGAGTGGTCGAGATCGAGCCGGGGCCGGACTCCATCGCTTTGATCATCGGCCAGACCTCCTTGCCTCGGACCTCGCCGACGATCTGGCGCGACAGGTTGAACCGGAAGGAGTCATACAGCGCCTCGTCCAGGGTGAACTCACCAGCCTGGCGTCCGTCGGGGCCGTACTCGCCCGAGCCCGGTCGGGCCTCCCACGGGTAGACGATCGGGTGCTGGGTCTTGAGCTTGTGCAGGTACAGCTCGTACTCGGTCTCGAAGGTGCCGAGCACCTCGCGTGGCGGGATCTCGTTGCACAGCGCACGGACGACGGTTGTCTTGCCAGCTCCCTGGACCCCTGAGACGACGATCGACTCCCGGGCTCTGACGGCGGCGCGGAGGAACGAGGCCGCGACAGGGGTGAGCATCTGCATGTCCACCAAGTCATCGAGGGTGACTTCGACCATGCGGTGCAGGCGGATCACCATGGAGGGTCGAGGCATCCGCCAGGCCACGGCGGCGAGGCGGGCGTACTCACCCAAGGTCAGATGCAACGTCGGTCGCGCCGGCGAGAACGGCCGCGAGGACCCTTCGCCTCGAGAGGAGAGGAACACGAGGAACTCGATCAGCTCCTCATCCGAATCCGCCACTGGTGGTCCGGCGAGGAGGGTCCCGTCGACGAGCTCGAGGAAGACCTCGTCACATCCGGTGACCAGGATGTTCTCGACATCCTCACGCTCTACCAACGGTTGCAGCCTGCCGAGTCGAAAGAGCGAGTCAAGCACCGCCTTGAAGACCGCGCGTTGCTTCGCCGCGGTCCAGGTCGGCGCGCCGACGTCCATGTCGTCCGCCATCGCGGCCTCGATCAGGTCCAGCACGATCGCCTTGGCCAGCTCCTCCTGCGACTCTTTGTCCAGACGTACGCCGTCAGCGGCCACCGCCTGGCTCAGCTGCTCCGAAGCCTGAGCACGGAGCGCAGCGACCAGCGACCAGTCAACCTCGACAGAACCGATACCAGTCTCGGAGGAAGCGAGCGGCCCGGACCCCACCCGGTGACCGTTCCGCGGTGCCGTTGATGTCGGCATGGTCCGTTGCGGCGCGAACAGCGGCAACCGGTTCGGATCTGGCGGCTCGATGTTGCTCGTCCGCGGACGGTGGTCGTTCATCGAGTCACCTCCTCGATCAGCTGGGCGCGACTGCGGGCGACGCACGCCTGGATGACTTCTGTCAGTGCGATCAGTGAGCGGACGTACGTCCCGTTCTCGAACTGCGCTGGAGCATGGGCACCGCGGTAGTAGACCGCCGCGGCCTCCGGCTCGTCCGGTAGAACTCCGATCACTGGTATGCCGATCACCCTGGCGACATCGGCCGCCTTGTAGGGCTGGCCCTCACCGATCAGGAGCGCGCCAGGGTTCCGCCATCCGGAGTCTTGGCGGCGTACCGTCGCCGACCACGTACGCGCCGCGGCCAGGGCCGGAAGCGGCGAGCGCGTCACCATCAAGGTCAGGTCCGCGGCATCGAGCAGCGGTTCCGGGTAACCGGGAAGCCCGAGCCGGCCGCCGTCCACGATCACATCCTGGCCCGTCGACTCCAAGGCAGCCAGCGCCTCGGCGAGCGGAGCCCAGAGATCTCGAAGGCCAGTTGCCTGTGCGTGATCGCGGATGCCAGCGACGATCGAGACCGAGGTGCCCTCCAGTCTCTGCGCCACCGTTGGTAGAGCGTCAGCGACACCGAGGGGACTCAGCGCCAGGTCGATCAAGGACAGCTCGGGTGCCCACGTACCGCGGAAGAATCCCGACAACACCCCGGCGGTTCCGGTCGGATCCGCGTCAACGAGTAAGACCGGGCGTGGCCAGGCCAACGCGAGCCCTAGACTCGTGGTCGTGACTCCAGGTGATCCGCCTGCCGACGCGAGCGCGATGACCGCCATCACTCGACCCCGGAGTCGAGCACGAGCGCCACGTTGCCGCTGGCAGCACGTGCTGCCAGCAGCGTCGCCTCGGCATGCGGCACCATCACGCTGACCACCAGCGTCCCATCCTCGCCGCGGTGGGACTCGACGACTTCCGCCTCGGAGAACTGCGGCGTACCGCTCGGCACCTCCTCGCCGACGGCCGGAGCGACCACGACCCGGACGAGATCCCCACTGCGAAGCGCCACCCCCGGCTCCTGCGCCGGAGTCAGCGCCACCCCGACCACCGACTTCCCCTCACCGGGCACCGGGTCATCCGTCGCAGCCTCAGCAGTGATCAGACCCCCGGACAAGATGTCGTACGCCGCTCGCTTGCCCACCACGTCATCCAGAGCATTCGCCGGAAGGGGAGCAAGAGCTGGGTCGGTGGTGATCCGCACCCGCTCGAGGTCGTCGTGCGTGATCAGCGCACCGCGAGGAATCGTTGTACGCGCCGCCAGCACCTCGACCGTGTCCGTGGTCGCCGCCCAGACCCACGTGCCTCCGAACGCGCCGAGCGCGATCGCGGCTGCGGCGGCGACCGATAGCCACGGCCGGCGGCGCAGCTTTGGCGGCGGCAACGCCTTCGGGCCCTCGGACGGCGTGGCTCGGTCGCTGCGTACTGTGGTGCTGGTCATCGGTGGTCCCTCTCCTGCTCACGGGCCTCAGCTCACGAGCACCTGCGCTTCCCCAACCGTGATGTCGACCGAACGGGCCAGGCCGCCCAGCCGGATCGTTCCGGTCTGTCCCGCGCCGGCCCAGGTGATCACCCAGTCCGAGGTCGCCGTCACGGTGTACTTCTCGCCGCGCTGGTGCGCGCTCGACTTCTCATAAACGTGGCCACAGTCCGGCGACTTCCGCTTCCCGAACCTCGGCTCGTACGGCGTCCCCGCGCTCCGGCACACGACCTGCGTGCCATCTCCCATGTCCCAGGTGATCTCATGCACCCGCGCCGTTGCAGACACCGTGATCCCACCGGCCGACGCTGATGCCGTCGCCGGACCGAACGTGGACGGACCCGGGTCGTTCACCCATAGCCACACCGGCATCCCGACCAGCCCGACGCGGTCCTCGCCGGCCTCCGGGGTGATCCCGATGTCGATGGCTCGAAGGTTCATCTTCTCGATCGCCATCAGCGCGACCTCACGTGGCGATGGTCCGGCCTCCGCAGCCTCTGGAGGTGTCTGGGACCAGAAGGTCACCAGCAGCGACGTCTGCGGCTGGTAGCAGTTGTAGACCGCGCCATCATCGGGTTCGTGTCCCTCCCAAGCAGGGTCACCCGGTGGGGGAGGAGGGTCATACGCCTCCACATAGCAGTTGCGGTCATTGCTCCAGGTGCCATAGGACGATGTGCACGGCACCGGACCAGCCGGTGGCCCGCCAACTCCTTGCTTGGCCGGGTCCCAGTAGCAACTGTTCCCCGAGCCGGAGTCCTTCGGTCCACTGGTCGACCCAGCCGGCTTCCCCTCACCACCCGATCCGCCGGCGCCGCCACCAGGCGATCCGGTCTCAACCCAGAGGATGCACTCGCCGGTCGACTTGTTGGTCTGCTGACATCGAGTGTCGGCCGACGCCGTGCCGGTGCCGAGAAGAGTTGCGCCCGCCGCGAGGAGGACGATGATGAAGACGCGTGTCAGGAAACCTTGCATGACGGTTGCTCGAGGTCTTGGCCGTTGGCGATGCGCCAGCCGCCGCTCGGATTCTTGGACCAGTGGTAGTTGGCCACGGTGAAACGTGTCCAGCCGTCATCCGGTCGATCCGGACTCACCACCGACTTCCCGTTCTTGTCGACGACATCAACGTCGGCGACATCCCAGCAGGCATCCACCGTTACCGTCGGCACCTTCCCGGCTTTCG
The DNA here is from genome assembly GCF_006716315.1 of Nocardioides albertanoniae. Lineage (NCBI taxonomy): Bacteria > Bacillati > Actinomycetota > Actinomycetes > Propionibacteriales > Nocardioidaceae > Nocardioides > Nocardioides albertanoniae. The sequence continues at coordinate 2,833,461 of NZ_VFOV01000001.1, read as the reverse complement.
GGTCGGAGTTGTCCAAGCTCACCGACTGCACCTTCATCTCAGCGACGTCGGTACTGCCGGTCTGATGCTGGCCAGCCTTCCGGAGCTGCTCGATCGACAGCTTCTGGGCATTGAGCTGGACGCCGATCGCAACGTTCGCAAGTCCTTCAAGATCCTTGTCAGGATCCTGCTGAAGCTCATCGACCGTCTTGAAGAATGCCCGCACAGCGTCTTCCGCATCGGCCGAGGCGCGATCCTCCTGAGACTCCGGCGCCGTCGAAATCGGCTCCTTCGACGACGAATCCGGCTTGCTCGTCGGACCCGTCCCGTCCGGTGACTGGGCGCAAGAAGTAGCGACGGCGAACAGTAGAACTGCTGTCGTGGCGCTGAACGTTCTTGCCGTGATCCTCATGATGGGGTACCTGCTTCCTCCGGCTGGAGGACGCAGAATGCGCCCCGCTGGTGCCCAGCGGCGACGCAGACTGGTCCTCAGTCTTCACTGACCTTTACCCAAATTGCAACGCTAATCTTTGTTTGCAACCATTAACGGACAGTCGCCGAGCTTGCTCATCTGCTGCTCTCTCTGGCCCAGCCCGCCTCGCTCCAAGGTGCTCCGACCTTCCCAGGTTCCCCTTGCGCCCCTCACGGCAGCACACGATTGGCAGATCGAGGGCACCTCAGTGGTGAGCGGGGTGCAGACACGCATCCCCGGACCCAGAGGAGGGGCGCCGTGGTGGTGTCGATGCGGGTGATGCACGCGGGCGACGGCTACAAGTATCTCCTGAAGAGTGTGGCCGCCGGCGACGGCAACCGAGCGCTGTCCACGCCGCTGACCCGCTACTACGCCGAAGCGGGCACCCCGCCGGGACGGTGGATGGGATCTGGGCTACCGGGCGTCGGCGGAGGCAGGATCAGGCAGGGCGCCCAGGTGACCGAGACACAGCTCGCGCTCTTGATCGGCGCTGGCCGTGACCCGGTGACCGGCGAGCCGCTCGGCCGGGCGTACCCCGAATACAAGCCGACCGAGGAGCGAATCGCTGACCGTGTACGCCACCTCGACTCCAACCTCAGCGACGACGATCGAGCGACGGAGACGGCGCGGATCGAGGCCGAGGAGGCCGCCCAGTCCGGACGGCGGGCGGTGGCGGCGTACGACTTCACTTTCAGCGTCCCCAAGTCGGTCTCAGTGATGTGGGGCGTGGCCGATGCGAACACCCAGGAACTGCTCCTGGCGGCGCACCATGCGGCGGTCGCCGACGTCATCGACTACATGGAGCGCGAGGTGGCCGCGACAAGGGCCGGGGTTGCCAATGCCGACGGTGCCGTCTCGCAGGTCGGCGTTGAGGGCATCATCGCGGCCGCCTTCGACCATTGGGACTCGCGCGCCGGCGACCCTCAACTTCACACCCACGTGGTCATTTCCAACAAGGTCCAAGCCGCGCTCGACGGTCGGTGGCGCAGCCTCGACAGCCGGCCGATGCACGCCGCGGTCACCGCCGTCTCCGCGCACTACAACGCGGTGCTCGCCGACCGGATCACCGGAACCTTCGGGCTCGCGTGGGAGCAGCGGGGGAGGGACGCTGATCGCAACCCGCAGTGGGAGATTGCCGGCGTCGACGAGGCGCTGATCAAGGAGTTCTCCAACCGGTCCCGCTCCATCGAGGTGGAGAAGAACCGGATGATCGACGAGTACGTCGCCCGCCACGGTCGCCGCCCCAGCAACGCCACCATCGTCGTCTTCCGCGCCCGAGCGACCCTAGCTACCCGTCCCGAGAAGCAGTTGCGGTCACTGCTCGACCTGACTACCGAATGGCGCCTCCGTGCCGGACGGCTTCTTCGTTGCGACGCCATGTCCTGGGCGCGCGGCTTGACGCGGCCTTGCCTCCCGGCGATCGTGAGGGCCGAGCAGATTCCGGCTGAGCTCATCGAAGAGATCGGCCGCAGCGTCGTGGCCGAGGTCGAACGGAAGCGGTCGACCTGGCGCCACTGGAACCTATGGGCAGAAGCCTCCCGCCAAACCATGCATTGGCGCTTCCCCAACGCCGCCGAACGTGAATACGTCGTCAGCAAGATCGTCGAAGCGGCCGAAGCCCACTCGGTCGCGCTCACTCCGCCCGAACTGACCCCGAGCCCGCCTGAGTACCAGATGGAAGACGGCACGTCGGTGTTCCGGCCGCGCCACGCCACCAAATACTCATCAACCGCGGTGATGGCGGCCGAGGGCCGGCTCCTGGAACGCGCCGAGTCCCGCACGGCCCCGAGGCTAGGCCCCGAAACGGTCGCCCGCGCCGTACGCTGCAATTACCAGGGCCGTCGCATCACCCGCAACCAAGCCGACGCCCTCGAATCCATTGCCAACTCCAGCAGACTGGTCGACCTCCTTGTCGGTCCAGCCGGCGCCGGGAAGACCACCGCCATGCACGCCCTCCTCACCGCCTGGCGGCGCGAGCACGGCCGAGGCAGCGTCGTCGGCCTCGCACCCTCCGCAGCCGCAGCCGACGTACTCGCCGGAGACCTCGGCATCCGCTGCGAGAACACCGCGAAATGGCTCCACGAACACACCGCCGGCAACGTGCGCCTCCACCGAGGCCAGCTCGTCATCATCGACGAAGCCACCCTCGCCGACACCACCACCCTCGACCAGATCACCAGCCTCGCCGCCATCGCCGGCGCGAAGGTCCTGCTCGTGGGGGACTGGGCACAACTCCAGTCCGTCGATGCCGGCGGTGCCTTCACCCTGCTCGCCGCCGCCAGAACAGACGTCCCCGAACTCGCCGAGGTCCACCGCTTCCGCAACGAGTGGGAACGCGAAACCAGCCTCGACCTCCGGGCCGGTCGCCTTGAGGCCATAACGGCGTATGCCCGACACGACCGCCTCCGCGATGGCACCACCGACGAGATGCTCGAAGCCGCCTACACCGCCTGGCTGAACGACCAGGCCAACGGCCGAGCGAGCGTTCTCGTCACCGAAACCACCGAAACCGTCCACGCCCTCAACGCCCGCGCAAGAGCAGAACGCATCCTCACCGGCCAGACCCAAGCCTCCCGCGAAGTCACCCTCGCCAGCGGGGAACCCGCCTCAGTCGGTGACATCGTGATCACCCGCCGGAACGACCGCCGCCTCCGTTCCCTGCGTGGCGCTTGGGTCCGCAACGGCGACCGATGGTGCATCGACGACGTCGGCAAAGATGGAACCCTCGTCGTCTCCCGCCGGGCCAACCACGCCGCGACCGTCATCCTTCCCGCCGACTACGTCTCCGAACACGTAGACCTCGGATACGCCATCACCGCCCATCGCGCCCAAGGTATCACCGTCGACACCGCCCACGTCCTCGCATCCTCGAGAACAACCAGAGAGAACCTGTACGTCTCCATGACCCGTGGCCGCGACGCCAACACCGCCTACGTCGCCCTCGACCAGCCCGATGACACCCACGCCGGCCACCCCGACGACGGCGAGACGAACGCCCACACCGTGCTCTGCGGCGTACTCCAACACTCCAGCGCCGAGCTCTCCGCGCATCAGACCATCACGGCCGAACACGAGACCTGGAGCTCCATCGCTCAACTCGCAGCTGAGTACGACACCATCGCCGCCGTCGCCCAACGCGACCGGTGGGCCGACCTCGTCCGCCGCTCCGGTCTGACCGATTCTCAAGCCGACGACGTCGTCGCAGGTGATGCCTTTGGGCCCCTGACCGCGTCGCTGCGCCGCGCCGAAGCCAATGGCCACGCGGTAGACCGACTCCTCCCACGCCTCGTAGCCCAACGCGACCTCACCGACGCAGAGGATGTTGCTGCTGTCCTTCAATACCGACTCCGCCTCGCCACGAACGCGAAGCCGACCCGCAGGGGAGTGGCCTCAGCCCAGCGCTTCATCGCGGGCATGATCCCCGAAGCAATCGGCGAGATGCCCACCGCGATGCGCGAAGCCCTCGACGAGCGCAGGGGCCTGGTCGAAGCACGAGCCAAGGCCCTCGCCGAGACCGCGGTGCTTGAGCGCCCTGCCTGGACCCGTCGGCTGGGCGAACCACCGACATCGCCCGCGGTCCGCCGTGACTGGATCGCCGCGGTCGGAACCATCGCCGCCTACCGCGACCGCTACCAGATCACCAGCGACATCCCACTCGGCCCGGGCGCGCGAAGTGAAGCAGAACGAGCTGATCGGACCCTCGCCCTTATCGCCCAGCGGCGAGCGGAAAGCCTTGCCGTGACCCTGGCCGCAGACCGAGCAAAGCCCGCGGCGTCCTTGCAGTCGGGCCTCAGATAGTCGCCTCAGCGGACGTTTCTCCACAGGCCACGACGCAAACGAGCGACCGGTTGCATCGTGGACTGCAACCCCTGCCCCAACCGGAGGTCGATCTGTGCTCACGATTCTCTTCCTATGCGTCTGGCGAACAGTGGCCACCGTCCACGGCTATGTCAGGGCGTACGCCCCGTCCAACATCGCCATCGACTACCTACGCTCTGAGCCCGGCCTCAAGTTGGCGATTCCAGTGGCCGTGATAGCGGTTCCTGTCTACCTGTTCGTCGCCCGATTGGTGACCACCTTCGTCGACGGGGGAGCAACCGATTGGTTTCTGCTGGTCGCGCTCGTTGCATTCATCGATGCCTTGAAGTTTGCGGCCCTCGCTGCGCTCACGCCGCCGCTGCTGGTTTGGAGACGGCTTGACACGCACCGAGCGACACGCTGCTCCAAGTGACCGGAATCCTGGATTCATCTCTGTAATCAGCCGAACCGAGAACGCAGTCACCGGCTCCAGCGTAAGGAACCTCCAGAGCATTAACAGCCACGAAGGGGTCGTGCAGTTGGCTAGGCGTCCGCGGCCTTGCCACGGTCTGAAATCGGCCGCGGAGTTGGAGCATCCTGCTAGCTGACCCGGCGCCGGACCTAGGGGATTAGAGGGGTGGGATGCAGAGCGAATCCACTGCCTGGTCCAGCGCGCTTCCAGGGTTGCGCCGGCGGAACTGGGCGCCGCGAAGTTGCCCAACATCGGTGAGATCCAGCGGCAAGCGATCGAAGCAGCTTCGCGGACGAACGAACGCCGTTACGTTTCGGGTAAGTCAACCACGTGGGGGGAATTCTCGGTGCACCTGAACCGTCTGAAGCTGCGAAACTTCCGATCCTGCGGGGACACAACACTTGACCTCGACCCGTTGCTTTCGGTGCTGGTCGGCGAGAACGCCTCGGGGAAGAGCGCCATCATCGACGCCATGCGGTTGGTCGCCCCAGCGACCGGGCGCCAGCAGACAGCATGGTTTCGAGCCGACCGAGACCTGACTCGGGGGGGTCGACATCGGTGAGCCGGTGGAGATCGCGGCTCGCTATTCGGGCCTGACCGTGTCCGAAGAGGCGGTATACATGGCGCAGCTTGTCGACACCCACGACGACCTCGTCTACCGCACGACGTTCGCGACCGACCCGGCCGTGCCGCGCCGCCAAGTTCAGACGTGGAGCATCGGTGACGCCGGCGCCGACGATCCTGAGCCAGTAGCACGTAGCCGGATCAGCCACGTCTACCTCCCGCCGCTTCGCGATGCGGTGCGCGACATCGACAGCGGTACCTCGGACCTGCTGCACGACGTGGTGCGCATCCTGCTCAGTGATCCCGATAACGGGATCGACGAAGACGGGTTCGTCGCAACCGCCCAGGAAGCCGTAGGCACGATCGCCAAGCACGAGGTTGCGACCACCACCCGTGACGTCATCCAGGACTACTTCGGGCAGACCACGCCGCCCGATCGAGAACACGACCTTTCGCTCAGCGGGCGGGACCTTCGGCTCAGGCAGATCGTCAGGATGCTCCGCATCCAGCTTTTCGAATCGGGCACCTCCATCGGGGACATCGCCTCCGCTGGCCTGGGCTACGCGAACTTGCTGTACGTCGCCATGATCGTGCTCGAGTTGGTCCGCGCCCGCGAGAACGACTTGACGATCCTGCTCGTCGAGGAGCCGGAGGCTCATCTCCACCCGCAGCTCCAAGTGGTGTTGCTCGGCTTCCTGCGTGACCAGGCGGAAAAGAGCGGAGTCGACTCCGATGGCCTGCATCCCACTGGCAGGGTCCAGGTTGTCGTCACCACCCACTCGCCCAACCTCGCTAGCGAGGTTTCGATCAAGAATGTCGTGGTCGTCGCGCGGGAGAAGTGCGAGTCGACATGGCAGACCCAGGCCATCTCCTTGGCCGGTCTCGGCCTCACGGCGCCAGAGGTACGCAAGATCGATCGCTACCTCAGCGTCACCCGGGCATCCCTGCTGTTCGCCCGGCACGTTGTCCTCGTCGAAGGAACTGCCGAGATGCTTCTGCTTCCGGTGCTAGCGGCACTCCGGCTAAAGCAGGCGGCGCTGCCTTCTAGCGACGAAGCAGCCGCTCGACGGCATCTTCGCGGGCTGACGTTCGTGTCGGTGGAGGGGGTTGACTTTGGTCCGTACCTGAAGCTCTTACTCAATGGTTCACGTCAGCGAGTGGACCGTGTGGTGGTGATAACCGACGGCGACAACGGCCAAGGCGACCGTCGACGGTCTGCGTACGAGGACGCTTTTAAGACCCAGGTAACCGACGGGCGACTGATAGTATGCGTCGGCGGCACCACGCTGGAAGCTGAGCTGTTCGGTGAACAAGCAAACGAGTCTGTCTTGCGCAATGCCTTCCTCAAGTTGCACTCGAAGTCGGCCGCGAAGTGGGACCAAGTCAGCGCAGCGGCCGGCTCTACACCTGACGAACGAGCCGCGATCTTCGCCTGCGCGATCACCAAGCCGAAGAAGCCTGCGCCTCAGGTCGCTACGGGGGACGAGGGCGAGTCCACTGACACCGTCGTCAACACGGTGGCCACGCCGGTAGAGATGCCAACGCTCGACATCTCGAAGGGGGACTTTGCGCATCTCGTCGCAGAGGCGATCGAAGCAGACGACAACGGCAGCTTTGTTGTTCCCACATACCTGCAGGCTGCCCTCGAGGCGATCGCGCCGCTGGCAGAGCAGACGAGTGAGGACGAGTGAACGCTGCGCTGAGCGCTGAGCAGGCGGCGGTCCTTGAGCAGACCGTTCGACATGTCGAGGCCGGCCCCGGCTCCGGGAAGACCCGCGCTGTGGTCGCCCGATTCCAGCAGCAAGCCGAGGCTCGACCAGGCGTTGCGCTGCTCTCCTTCACCAACGCAGCTGTCGACGTGGCGCGGGAGCGGTCGAAAGGCAGTCCACATCTGCTGCGCACGCCCAATTTCGTGGGTACCTTCGATGCCTTCTTCAACCGATATGTCGTTACGCCCAGCGTACGGCGCGCCACTGGGGTCACTCCTCAGTACCTCGCGTCTTGGGACGACCTCCCGACCGAGCTCTCAAGGGTTCGTCCCACGAACGGAGGTCTGGGTATCCGACTCTCCCGCTGGACGCGATCCGGGGACGGGTCGATCGCCCTCGACGTGAGGCGGCTCGGCTACGACGAGCGTCGTGCCTGGGACCAAGTCTCACCGTGGACGCAGCGGGACATTACCGAGAGAGGACGGAGCCTTATCAAGAGTCTGCTGGCGAGGCACGTATACAGCGCCGAGGAATCCCGGCGAGTTGCGTTGAAGTTGCTAGATACACCCGGGTCAATCCTACGAAACCGCCTCGTGACGCGATTCAACGAAGTCATTGTCGATGAGTTCCAAGACTGCGACATCGTAGAGCACAGCATCCTGCGACACCTCCAGCAGGCCGGAACCCATGTGGTGACCGTCGCAGACCCCGATCAGGCAATCTACGAGTTCCGTCAGGTCGGCCCGTCGAACCTCTACGATCAATACCTCGCAGGTTTGGAAGACCACGAGGTGGTCACGCTCACGACCTGTTATCGGTCGAGGCCGGCGATCTGCGCTGCGGTGACGAGCTTGCGAAGCACGCCGAAAGCCATCGAATCGAGTGATCCTCGTGACATGTCGTTCCCGGCCATACATGTAGTCGTCGGACGCGGTCAGGCCGCAGAGATTGCGGCACGGGGTGTCCTGAATGACTCTGGCGTCGATCCCGTCGCCTGCCGGGTCATCGCCCATCGCCGCGCAGATGCCCAGAGCCTTGGTCCCGGGACAACGGAACTCCCGGCCACGGCGACAGTACTAGGCAGCATCCTGGCTGCAGCAGCGCAGTTCCTTCGGGCTACGGACACCAAGCACCGCCTGCAAGCGATAGGGCGTATCGAGCAGCACATGCTGGACCAGCTGGATTGGGGGGCCGACGGACAGCCAACGGATAAGAGCGAGCGCGTCGAATTGCTCGGCATCACCGTTGACCGCCTCCGGATCCTGGCGAAGATGGTTATCGGGGTAGCGCGAGATGCAGTCGACGCGAAAGCGTTCTGCACTACGGTCCAAGATCTGGTTCGCCGGTTCGCGGAGGCGACCAGTCTGGACGTGGTCAGCAACCTCAACAAGGTCCTCGCGAAACCCACAGCCAAAATATGGGAGCCGTGGGCCGCGTTTCGATCCGAGATACATTACGGGACGACGCCGGGACTTCGTGCATCCCACGTGCATGCCGTCAAGGGCTCCGAGTTCGAAGCCGTCATCTACGTCCTTCCGCCCCGAGCGAATGCAGGCGAACCGTACGTTCTCGACGATTGGATGTCGGATGAGAACAGCGAGGCGCGCCGCGTTATCTACGTCGGAATCAGCAGGGCGCGAAAGCTCTTGATCTTGGTGGTGCCCAAGGCGAGGCTGAAGCTACTCAAACAGCTCCTTGAGCGCGACGATATTCCCTACTTGCTCACAGACGCGACCTGAGCCCAGAGCACCGCTCTCCGCCTGCTGCGCGCGACCAGACGGACGTCCCCTGTGGCGCCTTGCCGGGATACCCACCCGGTGGCGCTCGCGGCGGCGGCCTTAGGGGATCTGGGCTGAGTGGCCGAACCCTCGCTCACGGCGGCCCTGTCGGCGCCAATGTGGGGTCATGTCCACGCCAGAACGGTCAAGCCCCGCGACTTGCTAAGGCACGTTGATCCATCGACTCGGCTTCCAACGGCAGGGGCTTGCCTCGACTTTGGGCACCGGATGGCGTGGATCGGAGGATCCCGGGGGTCGGGCTTGGCGTGAAGGTGGGTCCAACTGGCCGCGGGCGGAGTTCTGCCCGACCGACTCCTCCGGCGGTCACAGCGTTCGTGATGGTTCGGATACGCTGGTTGGGACAGTTCAACAGCGGATCCGTGCCAGCCGATGTGCCCGAACGGTGCCCGGACAGGCTGAAATGAAGAGTGGCCCCGCCTGAGTTTCCTCAGGTCAGGGCCACAATTCTCTGCGTGCGCGAGGGGGGACTTGAACCCCCACCCACTAGTACGTGGACTAGCACCTCAAGCTAGCGCGTCTGCCTATTCCGCCACCCGCGCGCAACAGGAAGAACATTATCAGGACGGGGTCAGGGTGCCGAATCGGGGCTGCCCTCAGCGTGGGGTGTCGTCCGGGGCCGCGAGAACCGGCTCGGGTGACCGCGGGAGCGTGACCGTGCGGAGCCCCGTGCGCGGCTGAGATCGAGGCGGCCGTCGTCTCGACGAGGAGACACGGGCGCGCCGCGACGGCCGGCGGCGCGGAGCCGCGACCAGGCCCGGATCAGGCGGGCGCGAGCGCCCGGGCGGGGTGGTTGCTGGTGACCATCCAGACGCGTTTGTCGTGCACGAAACGGTTCAGCCGGCCGGGGTGGTCGACCGTCCAGACCAGCACCTTGATGTTGCGGCGGTGGGCCCAGCGCAGCAGCCAGACGTCGGCGAGGCGCTGCTCGACGACGACGAGGTTGGAGCGGCAGCGGCGGATGCGGCCTTCGGGGAAGAACTCCGAGAGCTTGAGGCGGATCAGCTCGAGCGGGTGGTGGCGCCAGTCGACACCTCCGAGGGAGAGCCCGACGAGCGTGGAGGGGGCGCGGAGGTCGGCCCAGTCGCGCAGGACGCGTACGGACTCGTCGACCATCGTGGTGAGGATGAAGCTCGCGTCCATCACCTCGAGGGCGATCTCGGCGGCGTCGACCTCGTGCGGGATGCCGATGTGGCCTGCGGGCGAGGCGAACTTGTAGTCGATGTGGGCGTGCTTGCCGTGGGCGGCGAGCAGCTCGAGCGCCTCCCGGTAGCGCACCAGGCGGAACGGCGCGAGCGCGGACAGCGCGGCGTAGGTGCACTCCTCGATCCTGTGCTTGCGTCCGATGCGGTCGCGGATGTGGCTGTCGTGATGGAGCACGAACTCGCCGTCGACCGTCCTGTGCACGTCGAACTCCACATAGTCGACCGCCATCGTGGCGGCCTCCACCAGCGACTCCCAGGAGTTGTCGCGGTGCCCCGACTGCCGCGCCGCGGCACGGTGAGCGGAGAGGAGCGCGCGCTTGTGCATGCGTCCCATGGAAACGTACGCCCCGAACCGGCCCGAAATCCTCAGGTTGCGCATAGGTGGACGTCAGGCGGCAGTTTGTCGCACCCGGTCGCTACGGTGGCCGTATGACCAGTGCCGAGAACGAGGTCGTCGACCTCTGCCGTGACCTGATCCGCATCGACACCAGCAACTATGGCAACGACCCGGGGCCGGGGGAGCGGAAGGCGGCCGAGTACGTCGCCGCGCAGCTCGACGAGGTCGGGATCTCCTCGCAGATCTATGAGTCCGAGCCGGGCCGCGCCTCGGTCGTCGCCCAGTGGGGCGGCTCCACCGGCGACGGCCTCCTGCTCCACGGCCACCTCGACGTCGTGCCGGCCGCCGCCGAGGACTGGCAGGTCGACCCGTTCTCGGGCGAGATCGACGGCGGCTACGTCTGGGGCCGCGGCGCCGTCGACATGAAGGACTTCAACGCGATGCTGCTCGCGGTGGTGCGCGAGCGCCAGCGCACCGGACGGATCCCCGAGCGACCGATCACGCTCGCCTTCACCGCCGACGAGGAAGCCGGCGGGATGAAGGGCGCCAACGTGCTCGTCGAGGACCACCCCGACCTGCTGGCTCACTGCACCGAGGCGGTCGGCGAGGTCGGCGGCTTCTCGACGACGGTCAAGGGCCGCCGGCTCTATCTGATCGAGGCGGCCGAGAAGGGCATGGCCTGGATGAAGCTGACCGCCCGCGGCACCGCCGGCCACGGCTCGATGATCAACCATGACAACCCGATCACCCGGCTCTCGGGCGCGCTCGCCCGCATCGGCGCCCACGAGTGGCCGGTGACCCTCACCCCGACGATGCAGGCTCTGCTCGCCGCGGTCGGTGAGATCGCGGGGGAGGAGCCGACACCGGAGAACGCAGAGCGGCTCGTCGAGGAGTTCGGTCCGGCCGCGCGGATGATCGGCGCGACGCTGCGCAACGTGACCAACCCGACCATGACCGGCGCCGGCTACAAGGTCAACGTCATCCCCACCGAGGCCACCGCCCACGTCGACGGCCGCTTCCTCCCCGGTTACGAGGACGACTTCTTCGAGACCCTGCGCAAGCTGTGCGGCGAGGGCATCGACATCGAGTTCGACCAGAACCAGATGCCGTGGGAGACGCCCTACGACGGCGCGCTCGTCTCCGCCATGGAGAGCTCGCTGATCGCCGAGGATCCCGACGCCCTCGTGGCGCCCTACCTGATGTCGGCCGGCACCGACGCCAAGCACTTCAAGCGGCTCGGGATGAGGACGTACGGCTTCGCGCCCCTGCGTCTGCCCGAGGATCTCGACTTCACCGCGCTCTTCCACGGTGTCGACGAGCGGGTGCCGGTCGACGCGCTCGAGTTCGGCGCGCGGGTGATGGACCGCTTCCTGGACCAGGTCTGAGACAGCGTCGAGTCGGCTCGTTCTGACGAGCCGACTCGACGGGAGAGTGGGTCAGACCGGGAGGATCACTTCGGCGTTGAAGGTCTCGACCACGGGCTCGCCGGCGAGGTTGGGGCCGATGGTGGTGAGGGTGGCGTTGTCGAACGGGCCGATGCGCATCCAGGTCGCCGGCGGGGCACCCAGCACCTCGCGTACGAACCATGCGGCGACGAACGCGTGGGTGACCAGCACGACCTCGTCGTCGTGGTGGTCGAACCAGAGCTTGTGCCAGGCGGCGGTGAGCTCGGCGCCGTCGATGTCGCGCTCGGCCTCCGGCACCTCCTCGAGCCAGCCCCACCGGTGCGTCGGGTAGTCGCCACGGCGCTCGAACGACGGCACCGGGGTGCGGTCGGCGAGGGCGTCACAGCGCTGCGCGCCGGCTCCGAGCACCTCGGTGATCACCTGGGCCGTCTGGGTGGTGCGCCGGCTCGGGCCGTGCAGGATCTGCCGCACCGGCCTGAAGGAGAGACGGTTGGCGAGGGCCGTGACCTGACGGCGACCGAGGTCGGAGAGCCCGGGATCGGCGCCCTCCGCGCCGGCGGCTTCACCGTGGCGTACGAGATGGATCACGCCATGGACACTAGCCGCCCTGCTCTACGGCATAGGCCGGCGACGCGGCCGCCGAAAGGAAAGTCTCACACCGTGAGCCGCTGGCGGATGATCTTGCGGCGAAGGATCACGCGGCGGGTGCCGTCGGCCGTGATCCGCACCCGGTCGAGCTCCCAGCCGCCGTGCTCGGCGCGCTCGACGAGCAGCTTGGTGACGATGTTGCGCGAGAACTCGCGCGTGAAGATCACCTTGTCGTACTCCCACATCACGCCGGGGCGGGGTGGGCGGCGTTCGGCTCGGGCCAAGGCTGTGTCCTTTCCTGCTTCAGGAGAACCAGTCTGCCGGATCGGATGTTCCCGCGGGGCCAGACGGAACAGCTTGGCCGGAGCAGCTTGGCCGCGCAGCTCAGACGGTGCAGCTCAGACGGCGGAGACGTCGTCGAGCGCGAGCGCGATCTCGGGAGGCAGGGTGAGGTCGGCGACGCTGAGCGCCTCCTTGAGCTGAGCGGCCGTGCGCGCGCCGAGGATCGGGGCGGTGACGCCGGGTCGGTCGCGGACCCAGGCCAGGGAGACCTGCAGCGGAGTCCACTCCAGACCCTCGGCGGCCTTGGCGACGGCGGTGATGATGCCGCGGCTGCGATCCTCCTCGTAGATCTCCACGCGGGAGGCGAACGCGGGGTCGGCTCCGCGCGACTGCGAAGGGGTGCCGGTGCGGTACTTCCCGGTCAGTACGCCGCCGGCCAGCGGCGACCAGGCCAGCACGCCCATCCCCATCGCCTCGGCGGCCGGCAGCGTCTCGTACTCGATGTCGCGGGCCAGCAGCGAATACTCCACCTGCGTCGAGGCGAGGGTGGCGCGGCCCGGGACGGCTCGTTGCCAGGTCGCCGCCTGGGCGGTCTGCCATCCGTTGTAGTTGGAGACGCCCACGTAGGAGGCCCGACCGCTGCTCAGCGCGAGATCGAGCGCGGAGAGCGTCTCCTCGAACGGGACGTCGGGGGACCACACGTGCACCTGCCACAGGTCGACGTGGTCGACGCCGAGTCGCTTCAGCGACGCGTCGAGGCCGGAGAGCAGCGCGCCCCGCGAGGTGTCGACGCCACGGTTGCCGCCTCGCCAGGTGATCCCGCCCTTGGTGGCCAGGACGATCTCGTCGCGGGCCACCGACCCGTCGGCCAGGAGCGAGCCGAGCAGCGACTCGGAGGCTCCGTCGCCGTAGGCGGCCGCGGTGTCGACGAGGGTGCCGCCGGCCTGGGTGAATCCGGTCAGCTGTTCGCGGGCTTCGTGCTCGTCGGTCACGCTGCCCCAGGTCATGGTGCCCAGGGCGAGAGACGAGACTCGCAGCCCGGTGGCTCCGAGGAGTCGGCTCTGCATGGACCCAATCTATCGGTGCATGCAGAGCGGCTCTCGCCGGACACGCTGTGGGGGAGCCGGGTTGGGTGCCCCGTACCTGCCATCTAGAGTGCGCCCGTGGATTATCTGCAGGCGATCGCACTGGGCATTCTTCAGGCACTCACCGAGTTTCTGCCCGTCTCATCCAGCGCACACCTGCGCATCTTCCCCGAGCTGCTGGGCTGGGGCGACCCGGGTGCGGCGTTCACCGCGGTGATCCAGATCGGCACCGAGCTCGCGGTGCTGGCCTACATGGGCAAGCACATCTGGAGCATCCTCTCCACCTGGGCCCGCAGCCTGTTCAATCCCGAGCTGCGCAGCCACACCGATGCCCGGATGGGCTGGTTCATCATCGTCGGGTCGATCCCGATCGTGGTCATGGGGCTGCTGCTGCAGAACGTCATCGAGCACGACCTGCGCAGCCTCTACATCGTCGGCACCATGCTCGTCGTGATGGGCATCGTGCTCGGCATCGCCGACCGGATCGGGGAGAACCGCAAGCGCTTCGACGACCTGTCCTGGCGCGACGCGATCCTGATGGGCTGCGCCCAGGCCTGCGCGCTCATCCCCGGCGTCTCCCGCTCGGGCGCGACGATCTCGATGGGCCGGGCGCTCGGCTACGAGCGCGCCACGGCCACCGAGTACGCCTTCCTGCTGGCGCTGCCGGCGGTCTTCGGGGCCGGGCTGTTCGAGATGAAGGACATCGCCCACGAGGACAACCTCTACGGCTGGGGCCCGACGATCGTGGCCACGATCGTCTCGTTCGTGCTCGGCTACGCGGTGATCGCATGGCTGCTGAAGTATCTCTCCCGCAACACCTACACCCCGTTCGTGATCTACCGCGTGGTGCTCGGTCTCGCGGTTCTGGTGCTCGTCGGCGTGGGTGTGCTCAGCGAGTGGTGAGCGTGCCAAACTCACTCATGTGTCTGAGTCCGGGACGAAGCCTGCCGTAACACCCGCTGCCATCGAGGAAGCCGCCGCGCGCACCATCGCCACGCGTACGGCGCTCGAACGCTCGGTCAGGCTCTCGCAGAGATACGCCGCCGACGTGTTCCTCAAGCGGGAGGACCTGCAGCTGGGCCGCTCCTACAAGGTGCGTGGCGCCTTCAACCTGATGAGCTCGCTGAGCCCTGAGGAGCTCGAGCGCGGCGTCGTGTGCGCCTCGGCCGGCAACCACGCCCAGGGTGTCGCGATCTCCTGCGCCCGGCTCGGGGTGCCCGGTCACATCGTGGTGCCGACCAACACGCCCAAGCAGAAGCGCGACCGGATCGTCGCCCTCGGCGGCGAGCACGTGACGCTCACCCTGCACGGCTCGACCTACGACGAGGCCTCGGCCTACGCCTACGAGCTCGGCCGCGGGCTCGGCGCCCGATACGTCTCGGCGTTCGACGACCCGCGCACGATCGCCGGGCAGGGCACGGTCGGCTACGAGCTCACCTCCCAGAGCGAGGAGCCCCTCGATGTGCTGCTGCTGCCGATCGGCGGCGGTGGCCTCGCCTCCGGAGTGGCCACCTGGGTGCGCGAGGTCTGGCCGCAGACGCGGATCATCGGGGTGGAGCCGGCTGGTGCCGCCTCGATGGCGGCCGCGGTCCAGGCCGGCGGCCCGGTGCGGATCGACGCGCTCGACACGTTCGTGGACGGTGCCGCCGTCGCGACCGCGGGCACGGTGACCTACCCGATCGTCAGCGAGCTCGTCGACGAGCTGGTCGCGGTGCCCACCGGCGCGATCTGCGTGGAGATGCTCGAGCTCTACCAGACCGAGGGGATCATCGCGGAGCCTGCTGGCGCGCTCGCGGCGGCGGCGCTCGGGCAGATCGACCTGCGTGGTGCGGCCCGGGTCGGCACGGTCGTCTCAGGCGGCAACAACGACGTCTCCCGCTACTCCGACATCCTCGAGCGCGCCCTGATCCACCAGGGCCTGCGCCACTACTTCCTGGTCTCGTTCCCGCAGGCACCCGGCGCGCTGCGCGGCTTCCTCGACGACGTGCTGGCCGACGGTGAGGACATCGTCGTCTTCGAGTACGTCAAGAAGTCCAACCGCGAGCTCGGGCCGGCGCTGATCGGCATCGACCTCGACACCGCCGACGGGATCGGCGCCCTCCTCGAGCGGATGGGCGCCAGCGACCTCGTCATCGAGCGGATCGAGGCCGACTCGCCGCTGTTCACCTTCTTGCACTGAGGTCGATGTCATGTCATGCGTTTTGGCTCCCAACCATGCGCAAACATGAAATACTGACCGCGATGAGTACGACTCAGAGCCAGGTGGCATGGCTCGAAGCAAAAGCGGCGAAATACGTCGAAGACGCCAAGGTCTTCACGAGCGCGAGAAGCAGCGACCTCCAGGTCGGCGGCCTCACCGGCGAGCAGTGGGCGACCGTCTACCGGGCCGTCGCCCACGAGCTTCGCGAGTGCGCCCGCGAAGCCGCCACCGTGCATGTGCCGCGCAGCCGCTGGCGCAAGGGATAGGCGCGGCCCGGACTGACTGACCGGTCAGGCAGGCCAGATCGGTCGTGCTCGGGTCAGAGCCAGCCCGACCTGCGGAAGAAGACCCACAGACCTGCGACGACGACGCCCATGAGCAGCAGTGAGAACGGGTAGCCGAAGGTCCAGTCGAGCTCGGGCATGTGGGTGAAGTTCATGCCGTAGACCCCGGCGATGAGGGTCGGCACCACGACCAGGGCGGCGCCGGCGGAGATCTTGCGCATGTCTTCGTTCTGCTGCAGCGAGAGCTGGGCCATGTGGGCCTCGAAGGCCGAGGACAGCAGCGACTCGAGGTTCTCGATCGTCTCCGAGATCGAGGAGAGATGGTCGAGCACGTCACGGAAGTAGGGGCGCAGGTCGGGGTCGATCCCGTCCTCGCCGTTGGCGAAGCGGCGCACCGGCTCACGCAGCGGCATCACGGCGCGGCGTACCTCTGCGAGCTCGCGACGCAGGCGGTAGATGCGGGCGGAGTCTTGCGTGCGCTCGTCGGAGAAGACGGAGGTCTCGACCTCGTCGACGTCCTCGGTGAGCCCTTCCATGACGTTGACGTAGCCGTCGACGATGTAGTCGACGACCGCGTAGACAGCGGAGTAGGGGCCCTCGGTGAGCAGCTGCTCCTCGCCGCTCTCGAGCAGCTCGCGAGCGGGCGCGAGCTTCGAGCCGCGCCCGTGGCGGACGGTGATCACGTGGTCGGGGCCGATGAAGAAGGCGACCTCGCCCGTCTCGACGGCGTCTTCGGCATCGACGTACCACAGCGTCTTCACGACCAGGAACATCGCGCCGGCATAGCGCTCCAGCTTCGGTCGCTGGTGGGCGGTCAGGGCGTCTTCGACGGCGAGCGGGTGCAGGTCGAAGGCCGCGGCGACCTCCTCGAGCTCGTGCTGGCTGGGTTGGTAGAGGCCGAGCCAGACGAAGTCGCCCTCGTGCTTCGCGCCGGCGCGAAGCGTGGGGTAGTCGTGGGGCGCGCAGTCGACCTCCGCACGCGCGCCGCCGCGGTAGAGGGCGCTGTCGACGATCACCCCGCAAGGCTAGAACATCGAGGCCACGTGATCCGTGGCCACGCGGTGGATAGGGTCGCCAATCGTGGCGACGATGATCCTGGTGAGACACGGCCGTACGACGGCGAACGCATCCGGCACCCTGGCCGGCCGGCTGCCGGGGGTGATGCTGGACGAGCGCGGCCTCGAGCAGGCACGCACGGCCGCTGAGCGGATCGCTCCGGTGCCGCTCGCGCTGGCCGTGACCAGCCCGATGGAGCGCTGCCAGCAGACGCTGTCCACGATCCTCGAGGGTCGCACCGGCGAGGTGGCCGACGGCCCCAAGGTGGTCGTCGAGGACGGTCTCGCGGAGTGCGACTACGGCGAGTGGCAGGGCGAGAAGATCTCCGCTCTGGCTCGCCGCAAGCTCTGGAAGACCGTGCAGACCCAGCCCTCGGCGGTGACCTTCCCCGGCGGTGAGTCGATGGCGGCGATGCAGGCGCGAGGCGTCGAGGCCGTACGCCGTCACGACGCTGCCGTCACGGCGGCTCATGGTGACTCGGCGGTCTGGCTGTGCGTGAGCCACGGCGACCTGATCAAGGCGATCCTGGCCGACGCGCTCGGCATGCACCTCGACCTCTTCCAGCGACTCCACGTCGACCCGGCCTCGATCTCGGTGATCCGCTACGGCGAGGGACGGCCCTCGGTGCTCTCGACCAACACCCACGCCGGCGACCTGTCGTGGCTGGCTCCCAAGAAGGGCCGCAAGTCGTCTCGCCGCCGCAACGACGACGCAGTCGTGGGCGGTGGCTCGGGTCCTGGGGACGGTCTGGATAAGGTTTGATCATGCCCTTGATGCACACCTTCGACCCGCCCGAACGATTCGTCGTCGGCACCGTCGGCGAGCCCGGGGCGCGTACGTTCTTCCTCCAGGCTCGTCAGGGTGCACGCGTCGTCTCCGTGGCTCTGGAGAAGCAGCAGGTCACCGTGCTCGCCGAGCGGCTCGACGAGCTCCTCGACGAGGTGATGAAGTCGGCTCCCACCGTGGTGCCCGCGCTCGCGCCGCACGGTCTTGACGACAAGGCGCCGTTGGAGCAGCCGATCGAGGAGGAGTTCCGTGCCGGCACGATGACGCTGGCCTGGGACCCCGACGAGGACAAGGTCGTGCTGGAGGTCTTCCCGATCAGCGAGGCCGAGGTCGTCGCCGAGGTCGACGAGTCCGGCAACCTGGTCGACGAGGACGCCGTCTCCGCGATCGAGCTGGATGAGCCGGAGCCCGAGGAGGTGCTCCTGGTGCGCATCGAGCCGGGCAGCGCCCGTGCGTTCGTGAAGCGAGCCGAGGCCGTGCTGGGCGCCGGACGCCCCAACTGCCCGTTCTGCGGCAACCCGATCGACGCCGAGGGACACCTGTGCGTGCGCGCCAACGGCTTCAAGCGCCGCGACCCGGTCTGAGCCGGTGGGTGAGACTGCACCGGAGGTCGGGCACAGCGCCGAGGACGGTGCCATGGAGCTCGTCGGGCGACTGACCACGGCCTCGAACGCGACCTTCCTCGCCACCGTCGGCGAGACCGAGGTCGTCTACAAGCCGATCGCGGGGGAGCGGCCGCTGTGGGACTTCCCCGAGGGCCCGCTGGCCAACCGCGAGGTCGCCTCCTATCTCGTCTCCGAGGCACTCGGCTGGTCGGTGGTGCCCGAGACCTGGCTCGGCGATGGCCCGCACGGAGTCGGGATGGTGCAGCGCTGGATCACCTCCGAGGAGAGCCTCGAACCAGTGACCATCGTGCCGGCAGGTGAGGTGCCCGACGGGTTCATGCACGTCTTCGACGGCTACGACGCGCTCGACCAGGAGGTCTCCCTCGCCCACGAGGACACGCCCGCGCTGCGGCGGATGGCGGTCTTCGACGCGATCACCAACAACGCCGACCGCAAGGGCGGCCACATCCTTCCGGTCGCCGGCGGGCACAGGTTCGGCTGCGACCACGGGCTGACGTTCCACGAGGAGCCGAAGCTGCGCACCATCTTGTGGGGCTGGCACGGGCTGGCGTTCTCCGAGGAGGAGCTGGCCGGGATCCGGACGATCCTCGAAGGGCTCTCCGGTGCGTTGGGGCGCGAGCTGGCGGCGTACGTCTCGGGTGCGGGTTTCGAAGCGCTCGGTCTGCGCTGCGAGGCGCTGCTCGCCGAGGGGGTCTTCCCGCGGCCGGAGTTCGACCGCCATGTCATCCCGTGGCCGCCTTTCTGAGACACGCGACCAGCGACAAGTAGGCTGCACCCATGCGCGCATGGTCTGCACCCGACGTCCCAGAGCTGTCGATCCCAGGGCCCGAGGTGGAGCTCTATGACCACCAGCGAGACGCGGTGGTCTCCACGGCAGGATCCGGGCGGCGTTCGCTCTACGTGTGTGGCATCACGCCCTACGACGCGACCCACATGGGCCACGCGAACACCTACGTCGCCTTCGACCTGCTCCACCGGGCATGGCGCAACGCCGGCTACGAGGTCGACTTCACCGAGAACGTCACCGACGTCGACGACCCGCTGCTCGAGCGAGCCGAGAAGGTCGGCATCGAGTGGGAGGCGCTGGCCGAGCGTGAGACCGAGCTCTTCCGCCAGGACATGGAGGCGCTGCGCGTGATCTCGCCGCAGCACTACGTCGGCGCGGTCGAGTCGATCCCGCTCGTCGTCTCTCTGATCGGTGAGCTGGAGGCCGCCGGCGCGACCTACAAGGTCGACGACGACGTCTACGCCTCCGTGGCCGTCGACGACGCCTTCGGAGACGAGTCGCGCATGGACCGCAAGGAGATGCTGGCCATCTTCGGCGAGCGCGGCGGCGACCCCGACCGTGGCGGCAAGAAGGACCCGCTCGACGCGCTGCTGTGGCGCGCCGAGCGTCCCGGTGAGCCGTCGTGGCCCTCGCCCTGGGGCCCGGGGCGTCCTGGTTGGCACGTCGAGTGCACCGCGATCGCCCTCGAGCACCTCGGTGCCGGCTTCACCGTGCAGGCCGGCGGCTCCGACCTCGTCTTCCCGCACCACGAGATGTCGGGCTCCCACGCCCGCTCGGCCGGCAAGTCGTTCGCCGACATCTACACCCACGGCGGGATGGTCGCCTACGACGGCCACAAGATGTCCAAGTCACGCGGCAACCTGGTCTTCGTCTCCGCACTGCGCAACTCCGAGATCGACCCGATGGCGATCCGGCTGGTGCTGCTGGGCCACCACTACCGCGACGACTGGGAATGGACCGACGCCAAGCTCTTCGACGCCGTCGACAAGCTTGCCGCGTGGCGCAAGGCCGTCACCCTCGGCCGCGGCGCCCCCGCCGCGCCCGTCGTCGAGACCGTCCTCGGTGCCCTCGCCGACGACCTCGACGCCCCGCGCGCCGTCCAGGCCATCGACGCCTGGGTGGCCGCCACGCTCGGCGAGGGCGGCCTCGCCGAGACCTCCGACCCCCTCGCCGGCGAGTCGATCGCGGCCGTCGTCGACGCCGCGCTGGGCATCAAGCTCTAGCCGAGAAGTCACCCCTGCAGGCCGAAAGGTCACGTCTGCAGGTCGAGCGGGCACCCGGGTGACCTCTCGTCCTGCAGGGGTGACTTCTCGACCCCGGGGTGGTCAGGAGTCGTCGGAGCGGCGCTTGAGGTAGCGCTCGAACTCGCGGGCGATGGCGTCGCCGCTGGCCTCCGGGAGGTCGGCGGTGTCGCGGGCCTCTTCGAGGGAGCGTACGTAGTCGGAGACGTCCTCGTCCTCTTCGGCGAGCTCGTTGACGCCGCGCTCCCAGGCTCGGGAGTCCTCGGGGAGGTCGCCGAGGGGCACGGAGCACTGCAGCAGGTCTTCGAGCTTGCTGATGATCGCCAGGGTGGCCTTGGGGCAGGGCGGGGCGGCGACGTAGTGGGGGACAGCGGCCCAGTAGGAGACGGCCGGGATGTCGGAGGCGACGCACGCCTCCTGCACGATGCCGACGATGCCGGTCGGACCCTCGTAGGAGGGCGAGTCGAGCTTGAGCCGGTCGACGAGGTCGGGCTCGGTGGCGGTGCCGGAGACCGGGATGGGGCGCGTGTGCGGCGCGTCGGCGAGCAGCGCGCCGAGGGTGACCACGAGCTGGCCGCCGAGCTCGTCGACGCACTCGAGGATCTCGCGCACGAACTGTTTCCAGCGCATGTTGGGCTCGATGCCGCGTACGAGGATGATGTCTCGGTCGAGGTCGGGCGGCGAGCAGACCGCGACCTGAGTGGTGGGCCAGGTGATCTTGCGGAACCCGTTCTCGTCGGTGCCGGTGTAGGGTCGGTTGACCTGATAGTCGTAGAACTCCTCGGGATCGATCTCGGCCACCACCCGCGCGCCCCAGACCTCCATCAGATGGTCAACCGTGCCGGACGCGGAATCAGCTGCGTCGTTCCAGCCCTCGAACGCGGCGATCACCACAGGATCGACCAGGTCGCGGGTCTCTTCGATCTCGATCACGCTCTCCAGCCTAGTCATGCGGACCAGCCCGAAGGTGTCGTTCACCCCGCGTACACCTGGGCAATTCCCATCTGGCGGACAAGGGTGTCAGGATTCGGAATGAGATGGCTCGGCCCGCACACCTACGCCGTAGCGTGTTCAGGCAAGCCATGCCCGCCACACCTGCCCGCCAAGGGAGAGGAAGATCGAAGTGAGTCTGCGCCCTGATGTCACCGAGACACTGACCGCCACCTTCAAAGAGCGGATCATGGTGCTCGACGGCGCGATGGGCACTGCGATCCAGCGTGACCGGCCCGACGAGGCCGGCTATCGCGGCGAGCGGTTCAAGGACTGGCACACCGATCTGGTCGGCAACAACGACCTTCTCAACCTCACCCAGCCGCAGATGATCGAGAACATCCACCGGGAGTATCTCGAAGCCGGCGCCGACATCATCGAGACCAACACGTTCAACGCGAACGCGATCTCGTTGATCGACTACGACATGGTCGACCTCGCCTACGAGATCAACCTCGAGGCGGCCAAGCTGGCCCGCGCGGCGGCCGACATCTACTCGACCCCCGAGAAGCCGCGCTACGTCGCCGGCACGCTCGGGCCCACGTCGCGTACGGCCTCGATCTCGCCGGACGTGAACGACCCCGGCGCCCGCAACATCACCTACGAGGCGCTGCGCGACGCCTACGCCGAGGCGACCCGGGCGCTGCTCGAGGGCGGCTCGGACCTCATCTTCATGGAGACCATCTTCGACACCCTCAACGCCAAGGCTGCGATCTTCGGCGTCGAGCAGGTCTTCGAGGAGTACGGCCGCCGCTGGCCGGTCGTGATCTCCGGGACCATCACCGACGCCAGCGGACGCACGCTGTCCGGGCAGGTCACCGAGGCGTTCTGGGATTCCGTACGCCACGCCGAACCGCTCCTGATCGGCCTCAACTGCGCGCTCGGCGCCGAGGAGATGCGCCCCTATATCGCCGAGCTCTCCCGGGTCTCGGACACGTTCGTCTCCTGCTACCCCAACGCCGGCCTCCCGAACGCGTTCGGTGAGTACGACGAGGGCCCCAGCGACACCGCCACTCACGTGCACGAGTTCGCCACCGCCGGGTTCGTGAACCTGGTCGGCGGTTGCTGCGGCACCACGCCGGAGCACATCGCCGAGATCGCCAAGCAGGTCGAGGGGGTCGCTCCACGCACCGTGCCGCAGATCGACCCGGCGCTGCGCCTCTCCGGCCTGGAGCCGTTCACCGTGACCGAGGAGAGCCTCTTCGTCAACGTGGGTGAGCGCACCAACATCACCGGGTCGGCGAAGTTCCGCAACCTGATCAAGGCCGGTGACTACGACACGGCTCTCTCGGTGGCCGCCCAGCAGGTCGAGAACGGCGCGCAGGTCATCGACGTCAACATGGACGAGGGCATGATCGACGGCGTCGCGGCGATGACGCGGTTCTTGACGCTGGTCGCCTCCGAGCCCGACATCTCCCGGGTGCCGATCATGATCGACTCCTCCAAGTGGGAGGTCATCGAGGCCGGTCTCAAGCTCGTGCAGGGCAAGCCGATCGTCAACTCGATCTCGATGAAGGAGGGCGTCGAGCCCTTCATCGAGCACGCACGGGCGTGCAAGCGCTATGGCGCCGCAGCGGTCGTGATGGCCTTCGACGAGGACGGCCAGGCCGACTCCTACGAGCGCCGGATCGCGGTGTGCGAGCGGGCCTATCGGGTGCTCGTCGACGAGGTCGGCTTCGACCCCGAAGACATCATCTTCGACCCCAACGTGTTCGCGGTGGCGACCGGCATCGAGGAGCACGCTGCGTACGGTGTCGACTTCATCGAGGCCGTGCGCTGGATCAAGCAGAACCTGCCCGGGGCGAAGATCTCCGGCGGCATCTCCAACGTCAGCTTCTCCTTCCGCGGCAACAACCCGGTGCGAGAGGCGATCCACGCGGTCTTCCTCTACCACGCGGTCGAGGCCGGACTCGACATGGGCATCGTCAACGCCGGCCAGCTGGTGCCCTACTCCGAGGTCGACCCCGAGCTGCGTGAGCGCATCGAGGACGTCATCCTCAACCGGCGTTCCGACGCGGCCGAGCGTCTGCTCGAGATCGCCTCGAAGTTCAACAAGGAGAGCGCCGAGGCCGAGGAGAAGGCCGAGGAGTGGCGTGAGCTGCCGGTCAGCGAGCGCATCACCCACGCCCTGGTCAAGGGGCTCGACGCCTACGTGCAGGAGGACACCGAGGAGCTGCGGCTCGAGATCGCCTCGCGCGGTGGCCGGCCGATCGAGGTCATCGAGGGCCCGCTGATGGACGGGATGAACGTCGTCGGCGACCTGTTCGGCGCCGGAAAGATGTTTCTGCCCCAGGTGGTCAAGAGCGCCCGTGTCATGAAGAAGGCGGTGGCCTACCTGATCCCCTTCATCGAGGAGGAGAAGGCGGCCAACCCGGAGCTCTCCCAGTCCGACACGAACGGCACGATCGTGATGGCGACGGTCAAGGGCGACGTGCACGACATCGGCAAGAACATCGTCGGCGTGGTGCTGCAGTGCAACAACTACGAGGTCATCGACCTCGGCGTGATGGTGCCCGCGCAGAAGATCCTCGACGCGGCCAAGGAGCACGACGCCGACATCATCGGCCTCTCCGGGCTGATCACGCCGTCGCTGGACGAGATGGTCAGCTTCGCCGCCGAGATGCAGCGCGTCGGCATGGAGATCCCGCTGATGATCGGTGGCGCGACCACCTCGCGTGCACACACGGCGGTGAAGGTCGACAAGAAGTACGACGGTCCCGTCATCTGGGTCAAGGACGCCTCGCGTTCCGTGCCCACCGCTGCGGCTCTGCTCGACGCTGGCCGGCGCGAGAAGCTGATGGCCGAGATCAAGACCGACTACGACTCGTTGCGGACGCGACACGCGGAGCGCAGCGAACGGGCCTCTCTCACCTACGCCCAGGCGAAGGCCAACAAGCCGGAGATCGACTTTGCGAAGCTGCCCAAGGCACCGGCGCAGACCGGTGTGCACGTGCTGTTGGACTACTCGATCGCCGAGCTGCGCGACTACATCGACTGGCAGCCGTTCTTCAACGCCTGGGAGATGAAGGGGCGCTTCCCCGACATCCTCAACAACCCGGCGACCGGCGAGGCCGCGCGCAAGCTCTTCGACGACGCGCAGGCGATGCTCGACAAGATGATCGAGGAGAAGTGGGTCGAGGCGCGCGGCGTCTACGGTCTCTTCCCTGCCAACTCGACCGGCGAGGACGTCGTCGTCTACGGCGACTCCTCGCGCACCGACGAGCGGGCGCGACTGTTCCAGCTGCGTCAGCAGGGCCAGCACCGCACCGGCATCTCCAACAAGTCGATGGCCGACTTCGTCGCGCCGGTCGGGGAGGGGGCCGACCATGTCGGCGCCTTCGCGGTGACGGCCGGGATCGGTCTGCCCGAGCGGGTCAAGGCGTTCCGCGACGAGCTCGACGACTACTCGGCGATCATGGTCGAGGCCTTGGCGGACCGTCTCGCGGAGGCGTTCGCCGAGCGCCTCCACCAGCGCGTGCGCACCGAGTTCTGGGGCTACGCCGCTGACGAGGGTGGCGACGGTCAGCTCGCCAACGACGACCTGATCGCCGAGAAGTACTCCGGCATCCGCCCGGCGCCGGGCTACCCGGCCTGCCCCGACCACACCGAGAAGCAGACCATCTGGGAGCTGCTCGACGTGCACGAGAACACCGGCATCGAGCTCACCGAGTCGATGGCGATGTGGCCGGGCGCCTCGGTCTCCGGTCTCTACTACGGCCACCCCGACTCGCAGTACTTCGTCGTCGGACGCCTCGGACAGGACCAGGTCGCCGACTACGCCGAGCGCAAGGGCTGGAGCATGGCTGAGGCAGAGCGCTGGCTCTCGCCCAACCTGGGCTACGACCCCGAGGACTGATCCTTCCCGGCGAACGAAAGTTCGTTCGGTCCACGCGGGCCGAACGAACTTTCGTTCGGCTCACGGAGGGACCGGCCTCACGGAGCGATCTGCGCTCCATCGAGCCACGACGGAGGCACCCGGCCGACGCTGACGATGTTCCAGAATGCCGTACGCCGGGTCAGGATCGTGACGAGGTGGTAGCCGTCCGGGTGGCGGGTGAGCACGCCTGCGACCGGGGCCTGGTCCGGGTCGAGGGTCAGCGGGATGACGTGAGCCCAGGTCTGGGTGGCGGGATACCAGTAGGCGCCGACGGTCGAGGCGTCCCAGGAACTGAGCTCGGCGTTGGCACGGGCGACCGCCGGCCGGAGGCGGGCGAGCACCTGATCGGGCGCCATCCCGGCTCGGTCGGCATGGTCGTAGGCGATGTGGAGGGCCCCGACCGAGGTGATCGACGAGGTCAGGTCCAGCGCCGGCGGGTCCCAGCTCTCCAGCGCGGTGCGGCACCGCTGGCAGTCGTCGTCGCGGCTCCAGTCGACGAACTCGACGTCGTCGATGGCGAGGTCGTCGCCACGGCTGGTGACGAGCACCAGCCGCAACCCCTCGGGGTCGCGCAACGGCAGCGGGTTGTGCTCCAGCCCGTCGCGGAAGTGCAGCAGCCCGAAGGCCTCGTTGACCCCGACTCTGTGGACGACCGCGGCGGCGAGGCCCGCCCGTTGCGCTCTCGATGACTCCTCCCGGATCAGCGCCGGGTCGACCAGATCTGCCAACCACTCCACCAGCTCGTCGTCCAGGAGACGCTCGGCCTCAGCAGGCAGCACAGGTCACCGGACGCCGGGCAGAGGGTTGCGTCACCATGGAGGAACCGTATCCACCGGTCCGCGTCGCCCGCACGTGCGGCGGGTCGATCCGGGGTCACCTACTCTCGAAGGGTGCAGCGAGACGAGAGATGGGCGGCGGAGCGGTTCGCTGCCGCCCGCGTGGCCCGGCTGGCGACGGCTTCGGCTGATGGTGTGCCGAGGATCGTGCCGATCGTGTTCGCGGTGCTGGGCGACCAGCTGATCACAGCGGTGGACCACAAGCCGAAGTCGACGACCCGGCTGCGGCGTCTGGCCGACATCGAGGCGAACCCCGCGGTGTCGGTGCTCGTCGACGAGTATGACGACGACTGGTCGCAGCTGTGGTGGGCACGTGCCGACGGCACGGCGAGAGTGCACGAGAGCCATGACGTCGATGCGTTGGTCGAGAAGTACCACCACTACCGCGAACAGCGCCCACGCGGCCCGGTGATCGTCATCGACGTCGCCCGGTGGTCCGGCTGGTCGGCCACCTGACCCTCACCCTCAACTCAAACCTGAGACTTGAAGACGCTCAGATCAGCGCGGAAACCGGAACGGCCGCAGGAATTCCCCGCTGGCAGACGTGCCGCGAGACGGCGCCGGGGGAGCAGGCACGGGAGGGGCAGGAGGCGCCATCGGCGCCCCGGGATCGGTCCAGGGCCGGCGTACGTCGAGGACGGTCGCCCACTGCGAAGCCGTCGGACGCACGCCCGGGGGGCCGGCCGCCTGGTCCATGAGCCGGGTGAGCGGCCCCACGAGGAGTCCTGCCTGCCCGGTGAAGGTCAGGTCGGGGCGGTGTCCGGGGGCGGCGTTGCGGTCGCCGGTGAGCACCCGCGCGATGGCCAGGGCGAGCTTGAAACGGTCGCTGTCGGCGGTCGGCTGCATACCGAGGTTGCTGGGGTCCTCCCAGCCACGCGTGTCAGCCGGCGGCAGCACCCCCGGCTCGCCGGCGGGCCGGATGCCGTCGCAGTCGAGGAGCATCACCCGCGGCATCGGGGTCGTCGACCAGGCGATGTTGCGCGGCGAGAGGTCGCCGAGCACGAGACCCTGACGGTGCAGCGCGTCCATCGCAGCGGCCAGCGCACGCAGGAGCAGCACCCGCTCGTAGACGCCCGGCATCGGCACGTCACCCACATTGATCAGCAGCCCCAGCTCGGCCAGTGCGGTCGTCGGGCCGAAGCCGGCCAGGAACGGATCGTGCACCCGCTGCATCAAGAAGCCGGCCGTACGCAGCCCGTCGAGCACCACCGTGTGCGGCCAGGCCGCGAAGTCGTCGACCTGAAGCCCTTCGCTCGCGACGAACCGCCGGATCCGCACCAGCTCGGCCAGCGCACGCCCGTCGACGAGCCCCAGCTCGCGCGAACGGTAGAGCTTCGCGACCGTGCCGGGGTGGTCGGCCAGCTCGATGATGCGGCCCTGCGAGCCTTCGGCGATGCAGCGCCCCAGGCTCAGGCGGCTGAGCTGGATTTCGTTCACGGACCCTCCGGCGCCGAATCTTGTGGAGCCCAGATCGTACGGGGCGGCGCCACCGGTTGCCGAGTCTACGGTCCGTCCGTCGACACCCGACTGGTGACAGGATGGTTCAGCCGAGCGCACGAGACTACCGAACGGTGCGGACGAGGATGGTGCGTGACGCGACAGGGCCGATGCCTGCGGCTCGCCGCCCGGCCGGGAGAAGCGCCCACACGCCTGAGATGATGGAGCCGATGGCGACCAGACCGACGGCCACACCCGCTGAGGTCGAGTTCGACGGCGGGAGGATCGTGCGCGCGCCGGGGGAGGCGAGCGTCGCCGAAGCGATGGTCAACCGTCCGAAGGTGCTCCCGGCGACGTCGGTCGCGAGGGACGTACGCGACTTCTTCGGTGACGATCACGTCCACGCTGCCTTGGTCTGTGACGGCAGCCGTCTGCTGAGCGTCATCGAGCGCCAGGACCTCACCCGTGCCCACGACGACGAGCCCGCGACCGGGCTCGGCACGCTCGCCGGCCGGACCGTCGCTCCGGAGGCAGACCTGTGGACCACCTGGGCCTCGATGACCCAGGAAGGTCTCCGCAGGCTCGCTGTCGTCGAGGACGACCGTTGCGTCGGTCTGCTCTGCCTCAAGCGCAGCGGCCGTGGCTTCTGCTGCGACGCCGGCGTCTGGGCGCGCAGCCGGAACGGCGACCGAACGCCCCGAGTCGTGGCTATTGTCGGTGATGACGCCGTGACGGCGACGCGAGAAGGCAGGAGACCCAGTTGACGCCGCAGGATCGGGCACAGAATCAGGCACAGGACGTGCTGGCACCACCCGCCAAGGCAGCGATCTTCCTCACCGTGACGATCAGGGACGGCAAGGAGCAGGAGGCACGCGACGCGCTCGCCGACGTCGCCGGGGTGACCCGCGCGATCGGCTTCCGCATCCCGGAGGCCGCGCTCACCTGCGTGGTCGGCATCGGAGCCCACGCCTGGGATCGGATGTACGCCGCGGCCCGCCCCGACGGCCTGCACCCGTTCCGTCCGCTCGCCGGTGACAAGCACGTCGCCGTCTCCACCCCCGGAGACCTGCTGTTCCACGTCCGCGCCGACCGACCCGACCTCTGCTTCGAGCTCGGTCGGCAGCTGATGGTGCTCTTCGCGGGTCTCGTCGACACCGTCGACGAGGTCCACGGCTTCCGCTACTGGGACCAACGCGACCTGCTGGGTTTCGTCGACGGCACCGAGAGTCCGACCGATGCGGCCGAGTCAGGCCCCGCAGCGCTGGTCGGCTTCGAGGGGAGCGGCGACCTGACCTACGCGGGGGCCAGCTACGTCATCGTCCAGAAATACCTCCATGACCTCGACACCTGGGACCGGCTCTCCGTCGAGGAGCAGGAGCTGGTCATCGGCCGCAAGAAGCTCAGCGACATCGAGCTGCCTGACTCGGTCAAGCCCGACGATTCCCACGTCGAGCTCAACACCATCACCGACCCCGACGGCACCGAGCGCGACATCGTGCGCGACAACATGCCGTTCGGTGCGGTCGGCACGGGGGAGTTCGGCACCTACTTCATCGGCTACGCCGCCGACCCGGGCGTGACCGAGGAGATGCTGCGCAACATGTTCCTGGGCCGCGACCCGGGCAAGCACGACCGGATCCTCGACTTCTCCACGGCCGTGACGGGGTGCCTGTTCTTCGTCCCGCCCGCGGACTTCCTCGAGGACCCTGAGCCGTTCCTCGCGCAGCCCGGCTCGACGGCTGCCGACGGCTCGCTCGGCATCGGACGCTTGGCGCACAGCGCCGGAAGGAGTGATCACGCATGAGGAACCTTCATCGGGAGCTCGCCCCGATCTCCGAGCCCGCCTGGGCGGAGATCGAGGAGGAGGCACGGCGTACGTTCAAGCGGCTGATCGCCGGTCGCCGCGTCGTCGACGTCGTCGGACCGTCGGGCCCAGAGCTGGCCGCCGTCGGCACCGGCCACCTCACGCCGCTGGCGGCGCCGGCCGACGGGGTGCGCGCACGGCAGCGCCAGGCCCAGCTCCTCGTCGAGCTGCGGGCACCGTTCCGTGTCACCCGCGATGCCGTCGACGACGTCGAGCGCGGCTCGCAGGACTCCGACTGGCAGCCGGTCAAGGACGCCGCCACCGCGATCGCGGGCGCCGAGGACAAGGCGATCTTCCACGGCTCCGAGGCGGCCGGTATCTCCGGCATCGCCCCGGCCAGCTCCAACACCCCGGTGCCGTTGCCCTCGGACCCGCGGGAGGTGCCCGACGCGGTCGCCAAGGCGGTCAGCGCGCTGCGGCTGGCCGGCGTCGACGGGCCCTACGACCTGCTGCTGTCCGCGGACACCTACACGGCCATCGCGGAGACCACCGACCACGGCCACCCGATCCTGCACCACGTGGCCCGGCTCCTCGACGGCGAGATCGTCTGGGCGCCGGCGCTCGAGGGTGCGCTGCTGGTCTCGACCCGCGGCGGTGATCACGAGCTCCATCTCGGCCTCGACCTGTCCATCGGCTACACCTCACACGATGCCGAGGGCATCGAGCTCTACCTCGAGGAGTCTCTGACGTTCTTCGCCTACACGGCCGAGGCGAGCGTCCCTCTGCCGGCCGGCTGAGCGGACCCAGGCGGTCACACCACACATGAGGAGCTGACATGGGAAGAGTGACAGTCGGACGGCCCGTGGTGCGGGTGCGCGACGGCGTGATCTCACGGCGACCGGACACCCTGGCCGCCGAGGAGCCGATGGAGATCAGGGTCAACGGCCGTCCGCTGACCGTCACGATGCGCACCCCCGGAGGTGACTTCGACCTGGCGATCGGCTTCCTGGTCAGCGAAGGTGTGGTGCACTCCGCCGAGGACGTCACGAGCGTCCGCTACTGCGCCGGCGCTACCGACGACGGCAGCAACACCTACAACGTGGTCGACGTCGGCCTGGCCGCGCACGTCCCGCCGCCGGACGCCTCCCTGGAGCGCAGCTTCTACACGACCTCCTCGTGCGGACTGTGCGGCAAGGCGTCGCTCGAGGCGGTGCGTACGACCTCGGCCTGGTCGGTCGCCGACGACACCCTGCGCGTCACCCCGGAGCTGCTGGCCACGATGCCCGAGCGGCTGCGGGAGGCGCAGCGTGTCTTCGACAGCACCGGCGGCCTGCACGCGGCCGGGATCTTCGACGCCGAGGGCAACCTGCTCTGCGCCCGCGAGGACGTCGGCCGCCACAACGCCGTCGACAAGGTGATCGGTCACGCGCTGCGCGAAGGCATGGTGCCGCTGCGCGACAGCATGCTGATGGTGAGCGGCCGAGCCTCCTTCGAGCTGGTGCAGAAGGCCGTCATGGCCGGCATCCCGCTGCTCGCCGCGGTCTCCGCCCCGTCATCGCTCGCCGTCGACCTGGCCGACGACAACGGGCTCACCCTGGTCGGTTTCCTGCGCGGATCCTCGATGAACATCTACGCCGGAGCCGACCGCGTCGAGCCCGTCCCCGTCGGCTGAGTACCCGGCACGCAACCGGCTCAGCCGGCCGTGATCGTGCGCCGCACCATGTCCTGAGCGACGCCGATCACCTCGGCGAGGCTGCGCACCTCGGGCCGCCACCACTCCACGACCCAGTTCATCGCACCGAGCAGGAGCATCCGGAAGGTCGTGATGTCGAGGTCGTCGCGGATGGTGCCGTCCTGCTTGGCCGCGTCGAAGAGGTCGCGCCAGAAGTGGCTGTAGCGCGACTCCTCCTCGGCCGGACGCTCGCGCAGCGAATCAGGCACGTGCCGGGCGTTGCGGATCGATGCGGTGGCGTAGTCGGAGATCTCCAGCTCGTAGCGGAGGTGGGCGTCGACCGCCGTCATGATGCGGTCGAGCGGCGCCGAGCCCGCGGGGAGGGCGGCGACGGCGTCCTCGACGTGGAGGCGTACGTCGTGAGCGCCCGACCACATCACCTCCTCGACCAGCTCGTCGCGGGAGGCGAAGTGGTAGTAGATCGCAGGCGTCTGCACGCCCGCGACATCGGCGACCTCTCCCAGCCGCATCCCGGCATAGCCCTTCTGCGAGAGCACGCTCGCGGCGGCGTCCAGGATGCGCCTGCGCGTCTTCTCCGACTTCGATCCCATCAGAAAAATTCTAATACAAATTCAGAAACCCTTGCGGCCACTGCGGATCGGCACCAAAGATGGTGTGACGCACAGCACAGCCCGTAGAGCACAGCCTGACCCGGGCTGGAGACGGAGGACCGATGACGGACGAATCTGCGCAGGCGCCCGCCTGGACGTTCCGCAGCCACTGGATGAGCCAGGCCGCCGGGCACGCGGTGATGCGACCCGACGCGACGGCGCTGCGCTTCCTCGGTGCGGACACGACGTGGCGAGAGCTGCACGAGCGCTCGCTCCGCTTCGCCGGTGCGCTCCGGCAACGTGGTGTCGAGGAGGGCGACCGGGTCATCCTGCTGACGCTCAACCGTCCGGAGTTCGTCGAGGCCGTCTTCGCGATCAACAGCCTGGGCGCCATCGCGGTGCCGGTCAACGCCCGCCTGACACCGCCCGAGCTCGTCGGGTTGGTCGAGGACAGCGGCTCGAAGGTGATCATCACCGAGGAGCTGCTCGCGCCGCTCGCCGCCGCCGTCGCGGCTCTCGCGCCCATCCTGACGACCAGGGTCGTGATGGGCGAGGCCGACGGGATGGAGGCGTACGAGAGCCTCGTGGAGACCGGAGACCCGATCGAGCTCGGCGACATCGCGGAGGACTCGGTGGCGCTGATCATGTACACCTCGGGCACCACCGGCAAGCCCAAGGGCGCCATGCTGACCCACCACAACATGCAGATGCAGGCGCTGACCTGCATCCGGGCCAACGACGTCGGCGACGAGTCCGACATCGCGTTCATGACCGCGCCGTTCTTCCACATCGCCGGGCTGGGGTCGCTGGCCGCCAACTTCGTGCTCGGCATCCCCAGCGTGATCCACCCGCTGGGTGCCTTCGACCCCGCCGCGGTCGTCGACGCCTGGGAGCGGGAGCGGGCCACCGTGGTCTTCAACGTGCCCCAGCAGTGGCAGGCCATCTGCGCGCTGCCGGGCATCAAGGAGCGCGACCTGGCGCTGCGGATCATCTCCTGGGGTGCCGCTCCGGCATCCGAGACGCTGTTGAAGGCGATGGCCGACACCTTCCCGAACGCACTCAACGTGGCCGTCTTCGGGCAGACCGAGACCTCGCCGATCACGTGCGTGCTGCGCGGTGAGGAGTCGCTGCGCAAGCTCGGCTCGGTGGGCCGCCCGATCCCGACGATCCAGTACCGCATCGTCGATGGCGAGATGAACGACGTGCCCACGGGCGAGGTCGGCGAGATCGTCTATCGCGGCCCCACGGTCACCCGCGGCTACTGGAACAACCCCGAGGCGACCGCGAAGGCGTACGTCGGTGGCTGGTTCCACTCCGGCGACCTGGTGCGGCAGGACGAGGAGGGGTTCGTCTGGGTCGTGGACCGGGCCAAGGACATGATCATCAGCGGCGGCGAGAACATCTACAGCGCGGAGGTCGAGAACGCCATCCACGCTCACCCGGCGGTGCTCGAGGCCGCGGTGATCGGCCGCAGTGACGAGCGGTGGGGCGAGGTGCCGGTGGCCTATGTCGTGACCGCTCCGGAGGAGAGCATCGACCTCGAGGGGCTCAACGACTTCCTCACCACCCGCCTGGCCAGGTTCAAGCTCCCGAAGGACCTGGTCCTCCTCGACGCGCTGCCCCGCAACGCCGGCGGCAAGGTGCGCAAGACCGAGCTGCGAAGTTGAGTACCTGAGCTCACGCGGCACCCACGGGCGGGCGACCAGACTGCTGCCATGTCGATGCTGCGTCACCACCTGCTCGCTCCGGCCGCCTCCTGCTTCCTGGGTGTGCTGAGCCTGACCACGGTGCTGTGCTTCCACTTCCCTGAGCTGCTGACCACGCGCGAGTTCCGCGCGGTGTACACCGAAGACTTCGCCCGTACGCTGCTCCTGATCGGTCTGGCCGTGGCGTTCTTCGCCGGCACGATCGCGGTGCTGCGCGACCAGCACAAGAAGATGGCGTTCCTCGGGGTGGGCACCGCGACCGCTGCGGTGCTGCTCGGGGGCACCGAGGTGCCGTTCGAGGGCACGGTTCACAACACGCCGTTCGCGCTCGGTCTCGACTGGTTCGTGCTCGCGCTGTTCTTCTCGGCGCTGGTGTTCATCCCGCTCGAGCACGCCTTCGCCCGCCGGCCGGTGCCCGTCTTCCGGCCCGGTTGGCGCACCGACGCGTGCTACTTCTTCATGAGCCACGTGCTGGTGCAGCTCATCTTGATCCTGGTCACCGCCTCGACCTCGCTGGTCGTCTCGACGGTGAAGATCCCGGGCATGCAGGAGTGGATCCAGGACCTGCCGTTCGTGGTGGCGTTCCTGCTCGCGGTCTTCCTCGCCGATCTGGCCCAGGCGGTGCTGCACCGCTGCTACCACCGGATCATGGTGTTGTGGCGCTTCCACGCGGTGCACCACTCCAGCCCCGAGCTCGACTGGCTGGCCGGCTCCCGGGTGCACTTCGTGGAGACCGTGCTCACCCGCAGCATCGTGCTGCTCCCGCTGCTGCTGGTGGGGTTCAGCCCGTCGGTCGTCAACGCGTACGCCGTGCTCGTCGGCATCCAGGCGGTGGTGGCTCACGCCAACATCGGCATCCGGTTCGGCGTCCTCGAGTATCTGGTCGTGCTGCCCCGCTACCACCACTGGCACCACGCCCGGCACCTCGACTACTGGGACCGCAACTACGCGATCCACCTGCCGGTGGTCGACATGCTGATGGGCTCCTTCAAGCTGCCGCGTGACGGCAGCTGGCCCGAGGAGTACGGGGTGCTCAAGCGGGAGACGGTGCCTGTCGGCATCCTCGCCCAGCACGTCGCTCCGTTCCGCGGCCGACGCACCTTCGAGGACTACGTCCACTGAGGCTGTGGCAGGATTCCGGGCATGAAACCCGCGGCTGTTCTCATGGACATGGACGGCACCCTGGTCGACACCGAGCCCTACTGGATGGCGACGGAGTATGCGATCGCCGAGCGCTTCGGAGCGACCTGGACCGAGGAGCAGGCGATGGGCCTGGTCGGCAACGCGCTGATCGAGTCGGCGCGGCTGGTCAAGGAGGGCATGGGCCTGCCCCACGAGCCCGAGGAGATCGTCGAGATGCTCCTCGACGGCGTCGTGGAGCGCGTCGAGCGTGAGGTGCCTTGGCGTCCGGGCGCCCGCGAGCTGCTCACCGACCTGTTCGAGCAGGGCGTGCCGTGCGCGCTGGTGACGATGTCGTACGCCCGGTTCGTCGGTCCCATCCTCGAGCACCTGCCCGAGGGCACCTTCAAGGTGATCGTCACCGGTGACCAGGTGCGCAACGGCAAGCCCCACCCGGAGCCCTACCTGACCGCGGCCGCCGCGCTCGGGGTCGCCGCCGAGGACACCGTGGCGGTCGAGGACTCCAACACCGGTGCCCGCTCGGCCGAGGCCGCCGGCTGCACGGTCCTGGTCGTCGAGAACCACGTGCCCGTCGCCCCCGGCGAGCGCCGGGTCTTCCGCGACACGCTCGAGGGCATGACGTACGCCGACCTGGCCGCGCTGGACGCCGGAGCCTGAACGCGCACGGCGTTCAGGGCGTGATCTCCACGTCCGGTACGCCGATGCCCGCATCCGGATCGAAGGGCAGCACCGCCTCGGCCCGGACCTCGTGCGGCTGGATCTCGCCGCTCGCGATCGGCTCGGCGAAGTGGCAGGCGACCCGGTGTCCGGCAGCGACCCCGTCGATCGACACGGTCCTGAGCTCGGGGCGCTCGGTGTCGCACCGCTCGGCCTGCTTCCAGGGGCAACGGGTGTGGAAGCGGCAGCCTGACGGCGGCGCGGCGGGAGAGGGCAGGTCGCCGGTGAGCAGGATCTGCTCGCGCGCGTCCTCGACGGCCGGGTCGGGAATGGGGACGGCGGACATCAGGGCGCGGGTGTAGGGGTGCAGGGGAGTGGCATAGAGGGAGTCGGCGTCGGCCTCCTCGACCAGGCCGCCGAGATACATCACCCCGACCCGGTCGCTGATGTGGCGCACGACCGCGAGGTCGTGGGCGATCACCAGGTAGGTCAGCCCGAGGGCGTCCTGCAAGGACTCCAGGAGGTTGATCACCTGCGCCTGGACCGAGACGTCGAGCGCCGAGACCGGCTCGTCGGCGACGATCACGGTGGGGTTGACCGAGAGCGCGCGGGCGATGCCGATGCGCTGGCGCTGACCACCGGAGAACTCGTGGGGATACTTCGACAGCGCGGCCTGCGGCAGCCCGACCGCGTCCATCAGCTCACGCAGCCGCGCGCTGGTCGCCTCCTTGTCCGAGGCCAGGCCGTGGGCTTTCATGCCCTCCACCAGCAGCGACTGCACCGACTGGCGCGGGTCGAGGGAGGACAGCGGGTCCTGGAAGACCATCTGTAGATCCTGTCGCTTGCGGCGCAGAGCCTCCCCGCGCAGCGGCGCCAGATCCTCGCCGTCGAAGACGACGGACCCCTCGGTCATCTCCGCCAGCCGGAGGATCGCCCGGCCCAGCGTCGACTTCCCGCACCCCGACTCTCCGACCAGCCCGTACGTCTCGCCCCGGCGGATCTCCAGGTCGACCCCGTCCACGGCGTAGACGTGCCCGATCGTCCTGTCGAAGATCACACCGCGCTTGATGGGGAAGTGGACCTTCACCCCGGTGGCGGAGACCAGCACATCCGAGCTCATCGGGCCGCCTCCGTAGCGCAGGCGCCAGGGTACGGACGTGGCCCGATGAAGGTTTTGATGTTCACTCGCTGACGCTCGTTCATGAGGAGACCTCCGTCGGGACGACCGGGTGGAAGCAGCGAAGGGCACCCTCGCCGTCGGTGCCGCCGCCACCGTGCGGAACCAGCGGGGGAGAGGAGGCGAGGCAGTCCTCGGCCGCCGCCGGGCAGCGGGGCGCGAAGGCGCAGGCGCCGGCCCAGGGCAGGTTGTCCGAGACCGACCCGGGGATCGGGGCGAGCGGCTCGCCGCGGCCGGCGTCCAGCCGCGGGATCGAGCCGAGCAGACCGTTGGTATAGGGGTGTGCCGGCGCGGCGAAGAGCGAGTGCCGCATGCCACGCTCGACCAGACGACCGCCGTAGAGGACGTTGACGTCGTCGCACATCCCGGCCACGACGCCGAGGTCGTGGGTGATCATGACCAGCGCCGTGTCGGAGTCGGAGACCAGCTCCTTGAGCAGCGCCAGGATCTGCGCCTGGATCGTCACGTCCAGCGCAGTCGTCGGCTCGTCGGCGATCAGCAGCCGCGGCCGGCAGGCCAGCGCCATCGCGATCAGGGCACGCTGACGCATCCCGCCGGAGAGCTGGTGAGGGTATTCACGCAGCCGCCGCCGCGGGTCCGGGATGCCGACCTTGTCGAGCATCACCTTGGCGTCCTCCATGGCGGCCGACTTCGAGACCCCGCGGTGGCGCTGGACGACCTCGGCGACCTGGACGCCGATCGAGACGACCGGGTTGAGCGAGGAGAGCGGGTCCTGGAAGATCATCGCCAGGTCGCGGCCGCGCCGCTCGCGCATCTGCGTGGCCGGGAGACCGAGCAGGTCGGTCCCCTCGAACAGCACCTCTCCGGTGACGGTGTTACCCCGGCGCGGGAGCAGCCCCATGATGGCCAGCGAGGTCACCGACTTGCCGCAGCCCGACTCGCCGACGAGCCCGACGGTCTGCCCGGGGCGTACGTCGAAGGAGACTCCGTCGACGGCGTCGAACGGCTCGGCTCCATGCCGGGTGAAGGTGACCCGGAGGTCTCTCACGGACAGCAACGGCTCGCTCATGAGCCTCACCTCCTGCTCTTCGGGTCGAGGGCTTCGCGCAGCGACTCGCCCATCAGGGTGAAGCCGAGCGCGACCACGATGATGCAGCCGGCCGGCCAGAAGGCGAGGTGCGGATGCTCGTTGAGGTACTGCTGCGAGGCGCCCAGCATCTGGCCCCACTCCGGTCGCCGGTCGTCGGGGTTGCCGAGGCCGAGGAAGGAGAGCGCCGCGGCGTCGATGATCGAGGTGGCCACGACCAGCGTCGACTGCACGATCACCGGCCCCAGCGAGTTGGGCAGCATGTGCCGCAGCACGATCGAGGCCGGACGTACGCCGAGGGCCCGTGCCGCGAGCACATGGTCGCTGTGCCGCTGGGCGAGCATCGAGCCGCGCAGCAACCGGGAGAAGATCGGGATCTGGACGACCGCGATCGCGATGATCACCGTCCACTGGCTCGGCCGGGCGGCCAGCGCGGCCAGGGAGAAGGCGAGCAGCAGGCCGGGAATCGAGAGCATCACGTCGACGATGCGCATGACCAGGGCGTCGACCCAGCCGCCGAAGGCGCCGGCCAGGGTGCCGAGCACGAGCCCACCGGCCAGCCCGATCAGCGTCGCCAGGACACCGACGACCAGGGTCTGCTGCGACCCGACCAGGACGCGGGAGAGCAGGTCGCGGCCTCGGTTGTCGCCACCCAGCGGGAAGCCGGGCTCGGGGCCGGGCACCGGGTTGGACTGCCGTTCGACCTTGTCGATCAGGGGCTGCGCCGCCGGGTCCCAGGGCGCCAGCCACGGCGAGATGATCGCGAGCAGCACGAACAGCGCGGTGAGGGTGAGCCCGATCAGGAAGATCGGGTTGCGGCGCAGCCGGCGCCAGGCGCCGGCCAGCAACGACTCGCCGCCGGTGTCCCTCACCGTGCCGGCCTCGGCCACCTCCACCTCGGCGACCGAGGCCGCCAGGGTGTCGATGCGCGTCTTCTTCGGGGAGATCAGGTTCATCACGCTCACCTCGTCCGTACGCGGGGGTCGATGATGGCGTAGGCGACGTCGACCAGCAGGTTGACGACCACGTAGACCGCCGCGGCCGCGATGATCAGCATCTGCAGCACCGCGTAGTCGCGCTCGGTCGAGGCGACGGCGAGGGCGTCCCCGACCCCGCGGAAGGAGAAGACCCGCTCGGTCAGCACCGCGCCGGCCAGGAGGCTGCCGACCTGCAGGCCGATCACGGTCGTGACCGGCAGCATCGCGTTGCGCAGCACATGGCGGCCACGGATGACGCGCGCGGTCAGCCCCTTGGCCTCGGCGGTGCGTACGTAGTCCTCGTCCAGCACCTCCAGGACGGAGGCCCGGGTGATCCGGAAGATGATCGCGAACGGGATCGAGGAGAGCGCGATGCCCGGCAGGATCAGGTGCAGGAACGCGTCCCAGGCGGCGTCGTACTCGCCGGTGATCAGCCCGTCGAATATGAAGAAGTTGGTGATGTGGGTGGCGTCGATCGTCGGCGTCTGACGGCCCGAGACCGGCAGCCAGCCGAGCTGGACCGCGAAGACGTACTTGAGCAGGAACGCCAGGAAGAAGACCGGCACCGCGACGCCCACCAGCGAGACCACGATCGAGGAGTTGTCGAGGAAGGTGGCGCGGCGCCGGGCCGCCAGGTAACCGAGCGGCACCCCGATCGAGATCGCGATGACCAGGGCGAACGTGGTCAGCTCGATGGTGCCGGGCAGCCGGTCGAAGAAGATCTCCAGCGCGTCGGTCCCCGCCTGCACCCGGATCGAGGCGCCGAAGTCACCGTGCACGATCCGGCCGAGGAAGAGCAGATACTGCTCCCAGATCGGCTTGTCGAGCCCGAAGGTCTTCTCCAGCGCGGCTCGGGTGGCGGGGGTCGCGCGCTCGCCGAGGATCGCGGAGACCGGGCCGCCGGGAAGGGCGCGCAGCCAGGCGAAGATGAGGAAGGAGAGCACGACCATCACGCCCACCATCTGCAGCAGGCGGCGTAGGACGAATCTGAGCAAGTTCTCTCCTTGGTGCTGATGCGTGAGCGGCAGCGCCGGTCGAGCCGCAAGCTGGGCTCGCGGGCTCGACCGGCGGATGTGGGCTACTCGCCCCCGACGGAGACCGGTGCGAAGTCCTCCGCGGTCAGGGGGCTGGGCACCAGACCCTTGGTGTCGGCGTCGACCACGATGGCCGGCGGGGAGTGGCTGATCGGGAAGCCGGGCAGATACTCGGTCATGATCTGCTCGTTGAGCTCCTCATACCGCTTCGTACGCTCGGCCTCGTCGACGATGGAGTCGGCGGCCTTCAGGTCGTCGGACAGCTTCTTGCCCCAGGAGATGTTCGAGGTCTTGAAGTCGTTGGCGACGGGTTCGGTGAAGAACGAGCCGAGGAAGTTGTACGCATCGTTGAAGTCGCCGGTCCAGCCGAGGATGTGTGCGTCGTACTTACCGGCGGTGACGTTGTCGGTGTAGGCCGTCCACGGTGCCGAGACCGCCTTCACCGTGATGCCGACGGCCTCGAGGTCGGCGCGCAGGGCGTCATAGATCGTGGACGGGTCCGGCATGTACGGCCGGCTGACCTCGGTCGGGAACGCGAAGGTCATCTCGAGCCCCTCGGCTCCGGCCTCCTTGAGCAGCTGCTTCGACTTCTCCGGGTCGTAGGCGTACGGCTCGAGGTCCTTGTTGTAGCCGGCGACCGTGTCGGGCATGAACTGGGTCGCGACCGTGGCCCCCTCGGGCAGCTGGGACTTGACCAGCTCCTCGCGGTTGAGCGCGTGGTAGATCGCCTGACGGACCTTGAGGTCGTGGAACTTCTTGTCCTTCAGGTTCAGGCCGAGGTAGAGGATGTTGAACGGGTCGCGGATCTCGACCTGGTTGCCGTTCTCCTCCAGCGAGTTCCAGTCGACCGGGTTGGGCAGGTCGTAGCCGTTGATCGAGCCCGCCTCGAGCTCCTGGCGGCGGGTGGACTCGTCGGGGATGATCCGGAAGACGAGCTTCTCGGACTTGGCGGCCTCACCCCAGTAGTCGTCGTTGCGGACCAGGGTCACGGTGCCGTTGGCCTCGTCGTACTTCTCCAGCTTGAACGCGCCGGTGCCGACCGGGTTCTTGGCGTTCTCGGGGAAGGTGAAGCCTTCGCCGGCCGCCTTGATGCCGTTGGCGTCGCCCTCCTCCATCGCCTTGGGCGACTGCATCGAGAACGAGGTCTGCGACAGCAGTGTCGGGAAGCTCGCGGTCGCGCGGTCGATGGTGATCACCGCGGTGGTCTCGTCGGGCGCCTCGCAGCCCTTGTAGAGCGAGGGGTCCTTCTCCGCGTCGTTCTTGAAGCCTCCGAAGAAGGAGCCCCAGTACTCGGCGGCGGTCTGGCCGTCGGCACCCTGGTCGTACATCCGCTCCAGGTTTGCGCAGACCGCCTCGCCGTTGAACGGTTCGCCGTCGATGAAGGTGACGTCGTCGCGGAGCTTGAAGGTCC
Organism: Nocardioides albertanoniae; assembly: GCF_006716315.1. Taxonomy (NCBI): domain Bacteria; kingdom Bacillati; phylum Actinomycetota; class Actinomycetes; order Propionibacteriales; family Nocardioidaceae; genus Nocardioides; species Nocardioides albertanoniae. The sequence continues at coordinate 2,792,411 of NZ_VFOV01000001.1, read as the reverse complement.
ACTTGGTGCCGGACTCGTCCGGCTCCCAGCTCTCGGCGAGGGCGGGCTCGATCTCGGAGGTGCCCGGCTTGGAGTCGATCAGGGTGTCGAAGATCTGCCGCGAGATGCGGAAGGTCTCGCCGTCGGTGGCGTAGAAGGGGTCGAAGGTGGAGGGCGCACCTGCCGCGCCGAAGGTGAGGGTCGAGCCCCCAGCACCGCCACGCTCGGACTGTGCGCAGGCCGCGAGCGAGAGCGCCAAGGCTCCTGCCGCGACAGCCGGAAGGATTCTCCGGGAGATTCTCATCGCTAAACCTCGCTTGTTCGTAGACCAGTCTGGTCAGCGACCCGGGATGGGTGCCTCGGCGCCGAAAGTGACCTGGGTCACAGACGCGACGTCGTGCCCGGCACCCTAGCGATCAATTCGGGCCGTGGCGGGCGGAGTGCGTCGTTATTTATCCGACCGAGACCAACTAGGGTCCTCTCGTGGCCATGCAGATCACCCCTTCCATCCTCAACGCCGACTTCGCAGCCCTCGGGGCGGAGGTGGCCAGGATCCCTGACGCCGACTGGATCCACGTCGACGTGATGGACAACCACTTCGTGCCCAACCTGACCTTCGGGCCGGCGATGGTCGAGGCGCTTGCCCGGTCCACGGACACGCCGCTCGACGCCCACCTGATGATCGAGAACGCCGACCGCGAGGCGCCCGCCTACGTCGAGGCCGGCTGCGGCTCGGTGACCTTCCACGTCGAGGCGACCAAGGCTCCGGTGCGGCTGGCCCGCGAGATCCGGGCGAAGGGCGCTCGGGCGTCGATGGCGCTCAAGCCCGCCACCCCCATCGAGCCCTATGAAGACATGCTCTCCGAGCTCGACATGGTCCTGCTGATGACCGTGGAGCCCGGCTTCGGGGGACAGAAGTTCCTCGACATGGTGCTGCCGAAGATCCGCCGGGCGCGCGCGATGATGGACAGGGCCGGCGTCGAGACGTGGCTGCAGGTCGACGGCGGCGTCTCGCTGGAGACCATCGAGCGCTGCGCCGATGCCGGCGCCGACGTGTTCGTCGCGGGCTCGGCGGTCTACTCCGCCGACGACCCCGACGCGATGATCACCGCGCTGCGCGAGCGGGCCTCGGCCAGCTCGACCTGAGCCGCGTCGGCCTCGACGGCATCGAGACGCCGAAACAGGGCGTACGCCTCCTGCCAGTGCTCGGCGGCGGCGACCGTCTCGCCCAGGTTGGTGCTCGCCGCGCCCAGCCCGGCGTGGGCCCGGGCGCGTTCGTACTCGGCGCCGCGGTAGCCGGTGATCTCGAGCGACTCGCGAAACGTCGCGGCCGCCTGCCGGTCGAGCCGCTCGGCGACGTAGGTCTCGGCGTCACCGTTGAGCGCCTGCGCCCGTAGCTGGCGGCTCCCGATCGAGGTGCCGATCTCGAGCGCGCGCTGGTAGCCGCGGTGGGCCTCGCCGTGGTCGAGCAGCCGGGTCCAGATGCTGCCGAGGCGCACCAGGCAGAGCCCTTCGAGCAGGCGGAAGCGTGCCTGCTGCGCGAGGTCGAGCGCGCGTCGGGCGAGCTCGAGCGCGACGCCCAGCCGATCCCGGTCGCGGTGCACGCCCGCCAAGCCGTACGCAGCGTGGGCCTGCCCGACGAGCAGCCCGGCGTCCACGGCGCGGGCGTAGGCCTCCTGGAGCAGTCCCTCGGCCTCCTCGAGGTTGCCCCGGCGCCGGTGCAGCAGCCCGAGGCTGGTCAGTGGGCGGTAGGCCATCAGCCAGCCGGGCTCGATCTCCTGGTAGAGGTCGATGGAGCCCACGAATGCTCGCTCGGACTCCTCGGTCCTGCCGCTGAAGCCGTAGAGGACACCGAGGCAGTTGAGCGTCGTCGCCGCCTGGATCGTCGCGCCCGCCTCCTGGTGCAGGGTCAGCGCGCGCTCGGTGAGGCGGGTGCTCTCGGCGTAGCGGCGGGCGCGGAAGTGCACCAGGCCGGCACCGCGCAGCGCCGTCCCGGCGGCGACCGGGTCGCGGGCCTCGCGCGCGACCTCGAGCGCCTGCTCGTGCAGGGCCCGGGCGTCGTCGAGATAGCCGGCGACGTCCAGATACCACGTCAGGATCGCGGAGAGACCGGTGACGTAGTCTCCGCGCCCGATCTCGACGGCGGGCCCGCACGCCCGCAGCAGGCCGGCCCGTTCGGAGTCGAGCCAGCGCATCCCGTCGGCGTACGTCGGTCTGCCGGTCGTCGACGCGACCGTCTCGGCCTCCTCGGGGAAGATGATCGTCGAGGCACGGTTGGCCTCGGTCAGGTAGTGGTCCAGCAGCCGCCCCAGGGCGTCCGCTCGCTCCTCGGGCGAGTCCGCCGCGTCGGCCAGCTCGGCGGCGTAGGTCCAGAGCAGGTCGTGCAGCCCGAAGCGTCTCGGCCCGCACTCCTCGACGAGGTTGGCGCGCACCAGCGCCTGGACGTGGCGCCGGGTGAGGGAGAGGCCTTCGCCGGCGAGCGCGGCGAGAGCGGCGAGGTCGCAGTCGGGGCCGGGATGGATCCCGAACAGCCGGAAGACACGCCCCGCCCCGACCGGCAGGAACCGGTAGGAGGCGTCGAAGACCGCTCGCAGCGAGGTCTCCTCGTCGCCGCCGTCGAGCACGTCGAGACGAGCCGCGTGGTCGGCGAGGTCGGTGACGAGGTCGATCACCCGATGTCCCGCCGTCTCGCGGAGACGCTCGGCGGCGATGCGTAGCGCCAGCGGGACCCCCGCGCACATCGCGGCGAGCTCGGAGATGGCGTCGGGGTCGGAGTCGTGCTCGGGTCGTTCGGACCCGTCCTCGAGGAGCGAGGTGAGCAGCTGGACCGACTCGCTGCCGGTCATCCGGGCCAGGTCGATCCGGTGCACACCCTCCTTGGCCACCAGCCCGGAGAGCGAGTCGCGGCTGGTCACCACGACCCGACATGTCTCCGACCCCGGCAGGAGCGGGCGCACGTGCTGGGCCGAGCGCGCGTTGTCGAGCACGATCAGCAGCCGCCTGCCCTCGGTCAGTGTGCGGAACCGGGCCGCCCGCTCGGCGGCGTCCTCGGGGATCGAGTTGCCGTCGACGCCGAGGGTGCGCAGGAACCCGGCGAGCACCTCGGCCGAAGACCTGGCCTCGTCGGGCCCGAAGCCGCGGAGGTCGGCGTAGAGCTGGCCGTCGGGGAACCGGTCCTTGACCTGGTGCGACCAGGTCAGCGCGAGCGCGGTCTTGCCGACCCCGCCACCGCCGACCACGGCGGCGACCAGCAGCGGCGAGGTCTCGCGCAGCAGGCCGCCGAGCGCGGAGAGGTGGGCCGTACGTCCGACGAAACCGGCCGGCGCGTGCGGGAGCTGTGCCGGTGGCGCCGGAGCCAGGGACCGGGAGCGCGGGTGGGTCGGGGGCGCGAGCTGGACGCCGAGGGGCCGACCGTCGAGGACCGCCTGCTCCGCTGCCCGCAGCTCGGGCCCCGGGTCGAGCCCGAGCTCGGTCGCCAGGACCTCCCGGGCGTCGCGGTAGGCGGCGAGCGCGTCCGCCGACCGTCCGCTGCGGTGCAGCGCCGTCATCAAGAGCACGTGCATCCGCTCCCGCAGCGGGTGTCGCCGCGCCGCCTCGCCGAGCTCGCCGGCGACCTCGGCGTGCCGTCCGCGACCCAGCTCGGCGGCGTAGAGCGCCTCGGTCGCGTCGGCCCTGCGTTCCTCGAGCCGCGCTGCCTCCTCGGTCACCTCGAGCAGCTCGACCCCGGCGTACGCCGGTCCTCGCCACAGGTCCAGCGCCTCTCGCAGCAGGGCGGAGGCCTGGTCCGGAGCAGCATCGGCCGCCTCTCGGACCAGCTCCTCGAACCGGGCGGCATCGCACTCGTCGGGGTCGACCCGTAGCCGGTAGCCCGACTGGTCCCAGGAGATGCGGTCGGGGTCCTCGAGCACGGACCGCAGCCGGTGCACGTGGGTGTGCAGGCGCACCGACGCCTCCTCGCCCCACAACGACTCGGTCAGCGCCTCGGCCGACACCGGGCGGTTGGCGTGGACCAGCAGGAGGGCGAGCAGGTTGCGGCGCAACGTGCCGGTGACCGGTGACCGGCGCCCGTCACGGGACAGGTGGAGCGGACCGAGCACCTCGAATCGCACGCTGACCACCTCGTCCCGAAACGTCCCCCACTTTACGTCCGGGCGCCGGATCGCGCAGGTCAGTTGATCTGCCGTTCCCGGTCGCGCCAGTGACTCTCGCGGAGCGACCGCTTGAGGACCTTTCCTGTCGGCGTGGTCGGCAGCGCCTCGACGAACTCCCAGCCGGCGGGCACCTTGAAGCCGGAGACCAGGGAGGCGCAGTGCTTGCGCAGCCGCTCCTCGTCGGGCTCGGCGCCCGGGTGGAGGACGACCACGGCGTGCACCTTCTCGCCGGTCTCGCCGTCCGGCATGCCGATGACGGCGCAGGTGGCGACATCGGGGTGGGAGGAGAGCGCGTTCTCGACCTCGGCCGAGTGCACGTTGTCACCGTCGACGATGATCATGTCCTTGAGCCGGTCGACGACATAGAGGTAGCCATCCTCGTCGAGGCGTCCGACGTCGCCGGTGTGCGTCCAGCCACCGCGCCGGATGTGGTCGGTCGCCACCGGGTCGTCCCAGTAGCCCTGCATGTCGCCCGCACCGCGCAGCAGGATCTCGCCCTCGACGCCCGGGGCGACGTCGTCGTCCTCGGCATCGACGACGCGCACCTCGGAGATGACGCTGGCGCGGCCGGCCGAGGCCCGCTGGGGCCCGGGACGGTGGTCGTCGCCGGTCAGGATCGTAGGCGACATGGCCTCGCTCATCGCGTAGAGCTGTGCGAAGGCGACGCCGGGAAGGGCGGCCATCGAACGCTCCAGGACGGACTCGGTCATGGGGGAGGCGCCGTAGAACACCTGCCGCAGGCTGCTCAGATCGTGGCTCGCGGCCTCGGGGTGGTCGATGACCAGCTGCAGCATCGTGGGCACGATGAACATCGCGGTGATGCGGTGGCGGTCCACGTGCTCCAGGACCGCGGCCGGCTCGAAGCGGGGCATCGGCACGAAGGTGCGACCGAACTGCGACATCGCCAGGCTCGACCCCACCCCGGAGATGTGGGACATCGGGGTGAGCTGGAGGAGCCGGGTGCCCGGGCTGACGAAGTCGGGGATGGAGGCACCGAGACCGAGCACGATGTTGATCATGCTGCGGTGGGAGTGCATCACCGTCTTGGGCAGGCCGGTGGTGCCACCGGTGTGCACGAGCCCGGCGGTCGCGTCGCCGCCGCGGCGGGCGTCGGCGACCGGAGCGCTGGCCGCGATGAGGTCCTCGAAGCCGGGCATGTCGAACGGGGTCGGCCCCTCACCCATGTGCACGACGGTGCGCAGCCCCGGGTAGGCCTCGCGGATCATGGGTGCGGCCGCCGCGAAGGTGTCGTCGACGAAGAGGACGCGGGTCTCGGACTCGGCCAGCATCGGCGCCATCTCGGCCGGGCTCCGCATCGTGTCGAGGACGTTGAAGATGCCGTCCGCCCAAGCGATGGCAAGGAGCACCTCGGTGTAGCGGTCGGAGTTGAGGCCGAGGATGCCGACCCGGGCGCCGTCGCGCACGCCGAGGTCGCGCAGGGCGCCGGCGAGCCGGGCCACGCGGTCGGCCTGCTCGGCGAACGTGCGGGTCCGGTCGCCGAAGATCGTGGCCGGCTCGTCGGGCTGCTGCTGCACCGAGCGGTGCAGTCCTTGGGTCCAGTACATGGTGGTGGTCATGGATCCAGCGTGAGTCTCATCACTGACATCTGTCTGACATGTCTCTGTCACCGTGTGGCACACTGGAGAAAGACGAGCTTGTGCTCGCGTGCTCTGGGGTCGGTGAAATTCCGAGCCGGCGGTGACTGGACGAAGGTCCAGAAGTCCGCGACCCGATGACAGCCAGTCATCGGTTGACCAGGTGCCAGAAGGAAACTTCTCAGTCCTGGACCGACGGTTAAAGTCCGGATGGGAAGACGCACGCAGCCCGATTCGTCGTGAGCGCTCTGGTTTCGCGGAGCGCGGCGCGATGTCTCGGCCTGACCCCGGAGTCCGTGAGACGGACCAGAGGGGATCAGATGAAGAGCTACGACCAGCGTGACCCGGTCTCGGGTGCGATGCGTCGCGCCCTGGGCCTGGCCGCTGAGATCGGATCTCCGGGACCAGCCACCTATCCGAACCCGCGGGTGGGCTGCGTACTCCTGGGGGCGGACGGTTCGACGATCGCCGAGGGGTTCCACCGTGGGCCCGGCACCCCGCACGCCGAGGTGGACGCGCTGTCGAAGGCGGGCGCGCGGGCCGAAGGGGCGACCGCGGTGGTCACGCTCGAGCCGTGCAACCACACCGGCCGCACCGGCCCGTGCTCGCAGGCGCTGATCGATGCCGGAGTCGCCCGCGTCGTCTACGCGCAGCCCGACCCCAACCCGGTCGCCGCCGGGGGAGCGGAGCGGCTGAAGGACGCAGGCATCGACGTCGAGCAGGGCCTCTTCGCCGCCGAGTCGCGCGAGCTCAACCGGGTCTGGAGCCGGGCCGCAGAGCTGCAGCGCCCGTTCGTCACCTGGAAGTTCGCCGCCACGCTCGACGGCCGCAGCGCTGCCGCCGACGGCACCTCACGCTGGGTCTCCTCCCGTGCCGCCCGGATCGACACCCATCGGCTCCGGGCGCTGAGCGACACGATGCTGGTCGGCACCGGCACGGTCCTCGCCGACGACCCCGCGCTGACGGTGCGCGACGCGGACGACCGGCCGGCCGGCGTACAGCCGCTGCGGGTGGTCATGGGGGAGCGCGACCTCCCCGGCGACCGGCGGGTCTTCGACGAGCAGGCGCCGTCGCTGCAGCTGCGCACCCGCGACCCGCACCAGGCGCTGGCCGCGCTGTGGCAGCGCGAGCGTCGCCATGTCTTTCTCGAAGGCGGGCCCACGCTGGCCGCCGCCTTCCTCGAAGCGGGCCTCGTGGACGAGATCGTCGTCTACGTCGCGCCGTTCCTGCTCGGTGCCGGTCGCTCGGCCGTCGCCGACCTCGGCATCACCAGCATCGCCGACGCCTTCCGGCCGCAGGTGCGATCCATCGACGTGATCGCGCCCACGACCGAGGGCGATCAGCCCAACGTACGGCTCGTCCTAGAGCCCGCCGCACCAGCTCAGAACAGAGAGGACCGCTAGATGTTCACCGGGATTGTCGAGGAGCTCGGCACGGTTGCCGGGATCGAGGAGCAGGGCGACGCCGTGCGCCTGACCATCGCGGCCGAGACCGTGCTCACGGACGCCACCCTGGGTGCGTCCATCGCGGTCAACGGCTGCTGCCTCACCGTCGCGTCGCTGGGCGAGAAGGAGTGGACCGCCGACGTGATGCTGGAGACGCTCAAGCGCACCGGCCTGCACGCCATCGAGGTCGGCGACCGAGTCAACCTCGAGCGCGCCGTCACCCCCACCACGCGGTTGGGCGGTCACATCGTGCAGGGCCACGTCGACGGTGTCGGCCGGGTCGTCTCGCGCGAGCCCAGCGAGCACTGGGAGGTCGTGACGGTGTCGCTGCCGGCCGAGCTGGTGCGCTACGTCGTCGAGAAGGGCTCGATCGCCGTCGACGGCATCAGCCTCACCGTGGTCTCCGTGACCGAGGACGCGTTCACGGTCAGCCTCATTCCCGAGACCCTGGCGCGTACGTCGCTGGGGTTCCGGGCCGTCGGCGACGAGGTCAACCTCGAGACCGACATCATCGCCAAGCACGTCGAGAAGCTCGTGCTGACCTCACCGGAAGGAACGCAGTCATGACCGAGCAGCACGAGCAGTACGTGGGTGTGCGGCTGGACCCGATCGAGACCGCGATCGCCGACCTCGCGGCCGGCAAGCCGGTCGTGGTCGTCGACGACGAGGACCGGGAGAACGAGGGCGACCTGATCTTCGCCGCCGAGCTGGCGACGCCGGAGGTGATGGCGTTCGCGATCCGCTGGTCCTCCGGTGTGATCTGCGTGGCGCTGCCGGGCGAGCGTCTCGACGCCCTCGAGCTGCCGCCGATGACTCGTGTCAACGAGGACCGCAAGCAGACCGCCTACGCGATCTCGGTCGACGCCCGTGAGGGCGTCTCGACCGGCATCTCGGCGGCCGACCGGGCGCTGACCACCCGGCTGCTGGCCGGGCCCAGCTCGGGCGCCGCCGACCTGACCCGGCCGGGTCACGTCTTCCCGCTGCGCGCACGCGACGAGGGTGTGCTGGTGCGGGTCGGTCACACGGAGGCGGCCGTCGACCTGACCCGGCTGGCCGGTCTGGAGCCGGCCGGTGCGCTCGTCGAGCTGGTCAACGACGACGGCACGATGCAGCGCGCCCCGCAGCTGCGCCAGTTCGCCGACGAGCACGGTCTGGCGATGATCTCGATCGCCGACCTGGTCACCCACCGGCGGCGCACCGAGGTGCTCGTCGAGCGCAGCGCCGTGACCCGGCTGCCGACCGAGTTCGGCGACTTCACCGCCTACGGCTACCGCACCATCGACGACCAGGTCGAGCACGTCGCCCTGGTCCACGGCGACATCTCCGGGTGTGAGCCGGTGCTCGCACGGGTGCACTCCGAGTGCCTGACCGGCGACGTGTTCGGGTCGCAGCGCTGCGACTGCGGGCCACAGCTGCGTGAGGCCCTCGCCCGGATCGCCGACGCCGGTTGCGGGGTCGTGGTCTACCTGCGCGGCCACGAGGGCCGTGGGATCGGGCTGCTCGCCAAGCTGCAGGCCTACCAGCTGCAGGACGGTGGCCGTGACACCGTCGACGCCAACCTCGACCTCGGGCTGCCCGCCGACGCGCGCCACTACGGCGCCGCCTCGCAGATCCTGCGCGACCTCAAGGTCGACTCGGTGCGGCTGCTGACCAACAACCCTGAGAAGGTGAGTCACCTGGAGGCGTACGGTGTCGAGGTCGCCGAGCGGGTCCCGCTCACCCCGCGGCCCAACGAGCACAACCTGACCTACCTGCTGACCAAGCGCGACCGGATGGGTCACGCGCTTCCCGACCTGAACGAGGAGAACTGATGAGTGGCAAGGGAGCCCCGACCCCCGAGGTCGTCGACGCGAGCGATCTGCGGGTCGCGGTCGTCGCCGCCAGCTGGCACGACGAGGTGATGAACGGTCTCCTCGACGGTGCCGACAGGGCGTTGAAGGACGCCTCCGTCGGTGGGCTGACCGTCGTGCGGGTGCCGGGCGCCTTCGAGCTCCCTGTGGCGGCCGCCGCTCTGGCCAAGTCGGGCTACGACGCCATCGTGGCGCTGGGCGTCGTCATCCGCGGAGGCACGCCCCACTTCGACTATGTCTGCTCAGCGGCCACCGACGGTCTCAACCGGGTCGCGATCGACCACGGCACGCCCGTCGGGTTCGGCCTGCTGACCTGCGACGACGAGGCCCAAGCACTCGACCGGGCAGGCCTCGAGGGCTCCAGCGAGGACAAGGGCTACGAAGCCGCCTCTGCCGCGATGACCACCGCCCTGACACTGCGCGACTGCGTGCGTCACTACTGACGCAGCGGAGGTCACTGCCAGGTGGCGAGGTCGGGGTCGATCCCGTCGCCGCGGGCGGCCTCGTCGATGATCTGGCGGAACCAGGTCGCCAGCCCGTCCCGGATCCCGTCGTAGTGGGCGGCGAACCCTGCGTCATCCTCGAACATCCGGCCCAGGCAGACCTGCATCTGGCGGGTGATCGGGAAGAAGTTGCCGAAGATCGCACGGTGACGGTCGGCGAGGTCGTTCGCCTCCGGGCTCCCGGCGCGTACGCCACGAGCGAGCGCGGCGCCGAGATCCTGCTCCAGCCTCGACATGGCGTCGCTCAGGTCACGCCAGTCGTCGGGGGAGCGGGACGCGGCGCGCTCGGCGAACTGGGCCCACTGCGGCGAGTCGCCCCACCTGGCGCGCGCCCGGGCACCCTGCTGAGGGTCCCAGTCGGGCCCGAACGTCGCCTTCTGCTCCTCGGCGCTGAGCAGGATGCCGTGCTGGTGGGCGTCGGCCAACCGTGCCAGTCGTTTATCGATCCGTTGCAGGTCGCAGATCCGCTCGGCGAGCCGCTCGCGCTGCTCTTCCAGGGTGGCGGCGATACCGGTGGCTGCGTCGTCGAGCACACCGCGGATCGCGTCCAGGCTCAGCCCGGTCTCGCGGTAGGCGAGGATCCGGCACAGTCGCTCCAGGTCGGCGCCGGTGTAGAGGCGGTAACCCGCCGGCGTACGGCCCGACGGTGTGGCCAGGCCGATCTCGTCCCAGTGGTGCAGCGTACGCACCGTCACGCCGACGAGGGCGGCGGTGTCGCCCACCGTCAGATCGGTGTCCTGGCGAGACTCGGCCATGTGCATCATTGTGCGCTCTCGGCCCCGTCCGGCGCCGGGATGCCCATGGAGTCGAGGTTGTGGGCTGCCTCGCTCCCGGGCTCGTACTCCTTGGCGGCCGTGAAGATCACGCGAGCGCGCTCGGGCGTGGTCACGGCGATGTCGCGGGTGTTCCAATAGGTGTCGTAGGGGCCCTGCACGCTGTCCGGGACGATGGCACGGCAGGCGGCGGCGATCTCATCGATCTGGTTCAGGACGCAGGAGAAGCTGACGCTGATCGGCGTGGACCAGGCAACGGTCTCCGAGGCTGCGGCGTCGGCGGCGACGAGCAGCACGTCCTGGAACATCCACCGGCGTAGGTGCGTCACCTGCCCGGGCGTGCTGAAGAGGTCGAAGAAGCCGAGGCCATGGGTCCAGAAGTCGGTCGAGGCGGCCATGTCGGTGGTCGGGACGGTCAGGAACTGCGGCATCCCGTAGATCCCGCGGTAGGGCTCGGGCGCCACCGCGTCCGGTCCGGGCGGCGGCACCGGGCTGACCTCGAAGGCGTTGAAGAAGTCGCTCATACCCCCGAGCGTCCGGCCTCACGCGACGTGAGGGTCAAGCCGGCAGCGCACCGTGGATCAGGCGAGGGTCGCGATCAGCTCGCCGTGGCGGCGGCGTACGCCTGGGTCCTGTCGGGTCTCGGCGTGGCCGATCACCAGGCCGTGCTCGGCCAGCAGGTCGCCGAGTGCCTGCGCCGACCAGTAGTAGGCGGTGTGCACGGCGTGGTCGAACGGCTCCTCGGGGGTGCCGTCGAAGTATCCGAGCAGCAAGGAGCCGCCCGGGGTGAGCACTCGGGCGAGCTCGCTCAGGATCGACGGTAGACCGGCCGGCGGGGTGTGGATGATCGAATACCACGCCAGGACGCCACCGACCGACGAGTCGGCGAGGGGGAGCGCGGCCAGGTCGGCCCGGGCGAGGGCGAGGTCGCGATGGCGTGCGCGCGCCGAGGAGAGGAACCCGCTGGACGCGTCGACGCCCACCACCTCGCCGGTGCCGGTCTCTGCCAGGAACCGGCTCCACTGGCCCGGCCCGCAGCCGGCGTCGAGGATGCGGCCGGAGACCTTCGCGCGCCAGCCGGCGATCAGGTCGCGATCGGCTCCGGAGAGCTGGTCGACCGATCCGAAGAGGTCGATGTATTCGTCTGCGCGGCTGTCGTAGGAGGCGCCGATCTCGGTCCTGGTCATCGGGAGTCGAGGGTAGTGGGGCTCGGATGCTCGTCGGTCCCGATCCGGGGTGTGTCGGTCGGGCCTTCTGTCCGGTGTTCGCTTCCGCTATAATTTGCGCATGCATGCAAGTACGCAACCTCCGATCTGGGGCGACGACGTGGTCACGCTGGCCGTCGAGGTGCTGCGGATGCTGGCCGACCCCACGCGCCTGCAGCTGGCGGGGCTGCTGCTCGACGAGGAGCGCTCGGTCTCGGAGCTGGCCGGGATGCTGGAGAAGCCGGTTCCGGGGGTCTCCCAGCATCTGGCGAAGATGCGGATGGCCCGGCTGGTGACCACGCGGAAGGAGGGCACCTCGGTGCTCTATCGGGTCGAGAACGGGCACGTGCGCCAGCTCGTGCTCGACACGATCGGCCACGTGGAGCATCTCCTGGACCAGGTGCCCGCACATCACCGGTCCGGCGAGGAGCCGGCATGACCCATACGCTGCATGCCCACAAGCACGAGCACGAGCACGACCACAGTCACCGGCACGGTCATCGGCACAGTCATCGTGAAGGCCGATGGGCCAGGGTCGGGCACATGGTCTCCGAGCTGCTCGGCACGCACTCCCACGATGCCGCCGACCAGGTCGACGAGGCGCTCGAAGCCGACGTCCGTGGCCGCCGGGCGCTCTGGATCAGCCTTGGAGTGCTCGCGCTGACGGCCGTCCTGCAGGCAGGCGTGGTCGCGCTGACCGGGTCGGTGGCCCTGTTGGGCGACACGCTCCACAACGTCGCTGACGCGGTGACGGCGGTGCCGCTGCTTCTCGCTTTCTGGCTGGCTCGGCGTCCGGCCAACGACCGCTTCACCTACGGCTACGGCCGGGCGGAGGATCTCGCCGGGCTCTTCGTCGTGGCGATGATCGCCCTCTCCAGCGTCCTGGCCGGCTGGCAGGCCATCGACCGGCTCTTCCATCCTCGCGACATCGAGCACGTCTGGGCCGTGGCGGCGGCGGGCGTGGTCGGGTTCGCGGGCAACGAGGTCGTCGCACGCTACCGGATCCGGGTGGGCCGCCAGATCGGCTCGGCGGCGCTGGTCGCAGACGGGCTCCACGCGCGTACGGACGGGTTCACCTCGTTGGCCGTGGTGCTGGGCGCCGCCGGTGTCGCCTTCGGGGTGCCTTGGGCCGATCCGGTCATCGGGCTGCTGATCGCGGTCGCGATCCTCGGTGTGCTGCGCTCGGCGCTCAAGCAGGTCGGTGCCCGGCTGATGGACGCGGTCACGCCCGAGGACGTAAGGCGTGCGCGGGAAGCGGTCTGCACCGTCGAGGGTGTCCTCGAGATCCGCAGCCTGAGGCTGCGCTGGATCGGCCACACCCTCCACGCCGACGGCGACATCACGGTCGCCGCCGACCAGCCGGTCTCCGCCGGTCACGACATCGCTCACCATGCCGAGGAGCACCTCCTCGAGGTCCTGCCGCGGCTGACCAGCGTGGTCCTCCATGTCAGCCCCGACGGGTCACACTGAGGGGTGCCTCTAGGCTCTGCTCCGATGAACATCTTCGAGTTCGACGGCAAGAGTCCGCAGATCCATCCCGACGCCTGGGTCGCGCCGACGGCGACGCTGATCGGTGACGTACGTCTCGAGGCCAACGCCAGCGTCTGGTACGGAGCGGTGCTCCGCGCTGACATCGGCCCGATCATCATCGGGGAGGGGTCGAACGTGCAGGACAACTCGGTGCTCCATGTGCGCCCCGGATCCTCGCTGGGGATGGGGCCGCACAGCACCGTCGCCCATGGCTGCGTGGTGCACGGTGACCGGATCGGCGCCGGGTCGTTGATCGGCAACGGGGCGGTGATCTCCGATGGCGTCGTGATCGGTGACGGCTGCCTGGTCGCCGCCGGTGCCATGGTGGTCGAGGGCGCCGAGATCCCCGACCACAGCCTGGTCATGGGCGTGCCTGCCAAGATCCGCGGCGCCATCGAGCCCGGCACCAACCCGGCCGCGATCCTCGAGCTCAACGCGCCGGCCTACGTGGAGTTCATGAAGCGGCATCGCGCCACGGTCCGCCCCGTCCAGGGCTGAGACGATTCGGGCGGCGGGCCGCGTACGGCCTAGGGTTGAGGCTTGTGAAGACGTTCGACGAGCTCTGGGCCGAGCTGAGCGAGAAGGCCCGGACCCGACCTGCAGGATCCGGCACTGTGGCACAGCTCGACGCCGGGGTCCATGCGATCGGGAAGAAGCTGGTCGAGGAGGCCGCCGAGTCGTGGATGGCGGCCGAGTACGAGGGCAAGGAAGCGACCGCGGAGGAGATCTCCCAGCTGCTCTACCACGCCCAGGTGCTCATGCTCGCCAGCGACATCTCGATCGATGACGTCTACTCACACCTGTAGGGAACCCACATGACTGACATGCTCCGGATCGCCGTGCCCAACAAGGGCTCGCTCTCCGTCGCCGCCTCCGACCTGCTGCGCGAGGCGGGCTATCGCCAGCGCGAGGACTCCAAGCGCCTGACCCTCATCGACGAGGAGAACGGCGTCGAGTTCTTCTACCTGCGCCCGCGCGACATCGCGCTCTACGTCGGCGAAGGCACCCTCGACATCGGCATCACCGGCCGCGACCTCCTCCTCGACTCCGGCGCGAAGGCCGACGAGGTCGTCGGGCTCGGCTTCGGGCGCAGCCGGTTCCACTTCGCCAGCACCGTCGGCGCGTTCACCTCGATCGAGCAGCTGCGCGGCAAGCGGATCGCCACCTCCTACGTCGGGGTCGTCACCGACTACCTCGAGCGCGAGGGCATCGACGCCAGCGTCACCCGCCTCGACGGCGCCGTGGAGACCTCGATCCAGCTCGGTGTCGCCGACGCGATCGCCGACGTGGTCGAGACCGGCTCCACGATGCGCCAGGCCGGGCTCGAGGTCTTCGGCGAGCCGATCATGCACTCCGAGGCTGTCGTGATCACCCGCTCGGGAGACGAGCCGGGCTCCGCCACGAGCGCGCTGCCTGCCGCCTACGAGACCTTCAAGCGTCGCCTCGACGGCGTGCTGATCGCGCGCAGCTACGTGATGATGGACTACGACATCCGCGCCGCCGACCTCGCCGAGGCCTCCGCGATGACTCCTGGACTCGAGGGGCCCACGGTCAGCCCGCTGCACCGCGAGGGCTGGGTCGCGGTGCGAGCCATGGTGCCGCGCGAGGGGTCGCAGCGGCTGATGGACGACCTCTACGCCGTGGGCGCCCGCGCGATCTTGCTGACGGCGATCAATGCCTGCCGCATCTGAGCCCGATCCCGCCTCCGCCGACGGCGTCGCGGTGACGCTGCCGCACACCTGGCGGCCGTTCGGCGTGCGGGTGATGGGGTGGATGCTCGTGATCGCCCTGGCGGTCATGATGACCGTGGTCTGGGTCGGTTTCACCCCGGAGATCAAGGCCCAGGTCACCACCTTCGAGAAGCTCACCCTGGCAGCACTCGGTATCGGGGTCCTGGTCTGCATGCACGCGCTGACGCGCTCGCGGGTGGTCGCCAGCGAGGCCGGGCTGACCGTCGTCAACGGCTACAAGCGCCGTGACCTGGAGTGGGCCGAGATCCTCGCCATCAACTTCCCGCGCGGGGCGCCCTGGCCCAACATCGACCTGGCCTCTGGTCACAACATCTCGATGCACGGCATCCAGGCCTCCGACGGAGGCTCGTCCCGCAAGAGCGTGCGCACCCTGCGCGCGCTGGTCGCTGCGCACTCCTGAGCCGCGCCCGAGCGCGCGAAACCGCTGGTCGGATGACCGCGCGGCGAACCGTGTGCGACGCAATGCCCAATCCTTGCGAACTTCGCCCGGGCCGCGCCGATCGCAGCCTTAGCGTGCAGGCGTGACTTCGACGCGATGGACTCGGCTCGCCGCCCCCACGTTCGCCCCCACGATCGCTCTCAGCGCCGCGCTGGCGCTCGCCACGATGGCTCCGGCCCAGGCGACGACGGATCAGGTCGGGCCCGTCCACCCGGTCGCCACCTGGGGTGCCTCGGCCGACAAGGTGGCCGGCGAGGCCGGCGCGGCGGGCATCACCGACCGCTCGGTGCGCAACCTGGTGCACACCTCCCTGGGTGGTTCCGGCGTACGCATCACGCTCTCGAACGCCTTCGGCGACCGTCCGGTGACCTTCACCTCCGCCCACCTGGGCGTGGCCGCCGCCGGCGCCGCGGTCGTGGCCGGCACCAACCGGCCGGTGAGCTTCGAGGGAGCCGACGAGGTCACGGTGGCGCCCGGCGCCGAGGTGATCAGCGACCCGGTCGAGGCGAGCGTGCCGGCCGACACCACCCTGGCGCTCAGCTTCCACGTCGTCGGGGCGAGCGGTCCGATCACCGGTCACAACGTCGCGATGCAGACCTCCTACGTGGCGGGCGCGGCCGGCGACATCGCCGGCGACGAGGCCGGCGCGGGGTTCACCAGCGAGATCCCCAGCTGGTACTGGGTCGAGAGCGTCGTGGTCACCAAGCCGCGCCGGGTCAAGACCGCGGTGCTCTTCGGCGACTCGATCACCGACGGCAACGGCTCGAGCGTGGGTGCCAACCGGCGCTGGCCGGACGCCCTTGCCGACCGGGTCGCGACGAGCCGCCTCCACGGGCGCTACGGCGTCATGAACGAGGGCATCTCCGCCAACCGTGTGCTGGCCGACGGCACCGGCGGACAGCGGGCGCTGGACCGCTTCAGGCGCGACGTGCTGGACCAGCCCGGGGTCTCCATGGTCGTCGTGCTGGCCGGCATCAACGACATCCGGTGGGACCTGGCCACCGACGCCTCGGCCCTGGTCGCCGGCTACCGCGACCTGATCGCGCAGGCGCACGCGGAAGACCTGTGCATCGTCGGCGTGACGCTGACGCCGTACGAGGGCGGGAGCCGCTACACCCCCGAGCGCGAGCGGGTGCGCACGGCAGTCAACGAGTGGATCCGCACCTCGGGCGAGTTCGACGACGTCGTCGACTTCGACGCCGCCACGCGCGACCCCGCCCGGCCGAGCCGTTTCCTGCCCGCCTACGACTCCGGCGACCATCTCCACCCCGGGGATGCCGGATACGCGGCGATGGCCGAGGCCTTCGACCTCGGGCTGCTCGGATGCGAGCGCTGAAGGCCTACTCCGGTAGCGCCGTGATTCCCCAGGTGACCTCGAACCGCTCGTCGGGGGCGAGCATGCGCAGGTCGGTGCCCGAGTTGAAGGCGTCCGGGGGAGCGGTCATCGGCTCGACGGCGAGGCTGCCGCGGGCCGGCGACCGGTCATCGGCGCTGTAGATCATCAGCCACGGGTGGTGCTCGTCCACCCACAGCGCGACCCCGCCGCCGGGGCCGTGGACGGTGAGCGTGGCTCGCCCGTCCGGGTCGCGCTCGAGGTCGGTGAAGGCGTGGTCGAAGACGACGTCGCCGATGGGCCTGGCGCTCGTGAAGTCGTAGGCCGTCGAACCGGTCGACTCGGTGGTGGTGGGCAGCTTGCGCTCGGCGTCGGAGAGCAGCCGGGTGCGCGCGGGGGAAGCGAGCCTCCACCCGTCGACGGGGCCCTCGCCGAGGCTGAGATAGGGGTGGGCGCCCGAGGCGTACGGCGCCGGGGTGGCTGCGTGGTTGGTCGCCGCCTGGGTCACGGTGAGCCCGTCGGGGCCGAGGGTGTAGGTCACCTCGAGATCGAGGGTCCACGGGTAGCCGCTCTGCGCCATCACCCGGGTGGCCAGGGTGATCGAGCTCCGCGACTCCTCGATGGGCAGCCACTGCGCCCACCGCGCCAGCCCGTGGGAGGCGTTGTTGCGCGAGGGCTCGGTGATGGCGAGCTGATAGGACGTGCCGTCGACCAGGTAACGCCCGTCGCGGATCCGGTTGGGCCACGGCATCAGCAGCTGGCCGCTGCCGCCGCTGGACTTCGCGTCCTCGTCGAACCCGTCGACCAGATCCCGCCCCTCGTGGCGGAGCACCCGCAGCGCCCCACCGC
The DNA here is from genome assembly GCF_006716315.1 of Nocardioides albertanoniae. NCBI lineage: Bacteria > Bacillati > Actinomycetota > Actinomycetes > Propionibacteriales > Nocardioidaceae > Nocardioides > Nocardioides albertanoniae. The sequence continues at coordinate 2,775,008 of NZ_VFOV01000001.1, read as the reverse complement.
TCTCCGTCACCATGGCGAGATATCCGCCGCCGTCGATCGTGAACTGCTCTCCGCTCGGTCTCAGCACGCGTCCAGGCTATCGAGGTGCCCCAGCCGCACCGGCCCCCGGTCGCACTAGCCTGCTGGCATGGAGCGACGTCAGCTGGAGTTCTTCCTCGCCATCTCCGAGGCGGGCAGCTTCACCAGCGCTGCCGCGAGGCTCCACGTCGCGCAGCCCTCGTTGTCGTACGCCGTGCGGGGGCTCGAACGCGAGCTGGGAGGTGCGCTCTTCGAGCGTCACGGCAGGGGAGTGCGGCTCACCCCGGCCGGCTCGGCGCTGATCGGTCCCGCCCGCCGTGTCGTACGAGGCTTCGAGCTCGCCGCGGGTGCAGTCCGGTCGATCTCCGACGAGGGTTTCGGGCGGCTGCGGATCACCTCGAGCACGGTGTGGGCGGTCGAGCCGCTGGTGCCGCTGCTGGCCGAGTTCCGTCGGATCCAGCCGGGTGCGCACGTGGTCGTCGGCGACCCGCAGCACCGCTCGGACGTGCTCGACCAGGTGCGCAAGGCCGAGGCCGACGTCGGGTTGATCGACGGCGCGCCGCCGCGTGGTCCGTTCGCCTCGCACCACCTCGTCGAGCACGAGCTGGTCGCCGTCCTTCCGCCCTCTCCCGAGGGGCCGGAGGAGGTCGGTATCGAGGAGCTCGCCGAGATCGGTCTCATCGCGACCCCTGGCGGCACGGCGCTGCGTACGTACCTGGACGCACGCCTGGAGGCCGCCGGCCTTCCCACGGAGGTCGCCATCGAGACGGCCCACGTCGCCTCGATCACCCCGTTGGTGCTCGCGCGCGCCGGGGCGGCGGTGCTGACCGAAGGCATGGCGGGCGCGGCGTCACGGGCGGGTGCGAGGGTGGTGCCGCTGTCTGCCGGTGTGCGGGTGAACGTGTCGTTGGTGTGGCTGCCCGACCGTGGTGACGCACTGGTGGAGCAGTTCGTCGAGCTTGCCCAGGACGCCAACGGGGTATAGATCTGCTCTATGTCTGCATCTGGATCCTGGTCTTGCTCATAGCGTGGACAGACTGGAATCCACGGTCGCCTAATGTCTAGTGTCTTAGACATATATGTACCGAATAGATGGAGCACCCATGCGCCGCGCCCAACGCCTCGCCGTGGCCGCCCTCACCATGGCGATGACAGCAGCCACCGTGACCGCCTGCACGACCGCGAGCGAGCGTGACGGCTTCGCCCAGAGCGACTCCGGAGGTGCCGAGAACTCGGTGGTCCTCGCCGAACAGCCCTGGGTCGACCTCCAGGTCGAGAACGAGGTCGCCGTCCAGGTGCTCCAGGAGCTCGGCTATGAGGCGAGCATCAAGAAGAACCTCTCGGTGGAGAATGCCGCGACCGCGGTCTCCTCGAGCCAGATCGACGCCTACCTCGGCAACTGGTGGCCCTCGCAGAAGCCCAGCTTCGGCCAGGCCATCGACGACGGTGACATCGAGGTGCTCTCCACGATCGTGAAGGGCACCGAGTATGCCCCGGCGATCCCCGGCGACGTCGCCGAGAAGCTCGGCATCACGTCGCTGGCCGACCTCGACGCCAACGGCGCCAAGTTCGGCAAGAAGATCTACGGCATCGAGGCGGGCTCGCCCGGCAACGAGACGATCCAGAAGGCGATCGACGAGGATGCGTACGGGCTGGGCGACTGGAAGCTCGTCGCCAGCGGCACCCCGGCGATGCTCGCCCAGGTCGACAAGGCGCAGAAGGCCGGCCAGCCGATCGTCTTCCTCGGTTGGAGCCCGCACTGGATGACGGTGGAGTTCGACGCGGTCTTCCTCGACGACCCCGACAAGGTCTGGGGCGGCGCGGGCGAGATCCGCACGGTCACGCGCAAGGGCTATGCCGACGAGAACCCGCAGATCGCGAAGTTCCTCTCCAACCTGAGGTTCACCACCGACGAGGCCGGCGAGTTCTACTACGAGCACGACAAGCAGGGCAAGGAGCTCTCCGCGATCGCCGAGGCATGGATCAAGGACAACCCGGACAAGATCGAGAAGTTCCTCGACGGAGTCGAGGACGCCGACGGCGAGAAGGCAGAGATCTGATGAGCGAGACCCAGCCGAAACAGAGCCAGCCAGAGGCTCAGCCGGAGACCCAGCCGGAGACCCAGCCGGAGACCCAGCCGGACGGGGCCGCGAGCGAGGAGGCCGTCCGGCCGGCGATCGTCGGGCGGGGTCTGAGCAAGGTCTACGGGCTCAGCCAGCGGCAGGCCGCGAAGGCGCTGGCCGCCGACGACCCGCGAGCGGCGGCGGCAGCCGCGGGCGGCTACCTCGGTGCCCACGAGATCGACTTCGAGGTCGCCACGGGCGAGATGTTCGTCGTGATGGGCCTGTCCGGGTCGGGCAAGTCGACCGTGCTGCGGATGATCAACCGCCTCAACGAGCCCAGCGCCGGTGAGCTCCTCATCGACGGCGAGGACATCACCAAGGTCTCAGACCAGCGGCTGCGCGAGATCCGTAACAACAGCATCGGCATGGTCTTCCAGCACTTCTCGCTGTTCCCGCACCGCACGGTGCGGGAGAACGCGGCGTACGGCCTGAAGGTACGCGGCATCGCGAAGTCCGAGCGCCTGGAGAAGGCCGACGCGGCCCTCGAGCGTGTCGGCCTCGGCGGTCGCGGCGACCAGCTCCCGCACGAGCTCTCCGGTGGGATGAGGCAGCGGGTCGGTCTGGCTCGCGCGCTGAGCGTCGACCCGCCGATCCTGCTGATGGACGAGCCGTTCTCGGCCCTGGACCCGCTGATCCGCCGTGACATGCAGGATCTGCTCGTCGAGCTCCAGGCGCAGGATCAGCGCACGACGGTCTTCGTCACCCACGACCTCAACGAGGCGATGCGGATCGGTGACCGCGTGATGGTGATGCGCGAGGGCCGCGTCGTGCAGCTGGCTCCCGGGCCCGAGATCGTGGCCAACCCCGCCGACGACTACGTCAGTGAGTTCGTCTCCGACGTCGACCGGGCGCGGGTGCTCAGCGCGGCCGACCTCGTGCGTCCGGCGCGGCTGGTCCTGCCCGAGGACATCTCGCCCCGGGAGGCGCTGCGTCGCCTGGGCGACAACGAGGTCAACGGTGCGTTCGTCACCGATTCCGCCGACAAGCTGCTCGGCGTCGTGACCGACGATCGTCTGGTGAGCCTGACCCGGCGCCGCGCTAAGGACGTCAGCGACGCGCTGGGCGACGACTACCACCAGGTCAGGGACAGCGACGTGGTCGGTGACTTCATGCATCTGGCCGGCAAGCAGGTCGTTCCCCTCACCGTGCTCGACGACGAGGGTCGGCTGCTGGGCGTGGTGACTCGCGGCGCGATCCTCTCGGCGCTGTCCACCGCCAACGACGACACCACGGAGGTGGCCCATGCCTGATCTTCACATCGGTGACATCGGCGAGGACATCATCAACTTCCTCACCGACAACCTCGGCCCCTTCTTCGACGGCATCAAGGAGGCGCTCAACTTCCTGCTCCGGATGGTCTACAACGTGCTCGGCGGTCTGCCGCCGATCGCGATGATCATCGTGCTCGCCGTCATCGCGCTCCTCGTCTCCCGGCAGGTCGTGCTGACCCTGGTGCTGAGCGTCGGTCTGCTCCTGATCGAGTCGATGGACCTGTGGTACGAGACGATGCAGACGACCACCTCGGTGCTCGTCGCCGCGCTCGTGGCCCTGGTGATCGGCATCCCGCTGGGCATCTGGTCGGCCTTCAGCCCACCGCTGCGGGCAGCGCTGCGTCCGATCCTCGACCTGATGCAGACGCTGCCGGTCTTCGTCTACCTGCTGCCGACGATCCTCTTCTTCGGGGTCGGCGACGCTCCCGGTCTGGTCGCCACCATCGTCTTCGCGCTGCCGCCCGCGGTCCGGCTCACCCAGCTCGGCATCATCCAGGTCGACGAGGAGACCGTCGAGGCGGCCACCGCGTTCGGCGCCGGCCGCTGGGAGATCCTGCGCGAGGTGCAGCTCCCGCTGGCCAAGGACTCGATCATGACCGGCGTCAACCAGGTCATCATGCTGGCGCTCTCGATGGTCGTCGTCGCCGGTCTCGTCGGTGGCACCGGCCTCGGTGGCGTCGTCGTCAACGCCGTCCAGGGCCTGCAGATCGGCGCCTCGATCGAAGGCGGCCTCGCCGTGGTCGTGATCGCGATCTACCTCGACCGCGTCTCCGCCGCCCTCGGTGGTCAGGGCCGCTCGCTGCCCTCGTGGTGGCCCAGGCTCGGCCGCCGCGACGGTGCCGAGGCCGACTCCGAGCCCGAGGCCGAGCGCGAGCTCGCCGCCGCCTGACCCGCTGCCCAACATCCCACGACTGGAAGGGGTCCACGTGACCATCACCGAGCTGCACCGCCCCGAGGGCGTCGTCGAGACACCGTCGGGCATCCGCGTGCGCCGAGCCGGCGCCCGGATCGGCGCCGTCATCGAGGGCCTGAGCATCGCCGAGGCCGACGACGCCCAGATCCACGACGTACGCAGCGCGCTGCTGCGTCACAAGGTGCTCTTCTTCCGCGGACAGGACGGGCTCACCGACGAGGCGCAGGGTGTCTTCGCGGCGCGGTTCGGCGAGCTCACGACGGCCCACCCGACGGTCAACACCGGCTCCGGGCGGGTGCTGCGGGTCACCGCCAACGCCGGGATGGCCGCCAACGCCTGGCACACCGACGTCACCTTCGTCGACCGGGTGCCGGCGATCTCGGTGCTGCGCGCGGTGACCCTGCCGCCCTACGGCGGCACCACGATCTGGGCCAACACCGCAGCCGCCTACGACCGGCTGCCCGCTCCGCTGCGGGCGCTGGCCGACGAGCTGTGGGCGGTGCACACCAACTCCTACGACTACGCCCAGCGCGACGAGGAGCACGACCAGCCCGACGCCAACTACTCACGCGACGACTTCGCCTCGGTCGACTTCGAGACCCGCCACCCGGTCGTCCGTGTCCACCCGGAGACGGGGGAGCGGACCCTCGTGCTCGGCTCGTTCGTCAAGGAGTTCGACGGGCTCACCTCGACCGAGTCGATCCACCTCTTCAACCTGCTCCAGGACCGGGTCACCAAGCTCGAGAACACGATCCGCTGGGGGTGGCAGCCCGGCGACGTCGCGATGTGGGACAACCGCGCCACCCAGCACTACGCAGTGGCCGACTTCGACCACCACCCGCGCGAGATGCGCCGGGTCACGATCGCCGGTGACGTGCCGGTCTCGGTCGACGGCCGTTCCTCGGTGGTGCTCAAGGGTGACGCCAGGGCCTACTCGCGCCTCGACGAGCTGATCAGCTAGTCGTCGGTCAGCACGACGATGTCGGCGCGGGCGGCGGTCATCTCGCGGGCGAACAGGTCGGTCTCGGCGATCGCCCACTCGTCCCAGCGCGGAGCGAAGGTGTCGCCGTCGCGCTCGATGCCGCGGGCGCGGCGTACCTGAGGTGGTGCGTCGACCCAGGCGAGGGCGGTGCGCAGGTCGGAGTAGGCCGCGGCGCCGCTGCCGACGCCCTCGATGACGAGCAGGGGAGCGGGCGGCACCAGGACGGTCTCGGCGAACTCACCCCGGTGCCAGTCGTAGCGACGGTAGGAGCCGGCCGCGCCCTCGACCAGAGGAGTCAGGATCGTCTCGAACTGGGCGATGCCCTCGGCGATGCCGTCCCAGCCCGCGTAGAGGTCGTCCATGTGGATCACCGGCGAGCCGGAGAGGCCGGCGACGGCATCGGCCACAGTGGTCTTGCCCGACCCGGCGGGGCCGTCGACGCAGATCACCCGCCCCGGGCCGAGGCTCGCGGGTCGGCTCATCGTGATGGTCAGCAGGTCCGCGGCGGCGTTGCCGATGCGGTCGGGCCGATCAGCGCGGGGTTGATCAGGCTGGGGCACGTCAGGAGATGCCGTACTTCTTCAAGATGTCGTTGACGTCGGCCATGTCGTCATCGTCCTCCTCGACCGCAGCGCCCTTGGACTTCTTCGAGGCACCGACCGAGGCCGGACCAGCGGCGCCGGTCACGCCGGCCTGGCCGCCACTCTCGACGCCGGGTTCCTTCCGGGCCGCTGCCCTGCTCGCCCGGGTCGACCTCTCCTTGGAAGGCAGCACGCGGGAGAGGAAGATCAGCACGATCGCGAGCGCGGCGACCGCGAAGCCGATCCAGACCGTCGGGCTGAAGACCAGACGGCCGGCCCAGTCGGCGATCGCATCGACGATCCGTCCGCCGGCGCGCAGCAGGCCGGTCAGGTAGGCGGCCGGCGCCAGCAGCGTCCACCCCAGAGCCCGTACGCCGAAGCCCAGGCCGCGCCGTCGGAACGCGACCCATGTCCAGATCGCGCCCAGCACGGTGAGCGCGGCGGCTAGTGCGAGGTAGGCGCCTTGGTCCATGCCTCCAGACTCCCACAGTGGCGGTGAGCCGCCACCCGGATATCCCCTGAGACCACCCCGAGATCAGGCTCGGGCGCGGTTCTGGCCGGGCCGGGGGCGCCGACGTGGAGTTCGGCGGTGGCGCCGCGGTGAGGTTGAATGTCCGAGATGAACGACAAGCGACTCCTCGGCACCGCGTTTCCCGGCGACACCGGCGAGACCAGTCCTGAGGTTGCGGCCGTGCTGCAGTCCTACGCAGCGGGCGAGTCCACGCACGGCGACGTGCTCAGCGCGCTGGCCGCGGCACGGGTGCTCGTGCCGGTGGTCGCGGTGCTGGGCGAGGTCGAGGTCGACGAGGCCGGTCTGGCTCACGACAAGACCTCCGACATGGCCACCGTGCTGCTCACCGGCGCCGACGGTCGTCAGGCGCTGCTGGGGTTCACCGGCACCGCTGCGCTGCGGGCCTGGCAGGCCGATGCCCGTCCGGTGCCGGTCTCGCTGCTCGACGCCGCCCAGGCCGCGGTGCACGACGGCGCCGACGCGCTCGTGCTCGACCTCGCCGGGCCGGTGCCGTTCGCGATCGAGGGTGACGACCTGCGCAAGGTGGCCGAGGGCTGGCAGCTGGCGACGGTCGGGCAGCGTACGGCGTGGGTGCGGCCCTGAAAGTCGGGGCCCTGGATTGAGACCGCAGGACTGAGGCCCAGGATTGGGCACAGCGCGGAATGTTGCAGTAACGTTCCGTGTTGACCGATCAGCCGGCGTACTTCGTCGGTTCGATCTGACAAGCGGAGATCACGAAAGCGTTCTCCCACCCGCATCGACCGCCCTGAAACACAGGTCGTCGGGTCCGGTCCCGAAGACAACGCCCTCGGGCGATGGAATCGGTGGTGCGAGCCCTGCTCGGGTGAGCGTCCTGACTGGCTTCCGCTTGGTAACTATCAGCGGAAGCCCTTTTTCATTTCCCGGACCGCCCGTGCACGCGGCCCGGGTCGCAAGGACCAAGAGCCTCCGCATCCACGACAACTGGAGGACACATCAGCACTGAGCTTCGTATCAACGACCGGATCCGGGTTCCCGAGGTCCGCCTCGTTGGTCCCAACGGAGAGACGGTCGGCATCGTGCCGACCCCTGACGCGCTGCGCCTGGCGCAGGAGGCCGACCTCGACCTCGTCGAGATCGCCCCGCAGGGCAAGCCGCCGGTCTGCAAGCTCATGGACTACGGGAAGTTCAAGTACGAGAACGCCCAGAAGGCCCGTGAAGCCCGTCGAAACCAGACGAACGTGATCATCAAGGAGATGAAGCTTCGTCCGAAGATCGACAAGCACGACTACGAGACCAAGAAGGGTCACGTCGTGCGGTTCCTCAACGCGGGGGACAAGGTCAAGATCACGATCATGTTCCGCGGTCGTGAGCAGCACCGCCCCGAGCTCGGCTTCCGCCTGCTGCAGCAGCTGGCCGACGATGTCCAGGAGCTGGGCTTCGTCGAGTCCTCGCCGAAGCAGGACGGCCGCAACATGATCATGGTGCTCGGCCCGCACAAGAAGAAGGCCGAGGCCAAGGTCGAGGCGAAGAACGCCAAGGAGGAGAAGGCCGCCGAGCGCGAGGCCGACGAGGCCGCCGAGAAGGCGGAGCGCACCGCGGCCAACGCGGGGCGTACGGCCACCAAGAAGGTCAAGCGCCGCTCGGAGAACCTCGACCCCGACATCGACGTCTGAGCGTCGACCCACTGACTTCCGCCGCCGCGGCGCCCCGTGACCGGCCGGACGACGAGAGAGAGAAGAACAATGCCGAAGAACAAGACCCACTCCGGTTCCAAGAAGCGCTTCAAGGTGACCGGTTCCGGGAAGATCCAGCGCCTGCAGGCCGGCCGTAAGTCCGGGGCTGCGTTCGCCTCCGCCCCGACCACCGGCTCGCGCAAGAAGCACCGTCGCAACGCTGGTCTGGTGGAGCTCGCCCCCGCCGACGTCAAGCGCGCGAAGAAGCTGCTCGGTCGCTGAGCGCTCGATCACCCGAACTTTCCCTAGCATTCAAGGAGCACTGAAATGGCACGCGTCAAGCGCGCAGTGAACGCTGCGAAGAAGCGTCGCACCACCCTCGAGCGGGCCTCCGGTTACCGTGGCCAGCGCTCGCGCCTCTACCGCAAGGCGAAGGAGCAGGTCACCCACTCGCTGGTCTACTCCTACAACGACCGCCGCAAGAACAAGGGCAACTTCCGCAAGCTGTGGATCCAGCGGATCAACGCCGCGGCGCGCGCCGAGGGCATGACCTACAACCGCTTCATCCAGGGGCTCAACCTGGCCGGCATCGAGGTCGACCGCAAGATCCTCGCCGACCTCGCCGTCAACGACGTGGCCGCGTTCAACGCGATCGTCGCCCAGGCCAAGGCCGCCCTCCCGGAGGACGTCAACGCCCCGGCGAGCGCCTGAGCCTGACTCTGATCGTGGGAGTCTTGGTGTCACCTGGTGGCACCGGGACTCCCACGTTTCATTTGTCCACCGACTCGATCATGGGGTGAGTGTGCTTCTCTCTGCTGCCAACGCGCGTCTCAAGGAGATCCGTAAGCTCGCCCGCCGCTCCGTGCGCGCGGAGCGAGGTCTCTTCCTGGCCGACGGCCCGAAAGCGGTCGAAGGCGCCCTCGGGGTCGATGGCTGCGTGCAGGAGATCTTCGCCACCGAGGCGGGAGCCGAGACGTACGCCTCGCTGCTCGCCGATCAGCGGGTGACCCTCGTCGAGGACCGAGCGATGGCCGGGCTCTCCGACTCGGTCACCCCGGCGGGCGTGGTCGCGCTGTGCCGGTTCCTCGACGTGCGACTGAACGACATCGCAGGGCCGCTCGTGGTGATCTGTGCGGACGTACGCGATCCCGGCAACGCCGGCACCGTCATCCGCTGCGCCGACGCGGCCGGCGCGAGCGGGGTGATCCTCGCCGGTGACTCGGTCGACCTCTACAACCCCAAGACCATCCGCGCCTCCGTCGGCTCCGCGTTCCACCTCCCGGTCGCCGTCGAGCGCGACCCGCTGGTCGCGGTCAAGGCCGCCAAGGCCGCCGGGCTCACCGTCCTGGCCGCCGACATGCACGGCACTGCCGACCTGTTCACCGCCGACGCCCTCCTGGCCCGGCCCACGGCCTGGCTCATGGGCAACGAGGCCTGGGGGCTCCCGCCCGAGCTCGCCGCCGAGGCCGACGAGATCGTGAGCATCCCGATCTTCGGTAGGGCCGAGTCGCTCAACCTGTCCACCGCGGCCGCGCTCTGCGTCTACGCCAGTGCGAAGGCCCACCACGCCGAATAGTCACTCCTGCAGGTTGAGAGGTCACCATGGAGACCTCTCAACCTGCAGGAGTGACTTCTCGACTGCGTCTTGACCTTCATCTGACCTGAAGGACGATGGTTGCGGGCATGGACGAGCCACTGTTGACGATCGGGGCGTTCGCGCGGGCCGTGGGCCTGACCGCGAGCGCACTGCGTCACTACGACGAGTGCGGGTTGCTGGTGCCGGCGGAGGTCGATTCCGGCACCGGATATCGGTATTACACCCCTGAGCTGGCCGAGCGGGCCCGACTGATCGTGGGCATGCGCGAGGCCGGGGTGCCGATCGAGACGATGCGGGTCGTGCTCGACTCGCCCGCCGGGGAGGCCCGCGATGCGTTGGCAGGCTTCCTCGAGGTCCAGAGCGCCCGCTCGGCGCGGGCCGAGGAGGCCGTACGCGGGGTGCTGGCCGCCGTCGACGCCGGCCCGGCCGCCCGGCCGGCGCTCGTCGAGCTGGCCGGTCCCGTGCTGGCCGCGGCGATCCGGCAGGTGCGGCACGCGGCCGAGTCCGACCCGGCCTCCGAGCTCGCCTCTGTGCTCATCGACGTCGGCGGCGATGCTGCCGGGGTGGACGTGGTGGCGACCAACCGCTACTGGATGGCGGTGCGGACCCTGGCGGCAGCCGCCGAGGGCGACGGCGGCCGGGCTGTGCTGTCGTTGCCCGACGCGGCCGCGCTGGCCGACCGGCTCGACGCGATCACCACCGCCGAGCTGCGGATCGCCGACGGCACCCTGACACTCGCCGGCCAGGACCTCGGCCGCGACACAACCTACCCGGCCCACCGGCTGGTGCTGGCGGGTCTCGAGCCGACCGTCACCCACGCGGTCCTGGCGAGGGCCGACCTGATCGCCGGCCTCGACGCGGCCGGCTACGCCGAGGTCGATCTCTTCCTCGGTGACCAGACGCGGCTGCGCTCACCGCACACCGCCGAGCAGAGCGACGTACGCGGCGTGGTGACCGGCCCGCCGATGCGGCTGCGCCTCGGCACCGCTCTGTTCGGTCGCGCGCTGGCGACGTGCCTGGGCGGCGAGGTGCAGCTGGCGGTGACCGCGCCCGACCGACCGGTCGTGGTCACCTCGCCCTACCAGCCCGGGTTCACCGCGCTGGTCATGCCGGTTCGCCACGACCCGGCGAGCTGAGGATGAGCCTGATCGAAGGCCAGGGGTTCCGCCCCTGGCTGGCAGCGTCGACCGCATCGGTCTTCGGTGACTCGGTGACCTTCTTCGCGCTCGGCTGGGCGGCGGCCGGCTTCGGGGCCGACGCGGCCAGCCTGGTGCTGACCGTCGAGAGCATCCCGCTCGCGGTGCTCGTGCTCGCCGGGGGAGTGCTCGCCGACCGGATCGGGATCCGTCGCACCATGGCGGCCTGCGATGCCGCGATGGTGCTGGTCATGGCCGCGTTCGCGGTCGGCGCGATCGGTGGCGCCGGCCTGTGGATGCTGATCGTGGTCGGCGCCCTCTCGGGCACCATCCAGGCGTTGCGCAGACCGGCCGAGGGCGTCTTCCCGCGGCTGTTCGGCGTGGACGACCTCGACCGACGGATGGCGCTGGTCGGCTCGGCCCACCAGATCGCGCGCACCGCCGGCCCCGCGGCCGGCGGATTCCTGCTCGGCCAGGGTGGGTTGCCGCTGACCGCGGGGCTCGACGCGGCGACCTACGTCCTCGTGCTCGCCGCGCTCCTCCTGGTGCGACCACCGCACGAGCCGGCTCCCGAGCCCGGCCACGTCTCGGTCTGGCGCAGCCTGGTCGACGGCGCGCGGGCCGCGCGCCGCACCCCGGGGGTCGTGCCGGTGCTCGTGGCCATCACCGGTCTCGCCGCGTCGGTGCTGCCGCTGGTCATGCTCGCGCTGCCGCTCGCCGGCCGCGAACGCGGCTGGAGCGCGGCGGAGACCGGCCTCGTCTCCGGCGCCTGGGTGGCCGGGGGACTGGTGATGACGCTCGTCGTCGCCCGGCGCGGCGCACCGTCCGGGCGGGTCGCGGTCGCCGGCCCCCTGGTCGCCGTCGCCGGCGTGGTGCTGCTGGGGGTGCGTACGGAGATCTGGGCGGGAGTGTTCGCGATCGGCCTCGTCGGCGTCGGCGCCACCACGCTGACCACCTACCTCTTCCCGGCCTACGTCGCGCGCACCCCGCCGGAGATGCTCGCCCGGTTCTCGAGCCTGACCCAGCTCGCGCAGACCGGCCCGGTGCTGGTCGCGACCCCGCTGCTCGGTCTCGCCGCCGGAGTCGACGTGCGTCTCGCTCTCGTCATCGTCGGCGCACTCCTCCTGGTCACCGTCCCGCCGGCCGTCCGCGTCGTCCGACTACCTGAACCGATACCCCGGGGGGTCTGATACAAGGGAAGCAAATCTGTTTCACTCGAGTGGGAGGAGTTCTCGACGGCGAAGCAGAGGAGCACGGCATGACGAACCTGAGCAGACGACGGTTGCTGGCCTCGGGAGGAGCGGCGGCCGCGGCCGGCGCGACCTTTCCGCTGTGGACGTGGGCGCCCAGCGCGTCGATCGCCGGCGTGGGAGACGGGCTCGATCCCGACTACGTCTGGGACGTGCGCGCCGACCCCGTCATCGAGCGGCTCTACGGCGAAGGCATCGACAAGGTCGCCGAGATCAACGAGATCCTCGAACCCTGGACGACCAACGACCAGCCGGTGCCCGACGGCCTGCCGGGCTATCTCGCAGACTTCATCGAGGAGGCGCGCCAGCTCCCGACCTGGGCCGACCAGGGCAAGCTGAAGCTGGCCGGCACGTTCAACGAGGAGAGGTACGGCTTCTTCCTCGCTCTCCTCTACACCCTCGGCAGCGGCCTGATCAGCTGCGCGATCAAACGAGAGGCATGGTCGGTCTACTACTCCTACGGCGGCTCCGACATGCGTGACCGGATCGCGAAGACCACAGCGCTGGGCTACGACGTGATGGACGCCCAGGGCTGGACCGCCTCGGGTCGGCTGATGGTCGACTCGGTCAAGACCCGGATGGTCCACGCCGCCGTGCGCCACCTGCTGCCGCAGTCACCGCACTGGAGAGGAGTCGGCGCGGGCCAGGAGATCCCGATCAGCCAGGCCGACATCCTGGTCACCTTCCACAGCCTCGGCACCTGGGTGATGAAGAAGTTCACCGAGTGGGACATCGCGCCGAGCCAGGAGCTGGCCGACGCGTTCCTGCACGCGTGGAACGTCGACCTCTACCTGCTGGGCGTGCAGGAGCAGTATCTGCCGAAGGACTGGGATGCGGCGTACGCGCAGTACGACCAGGTGATGGGTCCGGCCACCGGGGCGACCCGCGAAGGCGCCGAGCTGGCCCAGTCGCTGCTCGACGCGGTGATCGGCGAGGGCAACCCGGTGCTGCGCCACGAGCTGGAGTCGTTGGGCCGCTACGTGATCGGCGATGCGTACGCAGACATGATCGACTTCGACGACGACCCGGTGCTCGCTCCGATCTGGGCCTCCGCGGTGCCGCTGGTGGTGACCTCCTACAACAGCAGCGTGCCGCACATCCCGATCGTCTCCAACCTCCTTCCCGAGGCTGTGCACACGTTCATCAAGATCTACTTCTCGCCGGGCAGGTCCGCGCCGATCACGCTGCCGCTGAGCAACCGGCCCGAGTAAGGCTGAGTCAGGGCTGGGCCGGGTAGGTCGGGCTAGGGTGTCGGCGTGGACGCCCGTGATCTCGTCGATGCCCTTCCCGACGGTGTGGTCGTCGCTGACGGCGCAGGCAGCGTCGTGCTCGTCTCCGCGGTGGCCGGGCGCATGCTCGGCGTCGACCCGTGCGCGAGCCTGGGCCGGCCGCTGGGTGAGGTGCTCGCGCTGCGCAACACGGAGGGCCAGACCTGGATCGAGGCCAACCGGCCCTACACGAGCCTGCGCACGGTCATCGGCACCCCGGAGCAGACCTGGCTGCTGCCCGACGGCACCGAGGCGCTCGTCGTCTCGACCATCCGGCGACCGAGCCTCGCCGAGGATGTCGACCAGGTCTCCATCTCGCTGCGCTCCGGCCGTGGTCGCGAACGTCTCGACCGGGAGCGGTCCGATCTGGTCGCCACCGTCGCCCACGAGCTCCGTTCGCCGCTGACCGGGGTCAAGGGCTTCGTGCAGGCGCTCCTGAACCGGTGGGACAAGCTCAACGACGACCAGAAGAAGCTGATGCTCACGACGGTCGCCTCCGACTCCGACCGGCTCTCCCGGCTGATCGCCGAGCTCCTCGACGTCGCCCGGATCGACACCGGACGGCTCCAGCTCTACCCGCGCGCCAGCGACGCGCCCGTGCTGGTCACGCGCGTGGTCGAGTCGGTGCGGTCGGCGACCGCGCGCCCGGTGGCGCTCGACATCGAGGCCGGCGGCGACGACGATCTGGAGATCCACGCCGACCCCGACAAGTTCACCCAGGTCGTCACCAACCTCGTCGAGAATGCCGTACGCCACGGCGACGGCGTCGTCACCGTGAGGCTCGGCGTCTCCGCGGACGACCCCGCCCAGGTGCAGCTCGTCGTCGAGGACGAGGGCGAGGGCATCCCGAACGAGCTGCGGCAGCGGGTGTTCACGAAGTTCTGGAAGCACGGCGCCCGCGGCGGCTCGGGGCTGGGCCTCTACATCGTCGGCGGCCTGACCGGCGCCCACGGCGGCTCGGTCACGATCGCCGACGCCGACGGCGGCGGTGCCCGCATCGTGGTCGGCTGGCCCCGCACCCCGCCGTCGGCCTGACGCTCGCAGCCGATTCGGGAGGTGGGCCGTCAGGGGCGGGAGCGGGCGAGGAGGAAGATGAAGTACGGCGCGCCGATGAGGGCCACGACGAGGCCGGCGGGGACCTGGGCGGGACTGATGGCGGTGCGGCCGATGGCGTCGGCGACGACGAGGAGGACGGCGCCGACCAGTATGGCGACCGGTACGACGCGGATGGCGCGTCCGCCGACCAGCGCCCGCGCGATGTGCGGGGCGACCAGACCGACGAAGCCGACGACACCGACCGCCGAGACCGCCATCGCGGTGAGGACGGCGGCGGTCAGCAGGATCAGCATCCGGACCCGCTCCTTGGAGACCCCGACCAGTCGCGGCGTGTCCTCGTCGAGGGTGAGCAGGTCGAGCTCGCGGCGCACCATGAACGCGACCGGGACGGCGACGGCCAGGGCGACGGCGACCGGGACGACCTGCTCCCAGCTGCGACCGTAGGTCGATCCGGACAGCCAGGTGTAGATCCGCGGCGTGTCCCACGGGTTGGAGCGCACCAGCAGGAAGGTGCTGAGGGAGACCGAGCCGTACCAGACACCGATGCCGATGAGCACGAGCCGGTCGGTGTCGATCCCGTGCCGCCAGGCCAGGCCGTAGACGAGACCGAAGGCGACCAGCGATCCGATCGTCGCGGCGACGAGCATGCTGGGCGTCGAAGCCGCGGCCGAGGTGCCGCCGCTCCAGCCGGAGGACAGCCCGGTCACCACGACGACCGCTCCGACGCCGGCTCCGCCGGTGATGCCGAGGATCCCGGGCTCGGCCAGCGGGTTGCGACAGGTGGCCTGGACGAAGGTGCCCGCCAGGGCGAGCGCACCACCGGCAAGGACGGCGGCGCCGACCCGCGGCGCGCGTTCGTCGAGGGCGAACCGCACGAGCGGGATGCCCTCGCCCTGCAGCCAGGCGAGGATGTCGCCGGTGTAGAGCCATTGGTGACCGGCGAGCAGACCGACGACGGTCGACCCGACGGTGAGGGCGAGCAGCACCACGAGCACCACCAGGAACCGGACCCGGCTACGGATGGTGACGGTGGCGCCGGGTGGGCGCCGGGTCGGGCCGGAGTCACGTCCGCCGCGGGCGAGGATCACCATCACGACCGCACCGGCGATCGTCGTCGTGACGCCGGTGGGCACCGACATGGCCTCGTCCGCACCGATCACGCCTCGCACCACGACGTCGGCGACGACCACGACCAGGGCACCCACGAGACCGGCGGCCGGCAGCAGCGCGGCGTGCCGGTTCAGCGTCGGGACGACCCGGCCGAGCAGCCGGACGAGGACCGGGGCGCAGAGCCCGACGAAGCCGATCGGCCCCGCCAGCGTCACCGATGCCGAGGTGAGCAGCACCGCGAGGACGGTGCCGACCGCCCGGGTGGAGCGGACCGGGACGCCGAGCACCGAGGCGGCGTCGTCGCCGGCGGAGAGCAGGTCGAGGCGGCGGGCGAGCAGCAGACCGCAGACGGTCGCCACCACGACGACCGGTGCCACCTGCCAGAAGGCCTGCAGCCCGAGCTGGCTCAGCGACCCGCTGCCCCAGGCGAACAGGCTCGTGGTCTCCTCGGCGTAGAGGATGAGCAGCGTCGAGGTGCCGGCCTGGAGCGCGAGCGCCACAGCCGAGCCGGCCAGGATCAGCCGGGTCGTCGAGGTGCCCGCGCCGCCGGCGAGCGCGAGGACGATGCCGGCGGCCACCAGGCCGCCGAGGAATGCCGTGATGCCGGAGGCCCACAACGGGACCGACAGGCCGAAGGCGGCGACCAGGGTGACGGCGAAGTAGGCCCCGCCGGTCACCGCGAGGGTGTCGGGAGCCGCCATCGCGTTGCGCGCGAGCGACTGCAGGAGCGCCCCGGCGACGCCGAGGGCGAAACCGACCGCGATGCCCGCGGCGAGCCGGGGGATCCGCGAGCCGGTGATGATCTCCATCGTCGACGCGGTCGCGCCGTGGGACTGGTCACGACCGAGCAGCGCGTCGAGGACATCGGCGGGCCCTACGCCCGATGTGCCCTGGGTGAGATGCCAGGAGGCGGTGAGCAGCAGCCCGGCGAGCAGGCACAGGAGAACGATGGAAGCGCCTCCGGCACCTGCTCGCGAGACCTTGACGACATCGGTCACTTGAGCAGGTCGACGTACGCGTCCAGGACCTGCTCGGCCGACCTGGGACCACCGAAGGTCCAGATGCGCTCGGGGAAGGCGTGGGTGCGGTCCTCGCTGACGGCGGGGATCGACTTCCAGGCCTTGTTCTTGGCCAGCTCGGCGTTGATGTCGCCGGCGGGGTCGACGGTGCCGGTGTGGAAGAAGGTGGCGTCGCCGACGGTGGTCATGCCCTCGATGTCGGTCTGGCCGAGGCCGTACGCCGGGTCGACCTCGCCGGTCCAGGCGTTCTTCAGGCCGATCTCCTCGCCGAGCTCACCGATCAGCGAGCCCTGGCCGAAGGGCCGGATCGCCACGTTGGCGCCGTCGATCGAGCCGTCGTAGTAGACGAACTCGGTGCCGGCGGCGTCGGCGTCGGCGACCGCCTTCTTGGACGCGGCGAGCTTGTCCTCGAAGTCGCCGACGACGTCCTCGGCCCGCGCCTCCCGGCCGGTGGCCTCGGCGATCATCTCGAAGGTGGTGACCATGTTGCCGACCGGGTCCTTGGCATCGGCGCCCTTGGTCGCGAGCACCGGGACGTCGTACTTGGCGAGCTGCTTGAGGATCTCGTCGTCGGGGGTGTAGGCCTCGACGATGATCAGGTCGGGGTCGGTGCCGAAGAGCGTCTCCAGGTTGGGCTCACCCCGGAGGCCGACGTCGGTGGCGTCCTTGCCGAGCTCCTCGGCGGAGTCCCATGTGCGGTAGCCCTTCGCGTCGGCGACGGCCACCGGGTCCATGCACAGGCTGAGCAGGTCCTCGGTCTGCTGCCACTCGAGCACCGCGACCCGGGAGGCGGGCTTGTCGAGCTCGACCTTGTTGCCGTAGGCGTCGGTCAGGCTGACCGGGCCGGTCGAGGTCTTGACCCCCTCGCAGCCGGCGGAGGCCGACTTCGGGGACTTGTCGGTCTCGGTGGCGGTGGTCGTCTGGCCGCAGGCGGTGAGCAGCAGGGCCGCACACGCCGTCGTCAGGGCAGCAGTGGTCGTACGTCGAATCATGTCTTCCTCTTCGTGTCCGCCGGCGTCAGCGCCGGACGTGATGCCTGCCGCGTGGCTCGACCCGGACGCGCCCGGTCTCCAGATCGGAGGTCACCTCGATCGGGAGTCTGTACACCTGCGAGAGGTGTTCGGCGGTGAGCACGTCAGCGGGTTCGCCGGCGGCGTGCACAACGCCGTGGTGCAGCAGTACGACCTGGTCCGCCACGGCGGCGGTCTGGTTCAGGTCGTGCAGGACGACGCCGATGGCCGTCCCGTGGTGGTCCGCAAGGTCGCGGACCAGGTCCAAGATCTCGACCTGGTAGCGCAGGTCGAGGTGGTTGGTTGGCTCGTCGAGCAGCAGTACGCCGGTGTCCTGGGCCAGGCAGCTGGCCAGCCACACGCGTTGCAGCTCGCCACCGGAGAGCTGGTCGACCGGCCGGTCCGCCATCCGCGCGGTGCCGGTCAGGTCCAGCGCCCGGTCGATGCTCGCCAGGTCATCCTCGGTGAGGGCGGCGAAGCGCCGGCGGTGGGGATGACGGCCGAAGCCGACGATGTCGCGCACGGTCAGGCCCGAGGGGTGCGGGCGCGACTGGGACAGCAGGGTCACCCTGCGCGCGAACTCGCGCGCGCCCAGCGGGGCGCTGTCGTCGCCGTCCAGCGAGACCGATCCGGAGGTCATCCGGTGCAGCCGGGCGAGGGAGCGGAGCACCGTGGACTTTCCCGACCCGTTCGGCCCGATGAGTGCGGTGACCCGCCCCGACTCGAGACCGATGGAGACCCCATGGACGACGGTGGCACGGGCATAGCCGAGCACCAGGTCGTCACCGGAGAGCGCAGGAAGCATGAGGTGAGGCTATCCTAAGTAGATCCCGCGTGTTCAGGGGGTCCACGGGACGTGCAGGAGGCGTTCTGCGCGAGCCTCGACCCCGGGACCGACCGCGTGTCGGCAACCGGTTCGCCCGGGGGCGTACCGGCTTCCTAGACTGTCGTCCCAACGTCTTGTTCAGCGACGTCATATCCAGCGACGAAAGCCAGTGATGTCCGGTCCCAACACCGACTACGACCCGGTAGAGGTCACCCCCTTGAAGGCTGAGGAAGTCGAGGCCGCGCGCGACGCCGCGCTGAAGGCCATCGACGCCGCCAGCAGCCTCGAGGAGCTCAAGCAGACACGGCTCGACCATGCCGGCGACCGCTCGCCGCTGGCTCTGGCCAACCGTGAGATCGGCGCGCTGCCGCCGGCGGCGCGCAAGGAGGCCGGCCAGCGGGTCGGCAAGGCGCGAGGCGCGGTCAACCAGGCCTTCGCCAAGCGGCAGGCGGTGCTCGAGGAGGAGCACGAGGCGCGGATGCTGGTCGAGGAGACCGTCGACGTGACGCTCCCGACCGACCGCTTCCCGGTCGGTGGACGGCACCCGCTGACCACCGGTGCCGAGATGATCGCCGACATCTTCGTCGCGATGGGGTGGGAGGTCGCCGAGGGTCCGCTCATCGAGGCCGAGTGGCTCAACTTCGACGCGCTCAACCTGGGCCCGGACCACCCGGCGCGCACCACGCAGGACACGATCTGGACCGATCCCGTCGAGAACCACCTGGTGCTGCGCACCCAGACCTCGCCGGTCCAGGCCCGCACGATGCTCACCCAGGAGCCGCCGATCTACGTGGTGGCGCCGGGGCGGGTCTTCCGTGCCGACGAGTACGACGCGACCCACTCGCCGATGTTCCACCAGGTCGAGGGCCTCGCCATCGACGAGGGCATCTCGATGGCCCACCTCAAGGGCACGCTGGACCACTTCGCCACCCAGATGTTCGGCGAGGGCATCGTGACCCGGTTCCGGCCGTCCTACTTCCCCTTCACCGAGCCGTCGGCCGAGGTCGACCTGACCTGCTTCGTCTGCCGTGGCGCGCAGGTGATCGACGGGGTCGTCTGCCGCACCTGCAAGGGCGAGGGCTGGATCGAGTGGGGCGGCTGCGGGATCGTGAACCCGCGCGTCCTGGTCGCCTGCGGCGTCGACCCGGAGCGCTACTCCGGCTTCGCCTTCGGGATGGGCATCGACCGCACGCTGATGTTCCGCACCGGCCTGTCCGACCTGCGCACCCTCTTCGAGGGTGACGTCCGGCTCACCACTGCATTCGGGAGTGAACTGTGAAAGCCCCCCTCTCCTGGATCAAGGAGTACGTCTCGCTGCCCGAGGATCTCGGCATCGAGGAGATCACCGACCGGCTGACCGCGCTCGGCCTCAAGCTGGAGGCGATCGAGACCTCCGGCGCCGGCATCGAGGGCCCGCTCGTGGTGGGCAAGGTGCTCACCCAGGAGCCCGAGCCGCAGAAGAACGGCAAGGTCATCAACTGGTGCTCGGTCGACGTCGGCGACGCCAACGGCACCGGTGAGCCGCAGGGCATCGTCTGCGGCGCGCGCAACTTCAAGCCCGGCGACAACGTCGTGGTGATCCTGCCCGGCGGTGTGCTGCCCGGCAACTTCGAGATCTCGGCGCGCAAGACCTACGGCCACATGAGCGCCGGCATGATCTGCTCCGCCCGCGAGCTCGGGCTGGGGGAGGAGGCCGACGGCATCATCGTGCTCCCGGCCGATGCTCCGGCTCCTGGCACCGACGCCCGCGAGGTGCTCGGTCTCGGTGAGGAGATCATCGAGTTCGAGATCAACCCCGACCGGGCCTACGCCCTCTCGCTGCGCGGGATCGCGCGCGAGGCCGCGCTCGGGTTCGACGTGCCCTTCGCCGACCCGGCTCAGGTCGAGGCACCGATCGCCGACGGCTCGGGCTACCCGGTGCGTCTGGCCGACGATGCCTGCGACTACTTCGTCACCCGGGGGATCACCGGGTTCGACCCGGCCGCGCCGACGCCCGACTTCATCAAGAAGCGGCTCGAGGCCACCGGCGTACGTTCGATCTCGCTGGCCGTCGACGTCTCCAACTACGTGATGATGGAGCTCGGCCAGCCGACGCACTGCTACGACCGGGCCAAGCTGTCCGGCGACATCGTGGTGCGACGGGCGAGCGAGGGCGAGAAGATCACCACGCTCGACGACGTCGCCCGGGTGCTCTCGGCCGAAGACCTGCTGATCACCGACGACTCCGGCCCGATCGGTATCGCCGGTGTGATGGGCGGTGCGTCGACGGAGATCTCCGAGACGACGACCGACATCGTGGTCGAGGCGGCTCACTTCGACCCGACCACCGTCTTCCGCTCGCAGAAGCGCCACAAGCTGCCCTCGGAGGCGTCCAAGCGCTTCGAGCGCGGTGTCGACCCGTTGCTGCCGCCGGCCGCCGCCCAGCGTGTGGTCGAGCTGCTGCTCGAGCACGGCGGCGGCACCGCCGACGGCGTCTCCGAGGTGGGCCCGATGTCGTCGCCGGAGACACGGGCGCCGCTGAAGACGATCACGATCCCGGTCTCGCTCCCGAAGCGGATCACCGGGCTCGACGTCGACGAGGCGACCGTCGTGAAGTCTCTCGAGCTGATCGGCGCGAGGGTCGTCGCCGCCGGTGACTCCCTGACCGTCACCGTGCCGACCTACCGTGTCGACCTCAACGACCCCTACGACCTGGTCGAGGAGGTCGCCAGGATCGTCGGCTACGACAAGGTGCCCTCGGTGCTGCCGCGCCGCGCGACCGGTGGCGGGCTGACCCGTGCCCAGCAGCTGCGCCGTCGCATCGGGCGTGTCCTGGCCGGGGCCGGGCTCGTCGAGGTCGTCGACTTCCCGTTCGTCGGCGACGCCGACTTCGACCGGCTCGGGCTGCCGGCTGACGACGCGCTGCGTCACACCGTGAAGCTGGCCAACCCGTTGAGCAACGAGGAGCCGGCCTACACCACGACGCTCCTGCCGGGGCTCCTGAAGGTCGCGGCCCGTAACATCTCCCGAGGTCAGGACGGGGTCTCTCTCTTCGAGACCGCGACCGTCGCCTTCCCGGCCGACCAGGCCGCGCCGATCTACGGCGTCGACCGACGCCCGTCGGAGGAGGAGCTCGAGAAGCTCCTCGCTGCGATCCCGCACCAGCCGCTGCACCTCGCCACGGTGCTCGCCGGGGAGCGTACGCGGGGTGGCTGGTGGGGTTCGGCCGAGACAGCGGGCTGGGCCGACGCCATCGAGGTCGTACGCCGCCTGGGCGCCGATCTCGGTCTCGCGGTCGAGGTGGCCTCGGCGTCGCGGGCGCCCTGGCACCCGGGTCGCTGCGCGGTGATCCGCGTCGACGGTGTCGAGCTCGGCCACGCCGGCGAGCTGCACCCCAAGGTGTGCAAGGCGTTCGGGCTGCCCGCTCGCGCGGCGGCGGTCGAGATCGACCTCGACCTGCTGACCTCGAAGGTGTCCGGCACCGCGGCCGGCCCGAGCTTCTCGACCATGCCGGTGGCGAAGGAGGACGTCGCGCTGATCGTCTCCTCCGACGTCACCGTCGCGGCCGTCGAGGCGGCGCTGCGTGAGGGGGCCGGCGAGCTGCTCGAGACGGTGCGGCTCTTCGACGTCTACGAAGGCGACCAGGTCGGTGAGGGCAAGAAGTCGCTCACGTTCGCCCTGCGCTTCCGTGCCGTCGACCGCACCCTGAAGGCGGAGGAGACCGCAGCCGCACGTGAGGCAGCCGTGGCTCGGGCCGCCGAGGTCACCGGAGCCAGCCAGCGCTCCTGACCCGTTCGGCCGACATCGACGACGCCCTCCTGCTGCGGCAGGAGGGCGTCGTTGCGTACGGGTCTGGATGGGGGTGTGCGGGGCGGTGGGCTCCACTATCCCGCCATGGCGGGAAGTCTCCTCAGCCCAGCGCCGACCGCACCGCCGCCAGCGCAGTCGCGATGTCGTCTGCCGAGGTCTGCCACGAGGTGACGAACCGGGCCAGACCATCGAGGCGGTAGAAGAGCACGCCCGCAGCCTCGAGGGCATCGGCGAGGAGTGGGTCGAGGCGTACGAAGACCATGTTGACCGCCGGCCGCGCCACGAGCTCGATGCCGAGCGACTCCAGCCCTGCGGCGAGCTCGCCCATCCGCTCGTTGGCGTTGCGGGCGTTGCGCAGCCAGAGGTCGTCGGTGAGGTAGGCGATCAGCTGGGCCGACTGGTAGCGCATCTTCGAGGTGACGTGGCCGCTGCGCTTGGTGCGGTAGACGAGCTCGTCGGCGGGCCCGTCGGTGAAACAGACGATCGCCTCGGCCGAGAGCGCACCGTTCTTGGTCGCGCCCAGGGAGAGCACGTCGACGCCGGCCCGCCAGGTGAGGTCGGCCGGCGCCGACCCCGTGGCCACGACGGCGTTGGCGAAGCGGGCGCCGTCCAGGTGCACCCGCAACCCACGCTCCCGCGCGATCGCGGCGAGCTCGGAGATCTCCGCGGCCGAGTAGACGGTGCCGTGGTCCGACGGGGAGGTCAGCGACAGGACGGACGGCTGGGAGTGGTGCGGGTCGCCCCAGCGTACGCCGTCCAGGTGGGTGCGAAGCGCCGGCGCGGCCACCTTGTAGCCCTCGCCGGCGACCCCGGTCATGACCGCTCCGGCGCTGAGCAGGGAGGTCGCGCCGCCCTCGCTGGTCAGGATGTGTGCGCTCTCGTGGCATACGACCGCGCCCCACGGCGGCGTCAGTGCGGAGAGCGAGAGGGCGTTGGCAGCAGTGCCGCTCAGCACGGGGAAGACCCGGGCCGTCGGATGCTCGAAGACCTCCCGCACATGCTCCTCGAGCCTCGCGGTCACCTCGTCGCCGCCGTAGGCGAGCGCGGACCCGGAGTTGGCGGCGGCCATCGCCTCCAGGATCGAGGGGGAGACGGAGGCGGCGTTGTCAGAGCGAAGTTCGATGGTCACGGGCCCATTCTGGCGTGCCGTCGTGCGCGCGCCTCGGCGGCCAGCGGTGGAGTAACACGTTGTTCGGAGCACTACCCGCCCTATCTAATGGGGCGAGTAGCCCTACGAACGACGTGTTACTCGCCGTGAGCGGGCTATCTCGAACGTACGCGATATATCGCTATGACAGAATGGTGGCTGTGACGACGCTGAGTGTGCTCGACGAGGTCACCTGGGGCGGTGCGCCGGTAGCCGGCGAACGCACCCGGGCACTGCTGCGCGCGCTGGTCGAGGCCGGTCCGCGAGGTGCGTCGGAGGCCGCTCTGGTCGAGGATGTCTGGGGCGTCGACGCGGTGCCGGCGCATCCGTCGAAGGCGCTCCAGGTCGTGGTCTCGCGCGCGCGGACGGCGACCGACGCGGCAGCGATCGAGCGTACGCCGCGGGGCTATCGGCTCAGCCTGGCCGCCGCCGAGGTCGACGCCTGGTCGCTGCGCCCGGAGGCGCTCCGGCTCGCCGCGGAGAAGCGGTATGCCGAGGCGCTTCCGCTGCTCGAACGGCTCGAGCGCACCGACTCCGACGAGGAGGTCACCGAAGCGGTGCTGCGAGCGGTCGCCGCGGTGCACGGTGCGCCGGCGGCGCTCGAGCGGTTCGAGGCCTACCGCACCGCGCTGGCCGACGGCCTGGGCGTCGACCCGAGCCCGCGGCTGCGCGCACTCCATGCCGAGCTGCTCGCGCGCGACCGACCGGTGCGCTCGGGGCTGCGCCATGACGCCGACGTGCTGATCGGCCGCGAACAGGACAGCGCCGAGATCGCCGCGCTGCTCAAGAGCTCGCGGGTCGTCACGATCCTCGGGCCCGGCGGGCTGGGCAAGACCAGCCTGGCACAGGTGCTCGCGCACCGCGCCGAGCAGCCGGTCGTGCACTTCGTCGAGCTGGTCGGCGTGACCTCGCCCGACGACCTCACCGGCGAGGTGGGCTCCGCCCTCGGCGTACGTGACTCCGTGGCCGGACGCGACCGGCTCACGCCCGAGCAGCGTGCCGACGTACGCTCGCGGATCGCCCAGCAGCTCGACGGACCACCCACGCTGCTCGTGCTCGACAACTGCGAGCACATCGTGGCCGCCGTCGCCGACCTGGTCGCCTTCCTGGTCGCGACGATGCGTGACCTGACCGTGCTGACCACCTCCCGCAGCCCGCTCGCCGTTGGGGCGGAGCGGGTCTACCCGCTCGGCCGGCTCGGGACGTACGACGGCAGCGAGCTGTTCCGGCGTCGCGCCGTCGCCGCGCGGCCCGGGGTGCATCTGGCCGAGCCGCGGGTCGATGAGATCGTGACCCGGCTCGACGGCCTGCCCCTGGCGATCGAGCTGGCCGCGGTCAAGGTGCGCGCGATGTCGGTCGACGACATCGCCCGGCGGCTCTCCGACCGGTTCGTCCTGCTGCGCGGAGGCGACCGCAACGCGCCCGACCGCCACCAGACGCTCGTGGCCGTCATCGACTGGTCCTGGAACCTCCTCACCGAGCGGGAGCGGCGCGCGATGCGCTGGCTCTCGCTCTTCCACGACGGGTTCACGCTCGAAGCCGCCGAGGCGATGCTCGGCAGCGACGCGCTGGAGGCGATCGAGGAGCTCGTCGACCAGTCGCTGCTGACCGTCGTCGACGCGCAGCTCGGCGTCCGCTACCGCATGCTCGAGACCGTGCGCGAGTTCGGCCGGATGCGTCTGGCCGACGCGGACGAAGACGTGGCCGCCCGCGCGGCACAGCGGTCCTGGGCGCGGGGCTTCGCAGACATCAACGTGGCGCGGATCTACTCCCCGGATCAGTTCGAGGCGATGGACGCGCTGCGGGCCGAGGAGAGCAACCTGGCCGACGTCCTGCGCCAGGTGCTGGTCGAGGACGAGCCCGAGTCGGTGGTGCGCCTCTTCTGTGCGCTGGGCGTGTTCTGGACCGTCGCCGGCGAGCACCACCGGGTGATCATGCTGGCGGGGCCGGTCGCCGACCTGGTCGACGAGTGGGAACCACCGGCCGAGCTGCTGGAGAAGACCCGGCTCGTCCTGGCGCTGCTCCTCTTCGGCGCTGCGGTCACCGGCGGGTCGGGACTGGCGCGGCTGGTGGGCATCCTCGACCGGATCGGCTCCGACTCCGGCGACCGTCAGCTCGAGACCATGCTCACGGTCATGCGGGCGATGGCGGAGAGCGTCGTGCACTCTGGCCCCGGCGGCCAGCTGGAGGAAGCGCTGGCCGGGGTCATCGCCGACCCCGACCCCGAGGTGCGCGCACGCGCGTTCACCTTCCTCAGCCACGAGCGGGAGAACCTCGGTGACCCCGAGGGCGCGATCGCCGCGGGCAAGGAGGCACTGCGCCTGACCGGCACCGCGGGCGGGCCCTGGTCGCGGGCGATGCTCCACGCCCAGCTCAGCGGTCTCTACGCCCAGCTCGGTCGTCTCGATGAGGCGGCCGCTCATGCCGGCGAGGCCATCCCGGTCCTGCGCCGGCTCGGCGCCGACGACGACCTAGTCCAGACCCACACGATCTTGGTGACGTACGCCGTGGAGCAGGGCCGGCTCGACGAGGCCGCCGAGATCCTGGAGGCCATCATCGCCGAGCAGCCCCGCAGCGGCCTCGGGTCCCGAGGATCGGTCCACGCCGCCCGGGCTCAGCTGCTGCTGGCCGAGGGCCGGGTCGCCGAGGGCCTGGCGTTGACCCGCGAGGTGGCGGTGACGATGAGCGAGATGCCGTTCCCAGGATTCGAGGACGACGCCGACCTGCTGCCGTGGCGGATCGCGTCCGAGGCGGTCGCCGTCGCCAGCCATGCCCGCCACGACGAGGGGCTGCAGGCCACCGACCTGTTCGAGGATCTCGTCGCGAAGGCACCACGGATCATGGCCCAGGACCGCAGGTCGCAGGACTGCCCGGTGACCGGCATGCTGCTCCTCGCCGTCGGGCTGTGGGGGCTGCTGCGCGATGCGCTGGCGCGGGAGGACGCGGTGCGACTGCTCGTGCTCGCCGACCGGTTCGGCTACTCCCGATCCTCGCTCGAGATGCGCTGGGAGCTCGCGACCGCCGATGCCGAGCGGCTCGCGCCCGGCATGCTCGAAAAGGTGTCGCAGGAGTACGGAGAACGCCGCGGCCTCGCCCTCATGGACGAGGCCCGCGGCGTCATCTCGCGGCTGAGCTGAGGCGGTCAGAGCTTCTTGCTGTAGCTCCACACCGAGATCGGCGCGAAGATCGCGACGACGACCGCGCAGCCGACCACGGCCCACACGACGCTCAGGGTGAGGTCGCCGGCGTTCATCAGGTCGCGGGTCGCGTTGATGACCAAGGTGACCGGGTTGACGTCGACGAAGTGCTGCAGCCAGGTCGGCATCGTCTCCTTCGGCACGAACGCGGGGGAGAGGAAGGTCAACGGGAACATGATCATCATGCCCAGGCCCTGCACCCCGCCCGCGGTCTTCAGCACCGTGCCGAGCCAGGTGAAGATCCAGCTCAGCGACCAGCCCGCGAAGATGGTCAGCGCCCAGCCGGCGAGCACGCCGCCGACGCCGCCACCGGGGCGGTAGCCCATCAGCAGCCCGGTCAGGATCGTGAGGGTCGCGGCGATCCCGTAGCGCAGCAGGTCGGCGACCGCGGGGCCGGCCAGCGGCGCGATCCGGGCGATCGGGAGCGCCTTGAAGCGGTCGAAGACGCCCTTGTCCATGTCCTCGCGTAGCTGGGTGCCGCGGGCCATCGACGCGGTCAGTGCGGTCTGGGCCAGGATGCCGGTGATGATGGTCGGCAGGTAGGCCTTCACGTCGCCGGAGATCGCCCCGCCGAAGATGTAGGCGAACATCGCGGTGAACAGCAACGGCTGGATCGTGACGTCGAAGAACTGCTCGGGGTTGCGCATCATCTTGATCAGCGCGCGCCGGGCCATGGTGAAGGTCTGGGCGACCGTCTCGCCCACGCCGGGGTGGGTCTTGAGCGGGCGGTCGGCGACGGCGTACGTGGAGATCAGTGCAGCCATCTCAGGCCACCTCCTCGGTGTGGATGTCGGTGTGGATCTCGGTGTGGTCGCCGGTCGGCTCCTCGGAACTCTCGGTGCCGTGACCGGTCAGGGCGAGGAAGACCTCGTCGAGTGTCGGCTGCTGCACGTTGGCGGTGGTGATGGAGATGTCGGCATGACGCAGACCGATGAGTACGTCGGCGGCCCGGTCGGCATCGGCGAGCGGCACATTGACGCCGCCGGCCTCGGGGGTGAGCACCGGCACGTCGCCGGTGACCTTCTCGACGACCGCGGCGGCGGTGGCCACCTGCGTCTTCTCGCTCAGCCGAAGGTGCAGGGTGGAGCTGCCGACGGAGGTTTTGAGCTGCTCCGAGGTGCCCTCGGCGACCTTGACGCCGCGGTCGATGACCGCGATCCGGTCGGCGAGCTGGTCGGCCTCGTCGAGGTACTGCGTGGTCAGCAGCACGGTGGATCCGCCGGCGACCAAGGTGCGGATCGTGTCCCACATCTGGCCGCGGGTGCGCGGGTCCAGGCCGGTTGTCGGCTCGTCGAGGAAGATCAGCGGGGGACGGGACAGGAGCGAGGCGGCCAGGTCGAGACGGCGGCGCATGCCGCCGGAGAATTTCGAGATCTGACGCTTGGCTGCCTCCTGGAGACCGAAGGACTCCAACAGCTCCTCCGAGGCCGCTCGGGCGGCCTTGCCGGACATGCCCAGCAGGCGGCCGAAGAGCACGAGGTTCTCGGTGGCGGTGAGGTTCTCGTCGACCGAGGCGTACTGCCCCGTGACGCCGACGAGCTGACGGATCTGATGCGGGTTGGCCTTCACGTCGACCCCGAAGATCTCCGCCTCGCCGGCGTCGATCGGAAGCAGGGTGGCGAGCATCTTGAGGGTCGTGGTCTTGCCGGCGCCGTTGGGGCCGAGCACGCCGAAGACCTCGCCGCGGCGGATCTCGAGGTCGATCCCGTCGACAGCGGTGAAGTCTCCGAAGGTCTTGACCAGACCTGAGGCCGATACGGCCAGTTCGGTGGTGGTTGTCATGCTCCCACGGTGAGGGGCAGCGGTTTCAGACCGCCTTCACCGCGGTTTCATCGCTCCGGGCCCGGTTTCAGCGGGCCGCGTCGAGACGGGCGAGCACGTCGTCGAGCTCGTCGCCGATCACGACGTTGTCCTTCGCCGCACCGTGCATGAAGCCGGCCTCGCCGATGCGGTCCATCATCTCGACGAGCGGATCCCAGAAGCCGTCGATGTTGAAGAGGCCGACCGGTTTGCCGTGGAGCGAGAGGGTCTGCCAGGTCCAGACCTCGAAGAGCTCCTCGAGGGTGCCGATGCCGCCGGGGAGCGCGAGAAATGCGTCGGCACGCTCGGCCATCATCGCCTTGCGCTCGTGCATGGAGTCGACCACGATCGTCTGCATCCCCGGCGCGCCTTCGAGGCGGCCCCACTCCCGCTCGACCATGAACCTCGGGATCACTCCGAAGATCTTGCCGCCGCCGTCGATGGCGCCCTGGGAGATCTGCCCCATCAGGCCGCCACCGCCCGCCCCGTAGACCAGCTCGACCCCGCGCTCGGCCAGCCCCTTGCCCACCTCGTAGGCCTGTCGGGAGAGCGCGGGATCGTTGCCGTCGCGGGACCCGAGAAATACCGCTAGGTGCTTGATCATGGGCCGAGGCTAGTCGTCGTTGATCGGCTGGTTGGTCAACGCGCGGAAGCGGTCGTAGATGTCCTTCTCGCCGGTGACCTGGATGTCCTTGTCGTCGCGCCGGCGCCACAGCCACGCGTCGAGGTCTGCGGCGGTGCCTTCGATGACGACGTCGGGCTCGGTGCCGGGCTTGATCTGGTCGTGCGGCACCACATCGATGTCGGGCTCGTTCTCGACGCGCTCGCCCTCGGGGCGGGTGCCGGAGACGACGCCGAGCTGCACCCAGGTTTGGGTGTCGGTGTCGACGGCGTCCACGCGCACGAAGTGGTCGCCGCCGGTGAAGCTCGCCCAGGAGGGCTTGCCGCCGATGAAGATGTCGAGGAACTCCTCGATGCCGTCGGCGGCGAGTGCCGGGTCGACCGGCGTCAGGGCGCCAGCGGTGAGCTCGGCGTCGAGGCGGTGGATGAGGATCTCCTGCGCCTGGCGACGATAGGTGAAACCGGCGGTCTGGTCGGCGGACCACGACCAGGCGGGCTCCTCAGGGGCGGCCTGCTCGAGGGTGGTGACGAACTTCGCGTTGATCTCGTCGAAGTGGCCGAGCAGCTGCTGGTAGGTCGCCTCGGCGGGCCGCTCAGGCTCGTCGTAGGTCTCCTCGGTCGGCGCGGCGGGGCGGGTCTCCAAGACGTACGTCCAGAAGTGCTGCACCTCGCCGGCGACGTGCCACAGCAGGTCGGCGGCGGTCCAGCCCGGGGCGGTCGGGACGGGCGTGGCGGGATCGGTGTCGGCGAGCGCGGCGCGGAAGAGAGCCGACTCCGACCTGATGTGGTCGAGGTATGCGGCAGGGGAGAGGCGGGTCATGAACCGAAGACTAGAGGCGAGCGCCGACAGTCTCCTCCGGTTTATCCCGACCCCGCTTGCGGGTGGCATGCAGAGCACCGTATGATCATGCATATGACGAAGAAGCGTGTCGCCGTCGCCGGCGCCAGTGGATATGCCGGAGGTGAGCTGCTCAGGCTGCTGCTGGCCCACCCCGAGGTGGAGATCGGCGCCCTGACCGCGGCCTCCAGCGCGGGCAAGACCCTGGGGAGCCTGCAGCCCCACCTGCTTCCGCTGGCCGACCGAGTGGTCGAGCCGACCACCACGGAGACCCTGTCCGGCCACGACGTGGTCTTCCTGGCTCTCCCGCACGGTGAGTCCGGTCCGATCGCGGCCGCTCTTCCCGACGACGTGGTCGTGATCGACTGCGGCGCCGACTACCGGCTCGCCGACCCGGAGGTGTGGGCCAAGTTCTACGGCACCGACCATGCCGGCACCTGGCCCTACGGTCTGCCCGAGCTGCCCGAGCAGCGCGCGAAGCTGGCCGCCGCCAGCAGGATCGCGGTGCCGGGCTGCTTCCCGACGGTCTCCACGCTCGCCCTGGCTCCTGCCGTCGCGGCCGGCATCGTCGAGCCCGAGGTCGTCGTGGTCGCCGCGACGGGCAGCAGCGGCGCGGGCAAGTCGTCCAAGCCGCACCTGATCGGCGCGGAGATCATGGGCAACGTCAGCGCCTACGGCGTCGGCGGTGTGCACCGGCACGCCCCGGAGATCGTCCAGAACCTCTCCGGCCTGGTCGACGGCGAGGTGTCGGTCTCCTTCACCCCGGTGCTGGTTCCGATGCCGCGCGGCATCCTGGCCACCTGCTCGGCCAAGCTGGCCGACGGCGTGAGCGCGGCCGACGCCCGAGCGGTCTACGAGAAGGCCTACGGCGAGGAGCCGTTCGTCCACCTGCTCCCCGAGGGGCAGTGGCCCCAGACCCAGGCGGTGCTGGGCTCCAACGCGGTCCACCTCCAGGTGACCATCGACGAGGCCGCCGGCCGTCTGGTGGCCGTCGGCGCGGAGGACAACCTCGCCAAGGGCACCGCCGGGGGAGCGATCCAGTGCATGAACCTCGCGCTCGGCCTCGACGAGACCGCCGGGTTGTCTACCGTGGGGATGGCCCCGTGAGCGAGCGCCAGCGAGTGAACATCGAGATCATCATGTCGCCGCGTCCGTACATTGGCGCTTGCGCTACGGAGGCGGCGGCGTGAACCTGGATCTCGAGACCGTGGCGCACGAGCCCGGCAGACCCGACCCCGCCAAGGCCCGCACGCTCGCCGGTGCGCTGCCGTGGCTGAAGGAATACCACGGCAAGATCGTCGTGGTGAAGTACGGCGGCAACGCCATGACCGACGACAAGCTCAAGCGTGCCTTCGCCGAAGACATCGCGTTCATGCGGTTCGCCGGCTTCAAGCCGGTGGTCGTGCACGGCGGTGGCCCGCAGATCTCGAGCATGCTCGACCGGCTCGGCATCGAGTCGGAGTTCCGGGGTGGCCTGCGGGTGACCACGCCCGAGGCGATGGAGGTCGTCCGCATGGTGCTGGTCGGCCAGGTGCAGCGCGAGCTCGTCGGCCTGATCAACGAGCACGGACCGCTGGCCGTGGGTTGCTCCGGCGAGGATGCCGGACTCTTCACCGCCGAGCCGGCGAGCACGATCGTCGATGGTGAGGAGGTCGACCTCGGGCAGGTCGGCGAGGTCGTCGACGTGCGGCCCTCCTCGGTCCTCGACCTGATCGAGGCCGGCCGGATCCCGGTCGTCTCCAGCATCGCCCCCGATGCCGACGGTGCGATCTACAACGTCAATGCCGACATGGCCGCCTCATCGCTCGCGGTCGCGCTGAAGGCCGAGAAGCTGCTGGTGCTCACCGATGTCGAGGGGCTCTACCTCGACTGGCCCGACCCGGAGGAGGTCATCGGCGAGATCAGCCCGGAGGCCCTCGAGAGCATCCTGCCCGAGCTGGCCAGCGGCATGATCCCGAAGATGGGCTCCTGCCTGGCTGCGGTCAAGGGCGGGGTGCCCCGCGCGACCGTCGTCGACGGGCGCAACCCGCACGCTGTGCTGCTCGAGCTGTTCACCGCCGAGGGAGTCGGCACCCAGGTGCTCCCCGGCGTCACCACCAAGACCCGCAAAGCAAGGGAGCTGGGCCAATGACCACCGTCGCAGCGCGCTACGCCGCCTCGCTGATGAACACCTTCGGCGCCCCCAAGCTGGTGCTCACCCGAGGCGAAGGCGCCCACGTATGGGACGAGAACGGCAAGGAGTACGTCGACCTCCTCGCCGGGATCGCCGTCAACTCTCTCGGCCACGCCCACCCGGCGCTGGTCTCGGCGGTGACCTCCCAGCTGGAGTCGCTGGGCCACATCTCCAACTTCTTCACCTCCCAGCCGCAGGTCGAGCTCGCCGAGGCGCTGCTCGCCCGGGTGCCCGGCGGTGAGACCGGCAAGGTCTTCTTCGCCAACTCCGGCACCGAGGCCAACGAGGCCGCGATCAAGCTCACCCGCCGCACCGGGCGCACGCAGATCGTCGCCGTCGAGGGCGCCTTCCACGGCCGCTCGATGGGCGCGCTGGCGCTGACCGCCAAGGAGGCCTACCGGGCGCCCTTCGAACCGCTCCCGGGAGACGTCACCTGGGTGCCCTACGGTGACGCGGACGCGCTGGCGGCCGCGGTGAGCGACCAGACGGCCGCCATCGTGATGGAGCCGATCCAAGGTGAGGCCGGCGTCATCGTCCCGCCGGCCGGCTACCTGGCCGCCGCGCGCGGCATCGCCGACGAGCACGGCGCGCTGTTGTGGCTCGACGAGGTGCAGTCCGGCATCGGGCGGACCGGTCGTTGGTTCGCCCACGAGACCGCCGGGATCACCGCCGACATCGTCACCCTCGCCAAGGGGCTGGGCGGCGGCTTCCCGATCGGCGCCTGCATCGGCATCGGGCGGGCGGCGACGCTCTTCGAGCCCGGCAACCACGGCACCACCTTCGGTGGCAACCCGGTGGCCTGTGCCGCCGGTCTCGCGGTGGTCGACACCATCGAGTCCGAGGGGCTCCTCGAGCAC
Source organism: Nocardioides albertanoniae (assembly GCF_006716315.1). NCBI lineage: Bacteria > Bacillati > Actinomycetota > Actinomycetes > Propionibacteriales > Nocardioidaceae > Nocardioides > Nocardioides albertanoniae. The sequence continues at coordinate 2,742,260 of NZ_VFOV01000001.1, read as the reverse complement.
GCGACCGTGCTCGGCCAGAAGCTGCGCGACGGCCTCGCCGCCGACCCGCGAGTGACCGGTGTCGACGGCGAAGGCTTCTTCCTCGGCGTCGTCCTCGACGGCATCGACTCCGCCAAGGTCGCCGCCGCGGCGCTCGAGGCGGGCTTCATCCTCAACAACCCGACCCCCGAGAGGATCCGGATCGTGCCGCCGCTCGTGCTCACCGAGGCCGACGCCGAGCAGCTCCTGGCTGCCTGGCCGGCCATTCTCGACGCAGCAGAGGAGGCGACGACGTGACCCGGCACTTCCTCCGCGACGACGACCTCACCCCGGCCGAGCAGGCCGAGGTGCTCGCCCTCGCGGCATCGATGAAGCAGGACCCGTTCGCAGCCAAGCCGCTGGCCGGCCCGGTGACCGTCGCGACGATCTACGACAAGCCGACGCTGCGCACGCAGTCGTCGTTCTCCTCCGGCATCGCCGAGCTCGGCGGGCACTCGATGCTCGTCGACGGGCGCCTGGCCGGGATCGGCGAGCGCGAGTCCGTCGCCGATGTCGCGCGGGTGCTCGGTCGCCAGGCGGGCGAGATCGTGTGGCGTACGTTCGCGCACGCCGACATCGAAGAGATGGCCGCCCACTCCGGGGTCCCGGTCGTCAACGCGCTCACCGACGACTTCCACCCCTGCCAGCTGCTCGCCGACCTGCAGACCCTGCGTGAGCACAAGGGATCGCTGGGCGGGCTGACGGCGACCTTCCTGGGCGATGCCGCGTGCAACATGGGCAACTCCTGGGCCCTTGCCGGCGCCACTGCCGGGATGCACGTCCGGTTCGGTGCTCCGGAGGGCTATGCGCCCGACGCGGAGGTGCTGGTGCGGGCCAAGGAGATCGCTCAAGACACCGGCGGCTCGGTCTCGGTCACCCCTGACCCGATCAAGGCGGCCGACGGGGCCGACGTGCTCATCACCGACACCTGGGTCTCGATGGGCAAGGAGAGCGAGGCGGCGGCGCGCGCCGCGGTGTTCTCTCCCTACGCGCTGACCACCGACCTGCTCGGTCACGCCGACGCCGACGCCGTCGTGCTGCACTGCCTGCCCGCCTACCGGGGCAAGGAGATCTCCGCCGAGGTGCTCGACGGACCCAGGAGCCTGGTGTGGGACGAAGCGGAGAACCGGCGTCACGCCCAGAAGGCGATCCTGGCGTTCTTGTGGGAGCGGCGATGAGCGAGCGTCAGCGAGTGACCATCAGATTCAGCGCGCGGCGTCCGTATTCTGGCGCTTGCGCTACGGAGGCGGCGCGATGACGACACATGAGGCCCAGCGGCCGGCGACCAAGGGCTCGCGCCAGTCGTTGATCATGGACATCGTCTGGGGCACGGAGATCCACTCCCAGACCGAGCTGTCCGAGGCGCTGCTCTCCCACGGGGTCAACGTCACCCAGGCCACGCTCTCGCGCGACCTCGACGAGCTCGACGCGGTGAAGGTGCGGGCGGCCTCCGGGGCGCTGGTCTACGCGGTCCCCGGCGAAGGCGGCGACCGTACGGCGGTGGCCCCGGCCGAGTCGGCCAGCGGACGCAGCAAGCTCGGCCGGCTCGCCCGCGAGCTGTTGGTCAGCGCTGACGGCAGCGCCAACCTGGTGGTGCTGCGTACGCCTGCTGGAGGGGCTCAATACTTCGCCTCCGCGATCGACCGGGCCGAATATCCCGACATCCTCGGCACTATCGCCGGCGACGACACCGTGCTCGTCATCAGCCGAGAACCACGGGGAAGCGCGGCTCTCGTCAACCGCTTCCTCGACCTCGCCGGCAAGACCACCGACATTCAGCAGTAGTCCCAGAAACAAGGAGCATCATCTCGTGAGCAAGGTCCTGACCTCCCTTCCCAAGGGCGAGCGCGTTGGCATCGCCTTCTCCGGAGGCCTCGACACCTCCGTGGCTGTCGCCTGGATGCGCGACAAGGGCGCGGTGCCGTGCACGTATACCGCCGACATCGGGCAGTACGACGAGCCCGACATCTCCGGGGTACCGGACCGCGCGATGTCCTACGGGGCCGAGATCGCGCGCGCCATCGACATCAAGCCGCAGCTGGTCGAGGAGGGCCTCGCGGCCCTGGCCTGCGGTGCCTTCCACATCCGTTCGGGCGGCCGCGCCTACTTCAACACCACGCCGCTGGGCCGCGCCGTCACCGGCACGATGCTGGTGCGCGCGATGCACGCCGACGACGTCAACATCTGGGGTGACGGGTCGACCTTCAAGGGCAACGACATCGAGCGGTTCTACCGCTACGGCCTGATGGCCAACCCCGAGCTGCGCATCTACAAGCCGTGGCTCGACGCCGACTTCGTCCACGAGCTCGGCGGACGTCACGAGATGTCGGAGTGGCTGGTGGCGCACCAGCTGCCCTACCGCGACTCGACCGAGAAGGCCTACTCCACCGACGCCAACATCTGGGGCGCCACCCACGAGGCCAAGACCCTCGAGCATCTCGATGTCTCCCTGGAGACCGTCGAACCGATCATGGGCGTGAAGTTCTGGGACCCCTCGGTCGCCATCGAGACCGAGGACGTCTCGATCTCCTTCGACGAGGGTCGCCCGGTGGCGATCAACGGCAAGCGCTACACCGACGCCGTCGAGCTGGTCTACGAGGCCAACGCGATCGGCGGCCGCCACGGTCTGGGCATGTCCGACCAGATCGAGAACCGGATCATCGAGGCCAAGTCGCGCGGCATCTACGAGGCGCCGGGCATGGCGCTGCTGTGGATCGCCTACGAGCGCCTGCTCAACGCGGTGCACAACGAGGACACCATGGCCAACTACTACACCGAGGGTCGCAAGCTCGGCCGGCTGATGTACGAGGGTCGCTGGCTCGACCCGCAGGCGCTGATGGTGCGCGAGTCGATCCAGCGCTGGATCGCCTCCCTCGTCTCCGGCACCGTCACCCTGCGCCTGCGTCGCGGTGAGGACTACACGATCCTCAACACCGAGGGATCGCACTTCTCCTACCACCCCGAGAAGCTGTCGATGGAGCGCGTCGAGAACGCCGCCTTCGGCCCCGTCGACCGCATCGGCCAGCTCACCATGCGCAACCTCGACATCGCCGACTCCCGCTCCAAGCTCGAGGTCTACGCGGGCCACCCCCTCGACCAGGGCACCGTCCTCGTCGAGCACGGCACCCTCTTCGGCGAGCTCCCCGCCGGCGGCTTCGACCGCATCGCCGCCACCGAGGGCAAGCCCGCCTCCGACCTGGACGACACGGTCCTCGACGAGGCCGCCTTCGAGGCCGGGAACGACTGATGTCGAACACGCCCGCCCACACCACCAACGAAGGCAAGCTCTGGGGTGGCCGGTTCGCCGGCGGCCCGTCGCCGGAGCTCGAGGCGATCTCGCGCTCGACGCAGTTCGACTGGCGCCTGGCGCTCTACGACATCGCCGGGTCGCATGCCCATGCCAAGGCGCTGGGGGCGGCCGGTCTGCTCACGGGTGAGGAGGAGAACGAGATCCACCAGGGCCTCGACGTCCTCGCCGACAGGTTCACCAGCGGGCGGCTGCTGCCGGCGGCCTCCGACGAAGACGTGCACGGCGCGATGGAGCGTCTCCTGATCGAGGAGATCGGGCCCGAGGTCGGCGGCAAGCTGCGGGCTGGTCGTTCGCGCAACGACCAGATCGCGACGTTGTTCCGCAACTATCTGCTCGACCACGAGCGGGTGCTGCGCGGGCAGGTGCTCGACCTGATCGAGGCGCTCGGCACGCAGGCGGAGACTCATCTGGGCGCGATCATGCCGGGGCGTACGCACCTCCAGCATGCGCAGCCTGTGCTGCTCTCGCATCACCTGATGGCCCACGCCTGGTCGCTGCTGCGTGACGTCGACCGGCTCGACGACTGGCGCGAGCGGGTCGTGTGCGACTCGCCCTACGGGTCGGGTGCGCTGGCGGGTCAGTCTCTCGGACTCGACCCCGAGCTGGTCGCCGCCGAGCTCGGTTTCACCGGCTCGAGCGCCAACTCGATCGACGGCACCGCCTCGCGCGACTTCGTCGCCGAGTTCGCCTACGTGTGCGCTCAGATCGGTGTCGACATCAGCCGGATCGCCGAGGAGATCATCCTGTGGGCGACCAGGGAGTTCGACTTCATCACGCTGCACGACTCCTGGTCGACGGGGTCGAGCATCATGCCGCAGAAGAAGAACCCCGACATCTCCGAGCTCGCCCGAGGTAAGGCCGGACGCCTGGTCGGCAACCTGACCGGGCTGCTGACGACGCTGAAGGCGCTGCCGCTGGCCTACAACCGCGACCTCCAGGAGGACAAGGAGCCGGTCTTCGACTCACTCGACACCCTCGAGGTGCTGCTGCCGGCCTTTACCGGCCAGGTGGCGACGCTGGTCTACAACACCGAGCGGATGGCCGAGCTCGCCCCTCAGGGCTTCTCGCTGGCCACCGACATCGCGGAGTGGCTGGTGCGACAGGGCACCCCGTTCCGGATCGCCCACGAGGTCGCCGGAGCCTGCGTCCAGGCGGCGGAGAAGCGCGGCGTCGAGCTCGACGAGCTCACCGACGAGGAGTTCGCGTCGATCTCGTCGGCGCTGACCCCCGACGTACGCCTCGTGCTGACCGCCGAGGGGTCGGTCGCCTCGCGCAACGGCCGCGGTGGCACGGCGCCCGAGCGGGTCGCCGAGCAGCTCGACGAGCTGCGGTCGAAGGTTGCGGGGTTCCGTCCCGCCTAGTCTGGGCGACATGAGTCTCGGCCTTCCTGACCTCACGTGTCCCGTCACCGAGGTGGCTCCTGGCCTGTTGGGATGCCTCCTCGGTGTGCGGGCGGAGGACGGTTGGGCGGTGCTGCGGATCACCGAGGTCGAGGCCTACGGCGGCGACGGCGACCCCGCCTCGCACGCCTACAAGGGAGTCACCCCGCGCAACCAGGTGATGTTCGGGCCGGCCGGGCACCTCTACGTCTACCGATCGCACGGCATCCACTGGTGCGCCAACGTCGTGACCGGGCGTGAGGGCGAGGCTTCCGCGGTGCTGCTGCGCGCGGGCGAGGTGGTCGAGGGCTCCGATGTCGCCAGGCAGCGGAGAGGGGAGCGGCCGAAGCCTCGCGACCTCGCGCGTGGTCCTGGCAACCTCGCCCGGGCGCTCGGGATCAACGCCGATCATGACGGCGCCGACCTGCTCGGACAGGGTGCCGTACGTCTCGAGCCGCCGGCGACCGCTGTCGGTGGCATCGAGCGTGGTCCGCGGGTGGGCATCAGTCGCGCCGCGGACCGACCCTGGCGATGGTGGCTCGGCGGTGAGCCGTCGGTCTCCGCCTATCGCAAGGCCGTGCGACGCGTACGGACCGCGACATGAATCGGCTCGGTCTCGCTTCTCCGCGGCGGGCTTCGTCTCTGGCGCGAACAGGAAAGGGATCCGCTCCGCACCGGGAGTAGCGGGCCATCTGCTCTCCACAGGCCCGGTTCGGACAGGGGTTGTCCACAGGCTCTGCTGCGCCGGGCTGAACTGTCGGTGCGCCCGACCAAGATGTTGGGCGGAGGTGATCGAGATGACGGTCGCAAGAGTGGAGAAGGACCCATCACCAGACGATGGCGAGCGGGCAGGGCAGGCGACAGGGCTTGCCACGGTCAACGAGGTTCGGCTGATCGGGCGGCTCTCGTTGGCCGCGGAGGAGAAGGAGCTGCCGAGCGGTGACCAGCTCACCGCGTTCAGGGTCGTGGTCAACCGTCCGCGCGACAAGCGCCGGGGGAGCAGGGTGCAGATCGACGCGCTGGAGTGCCACACCTGGGTCGCCCGGGTCCGGCGCGCGGCGATGACCTGGCAGGTCGGCGACGTGGTCGAGGTCAACGGCTCGCTGCGCCGCCGGTTCTTCAAGACGGGCGGGCGGCTGCAGTCGATGACCGAGGTGGAGGTGATCTCGGCCAGACGCGTGAGCAGAGCTGCGGCGGCTGCCAGGCAGGCGAGCTAGTGGCGCGACTTCTCCAGCTGCGCGGCATCGAGAAGCCGGATGAGCACGCCGGGATGAGGCTTCGGCTGGAAGGAGGTCGCCTTCTCCGGGAGCAGCCGGCCGACCGAGGCTGAGGAGAGGATCGAGTCGAAGGCCGGTGCGGCGAGCAGCACGGCGACGTCGCGGCCCGGGCGGGCGCGCTTGAGCGCGGCATCGACCTGGTGCGCGTGCAGGACCCTCGACGGCTCTCGACGCAGCGCCGGAAGCACCCGGTCGTGGAGATAGCCGACGTCGCCGGTGACGGTGTCGGCCGAGGTGTCGACGCCGAGCGTGGCCCAGCCGCGCCCGTCGCTGACCGCCATCGCGCCCGGACCGAGCTGCCCCAGGGCAGCGTCGCGACTGCTCGGGGACCATGTTGCGCCCACCGACTCCGCGGCCGCCCGCAGGTCGCGCAGGCTCACCCCGGCCAGCACCCGGTGGATCGCGCCGAGCTGCAGGGGCGTGTCGTCCTGGTCGATGAGCATCGCCAGACCGAAGTCCGTCGCGGGCGCGCCGCCGGCTCCGGGGTCGCTCAGGCCTTGGATCTGCGCATAGGCCGCGTAGCGATGGTGGCCGTCGGCGATCAGTGCCTGCTGGTCCGCCCATGCCTCTCGGAGCTGCTCGATCATCGACTCCTCGGTGATCGTCCAGACACGGTGGTGCTGGCCGCCGTGATCGTCGTACTGCTCCTCCGGCCTGCCGGACTGCACACGATCGAGCAGCGCGGAGACGCCCTCAGGGGCGCGGTAGGTGAGCAGGATCGGAGCCGGGTGCACCCGCATCTGCCGCATCCGAGAAGCGAGCTGCTCGGCCTGCGCGGTGCGTACGCCCTCATGAGGAAGCACGGCCGACTCGCCGGGGTCGTCGGTGCGATGTGAGACATCGAGGATCCCGACGACGCCGCGCACGGTGATCCCGGCGGCGGTGTACTCGTGCAGATACAGCGCGAGCTCACGGTGCTCGCGGAGGTCTCCGCGCGCCAGCCACGAGCTGATCCGAGAGGCGACGCCGCGGTAGGGCCGTGAGTAGAGACGCGCGGAAGTGGGGTCCCCGATCCGTGAAGGGGTCAGCGAGAGCGCCCGAAATGGCTCCAGCCGAAGCGGACGCCCCAGATAAGGCGCCCTGACCACACCCGTATCGTCCATCCGCACATCGTAGGGTCACACTGGTGCTATTCGCCGAACCCCCGAGCCAGACGAGGAACTCGATGTGATGACCGGCCGCTTGTTGAAGGGTTCACCTCAGGAGCTCACCGACGGCTACGACGTGGCGATGCTCGACCTCGACGGCGTGGTCTACGTCGGGGGAGAGGCGGTGCCGCGCGCCCCCGAGTCGCTCGCCGCGGCCCGGGAGAAGGGCATGCGGTTGGCGTTCATCACCAACAACGCATCGCGTACGGCGACGAAGGTCGCCGCCAACATTCGCAAGCTGGGGATCGAGGCGGAGGCCGACGACGTCGTCACCTCCGCTCAGGCCGCGGCGCGCGTCCTCGCCGAGCGTCTCGATCCGGGTGCGAAGGTGGTCAACCTCGGCGCCGGCGGGCTGAGCGAGCCGCTCGAGGCGGCAGGCCTCGTTCCGGTCGACGTCGCCGAGGACGCCGACGCGATCGTCACCGGCTACAACCCCGATCTGCTGTGGAAGGACATCCTGCGTGCCGCCGTACGCATCAAGGAAGGCCTCCTCTGGGTCGCCAGCAACACCGACATGACCTTCCCCGCGGCCTACGGCCTGGCCCCCGGCCATGGCGTGCTGGTCGACACGCTGCGCCGCTTCGCCGAGGTCGAGCCGGTCGTGGCGGGCAAGCCGTCGCGACCGCTGCTCGAGGAGACGATCCGCCGCACCGGGGCGTCGACCCCGTTGATGGTCGGCGACCGGCTCGACACCGACATCGAGGGCGGCCACAACGTCGGCATCGACACGCTCTTGGTGCTCACCGGCGTGACCGGCCTCGCGGAGCTGGTCGCGGCCGAGCCACAGCTGCGTCCGACCTACATCTCCACCGACCTGCGTGGGTTGCTCGAGCCTCATCCCGTGCCCGACGTCGACGGAACCACCGCTCGGCTGGAGGGATGGACGGCACAGGTGCGCGACGGCGAGCTCAGCGTCGAGGGCGAAGGAAGCGCGGACGACTGGTGGCGGGTTGCCGCGACCAGCGCGTGGTCCCACCTGGACGCCACGGACACAGCAGCCGCTGTCGGAGCACAGGCCGTGCCACCTCGACCGGATGAGGACTCCGGGGCGGTAGTCTCGCCCACATGAGCGAGCAGCACTTCGACGAGGTCCCGGCACCGGCCGCAACCTCGTCGCACACCGGCGTCGCCCGCGTGGATGCGGTCCTGGAGACGCTCGACCGCCTCGACGAGCTGCCGCTGGAGGAGCACGTCGGCGTCTTCGAGACGGCCCACACCGAGCTCCGCCGGGCCCTCGACCCCGAGACCCAGGCCCACGATGCGATGGCTCGGGTCGCCGGTGCGGCGTCCCAGCAGGCACCGTCCCAGCACGCGCAGCCCCAGCAGGCGCAGTCCCAGCCCACCGACCAGTCCTGAGAGACGAGCAGATGCCTCCTCGCCGCCTGCGACTCGACGCCGAGCTGGTCCGACGCAAGCTGGCCCGATCCCGTGAGCACGCCAGCGAGCTGATCGCCGCCGGGCGGGTCACGGTCTCGGGCAACCGCGCGACCAAACCGGCCACCGGGGTCACCACCGACGTAGCCATCGTCGTGACCGACGATCCCGACCGACCCGACTTCGTCTCCCGCGGAGGCCACAAGCTCGCCGGGGCTCTGGCGGCCTTCGCGCCGCTGGGCCTTTCCGTCGACGGCCGCCGCTGCCTCGACGCGGGCGCGTCCACGGGCGGGTTCACCGACGTGCTTCTGCGCAACGGCGCCGACCAGGTGGTCGCCGTCGACGTCGGCTACGGCCAGCTCGCCTGGCGCCTGCAGCAGCACGAACGCGTCACCGTCCACGACCGCACCAACATCCGCGACCTGTCCCTCGACCTGGTCGGCGAGCCGGTCGAGGTCGTGGTCGGCGACCTCTCCTTCATCTCCCTCGAGCTCGTCCTCGACGCGCTGATCTCGGTCACCAGGCCCGACGGCGACCTCGCGCTGATGGTCAAGCCGCAGTTCGAGGTCGGCAAGGACCGCGTCGGCAAGGGCGGCGTCGTACGCGACCATGCGCTGCGCGCCGAGGCGGTCAATGCCGTCGCCGAGGCCGCTGCCAGGCGCGGGTGGGGTGCACGTGCCGTGACCACGAGCCCGCTTCCGGGGCCGTCGGGCAACGTCGAGTTCTTCCTGTGGCTGCGCCGCGGCGAGGCCACGATCGACGACGCCGAGATCGAGCAGGCCGTGCGTGAGCAGCGTGGCCTGGAGAACCCCGCCACCGATGAAGTGTCGGTGGCGTCTGGGAAGGTTGATCCGTGATCGACCGTCAGCGAGTGAACCGTCTGAACAACACGCGAGCGCCTTCGTACTCCGGCGCTTGCGCTACGGAGGTGCTCGCGTGAGCGAAGCCGACGCCCCCGTGGACCCGGCCGAGGTTCGGCGTGTCCTCATGCTCATCCACACGGGTCGCGAAGAGGCCCGTGAGGTGGCGTTCGCGTGCGCGAAGTCGCTCGCGGTCCACGGCATCGTGGTCAGGATGCTGGCTCCCGAGGCCGAGGATCTGGGCATCGACCCGGGTGCGTACCAGCCGGCGATCGAGCTCGTGGCCGACGAGGACGGCGCCAGCCACGACTGCGAGCTGGCGCTGGTCATCGGCGGTGACGGCACCATCCTGCGTGCCGCCGAGATCGTCCAGCCCGATCGCACTCCGGTGCTCGGGGTCAACCTCGGACATGTCGGCTTTCTCGCGGAGGCAGAGCACGACGACGTCGAGTCGACGATCGAGGCGATCGTGCACCGCCGCTACACCTCCGAGGACAGGCTGGCGCTCGAGGTCAGCGTCTTCGAGGACGGAAAGAAGGTCTTCCGCACCTTCGCGGTCAACGAGGCCAGCGTCGAGAAGGCAGCGCGCGAGCGGATGCTCGAGGTGGTCGTCGAGATCGATGGCCGTCCGCTGTCGCGATGGGGCTGCGACGGTGTTGTCTGCGCGACGCCGACCGGCTCGACCGCCTACAACTTCTCCGCCGGTGGCCCGGTCGTGTGGCCCGGCGTCGAGGCCCTGCTGCTGACCCCGATCAGCGCCCACGCCCTGTTCGCGCGGCCGATGGTGGTCGCGCCGACCTCGGTGCTCGCCGTCGAGGTCATCTCCAGGGCCGACGGTGTCGGCGTGCTCTGGTGTGACGGCCGCCGCTCCCACGAGCTCGGCCCGGGCGCCCGGATCGAGGTCACCAGGGGGGTGGAGCCAGTCAGACTCGTCCGCCTGCACCAGGCACCCTTCACGGATCGTCTGGTGCGGAAGTTCGGACTGTCGGTGGAGGGATGGCGAGGCGCCGCGGAACGGCGTCCGTTCAGGATGAACGGAGGCGAGAATGCTTGAGGAGATCAGGATCTCCGGGCTCGGGATCATCGAGTCCTCGACCTTGGAGCTCGGCCCAGGACTGACCGTGGTGACCGGTGAGACCGGTGCCGGAAAGACGATGATCGTGACCGCGCTCGGGCTGCTTCTGGGCGGCCGCGGCGACGCCGGATCGGTCCGCACAGGCAAGAAGTCGGCCCGGGTCGAGGGCGTCATCGACGCTCGTACGCTGCCCGGCGTCGTCGATGCGACCGAGGAGGCTGGTGGCGAGGTCGAGGAGGGCCGCGTCCTGGTGGCCCGCACCGTCGCCGCCGAGGGCCGTGCTCGGGCCTACGTCGGCGGGGCGACGGTGCCGGTGGCCACCCTCGGATCGGTGACCTCACCTCTGGTGGCCGTCCACGGCCAGTCCGACCAGCACCGCCTGCTGCAGCCGCGCGCGCAGCGCGACTCGCTCGACCGTTTCGGAGGCGACGCGGTCGCGAAGCTGCTCGCTGCGTACACCGACCTCCACGCCGAGCTCGGCAAGGTCGAGCGCGAGCTCGACGACGTCACCACCCACGCCCGCGAACGGGCGCAGGAGGCTGACCTGCTGCGCTTCGGGCTCGGCGAGATCGAGGCGGTCTCCCCGGAGCCCGGTGAAGACGCGACGCTTGCTCAGGAGGAGGGCAGGCTCGGCTACGCCGACACGCTGCGCACCGCCGCGGAGCAGGCCCGCGAGGCGCTCTCCACCGAAGACCCCGACGCTCCTGACGCCCTCGGTGCGGTCTCGGCCGCGCGCCGTGCGCTCGACAGCGTGCGCGACCACGATCCCGACGCCGCCGCGCTCGCCGAGCGTCTCGCCGAGGTCAACTACCTGCTCTCCGACGCAGCCACCGACGTCGCCTCCTACGCGGCCGCGGTCGAGACCGATCCCGCCCGGCTGGCCGTCGTCTCCGAGCGCCGCGCGGCCCTGACCGCGCTGACCCGGAAGTACGGCGAGACCATCGACGAGGTGCTCGCCTGGTCCGAGACCAGCGCCAAGCGCCTCCTCGAGCTCGACTCCGACGACTCCCGGATCGAAGAGCTCAAGGCAGAACGTACGCGCCTTCGAGCCGAGCTCGCCGACGCCGGCGTGGCGCTCTCGACCGCGCGCACCGACGCCGCGGGCGCGCTGGCCGAGGCTGTCAGCGACGAGCTGACCGGGCTGGCGATGCCCCACGCCCGACTCGTGGTCGACGTACGCCAGAAGGAGACCGACGCCCCCGGCTCGGAGGACGAGCCGCACGCTCCGCTGCTGGTCGGATCGGGGAAGAGCAAGCGCTGGCTGCGCTACGGGTCCAACGGTCTCGACGAGGTCGAGCTGCTGCTGGCCGCCAACACCGGCTCGGAACCGCGCCCGCTCCACAAGGGCGCCTCCGGCGGTGAGCTCTCCCGGGTGATGCTGGCCATCGAGGTGGTGCTCGCCGCCACCAGCCCGGTCCCGACCTTCGTCTTCGACGAGGTCGACGCCGGCGTCGGCGGCACCGCCGCGGTCGAGATCGGCCGCCGCCTCGCTCAGCTGGCCCGCACCGCCCAGGTGCTCGTCGTCACCCACCTGCCCCAGGTCGCCGCCTTCGCCGACCATCACGTCGCGGTCGAGAAGACCAGCGACGGGGTGGTCACCAGCTCCGGCCTGAGCGTCCTCGACGACGACTCCCGCGAACGTGAGCTCTCCCGGATGCTCGCCGGCCTCACCGCCTCCGACACCGCCATCGCCCACGCCCGAGAGCTCCTCGACGTCGCCCGCTCCGCCAAACCCTGACCCGCCCAGAAGTCACTCCTGCAGGTCGAAGGGTCACTCGTACGGGGCGAGACGTCACTTGTGCAGGTCGATTGGGCACCTCGGTGACTTCTCGGTCTGCGGGAGCGACTCTTCGCCCTGCAGGGGTGACTCATCGGCGTACGGGGGTGACGACTCGGTCTGCAGGGGTGACTCCTGGACCTGCAGGAGTGACTTCTCGCCGGGAGGAGGACTCGCCGGGATGAGTTCCAGGGACATCGAGCGGCGGCAGGGGAGGATTGGCGGGCCATGAGACTGCCTACTCGCCAGATTCCTTCCGTACTTCCAGGGATCCGCGGCACGCTCCGAAGCGGGCGGCCGACGCGCACCCTGATCCCGAGGCTCAAAGAGGGCGACATCGCGGTCATCGACCATGTCGATCTCGACCGGGCGACCGCGCTGGCGATCGTGGCCAAGGGGGTCGTGGCGGTCGTCAACGCCCAGCCGATGGTCTCGGGGCGCTATCCCAACCGGGGCCCGGAGACGTTGGCCGAGGCCGGCATCGAGCTCATCGACAAGGTGGGCGAGTCCGGGCTCGAGACGCTGGTCGACGGCCGCAAGGCGCGCATCCTCGAGGGCGAGATCTTCGACGGCGAGCAGCGGCTGACGTCGGGTCGTGCGCTCGACGCCGAGACGCTCGAGAGTGATCTCGAAGACGCCAAACAGGGCCTCGGCTCCCACCTGGAGCTCTTCACCCACAACAGCAGCCAGCTGCTGCGGCGCGAGGAGGACGTGCTGCTGCACGGCACCGGCGTGCCTCTTCTGGATACGCCGATGGAGGGCCGTCCGGTCGTGGTCGTCGCCGACCATCCCGATCTCGACAGGCTTCTGCACGGCCTGAAGACCTTCCTGCACGAGCAGCAGCCCGTCATCATCGCCGTCGGGGCGGCAGCGACGAGGCTGACCAGGAAGCAGCTGCGCGGCGCCGTGGTCCTGCTCGGTGCCGATCCCGATGTCTACCCCGACTCGAAGGTGCTCACCGGCGCGGCCGAGGTCGTGCTCGCACCCGGAGGCGCTGCGAGCGACCAGGCCGGCGAGCACCTCGACCGGGTCGGTGTCGAGGCGAAGCGCTTCGTGTCGTCGCTGGCGCCGGAAGACGCGAGCCTGTTGGTCGCCTACGCGCAGCATCCTTCGCTGATCGTCGGCGCAGGGCTCAGCACGACGCTGACCGACTTCCTCGAAGACCAGCGCCCTGGGCTCGCCGGCACCTACCTGACCCGACTGGCGCTCGGGCCGAGCCTGGTCGACGCCTCTGCGGTGCCGGCCCTCAGTGATCGCCGGCCGCGCTCCGGCAGGTTCTTCGCGCCGGTCGTGGCCGCGGCCGCCGCGCTGCTCGTCGGCATCCCGGCTGGCATCTGGGTCGCCGACCACGACCTCACCCCCGAGGGCACGGGCTCCGCCTCCGGCGCCACCCGGGCCGGCAGCGCGGAGGAGAAGTCGTCGGACCGAGACGACGCCGAGGCCCAGTTCGTCGCCGACTCGGGGGAGACCCTGCTCGCCGGCAAGCTCGAGGGCAGCAAGGTCGCCGTCATCACGATGCCGGGGGCCGACCCGAAGAGCGTCGACGCGCTCACCGGCAACATCAAGGCAGCCGGCGGCACGACCACAGGGGTGCTCAACGTACGTCCCAAGCTCCTCGACCCCGACCGCAAGCAGTACGTCGACACGCTGGGCACCCAGCTGGTCAAGCAGCTCGGTCGCGGTGACGCCGACCAGGCCACCTACCAGCGGATGGGGCAGGTGATCGGGGAGACCTACGCCGGCGCCCGCCCGGCGTCCTCGTTCGACCAGCCGGCCAAGACCGCGGCTGTGGCATTGCTCACCGGTGACCTGGTCACGGCCAAGGGGCGGCCTTCGGGTCCTGCCGATCTCGTGCTGGTCGTCCTCGGCAAGGACCACGACGACACCACGGCGGTCGAAGGGCTCACCGAAGGCCTCGGCGCGAGTGCGAAAGGCCTGCTCGTGGCGGCGAAGAGCGACTCGAAGGATCTCCAGAGCCTGCGCGACCACGACTGGCCCGGCTGGTTCGGGTCGGTCGACGGGATCGAGACCACGACCGGACAGATCGCAGCGCCGCTCGCCTTGGCGCGCCAGAAGAGCCAGCAAGGTGGCGACTTCGGTGCGTCAGGTTTCGGCGGCCTGCTCAAGGATTGATAGGATCGAGGCCCATGAAGTCGGCGAGCTTGACCAAGCACATTTTTGTCACCGGGGGCGTCGCCTCCTCCTTGGGAAAGGGTCTGAGCGCCTCGAGCCTCGGCCGCCTTCTCCGCTCGCGTGGTCTGAGCGTGACCATGCAGAAGCTGGATCCGTATCTCAACGTGGATCCCGGCACGATGAATCCGTTCCAGCACGGTGAGGTCTTCGTGACCAACGACGGTGCCGAGACCGATCTCGACATCGGCCACTACGAACGGTTCCTCGACACCAACCTCGTCGGCCACGCCAACGTGACCACCGGTCAGGTCTACTCCAACGTCATCGCCAAGGAGCGCCGCGGCGACTACCTCGGCGAGACCGTCCAGGTGATCCCGCACATCACCGACGAGATCTCCGAGCGCATCCTGGCCATGCACGGCCCCGACATCGACGTGGTGATCACCGAGATCGGTGGCACCGTCGGCGACATCGAGTCGCAGCCGTTCCTCGAGGCCGCGCGCCAGGTGCGTCAGCGGCTGGGCCGCGACAACGTGTTCTTCGTGCACGTCTCCCTGGTGCCCTACATCGGCCCCTCCAAGGAACTGAAGACCAAGCCGACCCAGCACTCGGTGATGGCGCTGCGCCAGATCGGCATCCAGCCCGACGCGATCGTGTGCCGCGCAGACCGCGAGCTTCCGGAGGGCATCAAGCGCAAGATCGCGCTCATGTGCGACGTCGACGAGGACGCGGTCGTGACCGCCGCCGACGCGCCGAGCATCTACGACATCCCGAAGGTGCTCCACCGTGAGGGCCTCGACGCCTACGTCGTACGCAAGCTCAACCTGCCCTTCCGCGACGTCGACTGGTCGCTGTGGGACGACCTGCTCCGCCGGGTGCACCACCCCAAGGAGGAGCTCACGATCGGTCTGGTCGGCAAGTACATCGATCTCCCCGACGCCTACCTGAGCGTCGGCGAGGCCCTGCGCGCCGGTGGGTTCGGCAACGAGGCCAAGGTCAATATCCGCTGGATCCCCTCCGACGAGTGCGAGACCCCCGAGGGCGCGGCCAAGAACCTCCACGACCTCGACGCCGTCTGCGTGCCCGGCGGCTTCGGCATCCGCGGACTGGAGGGCAAGCTCGGCGCGCTGACCTACACCCGCACCCACCAGATCCCCACGCTCGGCCTGTGCCTGGGGCTGCAGTGCATGGTCATCGAGTACGCCCGCAACGTGCTCGGCCTGGAGAAGGCCGACTCCACCGAGTTCGACGCCGAGACCCCCGAGCCCGTCATCGCCACGATGGAGGAGCAGAAGGCGTACGTCGAGGGCGCGGGCGACCTGGGCGGCACCATGCGTCTGGGCCTCTACCCGGCCGAGCTCAAGAAGGGCTCGATCGCCGCAGAGGTCTACGGCGAGGCCTCCATCGAGGAGCGCCACCGGCACCGCTACGAGGTCAACAACTCCTACCGTGACCAGCTCGAGGAGGCCGGTCTGGTGTTCTCCGGCCTCTCGCCCGACAACCAGCTCGTCGAGTTTGTCGAGCTGCCCCGAGACGTCCACCCCTACTACGTCTCCACCCAGGCCCACCCCGAGCTGCGCTCGCGGCCGACTCGCCCGCACCCGCTCTTCGTCGGGCTCGTGAAGGCGGCCCTCGACCGGCAGAAGGAGCAGCGGTTCCCGATCGACGAGTCCAAGCTGCGCCGCGACGTCGACGACGTCGAGCTGCCGGAGCCGGCCGAGGCCTGAGCCCGGTCCGGCCGTGCGGCCCGGCCGCCCGGGCTCATCGAGCCCGGGCGGCCAGCTGGCGTCTGTGGGTGTCGAGCCGGGCGACGAGGCTGCGGTGCACGAACGGCACCAGCGCCCCACCTGCCAGCGACGCCTCGACGGCCCCGATCACCTCCTCGCCTGCGGTGGCGGGGTAGAAGCGGGTCTGCAGACCGTAGTTGAGCAGGCCGCCGCCCTGGATGGCCGCGATCGACTCCAGATAACGCCCGGCGTACGGGGCAAGAACGTCCTGCTGGCCCGGACGCCAGAACGCGTTGGGCAGCTGATAGCCGGCATCGCTGTGCGGCAGCCGGCGCTCGACCATGGCGACCTGCCAGGCCTCCTCCTTCGCGGCGGGCTCGGGGCCCGCGGCCCGCGCCAGGAGTGCCCACACCCACGCCTCCGGGTCGGGGTCACGCTCCATCAGCGCCTCGGCGGCGGCCGCGTCGTAGCTGCCCAGCTCGGCGCCACGAGCCAGCAGCAGCCAGTCGAGCACGATGTCGTCGGCCGCGGCCTCACGTACGAGCGCGAACTGGTCCTCGCTGGTCGCATGGCGGGCGAGCACGCGCAGCGCCTCGGCGCGGTTGTCGGTGTCGCTGGTGAAGCCGACCGCCGCGGCGGCGACCGCAGAGCGCATCAGCTCGACGTGCTCGGGCGCGGTCCACAGCTCGGCAGCCCGCTCGGCCAACGTCAGGAACGGCGCGACCACCTGGGGGCTGCGCTCGCGCACCAGGATCTGCAGCACGTGACCGACCAGGTCGGGGCCGCCGATCTCACCACGGAGCAGCGAGAGCCAGGCGTTGTCGACCGAGACCGCGCGCGCCGTCGTGGTCGGCAGGAGCCCGGAACGGTCGCGCAGCCACGCCTCGCTGGCCGCGTCGGACCGGGTCGCGGCGAACGTGACGTCGGTGGCGTTGACCAGGTGTGCCGCGGCGTCGGGGAGGTCGACCTTCGCCGAGCCGCCTTCGATCGTGACCGGGGTCGAGGCGAGCAACGCGCCGTCGGCGGCGTACGAGGCGATCTCGAGCTGGTGGGGCCGCACGGTGCCGTCGGGGCTGGTCACGGTGAGGGTGTCGCCGACGAGCGTGATCAGGTCGGTGCCCTCGTGGTCGAGCCAGGCGGTGGTCCAACCGGAGAGGTCCTTGCCGGCGGCCGCGCCGAAGGCACCCATCAGGTCGGAGAGCGTGGTGTTGCCGTAGGCGTGCTCGGCGAAGTAGGCCTGCAGCCCGGCGAGATAGGCGTCCTCACCGATGTAGGCGCACAGCTGCTGCAGCACGCTCTGGCCCTTGGCGTAGGTGATCGCGTCGAAGTTGGCCATCGCGACGTCGACGCTGGGCACCACGCCGCGGATCGGGTGGGTGGCGGGGGAGATGTCGGTGTTGTACGCCGCGATCTTCTCGGTCACCGCGATGCCGGCCCACGCCTCGGAATACTCCTCCAGCGCCGCGCTGGACCACACCGCCGCCCACGAGGCGAACGCCTCGTTGAGCCACAGATCGTCCCACCAGCGCATCGTGACCAGGTCGCCGAACCACATGTGGGCCATCTCGTGGAGCACCACGTTGGCGCGCTCGGCCCGCTCGGGGTGGGTCGGGGCGGTGCGGTAGAGGAAGGCGTCGGAGTGCGTCACCGCGCCCCAGTTCTCCATCGCCCCGCCCATGTCGGGCACGAAGATCTGGTCGTAGCGCCGCTGGGGAAACGGCAGCCCGAACCTGGTGCCGTACCAGGCCAGCCCGTGCTCGGTCACCCGCAGGATGTCGTCGGTGTCGCGCTCGAGCTGCGTGCGCAGCGACTGGCGGGCGTAAAGCCCGAGGTCGTAGCCACCCCGCTCGGCGCGGACCTCGACGAACGGTCCGGCATTGACCACCACGACGTACGTCGAGAGCGGGGGAGTGTCCTCGAAGGCCCAGACCCGGGCGCCTTTCGCCGCGTCGGTGACTCCCGCGGGTGCGGAGTTGGAGAGCACGG
Source organism: Nocardioides albertanoniae (assembly GCF_006716315.1). NCBI lineage: Bacteria > Bacillati > Actinomycetota > Actinomycetes > Propionibacteriales > Nocardioidaceae > Nocardioides > Nocardioides albertanoniae. The sequence continues at coordinate 2,724,196 of NZ_VFOV01000001.1, read as the reverse complement.
TCCACTGCTCCGGCGCCGTCACGGTGAAGGCGTGGACCGCCTTGAGGTCGGGCTGGTCGAAGCAGGCCCAGAGCCGCCGGGCGTCGTCGGGCTCGAAGGAGGTCCAGACATAGACGTTGTCGTCGGTCGGGTCGACGGTGCGGAGCACCCCCTCGGAGGAGGAGGTGTCGGACTGCGACGCGGTCACGACGAGCGTGTTGGTCGCGGCCAGGTCCGGGAGCGGGATGCGGTCGGCGTCGAGGGTGCTCAGATCGAGGGCGGTGCCGTTGAGGGTGGCCGCCGAGACCTCGGCGACGCAGTCCACGAACGTGCTCGTGCCGGGAGCCGCGGAGAAGGTGATCGTCGAGATGCTGGTCAGCGTCTCCCCGCCCAGCAGACCGGTCAGATCGAGGGCGATGTCGTAGCGGTCGACGGAGATCGCGGCGGCCCTGGCGGCCGCCTCCTCCTGGGTGAGCGAGGCGGGGGCGGCGGGGGAAGTCTCTGACATGAGCCGAGAGTAGCCTCGGCCCATGACTTCGGACGCAGGTTTTTCCGACTCGATCCCGCACGACGACGAGCACGCCTCCGCGGAGCACGACCACGGTCCGCTGACCGAGTGGGACACGCCTGAGAGCTGGCCGGTCGTCTCGAGCGAGGACATCCACCGCGACGGCTGGGTGGTCGCGTTGCGGTCGGACCGGATCAACCGCCCCGGGCACGAGGAGGAGGAGCCGTTTCGCCGTCTCGTGGTCGAGCACCCCGGTGCTGCGGTGGTGCTGGCGCTCGACGACGACGAGCGGGCGCTGGTCATCACCCAGTACCGTCACCCCGCCAAGCGCCGCTTCGTCGAGCTCCCGGCCGGGCTGATCGACTACCCCGGCGAGGACCCGCTCGACGTGGCCGTGCGTGAGCTGCGCGAAGAGGTCGCCCACGAGGCAGCCGAGTGGACGCCCCTGCTCTCCACCTACACCTCCCCAGGCCTGAGCGAGGAGATCCATCACTTCTTCCTCGCGCGCGGACTCACCGCGAGCGACCGCGACGGGTTCGAGCTCGAGCACGAGGAGGCGGAGATGAGCATCCACTGGGTGCCCTTCGAGGAGCTCCTCGACGCCGTGCTCGACGGCCGCGCGACCGACTCGCCCGTGGTGCAGGCCGTTTTGGCGTACGCCGCGCTCAGGTCTCGTGGCAAAGTCTGATCAGGGCCTGCGAGAGACCACATTCATGGGAAGACCAACGCTCAGGGGATGACAATGAAGATCGGCGTACCCAAGGAAGTCAAGAACCACGAGTACCGGGTGGCGATCACCCCCTCAGGCGTCCATGAGCTGGTGGCCAACGGCCATGAGGTCTTCGTGGAGGCCGGCGCCGGTGCCGGCTCCTCGATCTCCGACGACGACTACGCCGCGGTCGGTGCCAAGCTCGTCGGCGATGCCGACGAGACCTGGGGCAACGCCGACCTGGTGCTCAAGGTCAAGGAGCCGGTGGCGGAGGAGTACCACCGCCTGCGCGAGGGCCTGACCCTGTTCACCTACCTCCACCTGGCCGCCGACAAGCCGCTGACCCAGGAGCTGCTGGCCAAGAAGGTCACCGCGATCGCGTACGAGACCGTCGAGCTGCCCAACCGCGCCCTGCCGCTCCTCTACCCGATGAGCGAGGTCGCCGGCTGTCTGGCGCCGCAGGTCGGGGCCTACAACCTGCTCAAGGCCCAAGGTGGCCGCGGCACGCTGATGGGCGGCGTCGGTGGCGTCGCCAACGCGAAGGTCGTGATCATCGGGGCCGGCGTCTCGGGTCAGAACGCCGCCAACATTGCGCTCGGGATGGGCGCCGACGTGACCCTGCTCGACACCGACCTGGAGAAGCTGCGGATGTCGTTCTGGCGCTACTCCAACCAGGTGCACGGCCTGGCCTCCAACAAGCTCGCGCTCGAGGAGCAGGTGCTCGCGGCCGACCTGGTCATCGGTGCCGTGCTGATCCCCGGCGCCGCCGCTCCGAAGCTCGTCACCAACGAGCTGGTCTCGCGGATGAAGCCCGGCTCGGTGCTCGTCGACATCGCCATCGACCAGGGCGGCTGCTTCGAGGACTCCCACGCCACCACCCACGACGACCCGACCTATCAGGTGCACGGCTCGACGTTCTACTGCGTGGCCAACATGCCCGGTGCGGTGCCCAACACCTCCACCTACGCCCTCACCAACGCGACGCTTCCCTACGTCGTCGCCCTGGCCAGCCACGGCTGGCAGCAGGCCATGCGCAGCGACGCCGCCCTGGCCAAGGGCCTCAACACCCACGCCGGCGCCCTGACCAACGCCCCCGTCGGCGCCGCCGTCGGCATCGACGCGGTCGACCTCGACACCGTTCTCGCATGAGCCCCCGCCGAGTCGGCTCGTCCTGACAGAGATCGGCGTCGAGTCGGCTCGTCAGAACGAGCCGACTCGACCTGGAAATTGGTCAGAACGAGCCGACTCGGCGGGGGATTTGGTCAGGACGGGCCGACTGGGCTGCTTGGATGGACATGTGACAGCGGCATCGAGTGCTCCGGGCACCGCTTCGGCGGTGGAGCGCGCGATGCGCACCTATCTCGATCACCTGAGCGTCGAGCGCGGGCTCGCGGCCAACACGCTCTCGTCCTACCGGCGCGATCTGCGCAGGTACGCCGAGTTCCTCGCCGGCCGCGATGTCGGTGACCTCACCGGCGTCTCGGAGGCGACGGTCTCGGCCTTCCTGGCCCATCTGCGTGAGGGTAGCGAGGAGCATCCGGCGCTGAGCGCCACCTCGGCGGCGCGGACGGTGGTCGCGGTGCGCGGGTTCCACAAGTTCGCGGTCGCCGACGGGATGGCCGAAGCCAACCCGGCCGGCCACGTGAAGCCGCCGCGTGCGGAGAAGCGGCTGCCGAAGGCGCTCCCGCTCTCCGACATCGAGGCGATCCTGGAGACCGCCGGTGCTCCGGGCACGACTCTCGCGCTGCGCGACCGCGCCCTCCTCGAGGTGCTCTACGGCACCGGCGCGCGCATCTCGGAGGCGGTCGGTCTCGACGTCGACGACCTCGACCGTGTCGACAACGTCGCCCTGCTGCGCGGCAAGGGTGGCAAGGAGCGCCTCGTGCCGGTCGGCTCCTACGCGGTCGAGGCCGTCGAGGCCTATCTGACCCGGGCCCGCCCCGACCTCGCCGCCGCCGGATCGAGCGGCAACGGGGGAGCGCTCTTCCTCAACGCCCGCGGTGGTCGCCTCTCGCGACAGTCGGCCTGGACGGTGCTGACCCGAGCAGCCGAGCGCGCCGGGATCGACAAGGACGTATCGCCCCACACCCTGCGTCACTCCTTCGCCACCCATCTGCTCGACGGGGGTGCCGACGTACGCGTCGTGCAGGAGCTGCTGGGCCATGCGTCGGTGACCACGACGCAGATCTACACTCTTGTCACCGTGGACAATCTTCGAGAGGTCTTCGCGACCGCGCACCCGAGGGCCCTGTGACCCAACCCGTGACCCAATCTGTGACCCAACCTGTGACACAGCCCGTGAAGCCAGCCGACTGGATCCCCAAGGTCGGCACCAGTCCGGACGACGTCTACGAGGCGGTCGTGGGCTGGGTCGAGGCCGGCGGCCGCACCCTCTACCCCCACCAGGACGAGGCGATCATGTCGGTGCTGGCCGGTGACAACGTCATCCTGGCCACGCCGACGGGCTCGGGCAAGTCGCTGGTGGCCGCCGCAGCCCATGCCGGCGCGCTGGCCGAAGACAAGGTCTCCTTCTACACCGCGCCGATCAAGGCCCTGGTCAGCGAGAAGTTCTTCGACCTCGTCGAGACCTTCGGCGCCGACAACGTCGGCATGCTCACCGGCGATGCCAGCGTGAACGCCGACGCCCCGATCATCTGCTGCACCGCAGAGGTGCTCGCCAACCTCGCGCTGCGCGAGGGCAAGCACGCCGACGTCGGCCTCGTCATCATGGACGAGTTCCACTACTACGGCGAGCCCGACCGTGGCTGGGCCTGGCAGGTGCCGCTGCTCGAGCTGCCGCAGGCCCAGTTCCTGCTGCTCTCCGCGACCCTCGGCGACACGACCGCGCTCGGCGACGACCTGACCAGGCGAAACGGCCGCGACACGGTGCTGGTCGACCAGGCGGAGCGACCGGTGCCGCTCAGCTTCGACTGGCGGTTGACGCCGCTGCAGGAGACCCTCGAGGAGCTCGTCACCACCGGCCAGGCGCCCGCCTACGTGGTGCACTTCACCCAGAAGGACGCCGTCACCCACGGCACCTCGCTGCTCAACGCCGGCTGGCTGAAGCTGACCAAGGAGGAGTCGGCGGCCATCGCCGAGCGTCTCGAGCCCGTACGCTTCGCCGCGGGCTTCGGCAAGACCCTCTCCAAGCTGCTGCGCAAGGGCATCGGCGTCCACCACGCGGGCATGCTGCCGCGCTACCGCAGACTGGTCGAGCAGCTGGCTCAGGCGGGCCTGCTCAAGGTGATCGCCGGCACCGACACCCTCGGGGTCGGTATCAACGTCCCGATCCGCACGGTGCTCTTCACCGGCCTGGCGAAGTTCGATGGCCGCCGTCAGCGCATCCTGCGCACCCGCGAGTTCCTCCAGATCGCCGGGCGCGCCGGCCGCGCCGGCTTCGACACCCAGGGCTACGTCGTGGTGCAGGCGCCCGAGCACATCATCGAGAACGAGAAGGCGAAGGCGAAGGCCGAGGAGCGTCGCAAGTCGGGCAAGAAGAACTCCAAGGCCCAGCTCAAGAAGCCGCCCGAGGGCACGGTCGTGTGGACCGAGGCGACCTTCACCAAGCTCGTCGACGGCGCCCCGGAGCCGCTGCAGAGCCGGATGAAGGTCGACAACTCGATGATCCTCAACGTCGTCGCCCGCGACGAGGACGCCTTCGCGGTGATGCGACGCATCACGATGGACAACCACGAGGAGCGGCGTACGCAGCTCAAGCTCGCCCGGCGAGCGCTGCGGCTGACGCGCTCGCTGGTGCACAGCGGGGTGCTCACCAGGCTCCAGGCGCCCGATGCGTACGGGCGCCGCTATGTGCTCACCGAGGATCTTCCGGCCGACTTCGCGCTCAACCAGCCGCTGGCCCACTTCGCGCTCGCCGCCCTCGACACCCTCGACCCCGAGTCGCCTGAGCACACCCTCGAGATCGTCTCGGTGATCGAGGCCGTGCTGGAGCCGCCGCGGCAGATCCTCTTCGCCCAGCAGCACGAGGCGCGCGGGAAGGCGATCGAGGAGATGAAGGCCGACGGCGTCGACTACGACGAGCGGATGGCGCTCATCGAGGAGATCACCTGGCCCAAGCCGATGGCCGACCTGCTCGAGGCGCTCTTCGAGGTCTATCGCGGCACCCACCCGTGGCTGCCCGAGGATGCGCTCGACCCGAAGTCGATCCTGCGCGAGATGTACGAGCAGGGGATGACCTTCACCGATGTCGTGGGGCGCTATCAGCTGGCGCGCTCGGAGGGCTTGGTGCTGCGCTACCTCACCGACGCCTACCGCACCTTCCGGCACACGGTGCCCGAGACCTACAAGACGCCCGAGGTCGAGGACCTGATCGAGTGGCTGGGGGAGACGATCCGCCAGACCGACTCGAGCCTGCTCGACGAGTGGGAGGCGCTCTCCGACCCCGACCACATCCCCTCGGCGGTCGCCCACCACGAGGCCCCGCCGCCTCCGCGCTCGCTGTCGCAGCAGACCCGTGCCTTCGAGATCATGGTGCGCAACGCGATGTGGGCTCGCGTGGACGCGGTCTCGCGCGACGACCTCGACACGCTGATGCGCCTCGAGCGCGCCGCCGCCGACCGGTTCGAGCCGGCCCGCGACGTCGTGATGACGAGATCGCGCTGGGACGACGCCCTGGAGGCCTACTTCGGCGAGCACGACGACGTGGGCATCTCCGCCGACTCGCGCTCGCCCAAGCTCCTCACCTGGACCGCCGAGGCCGGCGCGCCGGCGGGGGTGGACGAAGACGACGAGTCCTTCGACTCCACCCGCATCTGGCGCATCACCCAGACCATCGACGACCCGGCCGGCGACCACGACTGGGTCATCGAGGCGATCGCCGATCTCGACGCGAGCGACGAGGCGGGCGAGCTCGTCCTGGCGAGCGTTGCGATGCGCCGACTGTGAGGCTTCGGCACCGGTCCGATAGCGTTGCGGTGTGGGAAAGCTACTGAAGTCGACCGTGGTCGCCTCGATCGTCTCCAAGATCGCTGCCGAGGCGCGCAAGCCGGAGAACCAGCGCAAGGCCAAAGAGGCCGCGAGCAAGGCCTACGACCAGTTCCAGAAGCGCCGCCGTACGCGCTGACCTCTCCACAGATCTGTCCACAGCGCCGACGGTGGCTGTGGAGGTTACGGGCGGCGAAGTGCACAGGCGGTCAACAGATTCGCACCGCCTAGCAGAAACAGTCGGATTTGCCTTGTGACACGCCCGGCGCGGCTCCTACAGTCGCGCAGATCCGGGTCTTAGAGTCGCCGTGTCGACATATAGACCCGCTAGCCGTGTTCGCCCAGGGCCGCGGCAACTGAACCGGGGGTGGAGGAATGGAAGACAGCTATTTCGGAGCAGGTGGCGCGACAGCGCCCCAGATGCCTCCGCAGGCCACGGCGAACCCGCCGGCCTACCCGCCCTCGGCCCGTCAGCGCGCCAATGCGCCGGAGCCGGACGCCTCGCCGTTCGAGGCCGCGGGCTCCAACAAGATCGGGCCCACCGGACGTCCCTGGCCCAAGCTTCCCGAGCCCGGGCCCGCCACCGGCGGCCCGGCCAGGACCGTCGCGATGGTCAACCAGAAGGGCGGCGTCGGCAAGACCACGACGACGATCAACCTCGGTGCCGCGCTGGCCGAGCACGGCCGCAAGGTGCTCATGGTCGACTTCGACCCGCAGGGGTCGCTCTCGGTCGGTCTCGGGCTGCAACCCAACGAGATCGAGCTGACGATCTACAACCTGTTGATGGAGCGTGAGATCACGCTCGAGGACGTCGTCGTCCCCTCGGGCATCGACGGTGTCGACCTGCTGCCGGCCAACATCGACCTCTCCGCCGCCGAGGTGCAGCTCGTCCAGGAGGTCGCCCGCGAGCAGACCCTCGCCCGGGCCCTGGAGCCCGCGGTCGCCAACTACGACGTCATCCTCATCGACTGCCAGCCCTCGCTCGGTCTGCTGACCGTCAACGCGCTGACCGCCGCCGACTCGGTGGTCGTGCCGCTGGAGTGTGAATACTTCGCCCTGCGCGGCGTCGCCCTGCTCAAGGACACCATCGACAAGGTTCAGGAGCGGCTCAACCCGCGCCTGAAGATCGACGGAATACTGGGCACGATGTACGACAGCCGCACCATGCACAGCCGGGAGGTCATGGAGACCCTCGTCAACGGCTGGGGCGACCGTGTCTTCCACAGCGTCATCCGGCGCACCGTGAAGTTCGCCGACTCCACCGTGGTCGGCGAGCCCATCACCGAGTACGCCTCCACCTCCACCGGGGCCGACTCCTACCGCAAGCTCGCCAAGGAGGTGCTGGCCCGATGGCAACTCGGCGTGTGAGGGTGCCTGCCGCCGACGACCTCTTCCGGCGTACGTCCGACGGGGCTGCGCCTGCGGCGTCCGCCGGCGAGGCGAAGGCTCGCCCGGTCCATGCCGTGCCCGAGCCCGACGACGCGCAGACCGGCAAGAAGCGGTCCAGCGGCCGCGTACGTCACGACGAGAAGATGACGGTCTACATCACCTCCGGTGAGCTCCTCGACCTCGAGCACGCGCGACTGAGCCTGCGGGCCAAGCACGGCATCGCGGTCGATCGCGGCCGACTGGTGCGCGAGGCGCTCGCGATCGTGCTGGCCGACCTCGAGGAGTACGAAGGCGACAGCGCCCTCGTGCACCGGCTCGGCGAATGACGGCGACGGTCACCGAGATGACGCAGACCTCCGCCGAGGCGGGGGAGCAGGAGCCCAGCGGCACCGGCGCGTTCGCGGTGCGGCTGGAGAACTTCGAGGGTCCTTTCGACCTGCTGCTGAGCCTGATCGCCAAGCACAAGCTCGACATCACCGAGGTCTCGCTGGCCACGGTCACCGACGAGTTCATCGCCTACGTCAAGAAGGGCGCCGCCGACAGCGGTGAAGGCGCCTGGGACCTCGAGCAGACCTCCAACTTCCTGCTCGTGGCCAGCACGCTGCTCGACCTGAAGGCCGCGCGCCTGCTGCCGCAGGGCGACGTCGAGGACGAAGAGGATCTCGCGCTGCTCGAGGCGCGTGACCTGCTCTTCGCCCGGCTGCTGCAGTACAAGGCGTTCAAGCAGGTGGCTGCGGTGTTCGGCGAGCGGCTCGCCAAGGAGTCCAAGCGCCACCCGCGCTCGGTGCAGCTCGAACCGCGCTACGCCGGCCTGTTGCCCGAGGTGCTCATCGGCATCGGGCTCGAGCAGTTCGCGCAGTTGGCCGCGACGGCGATGGCGCCGAAGCCCGCCCCGCCCGAGATCGGGCTCGCCCACATCCACGGCTCCAAGGTCTCGGTCAAGGAGCAGGCGGCGCTGGTCATCGAGCGGCTGCGCTCGGGTGGTCAGGTGACGTTCCGGGGGCTGTGCGCCGACTCGCCCGACACCCTGACGACCGTCGCTCGGTTCCTCTCGCTCCTGGAGCTCTTCCGTGAGGGGGCCGTCGCCTTCGACCAGGTCACCGCGCTCGGCGAGCTGACCGTACGGTGGACCGGCGAGGAGGCTCTCGATGTCGACGACCTGATCCAGGACGAGTTCGAGGGGCAGCCGCCGGCGCAGGACGCCGCCGCGCCCGAGGTTGCTGACGACGCTGACGACGCTGACGACGAGGAGAAGAGCGAAGATGACTGAGGTCTCGACGGATTCGACCACCGCCGAGGAGACCCTGGCGATCCCGTTCACCGACCTGCGCCCGGCGCTCGAAGCGGTGCTGATGGTCGCCGACGAGCCCCTGGCGGCGGAGTCGCTGGCTTCGGCCGTCGGCTACCCCACCGCCGAGGTGATCGCGGCGCTCGAGGGCCTGGCAGCCGACTACACCGAGCAGGGCCGCGGCTTCGACCTGCGCAACGTCGCCGGCGGTTGGCGCTTCTACACCCGTGAGGAGTACGCCAGCGTGGTCGAGGGCTTCGTGCTCGAGGGCCAGCAGGCCAGGCTGACCCAGGCCGCGCTGGAGACCCTCGCGGTGGTCGCCTACAAGCAGCCCGTCTCGCGGGCGCGCGTCTCCGCGATCCGCGGCGTCAACGTCGACGGCGTGATGCGCACCCTGCTGACCCGCGGACTGGTCGAGGAGGCGGGCCAAGACCACGAGACCGGCGCCAACCTCTACCGCACCACCGGCTACTTCCTCGAGCGGATCGGCATCACCGACCTGGGAGAGCTGCCCGACCTGGCGCCCTACCTCCCCGATCTGGCCGACATGGAGGAAGAGCTGACCGAGCAGGTCAGCGAGAAGGCTCTGGCCGCCCAGCCGGAGGAGCCTGCCTCGAATGGGGATGCCTCCGCGGATGGGGGAGAATCGCTGTCGTGAGCGAGGTTCCCGAAGAAGACGCACAGCGTGCCGACCTGCCGTTGGACGACGAGGGCCTGATCCGGCTGCAGAAGCTGCTGGCCCTGGCCGGCCTCGCCTCCCGACGGGGGAGCGAGGTGCTGATGCTCAACGGGCAGGTCGAGGTCAACGGCGAGGTCATCACCCGCTTGGGCACCAAGGTCGACCCCACCAAGGATGTCGTACGCGTCGAGGGCAAGCGGCTCCCGCCGATCTCGGGCAAGGTCTACCTGGCCCTCAACAAGCCGCGCGGCGTCGTCTCCACGATGAGCGACCCCGAGGGTCGCCGCAACCTCTCCGACCTGGTCGCCGACCGGCCGGAGCGCCTCTTCCACGTCGGCCGGCTCGACACCGACACCGAGGGCCTGATCATCCTCACCAACGACGGCGACTTCGCACACCGTCTGGCTCATCCCAGCTACGAGGTCGACAAGACCTACGTCGCCGAGGTCGAGGGCCAGGTCTTCCCCAACGTGCGCAAGCGGCTCCTCGCCGGGGTCACCCTCGAAGACGGTCCGGTCACGGTCACGAAGGCCAAGATCATGGAGACTCGCAAGGACAAGTCGATCGTCGAGCTGGTCATCCACGAAGGACGCAACCGCATCGTGCGCCGTCTGCTGGATCACGTCGGTCACCCTGTCACTCGCCTGACTCGCACGCGGATCGGGCCGGTGCGCCTCGGCGCCATGCGGCCCGGGGACATCCGCGACCTCTCGCGCGTCGAGCTCGGCGAGCTGTTGGACAACACCGAGCTCTGAGACTGCGCTCGGTCAGGACTCAGCCGGCGTGTACGGCTGCTCAGGGTCGCCGTAGGCGGGATCGGCGATGAGCTGCCAGCGATGCCCGTCGGGGTCGGCGACGACTGCTCGGAATCCCCACGAGGCCTCCTCGGCCGCGACGATGATCGTGCCACCTGCCTGGGCGGCGCGCTCGGCCTTGGACCGGACCGCGTCGGGGTCGGGCAGCGTGATGCTCAGCAGACACTCGCCACGGCCCTGGTCGGCCTCGTCGACCCCGGAGACCCAGCCGAAACCGCCTGCCGGGATGAACATGACCTCCGCGCCGCCCGGAGCGGTGACGACGAGCGGCTCTGGCACGCCGTCGTGGTAGGGCTCTCCCGGGGTCGGTAAGTCGAGTCCGTCGCGGTAGAACGCGTGGGCGCGTTTTCGGTCCGCGGTCGGAAGGGCGATCGAGATGGTGGTCATGGGGGAAGGGTAGTTGCGGGGCTGGTGGGCGGGTTGGCTTCTGTTGCTTCGTTGGGGGTGTGGGGCCGCCGACCCTTTCCTGAAGGGTCTTCTCGATCTGGCCCGGCGTCAAGGACGGCCTGCGGCCGCCGGCTTCGCCGGCCACCTTCGGTGGTCCTGGACTCCGGGCCAGATCGAGAAAAGATTTGGCTGATTATCGGGGCGGCGGCCAGGGTGTGGCCGGGAGGAGCGAGTGCTGCTTCGCTGCCGCAAAAAAGCAGTTTGACCTGCGGAAATTGGTGGATCTACTGGTCGGTAAAGAGTAAAATCAGGGTATACGACGGGCACCTTGAGAGGGGGTCAGCGATGAGCGTCGAGAACCACGTCGACCACTGGGGCACCAGCCCTCGTGAGCCTGTTGCGGCTGCTCTTGCTGGCATCGAAACTGCTCTGGGCGAGCTGCTTGCGATGGACCCCGCGTACTGGCGAACCAGCCAGAAGAAAGACGTCCTCGCACGGCTCGAGACCCTCAAGGCACAGCAGGCTGCGCTCGAGCTTCGGGTGCTCGCCACCGCTGGTGACATCGCCGAGGAGACCGGTGCGAAGGATGCCTCGGGTTGGATCCGTACCGAGCTTCTGGTTGATCGGGGTGTGGGTCGGGCGCGGGTGAAGCTGGCCGGCGCGGTCGCGAAGTACGACCTCGTGGCCGCCGGGCTGGCCGATGGCGTGGTGTCCCAGGACAAAGCCCGGGTGATCACCAATGCGCTCGATGCGATCGAGACCGACCCTGCCGCGAGCGCCGAAGATCTGGTGCTCGCGGAGAAGTTGTTGGTCGATCACGCGTCCCGGTTGACTGCGAACGAGCTGCGGATCGTCGGGAAGCGGATCCTGGCTGAGATCGACCCGGAACGTTTCGAGGCCGCCGAGGCGAAGGCGTTGCAGCGGGAGGAGGAGCACGCTCAGCGGCGTACGTTCTACTCCTCACGAGACAACGGCGACGGCACTGTCGACATCCATGCCCGTGTCTCGCGTGCGGTCGGGGTGCGTCTACGCACGATGCTGGACTCGTTGGCGCAGCCGAGGAAGTGGTCGGCCGAGGACAAGGGCCGCAAGGTCTCCTACGAGCGGCTGCTAGGCCAGGCTTTCGCCCGCGTGGTCGAGACCTACGACGTCGACCTGCTTCCCAGGCACGGCGGGCACGCGACCACGGTGTTCGTCACGATGAGCCTTGAGGACCTCCGTAAGGACCTCGGCACCGCTGCACTCGGTTTCGATGGTAACCAGGTCAGCGCTGCGGAGGCTCGTCGGATGGCGTGCAATGCGGACCTGGTTCCGGTGGTGTTGGGCACCGACTCCGAGGTCCTCGACCTCGGTCGAACGGCCAGGTTGGCGCACCCGATCCAACACAAAGCGCTACGGCTTCGAGACAAGTGCTGCCAGGCCGAAGGCTGCGACGCCCCAGCCGCGTGGACCGAGGCCCATCACCTCAAACCTTGGTCCGAAGGCGGAAAGACCGACCTGGCCAACATGGTCCTGTTGTGCCCGAGCGACCATCGACGGATCCATGACCCCGGCTATGGGCATGAGCGGCTCCTGGATGGACAGATCAGGTTCACTCGTAGAACCTGATGCCGACCTGGCACCGCCTCGACCCTTGTGAATCCTTCACAAGGTCAGACCCTCTGTCACAGTCCCCGCCAACCAAACCCAGCAGGCTAGGGGCCTCGCCCCGGCTCTCAACCCCGTACCCAACCCAAAAATCTCGCGCCACACCCCTGCCGCCGCCCCGATAACCAGCCAAATCTTTTCTCGATCTGGTCCGGAGTCCAGGACCGCGATAGCGGCCGGCGTAGCCGGCGCCCGGAGGGCGTCCTTGACGCCGGACCAGATCGAGAAGACCGTGAAGAACGGGTCGGCGGCCATCAACCACCCGCGATCGACCAGCCGCGAACCAACACCCCAAGAGCACCAAACCCCACAACACCACAACGCGCTATCGCACACCTTCCTCGCGAAAGGCGATAGTGCATGCACAACCCGCACCGCTCATGGCACGATCGAAGACATGACCGTGCCGGCTGTGCTGCGGCCCTATGTCACGTCCCTGGTCGCCTACGACGTGGACTTCGGCGCGCCCGGAGTCCACCGGGGGATGCCGTCGACCGGGACCACGTTCGTGCTGCCGGTCGACGAGCCGTTGACGACGTCGTGGGGGAGCGGCACCGAACCGGTGTCGGCGTGGTCGCTGGTCTCCGGGTTGCACACCCGACCGGCGAGGATCCATCACAGCGGAAGCCAGCGCGGTGTCCAGCTGGCGCTGACGGCTGCCGGGGTCCGGGCGCTGTTCGCGATGCCGGCTGCGGCCTGGCAGGGGGAGCTTCTGGCGCTCGACGAGGTCACGCCACCAGGCGGCGTACGGCATCTTCCGGAGCGGCTTGCCGAGACCGATCCGCGGCAGTGGGCCGACCTTGTCGCCACGACGCTGATCGGTGCGCTGGCGCGCCACGGTGAACCGTCTCCACGAGCGGAGGTAGGCCGGGCGCTGGCGCTGCTGACCGGGGGAGCGGGGGTGCAGCAGGTCGCCGACGAGGTGGGCTACAGCCGGCGGCGGATCAGCGACCTGGTGCGGGCCGAGACCGGGGTGGCGCCGAAGCAGTTCCAGCGGCTGGCGCGCTTCGACCGGTCTCGAGGCATGGTGGGAAGGATGCCGTTGGCGCAGGCGGCGACAGCGTGCGGCTACGCCGATCAGGCGCACCTGACCCGCGAGTGGCAGGAGTTCGCCGGTTGTGCGCCGACGACGTGGCTGCGGGAGGAGTTCCCATTCGTTCAAGACCTCGCCGACCGATGAGCGGTCTACTCGGGGCATGGATGAAGCAGGGAAGATCAAGTACTGGCAGTCGATGGCGTTCCGCGACGCCGAGGCGATGATGACGTGGCTGAGCGCGATCGGGTTCGTCGAGCATGCCACCTACCGTGACGCCGGCGTCGTGGTGCACGCCGAGTGGCTCTGGCCGGCGGGTGGAGGGCTGATGTTCGGCCAGGCGCGCGAGGGCGGCGGCATCAAGTCCACGGGCGGCTCCTCCGCCTATCTCGTCGCCGAGGACCCTGATGCCGTCTTCGACAAGGCGGTCGCCGCCGGCGCGCGCGTCGAGCGGGCGATGGTCGACCAGGACTACGGCGGCCGGGGCGGCACCGTGACCGACCCGGAGGGCAACTCCTGGTCGTTCGGGAGCTACCAGCCGTCCTGAGCGAGCGGCAGGGTGTGCGACCGTACGCCGCCGCCTGATGATGCGGCGCACTATCGCACACCCTTCTCGCCGACCGCACCAGTGCACAGACCAGCCCCGACCCGGGGCTCAAAGCCCGGTCTCAGCGGTGACCTGCCTGACCCGGGAGGGGCCCGGGCACCGTTAGCCTTGGCCGTATGACGGAAACCGGGGGAGAACTGGTCGGACCGGTCGAGATCGTCGGGGTCGGACTGCTCGGGACATCGGTGGCTCTGGCCTGTGCCAGGGCCGGGATCGAGGTGCTCCTCAGCGACTCGGTCGCCAGCCACGTACGCACGGCGACGGGGCTCGGCGCAGGTCGTCGCCGTGCGCCTGAGGACGCCCCGCAGCTGGTCGTGGTGGCGGTGCCGCCGGCCCATCTGGGTGAGGTGATCACTCGCGCCCTCGCCGAGAACCCCGCTGCGTTCGTGACCGACGTGGGCAGCGTGAAGGCGTCGCCGCTGGCCTACGTGCGCGAGCACGGTCCCGACGACGTCGGCCGCTACGTCGGCGGCCACCCGATGGCGGGGAGCGAGCGCTCCGGGCCGCTGGCGGCGACCGCCACGCTGTTCGAGGGTCGCCCCTGGGCGCTCACGCCGCACGCCGACGCCGACCCGACGGCCGCCTCGCTCGTGGGCGAGCTCGCCAGCCTGTGCGGCGCCCTTCCGCTCGTGCTCACGCCCGAGGACCATGACCAAGCGGTCGCGCGCACCTCACATGTGCCGCACCTGATGGCCGCGCTGGTCGCGGGCCGGCTCGCGGTCGCACCCGAGGGCCATCTGCGGCTCAGTGGTCAGGGGGTGCGTGACGTGACCCGTGTCGCCGCCGGCGATCCTGGTCTCTACGGACAGATCGTGGCCGGCAACGCGCGGGCCGTCACCGACCTGCTCGGCCAGATGCGTGCCCAGTTCGACGACATGATCGAGGCCGTCGGCAACGGCGACGCGGCCGCCCTCGACGTGCTCCTCAAGGAGGGACAGGCGGGCACCCGCGCGATCCCGGGCAAGCACGGCGGCCCGCAGACGGCGCAGGCCAGCGTCTACGTCACCGTGCCCGACGAGCCGGGCAACCTGGCCAGGCTCTTCGCCGACGCGGGGGAGAGCGGCGTCAACATCGAGGACGTACGCATCGACCACGACCCCGGCCGTCCGGTGGGTCTCATGGAGCTGATCGTGGCCAGCGACGCCGCCGAGCAGATGAAGACGGTTCTGGAGTCCCGGGGTTGGCTCGCTCACCGGTAGGCTCCCGCCCGTGAGCAGCAACAATTCCACCCTTGACCCCGCAAGCATCGTCATCGCCGTCGACGGCACCTCCGGCTCCGGAAAGTCGAGCACATCACGTGGGGTCGCCGACCGCCTCGGGATGCGCTACCTCGACACCGGCGCGATGTATCGGGCGATGTCGTGGTGGATGCTCAGCAACGGCGTCGACGTGCACGACACCGACGCGGTCGCGGCCGCGGCCGGCAAGCCGGTGATCACCTCCGGCACCGACCCGCTCGGTCCCACGATCGCGCTGGACGGAGCCGACGTCTCCGTCGAGATCCGTAGCGACAAGGTCAACGGCGCGGTCTCGCCGGTCGCCACCGTCCCCGAGGTGCGCGCTCGGCTCGTCTCCCTCCAGCAGGAGGAGATCGCCCGGGCTCTGGCCGCGGGCACCGGCATCGTGGTCGAGGGCCGCGACATCGGCACCGCGGTCTGGCCCCAGGCCGCCGTGAAGCTCTACGTCACCGCCGACCCGGCAGCCCGTGCCGCACGCCGCGCGGCCGAGGAGGGCGGCACCGACGCCGACGCCGTCCGCGTATCCCTGGAGAGCCGTGACAAGATCGACTCCACGAAGGGCGGCGCGGCGGTGCCGGAGGGGGCGACCCACCTCGACACGACGCCCTACACGCTCGAGGAGGTCATCGCGCAGGTGATCGAGATCGTCCAGACCGCTGCGGGAGCCACGCCTGACAAGGCGGGGGAGTGAGCGAGGGTACGCAGGCGGGCAGATCACCCCGCACAGACCTGCCGCGCCTGGAGGAGATCGAGCACCCCGCTCGATGGGCGTTGAACCACATCAACGGTTTCGCGCGCTGGGTGATCAGGCGTCGGTACGACGTCCAGCTGCACAACACCGGCAACATCCCGGATTCGGGTCCGATCGTCTTCGCGTCCAACCACGTCGGCATCATCGACGGCCCGCTGCTGGCGATCTTCACGCCCCGGCCGGTGCACGCGCTGACGAAGTCGGAGATGTTCGACCACTGGTTCCTCGGCCCGTTCCTGCACTGGGCCGGCCAGATCCCGCTCTATCGGCTCGCCAGCGACCCGGCGGCGGTGAAGCTGGCGCTGCGGGTGCTGCGTGGCGGCAATGCCATGGGCATCTATCCAGAGGGTCGTCGCGGTGACGGCGACCTGGTGCGGTTCAACCGTGGTGCCGCCTACTTCGCGCTGGCCTCCGGCGCGCCGGTCGTGCCGGTGACGATGATCGGCAGTCGCGACCCGGGTGGTGACCTGTCCTCGCTGCCGCACGCGGGGGCGCGTATCGACATCGTCTATGGCGAACCTTTCCGGGTCGACCGCGTAGGCTGGCCGCGTACGAAGGAACAAGTCGGGCACGTCTCGGGTTTGCTCCATCAGCACATGCAGGTCCAACAGGACCATGCCCTGGCGTTGACCGGTCGCCAACTGCCCGGTCCGCTCTCTAGCAAGGAGAACAATGACTGACCCCGACGTCTCGTATGAGGACGTACGAGACCCCAGCGACCCGGATGAGCCCACCGGACCGTTGCCGGTGCTCGCCGTCGTCGGCCGGCCCAACGTCGGGAAGTCGACTCTGGTCAACCGGATGATCGGCCGCCGGGAGGCGGTCGTCCAAGACGTTCCCGGCGTGACCCGTGACCGCGTCTCCTACGACGCCAACTGGAACGGCAAGGCGTTCACGCTCGTCGACACCGGCGGCTGGGACCCTGACGCCCAGGGTCTGGCCGAGCGGATCGCGACCCAGGCGGAGATCGCGGTCTCCCTGGCCGACGCCGTCCTGTTCGTCGTCGACGCGACCGTCGGCATCACCGACGCCGACGAGGCGGTCGTACGCGTGCTGCGCAAGTCCGGCAAGCCCGTCATCCTGGCCGCCAACAAGGTCGACGATCTCCGCACCGAGGCCGAGGCGGCCGCGCTGTGGAACCTCGGGCTCGGCGAGCCCTGGCCGGTCTCGGGGCTGCACGGGCGTGGCTCCGGCGACATGCTCGACGCGATCCTCGAGGTGCTTCCCGACCCGCCGCCGATGCCCGAGGGCGTCGAGATCGGCGGCCCGCGGCGTATCGCCCTGGTCGGCAAGCCCAACGTCGGCAAGTCGTCGCTGCTCAACAAGCTGGCCAAGGAGGAGCGGGCGGTCGTCGACAACGTCGCCGGCACCACCGTCGACCCGGTCGACGAGCTGATCTCGCTCGGCGGCCGCGACTGGCGCTTCATCGACACCGCGGGCATCCGCAAGCGGGTCAAGGAGGCCTCCGGTCACGAGTACTACGCGTCGCTGCGCACCACGACGGCGATCGACCGTGCCGAGGTGGCCGTGCTGGTCATCGACGGCGGCGAGAAGATGTCCGAGCAGGACATCCGCATCCTGCAGACCGTCCGCGAGGCCGGGCGTGCGCTGGTGATCGCGTTCAACAAGTGGGACCTCGTCGACGAGGACCGCCGCTGGCAGCTCGACCGCGAGATCGAGCGCGAGCTCGTGCAGGTGCAGTGGGCGCCGCGGATCAACATCACCGCCCGCACCGGCTGGCACGTCGACCGGCTCGTGCCGGCGCTCGACAAGGCGCTCGAAGGCTGGGAGACGCGCGTCGGCACCGGTGCGCTCAACTCGTTCCTCGGTCGTCTGGTCGCCGAGCACCCGCACCCGGTGCGCAGCGGCAAGCAGCCGAAGATCCTCTTCGGCACGCAGCCGTCGACCGCCCCGCCTACCTTCGTGCTGTTCACCAGCGGCAAGCTGGAGGCATCCTACGAGCGCTTCATCGAGCGTCGGCTGCGTGAGGAGTTCGGCTTCGTCGGTACGCCGATCGTGCTCCAGCAGCGGGTGCGGGAGAAGCGCAAGCGCTGAGCGCCGGCGGGGTCAGGCAGCTGACCCGTCGGCGGCGTCCTCGTCGCCAGGCTTGGCGGCGAGGCGCTCCAGCACACCTTCGTAGAGCTTGGTCAGGGCCGCGACCTCGTCGGGGGTCCACGCGTCGAAGAGCATCTGGCGGATCATGGTGACGTGCTCGGGCGCTGCGGCTTCGATCGCCTCGAGCCCTGCGGGGGTGAGGTCGACGAAGGCGCCACGGCGGTCATCGAGGCACTCGCGCCGCTCGACCAGCCCGCGGGCGGCCATCCGCATCACCTGGCGCGAGAGCCGGCTCTTCTCCCACTGGAGCTTGTCGCCGAGCTCGAACATGCGCAGGCTGCGGTCAGGGACGTCGGTGAGGTTCACCAAGACGTCGTAGTCGGCCAAGGAGAGCCCGTTGTTGACCTGAAGGTCGCGGTTCATGCGCGCGGTGAGCTGGGCATTGACGGCGAGCCAGGCGCGCCACGCGACTTGTTCGTCGTTGCTGAGCCACTTGACCTCATCCATGAGGTACACCTTACCGATGACGTTCTGTTGCTTTCGACAGCCCGGCCCAAGAACGCAGGTCGTCGGCCTCCCAGTGTGACGCATTCCGCACCGGAGCGCATCGGGAGCGGCCGGTCGCGTGCGACGGTTGACGAAGAAACTAGACTGCCCGTAGAGGCGCAAGGAGCCGCACGGGCGGCCGGGAAAGGCATCATGAGCATCGACACGGACTTCATCACCAAGGATCGGGAGCGGATCAAGGAGGAATACCTTCTCGACGCCTCCGAGCGTCCGGCGAGCTCCGCCGGCGGCATCCATCACACCGCGCTGCTCTCCTCCGACGTACGCCGGACGATCGACTTCTACCAGGGGCTGCTCGAGTTCCCGCTGACCGAGATCTTCGAGAACCGTGACTACGCCGGCTCGGACCACTTCTTCTTCGACGTCGGCGCGGGCAACCTGCTCGCCTTCTTCACCCTTCCCGGCCTCGACCTGGGGGAGTACGCCGAGGTGCTGGGCGGCCTGCACCACATCGCGATCTCGGTGACCGCCGAGAAGTGGGACTACCTGCGCGCCAAGCTCGACGTCGCCGGGATGGACTACGTCGTCGAGTCGAAGTCGTCGATCTACTTCACGGGCCCCGACGGTGAGCGGCTCGAGCTGCTGGCCGACCCTCTGGGCGAGATGTACGGCACGAAGGTTCTCTGATTCTGCTCCATCGGGTCCGCAGGTCGACTTAGATGGGAGCACCGCCGGGACGGGTCGTCTTCACCCGTCCCGGCCGTCGTTTTCCAGGGTTGTCTTCCCTGGCACGCGTGGTGTCTCCCGCGGAGACGGTCACGGACGGTCGAAGGGGTCTTCAGGCACCTCGAGCTCGAGCTGCTCCTCGTAGACCTGCTCCTCGGCGCCCCGGTCGGCGAGCCAGGCCGTCAGCGCCACCACGACCAGCTGCGAGCGCGACTCGGCAGCCATCTCGTGCACCATGGCGTCGACCACGTCGACGTTGGTCGCCAGCATGCGCAGCGGCATCGTGACGTACGGATCCTCGAGGCGCTTTGGCTGCGGCACGTTGCGCATGAACGTGCCGTCGGAGACCGGCCGGGTCTTCTCCCGCAGCGCCGCCTGATGAGCGCGGAGCAGCACCGTGAGCCGAGGGCGGGTCGCTGCGACGGCGTCGAGCATGACGTCGACGAGCGAGCGCGGGACGCTCTGGCTGTAGGTCTTCCACTGCGCGGCGAGGGATGCCGGCACCGAGAGGCTGATCGCCTGTACCGGCATCCCTTGACGTCGCCCGGCGCCTTCGCGCCGCGACTTGGTGCGGTGCGCCGGGGTGCCCTTGCGCGAGATCGGGTCGAGCTTGGGTGTGGTCTCTGACGGGGCGGTCTTTGACTGGGCTGTGCTTGACGGGGCTGTGTTGGATGGGGAAGGGGAATCCGACACGGTGAGCTCCTGTGGTGGGTGTGATCCATGTGTCAGGAGTGATTCTGTCGTAGAGCACCGACAGTTTCGTGACGGGTCGTCACCGACCCTGTCGGCCCCGGGGCCAGCCCGGGGCCAGATCAGCCTGGTCAGATCACCAGGCTGATCGCGACCACGAAGACCAGACCGCTGACCGAGAGCACCGTCTCCATCAGCGACCACGACTTGATCGTCTGCACGACATCGAGGCCGAAGTACTCCTTGACCAGCCAGAACCCGGCGTCGTTGACGTGGGAGAAGAATACCGAGCCCGCACCGACGGCGAGCACCACGAGGGAGACCTCGGCCGCCGACATGTTGGCCACCAGGTCGACCACGAGGGAGGACGCGGTGATCGTGGCGACCGTCGCCGAGCCGGTGGCCAGGCGGATGACGACCGCGAGGATCCAGGCCAGCACGATCGCCGAGACGCCGGTGCCCTGCGCCCACTCGGCGAGCTGGGTGCCGATGCCGGTGTCGATGAGCGACTGCTTGAACCCGCCGCCGGCGGCGACGATCAGCACGATGCCGGCGATCGGGGGCAGCGACTGCTCGACCGTCTTGGAGATCTCGCGGCGGTCCATCCCGGAGCCGCGCCCGAGCGTGAACATGGCCACGACGACCGCGACCGTCAGCGCGACCAGCGGGAAGCCGATCACGTCGAAGACCTGCTGGATCCGGTTGGCCGGGTCGTTGATGACGATGTCGACGATCGCCTTGGCGAGCATCAGCACGAGCGGGAGCAGCACGCTGAAGAGGGTGATCGCGAACGACGGGCGGCGCGTGGCGGCCGACTCGCCGTAGCCAGACCCGGAGCCCGAGCCCGAGCCGGCGTCGAAGGTGCTCGGGGCGTCGACGACGACCCACCGGCCGGCCAGCCGGCCGAAGAGCGGTCCGCTGACGATGATGACCGGGATGGCGACCAGCACGCCGAGCGCGAGCGTCGTGCCGAGGTCTGCCTTGAGCGCGCCGATAGCAGCCAGCGGGCCCGGGTGCGGAGGCACGAGCCCGTGCATCGCGGAGAGGCCGGCGAGCGTGGGGATGCCGACGGTGACCAGGGAGACCTGGGCGCGACGAGCGACCAGGTAGATGACCGGCATGAGCAGCACCAGGCCGATCTCGAAGAACATCGGCAGGCCGATGATCGCGCCGACCAGGGCCATCGCCCACGGCAGCGTACGGACCGAGGATCTGCCGAC
The DNA here is from genome assembly GCF_006716315.1 of Nocardioides albertanoniae. Lineage (NCBI taxonomy): Bacteria > Bacillati > Actinomycetota > Actinomycetes > Propionibacteriales > Nocardioidaceae > Nocardioides > Nocardioides albertanoniae. Next base: position 2,703,024 of record NZ_VFOV01000001.1, on the reverse strand, counting down.
GATCGTGTCGACGATCTGGCCGGCGCCGCCGGAGTCGGCGAGGAGCTTGGCGAACATGGCTCCCAGCGCGATCAGCAGGCCGACGCTGGTCGCGGTCGATCCGAATCCGTCGCCGAACGAGGTGATCACGTCCATCACGTTGCGCCCGGAGACCACGCCGACCGTGATGCCGCCGATGAGGAGCGCCAGGAACGGGTGCAGCTTCGCGTAGGTGATGAGCACGACGATGAGTGCGATCGCGGCCAGCGCCGCGAAGAGGAGTACGCCGCCGGAGGCGACCGGGGCGACCGGAGGATCGGTCGCGGCCAAGAGAGTCATGCTGATTCCTCGGGGGTGGTGGGGGACAGGGTGGAGAGATAGCGGTCGACGATCGCGTCGATGTCCTGCGCGATGTCGATGGTGGTGCCGAGCTCGTCGTCGGCGAGCGGCTCGAGGGTCGCGAACTGCGATCGCAGCAGCGAGGTCGGCATGAAGTGCCCCGGACGGGAGGCGAGGCGTGCCTCGACCACCTCCTGGCTCCCCGCGAGATGCAGGAACCGGAGCCGAGGGGCGTGGCTGCGCAGGAGGTCGCGATAGCTGCGCTTGAGCGCCGAGCAGCCCATCACCGCGCCGGTGGAGTCTCGCTCCGCGAGCCAGTCACCGAGCGTCTCGAGCCAGGGACGCCGGTCGTCGTCGTCGAGCGGATGACCGGAGCTCATCTTCGCGATGTTCTCCGGTGGGTGGAAGTCGTCGGCGTCGGCGAACGGGACTCGCAGGCGCTGGGCGATCGCGGCACCGACGGTCGTCTTGCCGGAGCCGGAGACTCCCATGACGACGAGGAGGGGCTTCTGTGTCACGTGTCACAGGGTGCCTCAATAAGCATCCGTTTCGCAAGACGGTCCAATGTTAAGGATTCTCATTGCTCGGGCGAGGGAATGTGCGACGATGCCGCGGTGACGACTTCGAGCGGTGATGCCGTGCACCGGCTGCATCAGAGCGTGCGCGATGCGCTCGGGCGCAGGATTGTCGCTGCCCAGCTGCCCGCCGGGGCGGTGCTCACCCTGGAGGGGATCCAGGCGACGTACGCCGTCTCGCGGCCGGTCGCTCGAGAAGCCGTGCGTGTGCTCCAGTCGATGGGCCTGGTCACGACCAGGCGACGAGTCGGCATCACGGTGCTTCCGCGGACCGAGTGGAACGTCTTCGACCCGATGGTCATCCGCTGGCGTCTCGATGGTGAGGGTCGGCGCGACCAGCTGGTCTCGCTCTCAGAGCTGCGCCAGGGTTTCGAGCCGATCGCCGCCCGTCTCGCCGCCGAACGAGCCGAGCCGCGACATCACGGCGAGCTGGCCCGTGCCGTCGCCGACATGGTCGTCCATGCCGCCTCCGGCGACCTCGAGGCCTATCTCGAAGCCGACACCACCTTCCACCGGGTGCTCCTGCAGGCCGGCGGCAACGAGATGCTCGCCGCCTTCGGCGACGTCGTCGCCGAGCTGCTGGCCGGACGTACCCACCATCACCTGATGCCGGCCACGCCCAACCCCGCCGCCATCGAGCTCCACGAGAAGGTGGCGATCGCGGTGCGTACCGGTGATCCCGCGGGCGCCGAGGAGGCCATGCGCGCCATCATCGACGAGGCCGCCGAGGCAGTCTCGTCCGCGCCCGACTGAGCCGCAATTCTTCTGTGCGCGCGACCGGCGAGCCCGATTGGTGGGTGCGCGAGACCGTACGGTAATGTTCGGATCGCTTCAGCAGAGAGATCTGCGGGAAGTTTCGGGCTGTGGCGCAGCTTGGTAGCGCACTTGACTGGGGGTCAAGGGGCCGCAGGTTCAAATCCTGTCAGCCCGACAGATTCGCCCCTGATCTGCTTATGCAGGTCAGGGGCGTTCTTGCGCCTGTCTGCGAGGTTTACGACCTTGCCCGAAGGGGTGGTCGTGGGCCCGTTCTGGGCCCATCAGGTGGAAAAGGCGTCTTCGACTGCGGCCAGTGCCTGGTGATCTGGGTGTAGGTAGCGGTGGGTGACGGCGGGTACGACCTACAACACGCAGCAACACGTGGAGGGGCTTCGCTGTCCGCCATTCAAGACCGGACTGGTCAAGCCACCTCTGCCGTGGAGCGGGCTCGACGACCTTGAGATCGCCACCGCAGAGTGGATCGACTGGTTCAACCGCCGCCGGCAGTACGAGTACTGCGATGACCTCACGCCGGTCGAGGCAGAGGCCGCTCACTACGGTCAGCACCAGACACCAGCGACCGCCGGAGTCTCAAACTAGAAAGTCTCCGGAACTCCGGGTCGGTTCACCCAGTCTCCGTTGTGTGGTGGCGAGTCGTTCGAGGGCATGCAGGAGGGGGTGGAGGATGCTAGCGGCGGCGAGGGGCGAAAAGATCACGATCGCGGCGAGCCCGAGGAGTTGGAGGGCGCCGCTGGTGGCGCCGCCTCCGATGAGCGCGGCGGCTTCCTCTTGGTCGGCGGTGGGGGACGTACCCGTTCTATAGCGCGAGGACCAGGACCGGCGGGATCAATGGGATCCAGCCGATGACGAAGGCGTTGGAGACGGTCGCGGCCAGCGCGTCGATCCGTGCCTCGCCGGCTGCGGTGGAGGAGCGGTGGCCGAAGCCGAGGATCACGAAGACCACGAGGGTGGTCACGATCGCAGGGATATTGGTCCAGGCCGTGGGTCGGATGTGGCGTACGGGTGGGCTTCCGAGAGTCCGGTGGCGAGGACCGTGGTACCTGAGGCGGGCGCCATCTTGTCGTCGAAGATGGCTCAGGAGACGATCGCGCCGGCAGCAAGGCCGGCTGGGATGTCGAGGGCGGGGGCCCTGAACGCGTCGAACGGTGCCGAAGTTGGTGCCGCTGACGAACGAGGTGATCGCGCAGAGCACCAGGGCGGTCGATAGGGAGAAGGCGGGTTCGATGAGCTTGACGCCGAGGTAGATCATCGTCGGCACCCTCCCGGGAAGGGTCCAGGCTGCGATGAGTGCGCCGACTGCGGTGAGGATCAAGACGGGCTGTAGGCCGCGGCGGACCATGTCGAAGGCAGCGGCCTCGACGGCGTATGGAACTTTATGGACCGCCGCGGCGATGAGAGCGAGGCGGAACCTGACGCCCATGACGAGGGAAGCAGGGCGTCGAGGCCGACGCCGAGTATCGCGATGGTGACCATGAGGGTCACCAATGCGAACCCGAGGCTGGCAGGACTCTGTGGAGACTGAACCATGGGTACGCCGGGGAGGTCTGGTCCGGACAGAGGCGTGGTCTCGACGTTCATCAGCGCTACAGGCAGTGATATGGGGACAAGCGGCCAGGAAAGTCTAGTGAGCGAAAGAGTTGATGGGCGGGAGTCCGCGGGCTGCTCCCGGTGTGGATGTTGCCTACTTCGCCTGGTGCGCGCTGATGTGCCTGCGCAGGTAGGTCAGGTGGTGAACGATCGCCGCCTCGGCAGCGGCGGGGTCCTGGGTGTCGATCGCGCGCACGATGGCCTGGTGCTGCTTGACGGTCTCGCGGCCGACCTCGGGGGAGAGGTCGAGGTAGTGGACGGGTTCGGTGGCGTGGTGAAGCGCGGCGACGAACGAGGCGAGTACGCGGTTGCCTGACGCCTGGGCGATCAGGGTGTGGAAGTCGCGGTCGAGGTCGGGGATGGACGGGTCGTCGACGGTAGCTTCCTTCTGGCGCGTGACGATCTCTTCGATGTTCTTGAGGTCCTCCTCGGTGCGGTTGGTAGCTGCGAGGCGTACCGAGGGGACTTCGAGCTGTTGGCGCACGTCTGCGACCTCGTCGAAGTCGATGCCTCCGAGGGCGAGCAGGTTGTCGACGGACTCGATGACCACGTTGCCCAGTGAGCGGTAGTCGACCGACTGCACAAAGTTGCCGCCGCGGGCGCCGGGAACCTTGATGATGAGGTTTTGGGTGGACAGTGAACGGAGCGCTTCGCGGAGAGTGGAACGGCTCACGTTGAACTGGCGGGCGAGCTCGGCCTCGGGTGGCAGCATCTCGCCGGACCTGAGCTCGCCGGCGAGGATCGCGGCCTTGATCGTCTCCTCGACCTGCTGCCGCGGTCGTACGACCGTGCGGCCGATGATCTTGGGGCTCGACCCGCTCTCGTTTTGCGTCGATGTGGTCACGGCGGCTGCCTTTCGTTGCTCCCAGTGGCTCCGAGGTGCCCCCTGGCTAATGTCCAATATTTACCACGAGTCCCATGTTCGCGCTTTGGTGGGCGGAACTAGAGCGGACAGGCGACTGGCCTTCGCCGTGAATCTAAATGTCGGACCTTGCACAGTTGGACAGTAGTGGTTACTGTGGCTGCCGTCACAGCGCATGTGGCCCGCACTACACCGTCGGTGTCGCCAGCAGTGCGGTTCGCCCTTCAGGAGGAACCCCGTGGCCACGACTGAGAAATCCGGCCTCTCGATCGCCAGGGTTGCTGGTGCCAGCCTCATCGGCACGACGATCGAGTTCTTTGACTTCTTCATCTTCGGTACGGCTGCCGCGCTCGTGTTCGGCACGCTGTTCTTTCCCGACCTCAACCCGCTCGCCGGCACGCTGGCGTCGTTCGCGACCTTCGGGGTGGCGTTCGCTGCCCGGCCGCTCGGTGCGCTGATCTTCGGTCACTTCGGTGACCGTCTCGGTCGCAAGCGGATGCTGGTGACCAGCCTGATGATGATGGGCCTGGGCACCTTCGCGATCGGGTTGCTCCCGACGTACGGGCAGGTCGGGCTCCTCGCGCCCATCCTGCTGGTGCTGTGCCGCCTCCTTCAGGGGCTCGCGCTGGGCGGGGAGTGGAGCGGCGCGGTGCTGATGGCGGTGGAGCACGCCCCTCGCGACAAGCGCGCGTTCTACGGCAGCTGGCCCCAGATCGGGGTTCCGGCGGGGCTGGTACTCGGCACCGGCATGTTCTGGCTCGTGCAGCGCTTGCCCGCCGACCAGGTCGAGACGTGGGGCTGGCGGGTGCCGTTCCTGGTCAGCTCGGTGCTGGTCGCCGTCGGTCTCTACATCCGGCTGCGCATCGAGGACTCGCCGGCGTTCAAGGCGGTCAAGAGTGACAGCAAGGAGGAGCGGTTCCCGGCGGCGACGGTGTTCCGGAAGGCGGGTGGCCGTGTCTTTCTCGGGGCGCTGGCTGTGGCTGCCGCCAACATCCCGTTCTACATGGCGACCGTGTTCGCCTTGACGTACGGAACCGACGACGGGGTCAGCCGCAACACGATGCTGGGCGCGGTCTGTCTCGCCTCGGTGGTGCAGATGGCCACGATCCCGCTGATGGCGACCTTCTGCGACCGGTACGGACGTCGACCGGTCGTGCTCATCGGCTGCGTCGCGACGGTGCTGATGGCGTTCCCGTTCTTCTGGCTGATCGACACCCGCAGCACCGCTGCGATCATCCTCGCGATGCTCATCGCGCTGCCGATCTGTCACGCCTTGACCTACGGTCCGCAGGCGAGCCTGCTCTCGGAGATGTTCCCGACGCAGCTGCGTTACAGCGGCGCAGGGATCGCCTACACCCTCGGTGGTCTGCTCTTCAGCGCGCCGGTGCCGTTCATCGCCACGGCGCTGTTCGATGAGTTCGGCGGATCCTGGCCGCTCTCGATCTACATCGTCATCGGTGGCCTGCTGACCTTCGTCGCGGTCGCGGTGTCCCGCGAGACCCGGGAGGACGAGATCGACTGGGTAGACGAGCCAGCGAGCCAGGCGGTGATCCCCCCAGCCCGCAGCGCCGGCGCCGCCCACGTCGAGACCAGCATCTGAAAGCCCCGTGGGCTGCCTGTTGCTGGCGCGAGGGCAGCCCACGGTCCACCCCGATCCCAACGTCGATCGTTCTCAGAGGAGCGAAACCGGATGTCTGCAGCTCTCGGACCACTCGAAGGCGTTCGCGTCGTCGACATGACGACGTCGTACGCCGGGCCTACCGCCTCGATGTATCTCGCCGATCTCGGCGCGACGGTCATCAAGGTCGAGCGGCCGGGAAGAGGCGACGACGCCCGTGCCTGGGGGCCGCCGTTCGTGGGTGGTGTCTCGGCGTGGTTCGCCTCGGCCAACCGGAACAAGAAGTCGGTCGTGCTGAACCTGCGTCATCCTGACGGGCGGGAGGCGCTGCTGCGGCTGCTCGACGACGCCGACGTCTTCCTCCAGAACATGAACCCGTCCAAGCTCGTACGTCTGGGCATCGACGGTGAGAGCCTGTCCCGACGCAACCCCCGACTGGTCTACTGCGCGATGTCGGGGTTCGGGCAGGACGGCCCGGACAGTGATCTTCCTGGGTACGACCTCGTGGCCCAGGCACGCTCGGGTCTGATGTCGGTCACCGGCGCCAAGGGCGGAGCGCCCCAACGGGTCTCCACCGCGCTCTCGGACGTCGTCACCGGGATGTCAGCAGCGATCGCGGTGAACGCCGCGTTGGTGCGACAGCGAGAGAGCGGCCGAGGCGAGCTTATCGACGTGTCTCTCCTCGACACCGACCTTGCTCTGATGGCGCCGAGGATCGCTGCGTACGCAGCGGGCGAGCCGGAGCCACAGCCGAGCGGTGGCACCGACTCGGTCCTCTCGGTCTACCAGCCGTTCGAGACCGCCGACCGTACGATCGTGATTGCTATCGGGAACGACGGTCTGTGGCAGCGCTTCTGCGAGGTCGTCGACGTGCCCGACCTCGCCGCGGACCCGGCGCTGTGCGACAACGCCGGCCGGCGGGCGCAGCGGGAACGCATCACCACGTCGGTTGCGCCGTTGCTGCAGAGACGGCCTGCGCACGAGTGGCTGGCTCGGTTCAACGACGCGAAGATCCCCTGCGCGCTGGTGCAGTCGCTCTCCGAGGTCACCAAAGACCCGCAGGTGGAAGCACGGGGTGCTCTGCTCCCGGTCCCGGGGTCGGCCGAGGAGCTCGTCTCGGTGCACAGTCCGTTCCGACTGGCGTCGGTCCCGACTCGCAACGAGAGGTTTCCCGACCTAGGGGCCGACACCCGCGCCGTTCTGGCCGAGGCCGGTTACAGCGAGGTGGAGATCGACGCCCTGGTCGCTGCCGATGCGGCGTCCGAAGCGAGCGCGGAGGTGTCCGCGTGAGTCTTCGGCGTGAGCGCGACGGCGCGGTGCTGTTCATGACGATCGACCGTTCAGAGGCGATGAACGCCCTCGACCACGCGGTCCTGAGCGGCATCCGGGAGGGGATGGACGAGGCAGCCAACGACCCGAGCATCAGGGTCGTGATCCTCGCAGCAGCGGGGGAGAAGGCGTTCTGCGCCGGTGCGGATCTGAAGGAGCTCGCGGTGATGGGGGCTGAGGAGGCGCACCGGACGATGGCGTACGGCCAGGAGGTGATGCGCCACCTGGAACGTACGCCGGTGCCGGTGATCGCTGCCGTCAACGGGCTGGCCCTGGGAGGCGGGTTCGAGCTCGCCCTCGCTGCCACCATCCCGGTGCTTGCCGACCATGCACAGCTCGGGCTTCCGGAGTCCGGCCTGGGACTCATTCCCGGATACGGCGGGACCCAACGCCTTCCTCGCGCTGTCGGGTCGCGAGTCGCGGCGCACCTGATGCTGACCGGCACCCGGCTGAGCGCCGAGCGAGCGTACGAACTAGGGCTGACCCCGATCCGGCCCGTGCCCCAGGCAGATCTGCCGAGCACCGTCACGTCGATGGCCGAGACCATCGCTAGCCAGGGGCCGGAGGCGGTGAGGTCGATCCTGCAGGCGATGGACCTCGGCCGCGACGCCCCGCTCGACAGCGGTCTGCGGGCGGAGACCGGGCTCGCTGTGCTCGCGGTCGCGGGGGAGGAGTCGTCCGAAGGAATCAGCGCGTTCCTGGAACACAGAGCAGCTCAGTTCACCGACCGGGAGGAGACCCGATGAACCTCGACGCACCGTCACTCGAGGACGATCCCAAGGCGTACCTGGCGTTGCATGAGCTTCTCGACGAGCCCGTTGCAGACCAGTTCCTCACCGAGCGCGAGCGTGAGGTCCGCACGCACACGCGAGAGGTCGTCGCGCATGAAGTTGCCCCTCGTGCCGCAGGCCTGGACGAGCATCACACCTTCGCCCACGACAGCGTCCAGGCGCTTGCGCGGGCAGGGCTGTGCGGTCTGATCTTCCCCGAGGACCTCGGCGGGACGGGCGACAGCAATGTCGCCTACGCCATCGCGATGGAGGAGATCACTGCAGGGTGCGCGGCGACGAGCCTCGTGTTCATGACCCAGATGCACGCTGCGTACCCGATCATGATCGCGGGCTCTGATGAGCTCCAGCGCCGTTACGTCCCCGGACTGCTCGACGGGTCCGCGTATGGGTCGCTCGGGATCACTGAGCCGGGGGCGGGGTCGGACGTCTCGGGGGTGACCACGACCGCGAGGCCCACCGGCGAGGGGTGGTCGCTGAGCGGCCAGAAGACCTTCATCACCAGCGGTGACCGTGCCGACGTGATCATCTGCTTCGCCACGGTCGATCGGTCGCTGGGCCGGCGCGGCATCACCGCCTTCGTCCTCGACGGTGCCTGGGACGGCATCGGTAGGGGTGTGCCGTTCGACAAGATGGGGATGCACGGCTCCAGCACCGCCGAGCTCTTCTTCGACCATGTCCCTATACCGCGTACGCACCTGCTCGGTGAAGAAGGTGGCGGCTGGTCGGTGGTGATGAGGTCGGTGGTGAAGTCACGAATCAGCGCGGCTGCTCAAGGAGTCGGCCTCGCCAAGGCAGCCTACGCCCGCACCCTGGCCGCGCTGAGATCGCACCACGGCAGCCGGATCCCTGACGAGGCGACCTTCGCGCTCGCCGAGCTCCGAGGCCGGATCCTGCAGGGACGACTGCTCCTCCACGGCGTGGCCCGACGGGTCGACACCGACCCAGATATCACCCCAGGGCAGATCGGGATGATGAAGCAGACGTGCACCGACCTCGGTTTCTCCGCCTCAGTCGAGGCCGCGCGCATCCTCGGGCCGCACGGTGACCTGGCGGCACTGGGGGTCGAGCGCTGCCTGCGCGACGCCAAGGTCACCCAGATCTACGACGGGACCAACGAGATCCAGCGGCTGCTCATCGGCCGCGAGACCAACCGCGCGATCAAGGAGCTTGCATGACCACTGACACACAGTCCACCGGAGAGCTCGGCGGAAAGGTGGCGATTGTGACCGGTGCAGGTCGCGGCCTCGGCCGCTCCATGGCCTGTGCCCTCGCCGGGGCAGGCGCATCGGTCACGGTGGCGTCACGTACCGGCGCCGAGCTGGACAGCGTCGTGAACGAGATCGAGGATGCCGGGGGACGGGCGCTCGCGTGCCCCACCGACATCACCGACGAGGCCTCGGTCGAGCGCATGGTCCAGGCGACCGTCGAGACGTACGGCCACGTCGACGTCCTGGTCAACAACTCCGGCATCGTGGCGACCACACCGCTCGTCGACCAGTCGGCCGACGAGTGGGACCACGTCATCGGCACCAACCTGAGAGGCACCTACCTGGCCACCCGCGCTGTGGGCCGACACCTGGTAGCCCAAGGGACGGGCAAGGTCGTCAACATCGCCTCCAACTTCGCGCTCCAGGGCGTGGCGAACCATGCCGCCTACTCCGCGTCGAAGGCGGGAGTCATCGCGTTCACGCGGTCGATGGCCGTGGAGTGGGCACGTCACGGCATCCAGGTCAACGCCATCGCGCCCGGCTACTTCGCGACCCCGCTCAACGCCGATCTCCGGGCCGACGAGGACGCGATGGCGAAGGTCGTCCGCGCGATCCCGGCCCGCCGGATGGGGGAGGCCGATGAGCTCAAGCCTTGGCTCCTCCTGCTGGCAAGCGCCGCCTCCGACTTCATGACCGGCGAGGTCGTCGTCATCGACGGCGGCCAGAGCGTCCGATGATCCCGACCATCGACGGACCCCGAAAACGAGCAGGAGACAACCAGTGAACGACCGACACAAGACTGTGGCCGTCCTCGGCGCAGGCACCATGGGTTCCGGAATCGCGACCGTGATGGCTCGGGCCGGGCACCGTACGTTCCTCTACGACGTCGTCGAGGACAACCTGCAGCGCGGCATCGACACCGTGCACGGATTCTTCGACAACAGCGTCAGCAAGGGCAAGCTCACCGACGACCAGGCAGGAGCAGCCAAGGCCTCCCTGGAGGGCACCACCGATCTCCAGGATCTGCGTGACTGCGACGTGGTGGTCGAGGCCGTCTTCGAGGACCTTGACCTCAAGAAGGACCTTTTCGGACAGCTCGACGAGATCGTCGCCGAATCCACCCTGTTCCACACCAACACCTCGACGCTCTCGGTGACCGGCATCGCCTCGGGGTCACGGCACCCGGAACGAGTCGTCGGCACGCACTACTGCAACCCCGCCCCGTTGATGAAGCTCGTCGAGGTGGCCGACGGCCGCCACACCGCCGAGGGGGCGCACAAGGCGACCGAGGAGTTCCTCACCTCGCTGGGCAAGACCAGCGTGGTGACCAAGGACCGCCCGGGATTCATCGTCAACCGGTTTCTGATCCCCTGGGAGAACTCCTGCATCGGCGCCCTCGAGGCAGGACTGGGCACCAAGGAGTCCATCGACGCCGCGGTACTCGGCTCTCTCGGGCACCCGATGGGTCCCTTCCGGCTGCTCGACATCGTCGGGATGGACATCCACCAGCAGGTCGCGACCCGACTCTACGAACAGCTCCGCGACCCGCGGTTCTTCCCGCCGCCCATGGTCGAGCGCATGGTCGCCGCCGGCGACCTCGGTCGCAAGACCGGCCGCGGTTTCTACGAGTACGACGACACCCGCCTGTTCGGTTCCTGAGGCGCAGAGGAGATGACTGACATGAGCACGACCATCGAGTTCCCGGACGTCGCGGTGCTGGGTATGGGCACCATGGGAAGCGGTATCGCCCAGGTCCTGGCGGCGTCCGGACGTCGCGTCACGGTCCTGGAGGCCGACGAGGCAAGGCTCGCCGCCGGCCGTACGCGGATCGCCGACTTCCTCGACGCCCGCATCGCTCGCGGCAAGGTGACCGAGGAGGAGAAGACCGATGTCCTGGACAGGATCACCGGCACCACCAACGTCGCTGACCTGAACGAAGCCACCCTTGTCGTCGAGTCGGTCACCGAGCAGGCCGAGGCCAAGAAGGGCCTGCTGGCCGAGATCGCCGACACGGTTGGTGGTGACGTACCGATCCTGACCAACACCTCTGCGCTGTCGGTCACCGACCTCGCCGCAGGCCTCCCGAACCCCGGCCGGATCGCCGGTCTCCACTTCTTCAACCCGGCCCAGCTGCAGCGGACCGTAGAGGTAGTCCGTGCGCTCCAGACCGAGGGGACGTTGATCGAGCGCCTCGTCGCGCTCGTCGAGGACCTGCCCGGCAAGACTCCCGTCGTGGTCAAGGACCGGCCGGGCTTCCTGGTCAACGCCCTGCTCCTGCCGTACCTCAACGACGTGATCCAGGAGTACGACGACGAGCTGGCCACCGCCGAGGACGTCGACGTCGCGCTGCAGCTCGGGCTCGGCTACAAGACCGGGCCCCTCGCCATGCTCGATCTCATCGGCCTCGACGTGCACCTCCATGCCACCGAGGCCGCCTACGCGGCCACCCACGACCCCAGGTATGCACCGCCACCGCTACTGCGTCAGATGGTGGCCGCCGGCCACCTCGGCGAGAAGAACGGGCGCGGGTTCCGCGTCGGCACCACTCCCACCGCGAGCTGAGAGGCACCCACCATGACGACCTACGACGACATCATCACGACCACCGACGGCCCGGTCCTCACCATCATGCTCAATCGCCCCGACGCCGGCAACAAGTTCCGTCGCCAGACCTGCCTGGAGCTCTTCGACGCTCTGCAACGATTCCGGCTCGACCCCGAGCTGCGGGCTGCAGTGCTTACCGGAGCCGGGGAGAAGTTCTTCTGCATCGGCGGCGAGCACGAACCCGTGACCTCGCTCGACCAGTCCCAGGTCTTGCCGATCATCGATGTCTACCAGGCCATCGACACCATCCCGAAGCCTGTCGTCGCCGCGGTCAATGGGTTCGCCGTCGGCGGCGGCAACGTCCTCCACACCGTCTGCGACCTCACCATTGCAGCCGAGAACGCCGTCTTCCGCCAGGTCGGTCCGATGGTCGGCAGCTTCGACGCCGGCTACGGATCCTGGTACCTAGAGGACACCATCGGCAGGAAGCGTGCCAAGGAGATGTGGTACCTCAACAAGAAGTACGCCGCAGCCCAGGCCCTCGAGATGGGCCTCGTCAACGAGGTCGTACCGCTCGAACAGCTCCAGGAACGTGTCACCGAGGTCGCCCGCGAGATCTCGACCCGGAGCCCGCTCGCCATCGGCGCGATGAAGGGCGCCTTCTCCGCCCGCCACAACGGCGTCTCCGGCCAGGCGCGCATGGCGCACGACCAGCAGCTCTCGCTCTACCTCCAGAGTGAGGAGGCCCACGAGATGAGCGAGGCCTTCGGCGAACGCCGGGCGCCCAAGACCGAGAGGTTCTGGTCGTGACCTGGCGGGCGGCACGCCTCGGGGAGGAACAGGACGATCTCCGAGCCATGCTCGACACCCTGGCCGCAGACCGGGAGTCGGAGATCTCCGACGACGACCCGGCTGAGGTGGCCCGGCTGAGGCAACAGCTCGCCGAGCTCGGTGTGTGGACGATGGGTGTTCGCGAGGAGCACGGCGGTGGCGGAGCGGACGTCGCCACTCTCGGTGTCGCGTGGGAACGCCTCGGACGGCACTGGCCGTCGCTCGGTTGGGCCAGCGCGCAGGCACATGCCGCGCTCGACCTGATCGGTGGTGAGGAAGACGCTGAGGGCGTCGAGCTGTGCGCGGGCCTGCACGCGGGCACGGCCACGATCGCCGTCGTCGACGCTGCGGCTGCCCACGTCGATCTCGAGCAGCGTGACCGCCGGCTCATCGGCACCGTCGACAGGGTCGACACCACCGCTGCAGACCCTGCGCTGCTCGTCCTCGACGGCTCTGACAGGGCGCTGCTCATCCCCGTCTCGGGGACGACCACCACCGCCATACGCCGCACCGGGCTCGCCGGCGCACAGACCCGGACCGTCATCGTCGACGTCGCGATCGACGACGTGCTCCAGATCGATGCTGCACCGGTGGCCTCGGCTCGCTGCCGACTCATGCACGGGGCAGCCGCGGTCGCGGCCGGCATCGCAGGGAGGGCGACCGACGACGCAGCTGACTATGCGGGCACCCGCGTCCAGTTCGGGGGACCGCTGACTGCCATCCCGACAGTCCGTGGATCCCTCTTCGATCAGGCAGCAGGCGCGAGCGTCCTCGACACGCTCGCCGTCGCAGCGACCGACGACGTCGTCACCGCGACCGGTGCTGCCCGCCACGCCTGCGCGCAGGCGATCGAGGTCGCCACGGCCGCGCTGCAGTCGCACGGCGGCTACGGCTACCTCACCGAGTACCCCGTCGAGCACCACCTCCGCGACGCCATCTCCTTGCGCGCTGCCACCAACGTCGACGGCGCTGCAACCCGAGCAGCCGGCGTGCTCGTCGGACGCCCCAGCAACCCCACCCTCGTGAAGGAGGCGTCATGACCACGAGATCAGCAAGACCGGTCGACCGGACGCTCGCCGATGCGTTGGACGGCCAGCTCACCCCCTTGGACGACGTGACCGCAGCCCGCTGGCGGGCTGAGGGCTGGTGGGAGGACCGCTCGATCCGGTCCGTCCTCACCGACGCAGCACGGCAGCACCCCGACCGTACGGCTCTGGTCGGGCGCCGCTCGGACGGCGGCCGGACGACCCGTACCTATGCCGAGTTCGACCGCAACGCGCACCGAGCTGCCGAGATCCTCGCCGACCTCGGCGTCGGCCAGGGCGACGCCGTCGTGCTGATGCTGCCCAACTGGCTCGAGTACGCCGAGCTGGTCTTCGCGATCAACGAGGTCGGCGGCATCTACGCCGGCATCCCCGTCGCCTACGGCGAACGCCAAGCAGCAGCCGTGCTGCGCCGGAGCAAGGCGAAGGTCCTTGTCATCCCGCGAGGCTGGCGCAGCAACCAGCACCTAGAGATGTCGAGACGTCTACGAGCCGAGCTACCTGCGCTCGAGCACGTCGTCGTCCTCGACGATGACGACACCGGCCTCCAGGAAGGCGAGACCCTGTGGCGGCAGCATGCCGATGCGTCGGAGCGTACGTTCCCCGACCCTGACCCCAACCGGGTCTGTTACCTCGGGTTCACCTCCGGCACGACCGGCGAGCCCAAGGGGGCGATGCACAGCCACAACTCGCTCCTCTATGCAGCCCGGATGCAGGCACGCCACGTCGGGCCGAAGGTCTACGGCGATCCGCTGGTGCAGCTGGTCGCGTCTCCTGCCGGCCACCACACCGGGTTCATCTGGGGGATCGTCTTCACAGTGGTCTTCGGGGGCACCGGCGTCCACGTCGACCGATGGGATCCGGCGTGGGGCGTCGACGTCATCCGGGAGGAGGGTGTCACTACGTTCTTCGGTGCCCCGACCTTCCTTCAGGACATGATGCGTACGGACCTGGCCGGCGACCCCGAGGGCCCGCTGGCGTGCCTGATCATCGCCGGCGCCCCGGTCCCGCGGAACCTGCCGTCCAAAGCTGGCGAAGCTCTCGGGGCATACGTAGCGCCGGCGTGGGGGATGACCGAGTGCAGCATCATCCTCAGCTGCACGCCCGAGGAACCCTCCGCCATCCAGCAGACCGACGGATCAGTGTTCGCCGGATCAGAGGTGAAGGTGGTCGGCGACACCGGCGCAGAGGTCGCGCCCGGCGAGGTCGGGGAGCTCCTCATCCGAGGCCCAGCCCTCTGCTACGGATACTTCGACCGTCCAGACGCCACCGAGCAGGCCTTCGGGCCCGGTCTCTGGTTCCGCACCGGTGACCGTGCGAGCGTTGACGCGAACGGCTGGGTGTCCCTTGCCGGGCGAAGCAAGGACATCATCATCCGCGGCGGGGAGAACATCCCCGTCACCGATGTCGAGTCGGCGATCTTCGATCATCCCGACGTCCTCAACGTGGCGGTGGTCGGTATCCCGGACGAGCGCCTCGGCGAGCGGATCTGCGCAGTGATCGCGGTCAGGGACGGACGCCCGGAGATGAGCGTGGCCTCGCTTGCCGACTATCTCGTCTCCCACGGCCTATCGAAGCACTACCTGCCGGAGCGAGTCATCTGCCTGCCCGAGCTGCCGATGACACCCAGCGGCAAGATCCAGAAGTTCAAGTTGAGGGAGATGGTCCGATGAGCCCGGCGAACCTGCCGCTGTCCGGGGTCAACGTGCTCGATCTCTCCACGCTCCTGCCCGGGCCGCTGGCGACACTGATGCTGGCGGAGGCCGGAGCTGATGTGGTGAAGCTGGAGCGCCCGGGGCGAGGCGACGAGATGCGCTCGTACGAGCCTCGCCTCGGGAAGGCGAGCGCCAACTACGCGATCCTCAACCGCGGCAAGCGAGCTTACGCCGTCGACTTCAAGGACCCTGTCGAGCGTGACCGGGTGCTCGACATCGCGGCCGAGGCCGATGTCGTCGTCGAGCAGTTCCGACCTGGCGTCGCCGACCGTCTCGGGCTGGGGTACGCCGCGATGAGCGAGCGTAATCCCCGCGTGGTGTACTGCTCGATCAACGGCTACGGCTCATCGGGGCCAGCCGTCTCCAAGGCCGGTCACGACCTCAACTACCTCGCCGAGTCCGGCCTCCTGGGCACCGTCCTGGACCGCACCGGCACTCCGGCTCTGCCCGTGACCACCATCGCCGACATCGCCGGCGGCACCTACCCGGCGCTGGTCAATATCCTGTTGGCGCTGCGGCAGGCGGAGGCGACCGGCCGCGGCTGCCACGTCGAGGTGTCGATGGCACAGAATCTGCAGACCATGGCGTACGGCTACGTCGCGACCCACCAAGCCGGCGGCGGATGGCCGCGACCCGGGCGCGAACTGCTGACCGGTGGCAGTCCGCGCTACCACGTCTACCCGACATCCGACGGTCGCCACATCGCCTGCGCTGCGCTCGAGGAGAAGTTCTGGACGCGCCTGGTCGAGCTGATCGGATTGGACGAGAAGTTCCATGACGACACCGGTCAGGAGGACGCGGTGATCGCTGCTCTCGAGGAGACGTTCGCTGCCCGTCCTGCGGAGCACTGGCAGCGCCTGCTCGAAGGCGAGGACGTCTGCACGGTCGTCGTCGCCACCTGGGAGGAAGCCATGGCGTCCGGGCTGGTGGAGACCAGCGACAGCGATCTCGTCGCTCCTCCCGAGTCGCCGGATGCCGGTGCGCCGACCCTCCGCAGCCCGGTGAACCCGCACCTCAGACGTGACCCAGGCACAGCGGTCTATCCCGACCTGCAGCCGATGACCGAAGCCACCGTTTGGCGGGAAGGAAAACACTGATGCGAGCAGCTCTGGTCAAGGAGTTCGGTCAGCCGTCGGTGCTTTCTGTCGACGAGGTCCCCGATCCGGAGCCGGGGCCTGGAGAGGTCGTCATCGCGGTCGGCGCAGCGAGCGTCAACTTTCCCGACCTCCTGGTCGTCGACGGTAGCTACCAGAACCTGCCGGCCCGACCGTTCACCCCTGGGAAGGAAGCAGCCGGACGGGTCGTCGCCGTCGGCCACGGTGTCGAGCGGATCAGCGTCGGACAGCGAGTGATGACGCTGGTCGAGCACGGCGCGTACGCCGAACGGCTCGTCGTCCCCGAGGACCTGGTCATCGAGCTCCCTGACGGCATCAGCTTCGAAGCGGCCGCAGCACTCGGACTCGTCTACTCGACAGCGCA
This sequence comes from Nocardioides albertanoniae, assembly GCF_006716315.1. Taxonomy (NCBI): domain Bacteria; kingdom Bacillati; phylum Actinomycetota; class Actinomycetes; order Propionibacteriales; family Nocardioidaceae; genus Nocardioides; species Nocardioides albertanoniae. The sequence goes on along the minus strand of NZ_VFOV01000001.1, from coordinate 2,686,347 downwards.
CTTCGGTCTGCGCCGCCGGGGCCGGCTCCAGCCGGGGGAGACCGTGCTCGTCACCGGTGCCGGGGGCGGGATGGGCTCGGCCGGCATCCAGCTCGCCAAGGCCTGGGGAGCGCGCGTCATCGCTCTCGCTCATCGCCCCGAGAAGGCCACGGTCGCTCGTGATCAGGGCGCTGACGTCGTACTGACCTCTGCTCCGGAGACACTCCGCGATGATCTTCTCGACACCACCGACGGGCACGGCGTGGATCTGACGCTGGAGATGCTGGGCGGCGACTACCTCACCCAGATCATCCGCGCCACTGCCTGGGAAGGACGGGTCGTGATCGTCGGGTTCGCTGCCGGTGGTCAGAACCCGGTCAAGCCCGGCCACCTCCTGGTCAAGAACATCAGTCTCGTCGGGCTTCAGAGCAGCGACTATCGCGACCGGGAACCCGAGGAGATGCGTACGACCATGGCCGAGGTCCTCGAGCTGGTGGACGCCGGCAAGATCGACCCCGCGATCGACCTCACCTTTCCCCTCGAGAAGGCCGGGGACGCGCTGCAGTACGTCAAGGACGGACGGGTCCGCGGCAAGGTCGTACTCACCACAGGAATCACCTGATGGGCGCCACCGAGACCCTCTGGCTCGAGGACCTCGAGCCGGGACGCAATTGGCGTGGCCCGTCGCGCACCGTGACCGAGGCCGACGTGGTCGCCTTCGCGGGACTCACCGGCGACCAGTTCCCGCTGCACACGAGCGAGGAGTACGCCCGCGGCACCCCGTACGGCACGCGCATCGCCCACGGGCTGCTCGGCCTCGCGTACGCCCACGGCCTGATGTGGGCGCGCACCGGCGAGATGGACCACTCGGTCATCGCCTTCCTGGGCATCAAGGAGTGGTCCTTCACCGCGCCCATCCACTTCGGCGACACCATCCACGTCGACTACCAGGTCGCCTCCAACCGCCGCAGCACCTCGCAACCGGACCGAGGCGTCGTCGACTTCGACGTCGCCGTGCTCAACCAACGCGACGAGATCGTGCAGGGCGGGATCAAGACCTTGATGGTCGCCGCCCGTCCCGTCGAGTTCGCCCCACCAACGAGATCGGAGAAACGTCCATGAGTCTTCCCGCACGAATCGGGGTCTACGGAGGCGGTCGCATGGGGGCCGGCATCGCCCATGCCTTCCTCGCTGCTGGCGCATCGGTGGTCGTCATCGAGTCAGCGGACGACACAGCCGCGGCAGCGGGCGAGCGGGTCGATCGCACGTTGGCCAAAGCAGCGGAGAGAGGTGCACTGACTGGAACGGTCGACGAGGTCCGGGCCAGGCTTCGGCTCGCCACGACAGCCGAGGCACTCGACGGGTGTGGTCTTGTCGTCGAGGCGGTCCCGGAGGCGGTGGACCTCAAGACGGAGGTGCTCGCTGCCGTCGAGAAGGTCGTTCCCGACGCGGTGCTGGCCACCAACACCAGCTCGTTGTCGGTTGATGGCCTCGCCGCCGCGCTCGCGAACCCGCAACGCTTTCTTGGCCTGCATTTCTTCAACCCTGTGCCGGCGAGTGCTCTGGTCGAGATCGTCGTGGGCGATCAGACCGCCTCGCCGGTGGTGGAGGATGCCACCGCGTGGGTTGAGGCGCTCGGGAAGACCGCTATTACGGTGGCTGATTCGCCAGGGTTCGCTTCCTCGCGCCTCGGCGTTGCGCTCGCCCTCGAGGCGATGAGGATGCTCGAGGAGGGTGTGGCGAGTGCGGAGGACATCGATGCGGCGATGACGTTGGGTTACAAGCATCCGATGGGGCCGTTGCGTACAACCGACGTCGTCGGTCTCGACGTGCGTCTCTCGATCGCCGAGCACCTCGCCAAGGAGGTCGGGCCGAGGTTCGACCCGCCAGCAATCCTGCGCGACAAGGTCGCTGCCGGAGAGCTGGGGCGGAAGGGCGGGAAAGGTTTCTACGTCTGGTGAGAGGCTCGGTATCGAGCCGCAATCTTGTCCGTTGGACTAATGAGTGGCGCCGCCTGAGTTCTCCAAGGCAGACCCGCCTTCGCTGCTTGCGCGACGCCTGGTTCGAATCGGGCACCACGAGCCCACCAGATTGAGGCTGCACCCGTCAGTACCAGTGGGCTACGATCGGTGAGGACAGGGCGCGCCGAGTGCGCGCTGACCAGCACGAACACTGTTGGACCCGGCCTACCGAGCACCACTCGGCAGGATCCCGAATGCGCCAAGGGGCCGCAGGTTCAGATCCTGTCAGCCCGACGTATAAGTCCAGGTGGAGAACCGTTTCTCACCTGGACTTCGTCGTTTCGGGCCCGCGTGACGCGATCCGTCGGCTCGATTCCTTTACCTATGCTGAGGCTATGACTTCTGCTTCGCTTGCTGTTGCAGCGAATGGGTGCACGCTCACGGGGACGAGCTACGGCCCTGTTGACGGGCGCCCGGTTCTGTATCTCGCCGGAGCTGCGACCGGTCGGGAGATGAGCTTTGGCGAAGATCTGCTCGACGCCCGCGGCGTACGCCTGATCACGATGGATCGTCCGGGCATGGGCGGATCCACGCCCGACCCCGATCGCACCGTGGCGTCCACAGCCGACGACTACCGCACCTTCCTCGCCGGCGTGCTCGGTGAGGAGAGTCTCCCGGTGCCAGTTGTCGCGAACTCTCAAGGTGGCCTCTTCGGTCTGGCGGCCGCCGAGCGGGGGTGGGCGAGTGTGCTCGTGCTGGTCTCCGCGGCCGACGAGGTCGCCCATCCCGCTGTGCGCGCGCTGCTGCCCGCGAGTGCGCGGATGCTGCCCGATCTCGTCGCGCAGCATCCGATGCGGGCGCGCGAGCTGCTGGGTTCCTTCACTGCGGACTCGCTGCGCGCGATGATCCTGGACGGCTCGGATCCCAGCGACCGCGCGGTCTACTCCGAGCCGGACTTCGCCCGCCGATTCACCGCTGCCCTCGAGCAGGGCTTCGCGAACGAGGGGGCGGGCTATGTCGTGGACACCATGGCAGCCATGGCGGCCTGGCCGATCGACCTGTCCCGGATCTCCTGTCCGGTCACCGTGCTCTACGGAGCGCTCGATGGCACCCATTCACCGGATCAAGGCGTGACCCTCGCCTCGAGGATCCCGGGAGCGCGACGGACCCTGATCCCGGACGCCGGCGGGGCGCTGCTGTGGACGCACCCAGACGTCGTGCTCGACGCCACGCAGCCCAGCACCTCGGCGCCTGACGCGCGAGATGCGCGAGCGGAAAATACTTTTCCCTTGCGCTAAGTAAATTCCCGCGAGCATACTTTCCCTCATGGCTAACCAAAGCAGTGTGGGGGATGTGTTCGCCGCCTTGGCGGACCCGACCAGACGTGCTGTGATCAGGCAGCTCGGGGCGGGGCCGGCGAGCGTGGGGTCCCTGGCCGAGCCGTTCGCCATCACGCTGCCGTCGTTCATGAAGCACGTGCGGGTCCTCGAGTCCAGCGGGCTGATCCACACGCGCAAGTCAGGCCGCGTACGCACGTGCACGCTCGATCGCGACCGGCTCTCGCTCGTCGACGACTGGCTCGCCGAGCAGCGCGAGGTCTGGGAGCAGCGGACCGACCGCCTCGAACGGTTCGTCACCGACCCGCAGCACCAGGAGGACCGATGACAGAGTTCGACCCCGCCCGCGACCTCGCCATCGAGCGGGTGATCCGTGCTCCTCGCTCGGCGATCTGGCGCGCATGGACGGAGCCGGCCCGGATGCAGAAGTGGTGGGTGCCGGCGCCGACCATCGCCCGCGTGGACCGCCTCGAGCCGCGGCCCGGTGGTGCGTTCGTGACCAGCATGAGCGAGGACGGACGTTCGTTCGTCCCGCACACCGACTCGATCTTCCTGTTCGCCGAGCACGAGAGCCGGCTGGTCTTCACCAACGCCGTCGACAGCACATGGCGGCCGGCCGCGCCGGCGCCCGTACGCATGACTGCGGAGATCACCCTCGCCGAGCACCCCGAAGGCACCGCCTATCGCGCGCTCGTCAGGCACGGCGAACCCGCCGATCGTGATCGTCACGAGGAGCTCGGATTCTTCGACGGCTGGGGCTCGGTCACCGGAGCCCTCGCCGCGCTCGTAGAGGGTGAAACGTCATGAAGATCGCCGTCACCCAGTTCGTCACCCTCGACGGTGTCTCCCAGGGGCCCGGCTCGGCCGAAGAGGACCCGAGCGACGGGTTCACTCGCGGCGGCTGGTTCGTGCCCTATCTCGAGGAGAGCTTCGTACGACAGACCTCGCAGTGGCTCGACCTCGCCGACGGGCTCCTCCTGGGGCGCCGCACGTATGAGGCGTTCGCCCGCGACTGGCCGCAGATCGCCGAGCCGGATCCGTTCACAGCACGGATGAACGCACTGCCGAAGTATGTCGTCACCGACACCCTCGAGCACGGCACCTGGTCACCCACCACCGTCCTGCGAGGCGACCTCGCCGCCACGGTCGGAGCGCTGAAGAAGGAACCCGGCGGCGAGCTCCAGGTGCACGGCAGCGCACGTCTGGCCGCATCCCTCCTCGACGCCGGCCTCGTCGACGGGCTCCGCCTGGCCGTCGCGCCCGTCATCGCCGGGCAGGGCCGTCGACTGCTCTCCGGGCAGGTCGACCGCGGCCTTCGGCTGCTCGACCAGCGCACCACACCCGCAGGGCTCGTCGTGCTCGAGTACGAGGTCACCGGGCCTGCTCCGTATGCCGACTACGACGGCGTCGAGCCGCTCGGGGAGGGGGCCGGAACCCGCTGACTCCACCGTGCGCGGTCGGCGTCAGCGCGGCGAAGCGCTCGCGGTGCTACTGCGTCGGTGACCGAGGTGTCCGGATGCCACTGACGAGCACGTCGAGCAGCCGGGGGACGCGCTCGTCCCATTCCTCGGGCTTGACGTGGGCGAGGAACCACGACAGCAGGATCACGTCTCGGGCGTCGACGTCCTCGCGAAGCACTCCGTCACGGCTGCCGGCGCCCAAGAGGGTGTCGATCGCCTCGGTGAGCTTGCGGTGCGTGTGTGCGGAGATCTCGGCCCAGGCAGTTGAGTCGACGGCGTCCATGACGCCCCGCTTGACCTGTGCGTACGCCGCGAGCCGGTCGAACCACAGTGTCAGCGCCTCCGTGGGTGGGTGCTGGTCGACCAGCTCGTGGGCGCTGGTGACGAGCTCGTCGATCTCTCCGGTGTAGAGGGCGGCGACGAGCTTTTCGCGGGTGGCGAAGTGCCGGTAGAGCGTGCCCTGGCCGACCCCGGCGTGCTTCGCGACAGCGCTCAGCTTGAGCTCTCCGGGCTCGGCGATGAGCTCACGAGCGGAGTCGAGGATCGTCGAACGGTTGCGGGACGCGTCACGGCGCACGAGAAATTCTCCTTGCAAGCGGACAAAGTGTCCGGTTAAATGAAGCGGACAAGGTGTCCGATTCATTGTCTCAGGAGGGTATCCATGGGTTCGATCGATGACAAGGTGGTGGCGATCACCGGAGCCAGCAGCGGCATCGGTGCCGCGACGGCCCGCCGCCTGGCGGCGGCCGGAGCGGCAGTCGTGCTCGGTGCGCGACGGCTCGACCGGCTCGACGCGCTGGTCGAGGAGATCCGTCAGGCCGGCGGGAGGGCCGAGGCGGTGGCGGTCGACGTGACCGATCCCGAGGACGTACGCGGCCTGGCGGACGCAGCGGTATCGGCGTTCGGCAGCCTCGACGTGTTCGTCGCCAGTGCGGGCATCGGCCCGATCTCGCCGATGAGGTCGCGGCGTACGAGCGACTGGACGGCGATGATCGACGTCAACCTCCGCGGGGTGCTGCACGGGATCGACGCGGCGCTGCCGATCTTCGAGGAGCAGGGGCGTGGCCACTTCGTCACGATCGTGTCGACGGCGGGGATCAAGATCGTGCCGACCATGGCGGTCTACGCGGGCAGCAAGAACGCGGTCCGCACGGTGCTGGAAGGTCTGCGTCAGGAGTCGACCGACGGCACCGTCAAGACCACCGCGATCTCGCCCGGCTATGTGCGGACCGAGTTCGGCGACTCGGTCACCGACCCCGAGATCCGCGCGCAGATCGGCGCGGGGATGGATGCTTTCGCGCTCGACCCGGACGCGGTGGCGCGCGCGGTGGAGTTCGTCGTCGACCAGCCCTGGGAGGTCGAGATCGGCGAGCTCTCGATCCGCCCGACCGTCCAGGGGTGACCGGGTTCAGGCCTCGGCCCTGTCGCGAACCTCCTGTGCTGACCGCACCGGTCGGTGCACACTTGGCTCGTGCCCGCTCGCTACGTCTTCACCGAGACCTGGGACATCCCGGCCGACCCCGAGACTGTGCGCGATCTGCTGGTCGACGTCGAGCACTATCCGCAGTGGTGGCCGCAGGTGCGGGCGGTGGCGAAGCTGTCGGACGACGGCGCGCTGCTGGTGTGCCGATCAACGCTTCCCTACGACCTCGAGATCGTGCTCCATGCGGTCACTCGTGACCTGCCGACCCTGGAGGTGGGCCTCGGTGGTGACCTCGACGGGTTCGCGCGCTGGACGCTGACACCGGCGCCGCGGGGGAGTCGGACGGTGTTCGAGCAGGAGGTCGTCGTAGGTGGTCTGCTCGGTCTGGCCTCGATCGCCCTGCGGCCGGTGCTGAGCTGGAACCACCACCAGATGATGCTCGGCTGCCGCAACGGTCTGAGCTCACGCGCAGCCGAGCCTCGGTGACGCGCGGCGGGGACGGGGGAACACCCGAGCGCGACGCCACCGAGGCGGTCGGCGACGAGGTCAGCGGGGAGCTGCGACGACCCCGTCGCGTCGTCGGAGGTGGCGGCTGAGCATGATCAGCGCCGCGACCTCCAAGCCGATGGTGATCAGGCCCAGGAATACGCTCAGGAGCGAGGCCGGGATCATGAACGCCGTGTGGGAGACGAGGATGCCCCCGGCCAGCCAGATGCGATGAGAGTCGTTCCAGTTCGCCGTTCGGCGCCAGATCACGATCAGCCAGCCGGCCATGATCGCGGTGGCCGCGCCGGCGAAGAGCCGGAACCCGGGCGCCATCGCGTCACCGAACAGCAGGACCGGTCCGAGCCCGAGCGGCAGCAGCGTGGTCAGGAACGCCATGGTCAGGTATCCCGACACGATCCCGACGATGACCGGGCGAGGCGCCGACTTCGTGCTCGGAGCCGGATCGGGCCCGAACCGCCGCGGCAGCACCCGCAGGCCGACCCAGGCGAACACCGCGATGAGCGCGACGTACGCCACGGTCCAGCCCCACGCGAGCTGGTAGTCCGGGTTCTCGGTGCCGGCGATGACGAACCGCAGTCCGAACACACCGAGGACGGCGAGGACGCCGGCGACGACCAGCCCGGGCGTACGCAGGTAGGGCTTTCCCCGGAACTGCGGGAAGAGCATGTTGAGGATCATCACCGGCAGGAGCACGCTGAGCACGACGTGGATGCCGATCTGGGAGTCCCAGTAGGTCCAGTTGATGCCGAGCGCGCGCATGCCCCAGTCGGCGGCGCCGTACATGTCGGGGCTGTTCAGGGCCTGCAGCCCCAGCCCGTCCTCGGCCAGCTCGTAGGCCACGCCGAGGGCGACCAGGCTCGGCCACCCGCCACCGACACGGACGGTGAGCTCTCGGATCAGGAGCACACCGGCGCCGTACATCAGCATCAGCAGCGGCAGCAGGATCCAGGTGACGGGCACGGCGACCGCGGTGAAGGTCAGCTCGGCGCACAGCGTCGTCATCAGCGCCAGCGTCCAGGCGGCGCGCACCCGGCCGCGTGCGGGTGTGGCCGCGGTGGTCGCGGCGGCGGAGTAGGCGCTCATCTCAGGCCCCTCCGTTCGCGACGGGCTGGGCAGCAGGCCGCCCAGCCTTCGGGGCGACGTGGTCGGCCAGCGAGACGGTGTCGGCCACCGTCTCCAGGCCACGGCTGACGAAGCTCCTCGGCATGAACCGCATGGTGCGGATCGACAGGTTGCGCATCACCATCTGCGCCTGCGTGTCAGGCATCAGGCCGCCGTCGCCGGCGGTGCGGGCGAAGTGCTGCGCCGCGTCGACGAACCCGCGCATCCCGGCCTCGTAGGCCGCCAGCGCGACCCGATGGTCTCCGTCGGCCTTGGCCAGCTCGGCGGCGAGCACGTAGGCACCGACGAGTGCGAGGCTGGTGCCGATGCCCGACATCGGCGAGGCACAGTACGCCGCGTCACCCACGAGCGCGATCCGCCCGGTCGACCAGGAGTCCATCTGCACCTGCTCGACCCGGTCGAAGTAGAAGTCGGGGGTGTCCCAGATCTGCGGGAGCACCTCGGGCACGGCCCAGCCGTCGCCCAGGAAGGTCTGCGCGACCATCTTCTTCTGAGCCAGGACGTCGCGCCGGTCGAAGCCGAACGCGGGCGCCCGGAAGAAGAACGCGGCCAGCGCGCGGTCCATCCCCGGCAGCGGCCGCAGGCCGGCGGTGCGGCCGTGGCGGCCACGACCGCCCGGCATCGTGTACATCAGCTGCCAGTCGTCGTGAGCCATCTCGGTGTCGACCGAGTAGATGCAGAGGTAGGAGCCGAGGTCGCGTATGAACCGCTCCTCGGGGCCGAAGGCCATCCGGCGCAGGTCGGAGTGCACCCCGTCGGCACCGAGCACCAGGTCGAAGCGTCGGGCCTCGCTCTTCTCGAAGGAGACGGTGACGCCGTTGTCGTCCTGGTCGAGCGCGGTGATCGCGTCGTCGAAGAGGAACTCGACGTCGTCCTTGGTCGCCTCGTAGAGGATGCGAGCCAGGTCGGTGCGCAGCAGCGCCCACTCGGCCGCCGGCCCGCCCGAGGGGCCGAACACGTCAGGATCGAAGCTGGCCTGTCGTCGCCCCTGCTCGTCGATGAAGGCCATGCCGCGTGCGGCGAGCAGCGACTCGCGCAGCTGAGGCACCAGGCCCAGGTCTTCGATCACCTCGCGTGCGGTGCCGCGGATGTCGATCGCGTGGCCACCCGTTCGCGGCCCTGGCGAGCGCTCGACCACCGTCGGCGTGAAACCGTATCGGCGCAGCAGGTGTGCGAGCGCCGTCCCGGCGATCCCGCCACCCGTCACGAGAACGTCCCGGTTCTTCATCGTGTTGATCCCTTCACTTCGTTGATACGCCGCTGCGTACTGTGCGTACACCGTATTCAGTCGATACCCCCCTTTGGAAAGGCCTAAAGCGACGAAGTGAACTAGTGCATGATCCAAAGTGAACTAGTACGCTCACGACAGCAAGCCACAACCCGAGACTCGGATCGGAGACCCAGGTGACCTCCCAGCCGCGCCCCGAGGCGCCCTATCGCGTGATCGTCGCGGAGATCCGCTCCCGTATCGAGGCCGGTGAGCTGCGAGCCGGTGAGCGGGTGCCGTCGATCCGGGCGATCGCGCAGCGGTGGGGCGTCGCGGTCGCGACCGCGACCAAGGTGATCGCCACGTTGCGTGAGGAGGGCCTGGTCGAGGCCCGGGTCGGCTCGGGCACGGTGGTCAGCTCACCCGATACCCGTCCGGCCGCTCGCAGCGCCCACCGCGACGCGTCGGCCGCGCCCCGCGACGGGGCCGGGGAGCAGGATGCGGTGCGCACCCGGATCCTGCGGGCGGCGATCGACCTGGCCGACACCGAGGGTCTCCAGGCGCTCTCGATGCGCCGGCTGGCCAGCAGCCTCGACCTCGGCCCGATGTCGCTGTATCGCCACGTCAGCGGGAAGGACGACCTGCTCGCGCAGATGGCCGACCTCGCCTTCGGCGACCTCGACCTGCCCGAGCGCGGCCCCCGGGGCTGGCGGGCCAAGCTCGAGCTCGTCGCCCGTCAGCACTGGCGGCTGTGCCGGCGCCACCAGTGGCTGCCGCACGTCGTCTCGTTCACCCGCCCGGTCATGGTGCCCAACATGCTCGAGCACACCGAGTGGGTCCTGCGCGCGCTCGAGGAGCTCGACCTCCCGATGGACGTGCGCCTGCAGGAGGCGATGACGCTGCACGGCCTGGTGATGACGATCGGGCTGTCCAGGACGCGCGAGGCCGAGGCCGAGCGCCGCACCGGGATGACCCTGGACCGGTGGTCGGCGCACCAGCGTCCGCGACACCGTGACGTCCTCGCCCGCGAGCGGTTCCCGCTGCTGGCGACGATGTCGGAAGACCCCGCCCCCGAGCTGGACGCTCTCTTCGAATACGGGTTGGCCCGTCACCTCGACGGGTTCGCGGTCATGACCGGGTCGTGAGGTCTGCGGCCGGAGACGGTGCTCAGTGCAGGGCTGAGCCTGATCGGTAGTCGGCCCACGACAGGTTCCAGTCGCCGAAGCCGTTGTCCCACTCCATCTTCCGGTCGGTGCCGGTGGTCTCGACGACGTCGCCGACCCGGGCCAGGCCGTAGAGCCAGGCGGCGTTGGCGGTGGAGATGCCGGTGCAGCCGTGGGAGACGTTGGCATATCCCTGGGAGCCGGTCGACCAGGGAGCAGCGTGGATGAACTCGCCGGAGTTGGTCACCCGCATGGCGTACTCGACGTCGTCGAGGTCGTAGTAGTCGCTCGAGCCCTGGTCGGAGATGCCGATCGTCTCCGACCTCATCTCCTTGACCCGGTGCTTCTCGGAGATGATCTTGATGCCGGAGCGAGTCGTGAAGCCGGGCTTTCCGGTGGTGGTCGGGATGGTGCGCAGCAGCTTGCCGTTGCTGAACACCTTCATCTGGTGGGTGGCGGCGTTGACCTTGATGACATGTGCGTCGCCGACCTTGTAGGTCGCGGCTCGGTCGTGCTGGCCGTAGATACCCGCACCGGCCGGGGCGCCGTTGAGGTCGAGGTCGACCTTGATGGTGGTGCCGGGCTTCCAGTAGTGCTGCGGGCGGTAGCGGACCTCCTTGTCGGAGACCCAGTGCCACGAGCCGGTCTGGGCCGGGGTGGACTTCACGTGCATGCGCTTCTCGAAGGCGGCATGGTCCTTGACGGGCACATCGAAGGTGACCGCGACCGGCATCCCGACGCCCACCTGGGTGCCGTCGGCGGGCACGATGGTGGCGAAGGTCTGCTGCGCCAGGCTCAGCGCCTGGGTGGTGAAGGTGCTGGTCACGGTGCCGGTCTTGCCGGTCGCGGTGACGGTGTAGCGCAGGCCGGGGTCGAGCAGGTCGTTGGCCTTCCACGACTTGTTGTCGGCCGACATCGAGCCCGGCACAGTGTGGCCGTCGGGCTTGGCGACCTTGACGCCGGTGAACTCACCGGAGGTGGAGGTGACCGTGACCGTGCTGTCGACCGGCACGCCGGTGGCCTTGTCCGCGGGGGAGATGTCGGCGCTGAGCGGCTTCGCCGAGGGCTTGGCCGACGGGCTCCCCGAGGCCGAGTCGGGCCGCTCGGTGACCTCGGAGCAGCCGGAGAGCGCGCTGAGCGCCATCAGGAGGATGGACGCGACCGCGACAGGAAAAGGACGAACCCGCATGGGATAACTATGCGTCAGGTGCGCAAGCGAATACTTGCGTGTCCATGAGGTTGGTGTGCGTGTCGTGGCGTGCGGTCCGAATGGCTCGGGGTCGAGGTCCGGATGTCGGCGCCGGCGCATAGGGTGTCTGCCGATGAGTGACACTCGCGTCGAGGCGGCGTACGCCGGGGCTCTGGCCGCCTTCAAGAACCCGATGCTCGACCTGCTCCACGGTCGGTTCGCCCCCTTCGTGGTGGCAGTGCTGTCGGTGACGTTCACCTCCGAGCGGGCCGCGGTGCCGGTCGCCGACGCCCACGCGGAGATCGGCGACATGCTCGACCAGCTCCGCGGCACCGGCTATGCCGAGGGCGAGTCGGGTGAGGTGCTCCTGCCGGTCGGGTCGGCCCGTGACCTGTGTCGGCAGTGGGTGCGCGCCGGATGGCTGCTGCGCCAGATCGAGGGTGACGACGAGGTCTACCGGCTCTCCGCACACGCGGTGGGTGCCCTGGAGGTCGCCGGCCGCGCGAGCGGATCTCGCTCACGTGTCTCCGAGTCGCGGGTGCGTACGCTGCTGGAGGCGGTCGAGCGGCTGGCCCAGGATGCCGACCCCGACGTGCTGACCAGGGTCGCCCGGCTGACCGAGGAGATCTCGCAGCGGCGCGCCGAGATCGCTCGCCTGGACCGCACCGGAGTGGTCGACACGGTCGATGACGACACGATGCTGGAGCAGGCCGAGAACGTGCTGCACCTGACCCGCGAGCTGCCCGCCGACTTCGCCCGGGTCGTCGAGTCGATCCGCGCGATGCAGCGTGACGTGGTGACCGATCTGCGCCAGGACGTACGCCCGGCGGGGGAGGTGCTGCGCGAGTATCTGCAGCGGGGCAAGGACGTGATGGCCTCCACGCCCGAGGGCAAGGCGTTCGCCGGTGCGCTGCGGATGATCGGCGACCCGCGCCGCCTCGACGACCTCGCCACCAACCTGCGTACGGTGCTGCGCCACCGGTTCACGAGGGCGATGGGCCCGCCCGAGCGCGCCGAGCTGGCCGCGGTCGGCCGACGGATCGAGTCGGGTGTCAAGGAGGTGCTGGCCGCCCAGCAGACCGCCTCCCACGTGATCACCACGCAGGTGCGTACGCACGACCCGGCCCGCGACCGGCAGGTCGATGACCTGCTGCGCGACGTGATGGCCGGCTTCCAGGCGTGGATGCCCGACTCGCGCGCGTCCGACGTGGTCGATCCGCTGCGGCGGCTGCCCAACGCCGCGCTGGCGCACCTGAGGCAGTCGGTCAGCGAGCTGCGGCCACCGGAGCCTCCCGAGCCGCTGGCCCAGCGCGGCGACGTGACCAGCGCGGTCGACGACACTCGTGCCTGGGGCGGGCCGCGCTATCGCGAGCTCGAGGCTCACCTGGAGGCCTACACGGCGGCTCGGGGCAGCGAGGACACCTTCGACGTGGCCGATGTCTTCGCGACCGCGCCCGAGGAGATCCGGCGACCGGTCGACCTGCTGGGTCTGCTCGAGATCGTGCACCGGCTGGGGATGGACGAGACCGGCGAGATCTCGACGGTGGAGGCGGTGCGGGCCGACGGCGTACGTCGCAGGTTCGCCTTCGGCGCCGTGACGGCCTCGATGAGAGACGATGAGGACCACGATGACTGAGACCACGACCGAACCGACGGCGGAGACCGGCTTCATCGAGCCGGTCTCGATGGAGGACGATCCGACCGAGCTCTTCGCCGGCGACCGCGGGGCCCTCGACGCCGACGTACGCCGCGTGCTGGTGCGCCTGCTGCGCGGCCGTTTCCTCTCCGCCGAGCGCAACCCGGCCGAGTGGCGCACCCTGCTCGAGCACCAGCAGAGCCTGGAGTCGAGGCTGCACGACCTGTTCATCAGGCTGGTCGTCGACCACGAGCGCGGGATCGCGTTCAAGCGGCAGGTGCGCTCCGAGGAGCTCAACGTGCCGATCCTGCTCAAGGACGAGGCCTACTCCCGGGCTGAGACGCTCGTGCTGATCTACCTGCGCACGATCTTCCAGCGCGAGCGGGTCGCGGGCGGCAGCTCGGTGCGGGTCGACGTCGAGGAGCTCGAGCAGAACGTGCTCACCTACTTCGACCTCACCGCAGGCAACGCCGCCGCTCTCAAGGAGGTGCAGCGCGCGATCACCCGCCTCGACAAGGAGGGGCTGATCGAGCTGGAGTCCGAGGGCCGCTACCGGGTGACGCCGCTGGTCGAGATCGTGCTGAGCGCTGAGAAGCTCGGCGAGCTCAAGACGTGGCTCCAGGAGCAGCAGGCGCGCGGCGAGAGCGTGCCGGCGGCCACCGAAGACCCGGGCGAGACCCGTGAGCAGGATGTGGCCGACGAGGCTGACGAGGAGCCCGCGCAGTGAGCATGATCGACACCCTCTTCGGGCTGGTCCCGACCGGCTCGCGCGGCCAGCAGTGGGTCGCCCGCGAGCTGCAGCTGGTCAACTGGGGCGGCTACGACGGACGCCACCGGGTGCGTTTCTCGCCCAACGCGACGCTGCTCACCGGAGGCTCCGGGTCGGGCAAGTCGACGTTGATGGATGCCTACATCGCGCTGATCATGCCCCACACGACACCGTTCAACGGCGCCTCCAACGGCGGTGTCGTCGGTCGGCCGCGCGGTCAGGACCAGCGCAACATCCTCTCCTACGCGCGCGGCAAGGTCGATGAGGCCAAGACCGCCCAGGGCACCAAGATCCGGGTGCTGCGCGGCGACGGCCGAGACACCTGGTCGGCGATCGCGGTGACCTGGGAGGACCAGACCGGTGCCCGTTACACCGCGCTGCGGGCCTGGTACGTGCCGGCGGCCGCCCGCAACCTCGACGACGTGGCCAAGGTGCGAGCCGTGGGGGAGGGCTCCTTCGACCTGCGAGACCTGGAGCCCGCCGCGGCGCACCGGTTCACCAAGGCCTCGCTCGTCGAGACCGGCCTGACTCCGATCGACACCGACCGCGACTTCACCGCGAGGCTCCACGCGGCGCTCGGGATCGGCGCTGCCGGCGACGGTGAGAAGGCGGTCAACCTGCTCGGCCGGATCCAGGCCGGCCAGCAGATCACCACCGTCGACGACCTCTACAAGAAGATGGTGCTCGAGGAGCCCGAGACCCTCGCCACCGCCGACGGCGTGGTCGCCCACTTCGACGAGCTCTCCGCCACCCGCGAGCGGATGATCACCGCCGAGCAGCAGGTGCGCGCGCTGACCCCGATCCGGGAGCACCGGGCAGCGATCGAGGCAGCGCTCGAACGGCTCTCGGTCATCGACAGCGTCGGCCGCTTCGAGGACGCCGCGACTCCCGCGGGCCTGTGGAAGGCCGACCAGCGGGTCGAGCTGCTGAGCACGGTCGAGGGCGACCTGAGCTCCCAGAAGAGCAGGGCCGAGCAGGTCGTCGACGAGCACGAGGCGCTGGTCGAGGCCGCGGTGGGCGAGTGGGAGGGCCTCGAGCAGGTGCTCCGCTCCTCGGGCGGCGACCGTCTCGACACCGCCGAGCGCGAGATCAAGACGAGCGAGGCGAGGCTGAGCCAGGCGAGCGCCGCACGGGCGCGTCTCGACGCCGAGCTCGCCGTGCTGGAGACGGAGGTCGCCGGCGAGGCCGACTTCAAGGCGCTCGTCGCGCGCGCTGACGAGGTCTTGGCCGACCGCGACGGTCGCAACACCGCGTTGAACGCCTACGCCGATGCCCGCTCGACCCGCGACCTGGCCACGAAGCGTGTCGCCGACCTCGAGCATGAGGTGCGCGACGCCGGGCGCGCGAAGAACAACATCCCCGAGCACCTGCGGGCGGCTCGCGAGGCGCTGGCCGAGGCGGCCGGGCTGAAGGCCGAGGAGATGCCGTTCGTCGGCGAGCTCGTCGAGGTGCGCACCGAGCACGAGGCGTGGCGCGAGGCGTTCAACCTGGCGCTGGGCGGCTTCTCGACCACGATGCTCATCGACGCCGCCCATGTCGGCTCCTTCCGGGCAGCGATCGACGCGGTGCGCCTGCCGACCCGCATCCGGTTCGAGGCCGTGCCCACCGCACGCTCGGAGTCCACCGACCCCGACGACCGTACGCTGCCCGGACGGCTCGACTACCGGCGCAGCGTCTTCACGGGCTGGCTCAAGGAGCGGCTGGTCGCCCAGCACGGCTACGTCTGCGTGCAGACCTCGGCGCTGCTCGCCCAGCACGACCGCGCCCTCACGATCACCGGCCAGGTCTCGCAGCGGTCTCGCGGCGCCCACGGTGGTCATGGCGTACGCAACGTGCTGGGGTTCAGCAACACCAGGCTCCTTGCCGACCTGGACGACCAGCTTGCCCGGGCCCGCGAGGAGGCCGCGAGCGCCGAGGAAGCGCTGGCGGCCGCGGAGCAGGCGGTCGACGCGTTCAACGCCCGCCAGGGTGCTTACAAGGCCATCACGGGCTTCACCTGGGACCAGGTCGACGTCGCCTCCGCCGAGGCCGAGCGCGACCGCTGGGCCTCGGTGATCGACGACGTCACCGGCGACAACCCCGAGATCGCCGACCTCAAGAAGCGGGTCGTCCGGGCCCGCCAGAAGGCAGACTCCCTGCGCGAGGCGCTGGGCAGCGCGAAGGCCCGGCACGACACGGTCTATCAGCGCTGGAGCGAGATCGTGGAGCAGGTCGACGAGGCCAAGGACGCGTTGGAAGCAGCCTCCGGCGGCCAGGTCGACGCCGAGCAGCGGGCCTATCTCGACGAGCTGTTCAAGGTCGCCGGCGGCGACTCGGCGGCCGCGCGCGACGATGCCCTGGCCGAGCTCGATGCGGTCTTCGTCCGTGCCGCGGAGCGCCTCGAGACCGAACGGATCCTGGCGCAGGAGACGGTCGGCGAGCGCCGCGACCAGCTGCGGGCCATCTTCGAGTCCTTCCTCGAGCGCTGGGGGCCCAACCCCAACCTCGACACCGACCCGGAGATGTCCTACGCCGACTACGACCGGCTGCTCACCGACCTCGAGACCAACGGGCTCCACGAGCTGAAGGTCGAGTGGCGCGACTCGCTGCTCAACCTCTCCGGCAACGACCTGACCAACCTCGACAGCACTCTGTCCCGGGCGGTGCGCGAGATCCGCGACCGGATCGACCCGATCAACCAGATCCTCGCCGGCCTGCCGTTCAACGACGACGACCACCGGCTGCGTATCGACACCCAGGAGAGCCACTCGGCCGTACGCGCCCGGTTCCGCAAGGAGCTGCGTGCGGTGCGCGACCTCATCGAGAAGGTCGCCGGTGACAGGTCGAGCACCGAGGCCGCCCGCGAGCAGGCCCACGAGCGGATGGCTCGGCTGATCGACCGGATGCGGCGCACCGGCCCCGACTTCGCCGACCTCATCGACGTACGCAACCACGTGCGGGTCAGCGCCGAGAAGGTCTCCGCGCTCACCGGTGAACACGTCGCCCTCTACGACCACATCGGCGAGAAGTCGGGCGGCGAGTCACAGGAGCTGGTGGCCTTCATCGTCGGTGCGGCGCTGCGCTACCAGCTCGGCGACGCCGGTGCCGAGCGCCCACGCTATGCGCCGGTCTTCCTCGACGAGGCGCTGATCAAGGCCGACGCCCGCTTCACCGGCCGCGCGATCGGCGCCTGGCGGGGCCTCGGCTTCCAGCTCATCATCGGCGCGCCCAACGACAAGCACAGCGCCATCGAGCCCCACGTCGACGTCCAGTACACGGTGCTCAAGGACGCCGAGGGCTACTCGTTCCCCAAGCTCGAGGTCGGGCTCGACGAGGTGCGTACGTAGCCGGCGGCTACGGCTGCATCGAGAGGAACAGGAACGACGCCAGCAGGACGAGGTGGACGAAACCCTGCAGCGCGTAGGCCCGGCCCTGGACGACGGTGAGCCCGGTGACGAAGACGGTGATCACCAGCAGCACGATCTGGGTCGGCTCGAGGCCGAGCTCGAGGGGGCCGCTGAGCCAGATCATCGCGACGGCGATCGTGGGGATGGTGAGCCCGATCGAGGCCATGGCGGAGCCGTAGGCGAGGTTGAGGCTGGTCTGCACCCGGTCGCGGCGGGCGTTGCGCACCGCGGCGATCGACTCCGGCGCCAGGACCAGGATGGCGATCACGACACCGACGACGGCGTAGGGGAACCCCAGGCTCTTCACGGTGCTCTCGATGGTGGGGGAGAGCACCTTCGCCAGACCGACCACGCTGATCAGCGAGACCAGGAGCAGGCCGAGGCTCAGCCCCGCCTCGCGGCCCGAGGGCGGGTCGGCGTGGCCGTCCTCGTCGAGGTCGACGATGCCGGTCATCCGGCCGTGCTCGTCGCTGGTGACGGGGAGGAAGAAGTCGCGGTGGCGGATCGTCTGGGTGAACAGGAAGGCGACGTAGAGGGCGAGCGAGGCGACCGCTGCGAAGCCCAGCTGCGTAGGGGAGTACTGAGGGCCGTGGGCGGAGGTGGTGAACCTCGGCACCACCAGGGTGAGACCGGCCAGCGCGATCACGGTCGCGACGGCGGAGCCGGTGCCGGCCGCGTTGAAGCTGACCAGCCGGTGCTTGAGCGACCCGATCAGGAGCGAGAGACCGACGATGCCGTTGAGCGTGATCATCACGGCCGCGAAGACGGTGTCGCGAGCATAGGTGCTGGTGTTGTCGCCGCCGCTGATCATCAGCATCACGATCAGACCCACCTCGATCACCGTGACGGCCACGGCGAGGATCAGCGACCCGAAGGGCTCACCCACCTTGTGGGCGACGACCTCGGCGTGGTGGACCGCGCTCAGGACCGCCCCGATGAGCACGGCGGCGACGACGGCGAGGATCGTCCAGTGAGAGTGCTGCAGCCAGGAGACGACCAGCACGGCCACCGCGAGGATCGGTACGGCTACGGACCACTGCAGGCGGCCACGTACCGCAGATGCACTCATGGAAGTGACCCTAACGTGGCGTTCGGCGACCCGTGATCGACACGCGGCTCGTAGCCTGTGAGGCGTGCCTGCCGACGATCCCGCACCCGTGACCACCTACACCCCTCCGGCCGACTTCAAGACCCGTCCCGACCTGCTCGGCCGGTTCGGCATGGTGGGCTCGACCCACTGGCTGGCCAGCGCGAGCGCCCAGGCGGTGCTCGAACGTGGCGGGAACGCCTTCGACGCCGCCGTCGCGGGCGGATTCGTGCTCCATGTGGTCGAGCCGCACCTCAACGGGCCGGGAGGTGACCTGGTCGGCATCTTCGCCCCGGTCGGCGGTGAGGCGACGGTGCTCATGGGGCAGGGTCCGGCGCCTGCTGGGGCTTCGGTCGAGCACATGCGTGGCGAGGGTCTCGAACTCGTGCCCGGCGCCGGTGCGCTCGCGGCCGCCGTGCCGGGTGCGGTCGAGGCGTGGCTGATGCTGCTGCGCGACCACGGCACCTGGGAGCTCGCGGACGTGCTCGCCTACGCCGCCGACTACGCGCGCAACGGTCACCCGATCCTGGGCAGAGCCGTCAGCACGATCGCTGCCGTGGCCGACCTCTTCCGCGACCACTGGCCCACCTCGGCAGCCCACTGGCTGCCCGACGGCGAGCTGCCCGAGCCCGACTCGATGGTGCGCAACGAGGCCTACGCCGACGTCCTGGACCGTCTCGTCGCCGCCGGTGACGGCGCCGCGACCCGCGAGGACCGGATCGACGCCGCTCGCGCCGCCTGGGGGAGCGGGTTCGTCGCGGAGGCGGTCGAGAGGTTCGTACGCACCCCGCACCGTCACGCGTCCGGCACCGACCACGCCGGCGTGATCACGCTCGCCGACATGGCGGGCTTCTCGGCCGCGTACGAGGCACCGGTGACAACCGAGTTCCGCGGCCACACGATCGCGAAGGCCGGCGCGTGGACGCAGGGGCCGGTGCTGCTGCAGACCCTCAACCTGCTCGAGCCGCTGGCGGACGCGCTGCTCGACCCGTGCACCGAGGCGGGCGCACACACGATCCTCGAGGCCTCCAAGCTCGCCTTCGCCGACCGCGACGCCCACTACGGTGACGGCGCCGACCCCGAGACGATCCAGACCCTCCTCTCCCAGGAGTACGCCGCCACCCGCCGCCCCCTGATCGCCGATGTCGCCTCACGCGAGGTGCGGCCAGGGCTGGGAGCGGTGACGTTCCCGCCGTTGCGGGAGAGCTATGATCCGGCCGCTGCCGCGTCCGGTGTGGGTGAACCGACCGTCTCGCGTGACGGGGAGAGCCGCGGCGACACCTGTCACATCGACGTCGCCGACCGGTGGGGCAATATGATCGCGGTGACGCCGTCGGGTGGATGGCTGCAGTCGTCACCGACGATCCCCGAGCTGGGTTTCTGCCTGGGCACGCGTCTGCAGATGACCTGGCTGGAGCCGGGGCTGCCGTCGACGCTGCGACCGGGGAGGCGTCCGCGCACCACTCTCACCCCGACGCTGGTGCTGCGCGATGGCCGTCCGGTGGCCGCGGTCGGCTCTCCGGGCGGCGACCAGCAGGACCAGTGGCAGTTGCTCTACCTGCTCCGCACGATTGTCGGCGGCTACACGCCGCAGCAGGCGATCGACGCCCCGGCGCTGCACTCGACCTCGTTCCCCGGCTCGTTCTGGCCGCGCACGTGGACACCGGCCGGCGCCGTGCTCGAGGACCGGGTCGGCGCCGACGTCGTCGACGGGCTGCGCCGCCGCGGCCACGCCGTCGAGCTCAGCGGCGACTGGTCGCTCGGCCGGCTCTCCGCGGTCACCCGCGATCCGGAGACCGGAACCCTCTCGGCCGCAGCCAACCCTCGCGGCGCCCAGGGATATGCGGTCGGCCGCTGAGGCGCACAGGCAGCCTTCGAAAACGTAAGAGCCCCGCTGGCGTCTCGGGTCACCAGCGGGGCAAGAACAATGTTGCCGCATCACCTAAGGCGTTGTCACCCCTTTCCGCAGATTTCTGCAGAATTTTGCATTGCAGGTTCTCGCTCCCGCGGGGTGGCGTGGAGACAGCACGCTCAGATGAGCGTGCCGACGTCGTCGGTGACGATGTTGTCCATCGCCCGTTCGGCCACGGCGGCGATGGTCATCGACGGGTTGCAGGCGCCGGTGGTGCCCGGGATGAGAGCTCCGTCGAGCACGTAGAGGCCGTCCTGGCCCTGGACTCGGCCGTCGAGGTCGCAGACGGTGCCCATGTTGGCGCCGCCGAGGGGGTGCCAGGTGCTGTTGACGATGGCGTTGGTGTCGATCAGGGCACCGATCCCGCCGCTGATCTTCGAGACCCGCTCGTGGATGGCGCGGTAGCTGGCGCCGTCGCCCCCGAACGGGAACCGCAGGCTCACCGAGTCGGTCGACGAGCTGTAGCCGAAGCTGCCGCGGGAGGCGCTGACGCCGAAGCCGACCAGCATCGTGCCGCCGATGTCGAGACCGAGGGGGAGCGGCGGCAGGGACGCCTGGATGACGGTGTTGGCCGTGGTGGGGTCGGCCCAGTCCTGGCTCTGGTAGACCACGGGGCCGCCCTGGGCGCCGGTGAGGTCCTCGTCGAAGGGGCGCCACATGTAGATCCGGTCGCCGTTGGTGCCCCAGCCCTGGCCGAGCTGCTCGGGCAGGTCGGGCACGGTGCCGGTGGCGGCGGCGCGCACCAGCAGCCTGGAGGTGTTGAGCGAGCCGGCCGCCATCACCAGCGCGCGGGTCGTCAGGATCTTCTGCTCGATCACGTCGCCGGCGTCGTTGGTGCGATCGACGTGCACCTCCCATCGGCCGTCGGCTGCCCGGGCGATCGAGGTGACGTTGTGGCGGGTGGCGACGTGCACCAGCCCGGTGGCCTCGGCCTGCTTGATGTAGGTGACGTCGACGGAGTGCTTGCCGCCGTTGTTGACGCCGAGGCCGCAGTCGCCGTTGGTGTAGGACGGCGCCATCTCGCCGCGGAGCTCGGCGAGCGCGTAGGACCAGTCGATCGGCATCGGGATCTTGCTCAGGTCGTAGCCGGCGGCGCGGACGCGCTCGCCGAACGTACGTGAGACTCGATAGTTCTCGGAGGCGATCAGCTCGTCGGGTGCGGTCGCGGCGCCGAGCATCTTGGCGACCCGTGGGTAGTGCACCCTGTCCATGAGGTCGTAGTCGAGCTGTTCGGGCAGCCAGGTGTTGAAGACCTCCGCGGAGGGCTGCAGTGTCATGCCCTGGTAGACCAGCGAGCCGCCGCCGACCCCGGCCGCGCACATCGCGAGCATGTTCTGCCCGAGCACGGGCTCGATCAGGCCGACGTACGGCCCGAAGTCGAGCGGGGTGCCGATCAGCTTCTGCAACGGCTTGACCGCGTCGGGGGCGGTGGTGTGGAACAGCGCCCGCTTGTCGAGCGTCTTGATGGTGGGGAAGGTCTGCGCGTCCGGGCCGGTCGGCCAGCGGCGTCCGCGCTCGAGCACGGTGACCGGCACACCCGCCTGGGCCAGCCGGAGGGCCGCGACGCCGCCACCGAACCCGGAGCCGATCACCACCGCGCGGTGCTCCTCCCGCACCAGCCGTACGCGGCGCGCCGACGTGGCCGAGGCCCGAGTGCCGCCCAGCCCGCTCGCCGCGACGGCCGCACCGCCGATGCCGGCGGCGCCGGTGAGAAACGTACGCCTGGATGTGGTCACGAAGACTCCCTCGACTCGAGATTCGGCTGCTGACCGGAAAGGGTCGAGGTGGTCCGTCGAGTGAGTCAAGCCACACAGCCGTATCGTGGACGGTGCGTCTCGGTAATGCTCCGACGGGGACGTCGGACGACTAGGCCGCGGAGACGCCGTCGCGGCGGGGCGTCGCGCCGCAGGCCGCGCTGTGAGCGCCATGTAGGCTGGCCCAACCTCTAACAGCGAAGGACGAACTGAACCCCGATGGACGGACCGCAACCCGGCCAATATCCATGCTCGCTGTGTGATTCGAGGCTGCTGCGATGACGGAGGTGCTGTTCATCGCGCTCGCGCTGCTGCTCGTCGCGGCCTGCGGCCTGTTCGTCGCCGCCGAGTTCTCGCTCGTCACCGTCGACCATGCCAACGTCGAGGCCGCCGCAGCCCAGGGCGACAAGCGCGCCGAAGGTGTGCTGAGGGCCATGAAGGAGCTCTCCAGCAACCTCTCCGGCGCCCAGGTCGGCATCACCGTGACCAACCTCGGCATCGGCTGGATGTCGGAGCCGGCCATCGCCGAGCTCATCGACGCCCCGCTGCTCTCGGCCGGGCTCCCGGAGGGCATGGTCGCTCCGGTCGCCGTGACCGTGGCCCTGATCCTCTCCACCATCGTGACGATGCTCTTCGGTGAGCTCGTCCCCAAGAACCTCGCCCTGGCGCTGCCGCTGGAGACCGCGCGCGTCACCCAGGGGCCGATGCGCGCCTTCACCCGGATCATGCGCGGCCCGATCAAGGTGCTCAACGGCACCGCCAACGCGATCGTGCGTCGCCTGGGAATGGAGCCGCAGGAGGAGCTGCGCTCGGCGCGTAGCTCGGCCGAGCTCTCCTCGCTGATCCAGCGCAGCGCCCACGAGGGCACTCTCGACGCAGACACCGCCGAGCTGATGGAGCGCTCGGTGGAGTTCGGCACCCGCACCGCGGGCGAGATCATGACCCCGCGCGTACGCGTGCACAGCCTCGACCACAACGACCGTGCCGAGACGCTGATCGAGCTGACCCGGCGTACGGGCAACTCCCGGTTCCCGGTGCTCGACGAGCGCGAGGCCGTGGTCGGCACCGTGCACGTCAAGGCGGCCGTGGCGCTGCCGGTGCACGAGCGCGCCACGGCGAAGGTCAAGCACCTGATGGTGCCGCCCGTCGTGGTGCCCGACTCGCTGCGCCTGGACCCGCTGATGGCGCTGCTGCGCACCGAGGGCTTCCAGATGGCCATCGTGCTCGACGAGTACGGCGACCAGGCCGGCATCGTGACCCTCGAGGACGTCATCGAGGAGATCGTCGGAGACATCTCCGACGAGCACGACCCGCTCGGTGCCCGTGCGCGGCTGCGTCGCGACGGCGGTTGGTCGCTCTCGGGCCTGCTGCGCCCCGACGAGGTCGAGGACATCACCGGCGTCGCCCTCCCCGAGGGGGAGGACTACGACACCGTCGCCGGGCTCCTGCTGAGCCTGCTGGGTCGCATCCCGGAGCGGGGCGCCAACGCCGAGCTGACCGTGCCCGGCAACCCGCCCCCCGACTCCGATGACGACGACGTCTACGCCCGCTACGTGAAGCTGACGGTGGAAGCCATGGAAGGTCGCCGGATCGACCGGATCTCGATGAAGGTCGTGGGCTGATGAGCACGACGATGGGTCTGGTGCTCGGCCTGGTGCTGCTGCTCGGCAACGGCTTCTTCGTGGGTTCCGAGTTCGCACTGGTCTCGGCCCGACGCAGCCAGATCGAGCCGGCCGCACAGTCCGGGTCGCAGCTGGCGAAGATCACCCTGCGGGCGATGGAGAACATCAGCCTGATGATGGCCGGTGCCCAGCTGGGCATCACGGTGTGCTCGGTGCTGCTGCTGGCGATCACCGAGCCGGCGCTCGCGCACCTGCTCGAGCCCGGGTTCGACGTGGTCGGCCTGCCCGAGGCGTTCCATCACCCGGTCGCGTTCGTGATCGCCATGCTCGTGGTCACCTTCCTGCACGTGGTGATCGGTGAGATGGTGCCGAAGAACATCGCTCTGGCCGGCCCCGACAAGGCCGCCCTGGTGCTGGGCCCGGCGATCTACGCGGTCGTCTACGTGCTGCGCCCGCTGATCGTCGCATTCAACTACGTCGCCAACGTGTGCGTGCGTGCGCTCGGGATCGAGCCGAAGGACGAGGTGAGCTCCGCGTTCACCCGCGCCGAGGTGGCGGCGATGGTCGAGGAGTCACGCGGCGAGGGCCTGCTCGAGGAGGACGAGTACGGCCGCCTGGCCGGCGCGCTCGGCTTCACCGAGAAGACGGTCGCCAAGGTGACCATCCCGATCGACAGCTGGACGATCGTGCCGCGGGGCGCCTCCAGCGCCGACATCGAGGCGGTCTGCGCCACCACGGGCTACAGCCGCTTCCCGGTCGCCGACGAGGGCGGTGAGGTGGTCGGATACCTGCACATCAAGGACGTGCTCGAGCCCGACGACGTACGCCGCAGGCAGCCGGTGCAGAACAAGTGGATCCGGCCGTTCGCGACGGTCACGCCCGACGACGCCCTCCACGAGGCGCTCGAGACGCTGCAGCGTCGCGGAGCGCATCTGGCCAGGGTGGTCGACCACGACGGCAGCACCATCGGGCTGGCAACCTTGGAGGATGTCATCGAGGAGCTGGTCGGCGAGATCCGCGACGCAGCCCACGCCGACGACGTCCAGACTACCGAGTGACAGGTTTAGTGACTCCCGTCCACTAGGGTTTGGTCCGTGCCGCGTCTGGTGACCGAGGAGAGCCTGCAGATGCCCAACCGTCGATCCGGTGATCCCCGCCTGCAACAGGGCCGGGGATCGTCGCAGCGACCGCTGGGTTCGGCGGGCCGAACCCAGCCGGTGCTCGGCAAGCTGCTGAGCATCCTGCGCCTCCTCTACGCGCCGGTCGTGCTGTGGGCGGTGATGATCGCCGAGGACGACGTGATCGCGCTGGCGGCGTTCGGGCTGGCGGTGGTCACCGACCTGCTCGACAGCTGGCTGAGGCGCAAGCAGCTGGACCGATCTCGCTCGGCAGAGATCCTCGACGTCGCCGCCAACAACGTCTTGATCCTGGCGGCGACGTTCGCGCTGTGGCAGGTCGAGGTGATCCCGTGGCTGATCGCGCTGCTGGTGCCGTTGCGGCTCGTCGCCCTGCTCGGGCTCGTGCCGCTGCTGCGCAGCCGCGGGGTGCGTACGCTGCCGGTGCATCTGCTGGGCAAGGTGGGTGCCTTCTTCCTGCTGGCCTCGTTCCCGCTGCTCTACATCAGCCATGACATCCCGGCGGTCCTCGACCTGGGTCTGGAGCCGAGCGTGAAGCTCCAGCTGGCGCAGGCGTTCGGCTGGGCGCTCGCTCTGTGGGGGATCGTGCTGCTGTGGTGGAGCCTCGTGCTCTATGCCCAGGAGGTGCGCCGTCTGATGGCCACGACACCGCCGCTGGAGAAGAAGGGTGGCTCGACACGTGCCTGACCGGCTCCCTGCCTCTGACGACCTGCGCGCCTACGTCACCAAGCCGCTCCTGGACCGCATCACCGACCAGTCGATCGACTCCGACTACAAGGCCGCTGCGCATCGCCGCGACCCTGCCGGCGAGGAGCCCGTCCGCCGGCGTCGCCCCGGCTTTCGCGCGATGGTGGTCGTGGGCCTGTTCGCGCTGCTCGCCACGACCGCGGCCGTGCAGACCTCGCGCAACGAGGACGTACGCCAGACGAGCCGGCAGGTGCTGATCGACCGCATCGAGCAGCGCCAGGCCGGCATCGCCGATCTCCACCGGGAGATCTCCGAGCTCCGCGACGACACCCAGAAGCGTGAGGCGGCGCTGAGCTCGCTCGACGAGCGGGCAGAGCGCACCTCGGCCAACGCCGCCGCGACCGGCGAGCGCACCGGGTTCGCCCCGGTGACCGGATCGGGCATCAGGATCACGATCGACAACGCCTCCGACGGCAGCGAAGGCGGCACCGTGCGTGACTACGACCTCGCCGTGATCGTCAACGGTCTGTGGGAGGCCGGCGCCAGCGCGGTCTCCGTCGACGGGCAGCGGGTGACCCCGCGAAGCGGTGTGATCACCTCCGGGTCGACGCTGCGGATGAACGACGTCTCGCTCTCGCCGCCCTACGAGGTGTCGGCGATCGGCGACACGCGTACGCTGTCGGCACGCTTCGCGGAGACGATCTCCGGCGTGATGATCCACACCACCACGCAGGAGTACGGGATGCCCTACGACGTGGAGAACATCGACCGGCTCACCCTCCCTGCCGCACCACCTGATCTGCTGGAGCTGACCTACCTCGACGCCAAGGGCGACGAGCGCTCCAAGAAGCCCACTGACAACACCGAAGGGGACCGCGAAGAATGATCGCCGTCATCGGCCTAGTGATCGGCATCGTGCTGGGACTGTTCTTCCAGCCCGAGGTGCCCGTCGGCCTCGCGCCTTATCTCCCGATCGCCGTCGTTGCGGCGCTGGACGCGGTCTTCGGAGCGTTGCGCGCGTTCATGGACGGCATCTTCGACGACAAGGTCTTCGTCGTCTCCTTCATCAGCAACGTCTTCATCGCCGCCGGCATCGTCTACCTCGGTGACCGTCTCGGCGTCGGCGGCCAGCTCTCGACCGGCGTCATCGTCGTGCTCGGCATCCGTATCTTCACCAACGTCGCAGCCATCCGGAGGCACATCTTCCATGCGTGAGCGGAAGAAGAAGGCAGCCGAGGTCGACGAAGAGATCGTCGCCGAGGAGCCGGAAGCAACAGCGCCCGACGACGCAGACGAGCCCGAGGTCGCTACGTCCTCGGCTGGTGCGGCTGACGGCGAGGAGCTCGCGGCCGAGGCGGATGCAGGCCACGAGGCCGACGAGGATGCCGCCGAGACGGTCGACGCCGCCGATGTGGACGAAGACGACTCCGAGGACGCGGGGGAGAGCGACGTCTCCGAGACGGAGGCTGCTGACGTGCCCGCTGAGGAGGGCCCGGACGAGGCTGCGGACGAGCCGTCGGTCGACGCCGGCGACGAGGCTGATCCCGAGGTCGCGGAGGCCGCGGATGAACCCGAGCAGGTCGAGGCCGACGAGGCTGCGGTGGAGCCGTCGGACGACGCCGGCGACGAGGCTGATCCAGAGCTGGCGGAGGCCACGGACGAACCCGAGCCGGTCGAGGCCGAAGAGCCTCACGAGGTCGACGAGGAGCCGGAGAGCTCTGCCGCCGCGACCGAGGCCGACGACTCGGACGAGGACGCGGCCACCGATGCGGACGAGCCCGACGAAGGTCCGGGGGAGTCGGCAGAGGCCGAGGTCACCCCGGATGACGAGCCTGACGACGAGCCGAACGAGTCCGCTTCGTCGGCTGCGACAACCCCCGATCCCGTATCCACCGAAGCCGAACCGACCGACGCTGAGGCGACCGACGCTGAGGCAACCGACGCAATCGACACCGAGCCGACCGACGAGGCCGGGCTCGTGGACGAGGCCGAGCCCACCGAGGAAGCCAAGCCGGCAGAAGAGGCAGAAGCAGCCCAGCCGTCGGAGCCTGAGGACGACGACGAGCCGTTGGTCGGCCGTGCTCGCCTCTTCGACGCCCTATCGCACTTCCGGCGCGGACAGGTGGCCGTGGCGGTGCTGCTGTGCGTGCTCGGGTACGCCGCGGTCGTGCAGGTCCAGACGAACACCGAGGACTCGACGTACGCAGGTCTGCGCGAGCAGGAGCTGATCGACATCCTCTCCGGCCTCGCCGGCACGACCCAGAAGGCCCAGGAGCAGATCGAGGATCTGGAGAGCACGCGCGACGAGCTCGAGGACCAGACCCTGCAGCAGCAGACCGCTCTCCAGCGCGCCGAGGAGCAGGTCGACACCCTCAAGGTGATCGCAGGGACGGTCCCGGTCAGCGGCCCGGGCATCACGATCGAGATCGAGCCCGGCAGCGACCCGCTGCGCCTGACCGCACTGCTCGACCTCATCGAGGAGCTGCGTACGAGCGGTGCCGAGGCGATGGAGATCGAGGGTGCCGACGGCGAGGCCGTCCGCCTGGTCGCCTCGTCCTCGATCGAGGTGAGCCAGCCCGACCCCGGTCTCGACGTCGGTGGCGAGCTGGTCAGTCCGCCGTACCGCCTCCATGTCATCGGGCCGCCCGACACGCTGTCCGGTGCCATCGACTTCTACCAGGGCCCGCGGGACCAGCTCGAGGACCAGGGAGCCGACGTCAAGGTGAAGTCGCGCGAGAAGATCGACATCGAGTCGACCCACACCGTGTCCCACTGAGCGATCTGTCGGTGCGGCGCAGTAGGGTTTCGTCAACCGGATCGAGGGTGGATCCTCGGTCCCGACCAGCACGCCTGAAGAGGAGATGCACGTGTATCCCGAGGACCTGAAGTACACCAGCGAGCACGAGTGGCTTCGCAACCCCGGCGAGACCGACGGCTCCGTGCGAGTCGGCATCACCAGCTTCGCCCAGGACGCTCTGGGCGACATCGTCTACGTCTCCCTGCCCGCCGTCGGTGACACGATCAAGGCCGGCGAGAGCTGTGGTGAGCTGGAATCGACCAAGTCGGTCAGTGACATCTACGCGCCGATCTCCGGCGAGGTCGTCGCCGCCAACGGATCGCTCGACGCGACCCCGGAGCTCGTCAACGACGACCCCTACGGCGGCGGCTGGCTCTTCGAGGTCGTCCCGGCCGACAGTGGTGAGGTCGACGGCCTCCTCGACGCCGCTGCCTACGAGGCCTCGCTCGACGCGTAGACGCCTGCTCAGCCACCACCCACAACATGGGCCGGGACGTACCGAGTCGGCAACCGCGCGAACCGCGGACCTGATAGGTTTCAGACACCATCCCTCAACGTTCACTTGAGGGTGTATGCCCGGCCCTCGATCAACCTGGAGCTTGAAATGTCCGTGTGCCCCGCCTGCGGCAGCCAGAACCCCGACGAAGCACGGTTCTGCTCGCAGTGTGGCGTAAGCCTGACCGGGACCGAGCAGACCTCGACGATCCAGCTCGGGGCCGACGCCGACACCTCTGACCGGCTGCTCAGCCCTGTCGAGGCTGCCACCGTCGAGGCGTTGCCGCGGGGCAACGGCATGCTTGTCGTGCAGCGTGGTCCCGGCTCCGGCAGCCGGTTCCTGCTCGACAAGGACACCGTGGTCGCCGGCCGTCACCCGGACAGCGACATCTTCCTCGACGACGTCACCGTCTCTCGCCGCCACGCCTCGTTCGCGCGCACCGGTGACACCTTCGAGGTCTCCGACGGAGGCAGCCTCAACGGCACCTACGTCAACCGCGACCGCATCGAGAAGGTCGTCCTCAAGGACGGCGACGAGGTGCAGGTCGGCAAGTTCCGTCTCGTCTTCTACGCCGGACACGAAAGCGCCTAGACATGGCCGCCGCCGCGATGCCCGACCCTCAACGGCCGGCCAGCGACTCGGGGGAGCGGCTCAACATCGGCCAGGTCCTTGACCAGCTGCGTCCCGACTTTCCGACGGTCACCATCCCGAAGATCCGGTTCCTCGAGGACAAGGGCCTGATCAAGCCGGAGCGCACCCCTGCGGGCTACCGCAAGTTCTCCCTGCGTGACGTGGAACGACTGCGCTACGTCCTGCGGATGCAGCGCGACCACTATCTGCCGTTGAAGGTCATCGGCGAGCACCTCGATGCGATCGACCGTGGCCTCGAGCCGCCGGAGATCGAGGCGACGGTGCCCACCGTCCCGACGGTCGCGCTGACCCCCGACGGCGCTCCCGGAGCTGAGTCGTTTCGGCGTACGGACAACATGCGGATCTCGCGGCGCGAGCTCCTCAAGGTGGCCGAGGTCGACGACGACCTGCTCACCGAGCTCGAGCGGATGGCCCTCGTCGTGCCGCTGCGCAGCGGTCATTACGACACCGACGCGCTGGCGATCGCGCGCACGGCAAAAGAGCTGGCCGAATTCGGCATCGAGCCCCGTCATCTGCGTGGCGTGAAGGCCGCGGCAGACCGTGAGGTCGGGCTCATCGAGCAGATCGTGGCGCCGCTGCGCCGCCCGGGAAATGCGGGCGCGCAGGGCAGAGCCGAGGAGATCGGCAGCGAGATCGCGTCTCTCGCGGTGCGCCTGCACGCCACCTTGGTGAAGTCGGGTCTGCGGGAGCGCTGAGCCACACGATCTCGATCGGTCCGCCGGGCTGCTTCTGCCACCCGGAGGCGGGTAGGGTGGATGACATGCGCGAGGTCGATGTGCTCGGAGTCCGGGTGGAGATGCCCTCCAATCAGCCGATCGTGCTCCTGCGCGAGGTGGCGGGGGAGCGATACCTGCCCATCTGGATCGGTGCGGTCGAGGCGACTGCGATCGCCTTCGCCCAGCAGGGCGTGGTGCCGCCGAGGCCGCTGACCCATGACCTGCTCAAGGATGTGGTCGAGGCGACCGGCAACGAGCTGAGCGAGGTGCAGATCACGACGGTCGAGGACCGCGTCTTCTTCGCCAACCTCGTCTTCGCCTCCGGCATCGAGGTGAGTGCGCGGCCGTCCGACTCGATCGCGCTGGCACTGCGTACGGGCACGAAGATCGTCGTCTCCGACGAGGTGCTCGACGAGGCCGGCCTCTCGGTGCCCGCCGAGCAGGAGGACGAGATCGAGAAGTTCCGTGAGTTCCTCGACGAGATCACCCCGGAGGACTTCGAGTCACACTGAGACTCGGACCCTCAAGTTCTACCTGAGGGTTAGGGCCAGCGACACGCCGGAGGGGGTTCTTTGACCGGGGCCCTTGCGACGCTTACCTTGTAGTTGTCTCTGTTGTAACTCCAGCGATGTGGTCCCCCCGCCTCACCGTTCATTCCCCGAGCGGAGTTACGCACAACGGAGTAGACGATGGAGGACATCGTGTTCGACCACGAGCAGAAGCCCGGCCACGGCGCCGACGACGCGCATCGCGCGGCGGAGCAGGCCGACGAGCAGGGCCTTCTCTTCACCGACGATGTCTCGCCCCTGCCGAGCGACACCGGCTATCGCGGCCCGACGGCCTGCAACGCAGCCGGCATCAGCTACCGCCAGCTCGACTACTGGGCCCGCACCGGCCTGGTCGAGCCGAGCGTGCGCGGCGCGACCGGCTCCGGCACCCAGCGGCTCTACTCATTCCGCGACATCTTGATCCTCAAGGTCATCAAGCGTCTCCTCGACGCCGGGATCTCGCTGCAGCAGATCCGTGCGGCCGTCCATCACCTGCGTGAGCGCGGCACCGACGACCTCACCCGCGTCACCCTGATGAGCGACGGTGCCTCGGTCTACGAGTGCACCAGCAACGACGAGGTGATCGATCTCCTCCAGGGTGGGCAGGGAGTCTTCGGCATCGCCATCGGCGGAGTGTGGCGCGAGATCGAGGGCACCCTCTCCGCGCTGCCGAGCGAGCGTACGGACGAAGACGGCGAGCAGGTCGCGAGCATGTCCGACGAGCTGGCCGCCAGGCGAGCCGCCCGCAACGCGGGCTGAACCGAGCTGAGACTGGGCCCTGGGGCCACGCAGACGCGTGGTCTCAGGGCCCAGTCGTTTATGCTGGTGGTGCTGACGATCCCGCATGGGAGAGCTCCACGCGTTGGAGCGCCGAAGGGGCAATTCCTCCCCGGAAACTCTCAGGCATCCACGACTGTGCGGACCAGGCAGCTCTGAAGCAGCGCATCGGCGCGTGACAGAGGGGGAGGGCGTACGAGTTTGTCTTAGATGCCCTCAGGAGCCACTGTGTCCGACACGCCCACTCTGTCCGAGCTCGACGCCGCCTCCCCGTTCGTGGAGCGCCACGTCGGGCTCTCCTCCGCCGACGAGGCGACGATGCTGCAACGCCTCGGCTACGAGTCGGTGGCGGCGATGATGGACGCGGCGGTGCCGGCCGGGATCCGCTCCGTCGAATCGCTCGACCTTCCGGGCCCGCTGTCCGAGTCGCAGGTCGCGTCGCTGGCGCGGGAGATCGCCGCGTCCAACAAGCCGGGCGAGGCCATGATCGGGCTGGGCTACCACGCCACCGTGACCCCGCCGGTGATCCGGCGCAACGTGCTCGAGGACCCGAGCTGGTACACCGCCTACACGCCCTACCAGCCCGAGATCTCTCAGGGCCGCCTGGAGGCGCTGCTCAACTTCCAGACGATGGTGGGCGACCTGGCCGGGCTCCCGGTCGCCAACTCGTCCCTCCTCGACGAGGGCACGGCAGCCGCCGAGGCGCTGGCGCTCGTGCACAGGGCCAACCGCAAGGGGTCTGGTCCGTTCGTCATCGACGCCGACGCGCTGCCGCAGTCGATCGAGGTCGTGAAGGTGCGTGCCGAGGCGATGGGCCTCGAGGTCGTCGTCGCCGACCTCTCCGAGGGCCTGCCCGAGGGTGACCTGATCGGCGTGCTGGTGCAGTACCCCGGCACCTCCGGCCGCGTGCCCGACCTGAAGCCGGTCATCGACGCCGCCCACGAGCGGGGCGCGCTCGCCGTGGTCGCCGCCGACCTGCTCTCGCTGACCCTGCTCGAGGCGCCCGGCACTCTCGGCGCCGACGTGGTCGTCGGATCCACCCAGCGTTTCGGCATCCCGCTCTTCTACGGCGGCCCCCACGCCGGCTACATGGCCGTCCACCAGGGCATCGAGCGACACCTGCCCGGCCGCCTGGTCGGCGTCTCCGTCGACGCGGAGGGGCGGCCCGCCTACCGGTTGGCCCTGCAGACCCGGGAGCAGCACATCCGCCGTGAGAAGGCGACCTCCAACATCTGCACCGCTCAAGTGCTGCTGGCCGTGGGCGCCTCGATGTACGCCGTCTATCACGGTCCTGCCGGGCTGCGCTCGATCGCGACCCGGACCCACCGGTACGCCGCCGTCCTGGCCGCAGCGCTGCGCTCCGCCGGCCTCCCGCTGGTATCGGAGACCTTCTTCGACACGATCGGCGTCACCGTGCCCGGCCGAGCGGCCGACGTGGTCGCCTCGGCTCGTCGCTTCGGCGTTCACCTGCGTCAGGTGGACGCCGACACCGTCGGTGTCTCGACCTCGGAGGCGACCACGCGCTCGACGCTGTCTGCCGTGCTGAGCGCGTTCGGCGTCACCGGGGTGGACCTCGAGGAGGTCGACCGCACCACACCCAGCGCGCTGCCCGAGGGCCTGCTGCGTACGACTGACTATCTCACTCATGAGGTGTTCAACGCCCACCACAGCGAGACCCAGATGCTGCGCTACCTGCACCGTCTCGCCGCGCGCGACTACGCGCTCGACAAGGGCATGATCCCGCTCGGCTCCTGCACGATGAAGCTCAACGCGACCACCGAGATGGAGCCGATCTCGCTGCCCGGTTTCGCAGACCTGCACCCGTTCGTGCCCGCCGAGGACGCCGCCGGATACACCCGGCTCGTGGGCGAGCTGGAGGGGTGGCTGGCCGCTGTCACCGGTTACGACGAGGTCTCGATCCAGCCGAACGCCGGCTCGCAGGGCGAGTTCGCCGGCCTGATGGCGATCCGTGGTTATCTCGAGGCGCAGGGTCAGGGCGAGCGCAACATCTGCCTGATGCCGTCCTCGGCGCACGGCACCAACGCCGCCTCCGCGGTCATGGCCGGGATGAAGGTGCAGGTGGTGAAGTCTGCTGAGGACGGCACCGTCGACCTCGACGACCTGCGCGCGA
The DNA here is from genome assembly GCF_006716315.1 of Nocardioides albertanoniae. Lineage (NCBI taxonomy): Bacteria > Bacillati > Actinomycetota > Actinomycetes > Propionibacteriales > Nocardioidaceae > Nocardioides > Nocardioides albertanoniae. The sequence goes on along the minus strand of NZ_VFOV01000001.1, from coordinate 2,652,894 downwards.
AGCTGGCCGACCACGGCGAGAAGGTCGCCGCGATCATGGTGACCTACCCCTCGACCCACGGCGTCTACGAAGAGGGCATCACCGAGGTCTGCTCGCTGGTGCACGAGGTCGGCGGCCAGGTCTACATCGACGGCGCCAACTTCAACGCGCTCCTGGGCTACGCCAAGCCCGGCGAGTTCGGCGGCGACGTCTCCCACCTCAACCTGCACAAGACCTTCTGCATCCCGCACGGCGGCGGTGGTCCCGGCGTCGGCCCGGTCGCGGTCCGCTCCCACCTGGCTCCCTACCTGCCCTCGCACTCGCTGCACCCCGACGCCGCGAAGCGCTCGGGCATCGGCGCCATCTCGGCGGCTCCGTACGGCTCGGCCGGCATCCTGCCGATCTCCTGGGCCTACGTACGTCTGATGGGCGCCGAGGGCCTGACCCGGGCCACCGGGGCTGCGGTGCTGTCGGCCAACTACGTGGCAGCCCGTCTCGGCGAGCACTTCCCGGTGCTCTACCGCGGCGAGACCGGGCTGGTCGCGCACGAGTGCATCCTCGACCTGCGGGCGATGACCAAGGAGACCGGCGTGAGCGTCGACGACGTCGCCAAGCGCCTCATCGACTACGGCTTCCACGCCCCGACGATGTCGTTCCCCGTCGCGGGCACGCTCATGGTCGAGCCCACCGAGTCGGAGGACCTCGCCGAGCTCGACCGGTTCATCGACGCCATGATCGCGATCAAGGGCGAGATCGACCAGGTCGCGTCGGGCGAGTGGACCCCGGAGAGCTCGATCCTGCGTGGCGCCCCGCACACCTCGCGTGCGCTCGTCGGTGACTGGGACCGCCCCTACTCGCGCGAAGAGGCCGTCTTCCCGCAGGGCATGACCGGACCCAACGGCTCGGGCGACAAGTACTGGCCGCCGGTGGCTCGCATCGACAACACCTACGGCGACCGCAACCTGGTCTGCTCCTGCCCGCCGGTCGAGTCCTTCGCCGACTGATCTCCCGCCGAGTCGGCTCGTTCTGACCGAGAACCAGGTCGAGTCGGCGCGTTGGAACGCGCCGACTCGGCGAGGGGTGTGGTCAGGACGCGCCGACTCGGCGAGGGGTGTGGTCAGGACGGGCCGACTCGGCGAGCTGGTGAGTCAGATGCCGAGGATCTGGAGGGTCGAACCCTCGCGGCCCTTGGTGACGGCCAGCTGGGTGGGGATGCGTTCGCGCATCTCGGTGACGTGACTGACCACGCCGATGATGCGGCCGCCTTCACGGAGGGTGTCGAGCACGTCGAGCACGTCGTCGAGGGTGTCGGCGTCGAGGGAGCCGAAGCCTTCGTCGACGAACAGCGTGTCGAGCATCTGCCCGCCGGCCTCGTTCATGATGACGTCGGCCAGGCCGAGGGCGAGGGCGAGGGAGACGACGAAGGTCTCACCGCCCGAGAGAGTGGCCGGGTCGCGGGACTCGCCCGACCAGTCGTCGCGCACCAACAGCGCCAAACCGCCGCGGCGGTCGCCGGCACCCTTCGCGGCGGAGTGCTCCAGCGCATAGCGCTGATCGCTCATCTTCGCCAGCCGCTCGTTGGCGGCTGCGACCACCTGGGTGAGGCGGTAGGCGACGACGTAGGCCGAGAGGCTCATCTGTAGCTGGTTGTCGCTGCTCTTCCCCTCGGCGAAGGAGGCGATGCGGGTGACGACCTCGAGGTCGTTGCGCACGGGTGTCCAGGCGGAGAGAGCCTGCCCGAGGTCGCGGAGGAGCGCGTCGAGGCGAGCGGCACGGTTGGCGGCGGTGTCGGCTGCTGAGCGGGCCGCGTCGGCGGACTCGGCCGCCCGACGGTGCGCCATGGACAGCGCGGGGAGGTCGGGCGCGTCGGTCGCCAGGATCTCGGTGGCCTCGGGAGAGTCGAGCGCGGCACGAGCGGTGGCCAGCCGGTCTGCGTACGTCTTGATCTGATCGCTCAGTGCCGTGATCTGCGCCGGGGGGAGAGCCGCCGAGAGCGCGCTCTCGGGGGTCTCGAAGCCGGCCCGAGCCGCGGTGGCGGCCAAGGTGTTCTCCGCCGTGGCGAGCGCCTCGGCGGCACGGGCGGCATGCTCGAGCCGTTCGCGGGTCGTGGTCGCAGTCCGGTGCTCGCGGTCGAGGGCGGCCAGCAGGGCATCGAGGTCGGGATGGTCGCCACGTAGGTCGCGCAGCTGCCGCTCGAGCCGCTCGCGCTCGTCGGTGAGGTGGAGCCAGGTGGTCTCGAGCGCGGCGGTGCGGGCCTCCAGGTCGGCGCGGAGCTCGGCCGAGCGGGCTCGACTCTCCTCGGCCTCAGCGAGCTCGGCCCGCAGCCGCTCCTCACCCGCGGCCGTACGCTCCATGCCGGCGAGACGTTCGGTGAGCGAGCCGGTCGACTCCTCGCCCTCACCGGCACCCTCCTGGGCGAGCTGGAGCCGGGTGGCGAGGTCACGCACGTGCTGGTCGCGGGCGTGCTCCTCGGCGCTGGCGTTGTCGTACGTCGCCTGGGCGGCCTTCTCGGCGGCCGCGTCGGGAGCACCTTCGGCGGGTGAGGCCTTGTGAGGGTGGTCGTGCGATCCGCAGACCGGGCAGTCGGCGCCGACCGCCAGGGCGCCGGCGAGCTCGGCGGCGATGCCGTCGAGTCGTGCCTGGCGTACGTCGAGATAGCGCGTGCGCGCCTCCATCGCGGCTGCCCTGGCCGACCCGTGTCGGGTGCGAGCCTCGGCGATCTCTCGCTCGAGCCGGGCGACCTCGTCGACCGCGGCGACGCGGGCGCGCAGCGCCGGGAGCGCGGCGGCGGCCTCGGTGGCCGCCTTCAGGCTCGCCGTCAGCGTCTGCACCTTCCGGGGCAGGTCGTCAGCGAGCCGCGCCTGCTCGCGTGCCTGACCGCGCAGCCGGTCGCGCTGCGCACCGGTGGACTCGAGCTCGCGGTCGACGTCGCTGAGGCGGGTCTGCACCGGCACCAGGGCACGAGCCTGGGAGAGCTGGGAGGCGATGCGGTCGACAGCGGCACCGGCCTCGGTCAGGGTCATGTCGCGCGAGGCGAGAGCGGCCGCCCGCTCGTGGTCGCGGCGGGCCTTGTCGGCGAGCTCGGCGACCCCGGTGACGGCCTCGGCCCGGCGGGCGGCGTCGACGCGGCGTACCCGCTCTTCCTGCGCCTCGGCACCGGCGACCAGGCGGCTCTCCTCCTCGGCGGCCGCCCGCAGACCGCGCTGCTTCTCAGCGACCACCCTGCCTGCGTCGAGGGCGGCGAGGGTCTCCGACTCGGCTGCCAGGGCCTCCATCGCCGCACCGGAGGTGACGGCCTGGGCCTCGGTGGCGCTCTCGGTCAGCTCGCGCGCCCAGGTCGCGACGGCGCCGTCACCGGCCGGGAGGCTGAGGTCGTGCACGTCCCAGTCGTCGGGGAGGGTGACGGCCGCGGTCTCGCTGATGCGGCTGACCACCTCGGCGACGTCGGCGTTGAGCGACTCCGAGCTGCGCCGCAGCTCGACGCGACGCTCGCGCAGCCACCGCTCCACGTCGGCGAAGCGCTCGGTGCGGAAGAGGCGCTCGAGCAGGCGCTTGCGCTCCTCGGCGCTGGAGCGGAGGAAGGCCTGGAAGCGGCCCTGCGGCAGCATCGCGACCTGCACGAACTGGGTCAGCGTCATGCCGAGGAGGTCTGAGACCAGGTATCCGGCCTCGTCGAGTCGGGTGGTGAGGGTGCGCCACTCCTCGCCGACCTGCTCCATCAGCACCACGGAGGCCTGCTGCGTCGTGGTGCCGGTGCCGCGACGCTTGGCCCGCTCCCACGACGGCGACCGGGTGATGCGGAAGCGTCGCTGCGCGAGGGTCGCCTCCAAGACCACGCGGGTGGGCACGTCGGCGGGCGCACGGTCGCTGCGCAGCCGCTTCGCGACCGCGCGGTCGCCGGGCACGTCGCCGTAGAGCGCGAAGCAGACCGCGTCGAGCACGCTCGTCTTGCCGGCTCCGGTCGCCCCCGAGAGCAGGAACAGCCCCGCGCCGGAGAGCTGGTCGAAGTCGACGGCGACGGAGCCGGTGAACGGGCCGAACGCGGTCACCTCCAGGTGGTGAAGGCGCATCAGAAGAGCACCTCGAGCCACTCGTCGTCATCGGACCTGCTCGCGGAGGTGTCGAGCGCGTCGACCTCGGGGTCTTCGCAGCAGGCGTCGACCGCGGTCTGCAACAGCGCCAGCTCGGCCTTGGCAGCCGGCTCACCGCGCAGCTCGGCCACGAACTCGCTCACCAGGTCGATGTCACGTCTCGGCGTGGCCGGGTCGGGGCGGGAGAGGGCTCCCAGCACCGGTGCGGTCGACTCGAAGCCCAGCACCAGCGTGTGCGGGAAACGGCGACGCAGGCGCTCCATCGCCTGCCCCGGGCGGATCCGGTCGGTCAGCGTGATCTGCAGCCACGAGTCTTCGTACGCCTGGTGGCTGGGGTCGCTGAGAAGCTCGTCGAGCGTGCCCCGCAGCCGAGCGAGCCGCCGCGGCACCGGCGCCTCGACGAACTCGCTCGCGACCAGGCCGGACTCGTCGAGATCGATGAGCCACGAGCCCTTGAGATGGTCGGCCTCGGAGAAGGAGTAGGCCAGCGGCGACCCGCTGTAGCGCACCGTCTCGGTGATCCGCTGGCGGCCGTGGAGGTGGCCCAGGGCGGCGTAGGAGATGGTCTCGAACAGGCTGGCGGGCACCATCGAGACACCGCCGACCGAGATGTCGCGCTCGGAGTCGGACGGCTCGGCACCGGTCACGAAGGCATGGGCCATCACCACGCTGCGGGTGTGGCGAGCGTCGAGATCGGCGCGCACCCGGCGCATCGCCTCGCCGAGAGCCGCCTGGTGGGAGCGGGACTCGAGACCCCAGGAGGCCCGGGTGGTGTCGGGTTCGAGGTAGGGGAGGCCGTAGAAAGCCACCTCGCCGTGCTCGTCGGGGAGCATCACCGGACGCCCGACAGCGGCGAGGTCGGTGCGGATGAAGATGCCGGCAGCGTCGATCAGGTCGGAGCCGAAGCCGAGCCGCTGCGCGGAGTCGTGGTTGCCGCTGGTGATGACGACCTTCGCGCGTGAGGCGGCCAGCCGCGCAAGCGTCTCCGAGGCCAGCCGCACCGCGTCGACCTGCGGAAGCGCACGGTCGTAGACGTCGCCGGAGACGCACACCACGTCGACCCGCTCCTGCTCCACGACGGAGAGGAGATGATCGACGTACGCCGCCTGGTGACCGAGCATGCCCTCCCGGTGGAAGGACCGGCCCAGATGCCAGTCGGAGGTGTGCAGGATCCGCATATCCGAAAACTATCGGTGAGCGCCGACACTCTTGCCGCCGACGCACCGCGTCAGCCGGAGTGCTACCCCCTCGGGTAGGTGATCTTCACCGCGAGGTGGCGCTGCAGGTTGTCGGCGGCGTCAGCCACGCGGCGGCGTACGCCTGGATCGAGGTCGTGCTCGATGACGGCGCGGGCCGCGCCGAGGGTGGCCTCGGTGACCGAGTGTGCGGGGAAGAACGCCTCGGCGGCCTCGGCGAGGCTCCAGCCGGACCGCTTCGCGGCGGTGGCGGGAAGCTCGTCGAAGTAGCGCTCCACATAGGCCTCGGTCAGCTCGGCGGGTCCGCGCCAGAGCCCGTGGCCGACAGCGAGGATGTCGTAGTTGGGCAGGTCGGTCTCACCGGTGAACACCGACCAGGCGAAGGCCTTGGCCTCGGCGTCGGGGAGGCTCGCCAAGGCGCCGTTGAGGTGGATACGGGCCTCGTTGGCCGGCTCCGCGGCGTAGGCGGCCCGCAGCTCCTCACGGGTCGTGAACCCGTGCTCGGCCAGCTTGGTCAGCACCCGCCAGCGCAGGTCGAGGTCGGTCTCGATGCCGTCGGGAGGAGTCACCAGCCAGCGCCGCAGCAGGGTCTGCGACGACGCCGACCGGATCGCGGCCCGGTAGGCCGAGAGCTGCAGCTCGGAGCCCGGCGCGACCTCGTCGAGCTTGCGGATCGCGGCGTCGTGGAGCCGCTCGCGAGCACCCTCGGGCGCCAGCGGCACCACCGAGCCGAAGAGCCAGGGCATGGTGCGCCGGTGGGTGTCCTCGAGGTCTTCGACCGGCAGCGAAGCCTCGGCGATGTCGACGATGTCGGCGGGGTCGACCGCGGCGTTGAACCAGGCGCTGCGCAGGTTGTTCCACACTCCCGCGCGCAGGCGGCCGTCGGTGACCGACGGCAGCGCGCCCTTGAGGGCCTGCACCGTCTCCCAGTCGGGGATCGCCGCGGCCCAGGTGTCGTCGTAGGGGTCGAGCACGACCGCGTTGGCGGCGACCTGGAGCGGCGTACGGTCGCCGGTGACCGTGATCTCCTCGGTGGTCCAGCGGGTGCCGTTGAGGATGGCGGCGCGGAAGGTGTGGGAGCGGTCGGCGGGGTGCAGCGCGGGGGCCGTGCGGTTGATGACCATCTTCGACGGGTCCCAGGAGAGCGTGTCGGGGCCGGCGGTGAGGAGCCACTGGGAGGTGAAGGTGTCGAGGTCGAACTCGACACCGGCCGCCTCCGCCGCCTTCGCCCAGGAGGCGAAGAGGTCGTGCATCGTCGCGTTGCCGAACCGGTGGGTGGTGAAGTGGTCGATCGCACCGGCGAAGAAGACGTCGTCCCCCAGCGCGGCGGCCAGCTGGCGCAGGATCGCGGAGCCCTTGGAGTAGGAGATGCCGTCGAAGTTCTGCAGCGCCGAGACGGCGTCCTCGGCGCCGTTGCCTGCGACCGAGTGGGTCGAGCCACGCTGGTCGGCGGTCAGACCCCACTGGCGCCGGGCGTAGGAGACGTCGGCCCAGGCGTCGTCGTACTCGGTGACCTCGGCGGTCACCCGGTTGCCCATGTATTCGGCGAACGACTCGTTGAGCCACAGGTCGTCCCACCACTGCGGGGTGACCAGGTCGCCGAACCACTGGTGCGCCATCTCGTGGGCGACCGTGGTGGCGCGCTGGATCCGCATCCCGCGGGTCACGCGCGAGGTGAAGATCATCGGGTCGCGGAAGGTCACGCAGCCCGGGTTCTCCATCGCGCCCGCGTTGAACTCCGGCACGAACGCCTGGTGGTAGTTGCCGAAGGGGTAGCGGATGCCGAAGAGGCGGTGGAACTCGTCGAAGCACTGCTTGGTGAGCGTGAAGAGCTCCTCGGCGTCCTTGTCGAGGTCGGCCGCGATGCTCTGCCGCGAGCTCAGCGACAGCGGGATCCCGTCGTGCTCGTCGTGGATCATGTGCCACGGCCCGGCGACGAGCGTGACGAAGTACGTCGAGAGCGGCTGGCTCCGCTCCAGCTCCCACACCCCGGGCTCGGTCTGAGCGCCTGGGGCGTTGCCGATGACCGTCCAGTCGTGCGGCGCGGTGACGTGGAAGGTGTAGGGCGCCTTGAGGTCGGGCTGGTCGAAGCACGCGAAGATCGTCGGTGCGGCGTCCATGAAGCACATCCCGTAGACGTAGGCCTTCCCGTCGGCGGGATCGACGCTGCGGTGCAGCCCCTCGCCGTCGTTGCGGAACGGCATGGTCGCCTCGACGACCAGCTCGTTGGCGCCCTCCTGCGTGGTGATCGGGAGGCGGCCGTGCGCGAGCTCGCTCGGGGCGACGGGCCGGCCGTTGAGCCGGATCGCCTCGACCGAGACGGGCTTGAGGTCGACGAACGTCGGGCCGCCCTGCGAGGTGAACCGGATCGTCGTCACGGAGCCGAAGGTCTCCTCGCTGGAGGCGAGATCGAGACGTACGTCGTAGTCGTCGATGCTCAGCAGAGTGGCTCGGGAGGCGGCCTCGTCGCGGCGGAGGGGAAGGCTCTGGATGGTCACGTCGCACAGGCTAGCCCTCGGGTGGCACTCTTTCCCCATGACTGACTCTGCTGCAGAACTGCGCTCGGTTTCCCTGGAGAAGATCGGCGAACACCGCTTTCGGGCGATCAACTCGCGAGGGGGCACCCTGTCGATCGGCCACGGCGAGGACCCCGACTTCACGCCCGTCGAGCTGCTCCTGGCGGCGCTGGCCGGATGCAGCGCACTCGACGTCGACTTCATCACCGGCAAGCGGTCGCCGATGGAGGCCTTCGAAGCGCTCGCCGCCGGGCGCAAGATCCGTGACGAGCACGGCAACCGCCTCGTCGACCTCTCCGTCACCTTCGACATCACCTTCCCCGAGGGGGAGGAGGGCGACGCGGCCCGCAAGGTGCTCCCCGACGCCATCGAGAAGTCGGAGACCCGACTGTGCACCGTCGGTCGCACCGTCGCCGTCGAGACCCCGGTGGCCTACGCCGAAGGTGACCTCTGAGGCACCGAGGCGTCACTCCCGCAGGCTGAGGAGTCACGTGTGCAGGTCGAGTGGGCACCCAGGTGCCCGCTCGACCTGCGGGAGTGACCTCTCGGCCTACGTGACTTCTCGGCGGGTCAGGGGAGCAGGAGAGCGGAGTCGCCGAACTCGTGCCACAGGTAGCCCTCGGCGACCGCCGCGTCGTAGGCCGACTGGGTGAGCTCGGTGCCCGCGACCGCTTCCACGAGGAGCAGGTGGCTCGCCTGCGGGTCGTGCCAACCGGTGATGAGCCCGTTGACGACGTAGGGCGGGTTGGCGGGCGTGACCACGCGGTCGGTCCAGCCGCTGGCGGCGCGTACGACCCCGGTGGCCTCGACGACCGCGGACTCCAGAGCCCGGGTGACGGTCGTGCCGGCCGCGACCACGCGTCCGCCTGCGAGCCTGGTCTGCTCCACCACCCGTGCGGTGGTCTCCGAGACCTCGAACCACTCCGCGCCCGGTGCCTCGCCGGCCTCCTGGGAGGAGACGCCGGTGTGGAGCGTGATCGGCGCGATCTGGATGCCGCGCGAGACGAGGTCGGTGACCAGCGACTGCGTGAACGGCCGGGCGGCCGACGGCATCTCGGCGCTGCCGGGACGACGACCGAACACCGTCTGGTAGGCCGAGAGCGGGTAGCGCCGGTCGAGGTAGCCGTAGGCGATCGGGCGGCCGGCCCCCTCGAGCTCAGCGGCCACGTCGCCGGTGATCTCGGCGCGCCAGAGCCGATTTCCCTCGCCCGTCGGCGACGACGTACGGCCGTCGGGATAGGGCTCGAGCAGCGTCGCTCGCAGCCCGCCGGTGACGACCACGTCACCCTCGGAGGCGTCGAGCACGGCGCGCGAGGCGTCGGGCGCCGAGCGGATCTCGAGCGCCCAGCCGGAGTCGAGACGCTGCGCGAGGTGGACCACGACCCGGCCGCGCCCGACCATGTCGGCGTCGAGCTGACGTGCCTCGGTCGCGGAGTCGTTGACCACGACCAGATCGCCGGGGGAGAGGTGGTCGGCCAGGTCACCGAACCGGGCATGGCTCACGCCGTCCGGGCGGGCGACGAGCATCCGCACCTCGTCGCGGCCGCGACCTCGCCACTCCGCCGGGGCGGGAGCGGTGGTGTCGTCGGGGGCGGGGAAGGTGGTGGTGGGGTGTTCGACGAGGAGTGTCATCGGGTTGCTCCTTCGAGGGAGAGGTCGGCGGCGCGATAGCGACCCGACGCGGTGTCGCTCGCGAACAGGGCGAGCAGGTGCGGCACGACCGACTCCGGAAGCGGGCGGTCGGAGATGTCCTCGCCGGGGAAGGCGGCCTGGTGCATGGCGGTGCGCATGTCGCCCGGGTCGAGCGCGAAGGCGCGGATGCCGTTCTCCTCGCCCAGCGTCAGGATCAGGTGATCGAGCGCGGCCTTGCTCGCGGCGTACGTTCCCCAGGTCGGGTAGTGCTCGACCGCCGCGTCGCTGGAGATGCCGACGAGGGTGCCCCGCGAGGCGATCAGGTAGGGGAGGAGGCGCTGCGAGAGCGTGAGCGGAGCGATGAGGTTCGTCTCGAGCACGGTGGAGAGATGGTTGGCAGTGGCCTCGGCCAGCGGAAGCATCGGGCCGAGTTCGCTGGCGTTGTGCACGACCAGGTCGAGGCGGCCGTGGCGCGCGACGGCGGCCGCGATCGCGTCCTGATGGTCTGGATCGCGTACGTCGCCGGCAAGGCTGGTGATGCGAGAGCTGCTCGGCAGCGCGGTGTGGAGGCGCCCGGCGTCGCGGGCGTCGGTGATGACGCTCCATCCGCTGCCGGCCAGCGCCGCGACGAGGGCGAGCCCGAGTCCTGCCGACCCGCCCGTGACGACTGCTACTTCGTTGTGTGATCTGTTCATGCTCGCTAGCATTCAACCTAAAGTGAACTTGAGATCAAGGGTTGATTTGAAGATGAGCGAGATGAACACCCATGACCTGCTCACGATGGGGGAGGTGACCCGGCGCAGCGGCTATGCGGCCTCGGCGGTGCGCTACTACGAGAGCCAGGGGTTGATCAGGGCCGAGCGCTCGGGCGGAGGGCAGCGTACGTTCGAGCGCAGCGTGCTGCGCCGGCTCGCCTTCATCCGGGCCGCTGCCAACGTCGGCCTGAGCCTGGAGGAGATCAGGGCCGAGCTCGACTGCCTGCCGGGGGACCGCACGCCGACGAAGGCCGACTGGGCGCGGATGTCGAAGCACTGGCGCCATCGCCTCGAGGAGCAGATCAACGCCCTCGAACGCCTGCGCGACAATCTCGACTCCTGCATCGGGTGCGGCTGCCTCTCCCTGCAGCGCTGCCGCATCTCCAACCCCGGCGACACCGCGGCGGCCCAGGGGAGTGGTGCGGCCTACCTCCCCAAGGCCCTACGTCGGGAGCCACCCCGCCGCCGAGCCTGAGACCCAGGTCGAAGCGTCAGGTCTGCAGGTCGAGTGGGCACTCAGGTGCCCACTCGACCTGCAGGAGTGACTTCTCGGCGGGGGTTTGTCAGTCGACAGAGATGGTTTCGAAGTCCACCGGCGTCTTCGGCGTGCCGGTGCCGTCGGGGCCGGCCTCGGCGACGCCGGCCTGCCCGACCTTCTCGAGAGCCTTGACGGCGGCCGGGTCGAGGGTGCCGAAGACGGTGTAGGACGGCGGCAGCTCGGTGTCGCCGAAGACCATGAAGAACTGGCTGCCGCCGGAGTCGGGCCGGCCGGTGTTGGCCATCGCCAGGGTGCCGGCCGGGAAGGTGTCGGTGTCCTTGAACTCGTCAGGGATCGTGTAGCCCGGCCCACCGGTGCCCTGGCCGGTCGGGTCGCCGCACTGCAGCAGCTCGAAGCCGGGGTTGGCGCCGAGGCGGTGGCAGGAGGTGCCGTCGTAGTAGTCCTGGGAGGCCAGGGAGAGGAAAGAGTTGACCGTGCACGGCGCCTTGTCGGCGTCGAGGGTGATCGCGAGCTCGCCGACAGAGGTGTTGATCGTGGCGGGCACCTTGCCGGTGTACTGCGCGGTCTTCTCCGGCGCGTCGACCTCCTTCGAGGCGCCCATCGGGTCCTCGGGGTAGTCACAGCTCGCCTTGCCCGGCGAGACGATCGACTTCCAGTCGCTCGTCCCGCTCGACTTCGGCCCCTTGCTCTCCTCCGTGGCACCGGAGTCCTCGGAGCCCGAGCCTGAGCCGCAGGCGGAGAGTGTCAGGAGCAGGGCAGCGGCGGCAGTGGCCGAGAGCGTACGAGTCAGCATGCGCAGATGCTAGGGGAGCCGGCCCGAGTTCGGCCCGACCGGCCCGGTCTGGCGCGCCGCTCGACCTGACGTCCAGACGTTAGTCCGGCGCACTATCGCACACCCTTGTCGTCGGCCGCGATACTGCACCAGCCTCGCCACACCCACAACCGCCGCGAAAGGGAGGGGCCGGTTAGCCTCGCCGACGTGCCAGCACACTTCGAGCTCGACGACCTGACCCGGCCAGAGGTGATCCGACTCCTGGAGGAGCACCTCGAGGACATGTACGCCGCGAGCCCGGCCGAATCGGTGCACGCACTCGACCTCGAGGCTCTGCGAGCGCCAGGGATCAGCTTCTGGTCGGCCTGGGAGGAGACGGAGCTCGTCGCCTGCGGTGCGTTGAAGTCGCTCGGCGACGGCGACTACGAGCTCAAGTCGATGCGCACCACCGCGGCCGCCCGTGGCCGTGGCATCGCGACCGCGCTGCTTCGTCACCTCGTCGAGCAGGCGAGGTCACGAGGTGCCGGCCGGTTGCTCCTGGAGACCGGCACGGAAGATCTCTACGAGCCTGCCCGGCGGCTCTACCGAGGCAACGGATTCACCGAACGGCCGCCGTTCGGCAGTTACGTGCTCGACCCTAGCTCGGTCTTCTTCGAGCTCTCGCTGTAGCCCTCGAGCGCCACCGGATCACGCCGGAACAGCAGGTCGTCCAGCGCGAGCTTGGTGCGGCGCAGGAGGATCAGGAAGACCGCGATCGCGAGCCAACCGAGGTCGCGGAACGTGTCGGCGAGGTAGGCAGGATCTGCCGACGCGCCGCCCCCACCGAAGCAGCCGCAGTCGATGTCGAGCCCGCGCACCCACGCCGAGGTGATCCCGAGGAGGAACGAGCACAGCCCGAGCGCGACCGCGACCGCCGCTGTGCGGGTGAACAGTCCGAGGACCAGCATCGCCCCGAGGATGATCTCGGCGATCGGCATCGCGATGGCGTACGTCGCAGCGAGCTGCCACGGCAGGAGCTGGTAGCCACGCACCGCCTGCTCGGTGATCGTCGGCTCGGGAAGCTTGGCGATGCCCGCGGCCAGGAACACGAAGCCGAGGTAGAGGCGCCCGGCCAGACCGACCCACCCGAAAATGTCGGCGCGCGTCCTCATGAGAGCACCACCCAGGAGGTGCGCAGGGCGCCGAGCACGACGAACGCCGCGACGACCGCATAGCCGGCCCACAGCACCGGTGCCGGCGAGATCCCGTCCCGGATCTCACGCCGCACGAACCACAACCCAAGCGCGAGCACGACCGCGGAGACCGCGACCAGCCCGACGACGTACCAGACCTCGTTCACCTCGCCAGCGTGCCACAGCCTGCACCCGCGTTCACCGCTGCGACCCCCACCCTCAGCCCATCTTCAGCCTCGGCGGGTGACTTCTCAGGAAATGGGTACGGCGGGGAGCTCCGCACGGGTCACTGACACGTGACCACAGCAGAACTCCCCGCCGTATCGCGGGAGTTCGAGCTCAGCCCTGGAGGGAGATCCCGAACTGTACGTTTCCGGTGTCGTCCATACCGGCGTCGAGCACCTTGTCGTCGAGCTCAGCGGCGGCGCCCTGGTCGAGGAAGACTCGCGCGCCCTCCTGCTCGATGACCTGGTCGTCGGCCTCTGCGGTCGGGACAAGAGCAGCGCTCAATGCACCGTCGGATTCTCCACCCGAGGCGAGCCGGAGACCGGCGCCCTCGGACTGCTCCGCGATGGAGCGGACGATCGTGGTGGCGTTCTCGGTCAGCTGAAGCATGTCGAGATCTTCCATGTTGGGTACGGCGTACTCGCTCCACCATTCCTCACCATCCAGGCTCGTTCAAGCCTGCGGGGCTCCGGCATGGCGCCGGATCAGGCCTCCCAGCCCTGCGGACGAAGCTTCTTCGGGAGCTTCGAGACGATCGTGGCGTACGACTCGTCGACCGCTTCCAGGATCTCCTCGTCGGGGATCGCGCCACCCCATGCGAGGTCGTTCCACCCCGATCGTCCGATGTAGCCGGTCACCCGCACATCGTCGGGATAGCGCAGCAGCCACTCGTCGGCGACCTCCCGGCTCGCTCCGCACTTCAACCCGACCGCGGCGGCGCCGAGGAAGGCGAAGATCTTCCCGCGCTCGCCGGGCCCGACCTTGATCACCGGATGCTCGTGCTCCCACGGGTTGTCCGGCCAGGCGCCGGGCTTGGCGAGACAGTAGGTCTCCAGCGACTTCACGTCCATGGGCGGCTCATCCTGCCACCGACTGACGCTGCCGTGCCTCAGCCCAGGTCGGCGCCGTAGACCTTGGTGACGGCGATGGTGATGAGCACACGCCGGTCGCTGACCATGACCTCGCGATACTCGTCCCAGTCGGGGTGCTCGCCGGTGCCACGACGGTAGTAGTCGACGAGCGCGTCGACCTCGGGGCTGTCGGGGGAGGCGCCAGGACCGGTGAGCGTGACGGTCCCCTCGGCGGTTGCCCAGGATCGCCCGCCCGGACCATCGACCTCGATCGCCGCTCGCGGGTCGCGACGGAGGTTGTTGGTCTTCACGAGCCCTTCACGCGTGGAGATCAGGATCTCGCTGCGCTCACGGTCGTAGTGCTGCCACACCGGCGAGAGCTGTGGCACTCCGCTGCTCTTGATCGTGGCCAGGATCCCGTGGCGGGTGGTGGCGAGCAGGTCGTGCGGATCGAACCTCATGTGAAGCCTCCTCAGTGATCGTTGTCATCTAGAAGGCGTCAGGACGCGACTTCGTTCCCGTACACGGAATTCAGAGGTGCGAGGAGCGCGGGTCGGCTAGGTTGCCGAGAACCTGCCTTCGAAGGAGACCCCCATGCGTGCACTGATCGGGCGGATTCTGGTGACGATGGGGCTGATGTCCCTGCTCGTCGCCGCCCCCGCCATCCCCGCGAGCGCGGCCGAGGACGACATCCTCGACCGCCTCCTGGCCATCGACGGCGTCAGCCTGATCGAGGAGAAGCCCGTCGAGGGCTATCGCTACTTCGTGCTCAACTTCACCCAGGCGGTCGACCACCGCAAGCCCCACGGCGCCACCTTCCAGCAGCGCTTCACCGTGCTGCACAAGGACACCGCCCGCCCGACGGTCTTCCACACCAGCGGCTACGGCGTCTCCACCAACCCCGGCCGCAGCGAGCCGACCCGGATCATCGACGGCAACCAGGTCTCGATGGAATACCGGTTCTTCACCCCGTCTCGTCCCGACCCGGCCGACTGGGACGACCTCGACATCTGGCAGGGCGCCAGCGACCAGCACGCGATCTACGAGGCACTGAAGCCGATCTACGGTGCCAACTGGCTCTCCACGGGTGGCTCCAAGGGCGGCATGACCGCGACGTACTTCGAGCGGTTCTACCCGCGCGACATGGACGGCGTCGTCGCCTACGTGGCCCCGAACGACGTGGTCAACGGTGAGGACTCCGCCTACGACGAGTTCTTCGAGACGGTCGGCACCGAGGACTGCCGCGACCGCCTCAACGGCGTGCAGCGCGAGGCGCTCGTGCGTCGGGAGGCCTTGAAGGCGAAGTACGCCGACCTGGCCGCCGCCGAGGACTACACCTTCACCACCGTCGGCAGCCTCGACTCCGCCTACGAGATGGTCGTGCTCGACTTCGTCTGGGCCTTCTGGCAGTACGCCGGCACGGGGGAGTGCGGCAACATCCCTGCTGACGCGCCGGCCGCCAGCGACCAGGAGATCTGGGACGCGATCGACTACTACTCCGGCTTCAGCTTCTACACCGACCAGGGCCTGAGCCCCTACACGCCCTACTACTACCAGGCAGGCACCGAGATGGGCGCCCCGACGATCGGCTTCCCGCACATCGAGGACTCCCTGATCCGCTACGGCTACCAGTCGCCGCGCAGCTTCGTGCCGCGCGACATCGAGATGCGCTTCGACCCCTCCGCGATGCGCGACGTGGACTCCTGGGTGCGCAAGCACGCCGACCAGATGCTCTTCGTCTACGGCGAGGCCGACCCGTGGGGTGCCGAGCGCTTCCGTCCGGGCAAGACGACCCATGACTCCCACGTCTTCACCGCCCCGGGCATGAACCATGGCGCCAACGTGGCCGGGCTCGTCGCCGACGAGCGTGACCTCGCCACCGCCCGCATCCTGGAGTGGGCCGGGGTCGCGAGCAACGCGGTCGAGGCCGACGAGGCGAAGGCCGAGCCGCTCGCGGCGTACGACGCGAAGCTCGACAAGCGCGACCTCAAGCGCGAGCCGACGTTGCGCTGACTCTGATCGAGACCGGTTCTGATCCAAGCCGACGGCGCTGCGTCCCTGGAGCTCCAGGGGCACAGCGCCGTCGGTGTCTCTGCGATCAGAGCGAGAGCACCCGCAGGACGAGCGCCGCGACGGAGACGACGGTGAGGGCGATCGTGGGCACCGCACCCTTGGCGTCGCCGGCACGCACATGGGTGATGATGGCGCCGACGAAGTAGAGCGCGAGCGCGCCCGCGGCGGCGATGCCGAGAGCTCCGATCCAGTTGCCGACGACCAGGCCGACGGCGCCGAGCAGGAGCAGCGAGCCGAGGACCGGGACGTACTTGGCTGCCACGCCGAGCCCGCCCAGCTGCTCGACCATGGCTGGCTGCCTGGCCACCTTGGCCGCCCCCGAGGCCATGCAGGCGAGCGCGAGCAGGGACGAGACGACGATGTACGCGATGAACACGCGTGGACTCCTTAGGACAGGCCCGCACCAGCGGGCGATCACGAGGGGCCGGCCGATCGGCCGCCACGCCCAGAGTCTGTGGGCCGGAAGACAGAGTTGCAACTGGCACCGTAGCAACTTACTCTGAGTAAGTGACGATCCCTGACATGCAGGTCGACGAGAGCTCCTGTGCCGCCTTCCAGCGCACGCTCGAGCGCGTCGGACAACGATGGTCAGGGGCGATCCTCTTCGCCGCCGTGGGCGGCGCCCGTCGTTTCGGGGAATACCGTCGCGCGGTCGAGGGCATCTCCGACCGGATGCTCGCCCTGCGCCTCAAGGAGCTCGAGCGCGACGGATTCATCGTGCGCGAGGTGATCCCCTCGACGCCGGTGCAGGTCCTCTACCGCCCGACCCCCGCCGGCGCCGAGCTGATCGCCGCCCTCCAACCGCTGGAGGAGTGGGGGAACACCCACCTGCCGGAGCTGGTCGAGCGGGAGACGAACGCCGGGCGATGACCGGCTCGTCCGGAGGATCCTCACTAGAGTGAGCCCCCGTGAGCGACGAGGCGATGCGGATCCCCGCGTTCATCCGATACTGGACGGCCTCCGCGACAGGCTCGTTGGGTACGGCCCTCTCGACCGTCGCGATCCAGGTGCTCGTCGTCGAGGTGCTCGTCGCGACGCCCGCGGAGGTGGGTGTCGTCAACGCCGCCAGAGTGCTGCCGTATGCGCTCTTCGGGGTCTTCGCCGGAGTCCTGATCGACCGGGTGCGACGTAAGCCGCTGCTGGTCTGGTCGAACGCGGCCCAGGCAGTGGTGCTGCTCGCCATCCCGACGCTGTGGCTGACAGACATGCTCTCGCTGCTCATGGTCGCCGGCGTGCTCTTCGTGGTCGGGGCGCTCTCGGTGCTCGAGGTCGCCGCTCGCCAGTCGTTCATTCCTCGCCTGGTGCCACGGAGCGCACTCCTCTCGGCCAACGCCCGCATCGACCAGGGCGACACCGTCGCACTCACCTCCGGGCCGGCTCTGGGTGGCGGTCTGGTCGCGCTCGTCGGAGCACCGCTCACCGTCCTCGTCGATGCGGTCACATGTGTGCTCGGCGCGGTGATGAACGCGCGCGTACGCGTCGACGAGCCCGCACTGCCGCGTCGGCCGAGCGCACCGTCCGACGTGGTGCGCGACATCGCCGACGGCGTCGCCTTCGTCTACCGCCATCGCACCGTCGCCCCGCACGCGGTCTCCACCCATGTCTGGTTCGCGGGCAATGCCGTTGCGGTGACGGCGTTCGCGCCGTTCGCACTGCGCGAGATGGGGCTCGGTGCGGTGGCGTACGGCATCCTGCTGGCGTTCACGGGCGTGGGCGGGTTGATCGGGTCGCTGCTCGCGGTGAGAGCCGGGCGTCGCCTCGGCGCGGGCGGCGCGATGGTGCTCGGTGTCGTCGTGGCGCCGGTGGCGTGGGGCGCCACGGCGCTGTCGCCGCCGACGATGCTCGGCGTCATCGCGCTCGGCGCGGCTCAGCTGGTGGCGGGCTTCGGGATGGGCGTCGAGAACGCCAACTCGCTGGGATATCGACAGGCCGTGACCCCGGACGAGATGCAGGGCAGGATGAACGCAACCATCCGGTCCGTGAATCGCACCTGTGCTGTGGTCGGCGCCTTGACCGGTGGACTGGTCGCCCAGCTGCTGGGACTCCGGTCGGCGCTGTGGGTGGCGGTGGCGCTGTTCGTCGTGGCTACCGCGGTGGTTCTCTGCTCACCGTTGCGCTCGGCACGTCACCATGCCGGGACCGATTAACCCCTTGTCTTCGAGCGCACTCGAAGCCATAACCTCACAGATATGGACCTTGGACTCCACTACTTCACCTTCACCCACCCCGAGTGGGAGACCACGCTCGCCGACAAGCTGACCGAGACCGCGCGGATCGCTGACCAGGGTGGGGTCAGCCTGCTCACCGTGATGGACCACTGGTTTCAGATGGAGCAGGCGGGCGGGCCGTTCGAGCCGATGCTCGAGGGCTACACGACGCTGGGATACCTGGCCGGGATCACCGACAACGTACGCCTGAGCCTGCTCGTCACGGGCGTGACCTACCGGCACCCCGGGCTGCTCGCCAAGACCGTCACCACCCTCGACCGGCTCTCGGGTGGCCGGGCGCTGCTGGGGATCGGTGCGGCGTGGTACGAGCGTGAGCACCAGGGCCTCGGCGTGCCCTACCCGCCGACCGCTGAGCGGTTCGAGCGCCTCGAGGAGACCCTCGAGGTCTGCCGTCAGATGTGGTCGGACAACGACGGCGCCTACGACGGCAAGAACTACCAGCTCGCCGAGACGATCTCGCTGCCGCAGCCCGTCAACGGGTCGGTGCCCGTGCTGATCGGCGGGGGAGGGGAGAAGAAGACGCTGCGCCTGGTCGCGAAGTATGGCCAGGGCTGCAACCTCTTCGGCGCCCCTGGCGAGGAAGGCGTCGCGACCGTCAAGCACAAGCTCGAGGTGCTGCGCGGCCACTGCGACGACCTCGGCACCGACTACGACGCGATCGAGAAGACGATGCTCTACCAGGGCCCCGCCGTCGAGGATCCCGACGCCTTCTTCAAGGACATGGAGCAGTACGCAGCCCTCGGCATCAGCCTCGTCGGGCTGATGCCCACGCCCTACGTCGACCCGGTCCCGTGGGCCACGTCGGCCGTCGACCTGGTGCCGCGGTTGAAGGAGATCTGAGGTTCGCGAAGGCCATGCCTCGGAGGGACCTCAGAGCGTGAGCAGCCGCAGGACGAAGGCCGCGGCGGCAACGGCGATGAGCACCGTTGCAGGTGAGGCGTTCTTGAAGTCGCCCAGACGCGTGTGGGCCAAGGTCGCACCGACGAAGTAGATCGTCAGTGCGATCCCCGCCGCGACGCCGACCGGACCGACCCAGTTGCCGACGACGAGCCCGATCGCGCCGAGGATGAGCAGGGCTCCGAGGACGGGGAGCTGCCTGCGGGAGACGCCCAGGCGCCCCATCTGCTCGACCATGCCCGGCTGAGCGGTCACCTTGTAGCCACCGAAGACCAGACAGACGAGGGCCAGGAGGGATGAGACGACGACGTACGCGTTGAACACTCGGACTCCTTCGAGCTGCCCGCGCGACGGGCTGGGGGTTGCCGGCCACGACGACCGGCAACCGTGGAGTCTGTCGTTGTTGTGCCCGGCAGCCAAGCCTGACGCGCGCAGGAGATGCGTCGCGGTCTCGTGACGACGCCCACGTCAGCACGCCAGGAGGTGCCGGATCCGGTCGAGTCGAGCGGCCCGTTCGCGTCGGGCGTCCAGTGCCTCCTCCACAGTGACGTCGACGAAGCGTACGCCGGCGTTGGGCTGCATCTGACCGATCCGGTCCATGTCGGCGCTGATCACCGTGCCGACCATCATGTAGCCACCGCCCGAGACCGCGTCGCGGTGCAGCACGATCGGCTCCTTCCCGGACGGAACCTGGACAGAGCCGATGGGATAGCAGGCGTCGACGATGTTCGAGGGGTCGTCGCCGGCCCCGAAGGGCGGGGTGCGTGGCACGAACTCGAGCGGGGTGCCGCCCTTGAGGCGATAGCCGATCCGGTCCGCCTCGGATCCGACGGTCCAGGTCTCGCCGAGGAAGGTCTCCATCGAGTCAGGGGTGACGCGGTGATCGTAGAGTCCGCGCACCATCCGCAGCTCGTGCTCCTTGCTCAGCGGCATCCGCAGCTCGTCGGGCAGCTGCCTGTCCGTAGGCGGCACGGAAGCGGCACGCCCGACGGGCAGCACGTCGCCGGCCTGCAAGGGTCGACCATCGAGCCCGCCGAGCGCGCCCAGCGCGTAGGTTGACCGGCTGCCGAGCGCCTCGGGCACGTCGATGCCACCGGCGACGGCGAGGTAGGCGCGGGCACCGCCCTGGGCGAACCCGAACGTAAGCGTCTGTCCTGCTCCGACTGCGATGACAGCGTTGGTCGGCTGTGCCTCGCCGTCGATCGAGGGCATCATCTCGGCCCCCGTGACCGCGATGTGGGTCGCGTCGCTGAACGTCAGCTCCGGGCCCATCAGGGCGCACTCGAGCACTGCGCCGCCCTCGTCGTTGCCGACCAGGAGGTTCGCCGCTCGGGACGACAGCTGGTCCATCGCCCCCGACGGCGGGATGCCCAGGTGGTAGTAGCCCGACCGTCCCCGGTCCTGCACGGTGGTGAGCAGACCGGGTTTCTTGACGTCAATCTTCATCGAGAGCCTCCAGCATCCGTGCGGGGTAGCCCGCGGGGTCGGCCTCGAACTCGGCCAGGGAGAACGTCACCGGGGCGGTTCGGAGGGTGTAGTCGTTGCGCTCGACCGCGGCGAGGATCTCGTCGTACTCGGCACGGTCGATGGGCCGGTAGGTGACGATGTCGCCGGGCTTGAAGAAGATCGCGAACTCTGAGAGGTGATCGCTCTTGTGCTCGGGGTCGTAGATCGGCACCGGTGTGACCCCGAACATCTGATAGCCGCCGGCGCCTCGTACGGAGTAGATGCAGCTGAAGCTGCCGCCGTATCCGACCGTCTGCTTCGGGGTGTCGGTGCGCGGGGTCAGATACTTCGGCACCTGGATCTGCTTGTCCCGCTCGACCATCTGATACATGAACGGCAGACCCGCGACGAAGCCGACCATGGAGACGAACCACGGGGTCCCGGAGTGCGCCTCTATGAAGGAGTCGACGTCGGCGTATCCGTTGATCCGGGCCGCGTACTCGATGTCGGTCGAGCTGGGGTCCTGGTGTCGTTCCCGGAACCGCATCAGGGTCTCGTGGGTCCATGGGTCCTGGTAGTAGACGGGGATCTCGACGATCCTTGTGTCCAGGGTGCTCTCGCGGTCGCCGATCCGGCTCTCGATCTCTTCGAGCACCGCCTGGAGCCGTCGTACGTCGAGTACGTCCGGGTCGAAGCGCACCTGGAAGGACGCGTTCGCCGGGCAGATCTCGGTGACGCCGGCAAGACTCCGGGCGGAGAGCTCGTTGGTGATGAGCAGGCCACGGAAGAACGCGTCGAGAGACATGCTCTCGGAGAGCTCGACGAACAGGTGTTCGTCTCCGCCGAGGGTGTAGCGGGTCGATGTCGTCGTGGTCATGACTGGGACTCCATCCACTGCTCGATCCACGTCGTGTGGAGGTGGTTGTCGAGGACGTCGCTCTGGTCCAGCAGGCGCCCGAAGAAAGGCAGTGTCGTCGCGGGGCCGGAGAGCTCGATCTCGTCCAGCGCGCGTCGCAGTCGGGCCAGGGCGAGGTCGCGCGTCTCGGCCCGCACGATCAGCTTGCCGATCAGCGAGTCGTAGTAGGGCGGGATCGTGTATCCC
Organism: Nocardioides albertanoniae; assembly: GCF_006716315.1. Lineage (NCBI taxonomy): Bacteria > Bacillati > Actinomycetota > Actinomycetes > Propionibacteriales > Nocardioidaceae > Nocardioides > Nocardioides albertanoniae. The sequence goes on along the minus strand of NZ_VFOV01000001.1, from coordinate 2,631,460 downwards.
GGGTAGGCCATCGAGTCGATGCGTACGCCAGGACCCAGCGGCCACACCAGCGACTCGATCCTGCCCGGCGCCGGCATGAAGTCGCGGTCAGGATCCTCGGCGTTGATCCTGATCTCGATCGCGTGGCCCCCGACACGGATGTCCTCCTGACGGTAGGGGAGCCGATGGCCGCCTGCCACCAGGAGCATCGCCTGGATCAGGTCGACGCCGCAGACTTCCTCGGTGATCGGGTGCTCGACCTGGATCCGGGTGTTCATCTCGATGAAGAAGAAGTCGTCCGTCGCCTGGTCGTAGAGGTATTCGACGGTGCCGGCGCCGGAATAGCCCACGGCCTCGGCGAGCGCCACCGCCGAGGCGCAGATCCGCTCTCGCACCTCGGGGCTGAGTGCCGCGGCCGGGGCCTCTTCCCAGACCTTCTGCCGGCGCCGTTGCAGCGAGCAGTCCCGCTCGTAGAAGTGCACGGCGCGGGTGCCGTCACCGAGGATCTGCACCTCGATGTGGCGTGCCTTGTCGATGAAGCGTTCGAGGTAGACGCCACCGTCGCCGAAGGCTGCCTCCGCCTCCTGCTGGGCGCTGGCCATGCCGGCCACCAGCTCGGCATCGTCATGGGCGACCCGGATGCCCCGGCCACCGCCACCGGCGGCCGCCTTGATGAGCACGGGGTAGCCGACCTCGGCAGCCGCTGCCACGCCTTCCTCGGGGCTGCGGAGGAGGCCGGCGCTGCCTGGCACGACCGGCACCCCGGCCGATCGGGCCGTGGCGATGGCCGCTGCCTTGTGGCCCATCCGCGCGATCGTCTCGCTGCTGGGCCCGACCCAGATCAGACCGGCGTCGGTGACGGCCTGGGCGAAGGCCGAGTTCTCCGCGAGAAAGCCGTACCCGGGATGAACGGCGTCAGCGCTCACCTCCTTGGCGGCCGCGAGCAGCGCCTCCCGGTTGAGATAGCTCTTCCGGGCATGAGCGCCGCCGACGTTGACGGCCTCGTCCGCCAGCCGTACGGCCAACGAGTCGGTGTCCGCGTCGCTGTGAGCCGCGATGACCGTGATGCCGAGCTCCTTGGCCGCCCGGATCGTACGCACCGCGATCTCGCCACGGTTGGCGACCAGGAGGCGTGAGATGCCGCTCATCACGCCTCCTCGACACGGATCAGGACCTGCCCGACGTCGACGGGATCGTCGGTCTCGACGCAGATATCGACGACGGTGCCGGACACCTCCGCAGTGACGGGGCTGAACATCTTCATGACCTCGACCAGGCCGATCGTGTCGTCGGCTGCGACGTTCGCGCCGACAGTGACGAACGGCGGATGCGAGGGCGACTCGGTGGCGTAGAAGGTGCCGGGGATAGGAGAGATGACTTCGTGGATCGTGCTCATACTGATCGTCCTTCTGTCCTGCTGGCTGCGCTGGCTGATCCGGTGGGGGAGCGAGGTCTGTCGGTCACGGTCGTCAGGTGGCGAAGGAGATCACCTCGATACCGGCGTCATCGAGTGCGTGGCGGGTGCGCGTCATCAGCTCGACGGCGCCGCGGGTGTCGCTGTGGAGGCAGACCGACTCGAACTCGATGCCGACCGTCGACCCGTCCACGGCGCCGACCGTGCGCTGCTGGCACGCCTGCAGCACCTTGGCCGCCACCCGGTCTGGGTCGAGCATGCCGACGTCGCGGGTGAACACGATCGTCCCGTCGGGTCCGTAGTCGCGGTCGGCGTAGAACTCACGGACGACCGGCTGGTCACGCTCCTGCGCCGCCCGATGGATGACGGTGCCGTCCATGACCAGGATCGGCAGCTCGGCGTCGACCGTCTGCAAGCCGTCGACCAGCGCTGTGGCGAACTCCTCGTCGCGGGCGGCGTGCATGTAGAGCGCGCCGTGCAGCTTGAAGTGCTGCAGAGGGGTGCCGTTGAGCCTGGCGAACTCGCGTACGGCGCCCAGCTGGTAGAGGCAGTCGGCGACGAGCTCGGTGGACGTCGCGTCGATGTGCCGGCGCCCGAAGCCGACCAGGTCTCGGAACCCGGGGTGCACGCCGACACCCACGCCCTGCTCCTTGGCGAGGCGTACGGACCGGGCGATGGTGCTCGGATCGCCGGCGTGGAAGCCCGCTGCGACGTTGATCGAGCTGACGAACCTCATCATCTTGGCGTCGGTGTCGTCACCGAACATCCACGCTCCGAAGCCTTCGCTCATGTCGCAGTTGATGTCCACCCGAGTCTTCACGGCCGCGTCCTCTCGCTCATTGCGACGACCCTAGGAAAGGACGGGTGCATCAACAAGATCAATGATTCGATACCGTTGTATCGAAAAATCAGAACCATGTCCGTGCCGATGCGAGCACGGGGTCAAGGCAGGGGAGCGATGTCCTTCTCGATCAGGCAGCTGCGCTACTTCGTGGCTGTCGCGGAGGTCGGTCAGGTGAGTGCCGCGGCGAAGGAGCTCTTCATCTCGCAGTCCGCCGTCACCTCGGCGATCCAGGACATCGAGAAGCAGCTGGACCAGCCCGTCTTCGTGCGTACGTCACGAGGCGTCCGCCTCACCGACACCGGCACGACCCTGCTGCCGAAGGCGCGCGAGATCCTCCGGATGGTCGAGGAGGCGGCCGAGGTGGCGAGCGCCGACACGACCCGGCACGGGGTCCTGAGGGTCGGGGTGAGCTACACCGTCATGGCCTACTTCCTGCCGCAGCACATCCAGCGACTCACCGCGCGCTACCCGAACCTCGAGGTGTCCTGGTTGGAGATGGACCGCGTCGACGCGGAGCGCAGGCTCGCCGACGGGGAGCTCGACTTCGCACTGCTGCTCACCTCCAACCTCCGCAGTCCCGAGCTCATGCACGAGACCTTCGTCCACTCCGTGCGGCGTCTGTGGATGGCGCCCGGGCACCCGCTCGCCGACCTCCCGCAGATCCGCCTCGCCGACGTCGCACAGCATCCCTATGCGCTGCTGTCGGTGGACGAGGCCGACCGTACGACGCGCTCCTACTGGGGCTCGCTGTCGCCCAAGGTCTTCGTCAAGACCACGTCGATCGAGGCCGTACGCAGCATCGTCGCCAACGGCAACGGCGTGACGATCCTGTCCGACATGGTCTACCGGCCCTGGTCGCTGGAGGGGAAGCGGATCGAGACGGCCATCGTCAGCGAAGCCGTGCCGGACATGCAGATCGGGCTCGCCTGGCCCAAGGGTGCTCGGTTCACGCCGGGCATGACGACGCTCTACGACTACTTCCACGGACAGTTCAACACGCCCGGCCTGCCCGGCTGACACGTCGGAGGGTCGCGGCGATGGTCCCACGGGTCTCGGCGGGGTCGATGACGTCGTCGATCTCGAACATACGTGCGGCATTGAGCGCGCTGGCCTGCTTGCGGTAGTCCTCGGTGAGCGCGGCGACCCGTGCCTCGCGCTCGTCCTGGGGGAGTGCGGCGAGCTCGGCGGCCATCGCGAGGCGTACGGCGCCCTCGAGGCCCATCGGACCCAGATGCGCGTCGGGCCAGGCGACGGTGAGCAGCGGACGGTGGGTGCTGCCACCGAGCATCGCCTGCGCGCCCAGCCCGTAGCCGCGGCGCAGGACCACGCCGACCAGGGGAGTGGTGAGCCTGGCACCGGCAGTGACCATCCGCGACGCGTGGCGGACCAGGCCGCCGCGCTCGGCCTCGGGGCCGACCATGAAGCCCGGGGTGTCGACGAGCGACATCACCGGGAGGTCCCAGCGCTCGCAGAGCGCGAGGAACTCGGCGCCCTTGACCGAGGCGTCGCTGGTCAACGCACCGGCCAGGTGCGTCGACTGGTTGGCGATGACGCCGACCGCGATCCCGTCGACGCGGGCGAACGCGGTGACGAGCTCGGGCGCGAAGGCCTCGCGGAGCCAGACGACCGATTCGAGGTCGGCGAGCGCCTCGACGACCGGGCGTACGTCGAAGGCCTCACGGTCGTTGTGGGGGAGAAGCGTGCGCAGGTCGGTCTGGTCACCGGCTTCGCCTCCCTCGTCGTTCGGCTCGAGCAAGGAGAGGATGGTGCGCGCGGTCTCGACCGCTGCCGCCTCGTCCTCGACGAGCACGTCGACGACCCCGTTGGCGCTCTGCTCCTGCATCGGGCCGATCTCCTCCGGCGTGAAGCTGCCGAGGCCGCCACCGGCGATCATCGCCGGGCCGGCCATGCCGAGGTTGGCGTCGGGGGTGGCGATACGCAGGTCGGCGCAGCCGGCCAGGACCGCGTTGCCGGCGAAACAGCGTCCGGAGACGACGGCGATCCGCGGCACCACACCCTCGAGCTCGCCCCAGAGCGCGAACGACCCGACGTCCAGCGCGGAGACCAGCGGGATGTCCGTGTCGCCAGGGCGCCCGCCGCCGCCCTCGGTGAAGAAGACAGTCGGCAGCCGCATCCGAGCGATGATCTCGATGAGCCGGTCCGACTTGCGATGGCCACGCATGCCCTGTGTCCCCGCCATCACCAGGTAGTCGTAGGACAGCACGGCGATCGGCTTCCCGCCGACGGTCGCGGTGCCGCCGACGATCCCGTCGGCGGGCGTCTCGACCACGAGATCCGCCAGGTCGCGTCGCTGTTCCTGGGCCGCGGTGATGAACCGTCCGTACTCCACGAACGACCCGGGGTCGACCAGGTCGGCGATGTTCTCCCGAGCCGTACGCCGCCCCTTGGCATGCCAGCGGGCGACCTTCTCGGGTCGCGCCGCGTCCGTGGTCAGGAAACGCCGTGCGTAGAGCTCGCTCAGACCTGTAGCGGGGGAGTCATCAGTCACGGGCACATGCTGCCACGTGCCTGACCACGCACGTCACGACCTGGCGGTCACCACATCCGCAGCAGAGCGGTGAAGCCGACCGCCACCCCGACACACAGCACCAGTGGCAGCCGGCGCCAGAGCATCACGCCGGCGACGGCCACCCCGACGGTGTGCGCCCCGACCGACCACGTACGTTCGTGGGCCAGGACCGCGGTGAGCACCAGGGCGCTGAGCAGGGCGGGCGCCATCAGTGCGATCACCCTGTTGAACCAGCCCGGAAGGCCGCGGCCGCCGAGCAGCACGGGCCCGAACCCCTTGATCACGGCGGTCAGCACCGCACACGCGATGATGAGCACCCAGATCTGGTTGTGCGACAGCGTCATGCCGGCTCCCGTGTCATCTCCGGCCTCCTGAAGAGACCGACCAGTGCCACCGCACTCGCGGCCAGGACAGGTACGCCGGGCGGTGCGAGAGGCACGAGCGCGAGCGCGACGACCCCGCCGCCGATCGCGACCCACCGGGTGGCGCGGTCACGCAGCTCGGCGATCAGCAACGCGAGGAAGAACGTCGGATAGATCGCGTCGAGCCCGAGCCGGTCCGGGGATCCGAGGGCATCGCCGAACACGGCACCGACCACGGATCCGAGCGTCCAGGTGAGGTATTGCGGCGCCGTCGTGCCGAACAGCAACCACCTGTCGAAGGTGCCGTCGCCGCGGTTGGCCAGCGCCCAGGAGGCGTCGACCACGGCCTGCCCCTGAGCGGCCCGCTTGACCGGGCCGCCCGGCAGCGAGGGCGCGAGCGCGATGCCCATCGCCAAGAAGCGCGAGTTCATCAGGCTGGCTGCGGCGAGCGCAGCGGGCACGCCGCCACCGCCGGTGACCACCGAGAGCATCGCGAACTGGGCTGAGCCGGCGAACACGATCACCGAGGTGACGATCGCCTGCGCCGTGCTGAATCCGGCCTGTCGGGCGAGCACGGCGAAGGAGAGGCTCAGCACGAACCCCACGAGGGCGAACGGCACCCCCAGCCGCAGACCCCACAGGAACGACCTCCGCTGATCGGTCACAGGGGAGCAGAGCTCGGCGTGGGGCGTACGTGGTCACCGGACGTGACCCGCGGGCCACCCATCAGCACGTTCTCAGTCACGCTCGGAGCCTAGGGGAGCGGGCGTGGTCTTGCTGACGGTTGTCCATCGGGCTCCTTCGACCGGTGGGACACACTGGGTCCATGGACCCTGAGAGTGCGCGGCGCTCGGCCGCCGTCGTCGGAATGGCCACACTGCCGATCGGGGCGGCGATCCTCCTCGCGCCGGACAGGGTGGGGAGAGCCTTGATGCTCGGCGACCACCCTGTGGCGCTGCGCGTGATCGGCGCCGCCGACCTGGCGCTGGTGCCCGGCCTGCTGGCGGGGCGGCGCAGGCTCCCGTGGATGGCGGCCCGCGCCGGGCTCAACGTCGCGATCGCGGCGTACTGCCTGCATCTCGCGCGGCGCGAGGGCAACCTCGGGCCCAAGGTCGTGGTGCCGGCCCTGGCGATCGCAACAGCTGCGGATGTACGGACGATCCAGGCTCTACGCCGCACCGCCGTCGGGACGTAGCACCCAGCTCGAGCTCGCCGCCCGTGGTAACTTTCCGCGATGCGAAAGGTGCTGGCGTTCTCGGTGGTGTACCTGCTGGCGGGCAGCGTCTGGTTCCTGCGCACCGGCAACAGTGAGTTCGTCATCTACGTGCTCGTCATCGCCGTCTTGCTGGCCGGCCTCGTGTGGCTGCAGCGTACGGCCCGCTTCCCGACCTGGATGTTGTGGGGCTTCTCGCTCTGGGGCTTGATGCACGTCCTCGGCGGAGGCGTGGTGATGGGGGAGCACGTGCTCTTCGCCCAGCGCATCTTCCCGCTCGTCGACCAGGGTGGCGACTTCTACATCCTCAAGTACGACCAGGTGGTGCACGCCTACCTGTACGGGCTGGTGGCCGTGATGGCTCTCCACGTCCTGCGCCAGGTGTTCGGAGCCCGAGGCCCCGCGGCGGCGCTCGCCGTCACGGCGGTGCTGGTCTCACTGGGGGTCAGCTCGCTCAACGAGCTGATGGAGTTCCTCATCTCGCTCAACATGGACAACGGCGTCGGGGGCTACGACAACACGATGCTCGACTTCGTCTCCAACTTCACAGGCGCAGTCGTCGCCACCACGGTCTGCACGATCATCCGCTCACGCCGGTCGGGGGAGGTCCTCGAACCCGTGGGGTGACGACCACGGTGCGACGGCGCCGTGGTCGTAGAAAAACGAGTTGTGTCACCGCGCGAGTCGACGATCATGTGCGGGGTGAGCCAACTTTCCTCAGCCTCGCTCGATGGTGTCCCAGGCCCGCAGGTAGTGACCCGGCTGCTTCGCGAGCAAGCTCCACATCTGGCCGACCTGCCCGTCCGATCGATCCACTCATCCGGGAGCAGCAACTGGGTCTTCCGCATCGGAGACACCCTGGCCATCCGGTTGCCTCGGTCGGACGACTACGTCGCGGACCTTGCGAGCGAGGTGCGCTGGCTGCCCCGCCTCGCGCCCGATCTGTCAGTTGCGGTCCCCGACATCGTCGTCGTTGGCCGGCCCAGCGAGACCTTCCCACGGCCGTGGGCGGTGGTCTCCTGGGTGCCAGGCGACCTCCCGCTCGAGCTGGATGACTCGCAGCAGGCTCTCCTGGCAGGGTCCTTGGGTGCCTTCCTCCAGAGCCTCCACGAGATCGGCACCACCGACGTTCCGGCCGGCCCCGAGCACTGGGGCTACCGCAGCGGTGAGCCGGTGACCGACACCATCGACCGATGGGCCGATCATGCGGCTGAAGAGCTGGCGGACCTGTTCGACCCCGTCAGCGTTCGTGAGGCGTGGCGGCGTTTGCGAGACGTCCCGTCCGCCACCGAATCCGCCTGCTGGGTGCACGCCGACCTGTCCGAGGAGAACCTCCTGGTTCACCATGACGGGCGGTTGGCCGGAGTGATCGACTTCGGGGGCATCGGCGTCGGTGACAGGTCCGTGGACATGCTCTACGCGTGGAGCATCTTCGAAGCTCCTGCTCGCGAGCTGCTCCGGATCGCGTCCGGGGTCGACGACGAGACCTGGACCCGAGCCCGCTCGTGGGGCTTTGTCGGCCCAGGCCTGCTCACCATCGCCGGCTATCGGCACACGATGCCTGCCCGGGTCGAGCGCCTCACCTCGATGGTCGAGGCGATCGCGGCCGAGGTCGACATCCAGCTCCGGTGAAGACCTGGCGATGGCTAGCTGTGCACAGTCCAGCCTCGCCGCGGGAGATCAGCGTGGCGGGCCCGCCAGGTAGTAGGTCTTGAGGGGGAGTCCGGTGAACCCGACCGCCTCATAGAGCGCTCGGGCCGGCGCATGCCCTGGGTCTCCACCGGTGGCTACGTTGACGAGGTCCAGACCCTGACCATGAAAACGGTCGATGGCGAGCTCCATGAGCCGTCGGGCGTGACCGTGCCGCTGGTGGTCGGGGTGCACGGCGATCATGTCGACGACACCTACAGACTCTGCCTGGTCCTGCAGGAGAACTGCGAAGCCAACAGGCTGGTCGTGCTCCGTGACCACGACATAGGTCTCAGTGTCTTCGTTCAGGCAGTTGGCCCGCACTGCGGTGGCTTGGGCGGTTTGCCAGTCGGGCCGGTACATGTGGTCGAAGATGATCGTGCCGAGGACGTTCTCGAACGAGACGAACACGGGCTCCCACGCCAGGAGCGAAAGCTCGACGACGGCGTCAAGGTCACGGTCCTGGAAAGCGCGGATCCGAGGGAAGTCAGTGCTGGGGTGCTTGGGCATACGAATGCTCCGTTCCGGGTCGAAGAAGATCGACGCGTTCGCGTCGAGCCTGGGACGAGGGAGCGGCGGAGCGGTCAGGTGAGACGGTGCTCGCCGCTCAGGAGCGGCGGGTGCGCCCGGCAGCGAAGCAGCAGAAAGAGTTCATGGGCGCGATGCTAGACCGTGTCGTTGCGCCGGGCCACTTGTTTCGGCTGGCTCGGGTTCGCCGTGGCAGACGGGGTAGTGGATCGGTCGCAAACCCGTGATTGCATCTGATGCGATACGCGGAACCTGACATAATGTGCATTATCGGCGCTATCTCAAGGTGTAGGTATGGCCGTCTCTCGCAGCACTTCACGCGCTGGTGAGAGCAGCACGGCGTCGCGGGTGTCGGCGGCAGTCGCCTTCACGTAGATGCCGGTCGTCTTGAGATCTTCGTGGCCGAGCAGGCCCTGAACGGCCGGCACGGGTACGCCGGATCGGATCAGTCCTTTGGCGGCGCTGTGACGAAATGCGTGCGCAGCTTCGCCAGGTTGCTTCGGGGCGGCAGCGAGCCGGATCCAGGTCTCCACCAGATGGTTGAGCGCCCCAGGGAGCAACGGCTTGGCCGAGGTGAGCAGAAACAGGACATCGCTGGGCGCTGCGGCCCCGAAACGGGCCTCACGCTCTGCCAGATAGGCGTCGACCGCATCCACGGCCTCTGGCGGCAGGGGCAGGTTGCGCTGCTTGTCGCCCTTGCCGATCACCTGCACGAGCGTCTCTCCGTCGGGTTCGCGCCTGATGGATCCGACGCAGAGACCGCACAGCTCCGCAGCACGTACGCCGGTGGTGACCAGCACCGCGAAGATCGCTCGATCACGAGCCGGCCAGCGACGCCGGTCGGTGCCGTCGCGGGGCGTCGAAGCGGCACGCGCCAGGCGGCGCAGCTCGTCGACGCTCCATCCGGCAGGCAGCCGGCTCGGCCGCTCGGGAGCCTCGATGCGCAGCGTGGGATCCCCCAGCAGGTGACCTTCGAGCTGCAGCCACTGGGTGAACAGCCGAAGCGTGCCGACACGACGCTGACAGGTCGCCGCGGCGGAGCTTTCCCGCAACGACCGGTAGGCGATGCGTACGTTCTGATCGGTCAGTGCGGAGATCGGAACGCGTTTCAGCGCGTCGGCCTCGGCGTCGCCGCCCGCGTCGACATGCAGCTGTCGCGCCCATGCGGTGAGGTCCTGACGGTAGGCGTCACGCGACCTGTCGTTGAGACCGCGCCGGGTCAGCGTCGCTCGATCGGTGAGGAATGCCTCGACGACATCGCGGAACACCACCTCGTCAGCTACGCTCACAGTCCCCTACTTTACAGCCTATTCGAACATTTCTGCGATAGGGGGTACTATCGCGGAAATCGATGGTCACCGCGATCGGGACGCGCTTTGATGGGGTCATGCTCGACGACATCCGCACGCTCGCGCTGCTCGCCGCGACCATGACCACCGGTCTGATGGCGGGCTACTTCGGCCTCTACGCCCACACCATCATGCCGGGCCTGAAGTCGGCCGGCGACCACGTCTTCATCGCGTCGTTCCAAGCGCTCGACCGGGCGATCATCAACCCGTGGTTCATGGTGAGCGGCTTCCTGGGCTCGCTCGTCTTCACCGCGGCGGCGACCGCGCTGAGCCTCGGCTCCGAGCAACGCAGTCTGCTGCCGTGGGCGGCGGGAGCGCTCGTGCTCTACCTGGTCGCGTTCGTGACCACCATCGCCGTGCATCTCCCCCTCAACGACGCGCTGAAGGCGGCCGGTCCCCCGGACCGCATCACCGACCTCGCCGGCGTGCGCGCGGCGTTCGACGAGACGAGGTGGGTCCGCTGGAACGTCCTGCGCACGCTCACGACATCGGTCGCATTCGTCTGTCTCGCGTGGAGCCTGGTGCTCCAGGGGCGCCTCGCCGGCTGACTCCCCCGCGCGCCGGTCAGATCGCTACGCCGAGGATCAGCGCGAGCACGGCGAGCAGGGGCACGACTCCCTGCTTGAGCGCGGCGCTGCGCTTGTCGGGCGAAGCGACGAACAGCACGGCGGCGGCTGCTGCCATGGATCCGACACCGGCGAGCATCAGCGCCGTGCCGGCTTCTGTGGCGTCGAGGGCGAACAGGATCATCCCCACCGCGGTGACGATCGCCAGGAACAGGTTGTAGAACCCCTGGTTGAACGCGAGCTCCCTGGTGGCCTCGGCCTCGGCGGCACTGGTGCCGAACACCGCCCGCGTCTTCTCGCTCGTCCAGGTCAACGACTCCATCACGAAGATGTAGACGTGCAGCAGCGCGGCCACCGCCGCGAGGACCAACCCGACAACGACCATGAGACGAGACTAGCCGAGCCGCACGGGGAACAGCTCGGTGCGAGCGACAGCGGCGTCGCGCTCAGCCGTGAGGGACGTACGTCGGTTGTCGCCCAGGTAGGCGTCGAGGGCACTCCGGCCGGGGAAGCGGAAGAGCTGGACCTCGTCGGGCTGCCCGGGTGAGCCGGTGGTCAGCGCTCGCTGCACGACCTCTCCCCCGTGCTCCTCGACCAGTCGGAGCACCGTGTCCTCATAGGCGTGCAGCGCTTCGGTGCGGCCGTCGTGGGCCCACAGCAGACAGCACAGCTCGATCGACTCCTCGCTCATGGCTCGACGCTAGCGTGCCGCACAGGAGATGCAGGTGCGCGCCGTCGGCCGTGCCTCGAGGCGACCGTCTCCGACTGGTCCCCCACAGACTTCGCAGACGCCGTAGGTGCCCGCGTCGAGCCGCTCGAGCGCGGTGGAGACCTCCTCGAGACGGCGACGCGCATCGCGCACCAGCGCCTGCACCTGGGAGCGTTCGAAGGCGATCGTGGCGCCCTCGGGATCGTGCTCGTCATCGGCGTTGGTGTCACGCGAGGCGGCCACGACGGCGTCGAAGTCGCTGGTCAGCCCTGCGAGCCGGGCGACCGCGTGGCGGCGTTCGGCCTCGAGACGCTCGCTCGCCCGGTCGATGTCATCGGAGTCGTCGATGGTGAACCCCCTCCTCAGTCGAAGACCGACCAGCAGATCTCGTTGCGGATGCGCTGGTCGTCGAGCACGAGCTCACGCACCTGCTCGGGCAGCTTCTCACGCTGCCAGCGGCACTCTCGCCGACCTGATTCGTCGGCCTCCCCTGGAGACGCCGCGCCGCGCACCGCCTTGATGGCGTACGCCGCCGCACCCAGGTCATGAGCAGCGACATGGGCGACGACGCCGGCCTGGCCGGCAGCGTACGCGGCGTTCCTGGCTGCTCCGGTCAACGGCCGTGCCGCCCCCATGGCGTGCCCGCCGAACGCGCGAGCTTCCATCATCGTGAGCTCGCCACGGGTCCAGGCGCGAGCCGCCTCGATCGCCTGCCGTGGCCTCGGGTCATCCGGGGCGACCGCCTCGAAGAGGGGCAGCACGTGCTCTGCGCAGGTCGCAGCCCACAGCGCGAGCAGCCGGTGGTCGTCGTCGCTGAGCGTGCCGCCGCGGCGGATCGTCACCAGGCGTGGGTCGCGCTCCTTCGACAGGATCATGCGTCTCCTTCACCAGGCTCGGGCCGGTCGGGGCCGGGGCCGCCCGGGTGCAGGAGATCGTAGGCGGCCGACACCTTCTTCGGCACGCACAGGCGCCAGGCGTCGACGACGAGCTCGCACGCCTCGACCGGGTCGAGGGTGGCCAACGACGACTCCACCCAGTTGAACCGCATCTCCGACTCGCGAGGCTGGTGGAATCTCTCCGGTTCGCTCGCGACCAGGGCGGCGCGCTCCTCCTTCGGGAACCCGAACCCCATCTCGGTCTCGTCCAGCGAGAAGGCGACGTAGACGATCGAGCCGACACGGAACTTCAACCGGTTGCGCACGAAGACCTCGTAGGACCGCTCCAGGCTCGAGCCGAGCCAGCGGACGTCCTCGACGGTTGCCATGCTTGGAGCGTAGGCGCGTCGGCGCGCGACGGCACCCGAGTTTCGGGCGGCTGCACCGGGCGCGTGGGGGATCATGGCGCCATGGCAGAGAAGGCGGACCTGAAGAAGACCCTGGACTGCTTCCGGGCGCGCCGGGGCGAGTTCCGGGTGCTCGAGGTGCCACCACTCCCCTACCTGATGATCGACGGACACGGTGACCCGAACGCGGGCGGCGAGTACGCGGACGCGTTGGCGACGCTCTACCCGGTGGCGTACAAGCTCAAGTTCGCCAGCAAGAGCGCGGGTCGCGACTATGTGGTGCCGCCGCTGGAAGCGCTGTGGTGGGCCGAGGACATGGACACGTTCACAACCTCGCGTGACAAGTCGCAGTGGAGCTGGACCGCTCTGCTGATGACGCCGGACTGGATCACCGCACAGATGTTCGAGGAGGCGGTCTCGGCGGCGGGCGCGAAGGAGCCGCCCGCGAGCCTCGACAAGATCCGCTGGGACACCCTCGAGGAAGGCACCTGCGTGCAGACCCTGCACGTCGGTCCGTACGACGACGAGGGCCCGGTGCTCGCCGAGCTGCACGATCGGTTCGTGCCGGAGCACGGGCTGCGGATGACCGGCAGGCATCACGAGATCTATCTCAGCGATCCACGCCGCGTCGAGCCCGCCAAGCTGCGCACGATCCTGCGCCAGCCGGTCGCGCCGGTGTAGGTCCGGAAAAATCTCGGTGTACAAGTGTGGACTGAAACCCTTGTCAGCGTGAGTGCAGTCACATTACTCTGCAGTAACTCGGGACGAGGTGGTCCCCGCTAACGAGGAGAAATCCCCCATGCCGCACGGTGCAGCTCGGATGTTCGTCAATCGCCCCCGCAGGAAGGCCACCCGAATTCTGGCCCTGACGCTGGCCGTCGCCGCGGTCACGCCGGCCTCCCTCTACGCCCCCGCGCGAGCTGCCGACAGCGAGACCAGCGCCGTCTCGCGCGGCGTCGAGATCCCCGAGTTCTACAACCCTCCGGCAGAGCTTCCCGGCGCCAACGGTGAGCTCGTACGCAGCGAGCCCCTCCCCCTCGGCGCGGGTCTGTCGATCCCGGGTGTCGGCTCGCTCCCGGGCACCGCCACGCGTGTCATGTACAAGACGACCGACAACAGCGGCGGGCCCGCCGCGGTGACCGGTGCCTATATCGAGCCGTTCGCGGAGTGGAAGGGTGACGGCGACCGGCCCCTGGTGGTCGTTGCGCCCGGCACGATGGGGCAGGGCGACCAGTGCTCGGCCTCCCTCGGGCTGGAGCACCCGATCTTCTTCAACGGCAAGACCGTCTCGGTGGGCTATGAGGACATCGGCGTCTACCGCCTGCTCGCGCGCGGCGTGGCCGTGATGGTGACCGACTACGTCGGCCTGGGCGCCACCGACCGGCTGCACACCTACGTCGACCGTGTCGACGAGGGGCACGCCGTGCTCGATGCGGCACGTGCCGCGGTGAAGGTGCCCGAGGCCTCGGTGACGGAAGGGTCTCGGGTGGGGCTCTTCGGTTACAGCCAGGGTGGCGGCGCGACGGGGTCGGCCTCCGAGCTGCGCGAGGCGTACGCTCCGGAGGTCAACCTCGTCGGTGCCTACGTCGGTGCGCCGCCCGCCGACCTGCGGGCGACCGCTGCCGGCATCGACGGGTCGGCGCTGGCGGGTGCGTTGGGCTGGACGATCAACGGCCTGGCCCAGTCCTACCCCGAGCTGCAGCCGATCCTCGACGAGAACCTGAACGAAGGCGGCGGCGGCGCGCTCGAAGACCTCTCGACGGCCTGCGTCGGCGACGCTATCGCCAGCTACCCGTTCCAGCGGAGCACCAGCTGGACCAAGACCGGCGAGAGCCTCGACCAGATCATCGAGCGCGAGCCCGCGGTGCAGGAGATCATGGCCGAGCAGAAGCTCGGCAACCGCACGCCGGAGGTGCCGGTGCGCGTGGCCACCGGCATCCAGGACGACATCGTGCCGCACGAGCAGGCTCGTCAGCTCGCCGTCGACTGGTGCGGTCAGGGCGCCGCGGTGACCTACCAGCCCATCGTCCTGCCCAACCTGGGCGACAAGCTGATCACCAACCACATCGCCCCGCTGCTGGCTGACCAGACCGCGGCGATCGACTGGCTCACCGGGCTGGTCGGTGGCGATGCTCCGGCTGCCTCCAACTGCGCGACGCTGCCCAACCAGCTGTAGGTCTCAGGCGTCGCGCAGCCGCACCGACAGACAGGTCACGCATCCTTCGAGCTTCTCGAACTCGGAGATGTCGACCGCGACGACGCGATAGCCGCGCTCCTCGATCAGGCGCCGCGAGCGCGGCGCCGAGGCAGCCATCAGCACCGTGCGGTCGTCGAGCACGACGACGTGGGAGCCCGGTTCCTCCGGAACGGGCAGGAACCGGGCTCCCCACACCTCCGGGTCGTCGACCAGCGGCTCGTGGCCGATCACCGTGCCGTCGGGCAGCGCGGTGACGGCCGACTTGAGGTGGAGCACCTTCGAGGTCGGCACGCCGACGACCTCTGCGCCCAGCGGGGCGAGCAGCTCTCGCAGCTGGGAAATGCCTGCGGCGTTGGTGCGGCCGCCCTCCCCCACCCACACCGTGTTGCCGTGCTTGAGCACGTCTCCGCCGTCGAGCGTGCCGGGCGCCTCGATGTGCGCGATCCGGTATCCCCGCGCACCCACGGCGGCCTCGGCCGCGAGGGTCTCCGGCCGCCGCTCGGGCGCTCCCGGACGGCTGATCACGGCCAGCGGCCCGAAGACCACCATCGTGTCCTCGACGAAGACCGAGTCGGGGCAGTCGTCGGCGGGATCGACCTCGTGGGTCGTCCAGCCGGCGGAGCGCATCGCCTCGACGTACGCCTCCCACTGGGCGGCCGCGAGATCGACGTCGACGTGCTTGCGCTCGAGATGGGTCAGGAGACCCTCGGCGAGGCGGGGCGAGGGGCGGCGTACGAGAGCGTGCATGGGCCGAACCTACTGGCCCGCGATCCAGAAGCGGAGCTCCGTGCCGAGCTGTTCGTCGGGCACGCCGCCGTTCTTCTCGATCACCCGGCGCGAGGGGTCGTTGGACGGCTCGCAGGTGAGCAGGGCTCGGGAGACGCCGTGCTCGCGGGCCTTCTCGAGACCGAGCTCGAGCATGCGCGTGGCGTGGCCCTGACGCCGCCAGGGCGCGACGACGTGATAGCCGATGTGGCCGCCGTCGACGTGCAGCTCGGGGGTCAGCGTGTGGCGCACCACGAGGGTGCCGAGGTAGTGCTCGGCGGAGACATACCAGTAGACCGTCGCCGTCACTCCCCACAGCTCCTTGTCGTGGTCGCGGGCGGCGACGAAGGCATCGAAGTCGTCGCTGGCCGGCCCGAGCCATTCGGTGGCGGCGCCGCGCAGCAGGCAGTCGGCCTGCTCGCCGGTGAGATAAGACGTGCGTACGGCGGTGGTCGGTCGGATCAGGCGGGGCGGTTCGCTCAGGGTGATCATCGCGGGTCAGGCAACCACATGGCGTGCCGGGACGCACCAGGTTTAACCGCGGGCCGCGGCTAGATTGGGGTCATGAGCGAAGGCGCGGCACAGCACCAGCACGGGCACGGACACCAGATGAGCGAGGACGAGGCGCGAAGGATGTTCGAGCCGGAAGCGTGGGAGGAGCGCTATGCCGGCGAGGCGAAGATGTGGAGCGGAAACCCTAACCCTCAGCTAGTGGCTGAGGCCTCTGGGATGGTGCCTGGCACCGCGCTCGACGTCGGTTGCGGCGAAGGTGGCGACGTCGTCTGGCTCGCTCAGCAGGGCTGGACCGTCACCGGCGCCGACTTCTCCGCGACCGGCCTCGAGAGCGCTCGACGCCATGCGGAGGACGCCGGGGTGGCCGAGCGTACGACCTGGTGGCAGGTCGACGCCCGCACGTTCGACGCCGAGGGGCGTCAGTTCGATCTGGTCACGAGCCACTTCTTGCACACGCCCGACGGGAGCATGGTCGACGTCGCGGGCCGCCTGGCCACCGCGGTCGCCCCGGGCGGTCACCTCCTGATCGTCGGGCATGCCCCCTCGGAGGTCTTCACCCAGCTGAGCCAGAGTCACCGCAACGCGATGTTCCTCGCCGAGGAGCTGCTCCCCGGCCTACCCGAAGGGTTCGAGGCGCTCGTCGTCGAGCAGCGCCCTCGCTCGACCGTTCGCGACGGCGTCCAGGTCGACATCGACGACTCGACCCTGCTCGCCCGCCGGCTGCGCTGATCGACAGACCGGCGCCCCGGGCGAATGAAAGTTCTTTCGCCCGAGCCGCGGCATCAGGTCCGGACCATCCGGCGCTCGGTGCCGACCGGATCGGTCTTCGTATGGCCATCGAACCGGAAGCCCTGGCGCGCGTAGAACGCTGTCGCTCGCTCGTTGCCGTCGAGCACCCAGAGGTATGCCGCGGCTCTTCCGATCGCGGCCTCGAGAAGTGCGTAGCCGAGCCCGGCTCCGTACGTCTCCGCGCGCACGTAGAGCGCCGAGAGCTCCAGCGGCGGTAGCTCCGAGTCATCGTCGCGGGCCGGCCCGGCGCTCGCGAACCCGATGAGGCGACCCGGCTGATCTGCCTCGAGCACCGTGTTCGAGATCGGACCGGTCTCGATGTTCGTACGCCACCGCTCGATCCTCGTCCGCCGCTGGGCACGGCGCTCCACGAAGATCCTGTCCGGCATCAGGCCCGCGTACGCCTCCTCCCACACATCCAGATGGAGGTCGGTCAACGCTTCGGCGTCATCGGGAACAGCAGCCCTGATCAACATCCGTCGAGGATAGAGAAGCGCTCAGTCCAGGCACCACTCGTTTCCCTCGGGGTCGTGCATGACGATGAAGCCGTGGCTCATCGGCGGCTCGGGCTCGAACCGTTGGACCCGGGTGGCGCCGAGAGCCACGGCGCGATCGCACTCCGCCTCCAGCGCCGCCATCCGCTCCTCCCCTGTCAGGCCGGGAGCCGCCCGGACGTCGAGATGGACCTTGTTCTTCGCCGTCTTGGGTTCGGGCACGCGCTGGAAGAAGACGCGCGGCCCGACTCCGACGGGATCCTCGATCGCCGAGGCGTCGTTGCGCTTCTCGGGAGGCACTCCGGCCTTCTCGAGAAAGATCTCCCACGCGTCCAACGGCTCGGTGCCCTCGGGCACCTCGATGCCTGGCGGCGCCGGGTGTACGTAGCCGAGCACGTCACGCCAGAACGTGGAGAGCGCGCGTGGGTCGCGGGCGTCGAAGGTGACCTGGATCGTTCTCGTCTCGAGTGCCATGGAACGAGCCTGGCACCGAATCAGGACGGTCGGCGTCCTCTATCGCACGTGCTGGCCGCGCGGCTCGAGGTCGAGCCCGCGGCGCTCGACCATCCGCACCGAGATCATCGGCACCACGATCGCGGCCGCGACGACGTGGGTCAGGCACAGCACGGCGACGAAGGTGAGGTCGAACTCGAAGACGGGCAGCACCACCGGGACCAGAGACAGCCCGGTGAGCACGATGGTGGTGATCTGGAAGCTCGAGCGGGGAAGGGTCGTGACCCGGATCATCACCTCCGCGATGATCACGCCGACCAGCGAGCAGTAGACGGTGAACATCGGGAACGCCGAGATCGGCACGTCACCGGCGCTGCTCGCGAAGTCGACGCCCGCGGTCTTCGCGACCACGGCGACGACGGTGGTGGCCACCGCGGCGATCGCGGTGGCCACCAGGCCACGAGGCCACACCGGCTCGGGGCGCTCCTCGGCGGTGACCTGCTCCACGGCGGCGGGGGCCGGCCGGCGGGTCCACGAGGTGTAGGTGGACGCGGGCACCTGCCTGTGCTGGGGAACGTGGAGGGACATGTGGGGGTTTCCTTCTGACGTTGATGCGGCAACCAATCCACACTAGGTTGCCGATCCGCGCCGCTCCGCATCCAGATGCCCGCAAACCCACGTGATCCCCACCACCATGGGTCGTTCAGCCGCCCACGTACGCCGCCAGGTGCTCGCCGGTCAGCGTCGACTTCTTCGCGACCAGCTCCGCCGGGGTGCCTTCGAAGACCACCTGGCCACCGTCGTGACCGGCCCCGGGGCCGAGGTCGATGATCCAGTCGGCGTGAGCCATCACCGCCTGGTGGTGCTCGATGACGATGACCGACTTGCCGGCGTCGACCAGCTTGTCGAGCAGCGCGAGCAGGTTGTCGACGTCGGCGAGGTGCAAGCCGGTGGTCGGCTCGTCGAGGACGTACGTCCCGCCCTTCTCCCCCAGGTGCATGGCCAGCTTGATGCGCTGCCGCTCTCCGCCGGAGAGGGTGTTGAGCGGCTGACCGAGCTTGAGGTAGCCGAGGCCGACGTCGGCCATCCGGCCGAGGATCTTGGCGGCGGCGGGCACCTTCGAGTCGCCCTCGGAGAAGAACTCGTGCGCCTTGGCCACCGAGAGGTCGAGCACCTCGGCGATGTTGAGGCCACCGAGAAGATACTCGAGCACGAGCGCCTGGAACCGCTTGCCGCCGCAGTCCTCGCAGGGCGAGGAGACGGTCTCCATGAAGCCGAGCTCGGTGTAGATCATCCCGTTGCCCTTGCAGGTCGGGCAGGCGCCCTCGGAGTTGGCCGAGAAGAGCGCCGGCTTGACCCCGTTGGCCTTCGCGAACGCCTTGCGGATCGGCTCGAGGAGCCCGGTGTAGGTCGCCGGGTTGCTGCGCCGCGACCCCTTGATCGCGCTCTGGTCGACGAACTCGACGTCGTGCCCGTCGGCTCCGAGCGAGCCATGGATCAGCGACGACTTGCCGGACCCGGCGACACCGGTGACCACGGTCAGCACACCCAGGGGCACGTCGACATCGACGTCTCGGAGGTTGTGGGAGCTCGCGCCCTGGATCTTCAGGTGGTCGCTCGGTGTGCGCACCGACTCCTTCAGCGCGGCACGGTGACCCAGATGGCGACCGGTGAGCGTGTCGGCCTTGGCAAGCTCGCCGAAGGTGCCCTCGAAGCAGATCGTGCCGCCGTCGCTGCCGGCGGCCGGACCGAGGTCGACGACGTGGTCGGCGATCGCGATCGTCTCCGGCTTGTGCTCGACGACCAGCACCGTGTTGCCCTTGTCGCGCAGGTCGAGCAGCAGCTTGTTCATCCGCTCGATGTCGTGCGGGTGCAGCCCGACGGTCGGCTCGTCGAAGACATAGGTGACGTCGGTCAGTGCGGAGCCGAGGTGTCGCACCATCTTCGTACGCTGCGCCTCACCGCCGCTCAGGGTGCCGGACGGCCGGTCGAGGGAGAGATAGCCGAGGCCGATCTCGGTCATCTTGTCGCACAGGTGCAGCAGCGAGCCGATCAGCGGTGCGACGCCCGGCTCCTCGATCTTCCGCAGCCAGGTGGCGAGGTCGGTGATCTGCATCGCCGCGACCTCGCCGATGTCGAGGCCGTCGATCTTCGAGGAGCGCGCCGACTCGTTGAGCCTGGTGCCGCCGCAGGTCTCGCAAGGGGCGAACGCGGCCGCACGTTCCACGAACGCCTTGATGTGCGGCTGGAGCTGCTCGGGGTCCTTGCTGAACATCGCCTCGCGCAGCTTCGGGAGGAGACCCTGGTAGGTCATGTTCATCCCGAGCGCCTTGATCTTCGTCTTCTCCTTGTGGAGGAAGTCGTGGCGCTCGGTCTCGGTGTAGTCCTTGATCGGCTTGTCGCCGTCGAGCAGCCCGCTCTCGGAGAAGCCCTTGACCATCCAGCCGTCGGCCTTGTAGCCGGGCACCAGGATCGCGCCGTCTCGCAGCGACTTCGACTCGTCGACGATGGCGCGCAGGTTCAGGTCGGAGACGACACCGCGACCCTCGCAGGCCGGGCACATCCCACCCAGGTAGATCTCCTGCTTGATGACGTTCTTCTTGCCCGACTCGGTGACCGAGACGCCGCCGACCTTCGTGGTCGGGATGTTGAAGGAGAACGCGGTCGGTCCACCGATGTGGGGAGCGCCCAGACGCGAGAAGAGCTGTCGCAGCATCGCGTGACCATCGGTCACCGTGCCCAGGGTGGAGCGCGGGTTCGCACCGAGCCGCTCCTGGTCGACGAGGATGGCCGTCGTCAGGCCTTCGATCACGTCGACCTCGGGTCGGGGCAGGTTCGGCATGAACCCCTGGAGGAACGTGGAGTAGGTCTCGTCGATCAGGCGTCGTGACTCGGCGGCGATCGTGCCGAAGACCAGCGATGACTTTCCCGAACCGGAGACGCCGGTGAACACGGAGAGCCGACGCTTGGGGATCTCGACCGAGACGTCCTTGAGGTTGTTCTGCCGGGCCCCTTGGACGCGGATCAGGTCATGGGTGTCAGCACTGTGCTCGCTCATGGCATGAAGGCTAGATCGTGACCCCGTGGATGCGCCTGCGGATTCGTCATGTCCCACCGGTCTCACCGCGCCGAGAGACGGATCAGCGGGTAGACCCGGTCGGACTTGGCCTGATACTTCGCGATCTGCGGCGAGGCCTTCGCCACGACCTGCCAGACCCGTTCACGCTCCTCACCCTCGAGGCGCTCGGGGGTGGCGGCGATCGGCTCCTCCCCCGGAAGCTCGTACGCAGCCTCCGCAGCATTCGCGAACAGGTTGGCGTGCCAGTCGGGGTGATGGCTGCCGCCGCCCGAGGCGACCACGACCCGGCTGCCCGACCCGTCGTCGAACCACGCCAGCGGCGTCTCCCGCTGCTGACCGCTGCGGCGTCCGACGGTGTGCAGCACCAGGACGTCCATGCCCCAGAAGGTGCCCTTCCCGTCACGAACCTTGCGGATCAGCCGCGCGTTCGCGCGGTGCTGCATCCAGCGGGACAGTCTCCCGGGCGTACCGGGCTTCTTCTTCGTCTCTGTTGTCATCGATCTTCTCCTGGTCGCGGACGTCCGCCGGCGGCATGAATCCGACGCGGCACATGGCTCGGCTACTTGACCTGCTGCATGCGGACGGTGTTGCCGGCCGGGTCGCGGAAGGCGCAGTCGCGCTGGCCCCAGTCCTGGTCGGTGGGCTCCTGCATCACCTCGGCCCCGCTCGCCTCGAGCGATCCCTGGATCTGCGCGAAGGTGGCGTCGACGTCCGGTGTGGCGAGCATGATCGAGGCGAAGGTGCCCTTCGCCATCATCTCGAGCACGACCTTGCCCTCCTCGTCGCTGACGCCGGGGTCGGCGTTCGGCGGGTAGAGCACGATGTTGGAGTCGGGCCGGTCGGCGGGGCCGAGGGTGAGCCAGCGCATGTTCTCGTAGCCGACGTCCTTGCGGAGCTCGAAGCCGAGCGTGTCGCGGTAGAAGGCCAGCGAGGCCTCGGGGTCGGTGTGCGGAAGGAAGGTGACGTGAATGCTGATGTCCATGACCCTCACGTTAGGCAGGGTCGGGGGCCGTCGCTTCTCGATTCCTGATCGACGTCCGTCGGATCGGTCTGGTGACCTGTTTGGAGACGCACGGCGGGAGCCCGGCCTCACCGGCGATCGCCCCCTGGCGATAGCGGCTCGGTGACATCCCGACGAGCTCGGTGAACCGGGTCGAGAACGTGCCCAGCGAGGAGAACCCGACCTCGAAGCAGATATCGGTGACGCTGAGGTCGCCACGTCGAAGCAGCGTCATCGCCCGCTCCACGCGACGGGTCATCAGATAGGAGTACGGCGGCTCGCCGTAGGCCTTCTTGAACTCCCGGCTCAGGTGTCCGGCCGACATGTGCGCCCCGCGCGCGAGCGCCTCCACGTCGAGCGGCTGGGCGTACTCACGATCGATGCGGTCCTTGACCTGCCGCAGCAGCTTGAGATCACGCAGCCGTTGCTCCTGGCCCTGCTTCTCACCGGGCCCACCGCCGGCTTGCGTCGTCACCTGGTGATCATCCCATTTCGATGAATCTGCCGCGTGTCGACGAAGAAGTGTCGAAATCGTGCGCGCAGACTCGTTGAGTAGGTGAAGGCACGACACGGACAGGAGAACGTCATGTGGGACACAGCTCAGCACCCCGAGAACACGGCAGCACGCACCATCACGATGTCGCACTTCCTGCAGTGCCAGCGGTGTGGCCACGAGGTGCACACCTACCTCGCCTGCAGCGACACCTGCGCCTGCGCACCGGTCGTGATGCCGGGCAGCGTCCCGCTCGCCGCCTAGGTCGTCGGGAAGGTCGCCGGGTCCCTTAGACCTTCAGGCCGGACTCGATCGCGAAGACGACCAGCTGAGCACGGTCGCGAGCATGCAGCTTCACCATCGCCCGCGAGACGTGGGTGCGTACGGTGTCGGGGCTGACCACGAGCTCGGCGGCGATCTCGGTGTTGGAGCGTCCGGTCGCGACCCAGGCGACCATCTCCCGCTCGCGTTCGGTGAGGTCGCCCAGCCGTGGGTGCGGGTTGGCCGCCCGTCGTGAGGACCCAAACTCCTCGATGACCCGCTTGGTCACGGTCGGCGCCAGCAGCGAGCCGCCCTCCGCGACGACCCGGATCGCGTCGAGCAGCGCGGTCGGCTCGGCGTCCTTGAGCAGGAACCCGCTCGCCCCCAGCCGGAGAGCCTCGAAGACGTACTCGTCGAGCTCGAAGGTCGTCAACATCACCACGCGTACGTCGGCCAGGGCGGCGTCGCGAGTGACCTGCTCGAGCATGCCGAGCCCGTCGAGGACCGGCATCCGGATGTCGCACAGCACCACGTCGGGGCGCGTGCGCCGCAGCATCGGCAGCGCGGCGCTGCCGTCGGAGGCCTCGCCGACGATGTCCAGGTCGGGCTCGGCGCCGATCATCGTGGCCAGGCCCATGCGCACCAGCGGCTGGTCGTCGACGAGGGCGACGCTGATCGGCCGACCGGCCCCGCCTGCGGTCGAGGGGTGGGTTGCGCTCATGCCGGCTCCTGTGGTGTTCCTGTCGAGGATCCTGCCAACGGGATCGAGGCCCGCAGCCGGAAGCCTCGCGGCCTCGGGCTCGCCTCCAGCGTGCCGCCGAGCGCTTCGACGCGCGACCTCATTCCCGCGAGCCCCATACCGGCGCCGTCTCCCGTGGACGACCCGCGGCCGTCGTCGCCCACGGTGACGACGAGATCGGCGCCGGACACCTGCACGACCACCTCGGCGCGTGTCGCCTCGGCATGTCGGAGCACGTTGGTGAGGCCCTCCTGGATGACGGCATAGACGGCCCGTTCGGCGTCCGGCGTCACCTCTGGAGCGTCGATGCGCAGCGAGACCTCGAGCCCGCCGGTGCGCACCCGCTCGACCAGAGCGCGTACGTCCGCTAGGCCGTGCTCGGGTGCGCGCGGCCCGGCGGTCGTGGCGGCGTCGGTCATCCGGGCCAGCTGGCGGCGCAACAGGTCGAGAGACTCCTTGCTCTCCGCACGGATCGCCTCCAGGTTGCGCCGAGCGGCCTCCGGGTCGCGGTCGAGCACGTGGAGCGCGGCACCCGCCTGCATCGCGATCACCGCCAGCCCGTGCCCGACGCCGTCGTGCAGGTCTGCCGCCATGCGCACCCGCTCCTCGCTCACCACCCGGCGCTGCCGCTGGGCGCGCGCCTCGTTGCGGGAGCGGAGCGCGCTGGCGACCGCGCCGCAGGCGGCGATCAGCGCCACCTGGCCGAAGGCCTGCCACACGGTGAGGTCGCCCGCCGGGCCGGCGCCCGGCCCCCACGGCCCCGGACCACCGCCGAGATGTGGTCCGTTGGGACGCAGCATGACCCCGGCCGCGACCAGGGCGGCACCCGCGGCGGCCCAGACGATCCAGAGACGCGTGCGCAGCGAGAGCCCGACCGCGAACGTGACCGCGGGCACCGCGATGAAGATCGGCCCCTCGGCGTAGCCGGCCACGAAGTAGGTCGCGGCGAACGCCGCGGAGGCGGCAGGCATCCAGGCAGGCGGGCGCTGGAGCACGACCGGCAGCACCGCGAGGAGAGCCAGCAGAGCTCCGAGCACGGCGGGCCCGCGCGTGTCGGCCTGGCTGTTGCTGCCCAGAGAGCCGACCACCTCCGCCACGACGACCAGCCACGGCAGCCAGTGACGACGGATGCGGGACATGGAGATGACCTTAGTTCGCGCGCTCGCCCGAGGCGTACGACATCGGTGGCCAACGGCCTACGCAGATCTGCGTAACCCGGAGCAGCATCCACGCCGACGCCGACCACGGTCCTCCCGGGAGAGCGTGGGTGACATGAATGAACTCGTGGTTGAGACCGACGGGCTGACCAAGCGGTACGGCGACAGGCTTGCCGTCGACCGGGTCAGCATGACCGTCATGCGCGGCGAGGTGTACGGCTTCCTCGGCCCCAACGGGGCGGGCAAGACCACCACCTTGCGGATGATGCTCGGCCTGATCCGGCCCACCGCCGGATCGGCCAGCGTCCTGGGTCTGCCCGCCGGGCGGCCCGAGGTCACCGAGAGGATCGGCGCCCTGATCGAGGGCCCCGGCTTCTATCCCTACCTGAACGGCCGCGACAACCTGCGCACGATGGCGCGCTACCAGGGGCTGCCCGCTACCGAGGTCGACCGGGTGCTCGAGATGGTCGACCTGACCGACCGGGCCAAGGACGCCCTCAAGGGCTACTCGCTCGGCATGAAGCAGCGCCTCGGCGTCGCCGCCGCGATGCTCGGGTCGCCCGACCTGCTCGTGCTCGACGAACCCACCAACGGGCTCGACCCGGCCGGCATGGCCGACATGCGGTCGTTGGTCGTCTCGCTGGCGGCCGCGGGCCAGACGGTCATCCTCTCGAGCCACATCCTCGCCGAGGTGCAGGAGATCTGTGACCGCGTCGGGGTGATCAACGACGGTCGCCTGCTGCGGGAGTCCACCGTGGCCGAGCTGCGAGGCGGGGCGACCCTGCGCGTGCGGGCCACGCCCGAGGACGCCGCCCTGGCGGCCCTCATGCGGATCGCCGGCGACGAAGGCGTACGCCGCATCGGCAACGAGACGCTCGAGGTCGACCTGCCCGCCACCGATGCCCCAGAGATCGTGCGTCATCTGGTGGCCCACTCGATCGATGTCCACGAGGTCACCGTCGCGGAGCGTTCCCTGGAGGACGTGTTCTTCGAGATGACCGGCACCACCACTCCGGGAGAGGAGCTCGTGTCATGAACGCCCTGAAAGCATTGGCGAACAGCACCGCAGCCGAGCTGCTGCGGGTGCGCAAGTGGTCGGCAGTCTGGGTGATCGTCGGCGCCTGGCTGGCGCTGTCGCTCTCCTTCGGCTACGCCTTCAACTACGTCGCCTACAAGACCGGCGACGACAACTTCGCCGGCGACGGCGCCTCGAAGGCCCAGCTGCTCGGCGAGCTGATGCCGGCCTCGATCCCCGACGTCATCGTGAGCGGCCTGCCGATGTTCGGCGGTGCTCTGGCGATGGTGGTCGGCGCTCTGGTCGCCGGGAACGGCTTCGGCTGGGGCACCTGGAAGACGGTCTTCACCCAGGGGCCGAGCAGGTTCGCCTCGGTCGGCGGCTCGCTGGTCGCGGTGACCGTGTTCATCTTCGCGATGATGGCGGCGACCCTGGCGTTGTGTGCCGGTGTCTCGATCCTGATCGCGGTGACCGAGGGCGAGGCCATCACGATGCCGGGGCTGGTCGAGCTGGCGCAGTCGTTCGGTGCCGGCTTCCTGGTGCTGGAGATGTGGGCCCTGATCGGCGTGCTGGTCGGCGTGCTCGCCAAGGGCCCGGCGCTCGCCGTCGGCCTGGGGCTGGTGTGGTCGCTGGTGGTGGAGAACCTGCTGCGCGGCGTCGGCAACCTGCTCTCCGGCATCGAGGCAGTGACCAACGCGCTTCCCGGCACCGCCGGCGGGTCGCTGGCCGGTGCGATCATCGGCGGGCCGAACGGCACCCCGGGCGTGCTCGATGCGATCTCCGGCGAGCGGGCGCTGCTCACCGTCGCGGCGTACGTCGTCGTGGCAGCCGCTGGGGCAGTCGTGGTCATGCGGCGACGGGACCTTGCCTGATCGGGCCTGACCTCGAACAACACCGCACTAACACACGCCGGGACGGGTTCGTGACTCGTCTCGGCGTGTGGCGCATCATGCGAGTGTGACGCGGGTTAAGTCTACTGTTTTTATGGACAACAACCACGCTGTCCACTCTCACCGTTGAGACTCACCCGTCTAGAAGAGGTTCCCTCTCGTGTCGACCAACACGCCTGAGCCCACCCCGCTCATCGAGGCTCCCAAGTCCAAGCTCCCGCTGATCATCGGGATCGTCGTGGCCGCCGCCGTCGTCATCGGCGGCCTGGCCTTCTTCCTGACCCGCGACGACAGTGCCGGCGGCGGCGACCTGAAGAAGGTCACCCTCGGCGTCGTCGGCGCCGACGACCCCTACTGGAAGACCTACCAGAAGGCGGCCCGCGAGGAGGGCATCGACCTGGAGGTCAAGAACTTCGGCGACTACAACCAGCCCAACCCGGCGGTGTCGGAGGGCGAGCTCGACCTCAACCAGTTCCAGCACATCATCTTCCTGGCCGACTACAACGTGCAGAACGACGATGACCTCATCGCCCTCGGATCCACGGCGACCTACCCGCTGGGGCTCTACTCCTCCAAGCACAAGAGCCTCGACGAGATCGGGGCCGGCGACACCGTGATCGTCCCCGACGACGAGACCAACCAGGCTCGCGGCCTGGTCCTGCTGCAGAAGGAGGGGCTGATCAAGCTCACCGACGGCGGCACGCCGTTCAGCACCGTCAAGCAGGTCGACCCCTCATCGAAGGTCGAGGTCAAGGCCGTCCAGGCCTCGATCACCGCCTCCTCGCTCCCCGACGTCGACGCGGCGATCATCAACAACGACTTCGTCGAGGACGCCGGACTCAAGTTCGAGGACGCGCTCGCGACCGACGACCCCTCGGACCCGAAGGCACTCCCCTACGTCAACATCTTCGCCGCCCGTGCCGACGACGCCGACAACGCGACGTACAAGAAGCTCGTCAAGATCTTCCAGAGCGACAAGGACGTCCAGAGGGGTGTCGACGAGGCCTCCGGCAACACCGCCGAGCTGGTCAAGATCCCGGTCGAGGACCTGCAGAAGTCGCTCGAGGACACCGAGAAGCAGGTCCGCGATGCGCGATAGCTCCCTCACCCGGCTCGAGGAGCGTCAGTGACGCAGGAGGCCACCGTTGCGGAGCCGCTCGTGCGGCTCCGCAACGTCACCAAGACATATCCCGCGGCGCGCGGACGCGACACGGTCCACGCGGTCGACGACGTCGACCTCGACGTGGCCGCCGGCGACGTCCAGGCGATCGTCGGCTACTCCGGCGCCGGCAAGTCCACCCTGGTACGCCTCCTCAACGGTCTCGAGCCAGCCACCTCGGGCTCGATCCAGGTCGGCGGCACCGAGCTGGTCGGCCTGAGTGAGCGCAAGCTGCGCGAGATCCGTCGAGACATCGGGATGATCTTCCAGCAGTTCAACCTCTTCGAGTCACGCACGGTCTGGGGCAACCTCGCCTATCCGCTGCAGGTCGCCGGTGTCGGCAAGGCCGAGCAGCAGCGCCGCATCTCCGAGCTGCTCCACTTCGTCGGCCTGCCCGACAAGGCCCACACCTACCCGCGCAACCTCTCCGGCGGGCAGAAGCAGCGGGTCGGCATCGCGCGGGCGTTGACCACGAAACCCTCGCTGCTGCTGGCCGACGAGGCCACCAGCGCGCTCGACCCGGAGACCACCCACGAGGTGCTGCGCCTCCTGAAGCGGGTCAACGAGGAGTTCGGCACCACCATCGTGGCGATCACCCATGAGATGGAGGTCGTGCGCGAGCTCGCCGACCACGTCGCGGTGATGGAGAACGGCCGGGTCGTCGAGTCCGGAGCCGTCTACGACGTCTTCTCGGCTCCTCGCAAGGCCGTCACCAGGCGCTTCGTCGGCACCGTCGTCGACGACGAGCCCGACGCCGAAGCGCTCGCCGCGCTCCGGTCGCGCCATCCGGGGCGGTTCGTGAAGCTCGAGCTGCGCGAGGGCGGTCCACGCCAGACCGACATCTTCGCCGTGCTGCACCAGCGCGGGGTCGCCTTCGAGCTCGTCTTCGGCGGCATCGAGGAGATCCAGGGCGCCACCTTCGGCAATCTCACCCTGGCGCTCGACGGCCCCGCGGCAGAGGTCACCGATGCCGTACGCGAGCTGGCCGCCCTCGTCACCACCAAGGAGCTGTGATGCTGACCGCTCTCCACACCGACACCCGCCTCGGCGAGCTGTGGCCGGACATCTGGCAGGCCACCGGCGAGACGCTGCTCATGGTCGCGCTCACCATCGCCATCGGCGGCCTCCTCGGGCTCGTCCTCGGCCTGGGCCTCTACCTGACCCGCAGGGGCGGTCTGTATCAGAACGTCGCCGTCTCGGCCGTGCTCAACCTGCTCGTCAACTTCTTCCGGCCGATCCCGTTCATCATCTTCATCGCCGCCGTCCAGCCGGCCGCCCGCCTGGTCGTCGGCACCGGCATCGGCACACCGGCCGTGGTGTTCTCGCTGATCCTGGCCTCGATGTTCGGCATCGCCCGGATCGTCGAGCAGAACCTCGTGACCGTACCGCCGGGCGTGGTCGAGGCGGCCCGAGCGATGGGAGCCTCGCGGGCTCGCATCGCGGCGACGGTGGTCGTGCCGGAGGCCTTGGCCCCGATCATCCTGGGTTACACCTTCGCCTTCGTCGCGGTGGTCGACATGTCGGCCGTCGCCGGCCTGATCTCCGGTGGCGGGCTGGGCAGCTTCGCTCAGACCTTCGGCTACCGTCAGTACGACCCGACGGTGACCTGGGTGTGCGTGGTCATCCTGGTCGCTCTGGTGCAGGTCGTCCAGCTGCTCGGCAACACGCTCTCGGCGAGGATCCTGCGCCGCTAGCTGTGATGCCCAGGCACGTTGGTCGAGTTCCTGTGACGACACGGTCTGAGGTGTAGATGGACGAAGGCCTCCCCGGTGTGGAGTGGAGCTGTCTAGGAACCAGTTCCGCCACCAGGAGAGGCCTTCGTGTCCCACGCTACCCATGCCAACGCTGCCCTGACCCCTCGCGCCCGGCTCAGGCTTGCGCGTCTCGTCGTTGAACACGGCTGGCCGCCGGCCCGCGCTGCTGAGCGTTATGACGTCTCGTGGCGTACCGCGAAGAAGTGGGCCGAGCGTTACCGCTACGAAGGTCCGGCTGGGATGCTCGACCGGTCCTCAGCGCCGCACCATCAACCCAACCTGACCCCGGCTCCGGTCGTGCGCAAGATCGTGCATCTGCGGTGGAAACAACGCCTCGGGCCGGTCCAGATCGCCGACAGGCTCAACATGGCTTCCTCGACCGTGCACGCCGTGCTCGTGCGGTGTCGGATCAACCGTCTCGCCCACATCGACCGGGCCACCGGTGAGCCGATCCGCCGCTACGAACACGACAAGCCCGGCGACCTGATCCACGTCGACGTCAAGAAGCTCGGCAAGATCCCCGACGGCGGCGGCTGGCGCTACCTCGGCAAACAGCAGGGCGACAAGAACCGCTCCACAACAGCCAAACGCACCGGTGGACCCAAGAACAAACACCGTCAACCACTGATCGGAACCTGCTACCTACACACCGTGATCGACGACCACTCCCGCGTGGCCTACGTCGAAGCCCACGACGACGAGACCAGCCAAACCGCTGTCGCGGTCCTCAAGAACGCGGTCGCCTGGTTCGCCGCCCGCGGCGTCACCGTCCAGCGTGTCATCAGCGACAACGGCAGCTGCTACAAGTCCCACCTATGGCGCGAAACCTGCGCAGATCTAGGCATCACGCCGAAGAAGACCAGGCCCTACCGGCCACAGACCAACGGGAAGATCGAACGCTTCCACCGCACCCTGGCCGAGGGATGGGCATTCAAGAAGTTCTACAACTCCGAATCCGCCCGACTCGCCGCCCTGCCAGGATGGGTCCACCAGTACAACCACCACCGGCCCCACTCAGCAATCGGGAAAGCCGCACCCATCACCAGATTGAACAACCTGGCTGGGCATCACAGCTAGCCCGGCCCTCAGGCGCGAGCGATGATCTCGCCGTGGAGCACGGAGAACCAGCCGTCCTCCGCATCGGCCCACGACCGCCACCCGTCCGCGACCCGGGCGAGGTCGGCGGTCGTGGCATCTCCGGAGTCGACCAGCTGGCGAGCGATCGCCGAGTCGGTGAACCGGTCGGCCCAGAGCCCGCCCCACCAGGCCCGGTCGTGGGCGTCGGCAAAGCACCACGTGCTCGAGGTCGACTCGACCTCGGTGAAGCCGGCCGCGCGCGCCCAGGAGTGCAGCCGCCGACCGGCATCGGGCTCGCCACCGTTGGCTCGAGCCGTCTGCTGATAGAGCCGCAGCCACTCGGTGAGCTCGGCCGACTCCGGCCACCAGACGAAGCCGGCGTAGTCGCTCTCCCGGACGGCCACGACGCCGCCAGGCTTCGTCACCCGCCGCATCTCGCGCAGCGCCTGCACCGGGTCTGCCACGTGCTGGAGCACCTGATGGGCGTGGACGACGTCGTACGCATCGTCGTCGATGCTCAGCGCATGCACGTCCTCGACCCGGAAATCGATGTTGGTGACTCCCCTGCTCCGGGCGGCCTCGCGGGAGAGGTCGAGCTCGGTCTCGCCGATCTCGGTGGCGGTCACCGATGCGACCCGGTCGGCCAGGTCGAGCGTGATCGTGCCCGGACCGGCACCCACGTCGAGGAGTCGCTGCTCAGTGTTCAGGTGTGGCAGCAGGTAGGCAGCGGAGTTCTCCGCCGTGCGCCACCTGTGCGAGCGCAGCACCGACTCGTGGTGTCCGTGGGTGTAGGTCTCCATGTGCCGAGACTAGAGCGGCTCCGCGGCACCGGCCGCGGATGTTGTCATGCGGACAGGCTCATACCTACCGGCTCATACGGACAGGTGTGGCAGGCGAGCGTCGGCGCAGCCGAGCCGACGGCGGCCCCAGATGACGCCACCGACGAGCGCCCCGAGCAGCAGCGTGTTGAGGGCGATCACGACGCCGGTCTGGAACGGGGCGGCGCCGCCGCCCGGGCGGGCGTGCTCGGGGTCGACCTGCCTGTTGTCGAGCACGACCTGTGCGTGCTCGGAGGACCCGGGTGCCTCGGCAGACGCGGGCGTGGCCAACGCGGAGGAGGCGAAGACGACGGCGACCATCCCGGCGAGCAGAATTCGCAACGTACGACTCATCATGCTCACGAGCGTGCGCGCCGGCGCCGACAGCAGCGCGACGCGCGCCGTCCCTGACGGCAACATCCGGGTGAACACTCGGATGGCCCCGGACCTGCGAGAACGCGCCGAGACGACCGGGTCAGGCGCGGGCGGGACTGGTGCTGGTGTCGAAGAACCAGACGGTGGAGTCGGTGCAGACGATGCGGTCGAGCTTGCCCACGGCGACCTGTGAACGAGGGGTCTTGCCGGAGGCCATCACGACGTCGTAGGCGTCGCTGGTGCGCAGCACCGACCACGGCTCGGCCTCGGTGCCCTCACCGGTGCTGATGATGCTGTCGAGCGCGGCCTGGGCCAAGGTGGCCTCGCGCTGGGCCTGCTCGAAGTTGCCGAGGCCTCGCTGGGCGTCGGAGAGCGCCGCGTGGGCCGAGGGGCTGAAGATCGCGCCGGGCATCAGCCCGTGCACAGCGCTGACCGCTGCCGCATAGTCACCGGCGGCCATCGGGGGTCCGACCAGCTCGGTGATCTCGAGGTCGGGACGGAAGTTGGGAGCCTCCAGGATCGCCTCACGCAGGGCACGCAGTGACTCCGGGCCCGGGTCGTGAAGATAGACGTCAAGCAGCTCGGCGTACGTTGCCAACAGAGTCCCCTTTGAGTAGCGGTCGACTGCACGCTAACCAATTGCGAGGGCGTGCGCGGCGATTAACCTCGATTATGCGCTCTTTTGTGCCCGAGAGGCGAAGATCCTACCGCCAGCCGAGGCCGGGTGCCACGTGGGTCAGGATGCTCTCCAGAACGTGGGCGTTGTAGTCGACGCCGAGCTGGTTCGGAACAGTCAGCAGCAACGTGTCGGCGGCCTGGATCGCCTCGTCCCCGGCCAGCTCGTCGATGAGCACGTCGGGCTCGGCAGCGTAGGAGCGACCGAAGATCGCCCGGGTCTGCTCGTCGATGTTGCCGATCTGGTCGCTGGCCTGCCGGTCGAGGCCGAAGTAGCGCCGGTCCTCGTCGTTGACGAGCGCGAAGATCGACCGGGAGACGGAGACACGCGGCTCGCGCTCGTGGCCGGCCTCCTTCCACGCCTCTCGGTAGGCCTCGATCTGCTCGCGCTGCTGCACGTGGAACGGCTTTCCGTTCTCGTCGTTCTTCAGGGTCGAGCTCTGCAGATGCATCCCCAGGCCGGCGGCCCAGCGGGCGGTCGCGAGCGAGCTCGATCCCCACCAGATCCGATCACGCAGGGTTGCGGAGTAGGGCTCGACCCGGAGCTTGCCCGGCGGGTTGGGGAACATCGGACGGGGATTGGGCTCGGCGAACTGCGAGCCCTCGATGATCTTGAGGTAGGTCTCGGTGTGAGCGCGCGCCATGTCGGCATCGGTGGCGCCCTCCCCCGGCTCGTAGCCGAAGTAGCGCCATCCCTCGATCACCTGCTCGGGTGAGCCCCGGCTGATCCCGAGCTGTAGCCGTTCCCCGGCGATGAGGTCGGCCGCGCCGGAGTCCTCGGCCATGTAGAGAGGGTTCTCGTAGCGCATGTCGATCACGCCGGTGCCGATCTCGATCCTGGAGGTGCGCGCACCGATCGCGGCCAGCAGCGGGAACGGCGAGGCGTACTGCCGGGCGAAGTGGTGGACCCGGAAGTAGGCGCCGTCGGCACCGAGCTCCTCCGCCGCGACCGCGAGGTCGATCCCCTGGGTCAGCGCGTCGCCGGCCGTGCGGGTCTGCGAGTAGGGCGACGGCGTCCAGTGGCCGAACGACAAGAATCCGATCTTCTTCACGGCTGCTCCAACGTCTCGCACGGGCTCGGGATTCCTGAGCCGCTGATTCTGCAGCGAGGAACTGTGGCCGGGGTCACAGGGCCCCTCCGGACAAGTGGCGCGGGTGGACGTTCTGCCCTCCATTCGGCACGACGTCGTCAAGGCGCGGTATCCGTCGAAAGTCGGGTGCCCGAATATGCCTGGCAGGAGCCCGTTATGAGTTTATCTATCGGTCGACCGAATAAACATATCGGTCGACTGACCAGGGAAAACATTGTCTCGGCGTGTTGTCCAGGCCCTTCCGAAGACGAGGATTATCGTGTTACATATCAGGCAGATTCCTGATAAACACCGATCACCATCTCTGGGGGATGATTCAATAATGTGGGACACCGTTGAGGTGCAGAGCTTCACGCTTTCTCACGACATGCCGTGCCGCGACTGCGGGCACGCACGTCACCGCTTCTTTCCGTGTGACGTGAGCTGCGACTGTCGCGCCCACGAGGTCGCGGAGCTTCTGGAGGTCGCAGGGGCCCGCTGACTCGACACTCGGCGCCGACCGTCCCGGCGTCCAGACGAGGGTGACCACCGCATCGCGGTGGTCACCCTCGCTTTTGCCCCAGCCCTTTTGTTCCAGCCTTCTCGCGGTGCCGGAAGCAGATCGTCCGCAACCAGGCAGATGATCGCTCCATGGACATCGTTCTCGTACCCGGCCTCTGGCTGGACGCATCCTCGTGGGACCTCGTCGTCCCCCACCTGACCGACGCCGGCCACAGTGTTCGGGCGCTCACCCTGCCGGGCCTGGAGTCGGCCGAGGCAGACCGGTCGGCGGTGCACGTCGCCGATCAGGTCGCGGCGGTCGTAGCCGCCATCGACGAGGCGTCGGGCCCGGTGACGCTCGTCGGGCACTCGATGGGCTGCGCGGTGGCCGGTGCCGCCGTCGATGCCCGCGTCGACGCAGTCGCGAACGTGATCTATGTCGGCGGCTGGCCCGCCGAGCCGGGCATGATCCCTGCCAAGAACTTCCCGACCGACGGTGCCGACCTGCCGCCGGTGCCGTGGGAGGAGTTCGACGAGGCAGACGTACGCGACCTCGACCGCGTCACCTTCGAGGCACTGCTGCGCCCCTCCCCTGCCAGCCTCACCAGCGAGCCGTTCGAGCTCGACGACGAGCGGCGCTATGACGTGCCGACGCTGCTCGTCTGTCCCGAATACACCGCCGCCGATCTGCAGGGGTGGGTCGCCGACGACGCCGAGCCGGTCGCCGCGATCCCGCGACACACCAACCTCAGCTACGTCGACCTGCCCACCGGCCACTGGCCGCAGCTGACCAAGCCCGCCGAGCTCGCGGCCATCATCGATCGGAGCACCGGCAGGTAGCCCGCGCGTCGGGTAGCGTCAAGGGCATGCGAACTCCGCTCGCTGCCCTGGCTTCTCTCGCGGCCGCGGCCGCTCTTCTCGGCGGCTGCGGCGCGGAGCCGTCCGCTGACTCCGATGCCGGCAGCTCGCCGTCGGGCTCAGCGAGCGGGACGAGCTCTGCGGCTCCGGCGAAGCCCTCGGCCTCCGCATCCGCTCAGGCGCTCGATGACGCCTCGGTGCCGCTGGCCGAGCGCCTGAGCGTCGCGATGAAGACCGTCGCCGACGGCACCCCAGGATCCACCGAGGTGCGCGAGGCGGCGCTGTTCGAGCAGACCTCCGCTCGCGATCTCGCCAAGGCCCCGAGGTCGGAGGCGGATCAGGTGTGCAGCGAGCTGAGCGCGGCGGACCGCACCCAGCTCGATGCCGACCTCGACGCGGCGCGCGAGCTATCGGCGATGACCGACCCGCAGCCGAAGCTCCCCGACTGGCGGATCCTGACGCCGCCGAAGCCGGACGCGCTGCGTCCGCTCTACCGCAAGGCGCAGCAGGAGACCGGCACGCCGTGGCAATATCTCGCCGCCGTCCACCTGGTCGAGACCCGGATGGGTCGCATCCGCGGCACGAGCACCGCCGGCGCCCAGGGCCCGATGCAGTTCCTGCCCTCGACGTTCGCGCAGTACGGAGCCGGCGGAGACATCAACGATCCCGCCGACGCGATCATGGCGGCCGGGCGGATGCTCGCGAGCAACGGCGCCCCCGGCGACATGAGCTCCGCGCTGTGGTCCTACAACCACTCCGACCGCTACGTCGCAGCGGTCAGCGCCTACGCCGAGCAGATGAAGCGGTCGGCCGCTGCGTACGACCTCTACTGGCACTGGCAGGTGCTCTACCGCCACCAGGACGGCACCATGCTGCTTCCGGAGGGTTACCCCGGCAAGAAGGCCGTACGCATCTCCGACTGAGGCTGGGTGCGATCGACGGTCAGACCGTCATCGAGGAGTGCGGCCGCTCGACGGCGTACTGGACGAGGCTGACGTCCTCGCCGCGGTAGGAGTCGGTGCCGTGGCGTCCGGTCTCGATGAACCCGGTCGCGCAGAAGAGCTTCTTGGCGCGGGCGTTGGTGTCGTGAGCCTCAGCCCAGATGCGGTTGAGGTCGAGCACGGAGAAGCCGTAGGTGAGGGCGGTCTTGATGGCCCGCTGGCCGAGACCCTGCCCCCAGCGCGAGCTCGGGCCGATCGCGATCCCCAGCTCGCGGGTGTCGGGGGCCAGGCCATGGAGATCGGCGTAGCCGACGACCTCCTCGTCGAGCTCGACCGCCAACCGGATGAGCTCGGGCGGCGGCGCTTCGATCAGACGGCGCCAATGACGCAGGTGACCCTCGCGATCGCGCTCCGGCCAGCCGGTGGCTGCGCGGAACTCGTCATCGAGTGCCCAGTCGGCGTAGACGTATTCGTCGCCCGCTGACAGCGGGCGCAGGCGCATGGTGTCGGTGCGGGGCATCGTTCAAGTCTCTCAGACATCTGCAGCAACCGATGCCCCGCCCGGGGTCAGTACGTGAGCTGCACCTTGGTGGCGAGCCGCTCGTCCATGAGCCGGTAGCCCTCGGCAGCCTCGGTGAACGGCAACGACCTGTCGAAGACCAGGCCAGGGTTGATCGCGCCGTCGAGAGTGAGCTGCAGCAGGTCGGGGAGGTAGCGACGCACCGGCGCCATCCCGCCCTTGAGCCCGACGTTGGTGCGGAAGAGCGCGTTGACCGGGAGGTTGACGTCGTGCGGGATCCCGACGAACCCGACGGTGGCGCCTGGCCGCGCCACCTTGGAGGCCGTCTTGAACGACTGGTCGGTGCCCACGCACTCCAGGACGTAATCGGCACCGACACCGCCGGTGATCTCGCGCACCGCCGCCTCACCCTCCTTGCCCCGAGCGGCGACGATGTCGGTGGCGCCGAACCTCGTCGCGATCTCCTGACGAGACGCGTGCCGCGACATCGCGACGACCCGCTCGGCACCGAGCTGGGCGGCCGCGAGCACGCCACAGAGCCCGACGGCGCCGTCGCCGACCACCACCGCGGTGCCGCCCTTCGTGTCGGCCCCGAGGCCCGACATGACCGCGGCGTGCCAGCCGGTGGCCATCACGTCGGTGAGTGCGAGCAGGTCGGGATGCATCGCCGGGTCGGGAGTGGCGTCGAGCTTGACCAGCGAGCCGTCAGCCTGGTTGACCAGCGCGTACTCGCTCTGACCGCTGACCGTGAAGCCGAGGTTCTCGCAGACCGACTGCACCCCGGCGACGCAGTGCGGGCAGGTGTTGTCGCAGTGATCGAAGGGCACGATCACGAAGTCGCCCGGCTTGAATCCGCGTACGTCGGCTCCGACCTCCTCGACTACGCCGATGCACTCGTGACCGATGGTGCGCGGCTCGTCGATGTCGCCGTTGGCGCCGCGGTAGTTCCACAGGTCGGAGCCGCAGATGCAGGAGGCGGTGACCTTGATGATCGCGTCGGTCGGCTTCGTCAGGGTCGGGTCGGGAGTCTCGGTGAGACGGATGTCGCCCACCCCGTGGATCGTTGTCGCTCTCATGGTGGCATCCTGTCACCCGGCGTACGTGACCTTGCACACGGTGACCCTGGTGGGACCGGGCAACAGTCCAGAGACGAAACGCCGACAGTTCGCGGGGAATCCAGGCTTATCTCATATATGAGTTACGGTAAGGAACCATGACCGACGGATACAAAGGTCGCATCGGCAATCTGATTCGCGATGCGCGCAAGCACAAGGGTCTCACCCAGGCCCAGCTCGCCGACCTCCTCAACACCAGCCAGAGTGCGATCAACCGCATCGAGCAGGGTCAGCAGAACCTCTCGCTGGAGATGATCGCCCGTGTCGGCGCGGCCCTCGACTCCTCCCTCGTCGACATCGGCGCCGGTCCGACGCACCTCCGCGTCACCGGCCCGACGACGCTCTCGGGCGAGATCACGGTCAAGACCTCGAAGAACGCCGGTGTCGCCCTCCTGGTCGGCTCGCTGCTCAACCGGGGCCGTACGACGCTGCGCAAGGTGGCGCGGATCGAAGAGGTCAACCGCATCATCGAGGTGCTCAACTCGATCGGTGTCCAGACCCGCTGGCTCAACGACGACAACGACCTCGAGATCGTGCCGCCCAAGGAGCTCCGCCTCGACGCCGTCGACGAGGCCGCCGCGCGGCGTACGCGCTCGGTCATCATGTTCCTCGGCCCGCTGATGCACCGCCTCGACGACTTCGAGCTCCCCTATGCCGGTGGCTGCAACCTCGGCACCCGCACCGTCGAGCCGCACATGTCGGCCCTGCGCCCCTTCGGCCTCGAGGTCAAGGCGACCGACGGCGCCTACCACGCCACCGTCAACCGGTCGATCACACCCGGGCGCGCCATCGTGCTCACCGAGCGCGGCGACACCGTCACCGAGAACGCCCTGATGGCCGCCGCGCTGCACCCGGGCACCACGATGATCCGCAACGCCTCGTCGAACTACATGGTCCAGGACCTCTGCTTCTACCTGCAGAAGCTGGGCGTCGAGGTCGAGGGCATCGGCACCACCACGCTGCGCGTCACCGGTCGCGAGGTCATCGACGTCGACGTCGACTACGCGCCGAGCGAGGACCCGATCGAGGCGATGTCGCTGCTGACCGCGGCGATCGTCACCGACTCCGAGATCACCATCAAGCGCGCGCCGATCGAGTTCCTCGAGATCGAGCTGGCGACCCTGGAGGAGATGGGTTTCAACTACACCCTCTCCGAGGAGTATCTGGCGCTCAACGGCAAGACCCGCTTGGTCGACATCAACACCAAGCACTCGATCCTGCACGCCCCGCTGGACAAGATCCACCCCCTCCCCTTCCCGGGCCTCAACATCGACAACCTGCCGTTCTTCGCCGCGATCGCGGCGGTGGCGCAGGGCCAGACGCTGCTGCACGACTGGGTCTACGAGAACCGCGCGATCTACCTGACCGAGCTCAACAAGCTCGGCGGCAACGTCACGCTCATGGACCCGCACCGGGTGATGATCGAGGGCCCGACCCACTTCTCCGGCACCGAGATCGTCTGCCCGCCGGCGCTGCGTCCGGCCGTCGTGGTGCTGCTCGCGATGCTCGCCTCGAAGGGCACCTCGGTGCTGCGCTCGACCTACGTCATCGCCCGCGGCTACGAGGATCTCGCCGAGCGGCTCAACCAGCTCGGCGCGAACATCACCGCCTTCCGCGACATCTGAGCAACCATCGGGCCGAGTCGGCTCGTTCTGACCGGATCCACGCTCGAGTCGGCGCGTTATAACGCGCCGACTCGAGCTGATTTCTGGTCAGCACGAGCCGACTCGGCGCGTTTTCGGGTCAGGATGAGCCGACTCGGCCGGGGTGGGGTTCAATGCTCCTGTGACCGAGCATCCCAGGCGCGTACGCGCCTATGCGCACCGTGGCGGTGCGCTCCACCCCGACCTGATCGGGATGGAGAACACCTTGGAGGCCTTCCGACATGCGGTGAGCCTCGGCTACACCCATCTCGAGACCGACGTGCACGTCACCCGTGACGGTGTGTTGCTCGCCTTCCACGACGAGGCGCTGGATCGGGTGACCGACGTGCGCGGGCTGATCGCGGAGATGACGTACGCCGAGGTGCAAAGCGCCAGGATCGGCGGCCTGCACGGGGTGCCGACCCTGGCAGAGCTCTTCGAGGCGTTCCCGGAGGCCACGTTCAACATCGATCTCAAGTCCGACGGGGCCGGTGCCGCGCTGGCGGCGCTCCTGGTCGCGACCGACCGCGAGGACAAGGTCATCGTGGGCTCGTTCTCGGGGCGCCGGCTCGAGGCGTTCCGCCGACTGACCCAGGGCCGGGTGCGCACGTCGGCGCACCCGCGAGAGGTGCTGGCCTATCTGCTCTCCCCCACCGCCGGCATCGCCCGGCGGCTCGCCGGCGAGCGGTTCGACGCCTTCCAGATCCCGCATCGTCAGCGTCTTCGTGGACCGCTCTCGGTGCGAGTGGCATCGCGCGGTCTCGTACGCCGCGCGCACCAGGCCGGCAAGGAGGTCCATGTCTGGACCATCGACGACCCGGCCGAGATGGAGCAGCTCGTCGAGCGCGACGTCGACGGGTTGATGACCGACCGCACCGACCTGCTGAAGGCGTTCCTGGTGGAGCGCGGCCTGTGGGAGTCCGATGACGAGCGTGGCGAGGAGCCTGCGAAGTGAGCACACCAACCGGCATCGGCGACTTCAGACCGCTCGAGCGAGCCCGGGAGCAGAAGGGCTGGTTCTTCGCCGACTGGGCCGTCTCCGCGTTCCAGACGACGGTTGCCGGGGTGCTGTTCGCGCCCTACCTGATCGAGGTCGCGAAAGCCGCCGCGGTCGACAACCGGGTCGACGTGCTCGGACTCTCGGTCGCGCCGGGCGCGCTGCCGTCCTACATCATCACCTTCTCGACGCTGCTCTCGGCGCTCGTCTACCCGCTCGTCGGTGCGATCGCCGACCGCACCTCGCGCAAGCCCGACCTGATGGCCGGCTTCGGCTGGGCGGGTGCACTGTGCGCGGCCCTGTTGTTCTTCATGACCGGGGACAACTGGTGGTTCGGGTCGATCATGTTCATCGTCGCCAACCTGTGCGCCGGGGCGGCAGTGGTGGTCAGCGACTCGATCCTCCCGCTCATCTCCACCGAGGCCGAGCGCGACCGGGTCTCCTCGGTCGGCTGGGCCTACGGCTACGCCGGCGGCGGGCTGCTGCTCGCGGTCAACTTCCTCGTGGTGACCTTCGCCGACCCCCTGGGGCTCGGCACCGCCCTGGCGGTGCGGCTCTCGATGCTCTCGGCGGCCCTGTGGTGGGCCGGGTTCATCATCATCCCGTGGCTCCGGATCCGGCGACGCGAACCGGCCGACGTCGAAGACGTCTCCGGCGGCGTGGTGGCGCGCTCGTTCGGCCAGCTCTTCGTGACGCTCAAGGAGCTGCCGCGCTATCCGGTCGCGCTGACCTTCCTGCTCGCCTACCTCTTCTTCAACGACGGCATCCAGACGGTCATCAGCTCGGCCTCGACCTACGGCGTGGAGGAGCTCGGCTTCGAGACCGGCACGATGCTCGGCATCTATCTGCTGGTGCAGTTCGTCGCGGTCGGCGGCGCTGTCTTCTTCGGCCGTCTCGCCAACCGGTTCGGTGCGAAACGGGTCATCCTCGGCGGGCTCGTCGGCTGGATGGTGATCGTGGTGATCGCCTACTTCGTGCCGGAGCGTACGCTGCTGCCGCTGGTCATCGTGGCGATCGGCATCGGGCTGGTCATGGGCGGCACCCAGGCGCTGGCCCGGTCCTACTTCTCGCTGTTCATCCCTGCGGGCAAGGAGGCGGAGTACTTCAGCCTCTACCACGCCATGGACCGCGGCACCTCGTGGCTCGGCACGCTGGTCTTCGGCCTCGTCTACCAGCTCACCGACTCCTACCGTCCGGCGATCTTGGCGTTGATCGCCTTCTTCGTGATCGGCGGCGCGCTCCTCGCACTGGTCAACACCGCCAAGGGCATCGAGCAGGCGGGCAACCGGAGCCCGGCGCAGGCCTGATGCCCGCACCTGCCGGCTAGCGGGTTCAGGACGCACGCTCTCAGGTTCTTCTCAGAAAAGATCGCAGGTCAGGCGAGGCCTGTATCGAACAACACAGCGAGACGGTCCACAATTCACGGAATCATCACCTCCTCTGTACCGTTGTTGGTGTGAAGAGGCCTGACCGGCCTGCGTTATGAGTCCGCAGACCGCGTCGCTCTTCAGCACATTCAACGGGGGACGATCGACTCAGGAGGTGCCTTATGGCCGAGCGTACGTTGCGCGGTGCCCGACTGGGCGGACAGAGTTTTGAAGACGAGCGCGGCATCGAGTTCGCGGGTCGCCAGCAGGTGGCCTACCGCTGCCCGCAGGCCCACGACTTCGAGATCACGATGTCGGACGAGGCCGAGGTGCCGGCCGTGTGGGAGTGCCCGCGCTGCGGCATGGAGGCTCTCAACCTCTCCGGCGCCAAGCCCGAGGAGAAGGCCGAGAAGCCGGCCCGCACCCACTGGGACATGCTCCTCGAGCGTCGCTCGGAGAAGGAGCTCGAGGACATCTTGAAGGAGCGCCTCGACCTGCTCCGCGGTGGCGAGATCGGCCCGGCTCACCTGCACCGCAAGGGACCGGGAAAGAAGAAGGCCAACGCCTGACTTCTCAGATACGCCGAAGGCGGCCTTCCAGCATCGGAAGGCCGCCTTCGGCGTATCTCAGGCCTGATCAGGCCCGGACTCAGGCCGGGTCGTCGTTGTCGATGACCTCGCCGGTGACGATGTCGTCGCTGCGCTGTCGGCCACCAGCACCGGAGCCGCCGGCGGCACCCGCACCGAACATCGTGGGCATCGCGGCGCTCACCAGCCGCTTCTGCACCAGCACGGCCAAGATGCGTCGGAAGACCGGCCGGGTGAACGGCAGGATCAGCACGATGCCGAAGATGTCGGTCACGAAACCGGGGCTCAGCATCAGCGCGCCGCCGAGGAGGATCAACGCCCCGTCGGCGATCTCGCTGGAGGGCAGCTTGCCCGTGGAGAGCGCCGTCGACAGGGCAGACCAGGCTCGGGCACCCTCGCGGCGCATCAGCCATGCGCCGAAGATCGAGTCGGCCACGAGCAGCAGGATCGTCCACCACACGCCGATGACCTGACCGACCTGGATGAGCACGAAGAGCTCGGCCAGCGGCACCACCAGAAGCAGCACGACGAGCACCAAGGAGATGCGGCGCCGCGTGGTGCCGCCCGAGCGCATGTTGGTCGTGGCGCTCATCGGCGCTCACCCACGAGACGGCCGGCAAGACGGCTCAGCCCGATCCGGTGCAGCAGCCGACGGAGCTGGTCGCGCCGCTCCGCCAGACCCCAGCGGGTCACCCGGCGCATCGACTCGGCAGCGACCCCCGGGCTCATCTTCGACTCGCCGCGGACCCGTTCGATGAACTGGATCGGCACCTCCTTGACCGTGAGGCCGGCCCGCAGGGTGCGGGTGACCATCTCCGTCTGGAAGACATAGCCGGTGGACTCGACGCTGTTGAGCTGCAGCTTCTCCAGCGTCGTACGCCGGAAGAGGCGGTAGCCGGCGGTGGCGTCGTGAACGCCGATCCCGAGCAGCGCCCGGACATAGAGGTTGCCGCCGACCGAGAGCAGGCGTCGCGACAGCGGCCAGTTGACTACCGAGCCGCCCCGGATCCAGCGGGCACCGATCACCAGA
The DNA here is from genome assembly GCF_006716315.1 of Nocardioides albertanoniae. Classification (NCBI taxonomy): domain Bacteria; kingdom Bacillati; phylum Actinomycetota; class Actinomycetes; order Propionibacteriales; family Nocardioidaceae; genus Nocardioides; species Nocardioides albertanoniae. The sequence goes on along the minus strand of NZ_VFOV01000001.1, from coordinate 2,588,663 downwards.
TCGGCGGAGGTGAGCGCGTCGAGCAGGCGGTGGAGCTCCTCGGGCTGGTGGGAGCCGTCGGCGTCCATCTCCCCCACGACGTCGTAGCCCTGGTCGAGCGCCCAGCCGAACCCGTGCAGGTAGGCCGCGCCCAGGCCGGCCTTCTCCGTGCGATGGAGCACGTGGATCTGGTCGTCGTTGTCGGCCAGCTCGCTGGCGATCATGCCGGTGCCGTCGGGCGACCCGTCGTCGACGACCAGCACGTCGAGACGTGGCTGAGCCTTGCGGAGCCGGCCGACGATCCAGGTGAGGTTGTCCGCCTCGTTGTAGGTCGGGATCACCATCACCGCCCGGCCGATCTCGGTCCAGGGAGGAAGCTGCTCGTTCGTCACGTACGTCGGCCTTGTCGAGGAATGGGGTGGAGATCACAGGATATCCGGCCGTTGGTCACTTGATCGAATGCCAGGACTGTCGGCCCAGAAGTCGGCCCGGAAAGTCGGCGGAGGGCGATGGCCCTGCGACGCCAGCAGAGGCGCGGGAGCACCAAGACGATCTTCGGGCCGTTCCGATCCCTGCTGGAGGCAAGGGGACGATCGTTGTCTAAGGGCGCCTTGGCCCTCCCGCGTTGCCCTCGCGGAGGTTGACCGAACCCGTTAGAACGCATCGAGAGAAATGTCTGGCGCGACACCCCCCGACCCGAACCGTCGGGCGCCGGTCCGCCTGCCACAACTCTGCATGGGCGAACCACGCCACCTTCACCCGTTCGATCGACGTAAGTCAACAAGCCCCTGACCTGCGAGAACGAGAGTTTTCGCAGGTCAGCAACAGCCTGCGTACGGCAAAAAAGCCTCGAAAACTCGACCGTCCGCGGCGTGTCGACCGCAGGTATGCGTTACGTCGATTCCGGAACGACCACGGTACCCCGCGCGGAGGTGGCGAGGATCGGCTCGTCCAGCAGCTGAGCAGCTCCCGGCTGCGCCTCGGTGGCCGCCCCTCGGGCCACGACGCGTACCGCGAATTCCATCACCCGCGAGCGCCTGCCGGCCCTGACCAGCTCGCAGGTGATCTCCAGGACGTCGCCGGCACGCACCGGCGCCTTGAACTGCACGTCGTCGTAGGAGGCGAACAGCCCCTCGTCGCCGTCGGTGAGGATGCACATCTCGGTCGCGACGTCGCCGAAGAGCCCCAGGCTGTAGGCCCCGTCGACGAGGTTGCCGGCGTAGTGGGCGTGCGAGTAGGGGACGTAACGGCGGTGGACGACCGTGGTGCCGATCTCCGGGGTGCTCATGCGGCGGGCTCCTTCGACGCGGTGCGGTGGACGAGGTAGGAGGCGACGTCGGCCGGGGTGGTGCCACGGCCGAAGATGCGGTCGACGCCGAGCTCGGCGGTCTTGGCCTCGTCGAAGCGCGGCCCTCCTGCGATCAGCAGCGGCCGCTCCCCCGCCGGATAGGCCTCGCGGAACGCCGCCGACATCTCCCGGGTGTTGAGGATGTGAGCGTCGCGCTGGGTGACGACCTGGGAGACGAGCACGGCATCGGCGCCTCGCGTCACGGCTGCCTCCACGAGGGCCGGCACGGAGACCTGGGCGCCGAGGTTCACGACCTCGATCTCCTTGTAGTACTCCAGCCCCTTCTCCCCCGCGAACCCTTTGATGTTGAGGATCGCGTCGATCCCCACGGTGTGGGCGTCGGTGCCGATGCAGGCGCCCACGACGACCATCGGCCGTCGCAGCGTCTCCTTGATCACCGCGTTGGCCTCCTTGGGCGTCAGCAGCGGGAAGTCGCGCTCGACGACCACCACCTTGTCGGTGTCGACGAGATGGTTGACCTGGCCGTAGACGACGAAGAAGGAGAAGTTGGGGCCCATCGGCTTGGAGTGCACGACCATCGCCGGGTCCATGCCCATCTTGTTGGCCAGCTGCAGCGCGGCCCCGTCGGCGACCTTGCCGTGCGCGATCGGCAACGTGAAGGAGATCTGCACCATCCCGTCACCGGTGGTGTCGCCGTACGGCCTGATCAGGTGCCTATTTTCCGTGGTCACTTGTCGCCCTCCAAGATGTCAGTGGCCGGGTTGTAGTACGCCTCGGACTTCTCGGCCACGCCGTCGAGGCCCTTGCCCGCGTCGGCCGGGCGCTTCATCAGCCCGAAGGTGCCGTCGGCGATCGCGTCGAGCAGACCGTTGGGCTCCTCGATGATCTTGCCGAGCAGGTCGAGCGAGTCGCCCAGGACCTCGCGGGCCCGGTTGGCGATGAACCCGTCGGGAGCGGGGTGGAAGTCTTCACCGAGCTTGCCGGCCGCGTCCATGACGTAGCGGACGTTCTGCAGCGCCAGGTCGCGATCGGAGATCCACGGCGTCACGACCGCCTCGGTCATCATCCCGACCAGCAGGATGCCCTGGTCGGTCATCGCACCGGCGAGGTTGAAGAAGCCGTCGAGCAGGTAGCCCTTGAAGATGTCACCGGTCATGTGCCGCGTCGGCGGCATCCACTTCAGCGGGGCGTCGGGGAAGATCGTCTTGGCCAGCAGCGCGTGCGCGAGCTCGAGGCGGAACGAGTCGGGCACGTCCGGGTTGATCTCGAAGGCATGGCCCAGACCCAGCTGCCAGTCCTCGAGGCCGGCCTCCTTGGCGAAGTACTCGTTGAGCAGCTGGGAGGTCGTCACCGTGTGCGCCGCCTCGACCGCGTCGGCGGTGGTGAGGTAGTTGTCCTCGCCGGTGTTGATGATGATCCCCGCCCGCGCGTGGATCTGGCGCGAGAGCCGCTGGTCGACGAACGTACGCACCGGGTTGATGTCGCGGAACAGGATCCCGTACATCGAGTCGTTGAGCATCATGTCGAGCCGCTCCATGCCCGCCAGAGCGGCGATCTCGGGCATGCACAGCCCGCTCGCGTAGTTGGTGAGGCGCACGTAGCGACCGAGCTCGCGACTGGTCTCGTCGAGCGCTGCCCGCATCAGCCGGAAGTTCTCCTGCGTCGCGTACGTTCCGGCGAAACCCTCCCGGGTGGCACCCTCGGGCACGTAGTCGAGCAGCGACTGACCGGTCGAGCGGATCACCGCGATGATGTCGGCGCCCTCGCGGGCAGCCGCCTGCGCCTGCGGGATGTCCTCGTAGATGTCGCCGGTGGCGACGATGAGGTAGATCCACGGTTTGCGCGGAGCGTCACCGATCTCGCTGATCATCCGGTCGCGGTCGAGACGGCTGGCGTCGAGCTTGGCGATGCCGACACCGACCGACTCCCGGGCGCGCTTGGCAGCCAGATCGGCCTCCGAGCCCTCCGGAAGCCGGAAGCTCACCTGCCCGGCTGCGGCCTCCTCGGCGAGGCGGGGCAGGTCGTTGCCGTAGGCCGGCAGTGCGTGCCACACCGGCAGCGAGACGCCGTTCTCGAGTCCGACGTCGGCGCGCACCGCGTCGACGAGATGGTTCACCCAGGGGGTGCCGTCGGGGTCGGCGCCGCCGAGACCGGCCAGTCGCAGCGTGGCTCGCTCGACGGCGACCGTGGTGTGCTTCTTGGCCATCTCGACGATCGGGTCGCCGACCTTCGCCGCCAGCGCACGGGCCTGGGCGATCGTGCGTGGGTCCAGATCGAGTCTCACTGGGCCAGTCTCCTCTCGAACAGCGCCCGGACACCGGTATCGGCACGCAGGAGGTCGAGGGCGTAGCCGGCGTGCCCGGGGACGTAGCCGTTGCCGACGAGCATCGTGACGTCGGCCGCGAGGCCTTCGGCACCGAGCGCGGCGGCCGAGAAGGAGGTGGCCATCGAGAAGAAGACCACCGTGCCCTGGTCGGCGGTCGAGAGGATCGCCCCGCCCTCGCAGCCGGGCACGTCGACGCAGACGACCGTGACGTCCGCCGGCCCACCCTCCGAGGCCGAGCCGGAGGCAGCCGACGCAGCCTTGGCCACCGCGTCGCGCAGCGCCACCGGGTTGCGGGCGTCGGCGACCACGACCTCGTCGGCGAGCGCGGCCTCGCGAAGAAGGTCCGCCTCGGTCTCGGTCGGGACGACGCCGATGAGATGTCCGGCGCCGGCGTCACGGGCAGCGGCCAGCGAGAGCGAGCCGGACTTGCCGCCGCCACCGATCACCGCGACGACTCCCCCGGCATAGCGCTCCGAGACGACCCGGCGGGTGAGTGCCGGAGCGCCGCACACGTCCATCACCGAGAGCGCGAGCTCAGGGGTGAGGTCGTCGGGAAGCACCGCGGCGATCGAGCGGCCGAAGAGGATCGCGTAGCCGTCGCACGGCACCTGCTCGTCCGTGCCCGCCCATCGATCGAGCCCGTCCTCGATCACGAGCGGCGTCAGGGTCAGCGACACCAGGGTCGCGACGCGGTCGCCCACCTTCAGCCCCAACGGGGACTCCGGTCCGACCTCGTCGACCACACCGACGAGCATCCCGCCCGACCCGGTCACCGGATTCTGCATCTTGCCGCGTTCGGCGACGATGTCGAGCACCGCGCGGCGTACGGCATCGCCGTCTCCGTCGTAGGTGGCCTCCAGCTGCCGGAACGAGGCCGCATCGAGGTTCAGCCGCTCGACGCGGATGCGCACCTCGTCGGGCCACAGCGTCGCTCGGGTGTCGAGCCTGTGGGCCGCCTGGGGCAGCGGCAGGGAGCCGGCCATCGGCTCATCGAGCACGCGGTGCAGGCCGGTGGGGTCGGAAGATGTCATCGTCGTACGCCTCCTTGCGTCCATCTCACGGCGGACCCTACCAGCGGTCGCTGGAAGAATTGCGGTGAAGTCTTGCGATAACCGCAGGATCTCCCGCTATGGTGGTGAGCATGACGGCAACCATCGAGCCCAACCGCCGAGGCGAAGCCCGAGGCGATCAGCACAGTCGCGACGGACAGCCCTACGCCTACGAGCGCGTCGAGCTGGTCGAACCCGACTGGACCCGGTTCCCCGGCTGGGCCGACGTCACCGCAGAGCAGTGGCGCGACCCGCAGTGGCAGCGCGTCAACTGCGTGAAGAACATCCGGCAGATGCGCGCCCTGATGGGCGATCTTCTCGACGAGCGGTTCTACGCCGACCTCGAGCGCGACCAGGCCGAGCGGGCGACGATGTCGATGCTGGTGCCGCCGCAGATGATCAACACGATGGTGCCCTCCGGTGCTGCGCCCGGTGAGGAGTTCACCGACGCCTTCTACGCAGACCCGCTGCGGCACTACATGATCCCGGTGCTCTCCGACCGTCGCACCGACTGGCCCTCACACCCGCAGGCCAGCCGCGACTCGCTGCACGAGCACGACATGTGGGTCGCCGAGGGGCTCACCCACCGCTATCCCACCAAGGTGCTCGCCGAGCTGCTCTCTACCTGCCCGCAGTACTGCGGGCACTGCACCCGGATGGACCTGGTCGGCAACTCCACCCCGGTCATCGACAAGCTCAAGCTCACCGGCAAGCCGGTCGACCGCCACGAGGCGATGCTCGACTACCTGCGCAACACCCCGCAGGTGCGCGACGTCGTCGTCTCCGGCGGCGACGTCGCCAACCTGCCCTGGCCGCGGCTGGAGGACTTCCTCACCAAGCTGATGGCGATCGACAACATCCGTGACATCCGGCTGGCCACCAAGGGCCTCGTCGGGCTCCCCCAGCACTGGCTCCAGGAGCCGCTGCTCGAGGGGATGAACCGGGTCACCACCATCGCCCGCGAGCGCGGCGTCTCACTGGCGATCCACACCCACGCCAACCACGCCAACTCGGTCACGCCGCTGGTCGCCGAGGCGACCAAGGCGCTGCTCGACGCAGGGGTTCGCGACGTACGCAACCAGGGAGTGCTGCTGGCCGGGGTCAACGCCGACAGCCACAGCCTGCTCGACCTGTGCTTCCGTCTGCTCGACGGCGCCCAGATCATGCCCTACTACTTCTACATGTGCGACATGATCCCGTTCAGCGAGCACTGGCGGGTCTCGGTCGCCGACGCGCAGCGGATGCAGCACGACCTGATGGGCTACCTGCCCGGGTTCGCGACGCCGCGCATCGTGTGCGACGTGCCGTTCGTCGGCAAGCGCTGGGTGCACCAGATCGCCGACTACGACACCGAGCGCGGCATCTCGTACTGGACGAAGAACTACCGCACCTCGATCGAGGCCAGCGACCCTGACGCCCTCACCCGGACATACGAGTACTACGACCCGATCCACACGCTGCCCGAGTCAGGTCAGCAGTGGTGGCGCGACCACTCCTGAGCCGTCAGGAGTGGCGCAGCGTGGGCCGGTTCTCGTAGTAGGTGTACATCGCGATCGTGGTGCGCGTGGAGACGTTGCCGGACGAACGGATCCGTCCCAGCAGCTCCTCGAGCGCCTCGGGGGTGGCCACCCGCACCTTGAGCATGTAGGAGTCGGCCCCTGCGATCGACCAGCAGGCCTCGACCTCGTGGAGGTTGGCGACACGCTCAGGGGTGTCGTCGGGCTGGGAGGGGTCCATCGGCTGCAGGGCGACGAACGCGGTCAGCGGTACGCCGATCGAGGCGTAGTTGACGGTCGCTCCGTAACCGGTGATCAGCTCACGCTGCTCGAGCCGCTTGACGCGCTGGTGAACCGCCGAGGTCGACAGGCCGGTCGCCTTGCCGAGGTCGGTGTAGGACATCCGGCCGTCCTCCGCCAGAAGCTGAAGGATCTTACGGTCGGTCGCCTCGATCTCAGGTGCAGTCACCGCGACAGCGTACCCATAACAGCAAGATCTTCGCCCCGTCGTCCGAAAACGCGGTCGACGCAGGAAGATCTCCGGGATACGCCGGCCTCGTGGCCGTGCCGGTCGTCGTGCCGGTCGTCGAGTCGGTCGTCCGGCAGATCCCGCAGCAGATACTGTGCACATCGTGGCCGAACCTCGCATGCTCCTGCTCGACACCGCTTCGCTCTACTTCCGCGCCTTCTTCGGCGTGCCCGACATCAAGGCGGACGACGGCACTCCGGTCAACGCCGTGCGGGGCCTGCTGGAGTTCATCAGCCGGCTGGTGAACGACTACTCCCCCACCGACCTCGTGTGCTGCTGGGACAACGACTGGCGGCCGCAGTGGCGCGTCGACCTGATCCCCACCTACAAGACCCACCGGGTGGTGGAGGAGGTCGAGACGGCTCCTGACGTGGAAGAGGTGCCCGACCCCCTGCAGGTGCAGGTGCCGATCATCCGCGAGGTGCTCGCGGCCGCCGGCATCTGTGTCATCGGCGTCGACGGCTACGAGGCCGACGACGTGATCGGCACGCTCGCGACGAACGCCGGGATGCCTGTCGACGTCGTCACCGGCGACCGTGACCTCTTCCAGCTCGTCGACGACGCTGCCGGCGTACGCATCCTCTATCCGACGCGCGGCGTGGGCGACCCCGACCTGGTCGACGAGAAGTGGCTGGTCGCCAAGTACGGAGTGCGTGCCGATCAGTACGCCGACTTCGCCACCATGCGCGGCGACACCTCCGACGGCCTGCCCGGCGTGAAGGGGGTCGGCGAGAAGACCGCCGCCAAGCTCCTCCAGCAGTTCGGTGACCTGGAGGGCATCATCGCCGCGGTCGCCGATCCCGCCACGTCGATCACGAAGGCGCAGCGGCAGAAGTTCGTCGACGCCGCCGACTACCTGGCGGTGGCACCGGAGGTCGTGGCGGTGGCCCGCAATCTTCCGCTGGATCGGAGTCGCACCGCGCTGCCCAGCACTCCGGCCGATCTCGACCGGCTGCGCGAGCTGGCCGCGACGTACAACCTCTCCTCTCAGGTGGCACGGCTCGAGGCGGCTCTCTCCGCCCGCTAGTCGCTGGTGATCCCGGTGTGATGGCACCCACTCCAGCTCGGGCAAGAAATTCTTCCGAAACCGCATCAGGGTTTCGATCCGGCTCCGTCTCCTTGGCAAGACCTCGGACAAGGGAGCGGACCAATGAGCGACATCAAGCACCCGACGGTGCAGCACGACATCACGATCACCTGCCTCGACCCGTGGGGCCGCACGGTGGAGGTGCCGACGACCCTGGGGTACCAGGAGCGTGACCCGTACGCCGTCAGCCTGACCTTCCACTCGGCCTCCGGTGACGTCGAGTGGGTCGTCTCCCGCACGCTGATGCTGCAGGGGCTCGCCGCTCCCGCGGGCGAGGGCGACGTGAAGATCTACCCGAGCATCGACGAGGACGCGAAGGCGGTCGCCGTGCTCGACTTCAGCTCCCCCGACGGCCGGCTGATCGCCACTGCCGACTCCGGTGAGGTGCACACGTTCCTCGGCAAGTCGTTCTCCGCCGTGCCGGTCGGCGCCGAGAGCCAGCACCTCGACGTCGACAGCCTGATCTCGGATCTGCTCGGCACCTCCTCCGACGCCGAGTAGCCGCTCGTCCCTCCGGTTCGCGTGGGCCCTTGCTCTCCCAGATCTCTGGGGAGCAAGGGCCCGTCGTTGTTTCGTGGCAGAGACGAGCCGTCGCCGACACCCACCCCGATGTGGTAGTGATGTGCGTCACCCCATACTCGGAGGTTCCCAGTGCTGCCAGCTTTCCTGTCCCGCGAGCGAACGGTGGCCGGCCCCGGCTTCAGTCGCTGGCTCATTCCCCCGGCGGCGCTCGCCGTCCACCTCTGCATCGGCCAGGTCTATGCGACCAGCGTCTACAAGACCGCTCTCGTCGAGCACTTCGACTCCAGCCAGACCGCGATCGGTGTGATCTTCTCGATCGCGATCGTGATGCTCGGGCTCTCCGCAGCCGTCATGGGCACCTGGGTCGACCGCAACGGCCCCCGTGCGGCGATGACGCTGGCCACGATCTTCTGGGTCTCCGGCTTCTTCGTCGGTGCCCTCGGCATCGGCACCGGCCAGCTGTGGCTGGTCTACCTCGGCTACGGTTTCATCGGCGGCATCGGGCTCGGCATCGGCTACATCTCGCCGGTCTCGACCCTGATCAAGTGGTTCCCCGACCGACCCGGGCTCGCCACCGGGATGGCGATCATGGGTTTCGGCGGCGGCGCGATGATCGCCAGCCCGCTGAGCGGCCGGCTGCTCTCGCTCTACGACTCGTCCTACACCGGCGACGCCACCACGGTCCCTGACGGTCACGCCGTGATGATGCTCTTCCTCACCCTCGGTGTGGTCTATCTCGTGCTGATGTCCTTCGGTGCCGCCACCGTCCGGGTGCCACCGGAAGGCTGGACGCCGGAGGGTTGGGACCCGTCGAGCGTGAAGCAGAAGAAGCTCGTCACCACCGCGAGCGTCTCGGCCAACAGCGCGATCAGGACTCGCTCGTTCTGGCTGGTGTGGATCGTGCTGTTCTGCAACGTGACCGCGGGCATCGGCATCCTCGAGCAGGCTGCGCCGATGATCCAGGACTTCTTCCGTGAGGACGGCGTCTCCGCGGTCAGCGCGGTCGCCGCCGGCGGCTTCGTCGGGCTGCTCTCGATCGCCAACATGGGCGGCCGGTTCGTCTGGTCCACGACCTCCGACATCATCGGTCGCAAGCCGATCTACATGATGTATCTCGGCGTCGGCGTCGTGGTCTATCTGCTGCTGGCGACCGCCGGCCATGTCTCGACGGCGCTGTTCGTGCTGTTCGCCGTCGTGATCCTGTCCTTCTACGGTGGCGGCTTCGCGACCGTCCCGGCCTACCTGCGCGACCTCTTCGGTACGTTCCAGGTCGGCGCCATCCACGGACGCCTGCTGACCGCGTGGTCGGCGGCCGGGATCGCCGGACCGCTCATCATCAACGCCTTCCTCGACGCACAGGGCGAGCCCGGCACACTGACCGCGGCCGCCTACCGGCCCGCGCTGCTGACCATGGTCGGCCTGCTGGCCATCGGGTTCGTCGCCAACCTCCTGGTCCGCCAGGTGCCGGAGCGATATCACGAGCCGGCGTCCGGCGGGCCGTCCGAGACCGAGAGGAGTGCGGCATGAGTGCCAAGGTCGCCGGCGCGTGGGCGCTGGTCGGGATCCCGTTGGCCTACGGCGTGATCGAGACGCTGCGCCGGGCGGTGCAGCTCTTCACCGGCTGAGGTCTCGGGGCCGTTCAGAGGCCGAGCAGACTCGCCTCGTTCGTACGCCACGCCTCCTGCGCCGCCCGGGTCACCGGGCCGTGCGGGAGGGTGCGCGTGCCCCACTGCGTGACAGCCTGCACGTCGCGCAGGCTGGAGGTGAGGAAGACCTCCGTGGCGTACTCCTCGACGTCGGCCAGCGGCTCGTCGGTCTCCTCCGCGCCGAACCACTCCAGCACCAGGGCACGGGTGATCCCGGCGAGCGGGCCGCTGGAGAGCGTTGGGGTCTTCAGCACCCCGTCGAGCACGTAGAAGATGTTGCTCCCGGTGCCCTCGCACAGGTCACCCACCGTGTTGGCGAAGATCGCCTCGGTCGCCCCCTGCTTGTGGGCCTCGGCGAGGGCGATGACGTTCTCGGCGTACGACGTGGTCTTCAGGCCGGTCGTCGCGCCGTGCTCGTTGCGGCGCCACGGCACGCTGACGATCTTGGTCTCGGCCGGGTTGGGGTCTGTGTCTTCGATCCCGACCACGATCGTCGGAGCGACCTCCGCGCGGCCGGAGCCGAACGGCGCCGGCCCGCCCGTCACGGTGATCCTCAGCCGTCCGTACGCAGTCGGGCCCGCCCCGAGCACGGCCTCGATCCCCTTGGTGACGAGAGCACGGTCAGGAGCGGCAAGCCCCAGGCCCGCAGCCGAGCGCTCGAGCCGGTCAAGGTGACGAGCGAGCGCGAACGGCTGGTCGTCGATCACCTTGAGGGTCTCGAAGACCCCGTCGCCCACGACGAGCCCATGGTCGGTGATGGAGACGGCCGGAGCCTTCGGGTCGTCGAGAAGCTGGCCATCGATCCATGCGCGCATGCGGCAACTCTATGACCTCCCTGGTCAGGGCCGGGAATGCCCGCTCAGAGGGTCGCCGAGGTGGCCGGCGAATGACACGCAGGTGACCCCCGATTTGTCCGGTGTGCACGGCTCCGATAATGTTCTTCTCGTCGCCAAGGGCACGGGAAACCGGTCCGAAGCACAAGCGGACGTAGCTCAGTTGGTAGAGCGCAACCTTGCCAAGGTTGAGGTCGCGAGTTCGAGCCTCGTCGTCCGCTCGGAGTAGGTCTCCACCGGAGGCATTGCCTCCAACGGTGGGTTGGCCGAGAGGCGAGGCAACGGACTGCAAATCCGTGTACACGGGTTCAAATCCCGTACCCACCTCGAAGCACCACCCTGATGTAAACTGCACAAACTGAATAACCACGGACGATTGGCGCAGCGGTAGCGCGCTTCCTTGACACGGAAGAGGTCACTGGTTCAAACCCAGTATCGTCCACCACCGAATCTGGCTCTGACCTCGAGATATAGGTCAGAGCCAGTACTCATTTCCGGCCCCGGTGCGACGTCGGCCGGGCTGCGGCGATAACGACTACCAGGCGAATCGCGAGTCGCTGAGCTCCGATCTGCAGTCCACCGTCAAGAGCGCCCCACGATCTGGTCGCGGCGCAGCAATCCCCCCAGGTCGTCGACAGCACAACTGTTCGGCCTTCGTTCGGCCTTGTGTGTTGCTTCCCATCGCCTCCGCAACACTGGTAAAAACGGGGAAGCCCTCCGGGAAGGCGACCAACCGTGTCTGACGTCGAGATCAACTATGCCGCGCTATCCGAAGTGAAAGCAGCCTTGGACGTGATCGTCAGCGAGTTGGACTCTGCACCGAATCGTGCAGCAGACCTCGAATCTGCGGTCGCTGACCCGTTCGGCGAGACCGGGCTGCGAGATCAGTCGACCGAGTTCGAGGTTCGGTGGGATGACAAGCGGGCCCGCCTGCGCGACAGCTTGGAACAGATCAGCGAGCATGTCCAGGCCGTCATCGACGCGTTCGACTCCCTCGACACAGCAGCAGCTCGGATGGTGGACCAATGAGCCTGGGTGACTCGATCGAAGCGATCGGCAATGCAGGCCTCTCTCCCCAGGGCAGACCGATCCGATCGATGAATGGCAACCCGGAGACGGTCGAGTCCAACGGTGACGAGATGGTTCAGGCGGGCCAGGACATGGTCAAGGCGGCAACGACACTGCTCCAGATCCAGGCCAACCAGCTCGGTGGCGGCGAGATGGCTGGTCACGCAGTCGACGCGCTGCGTGAGTCTGTCGGTTCAGCAGCCTACACGCTGACCCAGGCTGGCGAACTCTACGAGCCTGTGGGAACGGCGCTGAAACGCTACGGCAGCAGTGTCAGCGGCACGAAAACACGGGCCGACACGTTGGCGTCATCGTGTGAAGATCTGTGGCAGACCTACCTGTCGCTGCCCGGAGACAAGGACGGCGCGAGTAGTCCGGACGACGTCTCGGTGGGCCCCGTACCCCTGCCCGCCGATAGTCCGGTCGCCAAGGAGATCGCCGAGGACAACCAGGCCAAGGCAGATGCGTACGAGGCTTGGAAGCAGGAAGCTACCCAGTGGGATGCAGCCTACGACGAGTGGAAAGATGCCTACGATGCGGCTCTTGCCGAGGTTCATGACGGAACCGTCGATGCCATCGAAGACTATGTGTGGGAAAACTTCGACGACGATCTGACCGAGGACCGTTCCTCCGATCCGCTCTACCCCGACGGCGAACCGGAGATGGACGACATACACCAGGGCGCGTTCGGCGACTGCTGGCTGCTCTCGACCCTTGCCGGCCAAGCACAGGCTGACCCATCCAAGATCGAGGACATGATCACCGACAACGGAGACGGCACGTACACCGTGCGTTTCGCCGATGGTGAGGAGGTCACCGTTGATGACAACGCGCTGCTCGACCACGGTGACGTCGACCAGGCCAAGTGGATCAGCGTCATCGAATCTGCCTACGCGGCGCGGGAGGGATCGTACGGCGACATCGACGGTGGCAACGCTGAGAACGCCATGGAAGACCTCTTCGGTTACGACGTCGACAACTTCGACCCCGACAGCACGAAGGACTTCTTCTTCGGGAACAACGTCTCCCCCGAGGATTCCTACAACCGGATCGACGACGCGCTCGACGACAACAGGCCGGTCAGCGCGAGTGTGCGAGACGAGTTGGGTATCGAGGGTGGGCACTCGCTGACCGTGACCGACGTCTATGAGGTCGATGGCGTCAAGTACGTCGAACTCCGGAACCCATGGGCAAGCCACGGGCAGATGGAGGATCCGATCAACGAAGCAGGTGGAACCACTATGGGCGACGGAATCTTCCGGATGCCGCTCGACGAGTTCGCCGACAACTTCGCCGAAGTCCAAGTCGCCAAGTAGGAGACATCCATGCGTCGCGTACTACCTGTCGTCTGTGCCGTTGTGCTTGTCGCGACGGCCTGCTCCACCACCCAGAAGGAGCCAACCGTGCCCCAGACCACCGATTCTCACAGCGACCAAGCCACCAACAAGGCCGAGAGCATCGCCGATCTGGTTGCCGAGGCCGACCTCATCGTCCGCGGCACCGTTACGAAGGCAGCGCCAGCCATCGACGACAACGACGCCTCCACCTTCGAGGCGCAGTCGGCGACGATCGCCGTCGACAAGGTGTTGAAAGGCGATGCACGGCCCGGGAACCTGGAGATCAGCAAGCCGGACTCCGCCTACTACCTCACGTCCGAGGCCGATCCCGACGGCCCGGCCCGTGGGCGATTCGCCGGGACATTCGTCCTCAAGACCGAATCCGGCACTCCCACCCTGTTCGGCTACGTCGGCGTCCACGACGATGCGTACGCACCGCAGGCCTTCGCCCGTGTGCTCGCCCACCTACCTGAACGCAGGCCAGCGGCCACCACCAAACAACTCAGCGCGTGGGCCAAGGACGCCGACCTGATCGTCTACGGCTCCGCATTTGGCGACGCTGACCATGTCACCGATCGCACCCCGAGGCTCAATCTCTCTGACCACGCCAGCATCGAACCGATCGAGGTCCTCAAGGGTGATCTCGGCAGCAACATCGACGTCGCGCAAGGACCGCAGCCAAGCGAGCCGGGCGGGACATGGTCGTTCCCGATCGGCAAGGACGACTTCCTGGTCGGCGTCTACTTCATCGATACCTCCGGCGCGACGCCGACGGTGATCAACACCGCGACCCCCGTCGGCGTCAACCGTCGCCGGGTCGAGAAGCTTCTCTGAGCCAGGTCCGCCATGAGGGTGCGGGCCGACCTCCATGACGAGGACAAGAGCTCGACACCGTGAGGCCGTCCGCCATGGCTGTCATGGTTGGTTATCCGCAGGATTGAGGACCCCAGCCGCCGTGATGGCGGCCTCGAGGATCGCCTCCCATGGCAGTGCCTGGTCCGGTGGCAGCTGTCGGGGTGGGTGGAGGGGCCAGAGGTCGGGGCCCTCGATCAGGCGTACGCCGGCGGCGCGCAGGGCGGACATGTGGGAGGGCCAGGCGGGGTGAGCGGCGTGGGCGGCGTTGATGAGCGGAAAGATAACGACCGGGACGGTGCCCAGGCTCTCGGTCACGACGGTGAGGGCCTGGTTGTCGGCCAGGCCGAGGGCGATCTTGGCGGTCGTGTTGAACGTCGCTGGGGCGACGACGATGACGTCGAGCTGCGCGGGATGGGTGCGCGGCTCCCACGGGAGTCGGCTCGGGCCACGCACCGGGAAGCCGGTGGCGGTCTCGATGCGGGCGGCTTCGTCGTTCGCGGTCAGCCAGGTGTAGGCGGTGGGAGTCAGGGTCACCGGCACACGGTGGCCGGCGTGCAGCAGCGGCGTGATCAGCTTGTCGTGGAGATCCTCCACGCCGCCCGCGGCGCAGGCGATGACTCCGACGGTGGCCACTCCGCGAGCGTACGGGACGCGGATCAGTCGATCAGGCCGGCCTCGCGGGCGATCCGGACGGCGTGCACGCGGTTGTTGGCGCTGAGCTTGCGGGTTGCGCTCTTGAGGTAGGACTTGACGGTGCTCTCCACGATCCCGAGGGCCTCGGCGGCCTCGCGGTTGCTGTTGCCGAGGGCGACCTGGCGGAGCACGTCGACCTCGCGGGCGGCGAGGCGTACGGGTGGGGCGAGCTGAGATGGCTTCGCCTCCCCCGCCGCTCCGGTGAGCCGCAGGACCATGGCCTCGAGCCGGCTGCGTACGTCCGGATCGACCACCTGGCTCGCAAGGTCGGTCAGCTCGACGGCGATCTCCTGGCGTTCGGCACGGTCGCGCTTCGCGGCGGCATCCTGGGCAGGTGGGGCCGGTGCGGGGGTTGGGGCCAGGCGGGACAGCCTGGCCCGGACCGCGTCGTCGATCAGGATCTCCCGCTCGAGCGCACGGATCAGGGGCCGCAGGCTGTCGTACCAGACGGTGCCGAGGCCGAGGCGCGAACGAGAGGCGAGGTAGACAAGCATGCGCGGCGTACGGTCGACCAGGATCGGCAGGGCGGCGACGGTCTGCAGCTGCTCCTGGGCGACGGCGGTGTCGTAGAGGTGCGTGATTCCGCGAGCCGAGTAGTAGTGGTCGACCGCGCCGGGCTGGCGGGTCTGCAGCGTCTTCCCACCCAGGCCCTGCCCGTTGACGACCCGCAGGCCGCGGAGGGCGGTGCCCCGCGCACCGCAGGTCGCGGTGATGTCGATCACCGTGCCGTCGCTACGGACCGGACCACCGAAGGCGAGGTCCAGACCGGACGAGGTGCGGAACGACGCCAGTGTCTGGGCGATCCGGGCGCCGTCGTAGGGCGCCTCTGCTGCGATCGCGGTGCTGCTCATGATGCCGAGGGTAAGTGACGGCCATCACAAGCAACAAGAGGGACACCCCCTCTTTCGAGGGCACTCTTCTGGGGGTATCGGGGGATTCGATGCCGCCGCACACTCAGGTCACCCATCTGAGAGTAGGAGACAGCGTCATGTCACACATCACGGCTGAAAGACCCGAGGTGGACGCACGCACGATGCGCCGCGTCGCCACCGCGTCCCTGACCGGCACCACCATCGAGTTCTACGACTTCCTCATCTACGGCCTGGCGGCGGCGCTCGTGTTCAACGCCATCTTCTTCCCGTCCATGGGCGGGCCAGAGGGCACCTTGGCCTCGATAGCGACTTTCGGAGTCGCGTTCGTCTTCCGTCCTCTGGGCGCGATCCTGTTCGGGCACTACGGCGACCGGATCGGCCGCAAGGCCACGCTCATCACGACGCTGATGATCATGGGCACCTCGACGTTTGCGATCGGGCTGATCCCCAGTGTGGAGTCGATCGGGAAGAGCGCTGTGGTGATCCTGGTGCTGCTGCGAGCACTGCAGGGCATTGCGCTCGGTGGCGAGTGGGCCGGTGCCGCGCTCCTCACCACGGAGTACGCCGCCCACGGGAAGCGCGGCCGCTACAGCATGTTCCCCCAGCTCGGTCCCAGCCTGGGCCTGATCATCGCGGCGGCCGCCATGCTCACCACGTTCCGGCTGATGGCGCCCGAGGCCTTCGCTGCCTGGGGCTGGCGGATCCCGTTCCTGGCGAGCGCCGTGCTGGTCGCCGTCGGGCTCTGGGTGCGCCTGAAGGTCGCCGAGACGCCGTCGTTCAAGAAGGTGCAGTCGGCCGGCGCCCGCAGCGCGCTGCCGTTCCTCGGCTGCCTGCGTGACCAGTGGCGGCAGGTGCTGCTCGGTGGCGGCATCATGGCGATCGTCTTCGGCGCCTTCTACACCGGCGCCAGCTTCATGGTCGCCCACGCGGTCGGGAGCCTCGGCCTGAGCATGACGCAGGCCCTGCTCGGCGTCATCGTCGCCGCCTTCGCGATGAGCCTGACGGTGATCGCCTCGGCATGGCTCTCCGACGTGTTCGGCCGACGGATGGTCCTGCTCGTGGGTGCCGGCTTCGGTGTCATCGCCGGCCCGTTGGCGTTCGGGGTCATGGAGCCGGGCAGCTTCGCCGGCTTCGCCCTCGGCAACAGCCTGCTGCTCTGCGTGCTCGGCCTCAACTACGGCCCGATCGCGGCCTTCCTGCCCGAGATGTTCCATGCGAGGTACCGCTACACGGGCGCCGGCCTGGGCTACAACATCGCCGGCATCCTGGGCGGTGCCGTGCCGCTCGTGATCGCCGAGGACCTGCTGGCCCGTTGGGGCACGGACGGCATCGCCTACTTCCTCACCGCGCTGGCGCTGCTGAGCGTCGTGTGTCTCCTGGTCGCCAAGGAGACCAGCCGCGTGGCGCTCGACGCGGACCCCGCGATCGCCTGAGCCGACTGCTTTACCCTCTTTCGGGGGTGTGACGCGGGCCACGGTCTCGGTCATGCTGGCCGCATGACCGAGACCACATCCGCGCCCGAGTCGTCTGCCCGCGGCGACGTCGACATCCCGCTGCTCGAGGAGACGATCGGCGCCAACTTCGATCGAACCGTCGAGCACCACGGAGACCGCGAGGCACTCGTCGAGATCGCGACCGGGCGCCGCTGGACGTACGCCGAGCTGAACGCGGACATCGACGCGCTCGCCGTGGGGCTGCGCAAGGCCGGGATCGGCAAGGGCGACCGGGTCGGCATCTGGGCCCCGAACTGCGCGGAGTGGACGATGGTCCAGTTCGCCACCGCCAAGATCGGCGCGATCCTGGTCAACATCAATCCCGCCTACCGCACCCACGAGCTCTCCTACGCGCTGAACCAGTCCGGCGTCCGTCTGCTGATCAGCGCTACCTCGTTCAAGACGAGCGACTACACCGCCCTCGTCGGCGAGGTCGAGGCCGACTGCGGCGCCCTCGAGCGGACGATCTTCCTCGGCACGCCGGAGTGGGAGGCGCTGCTCGCCGACGGGCGTGGCGAGGCGATCGCCGACCACGTCGCGTACGAGCTCGATCCGAACGACCCGATCAACATCCAGTACACCTCGGGCACGACCGGCTTCCCGAAGGGCGCGACGCTCTCGCACCGCAACATCTTGAACAACGGCTTCTTCGTCACCGAGACGATCCACTTCACCGAGCAGGACCGGCTCTGCATCCCGGTGCCCTTTTACCACTGCTTCGGCATGGTGATGGCCAACCTCGGCTGCACCACCCACGGCGCGACCATGGTGATCCCGAGCCCCGGCTTCGACCCGCGTACGACGCTGCAGACCGTGCAGGAGGAGAAGTGCACGGCGCTGTACGGCGTACCGACGATGTTCATCGCGATGCAGGACGAACCGGAGTTCGCCTCCTTCGACCTCTCCACGCTGCGCACCGGGATCATGGCCGGCGCGCTGTGCCCGATCGAGGTGATGAAGCGGTGCGTCAGCGAGATGCACATGAGCGAGGTCGCGATCGCCTACGGGATGACCGAGACCTCCCCGGTCTCCTGCCAGACCCGCACCGACGACGATCTCGAGCGGCGCACCGAGACGATCGGGCGGGCCGCGCCGCACGTCGAGGTCAAGATCATCGACGCGGTCACCGGTGAGGTGGTCCCCCGCGGCACGGCCGGCGAGTTCTGCACCCGCGGCTACTCGGTGATGCTCGGCTACTGGGACGACGAGACGAAGACAGCCGACGCGATCGACGCCGACGGCTGGATGCACACCGGCGACCTCGCCGTGATGCGCGAGGACGGCTACTGCGTGGTCGTCGGCCGGATCAAGGACATGGTCATCCGCGGCGGGGAGAACATCTACCCGCGCGAGATCGAGGAGTTCCTCTTCACCCACCCCGACATCGCCGAGGCCCAGGTCGTGGGCGTGCCCGACGAGAGGTACGGCGAGGAGCTCTGCGCCTGGATCCGGATGCGCCCCGGCGCCGAGCCGCTGGACACCGAGGCCGTCCGCGCCTTCGCCAGCGGCAAGCTCGCCCACTTCAAGCTTCCCCGCTACGTGCTGCTCGTCGACGAGTTCCCTATGACGGTCACCGGCAAGGTCCGCAAGATCGACATGCGCAAGCGGAGCGTCGAGCTGCTCGGGCTCTGAGCGTCCGGACGAGGACGCCAGCGGGCCCCGGCAATGCCGGGGCCCGCTGGCGGCGTGCAGGTGGGTCAGCCCAGCGCGATCATGGCGGGGACGGTGAGCACCGCGGCGTAGTAGCCCATGAACTGCACTCCGGAGTGCATGCCGAACATTCGGTTGAGCAGGCCTCCGACCAAGCCGACGGTCACGGTGACCAGCACCGCCAGGATGCCACCTTCGTAGAGGCAGATGACGAGGATCAGGCCGGCGAATGCGCCGATGATCGCCTCGTGGGAGACATTGCGCATGACCCAGGACGCCGCACGGTGGGCATTGGTCATCGCGAACGGGTAGGCGACCAGGGTGGCGATCGTGACCGCGACCAGACCGAACGCCAGGAACTCCCACGTCGAGAGCAGGTTGTGGAGGTTGTTGGTCGCACCGGTCTCCGCGTTGACGGTGTAGACCGGCGGTGCGTTGAAGAGCGGCGCCGCCGGGCCTGCAGCCATCGGGGAGAGCGGCAGGCCGAGCGCGACCAGCGGGATCAGCGTCTCCGCGATGTAGGTCGACTCCGTCGTGCCGTTGCGTACGGCCATCTTGGTGGTGAGCTTGTGATAGCCGTTCTTGACGCGGGCACCCACTGCTTCACCCATCAGCACCGTCATCGCCACCGGCGAGAAGACGAAGGTTGCGCTCGAGACGACGGCCGCACCTGAGGTATAGGCCACCTGCTTACGGTCGAGGACCTTGAGCGGGTTGGGCATCCGGCCCGCCCAGGTCCGTACGTCCGGAGCGAGGGCGAACTCGCGGGGCCCGCTGCGCTCGAGGCTCTTTCGGCCTGCTGGGGACATCGCCAGGAAGAGGTCTGCGATGAGCGGACCGGTGGCGATGCCGAGGAAGAAGCTGATGCTCAGTGCGTGGCCGAGCTCTGCGGTGACGAACGAGTTGATCCCCACGATCAGCAGCACGAACGGGAACATCGCCGCCACCGCGGCCCAGCGGCCCTTCGAGGTGAGCGCGATGAGGATGGCCGCTCCCGCGAAGATCCACGGCGCTGCCTGACCGATCTCGTCAGCCACCGGCGAGAGCATCCAGGCGAAGAGGACTGCCAGCGGAACTGCGATGAATGCGGACAGTACGCCGCCCGAGATCGCCTTGCGCAGGGCGATGTGCGGCACGCCGAGCTCGCGTAGCTGTTGGGCGTCGGCCAGCATCGGCGCCGCCATCGTGTCGCCCGGGATTCCGAGCAAGGTGGTGGGGATGGCATGAGTGATGTGCTTGGAGATGACCGCGGCGAGGAAGAAGCTGAAGACACCGGCGGCAGGCACGCCGAGGAGCACCACGAGCAGAGTGATGGGTGCGACGACGGCGGTCTCGTCGGTGCCCGACACCAGCCCGATGGCGGCGAAGACGACAGCGCCGATCAGCCCCATACCGATGGCCCAGAGCAGTGGTTCCATCATGAGCGTGCCTCCTGTTGGTCGCCGGTGCCGGCGCCGGGCTCGGCGTCGAGGTGTGCCTGCACCAGCACGTCGTAGAGCCCGAGCTGGCGCAGCTCGTCCCGCGCCTCGACCGACAGATCCGCGGGATCGGTCCACTCCCCTCCGTCGGCCGCGATGGCCGCGAGCGCCTCTCGGCGGCTCTCGGCGGTTGCCGCGCTCTGAGTGACGATGCGCTTGGGTTTGAAGAGCCGGGCGGCGATGAACGCTGCGACCAGACAGGCGGCGAGCCCGAGCAGCAACGCATATGACTGGGCGAGCGTCTGGTCTTCCACGGTCGCTCTGAAGAACTTCCTGCCCAGCAGGAAGGTCGGGGTCGCGATGCCGGCACCGAGCGCGATCGACGCGCTCAGGTGCTTGGTGTCGACGGTGTCACCCCAGACTTCGATGAGTCGGGACATGGGACAGTTCTCCGATCAGTTCTTCAGGGCGAGCGCGTTGGCGGCTCGCGAGACGGTCGGCCTGCCCAGGTGTCCGGCAAGCCACGTGCTGGTCTCCACCAGCGCGGAGAGGTCGACGCCCGTGTCGATGCCGAGCCCGTCGAGCATCCAGACGAGGTCCTCGGTCGCCAGGTTGCCGGTGGCGCTCAGGGCGAACGGACAACCGCCGACGCCGCCGGCGGACGCGTCGAACTCTGTGACGCCCTCGAGCAGGGCCGCGTAGACGTTGGTGAGCGCCTGCCCGTAGGTGTCGTGCGCGTGCAGCGCCAGCCGGTCGACCGGGATCCCGGCAGCGACCAGGGCGCGGATCACGTTGCGTACGTGTCCGGGCGTCGCCACCCCGATGGTGTCGCCGAGCGAGATCGAGCCGACTCCGGTCTCGGCCATCGCCGTGGCGGCGGCCACGACCTCCTCCACCGCTACCGGACCTTCCCACGGGTCGCCGAAGACCATCGAGAGATAACCGCGTACGCCGACACCGGCAGCCAGCGCGTCTTTGGTCACCTGAGCCTGTGCTGCGGCGACGTCGAGGCGGGTCGCCCCGAGATTGGCCTGCGAGAACGACTCCGTCACGCTGCTGAACACCGCGACCTCGGAGACACCGGCCGCGAGCGCGTCGTCGAGCCCCCGGGCATTGGGCACCAGCACCGGATGACGAAGCCCGGCATCGAGGTCGACGATGCGCACCAGCTCGCGGGCGTCGGCGAGCTGGGGCACGCGCCGGGGGTTCACGAAGCTGGTCAGCTCGACGCTGGTCAGACCGGCCGCGATGAGACGGCGGACGAACTCGGCCTTGACCTCCACCGGAACCGCCGTCGGCTCGGCCTGGAGCCCGTCGCGTGGACCGACCTCGTAGATCCGCACTCGTGCGGGCAGATCAGGGTCGGCCACCCGCATCGGCAGCCCGAGGTCCGTGGTGAGGCTCATTTCCCGCTCCGCAGGTCAGCGAGCACGGCCTCGGCGCGGTCGTGGCGGAATGCCTTCTCGGCGATGAGCCGCTCGACGACCTGACCGATCTCGCCGGGACCGGCCCCCACGGCGATGGCGATGTTCTTCGCGTGCAGTGACATGTGGCCGCGCTGTACGCCTTCGCTGGCGAGCACCCGGAGCGCGGCGATGTTCTGCGCCAGCCCGACAGCGGTGATGAGCTCGGCGAGCTCGGCGGCAGAGGTCGCGCCGGTCAGCGCGACCGCGGCGCGAGCGCCCGGGTGGGTCTTGGTCGCGCCGCCGACGAGCCCGACCGGCATGGGAAGCTCGAGGGTCGCCACGATGTTGCCGTCAGCATCTTTCTCGAAGGTCGACAGCGAGGTGTAGCGGCCCTCGGCGCTGACGGCGTGGGAGTGCGCTCCGGCCTCGACGGCGCGGGTGTCGTTGCCGGTCGCGAGCACCACGGCGGAGATGCCGTTCATGATGCCCTTGTTATGGGTGGCCGCGCGATAGGGGTCACCGGCCGCGAGCTTGTAGGCGTGGACCATGTCGTCGACGACCTGATCCCCACCGAGCGTCTCGGCGTCGAGCACGGCGCGGGCACGCGCCAGGCGAAGGTCGGCCTTGTTGGTGAGGATCCTGAGGACGACACGCCCGCCGGCGAGCTCGGCTACCCGGTCGGCCACTGCCTCGGCCATGGTGTTGACCGCGTTGGCGCCCATCGCGTCGCGCACGTCGACGACCAGGTGAGCCACCACGTACGCCTCGTCCTCGAAGTCGACGACACGGACGGTGAGGTCGCGGACACCGCCACCGACCTCGGCGAGCTTGGGGTCTTGGGCTTCGGCGAGCTCGATCAGCTCATGGCGAGCCTCGAGAACACGGAGTCGCGCGGCGTGAGGGTCGACGACGTCGACCACCTGGATCTGTGCCTGCATGATCGGACCTGTGCTCGAGGTGTGGAAGCCACCCAGCGTTCTTGCCATCCGCGCGCCGTTGCTGGCGGCGGCGATCACCGACGCCTCTTCGGTGACCATCGGGACGAGCACGTCCCGCCCGTTGACCGTGTGGTTGGCCGCGATGCCGATCGGCAGGGAGAACGTGCCGATGACGTTCTCGCTCAGATGGTTGGCGGCATCGGCCCCGAAGCCGCCGTCGTCGAATGCAGCGAGCGCGGCGGCGTCGACGCCGGTCTGCTGGGTCACGACGGAGCGACGCTCCTCGACACTCAGGTTGCGGAAGCCTTGGATGCGGCTGGTGGTCACGAGCTGTCCTCTCAGTTGACTGACCCGCCAAGGACACCATTCGTTGTGACGTGCCGCACATGTCGAAACCAGACAGGATCGACGCTATGGAGTGTCCGATCTGGACAGGCTGTGGAGCTGCAGCGCGATCCCCAGTCGGAACCTGGCCTCCTGACGTCGCCACCCTGGGAGCAGCTGGTCGATACGCTCGAGGCGCTGCTTGACGGTGTTCGGGTGCACGAAGAGTGCCGCTGCGGCCCGGGTCACGCTGGCGTTGTGAGTCAGGAATGCGTCGAGCGTGCGAACCAGGTCGGAGCGGTGCGACGTGTCCCATGCCAGCAACGGGTCGAGAAGGCCGCGAGCGAACGCCAGCGCTCGATCGCCGTCCGGCCCGAACAGAGCCAGGTACGGCGCGTAGTCCTGTCCCATGACGGCGGCGTCGCTGACTCCGATCCCGGGGAGCATCCGCGAGAGCGTGGAGAGCTCGGCGACCTCGCCGGGGATGTCCTCGATCCGGGTCGTGCTGCCGATCAGGACCAAACCCGTGCCACCACCGAGGGCCAAGCGCGCGTGGACCCGATCGGCCAGCTGCCGCGAGTCGGGTGATCCCGGCACCAGCGCAACCACACCGGCGTCGTGCTGCGCGACCAGCCACCCGGAGTCGAGGCCTGACAGTGCACGCACCAGGCTCCACCGCTGTTGCTTCCATCCGGCCGTGACCACCGGCGTCCAGCTCCCGGCGAGATTCACGCCGCGCTGCGAGGCTCGGTGGCGCAAACCGTTCCAGCTCTGGCGCCCGGAGACGAGATCGCCGACCAGCTCACCGCGGACTCGCTCCTCGGCGTCGGCGATCGCATCTCGCTGCATGGTGACCAGGGCGTGGCTCTGCGCCCCGCGTTCGACCGTCCGACGCTGCACCTCGTCGAGTGGGTCTCCGCCCACCAGCAGCACGCCGAGCAACGTGCGCCCGGCCATCGCAGCGACCACGCCGAGGACGTCGGTGCCGACGTCGACCCATCTTGCAGTGCCCCGGCTCTTCTCGATCGCGCCGCTGACCTCGGGGCCGAGTCGCCCGGCGCTCCACCAGCCCGCCGCCCGATCGTCGCTCGTCGCCAACGGCGCGAGGTCTCGATCCGCGATCGCGACCGGACGCCCGAGCGACTCGGCCAGGATCCTCGCGATCGCGGACGATCCCTCACCCTCGAGCACCAGCCGGGTCAGACGCTCGTGGAGACTGGCGGATCCCTCCATCGCGGAGGCCCGCTGCTCTGCCTCCGCGCGGGCGGCGGCCGCGTTGGCCGCCGACTCACGCTCCGCGGCCAGCAGCCGAGCCGACTGCAGAATCACCGCCGCCTGGTCCGCGAACGCGGTGAGAAGGGAGATCTGCTCGCTGCTGAAGGTGTGGGCGGAACGGTCTGCGGCGAAGAGAACACCGAGCACCCGATCCGAGGAGATCAGCGGCACCCCGAGGATCGACTCCATGTGTTCGGCCTCGACCGCCGCGGTGACCTCGCTCTCGTGGGGGAACGCCGCGGCATCGTAGGCAGCGGTCCATTGGGGCGTACGTGTCTGCACGACCTTGCTGGCCAAGCCGATGCCGGCAGGGACCCGCAGGTCGCGCATGTTCGACGAGATCGTGCCCCGGTTTGCTCGCACGAGCAGCTCGTCGGTCGCTTCGTCGTACTCCGAGAGGTAGGTCAGGTCGGTGCCCATGAGCTCGTGCGCGCGGTCGACGAGCTTCTGCAGGAGCCTCTGGACGTCACGCACCTCCACGAGCTCACGAAGGCTGGCCATCAGCGAGGAGAGCTCACGGTCGCGAGCGCGCAGGCGGTCGAGCCGCGCACGTACGTCGAGGAGCGCTCGGACGGTCTCCTCTTCAAGGCCGACAGCGGCCTCCCGCAGCTCTTCGGGCGTGACCGACTGGTCGGCACGGACCAGCTCGGCCAGTGCTCGCACCTGCTCCGTCATGTTTTCGCGCCTCCTACCAGTGCCGTTGGTCCCACGCAGCTCCGGATCATCCAACCTGAACGGTCGGCTCGACCTCGACCGGAAAGTTCACGCTGTTGGCGATGAAACAGTCGAGGTGGGCCTGGTGGTGTGCGGTGGTCGCGGCCTCGATCATGGACGCGTCGGCGACGGTGACGACCGGGCGCAGCACCGCCCGGGTGAACCGCCCGCCGGTCCCCTGCGTCTCCATGGTGGCGATCGCGGCGTCGCGATAGCCGACCACGACGACGCCGACAGTCACGGCCTGGTGCAGGTAGGAGAGCATGTGGCACTGCGCCAGCGAGGTCAGCAGCAGCTGCTCGGGGTTGTGCCGGGTCGCGTCGCCGCGGAAGGTCGGGTCGGCGGAGCCGAGGATATCGGGCAGTCCCTCGATGCGTACGACGTGGTCTCGGGCGTAGTCGCGGTAGCCGCTGGTGCCGGTGCCGCGGTTGCCCGTCCACTCCACCGAGACCGTGTAGTCGTGGGTCAGTGCCATGTCCGCACCCTAGCGATGGGCGTGCAACCCCATCAGAGGTCGTGGTCGGCGGGGTGAAGCTGCGTGCCGGTGACGCCGCAGTGGGCGCACGTCTCGATGTGCACCCGGTGATCCTCGGGCGTGGGTTCGACGGCGAGCGGGCGGCGTACGAATGCGATCGCGAGGGCGGCGCCGATGATGAGGAGGCCGGCGTTCACGAGCATCGCGGTGCCGAAGCCGTCGTCGAAGGAGATCGGGTCGGTGTAGTCGTCGCCGGCGATCCCGACGGCCGCTGGGATCACGGCCACCGCGAGCAGGCCGGCGGTCCTGGCCACCGCGTTGTTGACGCCGGAGGCGATGCCCGCGTGCCGGTCGTCGGCGGCGTCGAGCACGGTGGCGGTCAGCGGCGAGACCAGCAGGGTGAGGCCCGAGGCGAAGAGCAGCACGGGCGCGAGCACGTCGAGGACGTACGACGCCTGCGGGCCGATCCGCCCCATCCAGAGCACGCCGCCCGCCGCGAGCAGCGGCCCCACCGTCATCGGCAGCCGCGGGCCGACTCGCTGCGCCAGCGCGCCCGCACGGGAGGAGAAGAGCAACATCACCACGGTCACCGGCAGCAGCGCCGAGCCGGCGGCGAGCGGCGACCAGCCGCTGACGACCTGGAGCTGCAGCACGAGCAGCACGAAGATCACCCCCAGCGCGGCGTAGACGAGCAGGGTGACCGCGTTGGCGGCGCTGAACTGCGGGTTGCGGAACAGGCTGAGCGGCACCAAGGGGTGAGCCGAGCGAGCCTCGACGACCACGAAGGCGACCAGGCACGCAACACCGGCGACAGCGGTCGTCGCGACCGAGCCCCCGAACCCCACCTCGCCCGCTCGGGTCAGCCCGAAGGTCAGGGCGCCCAGCCCGGCCGCGGCCAGCACGGTGCCGGTCAGGTCGAGCCGGCCACCGGCGTCGGGGTCACGGGTCTCGGGCACGTGGCGGGCCGCGACCACGACGATGAGCACAGCGACAGGGACGTTGACGAGGAAGACCAACCGCCAGTCGAGCTCGACCAGCCAGCCACCGACGAGCGGCCCGATCGCTGCCGCGATGCCGCTGAGCCCCGACCAGGCACCGACGGCGGCGGATCGGTCGTCGGGATGGAAGGAGGCGGCGATGATCGCCAGGCTCCCCGGGGTCAGCAGGGCTCCACCTATCCCCTGCAACCCTCGCGCCGCGATCAGGAGATCGATGTCTGGCGCCAGCCCGCACAGCAACGACGCGACGGCGAACCACACCACACCGATCAGGAACACCCGTCGTCGCCCGAATCGGTCGCCGAGGGAGCCACCGAGGAGGATCAGCGCGGCGAGGCTGAGCGTGTAGGCGTTGACGGTCCACTGCAGCCCGGAGAAGCCGGCGTCGAGATCCCCTCCGATCCGGCCGAGGGCGACGTTGACGACGGTCGAGTCGAGCATCGCGAGCCCGGAACCGAGCACGGTGGTCACGAGCACCCATCGCCCTCTGGCGGTGCCCAACCGGAGAAGGGTGCTGTCGGCCTCGGTCACCGCCACAGTCTAATGACGCGCCGACGACACGGCTACGACCCGCTCAGTCGTCCGCGACCCACGCCCGCAGGTCTCCCCCGTGCTCATCGAGGGTGGGAGGTGGTGCGTGGCCGACCGGGGTGACCTCACCGCGTTCGGAGAAGAACCGCAGCGGCGGGCCCGGAAGGGTCAGCGGCCCCAAGGTGGCATGGTCGACGTCGATGAGCAGCCCCTGGCTGGCGGTCTGCTCCCAGGCATAGACCTCGTCCAGCGAGCGCACCTTCCCCGCCGGCACACCGGCTTCGGCGAGCTTGACGAGCAGCTCCTCGGCCGGCCACGGCGCGAACACCGACTCGACGAGCTCGACGACTCGCTCCCTGTTGGCCGCGCGCTCGGGGTTGGTGGCCATCCCCTCGCGCTCGGGCGAGATGTCGAAGGCGGTGCAGAAGCGCCGCCACAGGCCCTCGCTGCCGACCGCGATCTGCACGGTGCCGTCGGCGCAGCGGAACAGGCCATAAGGCGAGATCGACGGGTGCTGGTTGCCCTGAGCGCGGCCGACCTCACCCGCCACCGTCCACCGGGTGCCCTGGAAGCCATGGACACCGACGACCGCGGAGAGCAGCGAGGTGCGTACGACGGTGCCGCGGCCGGTTCGCTCTCGCTCGTGGAGCGCGGCGAGCAGGCCGTAGGAGCCGTACATCCCGGCCAGCAGGTCGGCGATGGGGGTGCCGACCCGCTGGGGGTCTTCGGGGCCCGAGCCGGTGATCGACATCAGCCCGGCCTCGCCCTGGGCGATCTGGTCGTAGCCGGACCGTCCGCCCTCAGGGCCGTCGTGGCCGAACCCGGTGATGGAGAGCACGACCAGGCGCGGGTTGCGTGCCTGGAGCGACTCGATGCCGAGCCCGAGCCGGTCGAGGACACCGGTGCGGAAGTTCTCGATCAGCACGTCGGCGCGATCGACCAGGCGCAGCAGCACCTCGGTGTCGTCAGTGTTCTTGAGATCGAGGGTGATCGACTCCTTGTTGCGGTTGGCGGAGAGGAAGTACGTCGCCTCCCGCTGCCCCTCCTCCCCCACGAACGGCGGGCCCCAGCCCCGGGTGTCGTCGCCGTGACCGGGCGCCTCGACCTTGATCACCCGGGCGCCGAGGTCGCCCAGCATCATCGCGGCGTGAGGGCCGGCCAGGGCACGAGAGAGGTCGAGGACGACGATGTCGTCGAGCGGTCCACGCATATGCGTCACCAGCCCGGGAGGACCATGGTGGCCCAGACGAGGAGGGGTCCGACGAGCACCACGATGATGCTGTAGCCGAGGATCTGCTTGTAGTAGCGCTCCTCGGTGATGCTCTCGGGTCGGTTGGCCAGCATCAGCGCGCCGTTGGTGGAGAACGGGCTGACGTCGACGATCGTCGAGGAGATCGCCAGCGCGGCCACGAACATCGCGGCCGAGATGCCACCCTCGGCGATCAGGGGCACCGCGATCGGGATGATGATCGGCAGCAGCGCCGTCGAGGAGGCGAACGCGGAGACCACGCCGCCGACGTAACAGAGCACGAGCGCTCCGATGGCGGCCACACCCAGGCCCGCTGCCCAGCCACCCACGAACTCCGGCGATCCGGCGGTGTTCAGGATCGTGGCGTACGTCGAGACGCCGGCGACCAGCAGCACGGTCGGCCATGCGATCTGGCGGATGGCGTCCTTGTGCTGGCTCGGCGAGAGGGCCGCCAGCACGGTCGCCGCGGTGATCGAGGCGAAGCCGATGTTCTTGTCGAAGAACAGCGCGACGGCGGCGACGATCACGAAGGCGGCCAGCGTCAGGACCTGCTCGGTACGGATGCCGGGCTTGGTGCCGGTCGGGGCCACGGTGCCGTAGCCGCGAGCGGGGACGGTCGCACCGCCCTCGTTCAGGTCACCGGGTACGCCGGCGGCGGCGCTGGCCGCCTCGTCGGGGTCTAGCCGCATGCTCATCAGCGCACGACCACCGAGGGCGAAGAACAGGATCGTCGCCATGATCAGGTTGACGACCAGGCTGGTGAGGAAGACCGTCATCTCGCTGGCGGGCAGACCGTTGTCGACCATCACCGAGTTGGTGATCGTGCCGTAGATGCTGATCGGCGAGAAGCCGCCGCCCTGGGCGCCGTGCACGACGAACATGCCCATCATCAGGGCGTTGATCTTGTAGCGCGCGGCGAATCCGAGCGCCACCGGACCGATGATCGCGCAGGCCGCCGGGCTGGCGGCACCCATGGCGGTCAGCAGCGCGGTCACCGCGAACATCACCCATGGGATCAGGGCGACCCGACCGCCCACCGCGCGCACGGCGCTGCTCACGATCAGGTCGACGGTGCCGTTGTTGCGCGCGATCGCGAACAGATAGGTGACACCTATCAGCGTCAGGATCAGATCGGCGCTGACACCGGCCAAGATCTCCTTCTCGTCCAGATCCAGCGCGAACATGCCGACCAGCCACGCCGCGACGTAGGCCAGAGCTCCCATGTTGATCGGCAGCAGCGTGCCTGCCACGAACAAGGCGACCAACGCGATGATCGCCACCCATTCCGGTCCCATCGGACATCCCTTCTCATATGGCCCCCGCTGGCACCGTGGATGTGACCCGGATCACAGACGGCTCAGTGGCCTAGCCAATAGGACAATCGGCCGAACGTCAATACCCTGTAGCCATGAGTGAGTCGTCACGGTTTCCGCGCCCGCTGCAGCGAACCCGCCTCTACGAGCAGGTCGCCGAGCAGATCACGGCCTGGATCGCCGAGAACGACCTCAAGGCCGGCGACCGGCTGCCCCCGGAACGCAAGCTCGCCACCAGCCTCGGAGTCAGCCGGGCGACGCTCAGCCAGGCGCTGGTCGCCCTGGAGGTGATCGGGGTGGTCGCGGTGCGTCACGGCGACGGCACCGTGCTGACCGACACACCCAAGGTCGAGCGGATCACCGATGCGATCCGTGCGCACGCCGAGCGGATCCCCGACGTCATCGAGGCTCGCGACGCGCTGGAGACCAAGATCGCGGCGCTGGCCGCCGCCCGGCGTACGCAGGAGGACCTGGATCGGATCGACGAAGCCCTGCAGGCGATGACGACGGACATCGACAGCGGCGGCCGCGGAGTCAAGGGCGACGAGCTCTTCCACCGCGCGGTCACCGACGCGGCCCACTCCCCCCTCCTCGCCCAGATGATGTCGGAGATCAGCGAGCTGATCCGGGAGACCCGCATCGAGTCGCTCTCGCAGCCGGAGCGCCCGAAGACATCGCTCGCAGGCCATCAGCGCATCGCCGACGCGATCGCCCGCGGTGACGGGGCCGCCGCTGCTGCAGCCATGCACGGTCACGTCATGCTGGTCAGCGACGTCGCGCTGCTCCGCGAAGGATGAGCGAGCGCAAGCGAGCGACAGTGAACCTCAGGCTGCCGCTTCCGTACGCTCTGCTCTCCTCGACGGAGGCGGGAGCATGAGCTGGGCCGATCAGCTCGCGGTGCTCGCCGCGGGCCTGGGTGCGGGAGTGCTCACCTCCACGGTCGGGGTCGCGTCGCTGCTCAGCTTCCCCGTGCTGGTCGCGGTCGGCCTTCCGCCGGTCGTGGCGAACACCTCCAACACGGTCGGGATGACGCCGGCAGGGTTGAGCGGCTCCTTCGGCTACCGACGCGAGCTGGCCGAGCATCCGGCGGTGACGATCGCGGTGCTGCTCACCGCGGCCGGCGGCAGCATCGTCGGCTCGTTGTTGCTGCTGCGGCTGCCAGGATCCGTCTTCGAGGCGGTGATCCCCTGGCTGATCCTGGGCACCTGTGTGCTGGTGGGGGTGCAGCCTCGGCTCAGCAGGCTCCTGCGTCAGCACGCCACCGACGACGAGCCCCGCGTGCGGATGTCGGGGCTGACCGGGGTGTTCGCGACCCTGACCGGTGTCTACGGCGGCTACTTCGGCGCCGGGTCCGGGGTGATGATGATGGCCGTGCTCGGCCTCGGCACCGATCTGGAGTTCCGGACGATCAACGCCCTCAAGACCTTTGCCGTGATGGCGTCCAACGTAGTCGCGACCGTGATCTTCCTGGCCATCGCAGACCTCGACTGGCGCGCCGTGGGCCTGCTGGCCGGAGGATCGGTCGTCGGTGGCTACGTCGGGGCGCGCATCGGCCGCCTGCTACCGGCCACGGTGCTGCGTACGCTGATCGTGGTCGTCGGCATCAGCGCGGCGATCCTCATGCTCGTGCGCTGACCTCAGAACGGCGGCCTTCCGGTTCCGGCGACCCGGAACCGGCCCCAGGGATCGAGGTCGGAGAGCCGGCCCTCGGCGGCGCCGTGATCGGTGCGTACCGTGACGGTCTGCCCGTTGCGCACGCCCGCGAGGGTCGTGCCGATCCGGCCGTACCAGTGGAAGTGGCCGTCGATCGGCTGGAAGACGCCGCGCAGCGCGACGTCGGACTCCCAGACACCGGCCTCGGACTCGAGGCGGGCGGGGCCGTCGTAGAGGTGCTGGGGCTCGTGCTCGCTCATCGGGGACCCTCTCGCAGCGGGGTGACGATCTCGGGACGGTCGAGGGCGCTCAGGTCGACGCCGTACGCGGCCGTGGTGCCCTCCAGCGCGTGCCAGACGAACTCGCTGAGATAGCGGGTGAACGCAGCGCGCGACATGGTGCGCCGGTCGAGCCACCACTGCCCCGCGGACTCGCCGATCCCGACCAGGCCGTGGGCCCAGGGCTCAGCGCCGGCGGCGTCGACGCCGAGGCGGCCGAAGGTGTCTCCGAGCAGGCGAGCGAAGGTCGCCGCGATGAGCTGCTTGCCGTCGGCGAGCGGATCGGCACCGCCGCTGTGCTGGCGCACCAGGAGCAGGTAGACGTTGGGGTGCTGGGAGATGGTCTCGACGTACGCCGCGACACCGGACTCGACCCGCTCGCGTGTCGGCGCGGGCGTCAGCACGGCATCGACGATCGCGTCGAGGATCTGCTGCGCGGCCCACATCCCGACCGCGCCGTGCAGCTCGGCCTTGTCGGCGAAGTAGCGGTAGAGCACCGGCTTGCTGACCGCGGCCTCGGCGGCGATGTCGGCGATCGAGACCTCGGCGCCGCCGGAGTCGACGGCGCGTACGGCCGCCTCGACGAGCTCTGCCCGCCTCGTCTCACGGTGCGCGTCCCAGCGGGAGGAGCGACCGTCGTCCTTGACCTTCCGTGTCATGTCCTGCACTCTAACAACTATCCGTAACTCGCGGTAACACTTAGCTCAGCTTGGGAGAATCATGGCCATCACCGACGCGACCTCAGACCGGCTCCTGCGCTCGACCGCGCGCCAGTCGTACGACCCGGAGGTCGACCTCGACTGGGACGCTGCGCCGGTCGACGGACTGTGGTGGATGCAGCCCGAGCGCGTCTCCCTCTACGGCACTCCCCTGTGGCGCAGGCTCAGCCAGGAGCAGCAGATCGAGCTCTCCCGGCACGAGGTCGCCAGCATGATGAGCGTCGGAGTGTGGTTCGAGGTGCTGCTGATGCAGCTGCTGCTCCGCGAGGTCTACGGGGCCGACCCGCGCACCGCGCGGACGCAGTACGCGCTCACCGAGATCGGCGACGAGACCCGTCACTCGGTGATGTTCGGCCGGGCGATCGCGGCGATGGGCGCACCCGCGTACGGCCCGCGGCCGCCGGTGCTGCGCATCGGCAGGTTCGCTCCGGTGCTGCGCGGGGCCAGCGTCTTCTCCGCGACCCTCGTCGGCGAGGAGCCGCTCGACCGGTGGCAGCGAGAGCTGATGAAAGACGAGCGCTGTCAGCCGCTGACCCGGATGGCCTCCCGCATCCACGTCACCGAGGAGGCCCGCCACGTCACCTTCGCCCGGGAGGAGCTCGCTGTCGCGATGTCGCAGAAGATGGGCCGTACGCAGCTCCGGCTGCACCAGAACCTCACCGCCCGCTCGGCCTATGTGATGGCCCGCTCGCTGGTGCACCCCGACTGCTACGCGGCCGTCGGCCTCGACCCGACCGAAGCCCGTCACCAGGCGCTCGGCAACGAGCACTACCGCGAGAGCCTGGCCTGGATGGGCGAGAAGATGATGCCCTACCTCACCGAGCACGGCATGGTCTCGGAGAAGGACCGCAAGATCTGGCGGGCGTCTTTCCTGGTGCGTCGGAGCTGACTGGTACGGATTTTCGTTCGCCCGCCCGCCCGCACATGCACCATGCACCGACAAGACCCCGCAGGCGCGGAACGAAAGTTCGTTAGGCGCCCAGACGGAGAGCGGCGTCGACCTCGCGAAGCTTCGCCGACGACAGGGCGCCGGCTCGCTCGATCAGGTCGTCGCGGTCCACGGTGGTCAGCCACGTGCACGGGATCGAGCCCGGCCGCGGAAGTGCGACGCGGAGCACACCGTCGAAGGGCAGTCCCTCCCCTGGCGCCACCGCCACCTCCACGGCCAGACCGGTGAGGTCGACACCCGCGGGGGCGACGATCTGCATTGCCTGGAACCCGGACGCGTCGTCTCCCGACAGCACGACGACCGCCCGCCGCTCGTCGAACTCGACCCACCAGACGTCGCCACGTCGCACATGGGCACGTGGCGGCTGACGCCCGGTCACCGGAAGGCCGACTCCCCCGTGAGCGCCTGGCCGATGATGAGCTGGTGGACCTCGCTGGTGCCCTCGTAGGTCAGCACCGACTCGAGGTTGTTGGCGTGACGCATGATCGGGTATTCGAGGGTGACACCGGCGGCGGCGAGGATGGTGCGACACTCGCGGGCGATGGCGATCGCCTCGCGCACGTTGTTGAGCTTGCCGAGCGAGATCTGCTCCGAGCGCAGCGTGCCTTCGTCCTTGAGGCGGCCGAGGTGCAGCGCCAGCAACATGGACTTTCCGAGCTCGAGGCTCATGTCGGCGAGCTTGGTCTGGGTGATCTGGTAGCCGGCGAGGGGCTTGTCGTAGATCTCGCGGGAGGCGGCGTACGCGATCGCCGACTCGAGGCAGTCGCGGGCAGCGCCGACGGAGCCGAAGACGATGCCGAAACGCGCCTCGTTGAGGCACGACAGCGGGCCCTTCAAGCCTTTGACCTCGGGAAACGCGGCAGATTCCGGCAGCCTGACCGAGTCGAGCACGATCTCACCGGTGACCGAGGCCCGCAGCGAGAGCTTCTGCTTGATCACCGGCGCGGAGAACCCAGGGGTGTCGGTGGGCACGACGAAGCCGCGGATCCCCTTGCCGTTGTCGCCCTCGTCGGTCTGGGCCCAGACGACCGCGACGTCGGCGACCGGCGCGTTGGTGATCCACATCTTGGTGCCGTTGAGGATCCAGTCGCCGGAGCCGTCGCGCTGCGCCCGCGTGCGCATCCCGGCAGGATTGGAGCCGAAGTCGGGCTCGGTCAGCCCGAAGCAGCCGATCGCCTCGCCGGCCGCCATCGAGGGCAGCCACTGCTGCTTCTGCTCCTCGCTCCCCCACTTCCAGATGGCATACATCGCCAGCGAGCCCTGCACCGAGACCAGCGACCGGATCCCTGAGTCGGCGGCCTCGAGCTCCATGCAGGCCAGGCCGTACGCCGTGGCGCTGGTGCCCGCGCAGCCGTAGCCGTCCAGGTGCATCCCGAGCACACCGAGCTTGCCGAGCTCGGGGGCGAGCTCACGTACGGGCACCTCCCCGGCGTCGAACCAGTCGGCGAGGTGGGGCTTGATCTCCTTCTCCGCGAACGACCGCACGGTGTCGCGGATCGCGCGGTCCTCGGCGCCGATGAGGGCCTCGGTGCCGAAGAGCTCGAGGGGGGTCTGTGGCATGGGAAGTCTCCTTAGAGGAACGCCGAGACGCCGGTCTCGGCGCGGCCGATGAGCAGCTTCTGGATCTGGCTGGTGCCTTCGTACAACGTCATCACTCGCGCGTCACGCATCAGCTTCTGCACGGGATACTCATCGACATAGCCATATCCGCCGAAGGCCTGGATCGCCAAGTTGGCCGCCTTGACCGCGGCCTCGGAGGCGAACAGCTTCGCCTTGGAGGCCGCGGTTCCGTACGCCTCCCCCGACTCCAGCAGCGACGCCGCTCGCCAGGTCAGCAGCCGAGCGGCGTCGGCGTCGACGGAGATCTCCGCGATCATGTCCTGCACCATCTGGAAGCTCGCCAGCGGCTTGCCGAACTGGGTGCGCTCGGTGGAGTAGCCCACGACCGCCTCCAGGCAGGCCTGGACGATGCCGACGCAGCCGGCCGCGACCGAGATGCGGCCCTTGTCGAGCGACTCCATGGCGTAGGTGAAGCCTCTGCCCTCCTCGCCCACGAGAGCCGAGGCGGGCACGCGAACATCCTCGAGGCTCAGCGAGGCGGTCGCCTGGCCGCGCAGGCCGAGCTTGCCCTTGATCTCCGTGCGCTCGAAGCCGGGAGCATCCGAGGGGACGAGGAAGGCCGAGACGCCGCGCGGGCCGTCCTCGCCGGTGCGCGCGAACAGGAGGCAGACGTCGGCCCAGGTGCCATTGGTGATGAAGATCTTGGAGCCGTTGATCACCCAGTCGCCGCCGTCGCGTACGGCCCGGGTCTTGAGGTTGCCGGCGTCGGAGCCGGTGTCGGGCTCGGTCAGCCCGAAGCAGCCCAGCTTGGTGCCGCTGGTGATCCCCGGGAGCCACTCCTGCTTCTGCTCCTCGGAGCCGTGGGCGAGGATGATCTTGCCGCACAGCCCCATCGAGACGGTGACGATCCCGCGCACCGCCGAGTCGGCCCGGCCGAGCTCTTCCAGGGCGAGGCAGTAGGTGATGTAGTCGCCGCCCAGACCGCCGTAGGCCTCGGGGACGGTGAGTCCGAAGAAGCCGAGCTCGCCCATCTTCGCGATGATCGCGGTGTCGACGGACTCGCGGCGGTCCCACTCGGCGCGGTGAGGCACGACCTCCTTGTCGAGGAACTCGCGAGCCAGCTTCTGGAAGGCGACCTGCTCGTCGGTGAGAGAAAGATCGATCATGGGTCCTCTTGGTTCGTCGGGGGCGCCGCTGATTGTGTCACCCGCCACGTCCCGACAAGAGGAATCGTTCGACTTTGAACCATTCGACGCGGCGCTCCGTAGTAGGAGCAGAGGCGGCATCGGGTCGCCTCGCAGGCGAGAGGGTTCGACGTGCGTACACGGACGAAAGCAGCAATCGGGGTCGGTGCGGCAGTGGTGGTGCTCGGCGGCGTCGCCGTGATCTTCGGGCCGGGCTGGTACGCCGACCGGGCCGAGGAGGCTGCGGCCGACGAGCCCAGCCTCAGCGCCTCGGCTGCGCCGTCGGACACGACCGCCGCCGCGGGCACCTGGAGCGTCTCGGACGGATCCTTCGCGGGCTACCGGGTCGACGAGGTCCTGCGCGGCGAGGACGTCACCGTCACCGGCCGCACCGAGGACGTGACCGGCGAGGTGAGCATCGGCGAGGGCGAGGTCACCGAGGCGAAGATCGAAGTGAAGGTCGCGACGATCGCCACCGACTCCGACAACCGGGACGGCTACTTCCGCGAGAACGCGATCGAGGCCGAGCAGTTCCCCACCGCCACCTTCGAGCTGACCGAACCCGCCGCCCTCGCCGAGGGCGCCAGCAAGGTGGACCTGACCGGTGACCTCACCGTGCACGGCACGACCAAGAAGGTGACCGTCGCCGCGGAGGTCGGCGCCGACGGAGAAGACGGCATGCAGGTCGTCGGCAGCGTGCCGATCACCTTCGCCGACTTCGGCGTCGAGCCGCCCAACCTCGGGTTCGTCAGCGTCGAGGACAGCGGTAGCGTCGAGTTCTCGCTCGCACTCACCCCCGCGTGATCCGGGCTCGTCGACGCAGGGAGGTGACATGGGCGCCGAGGACGACCTCCTGGTAGCCGTGCACGACGCGCACGCCGACGCCCTCTACCGCTACGTGGCGCGTCGCACCGGCGACGGCGAGGAGGCGCGCGACGTGGTGCAGGAGACGCTGCTGCGGGCGTGGCGCCATCCGGAGGTGCTGCAGCGGTCCGACGACGGCGTACGCGCCTGGCTGTTCACCACGGCCCGCAACCTCGTGATCGACGACCTGCGCAGCGCCCGGCGCAGACGTGAGTACGCCGCGGAGTCCCCGCCCGAGCAGAGCCGGGCCGACGAGACCCAGGCGGTGCTCGACTCCTGGGTCGTCGCCGACGCACTGATGTCGCTCTCCCCCGACCACCGCGCGATGGTGGTCGGGGCCTACTACGGCGGCCGCTCGGTCACCGAGCTCGCCCACGAGCACGGTGTGCCGATCGGCACCGCGAAGTCTCGGCTGCACTACGGCCTGCGAGCCCTGCGCCTCGCGCTGCAAGAGAAGGGGGTCACCTCATGAGCGGGATGAACGACGATCTGGACGCCACCGCCCACGAGACGTTTGCCGACTGGGACGCGTCCTACGTGCTCGGTGCGCTGAGCCCGAGCGACCGGCGGGCCTATGAGCGCCACCTGAGCAGCTGTGGCATCTGCCGCGATGCCACGGCCGAGCTCGCCGGTATGCCCGGGCTGCTCGGCGTGCTCTCCCGCGAGGAGGCCCACGAGCTCGTCGAGGACGACCGCACCGCGGTCCCGGCGTCGTCTCTGGCGAGCCTCGCCGGTGTCGTACGCAGGTCGCGACGGAATCGCCGGGCGCTCGCCACGGCGGCCGCGGTCGTGCTTCTCGCCGGCGGCACGGCGCTCGGCGGCACGCTGCTGGATCGCGACGGCGCTCGGGAGCCAGCAGCCGGTCCGTCGGCGTCGACACCGGTCTCCCCCAACGGCCCGGCCGGAGCGAACGCCCGCACGCTCGACCTCCAGCCGGTCGGCAGCGTCGATCTGTGGGCGCAGCTCGTCGTCACCCCGACGAGCTGGGGCACCAGCCTGCGGTGGAGCTGTCACTATCCGCCCAAGCCCGGGCAGAGCGCCCCGCCGCAGACCGACTCACCACCTGAGCCGGTGACGTACGACCTGGTGCTGGTCGACCGCGACGGCGGTCGCACGATCGCGGGGTCGTGGACCTGGTCCGGCGGGGAGACGCTCGGGCTGGACGCCTCCTCCGCCGTGCCGATCAACGATGTCGAGCGGATCGAGATCACCCTCGACGGCGAGGAGACGGCGATCGCTGCTGCCTCGTTGACCTGAGCCCTGCCCGCCGGGCGCCGACGAGTTCGCGCGATAGGCCACCGGGCATACAGATCGTGGCCGCGCGACAGACGCGGCCACGGGCGCCCGAGCGTGAGGCTGGGCACATGTCCACCACACAGACGCTGCGCCGCACATCGACACCTACCCTCGAAGGTCGCTCCCGCGGTGCCCTGGCCGTTGCCTGCGCCGTCACCGCCGTCCTGGCGCTCATCGCCTCGGTGAGAGGCGAGTCGTTGCCGTATACCGCCGGCTTCGCGCCTCCGTGGGTGGCCATCGTTGCCTGTTCGCTCGGCCTGGCCGCGGTGGCGCTGCCGCCCAGGCACGCCGCCTCGGCGCCGATCTCCTGCACCGGCGTGACCCTGCTCAGCTGGTCGGCTGCCGGGCTGGTCTTCGACGCGTTCAGGGCTGCAGCGCTCCTCGGTGTCCCTGGGTTGCCGCCCCAGGTGGACTGGCTCGGGCTCTGCGTCCGGGCGGCGGCGCTCACGACAGGGGTCCTGCTGGCGGCAACGACCCTGCGAGGGGTCGACCGGCTACGCCGTCCCACGCGCGCCTGGGCCGTCTCCGCCTGGCTGTTCGCCGCGCCCTACCCGCTGCTCAAGGTCTACTGGTGGGCCGGCGGCGACCTGGCCGGGGAGGCCATCGGGCACACAGACTCCTTTCCCTACGGCGAGGTCATCGCCTTCGCCCTGGCCGCGGTGTGGGCCACCGTCCTCGATGCGCCGGTCTCGGCACCGCTTGCTCGTAAGATCCTCGTCGCCGGCGGCTGGTTCAGCGCAGCCGCGCTGCTCAACCTCGGGGCCCTCGCCGCATTCGGGACTCTCGCCGACGTCCTCGGGGTCGTCGATGGCCCGATCTCCTTCGACGACGGCCGGTGGATCGTGACTCCGGTGTACGCCTCGTGGCTGGCGCTGGGCATCGTCCTGGGACGCCTCAGCCTGGCCGGGCCGCTGACTGGCCACCGACGCTAGCCTGTCCCCATGCCGCTCATGGTGAGGAGCCTCGACCGTACGGCTCTGTTGCTCGGCATTCCGGTCCTCGCCCTGTCGGTGTTCATCGCCGCCGTCTCGTTGCCTGCCCGGGCGGCCCTCGTGGTGTGCGCTGCGTCGCTCGGAGCGCACCTGGCGCTTGCGCTCAGGCTGTCCCGGCCGCGTCTCGGCTTCGCCGTGGTGGCTGCCTGCACGGGCGTACTGGCCCTGACCAGCGGCCTGTTCATCGTCGTCCCGTCCGTGCTGACGTTCCCCGTCGCGCTGCACACAGCGG
The DNA here is from genome assembly GCF_006716315.1 of Nocardioides albertanoniae. NCBI lineage: Bacteria > Bacillati > Actinomycetota > Actinomycetes > Propionibacteriales > Nocardioidaceae > Nocardioides > Nocardioides albertanoniae. The sequence goes on along the minus strand of NZ_VFOV01000001.1, from coordinate 2,549,551 downwards.
TGGCCCGCGGTAGCCGGCTGGACGGGATAGCCGCAGCGGGGACAGGAATCCTCGGCGCGGCCATCGGCACCTGGCGGTTCGTCACCGACGCGAGCGTCCGTGCGGAGGGACTCGAGCCGCACGCAGGCTTCGTACTGGTGACGCTGCTCGCCGTCGTCGCAGCAGCCTGGGCGCTGGGGCAGCGGGCCCGTGGCGACATCGCCCGGGCGAAGGCCGACCAGCTGCGGGCGGAGGAGCGGGTCGCCGCGGCGGCCCGGGACGAGCGGACCAGGATTGCGATCGAGATGCACGACGTGATTGCTCACTCGCTGGCCGTCATCGTGAGCCAGGCACGAGGCGCCCAGTACGCCGACCGCTCCGACCCACAGGTGCCGGTTGACGCTCTGACGACGATCGAGAAGACGGGCCGCGAGGCGCTCAGCGAGATGCGCGGCATCTTCGGCCTGCTGCGCGATCACCAGGACGGCGAGCTGGCGCCCGCGCCGGCCCTCGAGGATCTGCCGGACCTGGTCGCCCGATTCCCCTCCGCTCGTCTGAGCGTCGTCGGGACTCCGCAGCCGTTGTCGCCGTCGCGCGAGCTGGCGGTCTACCGCGCCGCCCAGGAGTCGCTCACCAACGTCGTCAAGCACGCAGGGCCGGAGGTGGACGCCGCCGTCACCCTCACCTGGTCGGCCGCACGGCTCGTTCTCCAGGTGACGGACCACGGGGGTCGGGCAGCAGCCGGCGGCGGCGCGGCCGGCCTCGGGCTCGCCGGGATGCGTTATCGGGTGGAGGCGCTCGGCGGGACGGCGACCGCCGGACCACAGCGGACAGGAGGCTTTGCCGTGACTGTGTCACTGCCGACCGAGGAGGAGGCCCGGTGACCATCAGGGTCTTCATCGTCGATGACCAAGAGCTGGTGCGTGCGGGCTGCGAGATGGTGATCGCCGCCCAGCCGGACATGGAGGTCGTGGGCTCCGCCGGTGACGGCGCGGCTGCCTTGGAGCGACTGGCCGTCACCCGTGCGGACGTCGTGCTCATGGACATCCGCATGCCATTGGTCGACGGTGTCGAAGCGACCCGGCGGCTGCGCGCGCGTGGAGCCCTGCCCCGAGTGCTTGTCCTCACCACGTTCGACCTCGACGAGTACGTCATCGCCGCTCTCGCGGCCGGCGCCAGCGGCTTCTTGGTCAAGGACGCTCCCGCCGGCGAGCTGCTCGGTGCGGTCCGAGCGGTGGCCGGCGGGGACGCCGCACTCTCGCCGTCGAGCACCCGGCGGCTCATCGAGCACGTCGCGAACGACCTGCTCCCACCTGCCGGTGACGGCCTCCCGCTCGGACCCGGTCAGGGTCCGGTCGACCGCTTGACCCCTCGTGAACGTGATGTGTTCTGGGCACTCGTCCGAGGCCGCTCGAACGGCGAGATCGCCGCCGAGCTGCACCTGGCCCAGGGCACCGTCAAGCTTCACGTCGGCAGGATCCTGACCAAGCTGGACCTGGCGGATCGCGTACAGGTCGTGATCTTCGCCTACGAGAACCGCCTCGTCCGCGCGGGGCGACCAATTGCAGGAGAGACCGACCAGCCGACCTGAGTCCGGCCGACCGCTACAGCTCTACAGACTGTCGCGGTGGAAGCCGGGGGCTCAGTCGCGTCGGATCAGCTCCGCGGCCCGCTCGCCGATCAGGATCGAAGGTGCGTTGGTGTGGCCACGCACGATCCTGGGCATGACGGAGGCGTCGGCCACGCGGAGGCCGTCGATGCCGCGCACGCGCAGGGTCGGATCGACCACGCTGGCCTCGTCGCTGCCCATCCGGCAGGTGCCGGTCGGGTGGTAGAGCGTGTGGGCGTGGCGCTCGAGGACGGCGGCAGCGACCTCCGCAGGCGGCGCGTCACCAGGCAGGTCGGGCCGCACCATCGTGCCGAGGGTGTCCTTGAGCGCAGGTTGGGAGGCGATGTCGAGGGCGACACCGACGCCGTGGACCATCGCGGCGCGATCGTGGCCGTCCGGATCGCTCAGGTAGCGCGGATCGATGATCGCCTTCGCCGTCGGGTCGGCCGACCGCAGCCGGATCTGCCCCCTGCTCGCGGGGTCGACCAGGATCGGGCCGAGGCCGACCGCGTGCCCCTCGTAGGGCACGAGGCCCTCCTCGAAGAAGCCGACCGGCGCGAAGATCATCTCGATGTCCGGACCGCTCAGGCCTGCGCGGGAGTGCAGGAACCCATAGGCCTCACCGACGTTGGAGGTGAGCATCCCGCGGCGTCGTAGCAGGTAGGAGGCCAGCTGGAGCGGGGTCTCGGCTCCGCCGAGCGAACCTCCCTCGACCTCCCAGCCGAGCACGCCGACCAGGTGGTCGGACAGGTTCTCGCCGACCTCGGGCACGTCACGGACGACGTCGATCCCGTGCTCTCGCAGGTGGGCTGCCGGGCCGATGCCGGAGAGCATCAACAGCTGAGGCGAGTTGATCGCGCCACCGGCGAGGATGACCTCGCGACGCGCGGTGAGGGTCGTCGTCCGGCCCGCGACCGTCGCCTCGACGCCGGTCGCCCGGGTGCCGTCCAGCAGCACACGGGTGGCCGGGGCGTCGGCGAGCACGGTCAGGTTGGACCGCTTGGCAGCCGGGGTGAGGTAGGCGTCCTTGGTGCTCCAGCGGGCGCCTCTGCGCTGCGTCACCATCGTCTCGACGTACGCCTCGGGGTTCGGGCCGTTCGCACGCCCACGTGGGTAGCCGGCCTCCTCCGCCGCCTGCAGGAACGAGTTGGTGTGGGGCCGGGGGCTGCGCTGGCGCTCGACCCGCACCGGCCCACCGACCCCGTCGAGCGCGGTGGCGTCCTCGACGTCCTCGAGCGCTGCGTACGCCTTCTTGACCGACTCCCAGCCCCACTCGGGTCCGGCGGCCTCGCCCCATTCCTCGTAGTCGGCCTGGAACCCTTTGACCCACATCATCGCGTTCATCGCCGAGCAGCCGCCGAGCATCCGGCCGCGCGGCCAGTAGATCTCGCGGTCGCCGAGGCTCGGCTGCGGGTCGGTCAGATAGTCCCAGTCGAGCTCGGAGCGGAACAGCTTGGAGAACGCCGCCGGCACCTGCACGTTGGTCTCCTTGCGGCCGGGGCCGGCCTCGAGGAGCACCACCTGGTTGCTCGGGTTCTCGCTGAGCCGAGCGGCGATCACCGCCCCCGCCGATCCCGCTCCCACCACGATGTAGTCGGTCGTCAGCTCCTGGCTCGTCTGGCTCATCCGAGGCTCCTCGATCAACGCTGATTGGGGTCCGTCGAATCTACTGCTCCTGAGCCGCTTTGTCCGTAGGTCGACGGTGATGATTCAGAGCGAACGATCGGTCGGGCGCCTCACGAGGCGCTCGACGTGATCGAGACCCGCACGATTCGGCCGGACGCCTCGGTGAGGAACACCTGACCGTCACGGTCGAACGCGCCGAAACCGACAGGGATTCGTACGCTCGTCGGCTGCCGTAGACCGCTGAGCAGCACGCACGCCTCGCCCGTGCTTCGGCTCTCACTCGCAGCAGCTCGCCGGTGGCGAATGCCGTGACCAACAGGTGGTCGCCGCTGACCTCCAGGTCGTCGAGGGCTTTGTAGACGTTGGGCACGGCGGAGAGCCGGGCCAGGGTCCGATGCTGGTCGGGCTCTCTCAGGGGCACCTCGGCGACCGGCGACGTGAGATCGGTCAAGGCTGTCGCGTAGAGCCGTCCGTCTGCGATCGTCACGCCGTTGGTGCCGAAGACGTCTGCGGCGGCGGTCCAGTCGTGGTCGATCGTCCCGTCCGGCGTGACCTTCAAGATGCCCCTGGACGCCTCACGGCCGAGATAGAAGCTGCCGTCGTCGTCGATCGCCAACCCGTTGATGCCGCTGAGCCCGTCGACGACGACCTCCGCCACCGGATGTGCCGACGTGGGGTCGAAGCGCATGATGCCGCTCTCGAGAGCGACCGGGACGCCGTAGTTCACATACATGTATCCATCCGGGCCGACTCGGATCCCACCCGGTGAGGCGACCTTCACCGTCTTCACCAGCTCGCCGTCGGGGTCGTAGGCCTCGACGATCCCCTTGGTGGAGTGGGACACCCACATCAGTCCGCGGCCGTCGAACTCGAGGTTCTCCCGCCAGTCCACGAGAGGGATCCCGCCCTGCCGGAAGACGGACACCGTCGCCGAGGCGTCGGTGCACCGCGGCTGCGTCAGCAGAGCGGTAATGGACTGAGGCTGCGACGCGCCGGCGACCGGCGCAGAGGCACCGACCGCGATGACGCTGACCAGCGCGACGATGATGGGACGGAACCGTGTTCTGAGCACGCAGCGAACCTAAGGGTCGGCGGGTCGATGGAGCGCGGAACCGAGCAGGCATCTCAGGGGCTGGATCGGCCCGGGCTAGTCGGCGAGGAACGCACCGAGGGCGTACGCAGGGTGGCGGTCGAGGTTGTGGCGGCCGCGGTCGTAGCGCCGGGTGGTGCGGGGGTCGGCGTGGCCGGCGGCGTCCTGGACGTCTTCGAGGGGGACGCCGGCCTCACGGGCGAGCGTGACGAAGGTGTGGCGCAGGCTGTGCGGGGAGAGCTTGTCGGCGTGCTCGATGCCGGCCGCGGTGCCGAGCCTGCGCACGAGACGGAAGGCCTCGGAGCGATGCCAGCGGTTGCCGCTGCTGGTGATGAAGACCGGGCCCTCGACTCGTGCGTCGAGATAGGCATCGAGCGCCTGCGACGTGGCGGGGTTGAGCACCACGTCGCGGCGGGCGCCGCCCTTGCGGGTGATCGTCAGGATGCGGTGGCCGCGGGCGTGGCTGAGGTCGCCCACGTCTGCTCCCAGCGCCTCCGAGATGCGCAGGCCGTCGTGGAGAAGGAGCGTGACGAGCGCCCCAGCACGGGTGGAGTGCTCCTTGGCGGCGGCGAGGAACGCTCGGGCCTCTCCCCTGTCCATGCCGAGGGTCTGGGAGTCGTTGGCGGTCTTCGGGCGTTTGATGTGAGCAGCCGGGGACGAGGTGAGCACCTCCTCGGCGATGGCGTAGCGGTAGAAGCCGGCGAGCGCGGAGAGCCGCCGAGCGATCGTCGCGGGGCTCCGTCGGGCCTCCAGGTGGCGGGCGTAGCCGTCGACCATCGCCCGGTTGGCGGCCAGCGGGTCGATCTCCAGGGCTGCGCACCAGCCGAACCAGTCGGCGAGGTCGCGTCCGTAGGCGGCGCGGGTGTGGCCGGTGTAGGAGAGCAGGAACCGGCGGGCGAGCGCGTCGGCCCGTTGTGTCGGGGGCAGCTCCCTGAGGTCGCCGAGGAACAGCTCTCTGACGGATTGCGTCACCGCCAGGCCGGTGGACGGGGTCTGCTGACGGGGTTCGATGGCGCTCACGGACACACATCATAATGCCAGTTATGTTGTGCCGTCACTCAGGGGATCAGCTCGACAGTCTTTGAGTAACTGTTTCGTCTTTCGTCACGATACGGTGACGTTATGACGTCGATGAGCATGACGGACGAGAAGACCTGTCGCTTCCCCGGGTGCCCCCTGCCAGCCGCGGCCGCAGAGAGCGGGAGCGGCCGACCGCCGGAATACTGTGACGACCCCACGCACAACCGGGCAGCCGCATGGCGCGAGCGCAAACGGCAGCAGCGGCTGGCCGAGTCCCGCCCGCCCGAGGAGACGGCCCGTCCGGTGCAGGCGGCGCAGCAGCGTGCCGCGGAGATCACCACCCAGCTGACCCAGCTCGCCGACAGGTTTCTCGACCAGCTCCCGAAGGCGATCGACGAGCTGCGTACGGTCGGCGACCTGACCGCCGCCGAAGCCCAGATCGCCACGGTGCAGAGCGAGGCGCAGGAGCAGATCGCGGCAGCCGGAGCCCGGGCGGTGCGAGCCGAACAGGCACAGCGTGCAGCCCAGGCGGAGCGCGACGAAGCAGATGCTGCCGCTGCCGAGGCGATCGAGGATGCCGAGCGCGCCGCGGAAGAGCTCGACAAGGCACTCGAAGCCAAGACCGCCGCCGTGGAGTCGCAGCAGGGCGCGCAGGAGGCCTTGAAGAAGGCCGAGTCCGAGGCCGCGGAGGCAGCCAGGACGGCCGCGGCGAGGATCAACGAGCTCGAGGCGCAACTGGCGTCGACCGCCGCAGCCCACGACGGCGTGGCCGCGATGCTCGAGTCCGAGCAGGCAGCCCATGCCTCTGCCGTGCTTCGCACGAAGAGCGAGGCCGCGCGGGCCGACCATGCCGACAAGGCCGCGGCGCGCGTGCAGGAGCAGCTCGTCGCGGAGAAGCGAGCCGGCGAGAAGGCTGCCCAGAGCGCTGAGGCGACGATCGCCGAGACGCGTACGCAGCGCGACGCCGCCCGGGAGCAGGTCGACGCGCTGCGCGACTGGGTCGCCGACCTTCGAGGCAGCGAAGCCTCGGCGATCGCCGACCGCGACGCCACCCGGGCCGAGCTCGATCGTGAGCGCGCCTACGCCAGCCAGCGCCTCGATGACCTCAGGGCAGCTCACGCCGCGCAGGTCACACAGCTGATGGAGCAGATCGAGCGGCGTACGTCGTCGGCCGATGTCTCCAGCGATGTCTCCGGCGATGTCGCTGAAGAGACGCCGTGACACGCGCCCCCAGTTGGAGCTGAGCAGACCTCATCCGCTACTGTTCTTCTCGCAAGCGGACGTAGCTCAGTTGGTAGAGCGCAACCTTGCCAAGGTTGAGGTCGCGAGTTCGAGCCTCGTCGTCCGCTCCACTTTCGAGGGCCGCCCCACGGGGCGGCCCTCGGTCAATTTTCCCGTGGCGAAGCCACTATCCAGGCGCAACTGCTCTAGGATTTCACTGCTTTGGATCCATGGGCACCGGGTGCGACGCTCGGGGTCGAGACAGACAACCGGAGGACCGTGCGTGGGGGGCGTTGAGTGAGCGGGAAGTTCATCGACGCCTATTCCGTCCTGCAGATCGGCTCCGACGCCGACGACGCTGCTGTCCGGGCCAGGCACCGAGAGCTCGCGAAGCAGTTCCATCCCGACCGGGGCGGGCGCGCCGCTGACGGCGAGCTGATGATGCGCATCAACCGGGCTCGTGACGTGCTCCTGGACCCGGTCGCCCGCGCGATCCTCGACGAGGAGCTCGCCCGTCGTCGGCGTGAGTCGACTCGCGCGGGTTCCCCGGAAGAGACCCCCGCCGCATCCCCCGGGCCCCAGTCTCCTGGCCGTGACCGTCGCTGGCGGGCCGAGTGGGGCACCCCGTCGCCGTGGGCCACGCCGCCGACGGGCAGCGCGGTTCCGGGCCCGGTGCCACCGCCGGCCGCTGCCCCGGTGCGACCCTCGGTCAACCGGTTGCGGCACGCATCGCGCCAGGCACGAGCAGCGAGCACCAACCCCGCGCTCTCGGCGCGACGCCGCGCCGCGGCTGCGGCCCCGCCACCGCAGTCCGAACAGCCCCAGCAGGCACCGGCACAGCCCACACAGCCGGCACAGCGGCAACGGGTCAAGCCACAGCAGGCTCAGCCGACGGCCGCGGAGTCGGAGCTGCCTCGCCGTCGCCCGGCGAAGCCGCAGCGACCTGCCCGTGCAGCGGCCAAGCCACAGGCAGCCGACTCCCAGGGCACGTCGCAAGCAGCCAAGCCGACCGCGCCGCCGGCCGACAAGCCTGCCGGCGCCTGGTCCCTCTACTCGGTGCCGCTCGACGGCGTCTCGGTGGCGGCTTTCGTGGCGAGCGTGATCATGTGCGGGCCCCTGGGGTTCATCCTCGGCATCATCGGCCTGGCCCGCACCGCCGATGAGAAGCGCCGCGGACGCTGGGCCGCGGTCGCCGGGATCGCCATCAGCAGCCTGACGATGCTGGTCGCGATCGGCTACGTCATGCAGGCGATGTCCTCGCCCGTGCCCTGACCGCTCTTCAGCAGGGATACCCGGCCTCCCCAATTCCAAGGATGAGGTCGCGAAGTGGCACGGGCGCCGGTCGAGGATCATCCAGATTTGCCGACGGCACTCGGGCGTTCGACACGGGGGAGGTCGCTCACCGTGCGCCCGCGACGCTGCCACCAGCAGAGAAGAAGCCCGTTCAATGAAGCAGCACATCGTCCGGATCGCCGCGCTCGGGCTGTCCACCACCGCCATCATCGGCGCGGGCAGCACGTTCACCGCGGGTTACGCCGCCACCCCTGAGTGCACCGCCGGCTCAGCCCAGCTCATCGAGACCATCGCCGCGGTGACTCACACCGAGTCCCGCTATGCCAAGACTGTCCCCGGCACCCATCACGACGCCGTGACCCATGAGGTGGTGGCGCCGGACGGCTACGCCTACACGCAGCAGACGACCGGCAAGGTCCAGTTCAAGGACTCTTCCGACTGGAACCCCGGGAAGGGCTGGGACCGTACGCCGTCTCTCGACAAGCTCGTCACGATCGTCGACGCTCCCGCCTACGACGACCCCGACACCGTGCTCTACTACACCGGAAAGCCGGCCGGCTCGACGAACGTCGATGACGCCGCGTGGGTGCGCTACTCCCCCACCGGCTGGCCCACCAAGGTGGAGACCAGGACCGTCACCGATGCGCCCGAGACGTACGTCTGCGACTTCGTCAAGCCGGTGACGACGCTGCTCAACCCGGAGCCGCTGGTGCGTCCCGGCTATGTGTTCGAGCTGCAGACGACCGACGACCATGCGGTCGCCAAGACCGTCGGTAACGTCTATCGCGACGGGAAGCTGTTCACGTCCTTCCAGTCACCGACCGGTTCGCTCTCGGTGCCGGCGAACCTGCCCGACGGCGCCTACACGCTGCGCTACAACGGGCTCGACTCGGTCGGCAACCTCGCCAGCACCTCGACGTACGACTTCGTGGTCGACGGAACCGGCCCGACGGTGACCGACAAGGGCACCGCTGGTGCGGCTGCACAGTCGAAGTCGTTCAAGCTCTTCGACGCTCGTCGCGTCGACAAGGTCACCATCAACGGGGTCACGAAAGACCTCACCAACAACAACTGGTCCGACGTCAACGACATCAGACCCGGCCGATACGGCGCCGTCGAGGGCAAGAACGTCCTGATCGCCTACGACGAGGGCGGGAACGCATCCGCCCCGGTCGAGTTCATCCTCGACACCACGGGCCCGACGATCACCGACAAGGGCACCGCTGGTGCGGCGGGACGGACCAAGTCGTTCAAGCTCTTTGACCTGCGCAAGGTCGACAAGGTCACCATCAACGGAGTGACCAAGGATCTGACCGACGGCGTGTGGTCCGACGTCAACGACATCAAGCCCGGGCGTTACGGCGCTGTCGAAGGTGCCACCACGCTGGTCGCCTTCGACGCGCTCGGCAACACCTCGACCGTCACCTTCGTCCTCGACACCACCGGCCCGGTGATCACCGAGAAGGACGGCTCCTCGGAGACCAGCCGGTCGTTCAAGCTCGACGACGGCGCGCTCGGCTCGAAGGTCGCCGGGGTGCGCGTCAACGGCACCGACTTCCCGCTCTCGGTCAACCGCTGGTCGGACGCCAACAACCTCGAGATCGGCAACTGGTGGGGTGTCCACGCCGGTGAGAACACGCTCGTCGCCTACGACACGCTCGGCAACGAGAGCACGGTGACCTTCACCATCGCCGAGGCGGAGGCAGGCGGAACGGGTGCGGTCGACGGTGACCCTCAAGTAGAGCCTGAGACTGCTGCGACGCCGGGCGAAGCGGCCTCGGCCGAGACCGTCTCCGCCCCGGTTGCACCTCTCGGCGTCGCCACTCCGTCCGACGCAGGTCCGGTCGCGACGACCACGTCGAGCGCCGGACCCGCGGTGCACGCCACGACGGCTCTGGCGCCCGAGCTCGCTCGCGCGCCCTTCGCCGACGCGGGTCAGGACTCGACACCCACCTCCGCGCTCGACGAGACCGAGACCGTACGCACCGTGGCGGCCGCCGCACCCACGGCGGTCGACGACAGCCTTCCCGGGCTCGGGATCGCGATCGTGGCCGGTGGCGGCGTGCTGGCGCTCGGGGCCGCGTTCGGGCTGCGTGCCGCCGGCCGGCGAGTCTGATCGAGCCAGCCTGATCACGTCGGTGCCGGCCGGACTCACCGTTCGGCCGGCACCGTCACCGTCCCAGCGGCCACTCGGCGATCAGCCTGCAGCCGTGGTTGGCGTACCACTGCAGGCTGATCCGGTCCGCATGGCATCGCGCCGGCAGCACGCGGGCGAGCAACGTACGTGTCGAGTCGAGGTCGGCTCCCCCGGCGACATGGTCGACCGTCAGATGCGGTACCGGCGCGAAGCGACCCTCGTAGGGCGGGCACTGCGGGAACGCCGCGCACAGCTCGGCGGTCAGCGCCGCGAACGGCTCGGCCGCCTCCGGGGCGAGATGGATGTTGCCACCGGCCGACATCTCGACGTCGGCCAACGTGTAGGTCCAGGACGCCGCCGCGCTCGCGATCTTCCCGACCAGCTCCAGGTCGGCGTCCGACGGCGCCGGAACGAAGGGTGCGAGCAGCGTGATGTGGGCATGGACGAACGCCGGATCGGTCGACACGAACGAGTCGTCGTAGTGACGCGTCCGTTCCAGGACGTACGCCTCGAGCTCGGGAACCGGCACCACCAGCACCGAGTGGCCCGCAGTCGTCATGGCCGAATTCTCGCCGACGGCGGACCGCGCAGCTGCACCGGCCTCGGCTGGGCTAGGGTGCCGGGGTGTCAGCACCCGAGATGCCCGCCGATCTGCTCAAGCACGCCCTCGACGCGACGGGGTTCATGCCTCCCGAGGAGGGCCTGGCACTCTTCTCCTACGCCGCCGAGCGGCTGCCCCACGGGCCCGTCGTCGAGATCGGCACCTACTGCGGGAAGTCGTCGGTCTACCTCGGCGCGGCAGCCAAGCTGACCGGCGGCACGGTGTTCACCGTCGACCACCACCACGGCAGCGAGGAGAACCAGGCCGGCTGGGAGCACCACGACACCTCCCTCGTCGACCCGGCCACGGGGCGGCTCGACACCCTGCCCACCTTCCGCCGCACCATCGAGCAGGCCGGCCTCGAGGACGAGGTGGTCGCGGTGATCGGCTCCTCGCCCACCGTGAGCCGGTGGTGGACGACTCCCGTCTCGCTCGTCTTCATCGACGGTGGCCACGGCGTCGAGCCCGCGCAGCAGGACTACCGCGGCTGGGCCCCGAAGGTCGTGCCTGGCGGGCTGCTGCTCGTGCACGACGTCTTTCCCGACCCCGCCGACGGCGGCCGGCCCCCGTACGAGGAGATCTACCTGCCCGCGCTCGCCTCGAAGCAGTTCGAGGAGATCGACGCGGTCGGGTCCCTACGCGTGCTGCGCCGCCTCTGAGAGGTCGCAGCCACACTCCAGCGCCAGCTCCTCGAACCGCGCGGCCAGGGAGGTGCCGCGCATGATGCCGGACCCCGAGGTGGCGGCTCCGTAGCGCTCCCCCAGGGCGTCGACGGCCAGGATGACGGCGGCCGCGGTGAAGGTGGAGTGCTCCTCGGGCCAGAAGGCGTTCGGGTTGGGGTTGGGATAGCTCGGCGACTCGTAGACCCAGCCCGTCCAGTAGCCGCCGTCGGCGGCGCGCATGTGCTGCATCTCCGTCAGCAGCTGGAGGGCCCGGCGATGGTCGCCTATGTTGTCGAGCGCCATCGCGAGCTCGCAGGTCTCGGCGCCGGTCACCCAGGGGTTGGTGTCGACGCAGAGCGCACCGAGGCCGGGGCGTACGAAATGGTCCCAGCGCGACTCGATCAGATCGGCGCCGTCAGCGCCGAGCACGGCGCCGCCGAGCACCGGGTAGTACCAGTCCATCGAGTGGTGCGACTTGTCCTCGAAGAGGTCACGATGGCGGCGCAGCGCATGACCGAGACGGCCGCCGACGATCTCCCACTCCGGCTGCGGGTCGTCCATCAGGTCGGCCAGGGCGACCCCGGCGCGCAGCGACTGGTAGATCGACGACGAGCCGGTGAGCAGCGCGAACGGGTCGCGTGGGGTCCAGGCGATGCCGCCGAAGGGCAGCTGCAGCCCGACCACGAAGTCGAGCCCGGCGCGCACCGAGGGCCACAGCCGCTCCACGAACGCGCGATCACGCCGGATCAGCCAGTGGTGCCAGAGGCCGACGGCGAAGTAGGCCGACATGTTGGACTCGCCGATCGTCTCGGCCGCGACGCCGTCGACGATCTTCATCGGCCACGAGCCGTCGGGGTTCTGCAGCTCCGGGATCCAGGAGTACGCCGCCTCGGCCTCCTCCACCAGACCACCGACGAGCAGACCCATCGCCGCCTCGACGTGGTTCCAGATGTCGGTGTGCTGGCCCGGCACCCACGGGATGGCGCCGGAGGGCTCCTGGGCACGGGCGATGGACCGGGCGGTCGCGGTCACCTGGGCAGAGGTCAGCACGCCGTCGACGTAGGGCACCCGGATGCTCATGCGTGACAAGAAATCAGACCGGCTTGTGGAAGTAGAGGACCATGCTCTTGCCGATCAGCGGGTCGAGCACCTTGCCGGCGGCCTGCAGCACGCGGGGCGCCTTGACGATCTCCCACTCCAGGAGCTTGTGGTAGGCCTTCACCGCGGGGTGGTCGTTCTTCTCGACGCCGACGGCACACTTGAGCCACCAGTAGGGCGAGTGCAGACCGTGCGCGTAGTCGTCACCGTCGTAGACCAGGCCGCGCTTGGTGACCTTGTCGACGAGCTCCTCGCGCGTGTAGATGCGGATGTGGCCGCCCTCGTTGTTGTGGTAGTCGTCGGAGAGCTTCCAGTTGACGATCTCGGGGAACCAGCGCGGCACCGAGACGGCGAGGGTGCCGCCCGGGCGCAGCACCCGCACGAGCTCCTCGATCGCCTGGATGTCGGCGGGGATGTGCTCGAGGATCTCGGCCGCCACGATGCGGTCGAACTCGCCGTCGCCGAAGGGCAGCGAGAGCGCGTCGCCCTCCTTGATCTCGGCGTTGGCACCGGCCGGCACCTCGTCGCGCATCGCGAAGAACCACTCGCTGACCTTGGCGAGCTCGTCGGCGTCCTGGTCGAACGCGATCACGTCGGCGCCGCGGCGATACATCTCGAAGGCGTGACGGCCGCCGCCGGCCCCCATGTCGAGCACGCGCTCTCCGGCCTGCAGGCCAAGGCGGTCGAAGTCAACGGTGAGCACGGCTCACGTCCTTTCGGTGTTGGAGCTGGTTCCGGTCGAGGCCCGGAACTCGTCGATGGATTGCTGATAGACGGCCGTCATCCGCTCGGCGACGGCGTGCCAGGAGAAGTGCTCCTCGACCCGGGCGCGGCCGGCGGCCGAGTAGCGGGCCCGGCGCTTGGGGTCGTCGAGCAGCGCCGCGATGGCACGTTCGAGCTCCTCGGTGTCGCCCGGGGTGACCTGGGTGGCGCACACGTCGTCGTCCCCGACGACCTCGGGGATCGCGCCGGCGCGAGAGACGACCAGCGGGGTGCCGCAGGCCATCAGCTCGGCGGTCGGCAGCGAGAAACCCTCGTAGAGGGAGGGCACGCAGGCGATCTCCGCGGAGCCCATCAGCTCGACGAGCTCGGCATCGGAGATGCCGTTGACGAAACGTACGTGGTCCTTGATCGCGAGCTTCTCGATGAGCTGCTCGGTGGGGCCGCCCTTCTTGGGCTTGGAGACCAGCACCAGCTCGAGGTCACGCTCGGTGCGGAGCTTGGCGAACGCCTCGAGCAGGAAGGAGATGCCCTTCAACGGCGCGTCGGCGCTCGCCATGGCCAGGATCCGGCCGCGCACGCGCGGCTCGGTCGGCGGCACGAACTCCTCCGGCACCCCGAGGTGCACGGTCTGCACACGCTCGGAGGGCACGTTGAAGTCGGTGAGGATGTCGCGCTTGGAGTTGTCGGACGGCGTGATCACGTGGCGCAGCCGGGAGGCGACCTTCGCCTGCATCGTCACGAACGAGTACCAGCGCCACACGCCGAACTTCTTCTTCCAGCCCGTCGCGCTGTCGAGCTCGATGCGGCGGTCGAACGAGATCGGGTGGTGGATCGTGGTCACCAGCGGCAGCCCGAGGTCGGCCTCGACGCGCAGCAGCGGGGTGGCCAGCGTCTGGTTGTCGTGGACGACGTCGAAGTCGCCGGTGCACTCCCCCAGCACGCGCATCACGCGCTTGGCGAAGGTCAGCGGCTCCGGGAAGGCGCCGGTGCGCATCCGCGCCCACTCCTCCACATCGATCCGGTCGCGGATCTCGGAGAGCTTCGGGTTGCCGAACGGGTTGGGCTCCTCATACAGCCCGAGGCTCGGCACCTTGGTGAGGGTCACGCCCTCCCCCACGAGGTCGAGCTCGGGATAGGGCTGCCCGGAGAAGACCTCGACCGTGTGCCCGAGCTTGGCCAGCTCCCGGCTCAGATGGCGGATGTAGACGCCTTGGCCGCCGACGTGCGGCTTGCTGCGGTATGACAGCAGAGCGATCCGCATCCGCCACCCCCTCTAAGATCATCACGGTAAAACTAGAACGTGTTCTATACTAGCAGGTAACCTGCACGGGTCACTCTAATGCAGCCACGCGGTCGCACCGCGCCCCGTTCCCACCCGGGGTTGACGCCCACCCTCTAGGCTGAACGCGTGGACGGGTTCTGGGAGCAGTTCCGCATCGACCCGCGGGAGACGGACAACGCGCGCATGCGTGCCTCCGACGCCGATCGCGAGATCGTACGCACCGTGCTCGGTGATGCGTTCGGAGACGGCCGGCTCACCCGCGACGAGCACGACGACAGGGTCGGCACCCTCCTGGAGGCCCGTACGCTCGGCGAGCTCCCTCCGCTCGTGGACGATCTGGTCATCGACCGTCCCGCGCCGGCCACGTCTGCGCAGGCCAACCTCCCCGCCGCCGCCGATCTCCGCGAACGGGGTGCTGCCGCCTACCGCAAGGAGGTGCAGGAGACCCTCTCGACGCTCCTCGTGGTCAGCCTGATCACGTGGGCGATCTGGGGCTTCACGTCTGCGCCTGACGGACACCCGTGGCCGATCTACCCGATGCTCGTCCTGATCGCCAACCTCGTCGGCACGGTGGTGCGGCGGGAGGCGATCGTGGAGCGCGAGGTCCACCGCCTGGAGAAGAAGGCAGCCAAGAAGGCGGCGAAGAAGGCGGCGGAGGCCGCTGCCCACGCCGAGATCGAGGCACCTGCCGAGGAGTCCGGCCCGATCCTCGACCCGCCGTCAGGTCACTCCACGAAAGAGCGCCCCGGCGACGCCACCGCCTGAGCCGCTCGGCGGCCTATCGACCGAGCTTCACGTGCCTGATCCCCGGACGCGGCAGGCCGCAGCCGGCGGCGCAGCTGCGAGACGACGTACGCGGCGACGGCGAGCATCACCACGTCGGCAGCAATCAGGGCAAAGAGCCAGGAGGCGTCGGCCGGGCCGTCGATGCGCTGCTGGATGTGGAGGTGGGCGACCATCGCCGAGACGATGAACCCAACGCTCGCGAACAGTGCGATCCGGAGGTCGACGGACTCCTCGCTCCGCGCTGTGACCCAGCGGCGGCCGACGCGGAGGACGGCGAGCGAGGTGAGCGCCGCGATCACCGGCAGGAACGGCATCGCGTAGCGGGCATGGATCCACCCGCCGCCTGCGTGGAAGGACGCCAGGTTGACGATGATGATCACGCAGTACATCGCCATCAGCGCCCGCACCACCACCTCCAGGCGCAGCTGGAACCGGCTCGCTCCGGGCAGGTCGACGCGGCGCATCACCCCGACGGCCCGGGGTCGGGCCTTCGCGTTGGCGTCGAGGATCAGGCCGGTGATCGTCACCGCGAGCGTGGCGACGGCAGCCACGACCCAGATCTTCGGGAGGACGTCGTCGGCCCACAACGAGCCGTACAGGTGCAGATAGAGCTCGGGGTTGACCAGCTGGAAGAGCGTGCCGCCGTGCGTCTGGCGGGAGAATTTCGCGAACAGCGCCGCGGAGGCGGTCGGGTCACCGTAGAGCGCGATGTTGCGCGCGTAGAACCAGCCGATCACCACCACCGGCGCGAGCCCGATCTTCGCGGCCAGGACGACACCGCGGCGCAACGTACGGGCGGTCGGTTCGCGCATCCACAGCGCTGCCAGTACGCAGGCGCCCAGGACGAGCACGGCCACCAGGCCGGTGGACCGGAACGAGGCCGCGGCGACCCCGGCGGTCGTGGCCCAGATCAGCCGGTCACGGGTGACTCCCTCCCGCACCATCCGAAACCCCAGGAGCAGGGTCAGGTAGGCGGCGGCGGTGCCCCATCCATCGTTGTAGATCGCGCCGCCGTCGTAGGTGACCGCACCGCAGCCGAGCACCATCGCGCCTGCGAGCACCGGCACCACCCGTCTCCGCGGCACCAGCTCACGGGCGAGCAGCCCGACCAGCACGATGCTCAGCGCGTAGCCGAGCGCGTTGAGCAGCCGCATCCCGAGCAGCGTGACCCCTGAGGACCCGACCGCGTCGCCGAGCCAGACCAGCGGCAGGCTCATCACGTAGAACAGCGGCGGATGGTTGGCGACCCAGATGTCGCGGCGCGGCTCGTCGAGCCCGAAGAGCGCCTCGGCGAGCTGCGGGTAGCGCACCGGATCGGCCGGGGTGTTGGTGTCGATCGTGGGCAGGACACCCTGGGAGAGGACGATCGCGTAGGCGGCGTGCTGCTTCTCGTCGGCCTTGAGCAGCGGCGGCATCCCGATCGCGTACTGGGCGCTCATCGCGAAGCCGAGCACGCCCAGCAGGAGCAGACATGCGGTCATCTGGGACAGCGAGCGCGGACGCGAAGACACCTCGACAAGCTAGACCTCCTCGATGCCCGTCTGGCCGCTCGGCGGTTGGCTGCCAGATGACGAGTCGGCGAACGCTGTGTCGGGACCGCCGAGGTCGTCAACGCTCAGTCGGGCACCATCGAGGATCCCGACGCGACCTGCTCGCGCGACGTACGCCGCCGCACGTCGCGCCGGTGACGCCAGATCTGCACCGCGCCGACGCCCCAGAACAGATACTGCACCGACATCGCCCAGTGGAACGCCTCCGGCGTGTAGGAGGTCGACGCGCCCGGCGTATGCCAGTCGAGGATCCAGCCGACCAGCACGATCACGAGCAGGGCCGCCACGAAGCCGCCCTGGTTGATGATCCCGCTGGCACTGGCCATCCGAGCGGGTGGGTTGCTGGTGCGGCCGACGTCGAAACCGATCATCGAGGCCGGGCCGCCGATACCGACCACGCACATCAGGAGCAGCAGCACCGGCAGCGGGGCCTCCCCCGGCCAGGCGAGCACGATGGTCCACATCGACGCGATCGCGGCGATCATGGTCAGCGCCACGGTCGAACGGTGCCACGGGTGCCGGCCGGCGATGAGACCCATCACCGGCCCCGCGGCCAGGGCGGCGACGACCGTGACGGAGAGCAGGGTGCCGGCGAGGGTGTCGGAGAGCCCCTCGGAGGTGACCAGGAACGGGAAGCCCCACAGCAGCCCCATCAGGTGGGAGCTGAACGGGGTGGAGAAGTGGATCCAGAAGCCCAGCCGCGTGCCGGGTTGATACCAGGAAGCCTTCAGGCTCCGGCCGACCTCGCGGGGCTCGAGGGTGGTGCCACGCCGGTTGCGCTCCCCCGGGCCGTCGTGGACGAAGATCAGCAGCAGCACCAGCAGCACCGGGCCGATGAGCGCGGCGGAGACGTAGGCGCGCGTCCACCCGAGATGGCCCAGCGCCCAGGTCATCGGCACCGCAGCCGCGATCGCACCGATCTGGCCGATCGTGCCGGTCAGCTGGCTGACCAGGGGCACCCGCCGGAGCGGGAACCACGACGGCACCAGCCGCAGCACGCAGATGAACGTCATCGCGTCGCCCATCCCCACGAACGTACGCGCCAGCAGCGCCAGCGGGTAGGAGTCGGCGAACGCGAAGCCGGTCTGCGCCACGGCCAGGATCAGCGCACCTGCCGAGAGCACCGTGCGCGACCCGAACCGGTCGACCAGCAGCCCGACCGGCACCTGCATACCCGCATATACCAACAGCTGGAGCATGGTGAAGGTGGCCAGCTGGCTGGCGCTGATCCCGAAGCGTTCGGTGGCGACCAGACCTGCCACGGCCAGACTGCTGCGGTGGAAGACCGCCAGGCCGTAGACCGACACGCCGATGCCCCACACGAGCCATGAGCGGGCGGATGCCTGGGGGTCGTCGTGGTTCACATAGAGAGGCTACGTTGTCTTCGTGCCCGACGAGCTTCCGGTGCTCTGCCGTGGACGGTCATCAGCGACGTCGGTCACAGCACGGTCCTCGGCACCATTCACAGCACCGGTCGGCACAGGCGCCGCCAAGGCGCGGGCGGTGTCGAACGTGCCGGGCCGCATGCGGCGTCGCAGCTCGGTCGCGACGTACGCCGCGACGGCGAACATCACCAGGTCGGCCGCCACCAGGGCGACCAGCGCGAACGTGCTGCTGACCGGCCCGTCGACGTACTGCTCGGTGTCGAGGTGGCAGACCAGACCGACGACCAGGAACGCCAGCGAAACTCCCAGGCCGATACGCAGGTCGCGGGTCTCGTCCACCGAGGTCCCAGGCAGGTTCGGGGCTGCCGGGGCCCGCAGCGGCAGGAGTCGCCCCAGCCGGAGCGCGGCGACCCCGGCACCCGCGGCAAGGAACGGGAGGAACGGCACCGCGTAACGGGCGTGGATCCAGCCGCCGCCGGCGATGAAGCCGGCGACGTTGATCAGGATCAGCAGGCAGTAGGCGCCCAGCAGCGTCCAGATCGCGAGGTCTTGGTGATGCTGCACGGTGCTCTGCGGCGCGAGGCTGATGCGCCGCAGGACGCCGCGTCGACGCGGGTTGGCCTTGGCCACCGCGTCGAGCGCGAGACCTGCCACGGTGAGCGTCAGGACGACGACGGCAGCCTGGCTCCAGGTGTTGGCGATGTTGCCGTCGGTCCACAGGCTGCCGAGGAGGTGGCCGTAGAACTCCGGGTTGACCAGCTGAAACAGCGTGGATCCGTTGGGTTCACGCCCGAACTTCTCGAACAGCGAGCTCGACGCGGTCGGGTCGCCGTAGATGTGGATGTTGCGCACGTAGAACCAGCCGAACACGACGACCGG
Organism: Nocardioides albertanoniae; assembly: GCF_006716315.1. Taxonomy (NCBI): domain Bacteria; kingdom Bacillati; phylum Actinomycetota; class Actinomycetes; order Propionibacteriales; family Nocardioidaceae; genus Nocardioides; species Nocardioides albertanoniae. Next base: position 2,530,610 of record NZ_VFOV01000001.1, on the reverse strand, counting down.
CGCCATCCCGATGCAGGCGGCGATGCCGACCGCACGCCAGAAGGTGCCCCGCAGGAACGTACGCAGCGACGACTCCCCCGTCGACGACTCACGCAGCCACATGGCCACCAGCACGCAGGCGCCGAGGAAGAGGACCGCCACGAGGCCGGTCGATCGAAAGCCCGCCGCGGCGACGCCGACGGCCGTCGCGGTGATCAGGCGCTCGCGCGTCACCCCCTGACGGATCATCCGGAAGCCCAGGTAGAGGGTCAAGAACGCCGCCGCGGAGGACCAGCCGTCGTTGTAGATCCCGCCGCCCACGAAGGTCATCGCACCACAGCCGAGGCTCATCGCCGATGCGATCACCGGCACCGCCGGACGCCTGGGCACCAGCTCGCGTGCCAGCAGACCCACCATGATCGTCGTCAGCGCGAATCCGAGAGCGTTGAGGAGCCGCATCCCGAGCAGCGTCAGGCCGGGCGAGCCGACCGCGTCGCCGAGCCAGACCAGCGGCAGGCTCATCACGTAGAACAGCGGCGGATGGTTGGCGACCCAGATGTCGCGGTGCGCCTCGTCGGCACCGAACAGGCTCTCCGCGAGCTGCGGGTAGCGCGCGGGGTCGTCGGGGATGTCGGTGTCGATCGTCGGCAGCGTGCCCTGAGAGAGCGCCACCGCGTAGGCGGCATGAGCACGCTCGTCGGCTTTGAAGAGGGCCGGCATCGCGATCGCCACCTGGGCACTCATCGCGAAGCCGAGCACGCCCAGCAGCAAGACGCAGATCGTGGACTGGGACCACGCAACCCGGGACGAAGACACCTCGCGATCGTATTCGGCGATTCTGGCCGATTCGTCCGCGCGCGGGTCACGGCGGGTGAATAGCGCGCGACGAGAAGGTAGCCCGGCGGTGCGGAAAACTCGGTCGCCCCGGAGCCGGTCCGGCACGTAGCGTCGGCGGCGCCATGACTACACCGCTGCCGCACCACATCGCCATGGTCGCCTCGCCCGCGATCAGCCACGTCCTGCCGAGCCTCGAGCTGATCAAGGAGCTGGTCGCCCACGGACACCGGGTCACCTACGCCACCCACGAGTCGATGGCCGGCGCCATCAAGCCGACCGGGGCCGAGCTGGTTCCGATGCCGACGGTGCTGCCCGTGGAGGACCGGCAGTGGCCCGAGGACCCGGTCGCCGGCATGGGGATCTTCCTCGACGACGCGATCGGGGCGCTCCCCCACCTGCATGCTTTCTACGACGCCGAGCCCGCCGATCTCTACCTCTACGACATCGGCGGCTATGCCGCACGGGCGCTCGCCGAGTCGCAGCAGCGTCGGTTCGTGCAGCTCTCGCCGACCTTCGTCGCCTGGGAGGGGTACGCCGAGGAGGTCGGTGCGCAGATGCGGCAGATGCCGGGCTACGACGGTTACCTGGATCGGTTCTCTGCGTGGCTCTCGGAGGCCGGTGGCGTCACGGGCGACCCGGAGACGTTCGCCGGTGCACCACAGCGGGCTCTCGCCCTGGTCCCGCGGGCGATGCAGCCCAACGCGGACAAGGTCGACGGGGACGTCGTCACCTTCGTCGGGCCCTGCTTCGCCCTCGACTCCGACGAGACCTGGACCCGCCCAGCCGCCGCCGAGCACGTCCTGCTGGTCTCGCTCGGCTCGGCTTACACCGGCGACGCCGACTTCTTCCGCGCCTGCGTCGAGGCGTACGCCGCGCTGCCGGGCTGGCACGTCGTGATGTCGATCGGCACCCAGCTCGACCCGGCCGCGCTCGGCGACCTCCCCGGCAACGTCGAGGTGCACTCCTGGCTGCCGCAGCGCGCGATCCTGGCCGAGGCCGACGCGTTCCTCACCCACGCCGGGATGGGCGGGAGCAGTGAGGGCCTGCTGGCCGGGGTGCCGATGATCGCCGTGCCGCAGGCGGTCGACCAGTTCATGAACGCAGACCGGCTGGTCGAGCTCGGCGTCGCCCGTCGGGTCGACGCCGAGGACGTCACGGCTGCTGTGCTGCGTACGGCGCTGGTGGAGCTGCTCGACGATCCGGACCGGGCAGCGCGTTCGGCTCAGCTGCGGGCCGATGCGCTCGCGGAGGGTGGCACGCGGCGGGCTGCTGATCTGGTCGAGGGCATGCTCGGTCGGTGATCCCGCTGGTCGAGCCGCCGGAGCCGCTAGGCGAAGGCGTGTCGAGACCAACACTGACACCTCGGCGTTCGGGGACTGTGTCGCTTGACGACTACTTCGTCGCCGGCGCTCGCTTCGCTCGCGCACGCCCCTCGTTCGTCGGGAGACCGCTTTCGACCTCGTACCTCGGTCGAGCGGTCTCCCTCCTCACTTCGTGGCTTCCATCATCTGCCGAAGCTCCTTCTTGAGCTCCGAGATCTCGTCGCGCAACCGGGCGGCGACCTCGAACTGGAGCTCGCCGGCGGCGCCCTTCATCTGCTCGGTGAGGTCGCCGATGAGCTGGGCGAGGTCGGAGGACGGGAGACCGACGAGGCCGCGCTCGCGGGCCTCGCGGGCGGCGTCGCCGAGCATCGGGGTGGGCGACTTCGCCGTCGTCTTGCCGGCGCGGCCCTTGGCCTCGGTGCCGGCCCAGGTGTTGAGCAGCTCCTGGGTGGACTCGTCCTCGCGGGCGAGCATGTCGGTGATGTCGGCGATCTTCTTGCGCAGCGGCTGCGGGTCGACGCCGTTGGCCTTGTTGTAGGCGATCTGGATCGCCCGCCGTCGGTTGGTCTCCTCGATCGCGGCCTCCATCGAGGGCGTGATCTTGTCGGCGTACATGTGCACCTGGCCGGACACGTTTCGGGCGGCTCGGCCGATGGTCTGGATCAGCGACTTGTCGGAGCGCAGGAAGCCCTCCTTGTCGGCGTCGAGGATGCTCACCAGCGAGACCTCGGGCAGGTCGAGACCCTCACGGAGCAGGTTGATGCCGACCAGCACGTCGTATTCACCCAGCCGGAGATCACGCAGCAGCTCGATGCGTTTGAGCGTGTCGACCTCGGAGTGGAGATATCTCGTGCGGATGCCGGCGTCGAGCAGGTAGTCGGTGAGATCCTCGGACATCTTCTTGGTCAGTGTGGTGACCAGGACGCGCTCGTTCTTGGCGACCCGGTCGTTGATCTCGCCGATCAGGTCGTCGATCTGGCCCTTGGTCTGCTTGATGACGACCTCGGGGTCGACCAGGCCGGTCGGGCGGATGATCTGCTCGACCGTGTCGCCACCCACCTTGTCGAGCTCATAGTTGCCCGGCGTCGCGGAGAGGTAGATGGTCTGCCCGATGCGCTCGAGGAACTCCTCCCACTTCAGCGGGCGGTTGTCCTGCGCGCTGGGGAGCCGGAAGCCGTGCTCGACGAGGTTGCGCTTGCGGGACATGTCGCCCTCGTACATCCCGCCGATCTGCGGGACCGCGACGTGGGACTCGTCGACGACGAGGACGAAGTCTTCCGGGAAGTAGTCGAGCAGACAGTTGGGCGCAGAACCCGGATCACGCCCGTCGATGTGCATCGAGTAGTTCTCGATGCCGGAGCACGAACCGACCTGGCGCATCATCTCGACGTCGTAGGTGGTGCGCATCCGCAGCCGCTGCGCCTCGAGCATCTTGCCCTGCTTCTCGAAGGTGCTCAGCTGCTGGTCGAGCTCGGCCTCGATGCCGTTGATCGCGCGCTCCATGCGCTCGGGCCCGGCGACATAGTGGGTCGCCGGGAAGACGTAGAGCTCCTGGTCTTCGGTGAGCACCTCACCGGTGACCGCGTGCAGCGTCATCAGCCGCTCGATCTCGTCCCCGAAGAACTCGATCCGCACCGCGTGCTCCTCGTAGACCGGGAAGATCTCGAGGGTGTCTCCGCGCACCCGGAACGTGCCGCGGGTGAAGCTCAGGTCGTTGCGGGTGTATTGGATCTCGACCAGCCGCCGCAGGATCGAGTCACGGTCGTGCTCCTCCCCCACCCGCAGCCGGATCATCCGGTCGACGTACTCCTGCGGGGTGCCGAGGCCGTAGATGCAGGACACCGTCGAGACCACGATCACGTCCCGCCTGGTCAGCAGCGAGTTGGTGGCCGAGTGGCGCAGCCGTTCGACCTCCTCGTTGATCGAGGAGTCCTTCTCGATGTAGGTGTCGGTCTGGGGGACGTAGGCCTCGGGTTGGTAGTAGTCGTAGTAGGAGACGAAGTATTCGATCGCGTTGTCGGGGAAGAGCTGGCGCAGCTCGTTGGCGAACTGGGCGGCGAGGGTCTTGTTGGGCTGCAGCACCAGCAACGGACGCTGCAGCTGCTCCGCCGTCCAGGCCACGGTCGCCGTCTTGCCGGTGCCGGTCGCGCCGAGGAGGACGACGTCCTTGACGCCGCCCTGGATCCGCTGGGAGATCTCCGCGATCGCCGCCGGCTGATCGCCCGAGGGCTGGTAGTCGGAGACCACCTTCAACGGTGCGACGCGGCGCTCGAGATCGGTGACTGGACGCATGACAACCAGGCTACGCGGGACCACCGACAGTTTCGCGCGAGCCGCCGCTGCGACGCGGCTCCACGATGCGTACGACCTCCGGAACCGGCCTCTCCGGCCGGCCCCCACGTGGTCGCCAGACCAGGGGCAGCACGACTGCGGTGAGCGCACAGAGCACCCCGACCCCCAGGATCACGTACGCCACCGGCCTGATCTCAGGAAGCAACGTGTCGGTGCCACGACGGAGCTGGGCAGTCATCGCGACGGCGAAGGTGTTGATCGCCATCCCCACCAGGAACGCGGAGATCAGCGCCGCCGCGATCTCCTCGCGCCGACGGATCTCGCCCCACGGCACCGCGTCGACGATGGCCAGCAGACCCATCGAGATCACGATCGCCACCAGCGGCATGATCGTCATCAGGTAGCGCTCGTGGGCGTTTCCGCCACCGGATCGGAACTGGGCGAGGTTGACGATGATCACGAGCGCGTGGGCACCGAGCACCAGCAGACCGACCGCGGCCACCGACGGCCCTCGCGAGAGCCGGGCGCCGAGCTCTCGGCCTCGGCTCTGGTCGCGCAATCGGGCTACGGCGCCGAGCATCAGCCCCAGCAGCGCGATGATCGTGATGGTGTCGATCACCCAGTGCAACCCGGTGCCGCGCAGCTGGAAGGGCACCCACAGGTGGTCGTACCAGCCGTGCCAGAAGCGGGGCGCGGTCATCACCTCGAACCAGGTGTCGACCTGCACCCTGTCATAGCGCTCCAGCAGCGCCGAGCTCGCCGTCGGATCACCGTAGAGCACGATGTTGCGCACGTAGAACCAGCCGATCGCCAGGCCCGGCACCGCGGTGGCGATCGTCGTAAGCCCGGCTGCGCGGAGGAAGCCCCGCAGCGTACGGTCCCTGAACAGCAGCGTGAGGCCGAGAGCCGCCCCGCACATGATCACCGTGATCACACCCGGTGCTTTCGCGGAGGCGGCGAGCGTGCCGGCCACCGTCATGACGATCATCCGGTTGCGGGTCACCCCGAGCCTGAGGATGCGCAGCGTCGCGAGCACCGTGAGCGACGACGCGGCCACGGCCAGGCTGTCGTTCACGATGTAGCCGGCCGCGACCGCCAGCACCGCGGGCGAGGCGGTGACGGCAGCGGCGAGCATGGACATCGCCGGACGCCGCGGCGTGACCTCGAACGCGATCAGACCGACGAGGAACACCAGCGCCCCGTAGGCGAGGGCGCTCACGATGCGCATCCCGGCGGTGAGCACCTGCGGCTTGTCGAGCGCGTCGGCGAGCACGACCGACGGCACCCCCAGCAGGTAGTAGAGGGGCGGGTGGTTGGCGGTCCAGATCAACCGATGCTGGGGGCGCTCCTCGCGGGCGGCGCCGCGCGTGATCTGCGGGTAGCGCTCCAGGTCGTGGGCGACCGGGGTGTCGATCGTGGGCAGGTGGCCCTCGGAGAGCTGGATGGCGTAGGACGCGTTCGGGCCCTCGTCACGGGCGTGGTAGGACAACGACTGCGTGGTGGCGAAGTAGAGGCTCATCGAGGCCGCGAAGGCGCCGAGCAGGGCGAGCACGGCGATCAGCCTGGCCGATGGCCGGCCCGGCACGTCCCTCTGGCCGGAGGCCAGCACAGCAGTGGCACCACTCATCGCAGCTCCCGGAGGTCGGTCAGCGTCATGAGGCGCAGGCCCGCGAGCTCGTCACGAACGTTAGGACACCACACGTGAGTCATCCGACCGACCCGCCGAACCAGTCCTGGCCGGTGGCGGGCACCAGGAAGAGCAGCAGCCCGGCGCACAGCAGCACCGGCGTCGCCACCGAGACCACCACCCGGTCGCGCAGCCGGCGTGAACCGACCCCGACCAGCGCGCCCAGATCACCGAGCCCGAGGAGGCCGATCGCGAGCACGGTGGCGGTCAGCGGGAGCAGCGAGAGCAGGTAGCGCTCGTGGTAGCCGCCGCCCGCGGCGGCGAAACCAGGCAGGTTGTAGAGCAGGGTCGCCCCGTACGCCGCCATCAGTCCCCAGGCGAGCACGGTCCGGCCCGCGGGGCGCACCGGATGCCGGACCCAGCGCACCGCGACCACCACCAGTCCGGCCACGGCGGCGAGAGCGAGCACGTCCACGAACGGCTCGGCCCAGCCAGAGCGGACACCGCCGATGTGCGTCCACGGCCGGGCGAACCACAGGTGCCACATGTCCAGATCGGTGGCCATCTCCGACCAGGTGCCGCGCAGGTCGCGGGGGAACTTCTCCCGGTTCACCCCGCTCGCGGTCAGGTCGCCGTAGATCATCAGGTTGCGCACGTAGAACCAGCCGATCGCCAGCGCGGGCACGACGGTGGCGACGGCGGCGGCGCCCAGCGCCCGCAGCGCTCCGGTGCGCGAACGGTCGCGGAGCAGCAGGCCGAGGAACAGTGCCGCACCGCACAGCGCGACCGTCGCCACGCCGGGGATCTTCGCCGCGGCCGCTGCGGTGCCCGCCAGGGTGAGCAGGACCAACCTTCTTCGGGTGAGACCGAGCCGGAGGATCCGTAAGGTCGCGAAGACGGTCAGCGCCGCGGTCGCGGCGGCGACGCCGTCGTTCTGCACGTGCCCGCCGGTGTAGGCGAACCGTCCGCAGGAGGCGGCGACCGCGGTGGCGAGCAGGGAGACTCCAGGCCGACGCGGGACCATCTCGAACGCGATCAGCCCGACCAGCAGCACGCTCAGCGCCAGCCCCACGGCGTTGACCAGCCGCATGCCGACGAGCATCACCTGCTCATCGCCCAGCGCATCGGCCAGGGCGACCACCGGCACGCAGAGCGCGTAGTAGAGCGGCGGGTGGTTGCCCGTCCAGATGTCGTGGTGCGCGGCGGTCGGCATCGTCGCCAGCTCGCTCGCCATCCGCGGCTGCTCTGCCGGGTCGAAGCGCATCTTCGTGTTCACCGTCGGCAGCTCGCCACGATAGAGCTCGAGGGCGTACGCCGTGTTCGGGCCCTCGTCGTGGGCGTGGAACTCCAGGTCGCCGGTGACGGCGACCCAGGTGCTCAGCGAGAGCACGAGCACGGCGATCAGCAGCAGCCCGGCCATGACAGCGCGCGGGGGACGTCGGCGTGCGATGGTCTCGTCGACGGGATCAGGCACGTCCCCGAACGCTAGTGCTGCTTCGGTGACTCCCCGACGACGAGAATCAGAACTCTTCGCGAACCTGCTCTTCGCTGAGCCCGTAGTCGGCGAGGCTGTAGGCGTGCTTTGGCCGGGCACTCCCGGAGCGCGACTCGGCGTCGATGCGGGCGACCTCGGCGCGTGCGGCCGCGCTCCAGTCGAGCCCGAAGCGGTCGTAGATCCCCTCCACGGTGCCGAAGGGGTCGTCGACGAACGCGCGGTAGTCGACGTCGACGAACTGCGCGGGGTCGTACCGCTCGCGGGCCTCGCCGAAGGCGCGCCAGGTGCGGGAGAGCATCTCCAGCTGGGTCGCGCCGATGGTCTCGCCGACGAACGTCGTCGACATCCCCGCCGTCGCCTCCGCCGACAGGGAGCAGCCCGACGCGACCGCGACGACCGGGTCGCGATGGGTGACCACCACGAGCGCGTCGGGGTAGACCTCCATCAGGGCGTCGAGCGCGACCAGGTGGGAGGGGTTCTTGAGCACCCAACGCCGGCCCTGGTCGTTGAGCCCGATCAGCTGAAGGGTCTGGCGATGGAGCTCGTACGCATCGCGCCAGTCCTGCTTCGCCAGCCACGCCGAGTAGCGCGGCACGTGGGCGAGAGACTCGAACGAGATCGACTTCCCGCTCTGCCGCAGCACCCGCCAGCACTCCTCCACGCTGGTGGCGTCCATGTAGTGGATCCCCATGAACTCCGGGTTGCTCACATGGTGCTGCTGGTAGGCGCCCTGCAGCGCGGTGAAGATCGGGTCCTGCTCCCAGGTCTCGCGCGGCGGCCTGGGCTGCGGGAACTCCGTCAGCCACGTCTCCAGCCCCTGGTGCGCGGGGTCCGCGGCCAGGAGCCGGTGCAGCGCGGTGGTGCCGGTGCGGACGAGCCCTGTCACGAAGATCGGGCGCTCGATGCGTACGTCGCGGTGCTGGGGGAACTCCGCGAACCGCGCCTGCGTCATCAGGCGGCCGACGAGGGCCGACTTCACCTGAGCGCGGTGGAAGTAGTTGCCGACCGGGGTCAGTCCGGCCTCCGACGAGGCCAGATCCTCGACGAGGAGCCGAAGGCCCTCCTCGTGGTCGGTGCCACCGAAGTCCGTCAGCCCGGTGGTGCGGGAGGCAGCGGCGCAGATGTCTTCGTAGGTCCCGAGATCCGCACGCTCGCGCGGCGCGGTCTCAGCGGTCATGGAACTCTCCGCAGTCGACGTTGAGCATGGTGCCGGTGACCGCGGAGGCCAGGTCGCTGCCGAGGAACAGCGCAGCCCGGGCGACCTCGTCGGGGGTCGCGAGCCGCTTGAGGTCCGTCGGAGCCGCCTTCTCGGCGTAGACCTCCTCGTGGGTGCGCCCCGAATCGGAGGCGATCCAGTCGAAGTAGGCCTTGTTGACGTCCTCGTAGATGTAGGACGGTGCGACGGAGTTGACCCGGATGCCTCGGGGGCCGAGCTCGGTCGCCAACGACGACGCCAGGTGGGCGAGCGCGCCCTTGGAAAGCTTGTAGCCCGCGAACTCGGGCTGGCTCTGGTAGACCACCGCCGAGTTGATCATCACGATCGCGCCGCCGGGCTTGTCCGGGGTGGCCGCGAGCGCATCGGCGAAGAGGGCCGAGAGGCGCAGCGGAGCGTGCACGTTGGACTCCTGGGCCAGCCGGAGCGCATCGAGCGGGATCTGGGTGAGCGGGTCCATGGGCGGGATGCCGAAGGCGTTGTTGAGGAGCAGGTCGACGTGACCGAACTCCTCCAGCGCGGCGTCGACCAGGTGACGGCGAGCGTCCTCGTCGGTGATGTCGGTCGGCACCACGAGCGCACGGCGGCCGAGCTCCTCGATGACTCCCGCCATCTTCTGCAGCCTCTTCTCGGTGCGGCTCGCCAGCACCAGGTCGGCACCCATCAGTGCCGCCTGCTCACCCAGCGAGCGCCCGAGTCCGGGGCCGACGCCCGAGAGCACGACGACCTTGCCATCCAGGAGTCCAGTCATGGCGCCTAGACTAGAACGTGTTTCAGTTCTTTGAAAGGGCGGAGCCGGAAAGGACTCACCCGATCACGTCGGGAAGCTGAACCTGGCGACCTCGTCGACCCAGTCCGCGTACGCCCCGATCCCCTGCGGCACCTGGTAGACCCGGGCGATGTCGGTGTAGGCACGGATCACCCGTGACCAGTCGGCACAGGGGCCGCACGTCGCCCGCCCGCACGCCACGGTGTGCTCGCGCGCGACCGTCTCGAGCAGCTTGCGGAAGGTGGTGCCGTCCTCGCCGGCCGCGAGGGCCTCGACCACGGCGTCACGCACCTGGTCGGCCTGCAACGGTGCGCCGACCAGGATGGCCATCAAGATCCCGAGGGCGCTGCGGTCGGCCGGCTCCTTGGTGGCGCTCTTCACCGGCGCGGATCGCGCCAGCCGATAGAGCGTGAGCAGCTTGCGCGCGCCTCGAGGAGTCGCACAGAAGCGCGCCAGCTCACTGGTGAACAACGCCTCGCCCGGAGAGATCTCGACGCTCTCGACCACGCCCCGGCGCGCCGACCGGTCTTCCGCGCCGCCGGCGGCCAGCGCGGAGGGCCACGACGGCACGGCCTGACGCATCAGCGACCGCATGAACCGCACCGCTGGGTCGCCCACGAACGCGCGCAGCGCGAACGGCACGTCGAAGACCTTCGCCAGGTAGGCCGACGGCTCGGCCACGCGGCCGGCGATCGAGCGTTGCAGCGTACGCGCATCGACGGCCGCGACCACCGCGACGCCGGGCTGGGTGCTCAGCTCGTCGATCGCCTGCAGCACGCCAGCGACGGTCGCCGGGTCGCACCTGTCGAGGTCGTCCACGTAGACGATCGTCGTCTCGGCCGGCCCCGTGGGCCCGGCCGGCGGGCCTGGCGGTGGTCCTGGTGGCGCAGCCCGCAACGCGGCCTCGGCGGCCGCGACCTCCCTGTCCACGGCCTCGAGCGCCATCGTGGAGGTCAGCGGCTGCGGCTTGCGCTTGCCACGGTGGCCGTCGTCGTCGGGAAGCCCCGCGAGGGCCGTACGCAGCTCCGCCTGCCGCTGCTGCGCAGCCCGGAGCCTCACCACTCCTGCCGGCGGCTCGTTCCGTCCCTCTCTCCGCACGCTCTCGAGCAACCGGGTCGCCACGTCTCCGTCGCCATGGCGGCGAGCGTCGACGCGGACGTGTCGTGCGCGGGGACGCTGCCCGCCGTCGTGCGCGGTGAGCCACTCGATGCGCTCCTGGAGGGTGCGCAGGAACGTCGACCGGCCGCTCCCGGGCAGCCCCTGCACCGCCACCGAGACCGGCAGCTGGGTGTGCGGGGACGCGAGCAGTCGCGCGAGCCGGTCGACGTCGGCGCGATGACCGAGCAGATCGTCCTCGTGGTCGATCCACGCGGAGTCCTCCGAGACCGGTCTCCCCTCGGCGACGGGCAGGGCGCTCGAGGTGGGCGCGGGGTCGATTACGACGGGCACCTCGGCGGTGTTCTCCGCCGGAGGCAGAACGGACTGGGACGGGTCGGGTGCCGGCGCGGCCGCCGGCTCCGGCGCGACCTCGGGCCTCGGCGCGGTGGCCGCGGTGGGCTCGAGGTCCTGCTCCCTCTCCTGCTCCGGGTCGGGGTCGGATGCGAAGGCCACCGAGTACGTCGCCATCCCCGGCGCCTTGAAGGCCGTCGGCGCGGTCTTCTCCGGCGGCGGCTGGACGATCCACTCCCCCGTCTTGACCTTGCCGGCCTCGGTCACGCTCGCCTCTGCAGCACCGGTCTCGGGGGTGGGCTCTGGACCGGGCTCGGGGCCGAGCTCTGGACTGGGCTCGGGCGTGGCGTCGGCGGCACTCTCGGCCGCGGCCTCACCTGCGGCCTCGAGCCTCGAGACCACCTTGGTCTCGGCAGTCGCCTCAGGTCGCCGCGCGGGCTGGGGCGAGGCCGCTTCGGCCTCGACGTACGGATCTGCGGCCGGCTCGGCCACCTGTTGCTCCGGCGGCTCGGCTACGGCCTCGTCGGCAGGCAGCTCGCTCGCCGAGACATCGGGTTCAGCCACCTCGGACACAGTCGCCTCGGACGCAGCCGCCTCGGGCACGGCCTCGATCTCGTCAGCCTCGGCCTCGTCGGGCGCGACGTCGGCCGTGTAGGACGGCGCCTCGTGCATGTCCGCGAGCGGCGTGACGGGCAGGCCGAGCTCCTTCTCGACGGTCTGGAGCGCCTTGGCGAAATCGGCGGCGCTCCAGTGTCGTCCGGCCCGCCGCTTGTACATCCCCTTGCGCAGCGCGCGCTCGAGCGATGCCGGGACGTCGTCACGGCCGATGGCCAGCGGGTCGTACTCCCGGATCCGCTCCACCACCGCCTCGGTGGCGTTGTCGGCGCTCACCCCTTCGAACGGCGTACGTCCCGCCAGCAGCGTGTAGCAGGTCGCGGCGAGGCTCCAGATGTCTGCCCAGGCGCTCGGCTCGGGCGGTTCGTCGAGCATCTCCGGCGCCGTCCACGGGAGCGAGGTCGACTCGACCCCGCTGGCGCGGCCGGCCGAGGAGATGCTGCCGAAGCCCGCCAGCTGCGGCACCCCGGCACTGGTCAGCAGGATGTTCGCGGGCTTGACGTCTCCGTGCAGGATCCCGTGCCGAGCGGCGACATCGAGAGCGCCGGCGACCTTGATCGTCAGGCTCAGCGCCTCCTCGACCGGCACCGGCTCCCGGCGCCAACGCCTCTCGAGGTCACCGCCGCCGCGATAGTCGGTCACCACGAACGTACGGTCGTCGCTGGTGACGCCGACGGCGTGGAGGGGCAGCACGTAGGGGTGCGGCACGAGCTCGGCGACGTCCTTGGTCTCCAGCGCGACCGCACCGTGCGTCTCGATGCCGAGCCGCTCGTGCCAGACCTTCACGGCGACGTTGACCCTCTCCTGCCGCCACTCGTAGAGGAAGACGTCCGAGGATCCGCCGGTGCCGATCAGCCGGCGAAACCGGAATCCCGGAATCTTCGGGGGCTCGTGATGGGGGCTGACCATAGACCGGAAGCATAGGGGTCGTGCGCTATCGCGTCGCGACCTGTCCTCAACTCAGCATCCGGCGCGCAACTGACCGCTGACGTGCGGTGATCCTGTCCTCATACCCCCCGGGGCTCAGCGTCTCACCATGCGGCAGCAGGCCGGCGACGTCCGCGAGGGGCACCTTGTGCACGACCGGTCCGTCGGCGGCGGTGAGGTCGCGTTCGAGCCGCTGCCAACGCAGCATCAACGAGCCCGTGCGGTGCCCGGTGGTCTCGAGCCAGTTGGCGATCGGCGCTCCGTCCAGCGGCGGACGCTCCGAGATCACGAACCGCATCACACCGTCGGGGTCGGTGACCGCCTGTGCCTTGGTGAGGCTGGTCTGGTGGGTCTCGTAGTCGGTCGAGGCATACCAGTCCGAGCCGATCTGGATCGCCTGATAGGAGCAGTCGTCGCACCGAGGAACCTCCACCACGAGCGCCTCGTCGTCGGCCAGCTCGTAGTGGCCGATCGAGGAGAACTGCGACTCCAGCCCGCCCGGCGTGCGGGCCGGCACGGTCAGGGTGTTGACCGGCTCCTTGTACTGGAAGAACTGAGGGAAGGCGAACCACGTCTGGATGGACCCGGTCAGCGACCGCGCCGCGACCTCGTACTTCTTCCGCATCACCTCCTGGGCCAGCGGGCGGCGCGGCTTCCCGAGCGTGTCGGGCCGCTCGATGGTGATGGTGCCGCGGGTCTCGGTGTCCCAGTCGTTGAAGACCTCACGCACGATCAGCGTCTTCGCGCCCGGCTCGGCCGTGTAGGTGAACTCGAAGCGCCCGTCGTCGTCGAGCTGCAGCTTGCGGTCGTCGAAGGCCATCAGGCTGGTCGCGGCGGAGTCGGCGGTGTAGGCGCCGCCCATGACCTGGAAGGAGAGGTCGGCGCTGGTGCCACGGCGGCCGCGGACGACGTACTCCACGTCTTCGCGCAGGTAGGCGCTGAGATAGATCGCGTCGGGGTTGTCGAGGCCCTGCTTGGAGAACTGGTGGGTCGGGTTCATGAAGAGCGGCTGCTCGAGGTCGTAGTCGAACGCGGTCTGCATCGCCATCCGGATCCGGCCGGAGAGGTATTCGTAGCCTTCGAGCCGGTCCTGCTCGGTGCGGATGAACGGCGCGTTCGCGATCAGCTCCTCCGCCTCCGCGATCGCCTTCTGGAGCGGCTCGGTGAGTCCGTACGCAGCGCTCGACCCCTGCGTCGCCATCTGCTGTGTCACTTCTGGGCCTTCGCGATGATGTTCTCGCCGTACCACTCCAGGTGCTTGATCTTCTTCTCCAGCGGCTCGGTGTCGGCGCCCTTCACGTAGGGGTCGCGGAAGCCGACGATGCAGTCGGTGACGCCCTTGTCCTCGAGGCGTTTGATGCCGTCGAGGTCGTAGGCGTCATAGCTGATCACGTGCACCTCGAAGTCGTCGCGGGTGTCGCCCTCCTCCTTGCGGATCTCGGCGAGGCGCACCAGGAGCCGGTCGAGCTCCTCGCCGTCGCCGCCGGCGTGCATCCAACCGTCGCCCTTGCGCACCGCACGGCGCAGGGCGGCGTCGGCGTGGCCACCGACGAGCAGCGGGATCTTCTCAGTAGGCGCCGGGCACTGCTGGAGCGGCTCGAAGCTGTAGAACTCGCCGTCGTAGCCGAAGAAGTCGCCTGACGGGTCGGTGAGCCCGCTCAGGATGTCCATGCACTCGTCCATCCGCTTGCCGCGGCGCTTCCAGTCGACGCCGAGGGCGGCGAAGTCCTCCGGCCACGGGGAGAGCCCGACGCCGAGACCGAGCCGGTTGCCGGAGAGGAAGGCGAGGCTCGAGGCCTGCTTGGCGGCGAGCACCGGGGGCCGCACCGGCAGCTTCACCACGAACGGCGTCAGCCGCAGGGTCTCGGTGACCGCGAAGAGATGGGCGCACATGATGAACGCCTCGACGAACTCCTTGCCCTCCAGGAACTCCCGGTCACCGGTGTCGGTGTAGGGATAGGTGGAGTCGGACTCCTCGGGGTAGATCAGGCTGTCGGCGACGGTCATGCTCGTGTAGCCCGCGCGCTCGGCGGCCTGCGCCAGCGGCGCGTAGTAGTCGGCCTGGGTCATTGCCTCGGCATAGGTGAAGCGCATGGGCCAACACTAGAACGTGTTCTAAGTTTCTGCCAGAGTGTTGGCCATGTCTCCTGCTCTCGATCGTCCTCCCGGCCTCGACTCGCCGCTGACGGCGAGGATCATCAAATACGGCGCCCGCGCCAACACGGCGCTCTTCAAGCTGACCGACGGGCGCGTCGGCGGTCGGTGGCGGGTGATGGCGGGCTGGCGCAAGCCCGCACCCGTGCTCCTGCTCGAGCACGTCGGCCGTCGCTCGGGGCGCAGCTTCACCACTCCCCTGCTGTTCATGCGCTCCGGCTCCGACCTGGTCGTGGTCGGCTCCCAGGGCGGCCTGCCGAAAGACCCGCAATGGGTCGCCAACCTGCGCGCCCAGCCCGACGTCGCTGTGCGCGTGCCTCGTCGTGGGCAGAGCCTCGTCCGGGCGCGCATCGCCGACCCCACCGAGCGGGCGGCACTGTGGCCACGGCTGCTGGAGACGTACGCAGACTTCGAGACCTACCAGACCTGGACCGACCGGGAGATCCCGGTCATCGTCCTCTCACCTCGCTGAAGGAGCATTCTCCATGGACGTCCACGAGCTGATCGACCGCACCGAGATCACCGACGCGATCACCCGCTACACCCTGGCTGTCGACGACGGCGACTGGGACGCGCTCGACACCGTCTTCGCCCCCGACGCCACCATCGACTACTCGGAGTCAGGCGGCACCGTCGGGTCATTTCCCGAGGTCAAGGCCTGGCTCGCCGAGATGCTCCCCGCCTTCTCGAGCAAGCGGCTGCACACCGTCGGCCAGGTCGCCATCACGTTCACCGGCGAGGGCGCGGCACCGGATGCCTCGGGCTTCGCCTCGGCAGACGTCGTGGCCTACTTCGACAACCCCATGGTCATCTCCGACGGCTCCGGCGGCGAACGTGTCGTCGAGGTCGGCGGCCGCTACCGCCACACCTTCGTGCGTACGCCGGACGGCTGGCGCTCGCGCCACCTCCACGAGGAAGTCACTTGGACCCGCGGCTTCTGACCGACACGATGTCTGCGTGACCCATGCCATCGAGGTGCGCCCACGGCGCGAGGACGATCTGGCGGATCTGACCGCATCGCTGCTCGAGCAGCAGCCGCAGACCCGCTATCCCGTACGCAACCCGCTGCCGTTCCCGGTCAGCGACTTCCTCCACTTCGACGATGCCGTCGCCGCCTGGACCGCGACGATCGACGGCACCCCCGTCGGCCACATCAGCACCACCCGAAGTCATACCGGCGTCAACGGCGGCGACGAGCTCCAGCGAGCCTGCGCCCAGGCACACGGTTGCGCCGTCGAGGATCTCGTATGGCTCAGTGCGTTCTTCGTCGGCACGCGTGCCCGGGGTCTCGGTCTCGGGCGCACGCTGCTGCACACGGCCGTCGACGACATCCGCCGCGCCGGCGGCCGTCCCAGCCTCGAGGTCGTGCCGGCCTTCCCCGCCGCCCTCCGGCTCTACGAGTCGACCGGCTGGTCCGAGGTGCTTCGCACCCGCCCCGAGTGGCTCGCGAGCGCTGCTGACAGCGATGGTCTCGAGGTCGTCGTGATGGTCCTGCTCTGAGTCACGACCAAACCCGTCGGGCAGGTGGTTGCTGCAGCGGCCACGAGGCGGGCAACACGGGCTGCGACACGCCGAGAACGCGGCGCGTCTCGAGCACATCACGCGCGGTTGCGGCCCCCACCCCGATCGGATCAGCGTGATACGGCGGTGGCGATGTGCTGTGGGTCAGGCACGCGAGCCAGAAAGACATGTTCCTTCCCCGGGCGATCGGGGGCGTCACGTACGTCGCTCACGGCGAAGCCATGGGTGGCCAGGTCGCGCGTGATCTCGTCGGGGCCGCGGAACCGGAGCGTCGAGGTCGACCTCAGCACCTCGTCGTCGATCGTGGCCGACGCCTCGAAGGTGACGAGCGGGAGCTCGACGTGGGTGACGTGGCGAGCGACGACGGCGGTGCGGCCGTCCGGGAGGTCGACGGTGGTCGGCGCGACGTCCCAGTCCTGCCAGGCTCGGGCCTCGGGACGGCGGGTCTCGAAGACGAACCAGCCACCGGGACGGAGAGCGGCACAGACAGCGGCGAGCGTCTGCGACCAGTCCTCGTCGGTGACGAAGACCTGCGCCACGTTTCCGGTCATGACGACCAGGTCGGCCTCGGCCGAGTGGCCGCCGAGAGCGTTCGCGTCGCCGTTGATCCAGGTGACGAGCTCGGCGTACGGCTTGGTGCGGGCCACCTCGAGGGAGGCCAGCGCCGGGTCCACCCCGACGACCGAGGCGCCCTCGGCAGCCAGCCGGACGGCGAGCGATCCCGTGCCACAGCCGATGTCGATGACCCGATGAGCGCCGACCTCGCGGGCGATCGCGGCGTACGCGTCCAGGTCGGAGCGGTCGTCGTCGAAGACGTCGTAGAGCGCGGCCTGACGGGGGTCGGCGAACGCGGCATCGGGGTCTCGCATCGGTGACGAACACTAGTCCGGAACGCTGGGTAGGGTGGTCGCATGGCGACCAGCACCCCGCTCCTGCCCTCGCCGGCCGCGGTCTCTGCCGCGATTCTCGAGCTGGCCGGGTCCGAGCGACCCGGCGGGGTCGACGACGGCCTGCGTCTCATGACGTCGCTCGGGATCGCCCACGAGACCTCAGGCGGCGCAGCGGATCAGGGGCCCACGGTGATCGCCGACGTCACCGGCGACTGGGGCGCCACCAGGTCGGGTCTGGTGCTCGCGCCCGACGGCACGGTCGAGCACTTCTGGTCGCACCTGTGGGTCGCCGCCGCGAGCGGCGCGTCCGGTTTCGACTCCCTCGTCGACGCCATCAGCTCCTCGATCGGCACCGCCGACGAGGACGTCGAGACCGACGGGTCGCGCTCCGCCTGGTGGAACCGGCATCCGGCCGAGATCGAGCTCTACCTCTACCCCGAGCGTGCGCCCGCACCTGCCGCCGCCCAGATCGGCATCACCTGGGCAGACGGCGCGAGCGCCGCCCGAGCGTTCTGACCAGCCCGGAACCGATCAGCCCAGACCCGGCCGGGCGTGCAGCCCGCCGCCGGACTCGTAGAGCAGACCCTTGTCCTTGATCATCTGGCCGGCCGCGGCCAGGATCGGGCTGTCGCCGACGGCCGTGTTGGCGAGGGAGACGATGGCCTCGAACATCTTGCCGGCGGCGTCGTCGACAGCCGGCCAGTTCCACTCCGACGGAGCGGCGCCGATCGGCTCCACGGCGTGCCAGCGGGTCGCACGGGCCTCGGCCATGGTGTTGAGGGTGCTCCAGCCGAGGCCGCCGAGCCCGACGACACCACCGAAGTTGAGCCCGATCAGGCCCCAGCCGTTGCACTGATACTCATAGGCGGATGGGCCGAACTCGTCCTCGTCGAGCTCCACCCGGGTGATCACCGGCTCCGGGCCGGTGTTGGGTGCGTACAGCTTGAACGCGGGCCGTGCCGCCAGGAGCGAGGCGGAGGCCGTCGTGGTGATCTCGCTGAGCGGCTGGCCGGGCGCCGAGAAGGCGTCGAAGACTCGGAAACCGAGGTCGAGGGCATAACCGACGACGAAGCGGCGATCGTCCTGGGCAGCGTAGAAGTTGCGGTTGAACACGTTGGGGGAAACCTCGCTAAAGCCCTACCGGTCAACCGACCTCGTTCGTCTCGGGTGACACGGCGGGATGTGGTCCGGGCAGCGCGACACTATCGCGCCGATCACGCGAATCCGACAACCGGTTGCTGATCTGTATCTCGGGCGAGTCCCTCAGGAGTAGGTGCCACGGACGGTGTCGGTGGTCGGCAGAGACTGGCACCCCAGCCGGATCCCGTCGTCGAGATCATCCTGCTCGAGCACGTCGTTGCGCACCATCTTCACCTCGCCCTCGAGCAGCCGGAAGGCACACGCCGAGCACTCCCCCTCGCGGCACGAGTAGGGCGCCTTGACGCCCTTGGCCTCGAGGAACTCGAGCATCGGCGTGCCGGGATCCCAGTCGTCGAAGGTCGTCGTGTCGCCGTCGAGCTCGATCTCCAGAGTCGCCGGCTGCTTGGGCCCGCCGTCGGTGTCGACGTCGGGCTCGGCCACCTCGACGTCGACGGTCTCGACCGGGGCGACGTCACCGAACGGGTTGCCGCCCAGCGAGGAGAACTTCTCCTGATGACGACGCGCCCGCGGGAACTCGAGCTCCTTGAGCGCCGCGACCGTCGCCTTCATGAACGGCGCAGGACCACAGACGAAGGCGTCGTACCTCAGATGGTCGGCCGCGAAGGCCTTGAGCTGCTCCCCGGTGGGGAGACCCTGCACAGACTCGAGCCAATGGACCACCTGGAGCCGGTCGGGGTGCTCCGCGGCCAGCCGCGCCCACTCCTCGGCGAAGATCACCGACGCCTCGTCGCGGTTGGCGTAGAAGACCACGATCCGGCCCTTGCCCTCGCGCAGGGCGGTGCGGGCGATCGAGATGATCGGGGTGACGCCGGAGCCGCCGGCGAACAGCAGCAGGTCGGCGTCGATGTCGGCAGGGGTGAAGATCCCGCTCGGCGGGAGCACGCGCAGCGTGTCGCCGGGCCGGAGGTTGTCGCAGATCCAGTTGGACGCATACCCGTCGGCGGTGCGCTTGACGGTCACCGTCAGCTGGTCGCCCGGAGCGCTCGAGAGCGAGTAGCAGCGCGCCGCCAGGCCGTCGCGGTCGCTCGGCACCGCGACCGTGAGAAACTGCCCCGGCTTCGGCTGGAACGACTCACGAGCATCCGCGGGCACCTCGAAGACGATCGAGTGGGCCTCGGCCGTCTCCTCGACGACATCGGCGACGGAGAGGAGAAACGAGTCAGTAGCCATCCTCGGCCCCGATCTGGATCCGGCCGTCGGCGACGGCTGCTTCGATGGAGGCTGCCAGACGCGGGCAGCCGGCATGGATGAGCCGACCGCCGTCGGCGGCCTGCTTGCGGCGTACGAGGTCGGGGCACTGTGCCTGTGCCTGCGCCGTCCACTGCACGGAGGTCTGGTGCTCGCTGTTCTTCTTCACGCCCACGCGGGCGAGACAGTCGAGACACTCGACCTCGACCAGGCGGGCCTGGGTGTAGAGGCGCTGGTCCTCGACGGTCTCGGGCGAGCTCGGGACGAACGAGGCCATCAACTGGCCCCGTGGGTGGTCTCGACAGGCGCCTCGGCCGTCTCGACGGACTCCGCCGCCTCCTCCGCCGACGCCTTGTCGGCCTCGATCTTGCGGAGGTTCTCGGCGACCTCGTCGTGCCAGAACTCGTTGGCCTTGGTCGTGTCGACCTCGAACTCGAAGCGGGCGCGCATCTCGGGCTCGATGTCGGCGACGTCGACGTAGAACTGCTCGTACCAACGACGCAGCTGGTAGACCGGGCCGTCCTCCTCGCACAGCAGCGGGTTCTGCACGGGTGCCTTGTTCTCCCAGATGGCGACGTCCTGCAGGAAGCCGTCGCCGAACATGTCGGCGTACTTCTTGCCGATGAAGTTGGCGGTCTTGTCGTCGAGACCCTCGGGCTTCTTGACGACGATTCCGTACTGCAGCAGGAACGAGTCGGGGCCGGTCGGGATGTGGCTGTTGATCAGGATCACCTCGGTCACGAACCCCTTGTAGTCGACCTCGAGCCAGTTGATCATGTAGGCCGGACCGTAGTAGGTCGCCTCCGACTTGAGGAACATGTCGGCGTCACCATAGCCGCCGTTGGCGACGTCGGGGCGCCCCTTGGAGGCCATGTACTGCGTCGCGGTGTGATCCTCGAAGACGTTGCGGAAGTCCGTCGGGAAGGCGAAGTGCACGTAGTAGAAGTGCGCCATGTCGACCACGTTGTCGATCAGCTCGCGGCAGTGGCTGCCGTTGATCTGCACAGTGTTCCAGATCCAGTCGGTGTAGACCTCGCGGTTGCTGATGTCGGGCAGCTCCGGGGGCAGGATGTCGTAGTCGGCCTTCGACCCCTCGGGGTCGTGCCAGATCAGCAGCGAGTCGTTGCGGATGACCGTCTCGTACGCCTTCGTGCGGGCGCGCAGCGGCACCCGGCGCGCGTAGGGGATCTGCTTGCAGCGACCGTCGGCGCCCCAGCGCCAGTCGTGGAACGGGCAGCCGACCTCGTCGCCCTTCACAGTGCCCTGGGTCAGGTCACCGCCCATGTGGCGGCAGTAGCCGTCGAGCACACCGAGCTCGCCCTTGGTGTTCTCCCAGACGACCAGCTTGCCGCCGAACGCCTCCACGGCGTGGGGCTTGCCGTCCTTGAAGTCGCTGGCCAGGCCCAGACAGTGCCAACCGCGCGCGAAGCGCTCGGGCTGGGTGCCGTGGTCGAGCGTGCGGGTCTGGGTGGTGGGGTCGGCCATCGTCGTACCTTCCGCTGTGGTCTTTCGAACCTGTACCTGGTCAAAACGTAGAACCTGTTCTAGTTTTATCACATGCATGTGGCCTTGACACCCGCCCAGGAGCAACTTCGCTCAGAGCTCAACGCGTATTTCGCCCAGTTGGTCACGCCGGAGCGCCGGGCGGCGCTCGCGCGGGCATCGGGCGAGTTCGGGGACGAGGCCGACAAAGAGGTCTACCTCTCGACCATCCGGCAGATCGGCTCCGACGGGTGGCTCGGGATCGGCTGGCCCAAGGAGTACGGCGGCCAGGACCGCTCCATGGTCGAGCAGCTGATCTTCACCGACGCCGCCGCCGTGGCCGGGGTGCCGATCCCCTATCTCACGCTCAACACGGTCGGCCCGACGATCATGCGGTTCGGCACCGCGGAGCAGAAGGAGTACTTCCTGCCGAAGATCCTCGCCGGCGAGCTGCACTTCTCGATCGGCTACTCCGAGCCGGGCTCCGGCACCGACCTCGCCTCGCTGCAGACCAAGGCGGTGCTCGACGGCGACGACTGGGTGATCAACGGCCAGAAGATGTGGACCTCGCTGATCCAGTATGCGGACTGGATCTGGCTCGCCTGCCGGACAGAGCCCGACGAGAAGCGTCACAAGGGGCTCTCGATGATCCTGGTGCCGGCCTCTGCGGAGGGTTTCTCCTACACGCCCGTGCAGACCGTCGCCGGCGTCGGCACCTCGGCGACCTACTACTCCGACGTGCGCGTGCCGGCCTCCAACCTCGTCTCCGAGCGAGGCGGCGGCTGGGCGCTGATGACCAACCAGCTCAACCACGAACGCGTCGCGCTCACCTCGGCGGCTCCGCTGGTGCACTCCCTGGGAATGGTCAAGGAGTGGGCGCGCTCGACCACGCTTCCGGGCGGCGGCCGGGTCATCGACACCGAGTGGGTGCAGCTCGCCCTCGGCCGAGCGCACGCACGGATCGAGGCGCTCTCGCTCGTCAACTGGAAGCTCGCCTCCGACGCCGACCACGGCGTCGCGCTCTCGCCGGCCGAGGCGTCGGCCACCAAGGTCTACGGCTCGGAGCTGGCGACCGAGGTCTACCGCACCCTGATGGAGGTCGTCGGACCGCACGCGGGCATCACCGCCGACTCCCCCGGCGCGGTGCTCGCCGGCCGCCTGGAGCGGTTCCACCGCTCCTCGCTGGTGATGACCTTCGGCGGCGGCACCAACGAGATCCAACGAGACATCATCGGCTACGTGGGCCTCGGCCTCCCCGCCGCCAAGCGCTGAACCGACGACAGGGACACACCATGGACTTCTCCTTCACCGCCGAATCCGACGACGCCGCCGAGCTCGCCGCGAAGATCATCGGCGACGCGACCACCGTCGAGAGGCTGCGTACGGTCGAGACGGCCGCCGCGGACCGCGGACGCTTCGACGCCGACCTGTGGTCGAGCCTCGGCCAGGCCGGCCTGCTCGGCCTGCATCTGCCCGAGGCGTACGACGGCGCCGGGCTCGGTCTCGCCGAGCTGTGCCGGGTGCTCGTCGAGTCGGGTCGCCGCCTCGCGCCGGTGCCGCTCGCGGTGCACGGCCCGTGCGGGGCACTGCTCGGCGAAGCCGAGCCGGAGGCGATGGCGGGCATCTCCGACGGGTCGCGCGTGCTGACTGCCGCCGTAGCCGAGGAGCACTCGCACCTGCCGGAATCTCCCACCGTCGTCGCCGCGGGAGACGCCATCACTGGCGTGAAGACGCTGGTCAGAGCCGGAATGATCGCAGACGCGTTCTTGGTCACCGCGTCGCTGCCCGACGGCGAGACCGGCGTCTTCCTGGTCGAGGCGACGGCCCCGGGCGTCGACCGCACCGCGCAGCACACCAGCGACGGCGATGTCACCGCACTGGTCTCGTTCACCTCGGCGCCAGCACAACGGGTCGGCGGCCCCACCGCCGCTGCCCGTCTCGGCGACCTGCTCACGGTCGCCGCTGCCGCCGAGCTGCTCGGCGTCACCGAAGGCGCCCTGACGCTGACCTCGTCGTACGCGAAGACCCGGGAGCAGTTCGGCCGCGCGATCGGCACCTTCCAGGCGGTCTCCCAGCGCCTCGCCGACGGGTTCATCGACGTGCTCGCCCAGCGCCTCACGCTCTGGCAGGCCGTCTGGCGGGTCGGCTCGGACCTGCCCGCGGCCGAGCAGGTCGCCGTCGCGAAGCTCTGGGCCGCCGATGCCGCCCACCACCTCGCCCACACCACCGTCCACGTGCACGGCGGCGTCGGCATCGACCTCGACGGCGAGGCCCACCGCTACTTCACCGCCGCCAAACGCTTCGAGTTCGTCTTCGGCGGCGCCACCGAGCAGGCGCTGCGGATCGGACGCGCGTACGCCGCGTCGTGACCCGTCACTGATCCTCAGCTCGCCTCGAGGGGCTCCGGTGCCAGCCGGAGCCCCTCTCTCGTGGCGGGGTGTGCGTGCTGTATCGCGGCAAACGACACAGATGTGCGATAGCGCTGTCACCTAGCGTCCGGGCCGAGACGACCTGAAGTGCCCAGCACAGGACTTTTATATGCGTTTCGCATATAGTTGCCGCATGGAGTCAGTGCTTGAATCAGCCGTCAACGAGTGGCACGCCGGCGTCAACGCCGGCGACCTGCAACGGTCGAAGGCGGCAGTCGGCGACCCGGTCGTCGTCCTCGGCCCGAAGGGCGCGGGCCCGATCACGCCCGACCAGTTCGCCGACTGGGTGGAGCGCTCCGGGATCAAGCTCGTCCCCCGTTCGTGGCACCCGATCAGCGATCGGCTCATGGTGGTCGAGGAGGATGCCACCTGGCCCGAGAGCCCCGAGCCCACTCGAGTGGCGACGATCTTCCGCGCCTCCGAGGAGAAGATCACCGCGGCGCTGCGACTCCCCGATCTCAAGGCCGCGCTCGAGCTGGCCTACATCTGCCGCGAGATGGCAGCGACCGAATGACGAGCGAGGGCCCGGGACAGGTCCTGTTCGGCTTCGTCCGCCACTGGGCGCGGCGATCCGGGTCGGCAGACGCCGGCGGAGAGCAGGGCCGCATCGTCCTGGCCTGCGAGGCCGTCGACGCACTCAGGCAGCGACAGGCGCCGGTCACGGTCAACGCCGTGGCGTGCGAGATCGGGATCGACCAGAGTGGCGCCTCCCGACTGATCAAGAGCGCCACCGCGGCCGGCCACCTGGCGATGACGGTGTCGGCGACCGACGGACGGCGACGCGAAGCATCGCTCACCCCGGCTGGTCGATCGATGCTCGACCAGGCACGTCACTGGCAGGAGGACGTCTTCGCGCAGCTGACCACCGACTGGAGCGACACGGAGCGCCGCACGTTCCAGCGAGCGATGACCGACCTGATGGACCGCTCCCGCACGATGAACCTCTGACGCCGGCCCGCATACAGACGGAGCAGACGTAGTCCCTGCTGGCCAGGGTCGCTCAGTCGCCCTCTCCCACGCCGCCGTCACGCAGTGACCGGATCAGACCCTGCAAGATCCGGAATGCTTCCGCCTGGTCGGCTGACGACATGCCGGCCAGCATCCGGACCTCGACGGACCGGACCGCCACGGTCGCCTTCTCGAGCCTCTCGCGGCCGCGCGGTGTGAGCCGCGCGGGAAGCACCTTGCCCACGGCTGCCTCGGTCGGCCGGGTCACGTCGCCGTCGCGTTCGAGCGACTTGAGCAGCACGTTCATCGTCTGCCGGGTCACGAACGCGCCCCGGGCCAGCTCGGAGTTCGACAGGCCCGGTCGTTGGGCCAGCAGCTCGAGACAGGAGTAGTGCGTCACGCTCATGCCAAGCGGCCGGAGCACCTCTTCCATCGACGCTCGCAGCGCGCTCGAGGACTCCTTCAGCAGGTAGCCCAGCGACTTGTCCAGGTCGACACCCTCTTGACTCATGTCAGTATTCTGACATACCGTTGCGTGTCAGATAACTGACACGCAAACGAAGGAGATCATCATGCCCGTCACCGGACCCGACTTCATCTCGCTGCAGGCTCGCGACCTCGACGCGTCGCAGGCGTTCTACGAGCGCTATCTCGGCCTCGTCCGCTCACCCGCCGGGCCGCCGCACGCCGTCGTCTTCGAGACGAAGCCGATCGCTTTCGCGCTCCGCGAGGTCATTCCCGGCACTGATCTGACCGCCGTGGCCCAGCCCGGCATCGGTGCTGCGATCTGGCTCCACGCAACCGACGTGCAGGCGATCCACGACCAGCTGGTCGCCGACGGCCACACCATCGTCTCGGCACCGATCGACGGCCCCTTCGGCCGTACGTTCGCCTTCGCCGATCCCGACGGCTACCAGATCACCCTCCACGACCGAGCCTGACAACCCCGGACCACAGCGCCCTCGTCGCGGCTCAGCCGCCGACGCACTCGTCGTTGTCACCGCCCGAGTAGCACGAAGGAGCGCTGTAGCCGTCCTCGACGTGCTCCACGCGCGGTAGATCGAGCGCGCCGGGGATGTAGCAGATCAGGGCGATGGCGGCACTGCCCAGCACCAGCAGGACCTGCCAGATCATCCCGAGCAGGCGCCGACGTCGGTTCAGGGCGTGAGCGGCCGCACCGCACAGGACAGCCACGACCAGGATCGCTCCCCAGATGCGGTAGCAGGCGATGTTCGACGGCTCGATCTCCGGCTGCTCGCCGAAGAAGACCAGATAGACATCCAGCCAGTTCGCCGCCAGGTTCGCCACCGCGAGGAGGGCCACGACGGAGGCGAGCACCGTCGCCGCCGGCAGCCAGCGCAGGCGTGAGACCCGCCAGCGCGTGATGATCGGGCGGTCGAGAACGGGCATGCGACGAGTCTCACGGCCAGGCGCCGCGATGGGATGAGCCTGCGTACTCATCTCCTTGACCTTCAGGCCGCTCGAAGGCTCAGGATCGGCGTCATGACCCCGACGCCTAGCGCTGACCCGACGATGGATGCCATCACCACCGCTGTGACCCTCGGCCGCGAAGGCGACGTCATCAGAGCGCGGGAGGAGCTGCTCGCGATCTGGGCCGACATCGGCGTGCTGGGCGATCCGTTCCACCGCTGCACGTTGGCGCACTATCTCGCCGACCTCTACGCCGCGCCGGCGACGTCACTGATCTGGGACGTACGCGCACTCGACGCCGCCGACGCCCTCACCGACGAGCGCGCCCACGAGCACGACGAGAGCCTGCAGGTCGCGGGTTTCTACCCGAGCCTGCATCTCAACATCGCCGACGACCTCCGCCGGCTGAGCGCCTTCGAGGAGGCGACCGAGCACATCGGCAGGGCCGAGGAGCGCGCCGCCGCGCTGCCGGTGGGTGCGTACGGAGACATGATCCGTGCGGGGATCGGCGGGGTCGCCGCCGCGATCACCGCGCGCGACACCGCCCCGCGAACCACCTCGCCGAACCTCGCCGCGAGCGAGTGAGCCTCAGGAAGCCTTGGCGATCGTGCCGAGGATCGCCGAGGCGGCGGCCTCGGGGGCCTTGGTCGGGATCCAGTGGCTGACACCGGTGAGCTCGATGAGCTCGTACGGGCCCGTCACGGAGTCTTCGTTGCCCTCGAGCGCCGAGCGGCCGATCGCCACGTCGCGGTCGCTCCACAGCATGGTCGTCGGCACCGAGACCCGACCGACGCGCGGCGCGAGGAAGAGGGCGCGATA
The DNA here is from genome assembly GCF_006716315.1 of Nocardioides albertanoniae. NCBI lineage: Bacteria > Bacillati > Actinomycetota > Actinomycetes > Propionibacteriales > Nocardioidaceae > Nocardioides > Nocardioides albertanoniae. The sequence goes on along the minus strand of NZ_VFOV01000001.1, from coordinate 2,504,062 downwards.
CCAGCCCAGGCCGCCGGGCAGCGCGCCGTAGTCGACGATCTCCTCGCGGAAGCGTTCGACGTCGGCGTCCTTCCAGCCGCTCCCCCGCATCATCCGCTCCATCCGGCCGTTCCGGCCGGCGACCAGCTCGGGCACGAACGGGACGTTGAAGAACGCCATGTAGGCCGACCTGCGTCGCTGCGGACCCTTCATCGAGCGCGCGAACGGCACCGGGTGCGGCACCGACATCGCGGTCCAGGAGCGCACCAGGTCGGGGCGCTCGGCCGCCACTCCCCAACCGACCGCACTCCCCCAGTCATGACCGGCCAGGTGCACCGGGCGACCGATCTCGTCGATGAGAGCCACCACGTCGGCGACCAGGTCGCGGGCACCGTAGCCCAGCCGAGTACGCGGTCGAGCGCCCGGCGAGTAGCCGCGCTGATCGGGGGCGAGGGTGCGGAAGCCCGCCTCGTGCAGGATCGGCGAGACCTCGCGCCAGCAGGTCGCCCGCTCGGGGAAACCGTGCAGCAGCACGACCGGGTCGCCGTCGGCGGGGCCGGAGTCGATCACGTCGAAGGTGAGTCCGTCACGTACGTAGCTCGAGATCGTCACGCGACCATCCTGTCAGGACTCCCCTGCTCGTGGCGGGGTGTGGGTGCGATAGCGGGCCGGACGACCCAGGTGTGCGATAGCGCGCCCGGATAAGGCGCGCGCGGCGGCGGGCACGAACGAGGGCGCCGGCTCGGGTGACCGAGCCGGCGCCCTCCTGGATCCTGCGGTCTACCCCTCGGAGATCGCGTCCAGGCGCTTGACGGTGGCCTCGAACTCCGCGATCAGGTCGCCCATCACCTCGGCGACGGGACGCACCTCGTTCATCCGGCCCACGATCTGGCCCACCGGCATCGCGACGACATCAGGGTCACCGGCCGCGTTGATGCGGTTGTGCGCGTCGGAGACCAGCAGGTTCTGCAGCGGCATCGGCAACGGCGCCGGCGAGCCGTCGGCCTCCCAGGCATCGGTCCACCTCGACTTGAGCAACCGGGCGGGCTTTCCGGTGTAGATCCGCATCCGGCGGGTGTCGGCCGAGGTGGCCCGGGTGAAGGCCGGCTCCCAGCCGGCGTGGGAGTTGAGGTTGCGATATTCGCTCGTGCCGAGCCAGATCGACCCGGTCCACACACCCTGGGCACCCAGCGCCAGCGAGGCGGCGATCTGGCGACCCGAGCCGATCCCGCCGGCGCCCAGCACGGGCACGTCGGGGCCGACGGCGTCGACGATGTCGGGCTGGAGCACCATCGAGGCGATCTCACCGGTGTGACCGCCCGCCTCGTAGCCCTGGGCGACGATGATGTCGACGCCGTTGGAGACGTGGGAGACGGCGTGCTTGGGTGCGCCGGCGAGCGCGGCCACCTTGATGCCGTGCTCGTGGGCCTTCTCGATCACGTCGTTGGGCGGGGTGCCGAGCGCGTTGGCGATGAGCACCGGGCGGTGCTGCAGCGCGACGTCGACGTGGGAGCGCGCGGTCGAGTGGAGCCAGCCGAGCACACCCTCACGACCCTCGCCGTCGGGCAGCGGAGGCACCCCGAGCGAGAGCAGCGTCTTGTCGACCCAGTCCTTGTGCTCCTCGGGGATGTAGGACGAGAGGTCGGTGGAGGTGCCCTCGGTCGGCACCTTCATCGGCATGACCACGTCGACGCCGTACGGCTTGCCGTCGGTGTTCTCGTCCATCCAGGTCAGGGTGCGGTCGAGCTCTTCGGCGTCGTTGAAGCGCACACAGCCCAGCACACCGAGCCCGCCGGCCTTGGAGACCTCGGCGGCCACATGCTCCGAGGGGGTGAAGGCGAAGATCGGGTAGTCGATCCCGAAGGCCTCGCACAGCGGCGTACGGATCATGCCTTTGCTCCTTCCGAGCCGGCGGTGTCGGTCTCAGGTGTGGGTCGGGAGGCCAGGGCGATCTCCTTGGCCTTGGGATACTGCGCCTTGCCGGTGGCGTTGCGCGGCACCTCGTCGACGATGGTCACCGCACGCGGCAGCTTGTAGCCCGAGAGGTGAGCACGCAGGAACGTACGCAGCTCCTCGACCTCGATCGTCGCGCCCGGTCGTGGCTCGATGACGGCGGCGACGGCCTGGCCGTAGCGCTCGTCGGGCACCCCGACGACGAGGGTGTCGTAGACGTCGGGGTGCGCCTTGATCGCGGCCTCGACCTCCTCGGGGTAGACCTTCTCGCCGCCGGTGTTGATGCAGTTGGAGCCGCGGCCCAGCAGGGTGAGCCGGTTGTCGGTCTCGATCCGCGCGTAGTCGCCCGGGATCGCGTAGCGCTCGCCGTCGATCTCGACGAAGGTCTTCGCCGACTTCTCCGGGTCCTTGTAGTAGCCGACCGGCACGTGGCCCTTGCGGGCCGTGCGGCCGATCTTGCCGACGTCGGTGGCGAGATCGAGGGGGTGGCCGTCGTCGCCGATCACCGCGGTGTGGTTGCCGGCGGTCACCACGGGGCCGTCGGTGGAGAGCGCGGAGGCGTCCTGCAGGCCGGTGCCCTGGAACCCGGTCTCGGTCGATCCGACCGAGTCGGTGAAGACGGCGTTGGGGAAGGCCTTCATCCAGCGCTCCTTGACCGACTTGGAGAAGATCGCGGCGCTGGAGGCGATCGCGAACAGCGACTGGCCGTCGAAGCTCTGCCCATTTCCGGGACCGGCTTCGTACGCGTCGATGAGCGGCACAGCCATCGCGTCACCGGTCATGAACATCATCTGGACCTTCTCGCGGTCGACGATCTCCCAGGTCTTCACCGGGTCGAACTTCGGCTCGAGGATCGTCACCTGGCCGGCGAAGAGGTGCATGAGGAGCGAGGCCTGGGCGCCACCGTGCATCAGCGGGCTCAGCGGCAGCGTGATGAGCCCGTCACCCGCGGCCTGCTTGGACTGGTCGTACTCTTCGAGCGGCTCGCCGGTCATGAAGTCGATGCCACCGCCGAGCACGCGCCAGAAGTCCTCGTGACGCCACATCACGCCCTTCGGGAAGCCCGTGGTGCCGCCGGTGTAGATGACGTGGATGTCGTCGGGGCTGCGCTCACCGAAGTCACGCTCCGTCGACTGCCCGGAGAGCGCTTCTTCGAGCGTGATGCCGCCGAACGGCGTCAGGTCGGAGGCGTCGGTGGGCTCGAGCGGGTTCGGCACGGCGACGAAGGTCTTCAGCCCGCCCAGCTTCGGAGCGACCTCGGCGACCAGCGGTGCGTAGACGCGGTCGTGGACGAGTGCCTTGAGGTCGGCGTTGGTGAACAGATACTCGAGCTCGCCGGCGACGTAGCGGAAGTTGACGTTGATCGCCACCGCCCGGATCTTGAGGATCGCCAGCAGGGCGATCACGTGCTCGACGGAGTTCTTCGAGTAGAGCCCGACGTGATCGCCCTTCCCGATCCCCTGGCCGGCCAGATAGTGGGCCAGCCGGTTGGACTCACGCTCGAGCTCGGCGTACGTCACTGTGCGGTCGCCGACTTGGACCGACACCTTGTCGGGCGCGGCGTCGACGGCGTGTTCGAAGAGGTCAGCAAGGTTCAGCGCCATGCGGCCGAGACTAGAACACGTTTCAGTTTTTCGCTAGGGTCTGGTGCCATGCCGATCACCGAATCTTCCACCCCGGAGCAGCCGCACGCGATCGTCGAGCAGGACGGCCACAAGCTCGTCGTGACCTTGAACCGCCCCGAACGACGCAACGCCCTCTCCTCGGAGATGATGCGGATCATGGAGGAAGCCTGGGACCGGGTGAACTCCGACCCCGAGATCAGGGTGTGCATCCTGACCGGCGCCGGCGGCTACTTCTGCGCCGGCATGGACCTCCAGAAGGCCGATGAGAAGCCGCCCTCGGAGTCGTTCGAGGAGGGTTTCGACCCCTCGGTGATCAAGGGCCTGCTCAAGGGCTTCCGGCTCACGAAGCCACTGATCGCCGCGGTCGAGGGCCCCGCCATCGCCGGCGGCACCGAGATCCTGCAGGGCACCGACATCCGCGTCGCCGGCGAGTCGGCGAAGTTCGGCGTCGCCGAGGCCCGCTGGTCGCTCTACCCGATGGGCGGCTCCGCGGTCCGGCTCCCCCGCCAGATCCCCTACACCGTCGCCGCCGAGCTGCTGCTGACCGGACGTACCTTGAAGGCGCCCGAGGCCAAGGAGCTCGGCCTCATCGGCCACGTCGTCCCCGACGGCACCGCGATCGCGAAGGCCCACGAGCTCGCCGACATGATCGCCGCCAACGGCCCGCTCGCCGTGCAGGCGATCCTGCGCACCATGCGCGACTCCGAGGGCAAGCACGAGGAGGAGGCCTGGGCCGAGGACGCCAAGGTCGGCGCCGCCGTCTTCGCCTCCGAGGACGCCAAGGAGGGCCCGAAGGCCTTCCTGGAGAAGCGCAAGCCCGAGTTCAAGGGCAAGTAGCCCGTCGAAGCGTCACTCCTGCAGGTCGAGAAGTCACGGCGTGACTTCTCGACCTGCAGGAGTGACTTCTCGGCTTCAGACGAGCCAGCTCGGGTCCGCAAGCAGTGTGCGGAGGTCGTCGACGAGACGGGCCGTATGGAAGCCATCGGCGGCGGCGTGGTGGATCTGGACGGCGAGCGGAAGGTGTGTCTCCTCGCCGCGCTCCTCATACTTCCCGAGAGTGAAGATCGGGGCCAGGTGATCCCAGCCGTCCTTGATGTTCAGCGCGAAGGACGAGAACGAGGTCCACGGCAGGCTGGAGACGTCGAAGTGGTTGGCCGGTAGATCGGCCTGCGGGAAGAGCTCGGTGGCGTGACGATGTTCGGCCAGGTCCTCGCTCATCCGGGCGCTGAACGCGCCGAAGTCAGCGTCGTAGGGCGTCGAGACGCAGGCGAAGGTCTCCCGGTCGGGGTTGAAGACGGTGTACGCCGGGTGGAGCAACGGCCAGGTCGCCGGCGCGCCGTCGACGAGCGTCATCCGGAATTCCTCGTGGCGGTTCACCACGGTCGCCAGCGCCCAGACCTGGGCGGCGTACGTCTTGGCTCCGGTCCCTCTCGACGCGGCACGGAGGTCGGTGACGTCGAGGTCGACCGTGATCGCATACGAGCACGGCACCCGGCTGCGGTAGTGCTCGAAATGCTCTCGGCGGGGCCACGCCGCCAGGTCGATCCGCTCGGGTTGATCCATGACCGGATCCTTGCATCAGGACCGGTCGGCATCCCACCGAGTTTGTGGCTCCCCGTTCAGGCGAAGCGGGCGCGCAGGGCCTTCTTGTCAGGCTTGCCGAGGGCCGTCATCGGGATCGCGTCGACCTCGACGACCTGCTTCGGTGTGTGCACGGAGCCCTTCTTCTCCTTGACCAGGGCCTGGATCTCGGCGACGACCTCGTCGGAGAGGGCTGCGTCGGGGCGCGGCACGACGACGGCGGTGACGGCCTCGCCGAACTTCTCGTGCGGGGTGCCGATGACGGCGACCTGGGCGATCGCGGGATGGGTCGCGACGACGTCCTCGACCTCGCGCGGGAAGACGTTGAAGCCGCCGGTGACGATCATGTCCTTGGTGCGGTCGACGATGTACCAGAAGCCGTCCTCGTCCTCGCGGGCGACGTCGCCGGTGTGCATCCAACCGTCCGTGAAGGTCTCGGCGGTCTCCTCCGGCTTCTGCCAGTAGCCACCGGAGACCAGCGGCCCGGCCACGCAGATCTCGCCGGGCTCGCCGGGGGTCACCGGGGCGCCGTCGGCGTCGAGCAGTGCCGTACGCACCAGGGCGGCCGGGCGGCCGCAGGAGGTGAGTCGGTGGGTGGCCGGGGTGCCGTCGGGGTTCACGTGGTCGCCCTTGGCGAAGTAGGTGATCGCCATCGGCGCCTCCGACTGGCCGTAGTACTGCGCGAAGATCGGCCCGAACCGTTCGATCGCCTCGGCCAGGCGCACCGGGTTGATCGAGGAGGCTCCGTAGTAGACCGTCTCCAGCGAGGAGAGGTCGCGGGTGCGGGAGTCGGGGTGGTCCAGCAGCGCGTAGAGCATCGAGGGCACCACCATCAGCGAGGAGATCCGCTCGCGCTCGATGGTCTCCAAGACGGCTGCAGGGTCGAACTTCGGAAGCACGAAGAGGGTGCCGCCCTTGATCACGACGGGTACGAAGAAGGCGGCGCCGGCGTGCGAGAGCGGGGTGCACATCAGGAACCGCGGGTCCTCGGGCCACTCCCACTCCGAGAGCTGCACCTGGGTCATGGTCGCGAACGAGCCGGCCTGGCCGATCACACCCTTGGGCTTGCCGGTCGTGCCGCCTGTGTAGGTGATCGAGGTGACATGGTCGGGCGGGAGCAGCCGCGCCTCGAGGGGCTCGACCGGGTATGTCGCCGCGGCGGCGACCAGGTCGACACCGACGTCGGCGAGCTGCGCTGGCACCGGACCGATGGTGAGCACCTGCTTCAGGCCCGGGCACAGCTCGAGGAGCTCGACGGCGCGGTCGGCGAAGTGGGGGTCGATGATGATGCCGGTGATGCCCGCGTCGTTGATGACGTACGCCTGGTCCTCGGCGCTGCCCAGCGGGTGCAGCGCCGTGCGCTGGAAGCCCTGGGTCTGCCCGGCGCCGAGGATGAAGAGCACCTCGGGCCGGTTGAGCGCGAGCAGCGCCGACGCCGTGCCGGTGCCGACACCGAGCGCCTCGAACGCCTGCACGTACTGGCTGATCCGAGCCGCCACCTCTCCCCCGGTCAGCGTGACCTCTCCGAGATGGATGATCGGACGGTGCTTGTGGCGCGCCAGCGCCGAGACCATCAGATGACCGTTGTGGGGACCGATACGGCGTGATTCCATGACCGCACCCTACCGCGGAACTAGAACGTGTTCTAGAGGTTGTGGCTGGGTCGGGCACGGCGCAGCACCGCCTCAGGCGTCGCCGACGTGCTCCCGATCGGCGCCGTCAGGCTCGTCGCGCGCCCAGCGAGGCAGGATGAAGATGCCCTCGGCCTCGACGCACAGCACCGGCTCGGAGCCGTCGGTCGGCCGGGTCAGCAGGCGACCGCGTACGACAGACTTCACGCCTTCGGTCGACTCGATCCGCGCCTCGCCGCGCAGCGGGCCCAGCGGGGTGCCGTGCCGGTAGACGACGTTGAGGGTGCCGGTCATCCCCGGCTTGCCGCCCGCGGAGGCGGCCTCCCCGAGCATCTGGTCGAGGACCATCGCGGAGACTCCCCCGTGGACCAGTCCCGGAGGGCCCTCGTAGGCCGGCCCGAGCTCGAAGTCGGCCCAGACCGCTTCACCCTCGCGCTGGAAGTCGATCGGCGGGGCGATCGCGTTGCCCCTCCCGACCACCGGGTTGCCGTAGTTGCGGTAGCCGCCCTCGATGCCGAACCGCACCCCGTGCGGGCCCGGGAGGGCATCGGCGAGAAGCTCGTCGGTGAGCGCGTCGACCCGGTGGCGTACGCCGTCGAGCTCCGGCTCCGCGACCTGCGTGCGCACGAGCGCGTCGATGAGCCGGCGCACCGAGTCGGTCAGCGGAACCAGGGCGGCCTCGCGTGCCTCGATGTCGGCGTTGGTCATCTCGTCGTGGACGAAGCCTGCCGGCGTCTGCATGCGGCGCGGGCGCCCGTAGTGGGTGGACATCTAAGGCCTCGTCTCAGGTTCCGGGAGTCAGGATCGGGTGAGCCTCACCGTAGACGTGGTCGGTGTCGAGGTGGCAGTGGGTCCCCGAGTAGATCGTCGACATGCACAGGTTGCAGTGGATGCACCGCGAGGTGGCCGTACGGTCCACCTGGATCCGGTTGACCAGATCGGGCTCACGCAGCAGGGCACGGGCCATCGCGACGTAGTCGAACCCCTCCTCCATCGCGGTGCTCATCCCGTCCAGGTCGGTGACGCCACCGAGGAGCACGAGCGGCATCGACAGCGCACGGCGGAACTCCCGGGCGTTGTCGAGGAAGTAGAGCGGCTTGTAGGGGTAGTTCTTGAAGAAGCCCTTCCCCACCATCCGCATGCCCATCTTGATCACCGGGTGCAGAGGCATGCCGGCGGCCATCTCCCGGTAGGGCGCGTCGCCGCGGAAGAGATACATCGGGTTCATGAACGAGGAGCCGCCGGTGAGCTCGAGCGCGTCGAGATGGCCGTCGGACTCCAGCGTGCGCGCGAGCTCCACCGACTCGGGCATGTCGAAGCCGCCGCGGTAGCCGTCGCGCATGTTCATCTTCGCGAGCACCGCGACCTGGCTCCCGACCGCCCCTCGTACGGCCTCGAGGATCCGACGCGGGAACGAGGCCCGGTTGGCCAGCGAGCCACCGAGCTCGTCGGTGCGCTGGTTCAGCCGCGGGCTGAGGAACGAGCTGGGCAGGTAGTTGTGACCCAGGTGCACCTCGATCGCGTCGAAGCCCGACTCCAGCGCCATCCTGGCGGCATCGGCGTGCTGATCGACGACCCGGTCGAGGTCCTCGGCGGTGGCGGCCCGGTTGAACGCCATCCCCAGCGCGTTGAACGACCGCGTCGGCGCCAGCGACGGCACCCCGTTGGACTTCGCGTTGGCCACCGGTCCGGCGTGGCCGATCTGAGCGGAGACCTTGGCGCCGGTCTTGTGGATCTCCTCGGTCAGCCGGCGCAGACCAGGCAGCACCTCGGGTCGCCAGTAGATGCAGTCGGCATGCGTACGCCCCTCCGGGGAGACCGCGAGATAGGCGACCGTCGTCATTCCGACACCACCCTCGGCGACGGCGAGGTGGTAGTCGATCAGCCGGTCGGAGACCAGCGCGCCGGGCGAGGCCCCCTCGAAGGTCGCCGCCTTGATCACCCGGTTGCGCAGCGTCAGCGGCCCCAACCTCGCCGGGGCGAGCGGGTCGGGTGTCGGGCCGCTCATGCGCGCACCGCCCTGAACTCACGCATCCGGCGCAGATATCCCCGCAGCCGTCGGGCGGGCACCGGCCGTGGCCAGTCGTCGGCCCGGAACCACGCGTCGGTGCCGCCGTCGACCACGACGACGCTGCCCACCATGAAGTCGGCAGCCGGACTCAGCATGTGGATGACCCAGTCGGCCAGCAGTCCCGGGTCGCCGAAGCCACCGGCCGGCACCGGGAACGACCTGATCGCCCGTGCCTCCCCCGGCGTGGCCAGCTGCCTCTCCAGCAGCGGCGTCATGACAGCGCCCGGCGCGATCGCGTTGAGCCGGATCCCCGCGTCGACCCATGACGGGTCGACGGCCCGGCGCCGCACCCAGCGCGAGAGCGCGACCTTGGAGGCGCCGTAGGCCATCGTCGGAGCGTTCTTCCCGAAGAGCCGGTAGGCCTTCAGAGCGCGCTCCGCGTCGCCGTCGAGCAGGGCGGTGACGGCACGGCCCGGGATCATCGGCATCGTCGTGGCCGAGTTGCTGGCGAACACCACGACCTTGGCGGCGCCCGTCGCGGCGAGCGCGTCGCGCCAGCCCTCCAGCAGCTCGACGACGCCGAAGTAGTTGACCTGGGTGATCAGCGACGGTCGGTCTCGGCCGGGTGCCGGTCCGAGACCGGCGGCGAGCACCGCGCCGTCGAGCCGGCCATCCGCGGCGGCGAGCACCTTCTCCACGGCGCCGCGTCGACCCGCCGCGGTCGAGAGATCGGCGACGACGTCAGCGTCGTCGATGTCGACGGTGATGACGCGGTGGTGCGCGGCGCGCAGCCGATCGACGACCGCGGCGCCCATCCCGGAGGCCGAGCCGGTGACGACGTACGTTCCCACTCAGCGGGCCTCGCTCTCTGTCGACGCTCTCGCCCAGCTCATCCGAGCACCTCGGCGATGCGACGCACCTCGTCGGCCGAGCCGAGACTCAGCAGGAGCGTGGTCACACCCGTCTCCTCCCACTGCGCGACCTTCTCGCGAACCTCGCTCTCGGTGCCGATGATGTGGAGGTCCTCGACGAGCTCGTCGGGGATGAGCGCGGTGGCCTTCTCCTTCTCCCCGGTCAGGTAGAGAGCCTGCACCTGGCCGGCGAGCTCGGCGTAGCCCATCCTCTCGAAGACCTGGTTGTGGAAGTTCTGCTCCTTGGCACCCATGCCGCCCATGTAGAGCGCTGCGAAAGGCTTCATCGCATCCAGGACGGCGCGCTTCTCGCTCTCGCCGGAGACGATCTGCAGATGACAGGTCGCCGCGATCTCGAAGTCGTCGGCGCTGCGCCGAGCCCCGGGCCGCGCGAAGCCCTCGGCCAGCCAGTCGGCGTACATCGGAGCGGACTTGGGCGTGTAGAAGATCGGGATCCAGCCGTCGGCGATCTCCGCGGTCTGGGCAACGTTCTTGGGGCCTTCGGCGCCGATCCAGATCGGGATGTCGGCGCGCAGCGGATGCACGATCGGCTTGAGCGGCTTCCCGAGGCCGACCGACCCCGGACCGGCATAGGGAAGCGGATAGTGGGGGCCGGGGCTGGTCACCGGCGCCTCCCGGGCCAGCACCTGCCTGATGATCGAGACGGCCTCGCGGGTGCGGGCCAGCGGCTTGGCGAACGGCTGGCCGTACCAGCCCTCGACGACCTGCGGTCCGCTCACGCCGAGGCCCAGGATGAACCGGCCGCCGGAGAGGTGGTCGAGGGTGAGCGCGTGCATGGCGATCGAGGTCGGCGCGCGGCCCGACATCTGCACGATCGAGGTGCCGAGGCGTACGCGAGAGGTCTCCCTGCCCCACCAGGCCAACGGGGTGAACGCGTCGCTCCCCCAGGCCTCGGCGGAGAAGATCGCGTCGAACCCGGCCTCCTCGGCCGCGGCCACGAGCTCCGCGACCCCGTTCGGCGGCTGCGCGCCCCAGTACCCCAGCTGCAGACCTAGCTTCACCTGTGACTCCTTCGTCGCCTCGTACGGGTTGTGGCCAATAGTAGAACGTGTTTCACTTTCTGTCATGACCGAGCGCCAGCGAGTGACCCCCGAAACCCCCTTGCCGCCACCTCCGTGTCCAGGCGCTCCAGCGAGGGCGGTGACCGCATGAGCCGCACCCTGCAGGCACCCGTGACGGTCGCCTTCGACTACACCAGGTCGACCGGTCCGGTGATCGGCCGCTTCCTCACCGGGCTGCGCGACGCCACCGTCGTGGGCGGACGTCTCGCCGACGGCCGGGTCGCCGTGCCCCCGCCCGAGTACGACCCCGTCTCCCACCAGGCGGTGACCGAGTTCGTCGACCTGCCCGACACCGGCACGGTGACGTCGTGGACCTGGGTCAGCGAGCCGGTCGCCGGCCAGCCGTTCGACCGCCCGTTCGCGTACGCCCTGGTCACCGTCGACGGTGCCGACACCGGGTGGCTGCACGCGGTCGACGTGGCCTCGGCGGCCGAGATCGAGACCGGGATGAAGGTGCGCGCCCGCTGGGCGGAGCAGCGCACCGGGTCGGTCAACGACCTGGTCTTCGTGCCCGACGACGGCGGAGACAGCGGCGGCGCCACCGGCGAGCCCGGGAACGAGGACGTCGACCGGATCATCACCCCGGTCAGCCTCGACTACAGCTACGCGGCCTCCCCCGAGGAGTCGGCGTTCTTCCGCGGCCTCGCCGAGGGCCGGATCCTCGGCCAGCGCTGTCCGCAGTGCAAGAAGGTCTACGTGCCACCGCGCGGCGCCTGCCCCACCGACGGCGTGCCGACCTCCGAGGAGGTCGAGCTCGCCCAGGTGGGCACGGTGACCACCTTCTGCGTCGTCAACGTCCCCTTCCTCGGGCAGAAGATCAAGCCGCCCTACGTCTCGGCGTACGTCCTCCTCGACGGCGCCGACATCGCGCTGCAGCACCTGATCCTCGACATCCCGGCCGAGGAGGTCCGGATGGGGATGCGGGTCGAGGCCGTCTGGCGCCCGCGCGATGAGTGGGGCACGAGCATCGAGAACATCAGCCACTTCGCGCCGGCCGACGAGCCGGACGCGGACTTCGACAGCTACAAGCACCACCTGTGACCCGCGACGAATCGATGAGAGGCCGCGCATGAGAGAGACAGCCGTCGTCGGGTTCGCCCAGCGACAGATGAAGGACTTCGACGGGTCACCGAGCATGGCCGAGCTGCTCGTACCGATCCTGGCCGAGTGCTACGAGCAGACCGGATGGGCGAAGAAGGACATCGGGTTCTGGTGCTCCGGCTCCTCCGACTACCTGGCCGGCCGGTCGTTCTCGTTCGTGAGCGCGATCGATGCGATCGGGGTGCTGCCGCCGGTCAACGAGTCGCACGTCGAGATGGACGCCGCCTGGGCGCTCTACGAGGCGTGGCTCAAGATCCAGACCGGCGAGGTCGACACCGCGCTGGTCTTCGGCTTCGGGAAGGCGTCGGCCGGCGTGCTGCGCCGCACCCTGGCGCTGCAGCTCGACCCCTACACGATGACTCCCCTGTGGCCCGACACGGTCTCGCTGGCTGCGCTCCAGGCGCGCGCCGGGCTCGACGCCGGGCTCTGGGACGAGGCCGCGCTGGCCGAGGTGGTCAACCGCTCCCTGACGGATGCGGAGAAGAACGAGTACGCCGTGCGTGCCGGTGGCTCCTCGGTCGAGGAGCTGCTCGCCCGGCCGATGTTCGCCGACCCGCTGCGCAAGCACGACTGCGCGCCGGTCACCGACGGCGCGGCCGCGATCGTGCTTGCCGCAGGCGACCGGGCGCGCGAGGCCAACCAGCGCCCGGCCTGGATCTCCGGGATCGCGCACAGCTCCGACGGGCTCCACCTCGGCACCCGCGACCTGACGAGCTCTGGTTCGGCCGAGCGTGCCGTCGCCGCCGCGGGCGGCACCGCCGGCGTCCAGGTGGCGGAGCTGCACGCCCCCTTCAGCCACCAGGAGCTGGTCCTGCGCTCCGCGCTCGGGCTGGGCAACGACGTGCGGATCAGTCCCTCGGGTGGGGCGCTGGCCGCCAACCCGATGTTCAGCGCCGGTGCGATCCGGATCGGTGAGGCCGCCAAGCAGATCTGGGACGGCTCCGCCGACAAGGTGCTCGGTCACGCGACCAGCGGGCCCGCACTGCAGCAGAACCTCGTGTGCGTGATGGAAGGACGAAACTGATGGGCAAGACCCCAGCCGCCGTGATCGGGATCGGCCAGACCCACCACCGCGCCAAGCGTGAGGACCTCTCGATGGCCGGGCTGTGCCGTGAGGCCATGGACCGCGCCCTCGAGGACGCTGGACTGACCCTCGACGAGGTCGACGCCATCGTCATCGGCAAGGCACCTGACCTGTTCGAGGGCGTCATGATGCCCGAGCTCTATCTCGCCGAGGCGCTCGGAGCGGCCGGCAAGCCGCTGCTCCGTGTGCACACGGCCGGATCGGTCGGCGGCTCGACCGCCATCGTGGCCTCCTCGCTGGTGCAGGCCGGCGTCCACAAGCGCGTCCTCACCGTCGCCTTCGAGAAGCAGTCGGAGTCGAACGCGATGTGGGCGCTCTCTGTGCCGGTGCCGTTCGTGATGCCGGTCCACGCCGGCGCGGGCGGCTACTTCGCCCCGCACGTACGCTCCTACATCCGCCGCGCGAACGCCCCTTCGCACATCGGCGCCATCGTCGCGGCCAAGGACCGCACCAACGCGCTCAAGAACCCCTACGCCCACCTGCACAACGAGGGCACCACGGTCGAGTCGGTGCTGGCCTCGCAGATGCTCTGGGACCCCATCCACTATGACGAGACCTGCCCGTCCTCCGACGGCGCCTGCGCGATGGTCATCGCCGCCGAGGACGTCGCCAAGACCTACGACTCCCCCGCCTGGATCCACGGCACCGTGATGCGCTCGGAGCCCACCAGCGCCGCCGAGCGCGACCAGGTCAACCCGCAGGCCGGGCGTGACGCCGCGGCCGCACTGTGGAAGGCCACCGGCATCACCGACCCCGCGCGCGAGATCGACTGCGCCGAGATCTACGTGCCGTTCGCGTGGTTCGAGCCGATGTGGATCGAGAACCTCGGCTTCGCGCCCGAGGGCGCGGGCTGGAAGCTCACCGAGGCCGGGGAGACCGCGATCGGCGGCAGCCTGCCGATCAACATGAGCGGTGGCGTGCTCTCCTCCAACCCCATCGGCGCCTCCGGCATGCTCCGCTTCGCCGAGGCCGCCCTCCAGGTCCGCGGCCGCGCCGGCGAGCACCAGGTCGACGGCGCCCACCGCGCGCTCGGCCACGCCTACGGCGGCGGGTCGCAGTTCTTCTCGATGTGGGTCGTGGGATCGCAGCCGCCCTCGAACTGACCCGCACACAGTCGTTACGGGTGTGACGGATGGGCCACCTCATCTGTCACACCCGTAACCTCTGTGTGCATGACCCACTCAGGCCTGAGCAAGCTGCTGGTCCTACCGGAAGGGTTCGAGGCGCCGAAGGTGCTCACCCACGGCGACCTGCGCGCGACGCCGCTGGCGCGCGAGTGCCTCGCCGATGACGTACGCGCGATCAACGACGACCGCGAGCTGATCAACGCGACGCGGGGCGGCGGCTGGCCGGAGGGACCGACGTCGGAGGAGGACGACTACGTCGACCTCGTCTGGCACGAGGGCGAGTGGAAGGAGAGCAAGTCGTTCTCCTACGTCCTCTCGACGCCCGATCTGGGCTACGTCGGGTGCGCCTATCTCTACCCGCTCGGCGTGCGGCAGGACCTGAGCGAGGAGCTGGCGGCGTACGACGTCGACGTGAGCTGGTGGGTGACCACCGAGGCCTACGAGCAGGGGCTCTACGAGGGGGTCTATGAAGCACTGAAGAAGTGGGTGCCGGCGGAGTATCCGTTCCGCCGGCCCCACTTCTCCAACGTGAGGCTCCCCGATCAGGCGTAGGTGACCGGCAGCTCCTTGATGCCGTTGATCCAGGAGTGGCGCAGCCGGCGCGCGGCGCCGTTGGGCTTGAGGTCGGGCATCCGGTCGGCGATCACGTCGAACATGATCCGCACCTCCATCCGGGCCAGGTTGGCGCCGATGCAGTAGTGGGCGCCGTGGCCGCCGAAGGCGAGGTGGGGGTTGTGCTCGCGGGTGATGTCGAAGGTGTCGGGGTCGTCGTAGACGTCCTCGTCGTGGTTGCCGGAGGCGTAGAAGATGCCGACGCGCTGGCCCTTCTTGACCAGCTGGCCGCCGACCTCGACGTCATTGAGGGCCGTACGCTGGAAGACGGTCACCGGGGTGGCCCAGCGGATCACCTCGTCGACCATCGTGTCGGGACGCTCCTTCTTCCACAGCTCCCACTGGTCGGGGTTGTCGAAGAAGGCCTGCATACCGTGGGAGATCGCGTTGCGGGTGGTCTCGTTGCCGGCGACGGCCAGCAGGATCACGAAGAAGCCGAACTCGTCCTCGCCCAGCGCCCCGCCCTCGAGCTCGGCGTTGATGAGCTTGGAGATGATGTCGTCCTGCGGGTCGGCCTTGCGCTCGGCGGCCAGCGTCATCGCGTATGTCAGGATCTCGATCGAGGCGGCCTCGGGGTCGGCGTCGTACTCCGGGTCGTCGTAGGCGAGCATCTGGTTGGACCAGTCGAAGAGCTTGCGGCGGTCCTCCTGCGGCACGCCGAGGAGCTCGGCGATCGCCTGCAGCGGAAGCTCGGCGGCGACCTCGGAGACGAAGTCGCCCTCACCTTTGGCCAGGGCGTCGTCGACGATGTTGTTGGCTCGCTCGACCAGGCGCTCCTTGAGCGCGTTGATCGCGCGCGGGGTGAAGCCGCGGCTGATGATCTGGCGCAGCTTGGTGTGGTCGGGGGCGTCGTGGTGGATGAGCATCGCGCGCTGCAGCTCGACCTGCTCGCGGGTCATGTCGGGCGCGAAACGGATGATCACGCCGTTCTCGTTGGTGCCGAAGTTCTCGCTGTCCTTGGAGACGGCGAGGATGTCCTCGTGCTTGCTCACCGCCCAGAAGCCGGTGTCGAGGAAGCCCGCGCGGGCTTCCGGCGTCTGCTCGACCCACCACACCGGAGCGGTCTTGCGCAGCTCGAGGAACTCCTGAAGCGGCACGCGCTCTTCGTTGAGCACAGGATCAGTCGGATCGAAGTCCACGGGGAGAGCGGTCACGGCGGGGTGCTCCTTCTGCTGTAGTTCTACAAGCACAGAATTTCTATAACACGTTCTAGTTTATCGTCACACAGTGTTCGCCATCACACAAGGCTCAGAACACAGGGTTGCGCCAAACGAGAACACGTTCTAATTTGGTGGACAGTTGTTGACCCCGAAGAGCGAGGTTCCATGGGCACGCCCGTCATCGTCGAAGCCGTCCGTTCCCCCATCGGCAAGCGCAAGGGTTGGCTCGCCGGCCTGCACCCGGGCGTGCTGCTCGGGGCCGCCCAGGTCGAGGTGCTCAAGCGCTCCGGCGTCGACCCCGAGCTGGTCGACGAGGTGATCGGCGGCTGCGTCTCCCAGGCGGGCGAGCAGTCCAACAACATGGTGCGCCGCGCCTGGCTGCACGCCGGGCTGCCGATCCACACCGGCTCGACGGTCATCGACGCGCAGTGCTCCTCCGCACAGCAGGCCACCCACCTGATCAACGCGATGATCGCCTCCGACCAGATCAAGGTCGGGATCGCGTGCGGCATCGAGTCGATGTCACGCATCCCGCTCGGCGCGAACGTACCCAAGGGTGCCGGCGACCCTCGCCCCGCCGACTGGAACATCGACCTGCCCGACCAGTTCACCGGCGCCGACCGGATCGTGGCCGACCGCGGGTTCTCCCGCAACGAGGTCGACGAGTTCGGCCTGTGGTCGCAGGTCAAGGCGCGTCAGGCCCGCGACGCGGGCTACTTCAAGAGCCAGATCTTCGCCGTCGAAGCCCCCATGCTCGACGACGAGGGCAAGCCCACGGGCGAGGTGCGCACCATCGCCGAGGACCAGGGCATCCGGGAGACCTCGCTCGAGAAGCTGGCCGCCCTGAGCCCGGTGCGTGAGGGCGGCTTCCACACCGCGGGCACCTCCTCCCAGATCTCCGACGGCGCCTCGGCGCTGCTGCTGATGGACTCCGAGGTCGCGACCTCGCTGGGGCTGAAGCCGCGCGCCCGGATCATCACCTCCAACCTGGTCGGCTCCGACCCCTACTACCACCTCGACGGACCGGTGCAGGCGACCGAGAAGGCGCTGAAGGACTCCGGTATGTCGATCGGCGACATCGACATCGCCGAGGTCAACGAGGCGTTCGCCGGCGTGGTCATGTCGTGGGCCAAGGTGCACGAGGTGCCCGAGGAGAAGATCAACGTCAACGGCGGCGCGATCGCCCTGGGCCACCCCGTAGGCTCCACCGGCACGCGACTGCTCACCACCGCGCTGCACGAGCTCGAACGCCGTGACGCCAGCACTGCCCTGGTCTCGATGTGCGCCGGCGGCGCGCAGGCGACCGCAACGATCATCGAGAGGCTCTGAGATGGCACGAGAGAAGATCACCGAGGCCGAGTACGTGGTCGTCGGGGCGGGATCGGCCGGCTGTGCCGTCGCCGGACGGCTCGCGGCCGCGGGCAAGTCGGTCATCCTGCTCGAGGCCGGCAAGCGCGACAAGCACAACTACCTGGTCACCAAGCCCGGGATGATCGGGCCGCTGCACGCCGAGCCGCGGTTGAAGAAGCTGGTCGACTGGGGTTACCACACCGTGCCCCAGCAGCACGCCCGCAACCGCGAGCTCCCCCAGCCGCGCGGCAAGGTGCTCGGCGGGTCGTCCTCCGTCAACGGACTCCTGTGGGTGCGTGGCAACCGGGCCAACTACGACGCCTGGGCCGCCGAGGGCAACACCGGTTGGGACGCCGACACGGTCAACGACGTCTACCGAGGCATCGAGGACTACGACGGCGGCTCCTCCGACTTCCGCGGCGTGGGCGGGCCGATCAAGGTCATGAAGCACCCGCGACCGACCGAGGCGTCGCTGACCTTCCAGCAGGCGACCTCGCAGACCTTGGACGTCAAGGTGCTCGACGACTACAACGGCGCCGAGCAGGAGGGTGTCTCGACCTTCCAGCAGAGCGGCATCGACGGCCTGCGCTACTCGACCTCGCGTGGCTACCTCCACGACCAGGACCTGCCGAGCCTGACCACGCTCACCAGCGTGCACGTGAGTCGCATCGTGATCGAGGGCGGCCGTGCGCGTGGGGTCGAGATCACCACGAAGCGGGGACCGCAGACGATCTCGGCCACCAAGGAGGTCATCGTCTCGGCGGGCGTCTTCGGCTCACCGCAGCTGCTGATGCTCTCCGGGATCGGGCACCCCGACCACCTGGCCGAGCACGGGATCAGCACCCTCCACGACCTGCCGGTCGGCGACAACCTGCACGACCACATGTTCGTGCCCACCACCTGGGAGATGCCCTCCGCGATCCACCACGGCACGGCTGGCTACTTCGCCAAGGCCGTGCTCAAGGAGCAGACTGTCGGCAAGTCGATCCTCGGTCACACCGTCTTCGAGACGGTCGGGTTCGTGCGTACGTCGCAGGCCACCGACGTACCCGACCTGCAGCTGCACGTGCTCCCGTGGGCCTACCCGTCCCCCAACCAGGACGCACCGATCCGCCACGACGTCGACCCACGGGCCGCGCTGACGGTGATGTCGTCGCTGATCTACCCGCGCTCGCGAGGCACCCTGCGGCTGCGCAACGCCGACCCGAGCGCCGCGCCGCTGATCGACTTCAACTATCTCGCCGAGCCCGGTGACAAGCAGGTGCTCCTCGAGGGCGTCGAGATGATCCGCGAGATCATGGCCTCCTCCGCCTTCGGCGGCCAGGTCAAGTCCGAGATCCACCCCGGCAAGGCGATCGACTCCGAGGCGATGAAGGACGAGGTCACCAACCGGGCCACCTCGATCTATCACGGTGTCGGCTCCTGCCGGATGGGCGTCGACGAGCGGGCCGTGGTCGACCCACAGCTTCGCGTACGCGGCGTCGAAGGGCTCCGCGTCGCCGACGCCTCGATCATGCCGTCGATCATCGGCGGCAACACCAACGCTCCTGCGGTCATGATCGGTGACCGTTGCGCAGCCTTCGTGCTCGAGAACAGCTGATCGGAGCAGATGTGACCACCGAGACCGCCAACACCCGAGGCGTACGCCGCCCCGACTGGATCACCGAGGACATCCTCAACGAGCTCGTCTCACGGGTGCCGTCCTCGACCGGATCGTCGTGGAAGCTGACCGAGGTCTACAGCGGCGAGGTGCTGGTGGCGCTGCCCCAGTCCTCACCGGCCGATGTGGAGCGGGCGGCCGCGGCCGGGCGGGCAGCTCAGCGCCAGTGGGCGGCCACGCCTCTGCCCGAGCGGCTGGCGGTCTTCAGGCGCGCCCACGAGCTGATCCTGCGCAACCAGCACAAGATCGCCGACCTCATCCAGGCCGAGTCGGGCAAGGCCCGGCGGATCGCGTTCGAGGAGGTGTGCGACCCGCCGATGGTGATCTCGCACTACCTCAAGCGCGCCCCGAAGCTGCTCAAGGACAAGACGCGCCCCGGCGTGATGCCGCTGCTGTCGAGCTCGATCGAGCGTCACCCGCCACGCGGCCTGATCGGCATCATCGCGCCGTGGAACTTCCCGTTCGCGACCGGTCTCTCCGACGCCATCCCGGCGCTGATGGCCGGCAACGCGGTGCTGCTCAAGCCCGACAACAAGACGGCGCTCTCGCCCCTGTTCGGCATCTCGCTGCTCGAGGAGGCGGGCCTGCCCAAGGGTCTGTTCCAGGTGGTCTGCGGCGAGGGGCCCGACGTCGGCCCGACCCTGATGGACAACGTCGACTATGCGATGTTCACCGGGTCGACCGCCACCGGCAAGGTCATCGGCGAACAGGCCGGCCGCAACCTGATCGGCGCCTGCCTCGAGCTCGGCGGCAAGAACCCGATGATCGTGCTCGACGACGCCGACATCGACGAGACCGTCGCCGGCTCGATGTTCGCGGTCTTCGGCAACACCGGCCAGATCTGCATGCACATCGAGCGCATCTACATCCCGGATGCGATGTACGACGAGTTCCGCGACAAGTTCGTGGCCGCCGTCGAGGGGATGCGGATCGAGGCCGCCTACGCCTTCGGGCCCGACCTCGGAGCACTGATCTCGCCCGACCACCTGGCACGGGTGCAGTCGCACGTCGACGACGCGGTCGCCAAGGGCGCCACCGTGCTCACCGGCGGGAAGGCGCGCCCCGACATCGGGCCGACCTTCTTCGAGCCGACCATCCTGGAGGGCACCACCAAGGAGATGGAGCACGGGGTCACCGAGACCTTCGGGCCGGTCGTCTCCCTGCACGCCTACTCCACCCTCGACGAGGCGGTCGAGCTGGCCAACGACACCGACTACGGGCTCAACGCCTCGGTGTGGACCACCGACTTCAAGCGGGCCCAGGCCGTGGCGACCCGGATCGAGTCGGGCAACGTCAACATCAACGACGGCCTCGCCGCGGCGTACGCCTCCAAGTCGACGCCGTCGGGCGGCATGAAGAAGTCGGGCGTCGGCGCCCGCCACGGCGACCAGGGCCTGCTGAAGTACACCGAGACCCAGAACGTCGCCACCTTGAAGAAGCAGGTCATGGGGCCGCAGGGCAAGCAGACCTTCGACGACTACGCCAAGCAGATGCAGATGTCGCTTCGATGGATGCGCAAGCTTCGGATCCGTTGAGCCCAGCAGGCTCGACCCCCGCAGCATCGGCCACCGGCGAGCCACCCCGGTCCCGCTACGCCGACCTGAGCCGCGAGGAGCTCGCCGACGTCGTCCGCGAGCTCCTCCTCATCGGGCAGCTCATCGACCGCTCCGGGATGGCCTGGTGCATCTCCGCGTTCGGGCGCGAGGAGATGGTGCAGATCGCGATCGTCGAATGGGCGGCGGCCTCGCCCATCTACACCCGGCGGATGCAGCGGGCGCTCGGCTACGCGCCGGAGGTGGACGGCCAGGGTGATGTGCCGACGATCTTCAAGGGCCTCCAGCTCGACATCGGCGCCCCGCCGCAGTTCATGGACTTCCGCTACACCGTCCACGACGCCCGCCACGGCGAGTTCCACCTCGACCACTGCGGGGCGCTGATGGACGTGGAGCCGATGGGCGAGGCGTACGTGCGGGGAATGTGTCACGACATCGAGGATCCGACCTTCGACGCCACCGCCATCGCGACCCATCCTCGGGCTCAGGTCCGCCCGATCCACCGGCCGCCGCGCGCGCCCGCCGACCGTACGCCGCACTGTCGCTGGAGCGTCGTCATCGACGACACCCACCCGGAGGCGGTCGCCGTGCCCGAGCTGGCCGTCAACGAGCGTTCGCGGGCGGCGGGCCTCGAGCTCGCACCGATCGACGCTGCCGAGGACGGCGCCGCCGACTACTCCGGACCGCTCGTCTCCGACCTCGACCTGGGTGCGTTCTCCCGCTCGGCACTGGTGCGCATCGCCGACGAGGTCTGTCTCCAGATGGCGCTGCTCGACCGTGGCTTCACGCTCGCGCTGGAGCCACGGGTCTCCTCGCCCGATCAGCTCGTCGAGATCCGCCGCAAGCAGCTCATCGGGGTGGCGGGCATCGCCGCCGCCCGGCTCGCCCGGGTGCTCGACCTCTCGCCCGACCCCGCTGGCGCGCTGCGCCTGCTCGCGCTCCATCCCATGCTCAACCCCGCCGCGTACGTCACGGTGCGGGTCGACGAGGCCAGCCTGGTCGTGCGCCCCTCGGCGGCCGACGACGACGGCGCCTGGGTGTCCCTGATCGGACCGGAGTGGACCGCCCCGCTCCAGGCGGCCGTCCACGCCCTCGACCCTCACCTCGACGTCGAGGTGAGGCCGATCGAGGACGGCTGGCGGGTCGAGGTGGTGCGGCGCGCCGAGCCGGCGCCCGAGGCCGCCGAGGTCGCGGTGGTGCGGTTCAGCACCGGAGCCGACTTCGACTTCGAGCCCCGACGCTCCTTGCCGATCACACCGGTCTGATCAGCGGCGGCGCAGCGAGAGCACCGGGATGACGCGGTCGGTCTTGGCCTCGTACTCACCGAAACCCGGGCTCATCGCCTTGAACCGCTCCCACGCGGCGTCGCGCTCGGCGCCGGCCAGCTCGGTCACGGTGACCTCGACGACGCCGTCCTCGGGGGTCTCGATCTCGGTCTCCGGGTTGGCCAGCAGGTTGTGATACCAGGCCGGGTTCTCCGGAGCTCCGGCCTTCGAGGCCGCGATCAGCCAGGTGTCTCTGTCATGACGCAGGAACGCCACCGGAGAGACCCGCTCGGTGCCGGACCTCGCACCGCTGTGGTGCACCAGCACGAGACCGCGTCCGAACGGGACCGAGGTCACGTTGCCGCCGTTGGCTCGGAACTCGTCGATGATCGACTGGTTCCAGTCCTTGTAGCTGCTGCCTGCCATCGAGCGCCCTCCCGACGATCGGTTTTCGTCCACTCTTACAGACATTCCCGGTCGGCCAGGGCAAAACCGCGGCATCAGGGCGTGTCGAGGCTCCCGACGAAGTCCTCGACCCGCGCAGCGACAGCCTCCACATCGCCTGCCCAGAGGGCCGAGTCCTCACCTGGGAGGAAGGCTGTCCGGCCGTGTGGCACCCCGGCAGCGATCGTCCGAGCACACTCAGGCGGGACAAACTCGTCCCCGGCCCGGCTCATCGCGAGCACCGGAGCCGCGACGCGGCCGAGGACCGGGCGGATGTCCACCTCGCGGAACCGTCTCACCGCCGCCACGGTGCCGCCACCGCCGGCCGCGAGCCGGACGTACCGTCCGAACCAGTCACAGAACGCCGGGTCGTCGGCCCGACTCGGTGCCATCACCGCAATCACCGAGTCCAGGCGCAGCCCATCATCGAAACCTTCGACCAGCTCATCGAACGCCGCGGCGGCCCCCGGAGGGACCAGACTCCACACAGGCCACGTCGCATACGTCACGACGCCCAGGACTCGTTGGGGGGGCGTCGGCCGCGCAGCGCAGGGCGATCGCGCCGCCGTCCATGACGCCGAACAGGGCCGCTCGCTCCGAGCCCACCTCGTCGAGAACGGCCTGCACGTCCCCAGCCTGCGCTTGGTCGACGGGATCCCACCGTCGCGGTCGGAGAGGCCGGTACCCCTCCGATCCATGAGGATCACACGGCTCGAGCGCGCCAAGCGCCGATAGAAGCTCGCCAAGCCGGGATCCTCCCAACGGATCTCGAGGTTGGCCCCGAAACCAGGCACCACGAGGAGGTCCTTCGGACCGTCGCCGACGATCTGGTACGCGAGGAGACCCGTCGCACCGCGCGCGAACCGGATCTGCGGTGTCGGCGTCGTGGCGGCCACACCCAACGCGGCATCATGGCGGAGGATCTCCCGGCCGAGCTCCTCGATCCGTGGGCCAGGCTCTACTCCCAGCTCGTCGCCGAGCAGCGAGCGCAGATCTCGCCATCGCTCCAGCGCATCGGCCTGTCTGCCGACGCGGTAGAGCGCGAGGATGAGCTGACCCCACCGTCGTTCCCGGAACGGTTCGGCTCTCACCAGACTCTCGGCTTCGCCAACCGCGGCCTCCGGGCATCCGTCGAGAAGCAGAGCCTCGACCAGGTCCTCCTGTACGTCTCGGTGCAGCTCCTCCACCCCCTGAACCTCGGCGCCGGCGAAGCGTTCCCACGGCACGTCCACAAGCGGAGGACCTCGCCAGATCTCCAGGGCCGTCCGCAGGTAGCTCAGGGCCGTAGTCGCGCGCCCGTTCCTCAGTTCGGTCGCAGCCTGCCCGGCGAGCTCACGGAAACGGTCCACGTCCGTCGCCCGGGCGCCGGCTGAGAGCTGGTAGCCGCCGGAGCATCGTTCGACTATCAGATCGGGTGGGAGGAGGCGGCGCAGGTTCGAGATGTGCACCTGCAGCGCGTGCGGTGCCGTGCGCGGGGCGGCGTCGCCCCAGAGTGCCTGGAGCAGCGTATCCACCGGCACGACTCGGCCCGGCTGGAGCGCGAGTGCTGCCAACAGCGTGCGGGTCCGCACGCCCCCGGCCTGGATCCGTCCAGCCGCGGTCAGCACATCGACGCCGCCGAGCAGCCGCACGAGGCTTGAGCGGTCCTTGAGCGGACCCGACGATCCTCCACCCATGGGCCGAGTCAACCGCCTCGGCCCCGCACGAGCAACCCCGATGATGGAGCACACACATGGACATCTCGAACCCCACCTACGCAGGCCAGGCCGTCTACACCGAGCGCGTGCTGAAGTCGTACGACACCGTCGTCCTGCGGTTGTCGAGCAGTCTCGTCTGGCGCTGTCCGGCTTTTCGCATACTCAGCCACTATGACCGCTACGTCGGCGAGACGCACCTCGACATCGGTCCCGGCACAGGGTTCTTCCTCGACCGCTGCCGGTTCCCGGTGCCCGATCCCCGGATCACCCTTCTCGACCCGAACCCCACGGTGCTCGAGCACGCCGCTGCTCGTATCGCCCGCTATCGGCCGAGCACCCGGCAGCACGATGCACTGGTGCCGATCGATCTTCCTGCCCGTTCCTTTGGCTCCGTCGGCCTGAGCTACGTCTTGCACTGCCTCCCCGGCGACCCCACCGAGAAGGCGGTGGTGCTCGACCACGTGCTGCCGCTGCTCGCGCCCGGCGGAGTCGTGTTCGGTGCCACGGTCCTGGCCGACCTCGAGACGCACACCCGGTTCGGACGGCGGCTCATGGACGTCTACAACCGGAAGGGCATCTTCGCCAACGCCGCTGACACCAGAGCGGATCTCGAGCTCGCTCTGGCCGAGCGCTTCCCTCACTACGAGCTGGACGTGGTGGGCGCCGTTGCGCTCTTCGCGGCGTGGCCCGACGAGAACTGAGTGCAGCGCTCAGGCGCTCGTCGGGGTCGCGACGGATGAGGCGCGGGTCGCGATGTCTACCTGCTCGCTTCGGTCGGTCACCTTGATCCTCGGTCGCCCGGCCTTCTTGCCGGACTCGCGCTCGTGGGTGTCCAGCATCTCCCAGCCGGCGTGGTCGACGCGGGGCGCGCCACGGGCGTCCAGGATCTCGTCGATCGACTGGCCGGTCGGCTCGGCGAGCCTGCCGGCGGCGTGGTCGTCGAGCAGGGTGCGTACGGTCTCGGCGGCGCAGGCACGGTTGGTGCCGATCACGCCGGTCGGTCCGCGCTTGGCCCAGCCCGCCGTGTAGGTCGCCCGGGTGCCGATGAGCCGACCCGCCTCGTGGTCGAACCGGCCGGTGGTCTCCTCGGCGGGCACGCCGGCGATGGCCGCGGAGCGGTAGCCGGTGGCGCGTACGACCAGACCGGCCTCGAGCTCCTCTCCCGAGTCGAAGCGGATCCCGGAGACGGCGTCGTCGCCGAGGATCCCGGTCGGGGTGAGTCCGAAGCGGAGCACGAGCCGCTTCGCTCCAGGCGTACGCGGCCTCGCGGCCAGGTCGCGGAGCAGATCCGCCTTCTGGAGGGCTGCGAAGGCGGCGGCGTCGCGCACGGTCAGATCGTCCTCGCTCGGCAGGCCTGTCAGATCGGCCTCGTCGACCACGACGTCGATCGCGGGGTCGTCGGCCAGTGCCCGCAGCTCGGGGCTGGTGAACGCGGCGTGCTCGGCGCCGCGCCGTGCGGTGACCACGACCTCGCGGATGTCGGAGGCGCTCAGCGCGACGAGGGCGTGGTCAGCCAGGTCGGAGGCCACCAGCGCCTCGGCGTCGGCCAGCAGCAGCCGGGCCAGGTCGAGGGCGACGTTGCCGTTGCCGATGACGACGGCACGCTCATGGGTGAGCGGGAAGGTGAGCGCAGCGCGGTCGGGATGGCCGTTGTACCAGCCCACGAGCTCGGCGGCCGAGGTCGATCCGGGCAGCTCCTCCCCCGGAACGTCTAGGCTGCGGCCCTCACCGGCGCCGGTGGTGTAGACGACCGCATGATGGGCGGCGAGGAGCTCGTCGTGGCTGATGTCGCGACCGATCTCGATGTTGTAGCGGGTGCTCACCCTGCGGTGACGAGCCGTCTTGGCGAAGCCGGAGACGATCTCCTTGGTGTCGAGATGGTCGGGGGCGACGCCGTAGCGGACCAGGCCGTAGGGAGTCGAGAGACGGTCGATGACGGTGATCTCGACGTCGCAGCGCCGGGTGGTGGCGAGATCGTCGGCGACGAACCAGCCCGCTGGTCCGGCGCCGACCACGGCGACCTTCAGCGGGGTGTCGCCATCGATCTTGGCTCCCCTCGGCGGCGCCGGGGCCGGCATCTCCTGCTCGCCGGTGAACTCGAAGAAGGCGGCGTTGATGTCGGTGTAGGCCGCGAACATCTCCGGCACCTCGTCGTCGGGGAAGATCGCGTTGACCGGGCACGCCTCCTCGCAGGCTCCGCAGTCGATGCACTCGTCGGGGTGGATGTAGAGCATCTCCGCGGAGGCGAACCCTGCCTCGTCGGGCGCCGGGTGGATGCAGTCCACCGGACAGACCTCCACGCAGGAGGAGTCGTTGCAGCACGACTGGGTGATGACGTACGTCATGAGCGCTGGTCCTTCCGCTGGTCGTTCCGCTGGGCGTGCCGGCGGGCCTTGCCGATGGTCTCCTCGACGACAGTGTTGATCTTGGCACCGTTGGGCCAGCCCGTGTAGTGGCAGAGGAAGACCACGATCTCGCGCAGCTCCTCGTCGTCGAGCTCGCCGTTGGCGTGGGCCGCGGGGATCTGGATCCCGAGCACGTCGGAGGCGCCCTGGCCGGCGAGCAGCCCGACCAGCAGGAGGCGCCGGTCGCGCGTGGTCAGGCCGGGGCGCTGCCAGATGTCGCCGAAGAGGTGGTCGGCGGTGTAGCGGAAGAAGTCGCCGTCGCCGTCGTTCATCTCGAAGCCGTAGACCTCCTCCATCTTGCGCAGGCCTCTGGCCCGGGCCTCTGGCAGCCCGGCGAACTTCTCGGTGTCGTCACTCATGGTCTTTCCTTGCTCGGTCCTTGCTCGGTCCTTGCTCGGTCCTTGCTCGCTGCTCGTCTGCTCACTGCTCGGTCTGCTCAGTCATGGGAATCCCGAGGCCGGGTCCCAGCCGGTCGAGGGCGATGCGGGCGAGCGGCACCTCGACCCCGAGCTCGTCGGCGAGCTCGATCGCGAAGCCGAGGTCCTTCTCCCCCAGCGCGGCCACGTGGCCGAAGACGCCGTGCCAGAAGTCGGTCTCCGCGAGCGGCGCCGTGCTCTCGCGGTGCATGATCGCGCCCGGTCCACCGGTGATCGCGTCGGTGTGGCGTACGACGTCACCGAGCGCCACCAGGTCGAGCCCGGCCGCCTCGGCGAGGCGCTGAGCCTCGGTGGCGGCGGTGAAGGAGGCGAAGTGGAGCAGGTTGCGAGCCAGCTTGAGGCGAGTGCCGGCCCCGGCCGGACCGGCATGGACGACCTTGGTGCCCATCGCCTCCAGCACGGGGCGGGCTGCTGCGTACGCCTCGGGCGCGCCGCCCACGAGGATGGCCAGGGTGCCCTCGGCCGCCCCCATCGGGCCACCGGAGACAGGAGCGTCGAGCACGCGGACACCGTGCGGCTCGGCGGCGGCCGCGAGCTCGGCGGGGGTCTGCGGGCCAACGGTCGAGTGCACCAGGACCGTCAGCGTGGCGCCGTCGGCACGGTCACCGACAGCACCGAGCACCTCGGCGAGCACCTGACGCACCTGGTCGTCGTCGCGCACCATCACGCTGAGCACGTCGACGCTCGCGGCCAGTTCGGCGACGGAGCCGGCCGTCGTGGCACCGGCGGCGCTCAGCTCGGCCACCGGCTCGGGCGCGATGTCGTGCACCCACAGCTCGACCGCGTCCGCGCTCGCGAGCCGGTGGGCCATCGGCCTGCCGATGTTGCCGAGCCCCACGAAGCCTGCGCGGGTCTTGTGAAAGTCCCTCACAGCCGGAACGTCCCGCCACCGTCGACCGCGATGATCTGGCCGGAGATCCACGACGAGTCCGGCGAGAGCAGGAACTTCGCGGCGCCGACCATGTCGTCGGTCGTACCGAGCCGCTTGATCGCCATCTGCTTGGTCATCTCCTTGGCCGCGTCGCCGGCCTGGGTGCGGGTCGCCTCGGTGTCGGTCGGTCCGGGAGCGATCGCGTTGACCCGGATGTTCATCCCGCCGAGCTCGTGGGCGAGCTGCTGCGTCAAGCCGTTGATGCCGACCTTCGCCAACCCGTAGAACCCGGAGTAGAGGTAGGCCGCGGTGCTCGACTGGTTGAGGATCGCGCCCCCGCCCCGCTGCTGCATCGCGGGATAGACCGCGCGGGTCATCACCAGCGCGCCGTTGAGGTTCACGTCCATGAACTTCTCGTAGTAGTCCCAGTCGACGGTGATCAGCAGGTCGAAGGCCATCTCGCCGTAGATCGCGGCGTTGTTGATCAGCCCGTCGATCCCGCCGTACGCCTCGGTCGTCTCGGCCACGAGCGCGGCCGCCGAGGCGTGCTCGGAGACATCGCAGCGGACGAATCTCGCCGCGCCTCCGGACGCCTCGATCTCCTTGGCGACCTGCTGTCCCTTGTCCTCGTTCAGGTCGGCGACGACGACCGCCGCCCCCTCGGCCGCCAGCCCCTTGGCGTACGCCTCCCCGATCCCCTGCGCCGCCCCGGTGACCACGACGACCTTGTCCTTGAACCGACCATCGACCTTCATGCTCCACCTACCTCCCGCGCGCCGAGTCGGCGCGTTCTGACATCGATCCCTGCCGAGTCGGCTCCTTCTGACAAGATTTCCCGTCGAGTCGGCTCGTTATAACGAGCCGACTCGACGGGGTTTCCGGTCAGAACGAGCCGGCTCGGGTTCATGCGGGCTCCGCGACGAGCTTGGTCTCGAGGTACTCCTCGAAGCCCTCGACCCCCATCTCCCGGCCGAGGCCGGACTGCTTGTAGCCGCCGAAGGGGGCGTCAGCGCCGAACCACTGGCCGCCGTTGACGCCGATGGTGCCGGTGCGGATCCGGGCGGCGACCGACTTGGCGCGCTCCAGCGACCCGGACTCGACGGAGCCGGAGAGGCCGTAGGGCGAGTCGTTGGCGATGCGTACGGCATCGTCGTCGCCGTCGTGGGCGATGACGGTGAGCACGGGGCCGAAGATCTCCTCGCGGGCGACGCGGGCGGTGTTGTCGAGGCCGGCGACGACGGTGGGCTGGATCCAGAACCCCTCGGCGAGGTCACCGTCGTGCGCCGCGACGGCGCCTCCGGCCGCGAACCGGCCGCCCTCCTCCTCGGCGAGCGCGAGATAGCGCAGGATCCGGTCGCGCTGCACGGAGGAGATCACCGGTCCGCAGATGGTGCCGGGATCGGCCGGGTCGCCCACGCCGAGGGCAGACATCGTGGCCGCGGCGGACTCGACCGCGGCGTCGTAGTCGGCTCGGGGCACCACGAGACGGGTGGTCAGCGCGCAGCCCTGACCTGCGTGGACGGCAACCGAGAAGGCGGCCATCGAGGCCGCCGAGGCGACGTCGGCGTCGTCGAGCACGATCGCCGCCGACTTGCCGCCGAGCTCGAGGAAGACCTTCTTCAGGCTGGGCGCTGCGGCGGCCATGATCGCCCGGCCCGTGCCGGTCGAGCCGGTGAAGGAGACCAGGTCGACCCGCGGGTCCTCGGCCAGCATCGCCGCCACGCCGTTGTCGCGCGGGGTGACGACGTTGAAGACGCCGGGCGGGATGTCGGTGTGCTCGGCGGCCAGGCGCCCGAGCTCCGCGGCCAGCCACGGCGTGTCGGGCGCAGGCTTGAGGATCACGGTGTTGCCGGCGGCCAGCGCGGGGCCGATCTTGGCCAGGTTGATCTGGTTGGGGAAGTTCCACGGCGTGATCGCGGCAACGACTCCGACGGCCTCCTTGCGCACGGTGCGGCGCGAGGAGATCCCCATCGTGACGCCGACGCCGAGATCGCGCTCCCACTCGTAGGACTCGGCCAGGTCGATGGTCCAGGCCAGCGTCTCGACCGGGGTGTCGAACTGCGGCCCGGCCACCAGGAACGCCGGCGCGCCGACCTCGGCGGTGGTCAGCTCCCGCAGCGTCTCGGCCTCGTCGAGGATCGCCTGGTGCAGCTGGCGCAGGCACCTGATCCGGAAGGCCACGTCGGTGGACCAGTCGGTCTCGTCGAAGGCCCTGCGCGCGGAGGCGATCGCGGCGTCCATGTCGTCGGCCGTCGAGTCGGGCGCACGCCCGATCTCCTGCCCGGTGGCCGGGTTGAGGATCGCGTACGTCTCGCCCAAGCTCGCCGCGCCGAGCTTGCCGTCGACGAGCTGCTGAGCGGGCGGGTTGGTGGGCACTCTGGTCGTCACACGGACTCCTGGGTCACGAAGTTCCCGGCCGCGACGGGCGGCGGCCAGACGGTCGAGGGCAGGTCGGCGAGCCGGTAGTGACCGGGCTGCTCGATCCCGTTCAGCGACATCCGCTCCAGCAGCCCGGCGGTTGCCTTCTTGGCCTTGACGATGTCGAGGAAAGTGGCTGCGGTGGAGCCGAGGTCGAACCAGTCGCGCTGCCAGGAGAACTCCAGCCCACGACCGTCGGGCCGCGGCGCGAGGCCGAACCATGAGCCGCCGATGCCGAGGATCTCGTACTCCTCCCCCGTCGCGTCGTCGACGATCCCGGCGCGCTGGCGCCAGAAACCGATCACCATCGCGTTGACGTCGTCGATGACCGTCGCCTGGTAGTCGTAGTGCCAGCCCTCGAGCCCGGCCATCTCGGTGCCCAGCGCCCACTCGCGGATCTGATCGCGGCCGACCGCCATGAAGTGCTCGTCGGGGGTGTACATCCAGCCGTACGTCGCGTCCTCGGCATACACATCGGCCAGCTGCCCCCAGTCACCCTCAGCCTCTGCTTGACGGTTAAGGCTGAGCCAGTCGGCCCAGAACCCCTCGATCTCGGTGCGGTCCATGTCAGTCCTCCCTATCGATTGTCTCGGGCTCCGCTTCGACCAAGGTGAGAGCGAAAGCAGGGCAGTACTTGACGGCCGCCCGCGCGGCGTCCAGTTGGCCGGCGGACGGTTCGCTGACGCGTACGACGACCTGGTAGCTGTCGTCGTCGAAGCCAAAGAGCTCCGGCGCCTCGGCGAGGCACTCCTGGTGCCCCTGGCACAGATCCAGGTCAGCGGCGACCTTCATGCTCTGCCACCACCCACGGGCCGCCTCCGATAGCGGACCCGGCAGGGCTGCTGGAGCTGGATCACCATCTTGGTGAAGTCGTCGGCGTAGGAGTCGACCGGCTGGGCCGGCTCGAACGAGTAGTCGCGCAGGATGACCGAGAAGATCGCCTTCATCTGCATCATCGCGAACGCGTTGCCCACGCAGCGGTGCTTGCCGGCGCCGAACGGGATCCAGGTCCAGCGGTTCTGCATGTCCTCCTGGCGCGGGTCGATGTAACGGCTCGGGTCGAACGTCTCCGCCTTCGGGAAGTCGGCCTCGATCCGGTTGGAGACCCTCGGCGAGGCGGCGAGCAGGGTGCCTGCCGGGATGGTCTCCCCGAGCAGCTCGAAGTCCTCGCGCACCAGCCGCATCAGGATGATCAGCGGCGGGTGCAGCCGCAGGGTCTCCTTCAAGGTCGCCTCGAGCACCGGGATCGAGCGCAGCGCCTGGAAGGAGACCTCGCTGCCGTCGTCGTACAGCTCGTCGAGCTCTTCGACGACATCGATCATGACCTCGGGGTTGCGCAGCAGCTCGATCATCGCCCATGACGCCGTGCCCGAGGAGGTGTGATGCCCGGCGAACATCATCGAGATGAAGATCCCGGTGATGGTGTCGGTGTCCATATCGATCGAGATCAGCACGTCGAGCAGGTCACGATCCTCGCGCGCCACCGTGCCCCGCGCGACCCGCTTGTCGACGATCGCCTGGACCAGCGCGACCAGCTTGTCCCGGGCGGCGTCGCGCTTGCGGAAGCTGTCGATGTCGGCGTACGCATCGACGTACGCGATCGCATCTGTGCCGTGCTCGAGCTCGTGGTAGTGCCGGGCGAACGAGGAGTCGAGCTCCTCGCGGAACGGCTTGCCGACGAGGCAGGCCGAGGTCGTGTAGATGGTCAGCTCGGCGAAGAAGTCGAGCAGGTCGATCTCGCCCTCCTCACCCCAGCCGGCGATCATCCGGCGGATCTCCGCCTCGATCGTCCGGGCGTGGCCGCGCATCATGTCGCCGCGCAGCGCCTGGTTCTTCAGCATCTGCTGGCGCTCCTCCGGCGAGGCGTCGAAGACGACGCCCTTGCCGAAGATCGGCGTCATGAACGGATAGGCAGCCGCCTGGTCGAGCACGTCGTCGGGCGCCCGGAAGAACGCCTCGTTGGCCTCGGCACCGCTGGCCAGCACGACCTCCTTGTCGGCGAGGCGGAAGCGGCCGAGGTCGCCGCACTCCTCGCGTACGCGAGTGAAGAGCGCGATCGGGTCGACCCGCATCTCGGGCAGATGCCCGGTGCCGCGGATGATCTCGGGAACGCTCGGGTCCTGGTCGTCCAGGACGGTGGAGACGGTGGGGATCGTCATGCTCGCTCCTCGACGGGTGCCTCGGGGTTGACGTCGATGCTGCTGAGGTGGACTCCGCGGGGCGCGGTCACGACCGTCGTGATCGCGTCGGCCAGCGCGCGGGCCTTGAGGAAGTGCGGATGCCGGGCCAGGCCCCACTTCACCCACTGGTCCAGCACGAACCCACCGAGGTCGGCGGGCCACTCGTTGCCGATGTCGGAGTGGGTCGGGCCGGGTCGCACGATGGTTGCCCTGACCCCGGTGCCCTCGAGCTCCATCTGGAGCGCGTTGACCATGCCTTCCAGCCCCCACTTCGAGGCTGCGTACGCTCCCATGAACGGTCGCGGCCGCAGCGCCACGTCGGAGGAGAGGAAGACCAGGTCGCCGCGCTGCCGCTCGATCATCCCGGGTCCGAAGGCGCGCAGGACGCGGTGGGCGCCG
Source organism: Nocardioides albertanoniae (assembly GCF_006716315.1). Taxonomy (NCBI): domain Bacteria; kingdom Bacillati; phylum Actinomycetota; class Actinomycetes; order Propionibacteriales; family Nocardioidaceae; genus Nocardioides; species Nocardioides albertanoniae. The sequence continues at coordinate 2,471,526 of NZ_VFOV01000001.1, read as the reverse complement.
AGCAGGTTGACGTCGACCTGGCCGGCGAAGGTCTCGGTGGGCACCTCGACGGTCGCGCCGGGATGGGTCACCCCGGCGTTGCTGACCAGCACCTCGACGTCGCCCAGATCCGCGGTCACCTTCGCGGCGAACTCGGCCACCGAGTCGTCGGAGGTGACGTCGAGCGGGTGCGCGACCGCCTCTCCCCCGTCTGCACGGATCGCGGCCGCGACCTCCTCGATCCGGTCGAGCCGCCGGGCGCCCAGCGCGACCGGAAGACCAGCCCCGGCCAGCGCTCGCGCAGTCTCCGCGCCGATCCCGGACGAGGCGCCGGTGATCACCGCCGGGCGGCGGTCGGATTGTGCGTACTTCATGCGTCCTCCTTCGATGTCGACCGAGTTACCTCGGTGAACATCCGCCGCCCGCTCATCGCACCCTCCGAGCGAAGGTGACCGGGAGCTCGGCGAACCCACGCACGCTGGTCGAGTGCACCCGGACGGCGCGCTCGGCGTGCACCTCGAAGCCCGACGTACGCCGCACCAGCTCCTCCAGCACGATGCGGGTCTCGAGGCGGGCGAGGTTGGCACCCAGACAGAAGTGACGACCGACCCCGAAGCTGAGGCTCTTGCCGAGCTCGTCGGGGTCACGGTGGATGTCGAAGGTCTGCGGCGAGGTGAAGACCCGCTCGTCCCGGTTGGCCGCTCCGATCAGCACCAGCAGCTTGGAGCCGGCCGGCACCACCTGCCCGTGGAGCTCCACGTCGTCGGCGACATAACGCGCCAGCATCTGGGTCGAGGTGTCGTGGCGCAGCGTCTCCTCGACCCAGGTCCCGACGAGCTCGGGTCCGGTGAACACGTCCTCGACCTGGGAGGGGTTCGCCCCGAGATGGAGGAGTGCGTTGCCGAGCAGCTTGGTGGTGGTCTCGTTGCCGGCCACGACCATCAGCATCAAGAACGCGATGATCTCGTGGTCGTGGAGCCGGTCGCCGTCGATCTCGGCCTGCACCAGAGCTGAGGTCAGGTCGTCGCCCGGACGCTTCCGTCGCTCGGTCACCATCGCCGAGTAGTAGCCGATCAGCTCCAGGGCGGCGGCCATGCCGGCCTCCGGCACGTCACGTACGCCGGCCTCGCGGTGCACCGTCAGGTCCGCCAGCCGCCGCACCTCGTCGCGGTCGGACTCGGCCACCCCGATCATCCCCGAGATCACGTCCATCGGGAGCCTGCCGGCGAGCTCGGCGATCCAGTCGGCCTCGCCGTCGTCATCGTTTCGGGCGAGCAACCGGTCGAGATAGTGGTCGGCGAGCGCCTGCACCCCGGGAGCGAGCTCGCGGACCCTGCGCGGGGTGAAGCCTGCCGAGACCAGCTTGCGCAGCCTGGTCTGCTCCTTGCCGTCCAGGGCCAGGAACGACATCACCCGGTGAGCGTCCTTGCTCCAGGCGCTCGCATCGAGCGAGACTCCCATCCGGTTGGAGAAGACGACATCGTCCTTGAGCGCCGCGTGCACGTCGGCATGTCGCGACAGCGCCCAGAAGTCGTCGGAGGCGTTGTAGTAGAGGGGTGCCTCGTCCCGCAGCCGGGCATAGACCGGGTAGGGGTCCTCGTGGAAGTCGTAGTCGTAGGGGTCGAAGATCTCGGTGGCCGTGCTGGTCATCTCTCTCCTCACGCGACGATCACGGCGACGACCGGCGCGAGCCGGTCCACCATCTCGTCGAAGGTCATCAGGCCCATGCCCGCCTGCAGCAGCGCGCCGAAGAAGGCGAGCAGCAAGGCTTCACGCACCGCTTCCTCAGCGCCCTCCCCGAGCGCCGCGTCGAACCTGGAGGCGAACTCCGAGCCGATCCGCAGCCGCAGCCTGGCCACGTCCGCGTCGCTGCCCAGCAGCGCCGGGGTGACCGCCGCCGCGAGCTCCGGCTCCTGGGCGATCCGGGTCGTCAGGCTGCGTACGGCCGCCTGCACCCGCTCCGCGCGGGAACCCGTCGTCTCCACCGCCGACGCCTCGGCGAGATGGCGCCAGAACAGCTCGACGAAGAGACGGTTCTTGGAGCCCAGGTAGGTGTAGGCCGTCGCCGAGGAGACTCCGGCGCGCAACGCGACGCCGCGCACCGTCAGGGTCTCGTGACCGACGGCGCGAAGCTCCTCCATGCCGGCGACCATGAGCCGCTCGACCGTACGCGCCTGGCGGCCGTCGACACCTCGGCGAGGCGTCTGGTTCACCTGACTGGACACGTGTCCAGATTAGAACGTGTTCTACATTGCCGCAAGGAAATTGCGGAAAGATGTCTCAGGCGCCGGGCGGAAGGTTCGTGAAGTCGGGCTCCCGCCCCTCGGCGAAGGCGGTGAGCGCCTCCAGGTTGGCCGGGGCGCCCATCAGCTCGGCAAACTTCGCGTTCTCCAGCTCGCGGGCTGCCTCGATGCCGGGGCGCAACGACGCGGTCATGGTCTCCTTGACCGCCACCAGGCTGCTGATCGGGCGAGCCGCGAGCGTGGCGGCATGCTTCCAGGCGGTGGCGAGAAGCCCCTCGGGCGAGGTGACCCGCCAGACCAGGCCCATCTCGAGGGCCTCCTCGGCGTCGACCCACTCCCCCGACAACAGCATCCACGCGGCGTTCTGACGCCCGACGAGCCGCGGGACCAAGAAGCTGGAAGCCGCCTCGGGAGCCACCCCGAGGGTCGTGAACGGCGTCTTGAACCTTGCGGCGCTCGAGGCGAAGGCCAGGTCGGCGTAGCCGAGCAGCGTCACCCCGATGCCGAGACCCAGCCCGTTGACCGCCACGACCAGCGGCTTGGTGAACCCGGCCAACGCGTCGACCAGCCCGACGAAGCCGTGCGAGGCGCCGGCGTCGTCGGCACCGGCGGCGGTCTGCCTCATCTCGAGGAGGTCCGTGCCCGCGGAGAAGGCCCGGCCGACACCGGTCAGCATCACGACGGCGACGTCCGGGTCGCCGTCCGCCTCGCCCAGCGCCTCGGCCAGCGCGACGTAGAGCTCCTGGTTGAAGGCGTTGAGCTGGTCGGGGCGGTTCAGGCTCAGCGTACGGACACGCTCTCGATCCTCGCGCAGGAGCAGATCCGACATCCCAACCTCACTTCTCTGTCCCGGTGTTCCCTTCCCCAAAGACTAGAACACGTTCTACTGTTGTGTCATGCGCCACGGCATCGTCCTGTTCACCTCGGACCGCGGCATCACGCCCGCCGAGCTCGCCACCGCCGCCGAGGAGCGCGGCTTCGACACGTTCTACGTGCCCGAGCACACCCATATCCCGGTGCGTCGCGACGCGCTCCACCCCACCGGCGGCACCGAGCTCCCCGACGATCGCTACCTGCGTACGCTCGACCCCTGGGTCACGCTCGGCACCTGTGCCGCGGTGACGTCGCGGATCGGTCTCTCCACCGCCGTCGCGCTGCCGGTGGAGTCGGACCCGATCACGCTCGCCAAGACCATCGCGACCCTCGACCACCTCTCCGGCGGTCGGGTCTCGCTGGGCGTCGGCTTCGGCTGGAACACCGACGAGCTCGCCGACCACGGCGTCCCCGGCGACCGTAAGCGCACCGCCCTGAAGGAGTATCTCGAGGCGATGCGCGCGCTGTGGACCGAGGAGGAGGCCGCCTATCACGGCGAGTTCGTCGACTTCGGTCCGTCCTGGGCCTACCCGAAGCCTCCCCAGGGCCGGATCCCGACGATCGTCGGAGCCGGCGGCGGCCCGAAGACGCTGCGCTGGATCGCCCGCAACGCCGAGGGGTGGATGTCGACCCCGACCGAGGACGGCATCGGCGACAAGGTCAAGACGCTCCAGGACGAGTGGGAGTCGGCCGGGCGCGAGGGCAAGCCCGAGGTGCGGGTGCTCGTCGCGAAGAGGCCGACGCCCGACGACCTCGCCGAGTGGGCGGTCGCCGACGAGCTGATCTGGGGCGTACCCGACGCCGATCCGTCCGGCGTGCTCACCTATCTCGACAAGCTCGCCGGCCGTCTCGACCTGGCCTGATCAGACAAGCCGCTCGCGCAGGAACCCGACGATCCGGTCCATCCCCCGGCGCGAGGCCGGCGAGATGCCCGGAAGGGCGAGGTAGGCGTGGGTCGCCAGCGCCGGAGAGTGCACGGCGACCTCCACCCCGGCAGTACGCAGCGCCCTGGCGTAGCGCTCCGAGTGCGCGCGCAACGGGTCGAACCGCGCGGTGAGCACCAGGGCTGGCGGGAGGTCCTGGTGAGAGGCGGCCCGGAGCGGCGAGGCCTGCCACTGGCGAGCGAGCGACTCGTCTCCGCCGAGATAGCTCTCCACGATCCGGCCCAGGCCCGGCCCGCTGCGCCCGACGAGGTCGGCGACCGGGTAGACGAGCACCTGGCCACGGATCCGGGGCCGGCCGGCGTCGCGGGCACGCAGCGCGACGACGGCGGCCAGCGTGCCTCCGGCGCTGTCGCCCGTCACCGCGACCCTGCCCGCGTCGGCGCCCAGATCGGCGGCGTTCGCCACCGCCCATCGCAGCGCGGCCCAGCAGTCCTCGACCGCCGCCGGATACGGATGCTCGGGCGCGAGCCGGTAGGCCGGAGCCACCATCACGGCTCCGGTGCGCGCCGCGATCTGCCCGATCATCCAGCGAGACTGCTCCGGCGACCCCCAGCACCAGCCCCCGCCGTGGAACGCGAGCACGAGGGGCCGCGACGACCCCGCCCACGATCGCGAGGCATGCACCTCGATCCGAAGGTCGCCGACCCACGCCTCGCGCACCACGACCTCAGGGTCCTCGGCACCGAAGACCCAGGTGAGGCAGCGGTTCGCCAGCAACGCCGCTCGTCGCCGGCGCAGCTCGACCATCCTGTCCACACCGCGATCCTGCCGCTCGATCACCGACCGCGTCGTGACCTTCGGTCGACCAGGTGCCGAACGTCGCGCCAGATCCTGCCCACATCGACCCCGAAATAGAACGTGTTCTACTATGATCCAGCCATGAGCGACATCAGCGAGATCGAGCAGCTCAAGTTCCGCTACGTACGCCTGCTCGACACCAAGCAGTGGGACGAGTTCGCGACCTGCTTCAGCGACGACGCCACCGCCGACTACGCCGGGCTCTCCTTCACCTCACCCGGCGACCTGGTCGACTACATGCGCACCAACCTGCCCGCCGAGATCATCACCATGCACCACCTCCACCACCCGGAGATCACGGTGGACGGAGACGGGGCAACCGGCCGGTGGTACCTCTACGACAAGGTCTTCGCCCCCGCCTACGACTTCGCCCTCGAGGGCGCCGCCTTCTACGAGGACCGCTACATCCGTACGCCGCAGGGCTGGCGCATCGCCCACACCGGCTACCAGCGCACCTGGGAGCTCACCACCAGCCTGAAGGACCAGCCGCACGCGAAGTTCACCGGGCCTGGCGGACCGGCCACCCACGCCTGAGACGCGGGGTGAGTCAGTCGACCTCGTACTGTCCTTCCTCGACGAAGTGCCGCAGGGCCTCGAAGCTGCCATCTTCCAGGGCCGCGATCGCAGCCTGCTCGAGAGCGCTGCCGGGTGCGGCGAGGCGGAGGATCCGGAAGGTCTCGACGCGGTAGTCCTCCCACAGTGCCGCTTGGTAGCCGGTCTGGAGGAACTCCTCGAGCGCCTCGGCCGACCCGTCGTCGAGCGCCGCCTCCGCAGCTCGGCGTACGGCCGTGCCCGAATCCGCGTCGCCCAGGATCCGGAAGATCTTCACGCGGTTGTCCTCGGTGCGCGGGCCCCAGCGTCCGGTCTCGAGGAAGTAGGCGATCGCCTCGGCCGAGCCGTCGTCCAGCGCTGCTTCCGCAGCGGCTCGTTCCGCAGGGCCGGTATCCGGGTCGCCCAGGATCAACAACACGTCAGCTCGGTCGTCCTCGATCTGCGCGATCCACCGTCCGGTCTCCAGAAAGTAGGTGAGTGCCTCCTGCGACCCATCGTCCAGCGCTGCCTCAGCGGCGGCCTCCTCAGCACGCCCGGTCTCCGGAGCACCCAGGATCTCGAGCACTCTGGCCCTGTCGTCCTCGAGCTGCGCGATCGATCGACCGGTCTCCAGGAAGTAGGTCATCGCCTCGATGCTGCCGTCGGCCAGCGCCTCGTGCGCCTTCGCCAGCACCGTGCGACCGCTCGCTGGATCATCGATGATGGCCTGAATCGCGGCGCGCAGCGCCTCCGGGTCCGTCTCGTCGCCTGCCTTCTCAGCGGCCGGAGCCATGATCGTCGAGACCTGATCGGCGGGAGCCGCGACAGCCGGCGGCCCGATCTGCAGTAACGAGCCGACGAGCACGGTCAACCCGGCTCCCGACAGAACACGTAGGGGTCTCATCTGATCTCCTCGATGTGGGGCGCGATCGCCGCGCTGAGTGTCCCGACACCGTCACTGCTCGTCAACGCCAATTCGCTACGCCCGGCGATGGGGCCCGGCGATGGGGCCCGGCGATAGGTTGGGGCCATGCGGATCGTGTTCGGCGCCGACGACGAGAACGAGACCACCCGGGCGGTGCTCGGCCACCTGCGTGAGCGTGGCGAGGTCGACGTGCTCACCGCGGCCTCCTGGCCCGACCTGGGGGCCGGCATCGGCCGAGCGGTCGTCGAGGGCCGGGCCGACGTCGGCGTGGTGATGTGCTGGACCGGCACCGGCACGGCGATCGCCGCCAACAAGGTCCCCGGCGTACGCGCCGCCCTCGCCTGGGAGCCCTGGATCGCCCACGGCGCGCGGCTGTGGAACGACGCCAACGTCCTCGCGATGAGCCTCAAGCGGCTCGCCCCCGACGTGGCTGCCGAGGTGACCCGAGCCTTTCTCGACGAGCCCGAGCCCGACCCCGACGAAGCCGAAGCGATCCGCCGCCTCGACCAGCTCCCCTGACCAGGCTGGTATCGCCGAGTCGGCTCGTTATAACGAGCCGACTCGACACGAAATCCCGTCACAACGAGCCGACTCGGCGTGGGTTCAGCCGAGCTCGCGGTAGTCGCTGCGGAAGAAGAGCAGCGGGTCGGTGGCGTCGCCCTCCGAGAGGTCGAGGACGCGGCCGACGACGAGGTAGTGGTCGCCCTCCTCGTGGACCGAGTGGACGGCGCAGTCGAGGTAGCCGACCGCGCCGGACAGATGCGGGTCGCCGTGCTGCTCCGAGGGCGTCCAGGAGATGTCGGCGTACTTGTCGGCGGCACGGGAGGCGAACTGGTTGGAGACGGCCTCCTGGCCGGCGGCGAGGATGTTGACCGAGAAGTGGCCGGCGCGACGGATCCGGGCCCAGGCGCGCGAGGTCTTGGTCGGTGCGAACAGGATCAGTGGCGGCCGCAGCGAGACCGAGGAAAACGACTGGCAGGTCATCCCTACCGGGCCTTCGGAGGTCTGCGCCGCGATCACGGTGACTCCGGAGGCGAACCGGCCCAGCACCGTACGGAACCTGGCGTCGGCCTCGGCATCGGCAGGGGTCTCCGGAGGCGACGGCGGCGCCTCGAAGTCGAAACGGCCGTGGAAGGACTCGATCAGCTCCGGGTGCGGCCAGCTCTCGGCGGCATCGGGAGACATCCCGTCCGGGATCCCCCCGGTCGTCTCGCCGGACGACCTCGCTCCACTCGTATCAGGCACCTCTATACGCATACCCGATCACTGGCCTACGCCGAAGTCGTGACCCCAGTACGAGACGGCGGTGGACTCGCGGGCGACCCATCGCTGGTCGTCGACCTGGAGCCCCTCGGTGCCGAACTCGATGTCGAACCCACCCGGCGACTTCACGTAGAAGGAGACCATCTCGTCGTTCATGTGGCGCCCGAGCGTTGCCGACAGCTTGGCGCCGTGTTTCTTGACCCGCTCCAGCGCTCGGCCGACGTCGTCGAGCTTGTCGACCTCGAGCATGATGTGGACGCACTTGGAGTCGTTGGGGAACGGTAGGAACGCCAGCGAGTGGTGGCGCGGGTTGACCCCGAGGAAGCGCAGCCAGATCTTCGTGCCGGGCTCCTTGCCGGCGAACTCCCCGGGCATGCTCATCGAGTCGCGCAGCCGGAAGCCGAGCGTGTCGCGGTAGAACTCCAGCGCCTCGACGTCGTCGCTGACCGGGATCACCACGTGGCCCATCCCCTGCTCGCCGGTCACGAAGGTGTGGCCGTACGGCGAGACCGCGGGGCGCCGCTCGTAGGTGATGCCGTGGAAGAGCTCGAAGACATTGTCGAAGGGGTCGCGGAAGCGCAGCATCTCCTGCACCCGCCGCTCGGCGAGCTCCTCAGGGGTGCCCTCCTCGACCTCGACACCCGACTTCTCCAGGTGCTCGCGGGCCTGGGCCAGCGCGGTGTGGTCGGCGACCTCCCAGCCGACGCAGCTGAGCTGGTCCGCTTCCCCCGGCTCGATCACCAGCCGGGCCGAGACCTCGTCGACGCGGTAGTAGAGATTCTCCGGGTTCGGACCCTTGGCCGTCGCCAGGCCGAGGACCTTCTCGGCGAACGTACGCCACGCGTCCAGGTCGGTGCTGGTGACGCGTACGTAGCCCATGGACTTGATGTCGATCGTCATGACTTCTCCTCGGGAGTACGTTCGCGGTGCCGCCTCAAGAAGTTCACGGCGATCTCGCGGAACTCGTCAGCGGCCTCGATCTGTGCCCAGTGCCCACAACGCGGGAAGACATGCAGCTGCGCCTTGGGGATCAGCTTCAGCGCCGGGAACGCGCCGTCGAGCGGGTTGACCCGGTCCTCGCGGCCCCAGGTGAGCAGGGTGTGGTGGCGCAGCTTGTGGGCCTCACGCCACAGCATGCCGTCCTCGGCGGTCTCCGGGTTGTAGAACGACCAGCCCATCGAGCCCATCGCCTCGCGCGCGCCGGGCGCGGTCGCGTCGGCGAACCGCTCCTCGACCAGCTCGTCGGTGACCAGCTTCTGGTTGACGACCATCGTCGAGATAAACGCCTTGAGCGCCTCACGGGTGGGGTCGCCGGAGAAGTCCATCAACCGTTGCACGCCCTCGGTCGGATCGGCATGGAAGAGGTTGAGCGAGAGGCCTCCCGGCCCCATCAGCACCAGCCGCCCCACCCGGTCGGGGTAGGTCAGCGCGATCCGCATCGCCGTGCCACCGCCGAGCGAGTTGCCCAGCAGGTGCACCTTCTCCAGGCCGAGCTCGTCGAGCAGCGCGATCACCGCGTCGCCAGCGAAGCGGTAGTAGTTGCCCACCACCGGCGGCTTGTCGGAGGCGCCGAAACCCGGCTGGTCGACCAGGATCGTGCGGAAGTCGGCCGCGAAGCCCTCCAGCGCGGAGCCGAAGTTCGACCACGACGAGGCCCCGGGACCCCCGCCGTGAAGCATCACCAGCGGCAGCCGGTCCTCGTCGGCCGACCCGAGGTCGTAGTAGCGCAGCGAGATCTCGCCGGCCGCCGCGGTCTTGATCGTGACGTCGTGGGCGACGTCGTCTTTCACCAGTCCCATCAGTACATCCCCGGGTCGACCTTGTGCCCGAACTCGGAGGCGCCATACATCTGCAGCGCCCGCTCGGGATCGTTGGCAGCGTGCACGCGACCCGCGTGGGCGTCGCGCCAGGCTCTCTGGAGCGGGGTGCCGTTGGCCAGCGCCCGGCCGCCGGAGGCCTCGAAGAGCAGGTCGATCGCGTCGATCGCCCGCTGGGTGCCGAGCACCTGGTCGCGACGGATCCGCAGCCGCTGGGTGATCGGGATCTTCTCGCCGCGCGCCACATAGGCCTGCTGCTCGCGGATGTTGCTCATCAGCAGCGCCCAGGCGGCGTCGATGTCGGAGGAGGCGGTCGCTACGCGCACGGCGGCGAACGGGTCCAGGGACGCCTTCTCACCGTAGGAGGCGCGCACCCGGTTCTGCTGCATGGTCACGTGCTCCTCGTACGCACCGCGGGCCATGCCGATGATCGGCGTGGTGATCGTGGAGGTGAACAGCGAGTGGAACTGCAGCTTGTAGAGGTCGCTGGTGTTGACCGCCTGGCCCGGGCCCTTGCACCGCCCGGTCTCGGCCATCGAGAGCGTGAACGTCTCCGGGACGAAGACGTCCTCGACGACGATGTCGTTGGAGCCGGTGCCGGCGAGACCGACGACGTTCCACACGTCGACGATCTCGTAGCGCTCGCGCGGCACCAGGAACGTACGGAAGTCGACCACCTGGCCCTCGTGGTTGAAGACGAGGCCGCCGAGCAGCACCCAGGTGGCGTGCGCGCAGCCGGAGGAGAACGACCAACGACCGGAGAGGTTGAAGCCACCCTCGGTGATCGCCGCCTTGCCCACCGGGGCGTAGGAGGAGGAGACCCGGGTGTCGGTGTCCTCGCCCCAGACCGCCTGCTGCGCCTCGTCGTCGAAGAGCGCGATCTGCCACGGGTGCACGCCCAGGACGCTGGAGACCCAGCCGGTCGATCCGCATGCCGAGGCGATGTCACGTACGCAGGTGTAGAAGTCGACCGGGTCGGCCTCGAGGCCGCCGAAGCGCGTCGGCTGCAGCAGCCTGAAGAAACCGACCTCCTCCAGCTCCTTGACGCTCGACTCAGGCACGACCCGGAGGCGCTCGGTCTCCTCGGCCCGCTCCCGGATGGTGGGCAGCAGATCCTGCACACCGTCCTTGACGGCCTGTGTGTCCTTACGGGCGCGCTGTGTCTCTTCGCTCACCGCTCTGCCTTCCTGCATGGTGTCCCCAGATGTTCTCGGGCGGCGCGCGTCGGGCGCTGCCTATGGACCAATACTAGAACACGTTTCAGTTTTGTCGAGTCCTTGGGCCGGTTTCGTTCTGTGTCGTCTATGGTAGAACGTGTTCCAGTTCTGAGCAGAGACGACAGAGCACGGTGACAGAGCACGGTGTCTGCAGGACGCCACGACGTTGAGGGAGCACCATGGGAATGACCGACAGCGACGAGACCTACGACGTCGTCGTCGTGGGCGCCGGTGGCGCCGGGATGACCGCCGCGCTGGCCGCCGCCCGCCGCCACGGACTCGAGACCGTCGTCATCGAGAAGAGCGCCTACTTCGGTGGATCGACCTCGCGATCGGGTGGCGGCGTCTGGATCCCGGGCAACCACGCCCTCGAGGCAGCCCACCAGAAGGACTCCCCCGAGGCCGCCAGCCTCTACCTCGAGTCGATCGTGGGCGACGCCGTGCCGGCCGAGCGCCGCGAGACGTTCCTCGGGCGCGGCCCCGAGGTGCTCTCCTTCATCGACGAGTCGACGCCGACGCGGTTCACCTGGGTCCCCGACTACTCCGACTACCATCCCGAGGCACCCGGCGGTCGTGGCGCGGGGCGCTCCGTGGAGCCGGTGCCGCTCGATGCCCGGATCATCGGCGACGAGCTCGATCGACTGCATCCGCCCTACACCAAGTCGCCGGCCAACATGGTCGTCACCCAGGCCGACTTCCGCAAGATCAGCCTCGGGATGCGCACCCTCAAGGGCCCCATCACGATGATCAAGATCGCGGTGGCACGCATCCTCGCCGGGCTGCTCGGCAAGAAGATGTACGCCATGGGCGCAGCGCTCGCGATCGGGCTGCGCAAGGGTCTGCACGACGTGGGCGTGCCGATCCGCTACGAGACCGAGCTGGTCGGTCTGGTCACCGAGGGTGGCCGTGTCGTCGGCGTCGAGGTGCGGCGCGGCGAAGACGGTCCGACACAGGTGATCCGCGCCCGCCGGGGCGTGATCCTCGGCTCCGGCGGCTTCGAGCGCAACCTGGAGATGCGGGAGAAGTACCTGCCCACGCCGACCTCGGTCGAGTGGACCACTGGCGCGTTCTCCAACACCGGCGGCGGCATCCTCGCCGGGATCGCGGCCGGCGCCGACACCGACCTGATGGACGAGTCGTGGTGGGGTCCGACCATCCCCTTCCCGGGGCGGCCGTGGTTCGCGCTCGCCGAGCGCAACCTGCCGGGCTCGATCATCGTCAACAGCGCCGGCAAGCGCTTCATGAACGAGGCGCTCCCCTATGTCGAGGCCGTCCACGAGATCTACAAGGGAGAAGCCACGGGCGTCTCGCACGTGCCGGCATGGCTGGTCTTCGACCAGCGCTACCGCAACCGCTACATCTTCGCCGGACTCGGACCGGGCCAGCCCTTCCCCGGGCGCTGGCTCAAGAGCGGTGTCGTGGTGAAGGCATCCTCCGTCGAGGCGCTCGCAGAGAGGATCGAGGTGCCCGCCGACGGGCTGCGCGAGACGCTGACCCGCTTCAACGGGTTCGCCGAGTCGGGCGTCGACGAGGACTTCCACCGCGGTGAGTCGACCTACGACAAGTACTACTCCGACCCCACCGTCAAGCCGAACTGCTCGCTCAACGTCATCGACCAGGGGCCGTTCTACGCCGTCAAGATGGCGCCCGGCGACCTCGGCACCAAGGGCGGCCTGGTCACCGACCGGCGCGCCCGCGTGCTGCGGCCCGACGGCTCCGCCATCGACGGCCTCTACGCCGCCGGCAACGCCTCCTCGGCGGTCATGGGCCGCACCTACGCCGGCCCCGGCGCCACCATCGGACCCGCCCTGGTCTTCGGCTATCTGGCTGCCGAAGACTGCGCCACCTCGCTCAAGCCGCTCGACGAGACCACCGCCTCCACCGACGAGAAGGGGAACTGATGCCCATCGATCCCGCCAAGGCCATCGGAGCCTCGCTGCCCGAGCAACGGTTCACGTGGAGCTCGTCCGACGTGCTGCTCTACCACCTCGGCATCGGCGCGGGCTCACGTGCGGGCGACGCGACCGACCCCGCGGCCCTTCGCTACACGCTCGACTCCGACGCCCTCACGGTGCTGCCGTCCTTCGGGGTCGTGGCACCCACCTTCCACGTCACCGAGCCGCCCTCGCTCGACATGCCGGGCTGCGACATCGACCTGGCCTCGGTGCTCCACGGCTCCCAGGAGATCCACGTCGACGGCCCGATCCCGGCCTCCGGCGAGGCCGTCGTCTCGACCCGGATCGCCGAGGTCTGGGACAAGGGCAAGGCCGCCGTCATCGTGCAGGAGGGGGTCGCCACGACCCCGGCCGGCGAGCCGTTGTGGACGGTCAGAAGCTCGATCTTCGTACGCGGCGAGGGCGGCTTCGGAGGCGAACGCGGCCCGTCGACCGCGCTCCCGGTCCCCGATCGCGCGCCCGATGCTGTCGCGGCGTACGACGTCACGGAGCAGCAGGCGCTCCTCTACCGGCTCTGCGGCGACCGCAACCCGCTCCACGCCGACCCCGCCTTCGCCGCGAAGGCCGGCTTCCCGAAGCCGATCCTGCACGGGCTGTGCTCCTACGGGATCGTGCTGCGCGAGGCGACCGCGCTCCTTCTCGACGGCGATGCCACCCGGGTGGCCGGGTTCGGGGCGAGGTTCGCGGGGATCGTCTTCCCAGGCGAGACGATCTCGGTCGAGGCATGGGACGACGGCCCGAAGATCCTGATCAGGGCCACGATCTCCTCGGAGGATCCTGACCGTGACGGCGCCCCGGTGCTCGCCGACTGCTACGTGGTGAAGCGATGAGCCGCGCAGGCTGTAACACGTTGTTCGTAGGACTACTCGCCCTATTGGAACGACCGGATAGTCCTACGAACAACGTGTTACACGGGAAGGCATCAGCATGAGCGGCACAGCACTGCCCGACGTACTCTCCCCCGCCGACGTCGAGGAACGTTTCGGTGGCTGGTCGGAGCAGACCGATGTGATCGTGGTCGGCTTCGGGGTCTCCGGCGGGGCGGCGGCGCTCGAGGCGGCGCGCAGCGGGGCGCGGGTCGTGCTCCTCGAGCGCGCGGCCGAGCCCGGCGGCACCTCGGCGATGGCCGGCGGCCACTTCTACCTCGGCGGCGGCACCGCGGTACAGAAGGCCACCGGGATCGAGGACTCGGCCGAGGAGATGTTCAACTACATCCACGCGGTCTCCAAGGATCCCGAGGACGACAAGATCCGCGCCTACTGCGACGACTCGGTCGAGCACTTCGACTGGCTGGAGGCGCTGGGCTTCGAGTTCGAGCGCACCTTCTGGCCGGGCAAGGCGGTGATCCAGCCCGGCACCGAGGGGCTGATGTACACCGGCAACGAGAAGGTGCACCCCTTCCGCGACCTCGCCGTGCCGGCGCCGCGCGGCCACAAGGTTCCGGTGCCGGGCGACACCGGGGGTGCCAAGCTGGTCGTCGACCGGATGGCCGACCGGCTCGCGGAGACCTCGGCGACCATCCGCTTCGAGACCGGCGCGACCAACCTGGTCATGGAGTCGGGCCGGGTGGTCGGGCTGGCATGGCGCCACTTCGAGGAGCGCGGCGCGATCCGCGCCGACGCGGTGATCGTCGCTGCCGGTGGCTTCGTCGGCAACGCCGACATGGTCACCGAGCACACCCCGCGCCTCGGCGAGAAGCTCTTCCCCCTCGCCTCCACCTACGACGACGGTCTCGGCCTGCGGCTGGGTGCCTCGGCCGGCGGCGAGTGGCGGTTCATGGACGAGCCGTTCCAGACCGCCCCCTTCTACCCACCCTCGATCCTGCTGACCGGCATCATCGTCAACAAGCACGGAAAGCGGTTCGTCGCCGAGGACTCCTACCACGCGCGTACGGCGGCCTTCGTCATGGAGCAGCCCGACTCGGCCGCGTTCTTGATCGTCGACTCCGCGCACATCGAGCACCCGCAGATGCCGCTGTGCCCGTTCATCGACGGCTGGGAGACGGTCGAGGAGATGGCTGCCGGTCTCGGCGTACCCTTCGACGCGCTCGACGAGACCCTGACCTCCTACAACACCCATGCCGCGGCGGGCGAGGACCCCGAGCTGCACAAGGCGGCCGAGTGGACGCAGGCACAGGACACCGGCCCCTGGGGCGCCTACGACCTCTCCCTGGGCAAGGCGATGTACGCCGGGTTCACCATGGGCGGCCTCGCCACCACCGTCGACGGCGAGGTGCGCCGCGAGGACGGATCGGCGATCACCGGCCTCTACGCCGCCGGCGCCTGCGCGGCCAACCTCGCCCAGGACGCCAAGGGCTACGCCTCGGGGATGCAGCTCGGCGACGGATCCTACTTCGGGCGGCGTGCCGGCCGTCACGCCGCAGGGGGCCGTGGTCCAGCGCAGTAAGGTGGAGCGGTAAAGTCTTTACCAGTCGCCGGCGAACAGTTGCCATAGCACATATCGCCCGACAGATAAATAGGTCGACGCCAGATCGGGACTTTCTGCCCTACGCGCCTCCGGCCGTCTCTGGTTTCGTATACGCGACGCCATGGGCTCAGATCACCGTCTCGTTCGGCATGGACGCCCCGGAGCTCACCGGGACCGCCAGTCGGATCGCCGATGACTGGCTTCCCGACGCGTCCGCAGGCCCTCGACTCCCCGCACGACGCCTGACGCCGAACTATTTCGAAAGGAACCCCCATGTTCGACTTCCGGAGCCCGGTCGGCCTGATGGTGATCGCGTCCCTGGTTGTCATCACGCTCGTGGTGGTCGGCGCGATCGCCGGCAACAACCCGTCCTGATCTTCGCTGGATCCAGACCGCAGGCCCCGGCTGCTCGCCGGGGCCGCGTCGATTTCACCCTCGCGCCGGTCAGCGCGTGAAGACCGCGACCGTGCGGGCAGGCACCGTGAACGTGCCCGACCCGGCTGTGAACGACGACTCCTTGACCACGTCGTCGGTGCCGTCGGCCTGGACCGGGTGGAGCCGATAGTCGATCCCCTCGGCCTCCTTCACGACCTGCTGTTGGGGAGCCGCGGTCGCGTTGAAGACCACCACGAGATCGCCCAGACGCATGGTGATGACGCCCGCCGTCTCCCCCGCACCCGAGAGCGGGAACGAGAGCTCCTTCTGCACATGGCCGGAGTCGGCGAGATGGAACGCCGCCTCGTCCGTACGCAGCTTCAGCAGGTCCTGGTAGGCGGCCGAAGCACCTTCGATGTCGGAGCACCCCGGGACCGGCACCGAGGCGAGCAACGGCTTGGCGTAGGACCACTTGTCCTCGTTGTCGGTGGCCGGCGGAAGACCGCGGGCGAAACCGTTCCCGGCGCCGCAGTCCCAGTGGATCGCGTTGAACCAGTCACCGCTGTCGTAGGAGTTGCGGTCGAGCGACTTCGAGCGCAGCAGGTCGCTGCCGGCCTGGGAGAGCGCCGGCCCCTGGGAGAGGAGGGCGGTCGCCATCGCGACGACCTGCATCCGAGCGCGGTCGGCGGTGCTGGTCGCTACCGGCAGCTTGAACGCGAGCGTGTCGTAGAGGGTCTCGTTGTCGTGGGCGTCGGCATAGGCGAGCGCATCGCCCGGGGCGTCGGCATAGCCCGCGGGCGCACCGTTGTAGTCCACCTGTGAGCCCCTCACACGTCGGCCCGTCGAGTCGGTGAACTCATAATCGGCGAGATTGCCGGACAGCCCGACCTTGATCAGGTCCTGATAGTGGAGCAGGCGTTCCTTCTGCTCGGCTGGGGTGCCGTTGGCCTCCGAGTCGTTCGGGTCGGTGAACAGACCGCTCGCAAAACCCTGGACGCCCGGGTCGGCGTCGAACGGCGAGCCGCCGCGTACGGCATCTCGGGAGCGGTCGTTGAAGGTCGCGATGCCGGTGCCAGCCATGTTCTTCTGAGTGGCCTGGACGAATCGGGCGTCGTCGGCGATCTCGCCGAAGTTCCAGCCCTCGCCGTAGAGGATGATCGACTTGCCGTCGACACCGTCCTTCGATGTCGTCAACGCGTCGAGCGCCTTGCGCACAGCCATGATGTTCGCCTTCGGGTGATGGCCCATCAGGTCGAACCGGAACCCGTCGACCTTGTAGGCCTTGGCCCAGGTGAGGACCGAGTCGACGACGAGCTTGCCCATCATCGCGTTCTCCGGCGCCGTGTTGGCGCAGCAGGTGGAGGTGGCGACCGAGCCGTCGGCGAGAAGACGCTGGTAGTAGCCCGGGACGATCTTGTCGAGCACCGATGTCTTCGCCTGACCGCTGCCGGCGGTGTGGTTGTAGACCACGTCCATGACGACGCGCAGGCCGTCCTCGTTGAGGGACTGGACCATCTCGCGGAACTCGACGGTGCGGGCCGTGCCGTCCGGGTCGCTCGCGTAGGAACCCTCGGGCACCGTGTAGTGGTAGGGGTCGTAGCCCCAGTTGTACGCATCGGCGGGAGCGGCCTTCATGACGCACTCCTGCTGCTTGTCGCTGTCGCCGGGAAGGGCCCCGAGATCACAGTCGGGAGTTGCCTGGTCGGCCCTCTTCTCCGCGATGGTAACGATGTCGAAGGCTGGCAGCAGGTGCACGTAGGACGTGCCCGAGCGGGCCAGCTCGCGCAGGTGCTCGGAGCCGTCGCTGTGCTGCTCGGTGAAGGCACGGTAGGTGCCCGGATGCGCACTGGTCGTGTCTTCCACGGACAAGTCGCGGATGTGGAGCTCCTGGATCTGCGCGTCCTTCATCGCCACGGCCCTCGGCTTGCGCAGGGTGGTCCACCCCGCGGGAGCCAGCGCACGGTCGCCGAGGTCGACGACGAGGCTGCGTTCGGAGTCTGCGGTCAGAGCGAGCGAGTAGGGATCGGTGACCTTGTTGGTCACGACCTTCTGCACGCTCGGCGCCCAGACCTCGACCTGATAGCGGTAGGCCTTGCCGCGCCATGCCGACGCTGGTCCGGTCGCCGACCAGACGCCGCTGGCGCGGTCTCGTCGCATCCGCACCGTAGCGGTGTCGGCGGATCCCGCCTCACCGAGCTCCAGCTCCACGTCGTGGGCGGTGGGCGCCCACACCGACAGGGTGACCGAGCCGGCCTTGAAGACAGGCCCGAGGGCGGCTCTCGTCGCCTTCGCGCCGTAGAGGTCGTCGAGGACTCCTTGGGTCTGCACCCCGGTCGCCGTCACCAGTGCCTCGTCGCCGCTCTGGGCGAACAACACCTGACCGGTCAGCGCCTCACGGACCCGGGAACGGCCGCCGCGGTCGACGGTGAACGCCGCGTAGTCGGAGAGATGCGGGAATCTCGCCTTCTGCGCGTCCGAGAGCGAGGTGGCCCGCAGGCGCAGCTGGTGCTCCGCGCCGTCGAGCTCGCCGTCGCCGACGGCGATGCCACCGTCGCGGTCGTAGACGAGCGCCGCCGAGGTCGCCGAGCCGCTCGCCATCTCCCTCGGCACGACGACCGTGCCGGCGTCGATCCATTGCGCGTGGGCCGTGCTCAGGTCGAGCCTGTCGTCCTGAGTCTCGGACGCCACGTACGCCGCGGACGCCGACGGCACCGGCGGCGCCGCGGACAACGCCGCCGCGATCAGTGCTCCGGCGATCGTGACCACCGTCCTGCTTCTTCGATTCACCTCGAGGCCTCTCTGGGCGTTGCTGGAGACCGACCGCCCGACACGTGTGGGGCGAGCGTCGGACGGTCGGCGATGGTGGGGTCAGCCGCAGGTCGTGGCGCCCACGTGCAGGGCGAGCGCCGCGTCGGGTCCGAGGGTGGCGGTGAACTGTCCGGAGTCGTTCACGGTGACCGGGTTGCCACTCTGCACGTCGCAGTAGTCGCCGCCCGGCAGGGACGTCTCGAACGTACGGCTCAGTGCGGAGGACTCGTGGTTGATCACGACGTAGGCCTTGTCGCCGCGGCCGAACGCGATCTGGTCGGCGCCGTTGTCCCACCAGTCGGTGACGGCCTCGCCGCGTGCGGTGTTGCGGAGAGCGACCATCGAGGAGATCTCGGGCCAGGCGTGCTGACACTTCCAGCCGTCGGAGTAGCAGGCGCTGACCGCGCCGGAGCTGGGCGGGCCGGCATCCTTGTCGCTCCACTCGTAGCCGGAGTTGATGTCGGGCGATCCGTAGGGCCAGGCCAGCATGAAGACGTTGGCCAGGGTGTAGGCGGCGCCGTCCTTGTAGCTGAGGGTGTCGCCGCCGCGCTCGGTGTCGTGGTTGTCGACGAAGACCGCCGCATCGTCTGAGGCCATGTGACCCCAGCCCTCGCCGAAGTTGTTCAGGTAGGCGAGGTTCTCGTCGTTGAAGACCCGCTTGAGGTCGCGGCCGTAGCGGAACTCCTGGACGTCGCCGGTGCCGACGTACTCGGTCGGGGAGACCGCCTCACCGGCGCCGAAGATCGCCTCCTGCTTCCAGTAGACGTTCGGGTCGCTCAGTCGCGACTTGATGTCGGCGAGGTCTGCGGCCGCCATGTGCTTGGCGGCGTCGATGCGGAACCCGTCGACCCCGAGCGAGAGCAGGTCGTTCATGTAGCCGGCGATCTTGCCGCGTACGTAGTCCTCACCGGTGTCGAGATCCGCGAGCCCGACCAGCTCGCACTCCTGGACGTTTGCGCGGTCCTGGTAGTTGCTGATCGTGGCCGTGCAGCTGTCCATGTCGGCGGCGGAGTAGAGGCCGGGGTAGTCGTACTTGGTGTAGGAGGACCCGCCGGTGCCGGTGCCCGACCCCGCCGACATGTGGTTGATGACGGTGTCGGCGACGACCTTCACCCCTGCGCCGTGACAGGTCTCGACCATGCTCGCGAAGGCGTTGCGGTCACCGAGCCTGCCCGCGATCTTGTAGCTGACGGGCTGGTAGGACGTCCACCACTGAGATCCCTGGATGTGCTCCTGGGGCGGGGAGACCTGGACGTAGCCGTAACCGGCCGGCCCGAGGGAGTCGGTGCAGGCCGTTGCCACCGAGGCGAAGCTCCATTCGAACATCACCGCGGTGACGTCCTTCTCCCCCGGCGGCGCGGCTTGCGCCTGGGCTGGGGTCGTGAGCGCGGCGGCGGCTCCGGCCGAGAGGGCAAGCGCCGCCGCCATGGCCCTTCTCCCGATGAAATGTCTGGCCATGGTTCCTCCTGCGTCGAAGGGCGCGCGCCAGGTCTGTGTAGGGGGCAGGCCGGCACGCTTGAATCTTGCAGCAAGATCTTGCAGGACGAACCTAGAGTGATCCACGTCACGCGTCAACCCTCATGTCGCATACGTTCCGAAACCTGCAGTGCCCGGGCGCTCCACGAGAGACCGGGCACTGCAAGTAGTTGCGCAACGTTTCAACCGGCTATCCGGACGTGAGCACCAACCCGCTCGTCGGGACGCCGGTGCCGGCGGTGACGAGCACCCGCGCGGCCCCGTCGACGTGGTTGACCGAGGTGCCGCGCACCTGGCGTACGCCCTCGGCGATGCCGTTCATGCCGTGCAGGTACGCCTCGCCGAGCTGACCGCCGTGGGTGTTGATCGGCAGCCGGCCACCGAGCTCGATGGCGCCGTCGCGTACGAAGTCCTTCGCCTCTCCCCTGCCGCAGAAGCCGAGCTCCTCGAGCTGCATGAGCACATAGGGGGTGAAGTGGTCGTAGAGGACGGCGGTGTCGATGTCGGCCGGGGTGAGGCCGGACTGGCGCCAGAGATCCTTGGCCACGACACCCATCTCCGGGATGCCGATCTCGTCGCGGTAGTAGGAGGTCATCACGTACTGGTCGGCGGCGCTGCCCTGGGCGGCTGCGGCGACGGCGACCGGCGACTGGGCCAGGTCGCGGGCTCGCTCGGGGCTGGTGACGACGATCGCGACGGCGCCGTCGGACTCCTGGCAGCAGTCGAGCAGGTGCAGCGGGTCGGCGATCATCCTCGAGGCCTGGTGGTCCGCGAGCGTGATCGGCTTCTGATAGAAGAACGCCGCGGGGTTGGTCGCGGCGTGGCGCCGGTCGGCGACGGCGACAGCACCGAAATCGGCGCTGGTCACGCCGTAGTCGTGCATATAGCGGCGCGCCTGCATCGCCACGGTCGCCGCCGGCGTCGAGAGGCCGAGCGGGTAGGTCCAGGAGTTGTCGATGCCGTTGGTGTTGACCTGCTGGGCGGCCCAGGGCTGCACCTGCCCGAACCGCTGCCCGGAGCGCTCGTTGAAGCCACGGTAGGCGACGACGACGTCCGCGACACCGGTGGCGACCGCCATCGCGGCCTGCTGGATCGTCGCGCACGCCGCGCCGCCGCCGTAGTTGATCCGGGAGAAGAACCTCAGGTCGCCGAGGCCCAGCTCGCGGGCCAGCGCGATCTCGGAGCTGGTGTCCATGGTGAACGTGGTGAGCCCGTCGACGTCTGCGGGGGTGAGACCGGCGTCTTTCAGGGCGGCCCGGGTCGCCTCGATGCTCAGCTGGAGCTCGGATCGCCCGGATTCCTTGGAGAACTCGGTGGCGCCGATCCCGACGATCGCGGCCTTCTTGCTCAGGCTCATGCGGCGATCCTCACCGTTCCGGTCACGTGCGCACCGAGCGAGACCGCGCCGGTGACAGCGATGGTGGCGACGCCGTCGGCCACCTCGGTGACCTCGCCGGAGAACGACAGCGTGTCGTAGGGATAGGCCGGGGCGCCGAGCCGGATCGCGATGCCCTTGATCTGCACCTCGGTCCCGGCCCAGTCGGTGACGTAGCGCTCGCACAGCGCCGTCGAGGTCAGGATGTTCATGAAGATGTCCTTCGAGCCGGCCGCCTGGGCGCGGTCGCGGTCGTGGTGCACGTCCTGGAAGTCGCGGGTCGCGATCGCAGTCGAGACCACCAGCGTCGGGGTGATCGGGAGCTCCCAGACAGGGATCTTCTCGCCGGTCTGCATCTTCATGGCCTCCTCCAGATCGGGAGCGTGAGCTCCTCGTCGATCACGTTCCAGTCCACGACGAGCCGCTCGCCGATCTGCAGGGCGTCCTCGCCCTCGGGCGGCACGCCGCTCACCTCGGCCACGAGGCGTACGCCCTCGGGCAGGTCGAGCAGCGCCACCACCAGCGGGAGCTCCTTGCCGGGCAACTTCGGGGCGTGCACGACGGTGAACGAGTAGACGGTGCCCTCGCCCCTGGCGACGACGTGGCCGCGGTCGTACGCATCGCAGGCCAGGCACGCCGGACCCGGCGGGTGCCGCAGGGCGCCGCAGGCGTTGCAGCTCTGGATCCGGAGCTCCTGCTCGGCGGTGCCTTCGAAGAAGTACGCGTTGTCCCGGCCGACCACCGGGCGCACCGGGCCGCTCATGCTTTCCCCTTCGGAACGAACTTCAGGACGCGGAAGAGCATCGTCGCGACGCGCTCGTCGCCGACGTACCAGGTGCTCCTCGACGTCACGAAGTAGCCGACGCCCATACCGGTGGCCTTCGGACCGACGACCGAGTCGAGCGCAGTGGTGACCCGCACCTGCTCGCCTACGCGCAGATAGCGGTCGTAGCTCTGCTCGGAGTTGGTGCCCAGCACACCGTGGAAGCCGGCCTCGGTGAGCACGTTCATCATCGCGTGCAGCGGGTCGCGGTCGGGATGACGACCTCCCTGGCCGTACATCGTCCACACCTGGGCCATCGACGGCGGCGCCTCGCCCTGGTGGAACCGCTCGGAGGTCAGGCCCATCGCCTCGAGCCAGTTGTTGATCGTGGGCTGGTTGACCACGTCGCGCGCCTCGCGCTCGGCGGCCTCCCCCCACGCCTCGATCTCCTCGGCGGCGGCCATGATCTTCTCGTGGGTGGCCTCCTCGAGGCCGTGCAGGTCGGTCATCTCGCTCCTCATCGCGGCACCCGCGGCATCCCGAGGCCGAACATCGCGATCAGCTCGCGCTGGATCTCCTGGACGCCGCCGCCGAAGGTCAGCACCAGGTTGCGCTTCGCCTGCGCGTCGAGATAGTCGAGCAGGCTCTTCGTCTCGGGCTCGCCGGGGTCGCCGTGGCGATGCACGAGCGCGATCAGGTCGGCCAGCAGATGCTGCACCTGGTCGGCCGCGAAGACCTTCGACGACGACGCGTCGGCGACCTCGATCTCGCCGGCCTCGGCCGCCCTCGCGACCGCCCAGTTGAGCAGCTCGTTGACCCGGAACACGGCCGTGGTCTCGCCCATCAGGGTGCGTACGTCGGGGCTGTCGGTGACGCCACGGGTCTCTGCCCACCGCAGCACGCGGTCGCGCAGGCCTTCGATCCGGCCCGCGGGGCCGAGCATGACCCGCTCGTGGTTGAGCTGGGTCGTGATCAGCTTCCAGCCCTTGTTCTCCTCGCCCACCAGCATCTCGACCGGCACCCGCACGTCGTTGAAGTAGGTGGCGTTCACGTGGTGGGAGCCGTCGGCGGTGATGATCGGGGTCCAGGAGAAGCCCGGGTCGGAGGTGTCGACGATCAGGATCGAGATGCCCTTGTGCTTGGGAGCGTCGGGGTCGGTGCGGCAGGCCAGCCAGATGTAGTCGGCGGCGTGGCCACCGGTGGTCCACAGCTTCTGGCCGTTGACGACATAGTGGTCGCCGTCGAGGCGTGCCGTGGTGCGGATCGAGGCCAGATCGGTGCCGGCCTCGGCCTCGGAGTAGCCGATCGCGAAGTGCACCTCGCCCGCGAGGATCCGGTTGAGGAACATCTCCTTCTGCATGTCGGTGCCGTAGCGGATCAGGGTGGGGCCGACCGTCTGCAGGGTCACCGCGGGCAGGTGCACGTCGGCATACTGCGCCTCGTTGGCGAAGATGGTCTGCTCGACCTCGCCGAGGCCGTGACCGCCGTACTCCTTCGGCCAGCCGACCCCCATCCAGCCGTCGTCGCCGAGCCGCTTGATGAGCTTCTGGTAGGTCGGGCCGTGACGGTCCCAGGAGCCCTCAGGTCCGGGGTCACCGGACTCGCCCTGATGAGAGAGATCCGCGAAGTAGGTCCTGACCTGCGACTTCAGACTCCGCTGCGCGTCGGTGAGCTCGTGGTTCTTCGACTCGGCGGTCTCGACCGGCACGGCCGCGGCCGGGGTGTCGAGCAGGTGGGCGATGTCGGTGCCCCAGGTGGTGAACGCGAGCAGCGGATAGGTCACATCCACCCCCATGCCCCCGTGCAGATGGTGGCAGGTGCGGAACGCCTCGGGTGCCACCTGGCTCGCCCAGTAGGCGGCGACCGCCAGGTCGGTGCCCGACGAGCGTCCGTCGGCGACCGCGGCGACCGCGTTGTCGGCGGCGAGGTCGAGCGTGCGGGAGGTGACGTAGACGTCGGCCATCTGCAGAGCGACCGCCTGGAACTCGGCCAGGGCGCGACCGAACTGCCTCCGGCCCGAGACGTACGCCGCGCTCAGGTCGCGCGCGCCGGCCAGCACGCCCGATCCGACGACCGCCAGGGCGGCGGTCGCGATCTCGGTGAGCGCCTCGTGGGCCCCCTCGCCGAGGAGCTCGGCCGGGGCGTCGTCGAGCACGACGGTGTGCTGCGGCACCTGCCCCGAGGCGCTCGAGGCGACCAGCGTGACCCCGGCGCCGCCGGGGTCGACGAGCACCACGACCGGGACCCCGGTCTCCGCCGATGTCGCGGTGACCAGGAGATGCTTGCTCTCGGCGGCGTACGTCACGCCGGTCTTGCGTCCGCTGACCGTGCCGTCGCGATAGCTGGTCTCCGGCGCCTGCGGGCGGCCCGGCTCCAGCCATGCCGGACTCAGCAGCGTCTCGCCGGCCGCCACGCCGGGCAGGACCGCCGCCTGCTGCTCGGTCGTGCCGTGCCGTGCGAGCGTCAGCGCGCCGACCGCGAGGGTCTCCCACGCCGGCACCCGCACCGCATGGCGGCCCGTCTCGCGCAGCAGCACCGCGATCTCGGCCAGGCCGAAGCCCTCACCGCCGTGAGCCTCCGGCACGGGCAGAGCGGTCAGGCCCGCCTTCGCCCAGGCCGCCCAGTCGCCGCGGTCGGACTCGCGGGCGAGCACTTCGGCCACCACGCTGCGTACGGCATCGAGCGTCTCTTCTCCCATGAGCCAAACTGTAACGTGTTCTAGTTCTCCAAGCGAGCCCATCGTCACAACCCGGCATCGCCTCGCCCGACGACCCTGCAACCCCGGCGACAGACCTGGAACGTGTTCTAGACTTCTTTTCGTGAAGGTATCGATTCAGGGCATCCTCGATCGGCTCGAGCCGGTGCTCCGTGTCCCGCAGGTCGACATCCCCGAACCCCACCGGGTCGACCTGCCCGGCCGGGGCGAGCTCTGGATCACCGACACCGGCGCCCCCGAAGGGCGACCCGACGCGCCCACCGTCATCCTCCTGCACGCCGTCGGCTGCACCGGGATGCTCACCTGGTTCCCCGTCGTCGGCGAGCTCGCCGAGCACTTCCGGGTGGTGACGTTCGACCAGCGCTGGCACGGCCGCGGCATCGTCTCCGACGAGTTCGCGCTGCGCGACTGTGCCGACGACGTCGCCGCCCTGATCGACCAGCTCGCTCTGGACCGACCCATCGTGGTCGGCTACTCGATGGGCGGTGTGATCGCCCAACGGGTCTGGCGCCAGCACCCGGATTCGATCGGCGGACTGGTGCTGGCCGCCACCGCCGACCACTTCCGTCAGCGAGGCTACGAGATCGTGTTCCTCCAGGGCGTCGAGGTGGCGATGACCGGTCTGCGGCGGCTCACCACCGCCCGGGTTCGCCGGGCGAGCCAGGCTCGCGTGCGACGCGCGCTCGAGACCCTCCCCTCGCCGGTCAACATGTGGGCGCTGAACCAGTGGCGCGCCACCAGCCCGTGGGCGCTGGCCCAGGCGCTGGCCGCGATCGGACGCCACAACTCCCGGCCGTGGCTGGGTCAGGTCGACGTGCCCACCGCCGTCGTCATCACGGGCCGCGACCACCTGATCCCACCCGGCCGGCAACGCGCGATGGCGTCGCGCATCCAGGGCGCGCACGTGCACGACGCCGCCTGCGGGCACGCCGGCTGCGTGCTGCAGTCGGAGGCGTTCAACCCTGCCCTCCTCGCCGCCGTCGACGACGTCGCCGCCCGGATCTCCAGCGTCGCCGTCTAGCCGCGACCCACGCCTAGCGGACCCACGCCTGGCCGAACCACGCCTAGCCGAGCACCGCCGTCTTGAGCTCCTCGAGCTCCTTGGGGAAGCTCTCCGCGAGCGCGCCGGGCCGCGGCACCGACTCGCGACAGCCGATGATGCCGACGTACATCCGACCGCTCAGGCTCATCACGGTCACGTTCAAGCCGGCACCGTGAAAGATCGGCCCGAGCGGGTAGAGACCCTCGATGCGCGCGCCCAGGAAGTAGAGCGGCACCGGCGGGCCCGGCACGTTGGAGACGATCAGGTTGTGGATCACCGGTCCGCCCTCGGCCAGGCGCATGCCCGAGACCATCCGCACTCCCAGCGCGAACGTGCGTGGCGCCGCGAACTTCGCCCAGTCCTGCAGGGTGTCGGCCGGGATCGCCCGGTGATGCTCCTTGGCGTTGCTGTTGGTGACGGAGAGCTGCGCGAGACGATCGACCGGGTCCTCGATGTCGGTGCCCAACCGGGTGAACATCGTCGAGATCTTGTTGGTGCCGCGCTCGTGACGTGACTCGCCGTGCACCGAGACCGGCACCACGGCCATCAGCGACGCCTCCGGCAGCTCGTCGCGGTCGTTCAGGTAGCGACGCAGCGCTCCCCCGGTCACCGTCAGCACCACGTCGTTGACGGTCGCGCCGGGCACGGCGTTCTTGACCGCGCGTACGTCGTCGAGGTCGAACTCGGCCAGCGCGATCGAGCGGTGGCCGGTGATGTTGCCGTTGAAGGACGTACGCGGCGCCAGCAACGGCGCGGCCATCGCCTCGCCTCGGCGGGCCCTCGCGAACGCGCCCGCCGCGATGCGCGCCGTCGGGGCGATCATCTTGACGAGGCTGAAGGGCCGGGCGGCTGTCGCCGCGGCGCCGCGGGCGGCGAGCTCGCGATAGCTCGGGGTGCGCTCCGGCACCTCCTCGGCGGGGACCGGCTCGACGGGCTCCGCCTCCGGAGCGAGGCTGCACAGGTGGGCGATCAGGTTGGCGCCGCTGACCCCGTCGACGGTGGCGTGGTGGGCCTTGAGCAGCATGACGATGTGCCCGTCCGCGAGCCCCTCGAGCACCCACATCTCCCACAGCGGCCGCGAACGGTCCAGCGGGAGGCCGGCCAGGTGGCCGACGACCTCGGTGAGCTCCTTCTCGCCACCGGGCGCCGGCACGGCCAGCCGGTGCACGTGCCGTTCGATGTCGAAGTGCTTGTCGGTGACCCAGACCGGATGGTCGAGCCCGAGCGGCACCCGCCGCAGCTTGCGGTTGAACATCGGCAGCCCGGCCACACGCGTGGCGATCTTGTCGCGCAGCGAGACGAAGTCGTATCCCTCGCTCAGCGTCGAGGTGTCGAGCACGAGCACCGCACACACATGCATCAGCTGCTCGGGGGACTCCAGGTAGAGAAAGCTGGCATCGAGACCACTGAGGCGTTCCATGGCGGCACGATAGCGTGAGATCTGGAACCAGTTCTCGTGTCTCGTTCCATGTCGGCCGTAGCCTCTCCCACATGCCTCGCTACCTCCCCAAGCCCCACACCGTGCGCCAGGCCGCACTCGCCTCGCTGGCAGTGATCGCGCTTCGACCACCTCGCCGTGGCGGGACGAGAGTCGCGATCGGTTCGTTCGCCGCAGGATGGATCGGCGGCGACCTGGCTCCACAGCTGCTCGCCCTCGGCGCGACCGACACAGCACTGTCGGCGGCGCGCCGGCGCGTCTCGCCGCTGGGCCTGGCCCTGGCCGGGGTCGCGGCCGCCGGGTTCGCCGTCAACGCCCGCCGGGCCAGCTCCTCCCACGGCCCTCTCGACTCGGCGCTCTCCGAGACGCTCGGGGCGCCTCCCGGCGAGCGGTTGCCGTTGGACGTCAGGCGTCTGGCCCGCCCGTTCCGGATGACCGAGCCCGGAGTCGAGGTCATCCGCGACGTCCGCTACGCCGACAGCGACAGCTCACGTGCCCGGCTCGACATCTACCGGCCCGCCGGGGCAGACCTGACCAACGCCCCGGTGCTCTTCCAGATCCACGGCGGCGCCTGGACGATCGGCTCCAAGGAGCAGCAGGGGCTGCTCCTGATGAACCGGATGGCCGCCCAGGGCTGGGTGTGCGTGGCGATCAACTACCGGCTGGCTCCCCAGCACCGCTGGCCGGCGCAGATCGTCGACGTGAAACGAGCGCTCGCCTGGGTCCACGACAACATCGCCTCCTACGGCGGCAACCCCGACTACGTCATCACCACCGGTGGCTCGGCGGGCGGCCACCTGGCCGCGCTGGCCGCGCTGACTCCCGGCTATGCGCCGTTCCAGCCGGGATTCGAGTCGGGCGACACCAGGGTGCAGGGCTGCGTACCCCTCTACGGGGTCTACGACGTCGCCGGCGACGACGGCGACGTCTACACCACGGCGGTGCGCGACGGGCTGTGGACGCAGAAGATCATGCCCCGCGGCGTCACCCGTGACGACTTCCGTGAGGCCTCCCCGATCAACCACGTCACCGAGGACTCCCCCGACTTCTTCGTGCTGCACGGCGCGCTCGACACCTTGGTCTCGATCCGCCAGGCCAACGCCTTCGTCGAGCGCCTGCGCGCGGTCTCCCAGCGCACGGTCTCCTACGTGGAGATGCCCGGCGCCCAGCACGCCTTCGACGTCTTCGGTGGCATCCGCGCCCACCGGGCCGTGGCCGCCATGGAGCGCTGGCTCCAGTGGCACCACACCCAGCACACGGCGCCCGTCGCGGGCTAGCCGGCCCGGCACGGGCGCGGCTAGCGCGGCAGGCCCAGGATCCGCTCCGCGGCGACGTTGCGCAGCACCTGGGTGGTGCCGCCGGCGATCGAGAGGCAGCGGGTGAGCTGCGACTGGTGCACGTCGGCGCGCACCTGCGGGTCGTCGGTGAGCGCCAGCGGGCCGAGGAGGTCGACGACGAGCTCGGAGGCGTCCTGGCGGTTGCGCACGGTCAGCAG
This sequence comes from Nocardioides albertanoniae, assembly GCF_006716315.1. Lineage (NCBI taxonomy): Bacteria > Bacillati > Actinomycetota > Actinomycetes > Propionibacteriales > Nocardioidaceae > Nocardioides > Nocardioides albertanoniae. The sequence continues at coordinate 2,443,066 of NZ_VFOV01000001.1, read as the reverse complement.
CTTGGCCACCGACGACTCCGCGCCCGGCCCGCGGCCGGCCAGCGCCTTGAGCGTGGAGCGTACGCCGAGCAGCGCGCACACCGTGGAGAGCGCGACAGCGCGCCCGACACGGCCGTGGTCGCTCTCGCCGCGGCCGGCGACCAGCTCGAGCGCCCGCTCGACGCTGCCCTCGAGGTTGGTCGAGGCCATCGCGACCCGCTCGTTGGCCAGCGTCGTGCGGGCAAGCCGCCAGCCGCCGCCGACCTCTCCGACGACGAGGTCGTCGGCCACGAACACACCGTCGAGGAAGACCTCGTTGAAGAGCGCGTCGCCGGTCATCTCTCGCAGCGGGCGCACGTCGATGCCCTCGCTGCGCATGTCGAGGAGGAAGTAGGTGATGCCGCGCTGCTTGGCGCCCTTGCCCTCGGACTCGTCGAGCGGTGTGGTGCGGGCCAGCGCGATCGCCCAGTCGGCGTCGGCAGCGAGCGAGGTCCAGACCTTCTGGCCGGTCAGCCGCCAGCCTCCCTCGACCCGCTCGGCGCGGGTGGCGAGCGAGGCCAGGTCGGATCCGGCGCCCGGCTCACTGAAGAGCTGGCACCAGATGATCTCCCCGCGCAACGACGCGTCGACGAACCGCTCGCGCTGCGCGTCGGTGCCGTGGTTGAGGATGGTCGGCACCGCCCAGCCGGCGATCTTGATGTCGGGGCGTACGACACCGGCGGCGGCCAGCTCCTCGTCGATGACCAGCTGCTCGACCGGACCGGCTCCGAGACCGTGCGGCGCGGGCCAGTGCGGTGCCAGGTAGCGGGAGTCGACGAGCGCCGAGCGCCGATCCGCCTCGGGCAGCGCGGCGATGGTGGAGACCGTCTCGCGCACGCCGGGGCGTACGGCCTCGTCCTCACCGTCGAGGTCGACCCGGACCGTGCGGCGCGACCCGGCGACAGCCTGGCGCGCCAGCTCGGCGGCGTGCGCGTCGCCACCACCCAGGAGACTGCGCAGGGCGACCGCGCGGCGGAGGTAGAGGTGAGCGTCGTGCTCGAAGGTGAACCCGATGCCGCCCAGCACCTGGATGCAGTCCTGCGCCACGCTGACCGCGCCGTCGAGGGCGGTCACGCCGGCGACTCCGGCGGCCAGCGCCCACTGCGTCGTGTCACCGTCGTCGGCTGCGCAGGCCGCGTCCCAGGCGACCGCGGCGATGGCCTCGGTCGTCTCCAGCATCTGCGCGCACAGGTGCTTGATGGCCTGGAACGAGCCGATCGGGGCCCCGAACTGCTCGCGCACCTTCGCATACTCCACCGCCGTCGAGAGCGACCACTGCGCGATGCCTGACGCCTCCGCGGCGGCGAGCGTCATGGTCGTACGCCGCAGCGAACCCTCGCTGAGGCCGGGCACCTCGACGGCATCGCCGACGGCGATGTCGACACGCACCTCGGCGACCCGCCTGGTCAGATCAGGACCGGCCTGCAGGCGTACGCCCGCCTGGTCGGCCCGGACGAAGAACCACCGCTCCGCGCCCTCAGTGGTGCGAGCACCGAGCAGCAGCTGCGCGGCGCCGCCGGCGTCATAGACGACCGGGACGACGCCCACCAGCCGATCACCGGCCTCGAGGGCGGGCTCGAGCGCGATGCCGCAGCCGCCGCCCGAGACGGCTTCGACGATGTCAACGAGGCCGGCGGCACCGGCGTGATACGCGGCGACCGTGCTACCCAGCAGCGGGCCGGGGAGCAGCTCGTGCGCGCAGGCCTCGACGGCGACGGCGGCGTCGAGCAGCGTGCCGCCACCACCGCTCGGCTCCGGCGCCGCGATGCCGGCCACGCCGTACTCCTCGACCCCACGCCACGCGTCCACGAAGCTCGCAGCCGGCTCGCCCTCGGCGGCCCGGGCCAGCGCCGTGCCGCCCAGGCCCTTCGCCCAGTCACGCAGGCTCTCGCTGAGGGCTTGGTGTTCGTCGGTGATGCCGATCGGCACAGGGACCTCCCGATGTCTGCGGCCAGAGGGCCAGAGCTTGCTGGATCAGAGCTTCTAGATCAGCACACTGATGTAGAACGTGTTATAAGTCTAGACTCACAGAGGAACGTGTTTCATTTTTGGGCGGTGAAGCGGCTAGCCTGAGATCCACAGATCGAGATCCGGTCAGAGTCCGAGGGGGACAAACAGTGACGTCCGTCAGCACGGAGCCACACAACACCGATGGCACCAAGCCGACCGCTCCGCCCACCGGCGGCTCCGCGGCACAGCGGGAGCGCCGTCGGCGCATCCTCGATGCCACCATCACGCTCGCCGCCGAGGGCGGGTTCGACGCCGTGCAGATGCGCGCCGTCGCCGAGCAGGCCGAGGTCGCGCTCGGCACCCTCTACCGCTACTTCCCCTCGAAGATCCACCTGCTGGTCTCCGCGCTCGCACGCGAGTTCAACAAGGACGTCGACCGCTCGGCGATCCGCGCGACACCGGGCGAGAGCGCCCACGAGCGGATCATGTATGTGCTCAACCGGCGCACCCACGCCCTGCAGAAGCAGCCCAAGCTCACCGAGGCGCTGGTGCGCGCGTTCATGTTCGCCGACCAGTCGGTGACCGGCGAGATCCACGAGGTCGGCACCAGCCTGACCACCGTCATCGCCCGCGCCATGCACGGCACTCCTACCCACGGCGAGGTCACCGAGGAGGAGGCGGCCATCATCCGGATCATCTCCGACGTATGGCTCTCCGCCCTGATCTCCTGGGTCACCGGCCGCATGGACACCGACGAGGTCGAGAAGTCGATCGACGTCGCCGTACGCCTCCTCCTGCGCTGACCCCTCCCCCGCCGAGGCGTCACGTCTGCAGGCCGAAACGTCACGTCTGCAGGCCGAGTTGGCACCGTGTGACTCCTCGGTCTGCACGAGTGACTCCTCGACCTGCAGGGGTGACCTCTCGGCTGGGGGTTGCCCTCAGCCTCCGAAGGCGTGGGTGGCGGTGGCCCCGCCGTCGATGGCGATCTCGGCGCCGGTGACGTAGCCCGACTCGTCGCTGGCCAGGTAGACGTAGAGGGGTGCGATGTCCTCAGGGCTGCCGACGCGCTTGAGGGCGACCTTGGCGCCGCCGAACTCCATCGCGGAGTCGTCGGCGCCGACGCCGCGCGTCATGGGCGTGTCGATCATGCCGGGGTGGACGGAGTTGACCCGGATGCCGCTGGGGCCGAGCTCGAGGGCGGCCGCCTTCGTCATCCCGCGGATCGCGAACTTGGTGGAGGTGTAGGCGGCCACGAACGCCATCCCGGCCAGCCCCTCGATCGAGGAGGCGTTGATGATCGAACCGCCGCCGTTGGCCTTCATCGTCTCGATGACCGACCGCATCCCGAGGAAGCAGCCGAGCGTGTTGACCCGCCACAGCAGCTCGAACTCCTCCATCGGCTGCGTGAGGATCTCACCGAAGCGCAGGATGCCGGCGTTGTTGGCCAGGATGCTGACCGGGCCGTACGCCTCGGCCGACTGCGCCACCAGCGACGTCCAGGACTCCTCGGAGCTGACGTCGTGGTGCACGAACAGCGCGGCATCACCCAGCTCGTCGGCGAGCAGCTTGCCCGGTTCGTCGGCGACGTCGGCGATCACCACCTTCGCGCCCTCGGAGACGAAGGCACGCACGATCGCGGCCCCCTGCCCCTGCGCGCCACCGGTGACGATCGCGATCTTCCCATCGAGACGTGCCATCACTGTTCCTCCAGCTTGAGCTGCATGATCGAGTCGGCAGAGAACCCTGCCGCCGGGTCGCGGTCGGCGAACCATCCGCCGACCTGCTTGTCGAGCGAGTCGAGATCCCACGCGGCGTTGTCGAAGCGCTCCGCGACCGTCGGTGGAGCGAGCACGGCGATCATCCCGCCGTAGACCACGAACACCTGTCCGGTGATCGCGGCGGCCGCCGGCGAGGCGAGATAGGTGACCAGCGGGGTCACGTGCTCGGCGCCGTAGGAGTCACCCGAGAGAACGCCCTCGGTCATCGCGGTCGCCGCCCGCGGGCAGATCGCGTTGGCGCGTACGCCGGAGCGACCCATCGAGCGTGCCGTCGACATCGTCAGCGCGGTGATGCCGGCCTTGGCGGCACCGTAGTTGGCCTGTCCCGGCGGGCCGGCGAGAAAGGCCTCGGAGGAGGTGTTGACGACCGCGGCATCGACCGGCGCCCCCGTCGACTTCGCCAGCGAACGCCAGTGGGCCGAGGCGTTGCGGGTCAGCAGGAAGTGGCCGCGCAGGTGGACGCGCACGACCAGGTCGAACTCCTCGTCCGACATGTTGAAGAGCATCTTGTCGCGGGTGATGCCCGCGTTGTTGACGACGATGTCGAGGCGGCCGAAACCGTCGACGGCCGCGGCGAGCATCGCGTCGGCGGTCGCCCTCTCGCTCACGTCTCCGGCGGCCACCACCGCCTCGCCGCCGAAGCCGCGGATCTCCTCGACCGCCTCCTCGGCCGCGCCCGGGAGGTCGTTGACGACCACCCGCGCGCCCGCCCTGGCCAGCGCGACCGCCTCTGCCCGCCCGAGGCCCGCCCCGGAACCGGTGACGATCGCTACCTTCCCATCGAAGTCAACGCTCACGTGCTGCTACTCCTCGATCCTCAAGGCTGCCTTCGGGCAGCTGGCCACGGCCTGCTCGACACGGTCGCGGTTCTCGTCGGTCACCGTCGGGTCCGCGATCTGCAGGAAGTCGTCGTCGTCGATCTCGAACATGTCGGGGGCGAGCGACTCGCACATCCCGTTGGACTCGCACAGGTCGAAGTCCGCAATCACCTTTGCCATGACCATCTCCTCACTCTTTCGCCATCACTGTCCGGAACCCTGACCGGGCAGTGCACCCAGCTTCCGGTGGTCCCAGCTTGCGACCTTGTCGGGCTCGATGACGATGCCGACGCGCTTGTGGGCCTGCTTCGAGACCAGGTCGTCGCCGGCCTCGCCGAGGTCGGCACCACCGGCCATCCGGTTCATGACCTGGGTGCCGATGGCCTTGATCTCGTCGTAGTCCTCGACCAGCCGCGCCGTGCCGGTGATGCTCACGCCGCGCAGCTCGAAGTAGTCGACGCCGTCCTCGACCAGGCAGGTGACCCGCGGGTCTCGGCGCAGGTTGCGCACCTTCTGCGACGACGCGTAGGTCCAGAATGCGATCTTGCCCTCGTCGAGCACGTAGAAGAGCGTGGTCAGGTGCGGCGCCCCGTCGGAGCCGACAGTCGCCACCTGCACCTTCAGCTGTGAACCGAGGAACTCCTCGATCTCGGCGTCGGTCAGCTGTACGGACTGGCGTGAGCCGGCCATATGTCCTCCTCGAGCACTAAACTAGAACACGTTCTACTATATCAGGGCGTACGCCTCCTACGAAGGAAACACCCCTACGACCTAGGACGCAGCCTTCATGTCTGAGATCAGCCAGCCGCCGTCGTCCTTGACCAGCGTCAGCACCTCCCAGGTCGGGCTGACCACGGTGTTCTTCGTCTTCGGCGCCGACGCGCTCTGATTGACGAAGAGCAGCACCTTCGCGGTCTCCTCGGTGGCCGAGACGATCGACGCGGCGCAGTCCTCGTCGACGCAGGCCTTGCCCTTCTCGGCGGCCTTGGCGCCCTCCTGGGAGAGCGGCGCCACCTCGGCGTCGACCTTGATGCCGAGCTTGGACTGCTCCTTGCGCTTGGCAGCGTCCGGCAGCGTCTTCTCGTAGTCCTTCGCCATCGCCGGGGTCATCAGCTTCTCGGCGGCCGCGATGTCCTTGTCGGCGCTCGCCGCCTGGTAGGACATCACCGTCTGGGTCAGGTCGACCGAGTGCTCCATGATCGCTGCCCGCGACCCGGCCGCCGTCAGCTCGCCACCGGGGGCCACGTCGTCGCCGGACGCCTCGTCGATGACCAGCCACAGCACACCGGCGGCCACCAGCAGAAGCACCCCGAGCACGGCGGTCAGCTTGCGACTCCCGTCGCCCAGCCAGCGCGCGGCGAGACCAGGGCGATCCTCGTCCGCACCCTCGGCATCGTCCGACGCCGTCTCGGACTCGACCTCAGCCGGCTCGTCATCGAGATCGGTCTCGTCCGAGTCCGCCTCGTCCGAGTCCGCCTCGCCCGACTCCGCGTCGCCCGGCTCCGCATCGTCCGAGCCCTCCGCGCGCGACTCCGCCGCACCCGGGTCGGTCTCCCGCGGAGCAGCCACGTCGTCGCGTACGTCCTGGTCGGCCGACTCCTCGGCGGGAGGCAACAGGTCGGAGCCGCAGTAGCGGCACTTGATCGCGGCAGCCTTGATGGTCTCCGCGCAGAAAGGGCAGTCCTTCTGCTCGGCCGACAAGGATCCGTTGCTCGCTCGTAGGCCCGCCATCAGTTGACTCCTGCCAGGTCGGACATGCGCCATCCGTCCTTCGTCATGGACAGCGAGACCTTGAAGCGATACTTGGAGCACTTCGCGCCCTCGTACGGGCAGGCCTCGCTCTTCTTCAGCTCACCGGTCTGGGAGCTGGTCACGATCGAGTCGACCGCGACCAGCACGACCGCCTTCTTCTCGCTGATCGCGCGGATGCCGACCTCCTTGACCTTGCCCTTGGACACGGTCTGAGCCGGGATCGCGGCCTGCCGGATCTGCTCGGCGATCGCGCCGTACTCCTTGCCGAAGGTGCCGGTCGAGATCTCCTTGACCGCCTGGATACGCGGGTCCATGTCGCGGTAGTCGACATCGAGGAAGGCGATCACGCCCTCTTCGGCGACCGACTTGGCATCGTCGTAGTCGGCGGCCGCGGCCTCGGCCGGCGTGGTCCACGGGAGCACCCGCGCACCGGCGACGAAGACGACCGCGGCCAGGACGACGAGGATCACCACCGCCGCCGCCAGGATCGTGTTGACCCGCCCCAGTCTGCTGGCGAGCGGGCTGCGCAGCGGGTTGGCGGGAAGCTTGACCTCAAGAGGATTCTTCGTGTTCATCGAGCTCATTCCTCCGTCCCCAGGATCATCGATCGCCAGGAGTCGTCGGACAGGGCGGAGACAAGGCCTCCGTCTTCGTTCGGGGTGGACATCGTGACCGTCTTTCCGTTGGGAAGGTTGGTGCGTCCGGTCTTGGGATCGTATGACGTGACGTACTTCTCCACGCCCTCGGCCTTCGGCACCATGTTGACGCCACGCTGCATGATCGGGTCGTTGCCCTCGTAGTCCGGCTGGGCGCGCTTGTCGGTGCACTTGGCGGGATAGAGGGGCTGGGGGTCGGTCACAGTGCCCGGGATCCACTGGTCGGCCGGCTTGTAGCCCTTCTGGCACGGCGGCGTGGTGTAGACGTAGCCCATCGAGAGGTGGCCGTAGCCGTCGCCGGGCGACCCGGTGAAGCCGGTCGCGACGACCCGCGGGAACGTCACCAGGGTCTGCTCCAGCGCCGGCAGCCGGGCGGTGAGCACCTGGTTGACGGTGGTCAGGTTGGCCAGGAAGGTCGGCAGCAGCGGCTGTAGGCCGTCGAGCAGCGACTGCACCTGCACCGCGGTCGCCTCGCCGCCCTGCAGGATCTCGCGCAGCTCGGGGTCACGCTTGTCGAGCGTCGCGGTCACCTCCTCCAAGCCGTTGGCGAACTCGCGGATGTCGCCACTGTGCTCCTTCTGCGTCTTGAGCACCGTCTGGCTGGTGTCGAGCAGCCGCACGGTGTCCTTCTGATGGGCGGAAGCCTGGTCGACCAGCGTGGAGCCGGAGTCGAGCAGCGTACGCAGGTTCTCGGCGTTGCCGCGGAACAGCGTGCCGAGCTCGGCGACGACGGTGCTCAGGTCGTCGCCGTTGATCGACGTGGTGAAGGAGTTGAGCTCGGTGAGCAGCTCGTCGGTGGTGCCGGGCATCGACTCGGGTCCGGCGGTGACGACATCACCCTCGGCCAGATACGGACCGGAGGCGGAGTCGGGGATGAAGTTGAGGTACTGCTCCCCCACCGCGGAGAGGTTGTGCACCTCGATCTTGGCGTCCTTGGGCACCTCGGTGCCGGGGTCGAGCTCGAGCCCGGCACGCACGCCGTCGTCGGTGACGGTCATCGTGGCCACCCGGCCGATGCTGATGCCGCGGTAGTTGACCTCGCTGCCCTCGTAGAGGCCACCCGAGGCGGGCAGGTCGACCGAGACCTCCACCTGGCGGCCCAGGACACGGTCGACGATGCCGAGGTAGGCCGCGGAGACGTAGAAGATCCCGACGGCGGCGAGCACCAGGAAGATGACCAACCGGTTGCGCACGCTGCGTGTCACTTGGTGCCACCTCCCAGCAGGCCCAGCAGGCCGGACAGACCACCGGATGGCGCCTCGGCGGTGGACGATCCGCCCGGTGGCGCAGTCAGCCCTTCGGTGATCTCCGGGACCAGATCGTTCAGTCCCGGTGCCTTGCTCTGGGTCTGGCTCTTCGGCAGCAGATCGGACATGTCGGGCAGCTTCGGGGTCTTCTCGCCCGGCTTCGGCGCGGTGTCCTCCTTGCCGACCACCGAGCAGGTGATCTGCAGGTTGGTCAGGTCGCACAGCGCCTTGGCCAGCGGCTGGATCGCCTCGCAGCCCTTGGAGTAGGACAGGCAGATCTGGAAGACCTGGGGCAGCAGGCCGGGCGACTTACCGTTGGTGAGGCTGCCCACCAGCTTGCCGAGGTCGAGATCCATGTGGAACAGCGCGTTGGAGTAGTCACCCATCGCCAGCCCGGAGGCGTTCTCCGGGAACGGGAAGCTGGCCGCCATCATCAGGCCGCGCGGCAGCGAGTCACCGGCGTCGGCGAGCTCACGCAGGGTCGGTGCCAGGTCTTCGAGGACCGAGGTCAGGTTGGCGCCGCTCTGGTTGATCACCCGGGTCGCGACCACTCCCAGCCGGTCGAGTGCCTTCATCATCTTCAGCAGGTCGGCATGCTGCTGGCGGAGCACCTTCAGCGCCGGCCCGAAGGAGTCGATGGCGTCCTCGATCGACTTGGACTCCTTGTTGAGGGTGCGGGTCAGCCGGTCGACCTGCTCCATCGCCTTGATGATCGAGCCCTTCTGCTGGTTGAGCGAGGCGACCGTGGTCTCCAGGTTGCCCAGCAGGGAGCGCATGTCACCGGTGCGCCCGTCCATCATCGTGTTGAGCTCGTCGCTGATCGTCTTCAGCTGCCCGACGCCGCCGCCGGCGAGCAGGAACGAGAGCGCGCCGAGCACCTCCTCGACCTCGGGGTTGCGGTTGGTGCGGTCGAGCCCGATCGCGGCGCCGTCGCCGAGCTTGCCCGCGCTCGCGACGGTGGAACCCTCAGGCGCGATCAGGGCGATGTACTTCTCCCCCAGCAGGCTGGTCTGGCGTACGTTGGCGAGCGCGTCGGCCGGCAGGTCGATGTTCTTGCGGATGGTCATGGTGACCTTCGCGTGCCAGCCCTTGCGCTGCACCGAGTCGACCTGCCCGACCGGCACGTCGTTGGCCATCACCTTGGTGCGGGGCACCACGTCGACCACGTCGCGGAACTCGGCGGTGACCACGTAGCCCTCGCCGGTGGCGACCTCCTTGCCCGGGAGCGGCAGGTCATAGGCCTGTACGCCGCACCCGCTCGCCGCCGCGACGAGGCCGAGCATCGCGACGAGTGCCCAGATCCGGGATCTCATCTCTTACCTCCCGACATCTGATCCTGCAACGATCCGCTCAGCTCGGAGATGCCGCCGTCGGTGACGACCTCGGGCTTCACCTCCGGCTGCTTGGCCTGAGCGCCGCCAGGGGTCTCGACGGGCAGCCCGGACTCGGTCTCGCGGCGGGTCGGTGCGTTCGCCTGGTCGGTGAGCGCCTGGCCTGCCGAGTCGGTCGACCCGGTGGGGAGCAGCGCCTTGAAGAGCGCGCAGATCTCCTTGGATCCGGGGATCTTGTCGTTCTCCACGACCATGCACAAGATGTTGGACAGGTCGTTGCCGATCGGTCCGACCTGCAGGCGGAAGCCGACCGACCCGGAGCGGGTGTCGAAGGCCTCGGCCAGGTTGCCGATGCCGAGCGGAGCCAGGTCGACGACCTCGCCGATCGTCTTCTTCTCCTTGGCCAAGACACCGAGGGTCGTGTTGAGCTCCTTGACGTCGCCGACCAGCGCGTCCTGGTTGTTCTTGACGAAGTCGCGGGTCACATGCACCGCCTGCGCGATCGCGACCAGCGCCTGGTCGAGCTCGTCGCTCTCCCCCGCCAGCTGGCTGGAGACGGTGCCGAGGTCGGTGAGGAACTTGTCGGTCGTCTTGTCGTTCTTGGCCAAGGTGGTGGTGACCTCGGAGAGCTGGGAGAGCGTCTCGAAGAGCTGCTCGGAGTTGCCGCCCAGCACCTGCGCCGCCTCGGACATGTCGGAGATCGCCTTGTTGCCGACCTTGCCGTTGCCCTCCAGCGCGTCGGCCCCCTCGCTGAGCACGTCGCTCAGCGCGCCGTTCTTGTTGGCCCCGTTGGGCCCGAGGGCCGTGGTCAGCTCGGAGAGGCTGCCGTAGATGCGGTCGAGCTCGACAGGCGTTGCGGTGCGCGAGACCGGGATCTTGCCGCCGTCGGCCATCGCCGGGCCGCTGGTGTAGGCGGGTGTGAGCTGCACGAACCGGTCGGCGACCAGCGTCGGAGTCACGATCGCCGCCTTCACGTCCTTGGGCAGCTTGTATTCGCTCTGATACTCGATCACCGCGTCGACGTGGTCGCCCTTTGCCTTCAGCGAGGCGACCCGGCCGACCTTGACCCCCATGATCACCACGTCGGAGCCCTCGTAGACGCTCACCGCCTGCGGGAAGCTGACCGTCACCGTCTTGGTGTCGGGGGCGGCGATCTCGGAGACCAGCAGCAGCCCGCACAGCAGCACCAGCGCGACCGGCAACGCGGCCCACTTCGAGCGCAGGCTCGGTCGCGAGGGCCGCTGGGTGCCCGGCACCGCCGGAAGCGCCTTCGTACGCCGCCGGCCCATGGTCCGCGGCACCTCGGTCAGTCGTTCGATGATGTTGGTCATTCCACGATCCCTGGTCGTTTACCGGGCACGAACTCGCCGCTCGCGATGCCGGTCAGGTTGGCGAGGTAGGCGTCGAACCAGGGGCCGGTGCCGATGATGTTGATCAGGATCGACGCGTAGGGCCCGTAGTTCTGAATCGTCTTGGTCAGGTCGTCCTTGCGCTCGTTGAGGAACTTCAGGGCCGTGTTCAGGCCGTCGAGAGCCGGGCGGATCTGCTTCTCGTTGTCCTTCACCAGACCCTGCAGCTGCTGGGAGAGCGTGGTGGCGTTGACCAGCAGCTGGTGGATGGCCTCGCGGCGCGAGATGAGCTCGGCGAAGACCTGGTCGCCGTTGTCCATCACCGAGACGATGTCCTGCTTGCGCTCGTTGACCAGCTGCACGACCTTCTGGGCGTTCTGCAGCAGCGACTCCAGCTCGTCGCCACGGGCGGCGATCGTCTGGGAGAGCGCGGCGATGCCCTGGAAGGCCCCCTGCACCTCGGGACCGGCCTGGTCGAGCGTGCCCGACATCGTGGTCAGGGCCTGGGCCAGCTGCTTGGTGTCGATCTGCTCGGTCGTCTCGGCGAGGTCACCGAAGGTGCCGACGATGTCGCTGCCCGCGGTGGTGCGCGCGAGCGGGATCGTCGAGCCCGCATCGAGCATCTGACCGCCCTGCGGCTTGATGTTGAGGTATTTCTCGCCGAGCAGGTTGAGCACGCCGATCGTCGCCTCGGTGCGCTGGCCGATCTCCGCGTCCTCGATCGAGAAGGAGACCACCACCTTGGCGCCCTCGATCTCGATGTCGCTGACCCGGCCGACCCGGATGCCGGCGATCTCCACGCGGTTGCCCTTGTGCAGCCCGCTGGCGTCGGAGAACTCCGCCTGATAGGTCGTGCCGGCGAACCACGGCAGCTTGCGCAGGTTGAACGCAGCGGTCAGCGCCAGCACGATCGCCACGATCGTGATCACGCCGGTGCGCGTCAGTCTGCTCTCAGAATGGTGGCTCATCAGACCGGCACCTCCGTCGAGGAGGAGCAAGGATACGGACGCGCCGGTCTGAGACTGATGGTCGTTCGCTGACGCTCACTCATAGCTTGCACCTCTCGGCACGGCTGTAGAACGCGACGTTGTCGAGCTTCTTCTGGATCGCCTTGACGGCCGGCGAGTTGTCGAGCACGTCACCGAGCGAGGGCAGCTTGATGGAGAAGTCGAGGTCGCAGAGGTAGTAGTTGTACCAGGAGCCGTAGCTGCCGATCCGTGCCTGCGACTCGAGGGTTTCGGGGAGACGCTCGAGGGTCTTGTCGAGCAGCTTCTGGTTGTCCGGCTTGTTGAGCACCCCGACCACCCGCTTGAGCTCCTTGATGTCCTTCTTCACGAAGGGGCGTACGTCGGTGAGCAGGCCGGCCAGCTCGTCGGTGAGGTCGCCGATCGAGGAGATCGAGTCACCGATCGCCTCCTTGTCGCGAGCCAGGTCCTTCATCCAGCCGCTGAGCTGCTTGATGAGATCGGCCAGCTCGGCGTGGTGGGCGTTGACCGTGCTGAGCGTCTTGGACAGGTTGGTGATCACGTCGCCGATCAGCTGGTCTCGCTCGGCCAGGGCGCTGGTCAGCGAGGCCGTCTCGGAGAGCAGGCTCGCGATGGTGCCGCCCTCGCCCTGCAGCACCCGGATCAGGTTGAGCGAGAGCTTGTTGACGTCCTTGGGCTGGAGCGCCTGGAAGAGAGGCTGGAAGCCGTTGAACAGCTCGGTCAGGTCGAGCGCCGGCGTGGTGTTCGACATCGCGATCGCCTGGCCCTTGCGCAGCGGCGTGGCCTCCGACGGCGCGACATCCTCCGAGTCGGAGACACTCGAGGCACTCGTGGCGCCCGTGGTCTCGCCCGGGCCGGGCTCCTTGGAGCTCGCATCCTGGGTGAGGGCTAGGTAGCGGTCGCCGACGAGGTTGAGGTAGCGCACCTGCGCTCCGCTGGCACTCGTCAGCGGCACCGTCTTGTCGATCCGGAAGCTGACCATCGCATGGTCGCCGCCCTCGATGTCGACCGAGAGCACCTCCCCCACGGTGATGCCGGCGACGCGTACGTCATCGCCCTCGCCGAGGCCGGAGGCGGTGCTGAACTCGGCGCGGTAGAGCACCCGGTCGCCGAAGCCGACGTTGCCCATGATCGAGGCGAGCGTGGCGGTGACGAGGACGGATACGACGGTGAAGATGGCCAGCTTCGTGCCGGCCACCGCCGTGCGCAGATCCCGCTTGTTCACTGCAGGCCCCCGTTTCCGTCGCCCCACGGCACGTCCTCGGAGCCGTTCTCCAGCTCCAACGGGTCGGCGGGCACCTTCGGGTTCGGGAGGCCGTCGCACCAGGGGCCGTGGCCGATCTCGCCCCACTCGGGGCGGTCCTCACGGCCGTACGCCGGTTTCTGGGTGCCGTCGAGCACCATCGTCTGGCGCACCCGGTTCTGCTGGAAGACGGTCGCCAGCAGGTCGGTGAACTTGTCGAGTCCCTTGAGCAGGCAGGTGTACTCCGGCGAGTAGTCGGAGAGCAGCTTGAGCAGCGGGACGGCGAGCTCGCTCTCGTAGCGGATCGCCTTCTCGTTCTCGGCCAGCAGGTTCTCCGAGGTGTCGGCGACACCGGTGACCGAGGTGAGCAGCCCGCCGAGGCGTTCTTGCTGCTGGGTCACCGTCTTGGCCGTGGTCGTGGTGTTCTCGAGCACCTTGACCAGGTCGGGCGCGGCCATCGAGTAGGTCTCGGCGACGTCGGCCATGTCGTTGAGATCGCGTTCGAGGGTGGGGAGGTGGACGTTCATCTTCTCGAGGTAGTCGTTGAGCTGGACCATCGTCTCGCCGAGCTTCTCCCCGTTTCCGGAGAGCGCGGTGGCGAGGGCGTGCAGGGTGCTGTTGAGGTCTTGGGGCCGGATCGACTTCAGCAGCGGGAAGAGTCGCGCCAGGATCGCGTCGAGCTCGACGCTGGTGCGCACCCGGTCGGCCGGGATCACCGCTCCGTCGCTGAGCACGCCGTCGCGCTCACCCGTGGGGTCGATGAACTCGACGTACTTCTGCCCGAACAGCGTCGTCGGCTTGATCGCGACGCTGACGTTGGCGGGGATCTGCTCGGCCTGGTCCGGCTCCAGGCCGAGCTGGATGACGGCCTTCTTGCCGTCCTGGTCGATCTCGCGGATCTGACCGACGATGACGCCGTGCATGCGTACGTCGCCGTAGCGCGGCAGCTGGAGGCCGGCCTGGTCGGCCTCGACGCTCACGGTCGTGAACTGCACGAAGGCCTTCTGGTAGATCGCCACGCACAGCGTGATCAGCAGCGCGAGCGTCACGGTGAACGCGATGCCGGAGACGAAGAGCTTGGAGTGCTCGGCCCGGGTGTCGCGCTGGATTCCGATCAGCATCTGCCTCGCACCCCCTTCATCCCGTGATCCGGACCGTGGTCGTCGATCCCCAGATCGCGAAGCTCAGGAAGAAGTCGGCGACCACGACGGTGACGATGGACGTACGGATCGCCTTGCCGACCGCGATGCCGACCCCGGCCGGGCCGCCGGAGGCGGTGTAGCCGTAGTAGCAGTGGATCAGGATGATCGCGACCGCGAGGATGATCAGCTTCAAGAAGCTGTAGAGGATGTCGATCGGCGGCAGGAACGCCAGGAAGTAGTGGTCGTACGTGCCGCCCGACTGCCCGTACATCAGCGTCGTGATCAGCCGCGGGCTCAGGTAGGAGGCGCACAGGGCGACGATGTAGAGCGGGATCACGGCCAGGAACCCGGCGATCATCCGGGTGGTCACGAGGTAGGGAAGGCTCGGCACGCCCATCGCCTCGAGCGCGTCGATCTCCTCGCTGATGCGCATCGCGCCGAGGCGTGCGGTGTAGCCGCAGCCGACGGTCGCGGCCAGGGCGATCGAGGAGATCAGCGGCGCGACCTCACGGGTGTTGAAGAAGGCCGAGATGAACGCGGAGAACTTCGCGACGCCGATCTGGCTCAGCGAGGCGTAGCCCTGGATGCCGACCTCGGAGCCGGCGAAGAAGGCCATGAACGCGATCACGCCCACGGTGCCGGCGACCATCGTCAGCCCGCCCGCGCCGAAGGCGACCTCGGCGAGGATGTTGAGCACCTCGCGCTTGTAGCGGCGTACGGTGCGGGGAGCCCAGGCGAGCGCCTTGGCGTAGAAGAGCAGCTGGTCGCCGTAGCCCTCGAAGGCGAGGCGCTGCTCCTTGACGACCTGCGCGCCTGCCTTGGTCAGGGTGTTCGTCGAAGACATCCTCAGATCACAACCCGTCCTGCGGGACGACCTGGAAGTAGACCGCGGTCATGATCGAGTTGAGCACGAAGAGCATCATGAACGCGATGATCACCGCCTCGTTGACCGCTCGCCCGACGCCGCTGGGACCGCCCTGCGCGTTGAGCCCGTTGTAGGCGCCGATGATCGCTGCCAGGAAGCCGAACACCGCCGACTTGACGATCGAGATGTAGAGGTCGGGAAGGCTGGCCAGCGCCGTGAAGCTGGACAGGAACGCGCCGGCCGAGCCGCCCTGGATGATCACGGTGAAGAAGTAGCCACCGCCGATACCGGTCGCGATGACGATGCCGTTGATCATCACCGAGACGAACAGGCAGGCGAGCACGCGCGGGATCACCAGCCGGATCACCGGGTCGATGCCCAGCACCTCCATCGCGTCGATCTCCTCGCGGATCTTGCGCGATCCCATGTCGGAGCAGATCGCCGACCCGGCGGCGCCGGCGATGATCAGCGCGGCGGCCATCGGCGCCGCCTCCCTGACCACGGCGAGCACCGCCGTCGCACCGGCGAAGGACTGCGCTCCGAGCTGGCCGGCGAGGTTGCCGACCTGCAGCGAGATGACCGCACCGAACGGGATCGAGACCAGCACCGCGGGCAGCATCGTGACGCTCGTGATGAACCACGCCTGCTCGAGGAACTCCCGGAGCTGGAACTTGGTGGTGAACGTCCCCTTGACGACTTCTCCGGTCATCAGGCCCATTCCGCCGACGCCCCGAACGAGCGAGGCGAACTGCATTGCCATCCTTCACCTTCCGGGAGGTCTTGTGACTCGGCTCACGTGCAAGCCAGTAGTAGAACATGTTTCAGTTACGAGGGCAACGACCCGGCGCCGGGCATGTTCCGCGACACGGTGGGTGGTATTTCGAATCAACGACCTACCCGTCGGTAGGTGATGCGAGTCACAGATACTCCACCCTAGGGGCAACGTCGGTGAAGACGCTTCTCGCATGCTGATCTCCCCGCCTCCGGGAGGTCCGGTTAGATTGGTCGGTGTGTTGACACTGTCGCCGGGGGGCGTCATGAAGTTCCTGCGCCGCACGCTCCTCGCCATCTTCGGCGTTCCGATCCTGCTGGCCGTGGTGATGAGCCTCGTCGACGGCTACCGCAGCCGCGGAAAGCGCGCCAAGCCGTTCCCCGTGACACCGCCGCGCACCAACGACGTCGGCGACGGCACCGTCACCACCTACACCTTCGGGAGCGACCTCTACGAGGACATGATCGCTGCCATCGACGGCGCCAAGAAGCAGATCTTCCTCGAGACCTACATCTGGAAGGGCGACGAGGTCGGCCAGCGGTTCAAGGAGGCCCTGAGCCGGGCGACCGCGCGCGGCGTCGAGGTCTACTGCATCTACGACGAGCTCGCCAACCTGGTGGTGCCGACGTTGTTCAAGCGGTTCCCCGACGACGTGCACGTGCTGCGCTACCCGATGTACTCCGCGGGCTGGCGCTTCTTCGACCTCTCCCGCTACGGCCGCGACCACCGCAAGATCCTGGTGGTCGACGACACGGTCGGGTTCGTCGGCGGCTACAACATCGGGGCTGCGTACGCCACCGAGTGGCGCGACACGCACGTGCGGATCACCGGCACCGGCGTGTGGGACCTGCGCCGCGCCTTCGCCGACTTCTGGAACCTCAACCGGCGGCGTACGCACCGGCGCGGGGCGAACGCCCCCGGACCGCTGCTCATCGAGACCGCGCCGTCCTGGGAGCCCGATCTCCGGTTCCACCGCAACGTGCCGCGGCTGTGGATGTTCCCGATCCGGTCGATGTATCTCGAGGCGATCAACCGGGCCTCGCGCAACATCTACCTGACCACCGCCTACTTCGTGCCCGACGAGGACTTCGTCGATGCCCTCAAGGCCGCGGCCGAGCGCGGGGTCGACGTACGCATCCTGCTGCCGCTGAAGTCCAACCACGTCGTCGTCGACTGGATCTCACGCGGCTACTTCTCACAGCTGCTCGACTCCGGGGTGCGGATCCTGCGGTTCAAGGACGCGATGATCCACGCGAAGACGGCCACCGTCGACGGGCTGTGGTCGACGGTGGGCACCGCCAACATCGACCGGCTCTCGCTGACCGGCAACTACGAGATCAACCTGGAGATCTTCGACCGCGAGGTCGCGGCGCAGATGGAGGAGATCTTCGCGCGCGACGAGTCCAACGCGCTCGAGCTGACCTCCGCCGAGTGGGCCGCCCGCGACATCCACCGCAAGTTCACCGAGCTCGTCCTCACCCCGTTGCGCCCCCTGCTCTGAGGGCCACTCGACAGTAAATCAGGTCGTCAAGAAGGCAGATGCGTCCGAGGCGACATCCTCGGCCCCCGCCGAGGCCGCTTGCCAGCGGCTCGGTAGATGAGTGCGACCACCCGAGCACGGTGCGGCCGGAACCGCTCCAGATACTCCCGCAGCTGGTCGTCGTCCCAAGCCGCGTCGGTCAGCGCCCAGCCGACGTCCTTCGCGATGTGATAGTCGCCGAAGCTGACCGCGTCCGGATCGCCCAGTGCACGCTGCCGCACCTCGGCGACGGTCCACTCCCCCACACCCGGGATGGTGGTGAGCCGCCGCTCGACCTCCTCACCGGGCAGGCCGGCCGTCCTCTCGACGGCCGGGGCGACCCTGGCCGCCTGGAGCACCGCCTTGGAGCGGGCAGGGTCGACCGGCAGGCGCAGCCACTCCCAGCTCGGGATCGCGCGGAGCCGCTCCGGGGTCGGCTGGAGCCGGAGACCGTGCTCCGACCCCGGCCCCGGGGCCGGCTCGCCGAAGCGCCTGACCAGGTTGCCGAATCCGCGGAACGCCTCGGTGCTGGTCACCTTCTGCTCCAGGATCGACGGCACCAGCGCCTCCATCACCAGCCCCGTGCGCCCGAAGCGCGGCACCTCGAAGCGCTCGAGCAGGCTGGCCAGCAGCGGGTCGTCGGTGCGGAACTCCTCGGGCCGGTCCGCGGCGCCGAGAAGGCCGGGCACGTGCTCGAGCACCCAGTCCGAACCCGCACCCCACGCCTCCGACTCCACCTCGGCCCCGGCCTGGCGCAGCCTGAGCGTGGCCGGCCCCTGAGGCGTCTGGATGGCGCGCCAGTGGTGCTCACCGATGATCTTGTACGTCGGGTCGCCGGGACCGCGCCGGAGCGGGCGCAGCATCGTGGCGAGGCTCGAGGCGTACGCCGGGCGCCAGGTGCGGAGGCTGCTCATCGATCGGTCACGACGAGATCGGTCAAGGCCCGTTCGAACGCGGCGCGGTCGGCGGGCTCGAGGCCGGCCAGCAGCTCGGCCTCCATGGCGCCGATGGCCTCGCGGCAGCTGCGCAGCACGCGCGACCCGGCCGCGGTGAGCGAGACGATCCGGTTGCGACGGTCGGCCGAGTCGGCCTGGCGCACGATCATGCCCTGCGTCTCGAGCCGGTCGAGGTTGCCGATCAGCCGGGTCTTGTCGCGGCCCGTGGTGGCGGCGAGCTGCGCCTGCGTCGGTGCGTCGGAGTCAGCGAGCGCAGTCAGCACGGCGTAATCCCACATCTCCAGACCCGCCCCGTCGAGGATCGGCTTCTCGCGCGCCATCACCTCCCGCATCAGGCGGGACAGCAGGTAGCCGAGCTCGGGACGATCCACGACCAGATCTTAACCGCTCGACATATCGTATACGTCTGCTTATCGTCTTCGTATGCTTACTTTCACGCAGATGCGTGCGGAGCACGACGACGCCCTCTCCGCCACCACCCGCCTCCTCTCCGGGATCGACTCAGGGGAGGTCTCCCTCACCTCCCCCACGCCGTGCGCCGGGTGGGACCTAGCCGACCTGCTCGGCCACATGATCGGCCAGAACCTCGGCTTCGCCGCGGCCGTCACCGCCGGCGACGCGCCGGCCACTGCCTACGCGTCCGTGCCGGTCACCACCGGGGACGCCTCGCGAGCCTGGCAGGAGTCGGCCGCGACGGTCCGCGAGGCGTTCGGAGCCGCCGACCCGGCCGCGACCGTGCACCTCTCCGAGTTCGGCTTCAGGCCGACGGTGGAGGTCGCGTTGGGCATGCAGCTGCTCGACGCAGCCGTGCACGCCTGGGACGTGGCGACAGCCGTCGGGGCCGACCACCGGCCGGCGCCCGACACCGTCGCCCACGTGCTCGAGATGGCCCGCCAGATCGCCGCGAGACCGGGCGGGACCCCGGTCTTCGCCGCTCCGTCGACCGAGACCGGTGACGACCCCTGGGCCGACGCGCTGCGCCTGCTCGGGCGCCAGGCCGCCTGAGCCTGCCGCAGGCTCATCGGGCCCGAGGGAAGACCCGGCTCGTGGTCATGTGGGTCGCACGACCCGTCTCGTCCTCGCCGGTGAAGCCGAAGACATGGTGGGCCCCGTGGAGCGCCGCGGCCGTGACGACCTGGTCCGCGGCGTACGGCACGACCTGGTAGCTCTCGGGTGCGTCGCCGATCGCTGCCGCGTCGGCCCCGGGCATCTCGTCGACCCACAGCCGCCCGTCGGCGTCCACTCGCAAGGTCCAGTCGACGATACGGGCGCGGTAGGTGCCGAGCACTCGGTCGAGGTCGAATCCCGCCGGCACCTCCTTCGGCGGCACCGGGTCCGGAGCGGTCCGTACGCCGCCGAGGTCGTCGAGGAGGTGAGCGAGGACGTCGTTCTTGAGGCCACCGGTGTCACCGCCGTTGGTCAGCAGCGCGACCGCCAGGCCGCTCTCGGGCACCATCCGGAAGAACGCCGACTGTCCGATCGTCTGCCCGTCGTGGCCGACGACCCCCTGCGTGGTGTCGTCGAGCGACCAGCCCAGGCCCTGAGCCTCCGAACGGACCGATGCGGGGTGGTCGACCTGCCTGGTGAGCATGTCGGCGCACGACGCCTCGGAGAGGACGTGAGCGCCGTCGGGAGCGCGACCCTGCGTCAGGTGCATCGCCGCGAAACCGAGCAGGTCGCGCACCCGCATCGACAGCATCGCTCCCACCGGTCCGCTCGCCCGCGCCATGCCCCAGGAGGGGCCCGGGCGGAGCACGTGGCCGGGCGCGGGGTCGACGTGACCCATCGCCGTCCGGAACCTGATCGCCTCGTACGGCGTGGTCGCGAGGTGGGTCAGACCCAGCGGGGTGGCGAGACGCTCCTGCAGCGCCCGGTCCCAGGTGGTGCCGCGGAGCACCTCGACCAGGCGACCGAGCACGGCGAAGCCGGTGTTGGCGTAGGAGAAACGCTCGCCCGGCGCGAAGATCTGCGGCAGGTCGACCATCGACGCCACGAACCGCTCGACCGCGTCGTCACCGGGTCCGTGGTCGGTGAAGACGTCGCCCTCGAAGCCGGCGGTGTGGGTGAGCAGGTGGCGCACCGTGATCTCCCGGCTCGCCTCCTCCTCGGCGACGGCGAAGCCGGGCAGGTGGCGGGTGATCCTGTCGTCGAGCCCGACCTTTCCCTCCTCGACCAGCTGCATCACCAGGTCGGTGGTCCATAGCTTGGTGATCGAGCCGACCTGGAACAGCGAGTCGGTGGTCGCCTCCACACCGGTGTCGAGGTTGAGCACGCCGCACGCGTGGTCGATCACCTCGCCGTCGTGGAGCACTCCGACCGCCGCCGCGGGCACCCGGTGACGGGCGAGCAGGGCGGGCAGCTCGGACTCGAGCCAGTTTCGGGTAGCGGCGAGCGACATGGGGCGAGAATAGGTGGCATGCTGCTCGCCGACCTCGTCGCCACCTCGAACGCCGTCGCCGCCACCCGCTCACGGAAGGCGAAGGTCGCCGCGCTCGCGCAGTGCCTGGCCGCGGCCTCGCGCGAGGAGCTTCCCGTGGTGAGCGCCTATCTCGCCGGATCGTTGCTGCAACGGCGTACGGGGCTGGGGTGGCGTTCGCTCGCGGCACTCCCGGCTCCGGTCGAGGAGCCGTCGCTGCGCGTCGGCGACGTGCACGAGGCGTTCGAGCGCATGTCGCTGCTCTCCGGCGACGGGTCGCAGGCCGCCCGCAGCGCCGAGGCCGAGGCGTTGTTCGGGGCGGCGACCGAGGTCGAGCAGGCGTGGCTGCGTGGCGTCGTGACCGGCGAGGTGCGCCAGGGCGCCCTCGACTCGCTGGTGCAGGAGGGCCTCGCTGTCGCCGCCGAGGTGCCGTTGGCCGCCGTACGCCGCGCCGCGATGCTGGCCGGTTCGACGGTCGTGGTCGCCGGGCTGGCCTTCGACGGCGAGCAGGCGCTCGCCGAGGTCGGGCTCGTGGTCGGGCGCCCGGTGATGCCGATGCTCGCCTCCAGCGCCACCTCGGTGACCGAGGCGATGGCCAAGATCGGCGCAGCCGCGGTGATCGACACCAAGCTCGACGGCATCCGTATCCAGGCCCACCGCGACGGCGACGACGTCGTCATCGCCACCCGCACCCTCGACGACATCACCGCCCGGCTGCCGGAGGTCGTCGAGGTGGTGCGCAACCTGCCGGCCTCCTCGGTGGTGCTCGACGGCGAAGCAATGCTGGTGGGTGCTGACGGCCGGCCGCGACCGTTTCAGGAGACGGCCTCGCGCACCGCGACCCGAGGCGCCCCCACCGCCGCCGTGGTGCCGTTCTTCTTCGACGTGCTCCACCTCGACGGCACCGACCTGCTCGGCCGCCCGCTCCGCGACCGTCTGGCCGCGCTCGACGCGCTGGTGCCCCAGGAGCACCGCGCGGCACGGCTGGAGACCGCCGACCCCGAGGCCGCGGAGAGATTCGCCGCCGACGTGCTCGTCGCCGGTCAGGAGGGGGTCGTCGTCAAGGGCACCGAGCTGCCCTGGGAGGCCGGGCGACGTGGCTCGGGCTGGATCAAGGTGAAGCCCGTCCACACCCTCGACCTGGTCGTGCTCGGCATCGAGTGGGGTTCGGGACGCCGCAAGGGATGGCTCTCCAACATCCACCTCGGTGCCCGCGACCCCGAGGGCGGCTTCACGATGATCGGGAAGACCTTCAAGGGCATGACCGACCAGATCCTGGCCTGGCAGACCGAGCGGTTCACCGAGCTCGCCGTCGACGGCACCGACGGCTGGCAGGTGAAGGTGCGCCCCGAGCAGGTGGTCGAGATCGCCTTCGACGGCGTGCAGCGCTCCACCCGCTACCCGGGCGGTGTGGCGCTGCGGTTCGCACGCGTCGTTCGCTATCGCGACGACAAGCGGCCGGACGAGGCGGACACCATCGGCACGATCAGAATGTTTCTCGATTAACCTAATAGTGATACCGGCCTAAACGACTCACCAGGCATCCTCTAACCTCGCCCGGATGCCCCACCATGCACGGATCCCCACGCTGCTCGCTGCCCTGGTGATGGTTCTCGGACTTGCCGGCTTCACCACGGCTCACGACAGCGCGCCCGCACCCGACGCAGAATCCACCGCAGGACCCACCGCAGGCTCGGCCTCAGCACCCGCAACGGCCACCGTCGCCGCGCCGAGAGCCAGCCTTGCCCGGCCCGTGCCGGGTGAGTCGGTCACGCTCAGCGGCTCGATAGGCTCCGGTGTCACGCGGGTGGTGCTGCAGAGCTTCGATCACGGCGCCTGGCGCTCGGTGCAGGAGCAGACCGTCGCCGGCTCGGGCGACTACGCGTTCGCGGTCACCCAGCCCGCGTGGAGCGCACGGTGGCGGGTGCTGGCTCCTGCCACCGAGGGCGAAGCAGACGAGCGAGCGACGCGGGTCAGCCGGCCGCGTACGCTCTTCGGTCAGGTGCAGCACGCCACGACCAGCACCCCGCGTTCGGTGCACGCCGGCGACAAGGTCGCGGTCAGCTCCTTCGTCTCGCCCGCCCGGCGCGGCCGGCCGATCACGCTCCAGCGCGACACCGGCGACGGGTGGCACCACGCCGCCGACCTCACCACCGACGAGACCGGCCGCGCCACCCGCACCTTCGAGGCCCGGCATCCCGGGAAGACACGCTTCCGCACGGTCGCCCGGGCTCATCACGGCGCGCCCGCGGTCGTCGGGGCGGCGACGGCGGTCTACGCGCTCGGCGAGCGGCCGGTGGGCGTGATGGCGTGGCGCGGCGACTCCGCCGACCACCCGGAGAACACCCTGGACGCCTTCCGCAGCGCCGTGCGCCACCGAGCCGACTTCATCGAGATGGACTTCCAGCCCACCGCCGACGGCGAGTGGGTGCTGATGCACGACGACGATCTCCGGCGCACCACCGACGTCGAGAGCCGCTTCCCCGAGCGCGAGAGCCAAGGCCCGCGTGCGTTCACGCTCGAGGAGATCAAGCAGCTCGACGCCGGCTCGTGGAAGGCCCCTCGCTTCCGCGGCACCCAGGTGCCGAGCATCGAGGAGACCTTCGATGCGATCGGTGCCGCCGAGAAGGCCTACGGCCACGACGTACGCCTCGTCGTCGAGCTCAAGGGCGAGAGCTCCGCGGAGATGCGGGCCCTCTATCGCAAGGTGGTCGCGCTCCGCCCGGGATGGGTGGAGCCGAAGGGTCACAGCGACAAGGCGATCTTCATGAGCTTCGACGAGTCGCACTTCGACTTCCCCGGCGCCGAGGCCACCGGGATGGAGCGGATCGCGGTCAAGGACGAGCCGGACCCCGCCGACGACTACCCCGCGGGCTATGACCAGGTGCACATCGGCACCGGGCTGCTCAGCGCCTCCCTCGTGAGTCACTATCGGCGTCAGGGCGCCGAGGTCGGCACCTGGCCGGCCGTCGGCACCCCGGCGGTGCTCCGCGCTGCGGCCGCGGGGGTCGACTACGTGACCACCGACGATGTCGCCGCCGCACGGAAGGCCCTGCTGCGCTGACCCGACGCGCCCGCGGCCGATTCCGGCGGCCGTGTGAAGCCGGACACGTGCTGCAACTCTGAGTTGCACACGGCGTACAGTGTGGATCGTGAGCACCCGACCAACCGCCTCTGGCCCCGTCTCGGGCCGCCCGAGAGCCTCGGGCTCGGCCGCCGACGGACGCCGGTCCGCTGCGGCCGCCCGCCGCCGCGCACGCGAGGCGGACATCGTCGCCGCCACGCGCAGACTCTTCGACGAGCGCGGGCTCAGCGATGCCCAGATCGAAGACATCGCCAAGGCAGTCGGCATCAACCGGGCGATCGTCTACAGGCACTTCACCGGCAAGGACGAGATCTTCGCGCTGACCCTGGTCGGCTATCTCGACGAGATGCGCGAGCATCTGCTCGAGGCGGCCGCGGGCGACAGCTCACCGACCGACGCCGTGCGCGACGTCGTCGGCGCCTTCGTCGACTACGGCATCGAGCACCCGGCGTTCGTCGACTGTGCCCAGACGCTGATGCGTCGTAGCGGGTCCGACCTGCTCGACGAGCTCTCCGAGAGCGCACTGTTCCGGCTCGGGCGCGCGATGAGCGGCTGCCTGACGATCCTCACCAGCGTCTTCGAGGACGGCGTCGCGTCGGGCGAGTTCGAGCTCGACGACCCCAACCTCCTCGCCAACACGCTCTACGCCTCGGGCCTCGGCGCCCTCCAGCTGGCTCGCGTCGGCATCCTGGTCTCCGAGTCCGCCCCCGGCGTGCCGACCGTCGCCGCGGTCTCCCCCGACCAGGTGCGCGACTATCTCGTCACCTCGGCCCTGGCCCTCACCGCCAAATAGCTCGGTAGGAAAGGCAGCGGCGCCCGGCCGGAGCCGGGCGCCGCGTACGTCGTGCGTGTCCTACTTCTCCAAGATGGCGACGACGCCCTGGCCGCCCGCCGCGCAGATGGAGATCAGGCCGCGGCCGCTCCCCTTCTCGTCGAGCAGCTTGGCCAGGTTGTTGATGATGCGACCGCCGGTGGCGGCGAAGGGGTGACCGGCCGCGAGGCTGGAGCCCTTCACGTTGAGCTTCTCGCGCGGCACCGAGCCCAGGGGCGCGTCGAGGCCGAGCTTGTCCTTGCAGAAGTCCGGGGACTCCCAGGCGGCCAGCGTCGAGAGCACCTGGGAGGCGAAGGCCTCGTGGATCTCGAAGAAGTCGAAGTCGTCGAAGGTCAGGCCGTTGCGGGCCAGCAGGCGCGGCACGGCGTAGGCGGGAGCCATCAGGAGGCCCTCACCGCCGGCGACGTAGTCGACAGCTGCGACCTCGGCGTCGACGAAGTAGGCCAGCACCTTCAGGCCCTTCGACTCGGCCCACTCCTCCGAGCCCATCAGCACGGCGGAGGCGCCGTCGGTCAGCGGCGTCGAGTTGCCGGCCGTCATGGTGGGGTTCTCGAGGCTCTTGCCGAAGGCGGGCTTCAGCGTCGAGAGCTTCTCCACGGTCGACCCGGGGCGGAGGTTGTTGTCCTTCTCCAGGCCGCGGAACGGCGTGATCTGGTCCTCGAACCAGCCCGCCTCGTACGCAGCGCCCAGCTTCTGGTGGGAAGCAGCGGCGAGCTCGTCCTGGGCCTCACGGGTGATGCCCCACTCCTGCGCGGTCAGCGCGGCGTGCTCACCCATGGAGAGCTTGGTGCGCGGCTCGACGTTGGCCGGGATGTTGGGGATGACGTCGGCCGGGCGGATCTTGGCGATCGCCTTGATCCGGTCGGTGGTCGTCTTGGCGCGGTTGGCCTCGAGGAGGATCTTGCGCAGGCGCTCACCGAGCGCGATCGGCGCGTCGGAGGTGGTGTCGGTGCCACCGGCGATGCCGGAGTCGATCTGGCCGAGCGCGATCTTGTTGGCGATGTAGGTCGCGGCCTGGAGGCCGGTGCCACAGGCCTGCTGGAGGTCGACGGCGGCCGTCTCGGGGGCAAGCTTGGAGCCGAGGACCGACTCGCGGGCCAGGTTGAAGTCACGGGAGTGCTTGAGCACGGCGCCGGAGGCCACCTCGCCGACACGCTCGCCGTCGAGGCCGAATCGTGCGGAGAGGCCATCGAGGACGGCGGTGAACATCTCCTGGTTGGACGCGGTCGAGTACGCGCCGTTGGAGCGGGCGAAGGGAATGCGGTTGCCGCCCACGATGGCGACACGCCGCTTTGTCTGAGCAGTGGTCATAGGGTTCATCCTTGTCTGATGACGCTCTTTGGAGAAGGGTATGTCAGGGAGATCACGAAATGTGGACACCGAGTTACAACCCTAGTTACAACTGACGAGTAACATATCGCCGGGGCACCGCCCCACCTCGCCAACCCAACCGCGAACACGTCTTCGAAGGATCAGAGCAGACATGAGCGACAAGTACCAGAGCTTCACCCAGTCGGCGATCGGGAAGGTCCTCGTCAAGAACCTCGGGCTGCCCAACCCCACCAAGCTCGAGCGCTACACGGCAGGCGCCCCGCTCGTGAAGGGCACCGTGCTCGTCGGCGGCCGCGGTCGCCTCGCCGAGTCGCTGAGCGGTCTCCTCGGCGAGCTGGACATCGCCTCGACCAGCTCCGCCACCGCCGACGCCAAGTTCAAGGGCCTCGTCTTCGACGCCACCGGCATCACCACCAGCTCCGACCTGGTCGAGCTGCAGGAGTTCTTCACCCCGGTGCTGCGCTCGCTGGAGACCAACCCGCGCGTGCTCGTCATCGGCACCCCGCCCGAGCAGCTCAAGGGCGCCGAGCGAGTCGCCCAGCGTGCGCTCGAGGGCTTCACCCGCAGCCTCGGCAAGGAGATCGGCAAGGGCGGCACCGTGCAGCTCGTCTACGTCGCCGAGGGCTTCGAGGGCTCGCTGCTCTCGACGCTGGGCTTCTTCCTCTCCCCGAAGAGCGCCTACGTCTCCGGCCAGGTCGTGCGCGTCGGCACCAAGAAGGCTGACACCGTCGCCGAGCAGGTCGACCCGAAGAGGCCGCTGACCGGCAAGGTCGCCCTCGTGACCGGCGCCGCGCGCGGCATCGGCGAGGAGATCGCCAAGGTGCTCCAGCGCGACGGTGCGACCGTCGTGGGCCTCGACATCCCGCCGGCCGAGGACGACCTGAAGAAGGTCACCTCCGACTACATCACCGCCGACATCACCGCCGAGGACGCTCCGGCGAAGATCGCCTCCTACCTCAAGGAGAAGTTCGGCGGCGTCGACATCGTCGTCCACAACGCCGGCGTGACGCTCGACAAGAAGCTCGCCAACCAGAAGGCCGACCGCTTCGGCAAGGTGCTCGACATCAACATCACCGCCCCCGAGCGGATCACCACCGAGCTGCTCAAGCAGAAGCTGGTGCGCGACAACGGCCGCATCATCGGCGTCTCCTCGATCGCCGGCATCGCCGGCAACCTCGGCCAGACCTCCTACGGCGCCTCGAAGGCAGCGGTCATCGGTTTCGTCGACTCCCTGGCCGAGGACCTGCGCCACGGCATCACCGTCAACGCGGTCGCGCCCGGCTTCATCATCACCCAGATGACCGCCGCGGTGCCGTTCGCGACCCGCGAGGTCGGCCAGCGGCTCAACGCGATGTCGCAGGGCGGCCTGCCGGTCGACGTCGCCGAGACCATCGCCTGGTACGCCTCCCCCGCCTCCACCGGCGTCAACGGCAACGTCGTGCGCGTGTGCGGCCAGATGATGCTGGGCGCCTGATGGCATCGGCTCAGATCCAGCGCAGCTTCAGCGGCAAGGCCGGCCCCGGGCTGCTCCTCAAGGCGGCGCTGCCCGCCATCCCCGGCGTCAACACGATCCCCGGGATCAAGAAGACGGGCGCGGCCTACGACGAGCTCAGCATCACCCGTGAGCCGGTCGTCCTCGAGCGGGATGCTGTCGCGGCGTACGCGGAGCTGTGCGGGTTCCCCATCAAGGACACCGTGCCGCTCCCCTACCCGCACATGCTGGCCTTTCCGCTGCACATGGCGCTGATGTCGTCGCCCGAGTTCCCCTCGCCCGCCATGGGCATGGTGCACATCGAGAACTCGATCAGCGGCTACCGTCCGATCTCGGTCGGCGAGGCGGTCGCGGTCACCACCACCGTGGGACAGCCGGAGCCGCACCCGGTCGGCAAGGCCTACCGCTTCCTGACGGTGGCGACCGTCGGCGGCGAGGTCGTGTGGGAGTCCACCTCGACCTACCTCGTACGCGGCAGGCGCAACCCCGACGTCGTCTGGCCCTCGGACTTCGCCGAGGTCAACCCCTCCGGTCCGGTCTTCCCGCTCAAGACCGACCTGGGTCGTCGCTACGCCAAGGTCGCCGGCGACTACAACCCGATCCACCTCTTCCCGCTCAGCGCGAAGGCACTCGGGTTCAAGCGTCAGATCGCCCACGGGATGTGGACCAAAGCGCGCTGCATCGCGGCGCTGGAGAACCGGCTGCCTGACGCCGCGCGCGTCGACGTGGCCTTCAAGAAGCCGGTCTTCCTGCCCTCCTCGGTCGCCTTCGGGTCGCTCAAGCACCTCGACGGCTACGACTTCTCGCTCCACAAGCGGGGGTCGGACACGCTTCACCTGGTGGGGCGTACGACCGCTCTGTGAGAACCGCCACGGGGCGAGCCGGTCACATCCGACCGGCTCGCCCCGCTACTATCTCCCCTTCAGGAGGTTGACAGACATGTCCGACATACTCATCCGCGACCTCTCCGAGGACGAGATGGCACGCATCGACACCGAGGCGGAACGCCTCGGGCTCGACCGCAGCGACTATCTGCGGCGTTGGTTCACACCGGACGCCCTGCGCCCGCTGCCGCCGGCGCGGCCCGTCGCCGCCGACGACTTCGCGAAGTTCGCCCGGCTCGACGACCGGGACCTCATGCGAGACGCATGGTCCTGAGCAGCGCCTGGCTGGTGCACAGATCGGCGCTCGCCCGGATGAGCACCAGCCCCGACGCCAAGAAGTGGTCGCGCCTGATCGAGATCGGCCAGGTGCGCATCACCACCCCCACACTGCTCGAGGTCGGGCATCTCGCCGCCTCCGAGCGCGAATGGTGCGAGCTCGTCGAGGACGTGCCGATCATCCACATGCCCGTGGCAGCGCTCACGCCGCGTACGGAGGCACGGGCGCTGGAGATCCAGCGCAGCCTCCTGAAGCGGAGCCGCCGACGTGGACCGTCGGTGCCTGACCTGCTCCTCGCCGCCATCGCCGAGGAGGCCGATCTCACCGTGCTCCACGCTGCCCGCGACGTCGAGCTCATCGCCCGCACCACCGGTCAGCCGGTCGAGCGGCTCCGCGTCTGAGTCACCTCAGAGGATCTCGCGCACCTTGTCGATCGGACGGGCCAGCACACCGCGATCGCCCTTGAGCACGATCGGCCGCTGCATCAGCTCCGGGTGCTCGACCATCAGCCCGATCAGCTCGTCCTCGGAGAGGTCGCGCTTGGCCAGGTTCAGCTCCTTGTAGACCGGCTCCCCCTTGCGCAGCACCTCGCGTGCGCTCAGGCCGGTCTTGGCGAGGATGTCCTTGACCTCCTCGGCGCGCAGCCCGAGCACGTGGTAGTCGACCTTCTCGAAGTCGATGCCCTCCTGCTTGAGGAGGGTGAACAGGTTGCGACATGTCGTGCAGGTCGGCTTCTCGTACACAGTGATCTGATCCACGTCGCTCACCTTAGCCCGGGGGTTCGGTGCACTATCGCGGCGGCCAGATAGGGTGTGCGATAGTGCGCCACCTTAGCGATGCACGGAAAGGTGCCCGCTCGACCTGCAGAGGTGACTCCTCGACCTGCAGAGGTGACTCTTCGACCTGCAGGGGTGACTCGTCGGCTGGGGCGGGTCAGGCACGGGGAGGGCGGATGAGGCCCTCCTGGGCGACCGTCGCGGCGAGCACACCGTCAGCGGTGAAGACACGACCGATGGAGAGTCCGCGGCCGCCGGAGGCCGAGGGGCTCTCCTGGTCGTAGAGCCACCACTCGTCGGCGCGGAAGGGGCGGTGGAACCAGATGGTGTGGTCGAGCGAGGCCATCTGGATGCCCTTGTGGTCCAGGGAGTGGGCGGCCAGGGAGGCTCCCAGCAGCGAGATGTCGGAGGCCCAGGTGAACGCGGCCCGCTGGATCTCGGGGTCGTCGGGGAGCGAGGCGCCCAGCCGGATCCAGAGTCGCTGCTGTGCAGGCCGGGCCGGGTCGGGCTCGATGCCCAGCAGCGAGTTGCCGACCGCACGCACCTCGACGGCCTCCCACTCGCGCGCCAGCGAGACCGCCTCGGCGCTGCCGGAGTCGGCCATCATCTTGAGGAAGTCGATGCACTTCTCGGGAGGCGGCACCGCGGGCATCGCGTCCTGGTGCTCGAAGCCTGTCTCCGCGCGCTGGAAGTTGGCGGTCAGGTAGTAGATGTCGCGCCCCTTCTGGCGCGCGCTGACCCGCCTGGTCTCGAAGGAGCGTCCGTCACGGATGCGCTCGACGTCGTAGACGATCGGGTAGGACGGGTCGCCCGGGAGCAGGAAGTAGGAGTGCATCGAGTGCACCGTGAAGTCCGGGTCGGCCGAGCGTACGGCCGCCATCAGCGCCTGCGCGGCGACCTGCCCGCCGTAGGCCCGCCCGCGCGAGTTGCGGGTCGTGGTGGCGCCATGGAAGAGATCCTTGTCGATCTGGACCAGGTCGAGCACGCCAACCAGCTCGGCCACCGCCTTGTCCGCCGGCACGGCGTGGGTCGTCATCTGGCGATCTCAGTCCTTCTCAGGGTCGTCGTCGGGATCAGGCCCGTTGAGGCCGGCGAGGAACTGCTCGAACTGCTCACCGAGCTCCTCACCGGTCGGCAACGGCTCGTCGGGAGCCAGCAGCGAGCGCCCGGACTGCTCACCACGCTGGAAGGTGTCGTACTGCTGCTCGAGAGCGGCGACGACCTCCTTCACCTCCGCATTGTCCTCCAGGTAGGACTCGATCTCCTCTTCGCGGCGCTGCGCCTCGGCCTCCAGGTCGGAGACGGGGATCGTCAGCCGCGCGGCGCGCTCGAGCTCCTCGACGAGCACGACGGCCGCGGCCGGGAAGTCGCTCTGAGCCAGGTAGTGCGGCATGTGCACCACGAAGCCGCCCGCCGGATGGCCCCACTCCCCCAGGCGTACCTCGACCAGGGCCTGCGCCGAGGACGGGATCCGGATCTCGCCCTTCCACGGGCTGTCCCAGACCTGCCCGGCCAGCTCCTGGGCGGGGTCGTTGGCGTGCCGGGTGGTGGTCAGCGGACGCGTGTGCGGCACCGCCATCGGCACCGAGGTCAGCGAGACGACCTCGGTGACCCCGAGACGCTCGATGACCTCGCGTACCGCGATCGCGAAGGCCTCCCAGCGGTTGTCGGGCTCGGGGCCGTGCATGAGCAGGTAAGGCGTGTCA
Organism: Nocardioides albertanoniae; assembly: GCF_006716315.1. Classification (NCBI taxonomy): domain Bacteria; kingdom Bacillati; phylum Actinomycetota; class Actinomycetes; order Propionibacteriales; family Nocardioidaceae; genus Nocardioides; species Nocardioides albertanoniae. The sequence goes on along the minus strand of NZ_VFOV01000001.1, from coordinate 2,411,884 downwards.
CCGGCGTCCTTGAGCAGCCGCACCACCAGTCGCGGTGCGTCGAAGGACTCGTAGTGGTCGCTCACGAACGAGATCGCCGGGCGACGCGCGCGGTAGTCGTGGAGCTCGTCGACGTCGAAGGTCGCCACCACGGGCGCGCGCTTCGAGGTCTGCACCAGGTGGGCGGCGGCCCTGTCGGCGGCCTTGCCCGCATCCAGGAAGCCGTCGAGGACGACCACCAGGGGAAGCCGCTCGCCACCGGCGGCCAGCACCTCCTCGGGCAGCTCGTCGACGATGTGTACGAGTCGTGATCCGCTCATCGCTGCCTCCTCCCCTTCGGTGCCACCAGCTGCTCTCTCGCCGTCTGCCGTATCGCCCGGAGTCTCGCTCCTGGGCCTCAACCATCTCAGTGCACGCTTCAACATGACGACAGCGGAGCATCGTGCACGCCCACGATATTCCCAAGCCGACGCGCGGGTCCGCGAACCTCCCCCATCACGCCACCGTTGTTACTAGCGGGTAATGTATGCCTCGGGCACTGTCCGTGCCCACACCTTCAGCGCCGCCTAGCGACAACCAACATGGAGTGACACGGTGACCCGACAGCTGCGAGAAGTCGTCTTCGTCGACGGCGTACGCACACCCTTCGGCAAGGCCAAGGGCCAGTACGCCGAGACCCGCGCGGACGACCTGGTCGTCAAGCTCATCAGTGAGCTCACGCGCCGCAACCCCGAGCTTCCGCCCGAGCGGATCGACGAGGTCGCCATCGCCGCGACCACGCAGATCGGCGACCAGGGCCTGACCATCGGCCGCACCGCGGGCCTGCTCGCCGGGCTTCCGCAGTCCGTGCCGGGCTACGCGATCGACCGGATGTGCGCCGGCGCGATGACCGCGGTCACCACGACCGCCGGCGGCATCGCCTTCGGCGCCTACGACGTCGTCATCGCCGGTGGCGTCGAGCACATGGGCCGCCACCCGATGGGCGAGGGCGTCGACCCGAACCCGCGGATCGTCTCCGAGAAGCTCGTCGACCCCTCGGCGCTCGTCATGGGCAACACGGCGGAGAACGTGCACGACCGCTACCCGGCGATCACCAAGGAGCGCACCGACAAGTTCGCGGTCCGCTCGCAGAACCTGGCGGAGAAGGCGTACGCCGACGGCAAGATCCAGCCCGACCTGGTGCCCGTCGCCACCCGCTCGGCCGAGAACGGCTGGGGCCTGGCCACCACCGACGAGCCGATGCGCCCCGGCACCACCACCGAGGACCTGGGCAAGCTCAAGACCCCGTTCCGCCCCCACGGCCGCGTCACCGCCGGCAACGCGGCGGGCATCAACGACGGCGCCACCGCCTCGCTGCTGGCCTCCGAGGAGGTCGCGCGCGAGCTCGGCCTGCCCGTCAAGATGCGCCTGGTCTCCTACGCCTTCTCCGGCGTGGCACCCGAGGTCATGGCCGTCGGCCCGATCCCCTCGACCGAGAAGGCCCTGGCCAAGGCCGGTCTCACGATCGACGACATCGAGGCCTTCGAGGTCAACGAGGCGTTCGCCATCCAGGTGCTCGCCTTCCTGGACCACTTCGGCATCGCCGAGGACGACGACCGCGTCAACCCCTACGGCGGCGCGATCGCATTCGGTCACCCGCTGGCCTCCTCCGGCGTGCGGCTGATGATCCAGCTGGCGCGCCAGTTCGAGGAGCGCCCCGAGGTCCGCTACGGCCTCACCACCATGTGCATCGGCCTGGGTATGGGCGGCACGGTCATCTGGGAGAACCCGAACTGGACTGGAGAGTCGAAGTGACTGACATCAACACTCTTCTCGCGGATGTCGAGAAGCTCTTCTCCGACGACGAGGTCGTCACCGAGGCGAAGCTGGCGAAGGTCAACCTGCCCTCCGGCAAGGCCCTCGGCCTGGTCACCCTCGACAACGGCCACGACCACACCCGCCCGAACACCTTCGGGCCGAAGTCGTTGGTCGAGCTCAACAAGGCCTACGACGCGGCACTCGCCGACGACTCGATCGACGCGATCGCCGTCACCGGCAAGCCGTTCATCCTCGCGGCCGGCGCCGACCTGACCGCGCTGCAGGCGGGTGGCCCCGACGGCATCCGTACGATCGCCGAGCTCGGTCACGCGGTCTTCCGCAAGCTGGGTGACGGTGACGGCACCACCAAGAAGCCGTCGTTCGGCTTCATCAACGGGCTCGCGCTCGGTGGCGGCCTCGAGGTCGCGCTGCACGCCGACTACCGCACCATCCAGGACTCGGTGCCCGCCGTCGGCCTGCCCGAGGTCATGCTCGGTCTGGTGCCCGGCTGGGGCGGTGGCTACCTGCTGCCGAACCTGATCGGTCCGGCGAAGGCCGCGAAGGTCTTCATCGAGAACCCGCTCAACAACGGCAAGGTGCTCAAGGGTGCCGAGGCGTTCGAGCTCGGCATCGCCGACGCGAAGTTCGGTGGCGCCGACTACCTCGAGCAGTCGCTGCTGTGGGCCGACAAGGTGCTCGCCGGCGACGTGACCGTCGAGCGGGAGTCGATCGACCGCGGCGAGGGCTGGGACGAGGCCGCCAAGAACGCGGGCTTCTTCGCCTGGGCCAAGACCGGCGACGCCTCCCCGGCCGCCAAGAAGGCCGTCGAGCTGCTCACCCTGGCCAAGACCGCCGGTCGTGACGAGGGCTTCGCGGCCGAGGACGACGCGCTCGTGGCGATGTCCGAGACCCCGCAGCTGCTCGCCTCGCTCTACTCCTTCGACCTGGTGCAGAAGCGCGCCAAGCGTCCCGCCGGCGCGCCCGACAAGGCGCTCGCGCAGAAGGTCACCAAGGTCGGCATCATCGGTGCCGGGCTGATGGCCTCGCAGTTCGCGCTGCTCTTCGTGCAGCGTCTCAAGGTGCCGGTCGTCATGGTCGACCTCGACCAGGAGCGTGCCGACAAGGGTGTGGCGTACGTCCACGCCGAGCTCGACAAGAAGCTGGCCAAGGGGCGCGCCTCCCAGGACGCGACCAACCGCCTCAAGGCCCTGGTGACCTCCTCGGTCGACTACGAGGAGTCCTTCTCCGACGCCGACTTCATCATCGAGGCCGTCTTCGAGGAGATGGGCGTCAAGAAGACCGTCTTCGCCAACGCCGAGAAGGTGGCCCCGGAGACCGCGGTCTTCGCCACCAACACCTCGAGCCTGTCGATCACCGAGATGGCAGCCGACCTGAAGAACCCCGAGCGGGTCGTCGGCTTCCACTTCTTCAACCCGGTCGCGGTGATGCCGCTGCTGGAGATCATCAAGGGCGAGAAGACCTCCGACGCGGCCCTGGCCACGGCGTTCTCGGTCTCGAAGTCGCTGAAGAAGACCTCGATCCTGGTCAAGGACAGCCCCTCCTTCATCGTGAACCGGCTCCTGGGCCGCTTCATGGGTGAGGTCTCCAAGATCGCCGACGAGGGCACCCCGGTCGACGTCGTCGAGTCGGCCTTCGCCGGTGTGGCGCCGATGGGTCCGTTCGCGCTGATCGGGCTGGTCGGTCCGGCGATCGCCTACCACAACAACGAGACGCTCGCGAAGGCGTTCCCGGACCGGTTCTACCTCTCCGAGAACCTCCACAAGGTCGTCGAGGCCAAGAAGAGCTCCTTCTTCGGTGCCGACGGACGCACCGTCGACCCCGAGGTCGAGGCGCTGCTCACCACGGGCGACGTGGCCAAGACCGCCGAGGAGGCGCGCCAGCAGTCGCTGGAGGCGCTCGCCGACGAGGTACGCCGCATGCTCGACGAGGGCGTCGCCCAGGCCGCCGAGGACATCGACCTGGCGATGATCACCGGCGCCGGCTTCCAGTTCTGGAACGGCGGCATCACCCAGCTGCTCGACCGTGAGGGCATCTCCGAGAAGGTCACGGGCAAGAAGTTCCACTGACCCTGGACCACTCATGAGTTGACCCCCGGCCGCCGAGCGGCCGGGGGTCAACTCGTTCCCGGAGGTGTCAGCGAGTGACTACTCGGCCTCCGAGAGTGACGTCTCGGGGAGAGGGTCGGTGTCGAGGCTGCCGAGGCGGGAGATGGTGTCGAGCGCGATCGCCTGGGGGGTCAGGCCGATGTCGCCGAGGATCTTGGGGCGCTTGGCATGGTCGAGGAACTCCTGCGGGATGCCGTGGATCTTCACCGGGGTGCTCACCTCGGCGGCGGTCGCGGCCTGCAGGAAGGCGGCGCCGACGCCGCCGGCGACGCCGTTGTCCTCGATGGTGACGACCAGCCGGTGGTCGGCGGCCGCCTCGACGAGGGCGGGGTCGACCGGCTTGACCCAGCGCGGGTCGACGACGGTGACGCCGATGCCCTGGGCGGTGAGCCGCTCGGCGACGCCCACGGCCACCTCGGCCATCGAGCCGACACCGAGGACCAGCACGTCGCGGGTGCCGTTGCGCACCAGCACGTCGGCCCCGCCGAGCTTGTCGATGGTGGGCATGTCGTCGGGCGGCGGGCCCTTCGGGAAGCGCACCACGGTCGGCGCGTCGTCGACGGCCACCGCCTCGTCGAGGAGCTCGACCAGGCGGGTGACGTCACGCGGCGCGGCCAGCCGCAGCCCGGGCACGATCTGGAGCATCGACATGTCCCACATGCCGTTGTGCGAGGCGCCGTCGTCACCGGTGACCCCGGAGCGGTCGAGCACGAAGGTGACGCCCTGCTTGTGGAGCGCACAGTCCATCAGCACCTGGTCGAAGGCACGGTTGAGGAAGGTCGCGTAGACCGCGAAGACCGGGTGGAGACCGCCCATGGCCAGGCCTGCTGCCGAGGTGGCGGCGTGCTGCTCGGCGATACCGACGTCGAAGGTGCGCTCGGGGAACCTGGCATGGAACTTGTCGAGACCGACCGGGTGCACCATCGCCGCGGTGATCGCGACGATGTCCTGACGCCGCTCCCCCAGGCGCACCATCGCGTCGGAGAAGTGGTCGGTCCAGATCAGGCCCTTGGGCTTCTCGGCGCCGGTCTGGACGTCGAACGGGCCGGGCGAGTGGAACTGGTCGGCCTCGTGGCGCTCGGCGGGGTCGTAGCCGTAGCCCTTGCGGGTGATCGTGTGCACGATGACCGGCCCGCCGAAGCGCTTCGCCGAGGTCAGTGCCTGCTCGACCGCATGCCTGTCGTGACCGTCGACGGGCCCGACGTACTTCAGCCCGAGGTCTTCGAAGAGCCCCTGCGGCGCGACCGCGTCCTTGAGCCCCTTCTTGACCGCGTGCAGCGCGTCGTAGGCCACGGCGCCGATGCCGGGCACCGCGTTGAGGCGGCGCTTGACCATGTCGAGCAGCAGCTCGTAGCGAGGGCTCGTACGCAGCGTGGTCAGCGCCGTGGCCAGACCACCGATGGTCGGGGTGTAGGAGCGGCCGTTGTCGTTGACCACGATGACCAGCTTGGAGTCCTGCTGGATCGCGATGTTGTTGAGCGCCTCCCAGGCCATCCCGCCGGTGAGCGCACCGTCGCCGATCACGGCGACGACGTGACGATCCTCGCCCCGAATCGTGAAGGCCTTGGCGAGCCCGTCGGCGTAGGAGAGCGAGGTGGAGGCGTGGGAGTTCTCGACGACGTCGTGGTCGGACTCGAGCTGGCTCGGGTAGCCGCTCATGCCGCCCTCGCGGCGCAGCGTGCCGAAGTCGCCGGCGCGCCCGGTGACGAGCTTGTGGACGTAGGACTGGTGGCCGGTGTCGAAGACGATCCGGTCGCGCGGGCTCTCGAAGACCCGGTGCATGGCCAGGGTCAGCTCGACGACGCCGAGGTTGGGGCCGAGGTGGCCGGTGTTGGTGGCGACCGTCCTGATCATCAGGTCACGGATCTCGCTCGCCAGGAGCTCGAGCTCGTCATCGGAGAGATCGCGAAGATCCTGTGGCGCGGCGATGCGTTCGAGGAGACCCATGGCCCGGATTCTACGTCTCCACCCTGAGGCCCGCCGACTCGGATAGCGCCGCGTGCTGGGCCGATCCGAGGAACTGACCCAGTCCGAGCCGGGCCTGGTCGCTGAGGTCCAGGTCAAGCGCCTTCGCCGGATCGACGAAGACGATCTGACGGCCCTCGTGGCACACGATGTCGGCGTCGGTGAGGCCGACGGCGGCAGCGTAGAGATGGATCTTGTCGTCGGTGCCGGTCTCGGGATGATGCACGTCGAGCACGGTGACCGGCTCCAGGTCGTCGGGCCGCAGCCGCACCTCGGTCTCCTCCTCGAGCTCCCGCAGAGCGCCGGCCAGCGGGTCTTCGGCCGGCTCGAGGTGCCCACCGGAGAACGACCACTTCTCCGGCGCGATCCGAGGATGCTCGTCACGCTCCTGGAGCAGCACCCAGCCACCTGGGTCGACAAGGATCACGGCAGCGAACTCGGTCATGAGGAGCGAGCCTAGTGTCTCGGCCGAAGCGAGCCGCACACGCCCGAGACGTTCGTCCTTGACTGACGGCAACCGACAGCAAAGACTGACAACATGGCAATGACGAAGAAGCAGAAGGCGATCCTCAGCACCGGCGCCGTCCTGGCTCAGGCGGCCGTCGCGCCCGTGGTCCTCCGCGACCTGCAGAAGCGCTCCGACAGCGAGATCCGCGGGCCGCGAGCGCTGTGGCGGCTGTGGGGCAGCACCAACCTCCTCGGTGCGGCCACCTACTGGTTCTTCGGCCGGAAGTCGGCCGCCAGCTGAGGCCCGGCGAGTAGCCGCACCGCGAAGACCAGCTCCTCGACGTCGGCGAACCGGCGCAGGTCGCAGCCCGTGCGCTGCGCGATCCGATCGAGCCGGTAGTAGGCGGTGTTGACGTGCATGTGCATGCGCTCGGCGGCGAGCTTGGCGTTGAGGTCGCTGGCGACGTAGGCCTGCAGCGTCTCGATCATCGCGCCGTCGCGCGCCAGGTCGTCGAGCACGAACTCGCGCAGCCGCTGACGGATGACCCGGCGCGCGATCGGGTCATCGCGCAGCACCAGGTAGTCGACGGTCGACAGCATCGACAACGCCACCACGCCGGGAGCCTCACCCAGCGAGCCGCGAGCGATCCCGGCCTCGGCGTAGGCAGCCGGCACGCCGGACCATCCGGTGTGGACGGTGCTGATGCCGACCGTCAGCTCGACACCTTGGCGCGCGAGGCGCTCGTGCACGCGGCGTAGGTCGGGCACGAGGGCCTCGATGTCGTCGCTCGTCATCGGCAGGATCCCGATCATCTGCTCCTGCCGGATCACCGCGAGGCCCTCCTGCGTCGGGCCCAGCTCGGTGCGTACGACCCGAAGCATCTCTCGCAGGCTCTCGCCGACGCGCAGCGGATGCGACGGCACAGCCACCAGCACAGCGGCCCTCCCCTCGCGCTCGAGCCCGCACGAGCGGGCGATGTCGAGCCTCGGGCCCACCGGCACCTCGCGGCCGGCCAGCAGATCCTCGACGAGGTCTCGCCGCACCCGGTCACCCTCGGCCAGCACCGTCTGCTGGGAGTCGAGATAGGCCTCGGCCGCCACCGTGCTGCCGACCTCGATCACCTGCATCACATGCGTGGCCGCGGGCAGCACCGCACGCTCGGTCTCCGGGTCCTGGGCGGCGACGTCGACGATGCTCTCCCACAGCGCCACCTGGCCGATCCGGAACGCGTGCAGGAAGTCGGCGAGCGCGATGCCCTGACGCACCCGGTTGGCTGCCTGCCCAGGGCTCAGGTAGAAGTCCTCCCGTAGGGCGCCGCGCCCCTCCTCCAAGGTGGTGAGAACCGCCCTGAAGACGGCCTCTGCATGGTCGGCGACATCTTCACGCAGACCCGGGTCGGGGCTGGCGACGTAGGCAGGCACCTGATCCCACGTGCGCTCCAGGAAGACCTCGACGGTGGCCGGCAGCCCTTCGCGGACGCCGGCGACGATGCGGCGGATCGGCTCGGTGCTCATCGTTGCCTCCCTCGTGCTGCTCGTGGGCACAGCACGTCACATTCTGGTGACCTGACAACAAAACGCGATACCCGGCCCGGCATCGGAGCCCATTTATAGGCTGTCACCAGCCGATTTATAGCGACCTCACACATTTCCCGACGCGCCCTTCCCAAACGCGCCACCACTGCTGAATGGTGCTAAGTGTCGGGGGTCACAAAAATCTCGGCCTGCCCCAACCAGGAGTGAACACACCATGGAGAACCATTCCGCTGAGGGACCTTCTCGGGTCTCCAGACGTTCGTTCGTCGGCTACGTGATCGGCGGCGCGACCCTGATCGCCGCGGCCGACCTGGGCCTGGCACCGACCGCGGCCAACGCGGCGCCGGTGCCGTCGGTTCCGCAGGTGCCGGAGATCTACGATCTCAACGACTTCCTCAGCCACTGCGCCATGCCCACCTCGAACCTGATCGCGATCGAGGTCGACGAAAAGGGCCACGCCCACTTCGCGCTGCCCCGGATGGAGGTCGGCCAGGGCATCACCACCGCCATGGCCATGCTGATCGCCGATGAGCTCGACCTCGCGGTCGACGACGTGCACGTCACGCTCGCGCCGGCCCGCCCCGAGCTGCTCTTCAACCAGCTGACCGGTGGCTCCAACACCATCGTGTCGATGTACACGCCCGTACGAGTCGCTGCCGCCATCGCCCGCAAGGCGCTGCTCGAGGCAGGCGCGATCCTGCTCGGCACCACGGTGGCCCAGCTCGTCGCCAAGGGCGGCGTGATCAGCGCACCGGGCGGCTCCTCGGTGACCTACGGCGAGGCGGCCGCCAAGGCGGCCAAGCCCACGACCGAGAAGGTCGAGGTCGACCTCAAGCCGACCTCCGAGAACGCCGTCGTCGGCAAGCCGCATCGCCGTGTCGACGCGCTCGAGGCGGTCACCGGCAAGAAGAAGTTCGCGATGGACCTCGACGTGCCGGACGCACTGCCCACGATGGTGTGCCGCGCACCCGAGCTCAACGGCACCGCGCACTCGATCGACAACAAGGGCGACGTCGAGAAGATGCCGGGCGTCACCCACGTCGAGATCATCCCGACAGGTGTCGCGGTGCGGGCCAAGACCTTCGGTCAGTGCATCGATGCCGTACGCGCGCTGAAGGTCACCTGGAACTCCGGCACCGTCACGACGATGTCGGCCAAGGACGTCCGCAAAGAGCTCAAGGCCGGGCAGATCCCGCTCGTCGCACCCAAGCTCGGCGCCACCTCCGTCGATGGTGAGTTCACCTTCCACTTCCGCAGCGGATCGGCGCTCGAGCCCAATTGCGCCGTCGCCGACGTGCGCGACGGGAAGGCCACCATCTGGGGCGGTCTCAAGTCGCCGATCACCGCGCAGGAGAAGATCGCCGGCGCCCTCGGCCTGCTGCCGACCGACGTGAAGGTGCACGTGGTCCAGGGCGGTGGCTCCTTCGGGCGCAAGCTGTTCTTCGACGCCGCTCTCGAGGCCGCGCACGCCTCCAAGGCGTTCGGTGCTCCGGTGAAGCTGATGTGGCACCGGGCCGACGAGCCCCGTCAGGGCCGCGTGCACCCGATGTCGGTCTCCCGGATCCGGGCCACGACCCTGGCCGGGGGTGTGCTCACCTTCGAGCAGCGTCACGCCAGCGTGGCCACCGACTTCACCCACGGACTCGGCGAGCGGCTGACCGCGGAGGCGGCCGCGCTTCCGACCGGCCTGTCGAACCTGAGCTTCTCGGAGTCGATCTTCATGCTCGCCACCGAGCTGCCCTACAACTTCGGGGTCATCACCCAGCTGCTCAACGAGCCGAAACCCTCGGTCGACCGGTTCAACACCAGCTCGGTGCGCAACATCTACTCCCCTGACGTCGCCACCGCCAGCGAGCTGATGGTCGACCAGCTCGCCAAGAAGATGAAGCTGGACCCGGTTGCCTTCCGGCGCCGCTACCTCAAGAGCGACGTGGTCAAGAAGGTGCTCGACCGGGCCGCCGAGCTCGGTGACTGGGGCCGCACGATGCCGGCCGGCACCGCACAGGGCATCGCCATCCACAAGGAGTACAAGGGCGCGACCGCCGTGCTCGTCGAGCTCGACTGCCGCCCCGAGACGGTCAACCGTGAGGTGCGCGACGCCGTCACCGGCCCGCGGGTCACCAAGGCCGTCGTCGTCGCCGATGTCGGCGTGGTGATCAACCCGATGGGGGTCAAGGCGCAGATGATGGGCGGCTTCTCCGACGGCATGTGCCAGGCGCTGACCTACAGCAACCACCTGGTCGACGGCCAGTTCCTCGAAGCCAGCTGGGACAACTCGGCCTACACCCGTCAGTGGAACACCCCGTTCGACTTCCAGTGCGAGGTGATGGAATCGCACGGCAGCCAGCCCGGCGGTGTCGGAGAGGCAGGCGTCGCCGCCTCGATGGCGGCCGTCGCCTGTGCCTACGGCCGTGCCACCGGTGAGATGCCGACGGAGTTCCCGATCAACTTCCGCGAGCCGCTCCACTTCGAGCCCAAGCCCTTCGTCCCGTCCGTCCCCGAGTCGCCGACCGACGGCCTCTCCCACACGTTCTGAGGTCCCCCAATGCCTTCACACACCTTCCAGCTCAACGGCGAGACCGTCACCGTCGACGTCGAGGACGACGTACGCATCCTGTGGGTGCTGCGCGACGTGCTCGGTGTCACCGGACCCAAGTACGGCTGCGGCATCAACGTCTGCAAGGCCTGCACCAGCCACATCAACGGCAAGGCCTTCAACCCGTGCTCGGTCCGTGTCTCCGACATCAGCGCCGACGACAAGATCACCACCATCGAGGGGCTCGCCGACACCGCACCCGGTGACGGTCTGCATCCGATGCAGGATGCCTGGCTCGAGCACGACGTCGCCCAGTGCGGCTACTGCCAGCCCGGCCAGATCATGGCCGCGGTGGCCTTGGTCAACAAGGTACGCAAGGAGGGACGAGCGATCTCCGAGGCCGACCTCGACACCATCCGCAACGTCTGCCGCTGCGGCACCTACTCCCGCATCCGCGAGGCCATCAAGACCGGGCAGGAAGCGATGGCCCGGGGCCTCTAGGTCCGGTCGTACGACGCGGCGGGGCGAGGTCGGTGATCCGGCCTCGCCCCGCCGCCGACATTACGAACTGGTGAACATGGCAACCGGCACGTCCGTGTCTCTCCCGCAGGCCGACTCCGTGCACTAACGTTGCGCTCGCCCTCGCCAGGGCGTGACGTAGTGACAGACCTCGGGAAGGTAATGATCGATGACTGACTTCGGTGCAACATACGACGAGATGACCGGTGCGGCCGACAAGCTCGACCAGGGCAAGGACACCATCGAGTCCGCTCTTGACGAGTGCCAGGGCTACGTCGACGAGCTCGTTCAGGACGGGTTCAAGACCGAGAAGGCTTCGGGCAAGTTCCAGGACGGCTACACCGAGATGACCACGGGTCTCAAGGACGCCATCGGTGGTGTCGAGGACATGGCTCAGTCGCTGCGCGACATGGCCACGGCCATCCAGGACCTCGACAGCCAGCTCGCCGGCGGCTGATCCTCTCTCCGGTGACGTGGTGGGCCAGCAGCGCTGGCCCACCACCTCTGTGAGCCCACAATCGCCGCGCCGAGACCTCACGACGGCGTTCTCCGGCAACGAGTAAGGATCAGGCCATGCCAGACGTCTTCATCAAGATGTCAGAGCTCGAGAAGGTGAAGACCTCGATCGACGCGATCGTCGAGGAGTTCGAGAACGCCTCGGGCAACTCCGAAGAGCTGGAGTCCGACATCGGCGACCCCTTCGACATGTCCACGCTGCGCAGCAAGGCCAGGGACTTCGAGGAGCGTTGGGACATCAAACGCGACGAGCTCAAGGACAGCCTTGAGAAGGTCGGCAAGCACCTCAAGGACATCATCGACGGTTTCGGGGAGTGGGACACCGAGGCAGGCCTTGCCTTCGAACCCAAGAAACCGTAGGGCGACCTGTCCCGTCTCATCGCTCTTCTCGGAAAGGAACAATCATGGCTGGCGGTATGCCGAGCTCCCCGAAGGGGCGCGAGATCAGGTCGGTCGAGGGCAACCCCTCGGGGGTCATCGACCGTGGCAACAAGATCACAGAGCTCGGCGAGATGATGGACACCGCGGCGGTCACGCTGCGGGAGATCAAGGAGAACAGCTTCGCCGGCGAGGCGCAGGCCGGCAAGGCGGTCGAGTCGCTCCAGGAGTCCATCGACGACTCGTACGAGACGCTGGAGGAGGCCGCCGACCTCTACAAGCCGGTGGGCCCGGTGATCGTCAAGTACGGCGAGATGCTCGAGACCAACAAGCCGCGGATCGACGGCTCGGCCGCCAGTTGCGCCGATCTCTGGAACATCTACGCGACCCTTCCTGGCGACAAGGACGAGAGCCTCGCCAAGGAGGGTGACGGCTCGGGCGAGGGCGACACCACCGAGCAGGAGGCCGGCGAGAACCAGGCCAAGAAGGACGCCTACGACAACTGGGAGAACGAGGCCGAGCGCTTCGACACCTGGTACGACGCCTGGGAAGAAGGCTTCGACGAGGCGGTCGACGGCATCTCCGACGGGCTCTCCGGCTCGATCAAGGACGGCTTCTGGGAGTTCCTCTCGAAGTTTCTCGAGGTCTTGGAGTGGATCGCTCTCGCACTCGGTGTGCTGGCCATCATCTTCGCCGGCCCGTTCGCGGCGCTCGCTCTGATCGTCTCCGCCGTGACTCTGGTCGGGAAGTTCATCCAGGCCGCCGCAGGAGAAGGCGAGTGGACCGATGTCATCTTCGCGGCCCTGGCGGTGATACCGGTGGGAAACATCAGCCGAATAGGCACCGCCATGTCGAAGGGCTTCACCTACGGTGCCGCCCGCGGCGCGGGCACCTTCGGTAAGTGGAGCGGCAAGTTCGTCGGCGGTGCCACCGGGTTCGGGAAGTCGTTCGGGCGCTCCTTCGTGCAGCAGTTCGACTTCTCCAAGCCGTTCGGATTCAAGACGTTGAAGGACATCGGCGTGAGCTCGCTCACCGGCAAGACCGCGGACGAGGTCAGCGGTGTCGTCCCGGGGGCCTTCAGAGGCGGCTGGGAGGGCTTCAAGAACACCAAGGGCAAGTGGGAGGTCTTCCACGGCACCGCCGGCCAGCTGTTCACCTACAACAACTGGGGCTACCTGATCGCGGGTGAAGCGGGCAGCGACGCGGAGAACTGGAAGTCAGAGTTCCCGGCCAACATCATCACCCTCCCGTGGTCGTGATGTCCGCCATGGCTGATTCCGGAGCCGGCGCGGGCCGGCGAGACGAGACGACCCAGTGGCACGTGGCCACCGACGTCGCCACCCCCGGCTGGGTCGAGGTGCCGCCGCCTGGCAACGACTCGGGCCAGCCATGGCCCGACGTGGCGATCGCGGAGGTCGAGGATTTCTGGCAGGGCGAGACCGGGCCGGAGGTCCGCGCGGAGATCAGCCAGATCCTGACCGCGGCGCAGCAGATGCGAGCCCCGCAGGAGGCCTTGAGTCTTCTCTACTGGCCGGTCCAGGTCCCGGCTGCCGTCGGCGTCCACGTACGTGTCCTCCCGACGGTCTCCCTGGCGCTGTGGACGGAGGCCGACTTCGACGTGATCCGCTACGACGGTGCGCTCATCGGCTCCGGTGCCCAGTGCGTGCAGAGTGCCGAGGTCGCCATGGACGGCGGCAACGGTTCGATGCCGTTCGTCAGCGCGAGCTGGGTCTTCAACCAGGGCTCCGACTCCGTCGTCGTCTCCGTCGATCCGGTGCCTGCCGACTGGTTCATGCACATGCTCGGTGGCCTCCAGTCCCTCCTGCAGACGCTGGAGCTGAGGCGCCCGGACGGGAGTCTCTTCGTGGGCGAACCGTTCGACGGTCTCGCCCGCACCGACATCGAGGAGTGGGCACCGCTCGATGACTCTGCATAAGGACGCCACAGCGTGGGCGGCGTCGGTCGGCGCGACCGAGCCGCACGAACCCAGCGACGCGGAGCAGGCCGTCCTCGACCGAGCTGGTTTCGTCCTCGACCGGCGCCACCGTAGTCGTGGTTGCTGGGCGTTCCTCGGGGAGCGGTCGATGGCGTTCAAGGCCTTCGCCGTGATCTCGATGTTCTCGCCGATCCTGGGGATGACGTCCTTCTGGGCAGGCGGCTTCTTCGGCCGTGGCTACCGCGACTACGACTTTGGCTCCTCGACCGAGAACATGATCGCGGTCGTGACGTTCTCGATCGCCGCGCTGTGCCAGCTGGTGCACATCGCCGGCTGGGTGCGGCTGGGTCGGCGGTCGGTCGAGAGCGACCTCATCCGTGCCGGTGCGGTCGCGGTGTGCTCGATCCTCACTCTGATCCAGCTCTGGGCTCGACCCGGCCAGCTGGAAGGCGGCTCGGTGACGATCGTGGTGCTCGCCGCCCTGGTCGTGTCGCTGATCGGGCTCCTCCTCTTTCTCGTCGCGGGCTCCACAGCCCCCTTTCCCGACGTCGACCTCACCGCGCTGAGCGACGACGACCGCAACACGCTGCTGGCGCAGCGCGCAGCAGCCCTGACCAAGCTCGCCGAGCGGAAGCTGATCAAGATCCGCCAGGCGAACAAGGCCACCGAGCGCCCGCTGGGGTCGCTCGTCGGACGCAGAATCGAGTGAACATGGCTACTGATACCACCTCAATGTCGGTCAAGGACCTGCTCGGCGGAGCGGCCGCTGTTCCCGAGTTCGAGATCAAGCTGCTGCCTGGGTGGGAGCGACACAGCGGCAGCGATGCGGACAAGACGCATCTGGACGCTCGCATCAAGCGACGCTTCATGGATCTGCACCGCCCGGACCTGTACGCCACCGTCCGCTCGATGATCGATGAGTCCTACGAGAAGATGAAGCAGGAAGGTGTGCTGGCCTTCTTCGCCGCCACCGGAGCAGACGAGGACAAGGTCGTGATCCCGGGCTCGATCGTCGTCTCCGAGCGCCGCTCGGCGGCCGGCGAGAGTCTGGACACCACGATCAAGGCGCTCATGCGGGACTTCGGTGCGGCGCCGTTGTTCGGCGATGTCCGGTTCATGCGTTACGAGCGCGAGAAGACGGTGACGATGCAGGACGCCACGATCGCCCAGACCTCGCTGGTCTACCTGACGCCGATTCCCGGATCAGGGCGGAAGCGTGCCCTGCAGTTCGTCGCCTCGTTCGGTCGCCCGGTCGAGATGTCGGCCGACGACGACAAGGTGAAGGCCTGGAAGTTCGCGTTCGACTCGTGCATCTCCACGCTGCGCTGGAAGGTCTGAGGCGTGGGCCCGCACGAGCGGACAGGCCGGGTCAGCGCTGACGCAGCGCCGACTCGACCCGCTCGACCTTGGCCGTCAGCTGGCCCTCGTGGCCGGGCCGGATGTCGGCCTTGACGACCAGGCTCACCCGGGACGACACCGCGGCGACGGCGTCCACGCACTGCTTGATGACACCCATCACCTCGTCCCACTCGCCTTCGAGGTTGGTGAACATGGCGTTGGTCTCGTTGGGCAGTCCGGACTCACGGACGATGCGGACCGCCTCGGTCACCGAGGCGGCGACCGAGGCGTCGGGGTCGTCGGTCGTGGTGGGAGCGATCGAGAAGGCGACGAGCATGTCGAAACACTATCCACACCCGACACAGGCCCGCATATAGTGGCGCCGCCGGGGGCCGAAGGCGCTTCACCGGCGGGAAGGAATCGATGAGTGAGGGAATCGACCGGCTCGCTGCCACGCTGGGAGTGCCCGCTACGCGGATCGCACCCCTGGAGGCGTACGACGACCAGCAGCTGGGTCGCTTCGACGATCTGCTCCGCGACGCGATGAGAGCCGAGGACGAGGCCTTCGAGGCCTCCCTCGACGAGGCGCTGAAGCTCGTGCCGAAGATGCTGCGTGGAGTCGTCCAGAAGATGCTCGGAGGTGCCCGATGACCGCGCTCACCAGCTCGCTGGAGATCACCAAGCTCGCCCACGAGATGCGGGTCGAGGAGACCGAGCTCGCCTTCCTCTCCCCCACCGCCCCCGATGATCTTCGCGATCTCCGGGCGATCGTGTCCCACGCTATGTTCAGCCGGCACGAGGCCCGCGTGAAGCGACTGGCCGCGGTCAGCAACAAGCTGCCCGCTGCCGTCACCGCGAAGATCTCCGAGATCGCGATGGGGCCCATGCTCAGCGCACGCGTGGCCGCGGTGATGGATCCGTCCGATGCCGCCAAGCTGGCCGGTCATCTGAGGCCGGAGTTCCTCGCCGACCTGTCCGTCCACCTCGATCCGAGCCGCGTCGCGGGCATCATCGACAAGCTCGACCGCTCGCTCGTGATCGAGGTCGGCCGCCGGCTGATGGCTCAGGGACACCTGCTGACCCTGGCCAGGTTCACCGGCGTCGTCGGCGCCGAGACCTCCCTGAAGGTCGTCGAGGGCGCCTCGGGCAGCGACATCCTCCAGCTCGCGCTCTTCATTGACGAGCCGTCGGTGGTCGACCCGATCCTCGCCGGCCTCCCCGACCCCACGGTCACCGAGATCGCTGCCGCCACCTCGGATCACGGCGATGCCGGAGAGGCCCTCCTCGCCGCCCTGAGCGACGCCAGCCGAGCCCGGATCGTCTCCTTGACCTGACCCCAGGCCGAGCTCGATCGTCGCGGGCCACGGATCAGCGTGTGGGTAGAAGCTGGGCCGCCAGCGAGTGTGCGGTGGCCTCCAGCGTCTCGGCATCCATCCCGGTGCGGCCCATGAACGTCAGGCCCTGCTGCGTCGTCAGCAGCGCCCGGGCGAGGCTGACGGGGTCGGCGGAGGCGCTCAGGTCACCCTCGACCTGAGCCCGCCGCACACCCTCGGTCAGCACCGCTGTGATCCCCTCGTAGGCTCGCCGCGCCTCCGCGGCGACGGCTGGGTCGGCGGAAGCAAGCTCGGTGGCGCTGTTGGCGAGCAGACAGCCGCGCCGGGCGGCCCCGCCCGTGGGATCGTCCACCGGCATCATCACGAACGAACGCAGCGCGTCGACCGCGCGTGGAGCCGAGTCGATCACCCCACGCACCGCGTGGTCGAGCGATGCCACGTAGAGGCGCAGCACCCGGAGGAAGAGCTCGTGCTTGTCGCCGAAGGCGGCGTAGAGGCTCCCCTTACCCAGGCCGCTGACTCGCATGAGGTCTTGGAGCGAGGTCGCCGCGTAGCCCGCGTCCCAGAACTGGTCACAGACCGAGCGCAGCACCGTGTCCTCGTCGAACTGCCGTGGCCTTGCCATCCGCCCAGCATACGAGTTGTTGACCGTTCGGTCCACTATGCCTATTGTGGACCGGACGGTCAACAACTGATTTCGTACGCGACCCCGACCGTCACCACCCGCCGCACCGGCGGTTCACCCACCACACCACCGAGGACGACTACTCATGGGTCAGCTCACCGACAAGACAGCCTTGGTCACGGGCGCGAGCACGGGCATCGGGCTCGCCACGGCCGAGCGCTTCATCGCCGAGGGCGCGCGCGTCTACCTCACCGGACGCCGAACGCAGGTGCTCGACGCCGCGGCCCAGAATCTGGGCGACCAGGCCATCGCGATCCAGAACGATGTCTCCGACCTGGATGACCTCGACAGGCTGTTCGACCGGATCGCCGCAGACGGAGATCGCCTCGACATCCTCTTCGCGAACGCAGGCGGCGGCGAAGCGAACCAACCCCTCGACACGCTGACGCCCGAGGCCTTCGACCACACCTTCGGGATCAACCTGCGTGGCACCGCCTTCACCGTCCAGAAGGCGCTCCCGCTGCTGAACGACGGCGGGAGCATCGTGCTCACCGGCTCCAGCTCAGCACACCGCGGCACCGCCGGCTTCGGCGTCTACTCCGCCACCAAGGCGGCCATCAGGCAGTTCGGCCGGGTCTGGGCTGCCGAGCTCGCGCCACGCGGGCTGCGCGTCAACACGTTGGTGCCCGGCCCCACCGACACCCCGGGCCTCCGCGGCCTCGCCGAGAGCCCAGAGCGAGCGGGCGTGCTCCTCGACGAGATGGCGAGCAGCACGCCGCTTCGGCGCGCCGCCGACCCGGCGGAGATCGCCAACGCCGTGCTCTTCCTGGCATCGGACCAGTCCAGCTTCATCACGGGCAGCGAGCTGTTCGTCGACGGCGGCGAGGTCCAGGTCTACCCCTGACGGGCGGGCGGAGACGTACCGGACACTCGGACCAGCACCGAACACAAGCGCCCCTGTCAGGCCAGGAGCCTGACAGGAGCGCTTGCACGAGACCTGCGAGCGAAACCAGGTCTCAGCTCTGCGATCGTCTCGCAGTCGAGCCGATCGGTCAGTTGCCGACGAGCTGGCGGAGCACGTACTGCAGGATGCCGCCGTTGCGGTAGTAGTTGGCCTCACCGGGGGTGTCGATGCGGACGACCGCGTCGAACTCGACACCTGTGTCGGTGGTGACCTTGACCGTCTTCGGCGTCGTGCCCTCGTTGAGCGCGGTGATGCCGGAGATCGAGAAGGTCTCCTCACCGGTCAGGCCGAGGGTGTCGGCGCTCTGCCCCGCGGGGAACTGCAGCGGGATGACACCCATACCGATCAGGTTGGAGCGGTGGATGCGCTCGAACGACTCGGTGATGACCGCCTTGACGCCCAGCAGCGAGGTGCCCTTGGCGGCCCAGTCACGCGAGGAGCCGGAGCCGTACTCCTTGCCACCGAGCACCACCAGCGGGGTGCCGGCGGCGGCGTAGTTCTGCGCGGCGTCGTAGACGAACGACACCGGGCCGTCGGCCTGGGTGAAGTCGCGGGTGTAGCCGCCCTCGGGGAGCTCGGCGTCGGCGCCCGCGATCTTGTTCCTGATCCGGATGTTGGCGAAGGTGCCGCGGATCATGATCTCGTGGTTGCCTCGGCGCGAGCCGTAGGAGTTGAAGTCACGCTGCTCGACACCGTGCTCGACCAGGTACCGACCGGCGGGCGAGTCCTTCTTGATGTTGCCCGCGGGGCTGATGTGGTCGGTGGTGACCGAGTCGCCCAGCTTCAGCAGGACGCGCGCACCCTCGATGTCCGAGACCGGCGAGGGAGCCTTCTCCATGCCGTCGAAGTAGGGCGCCTTGCGGACGTAGGTCGACTCCTCGTCCCAGGTGAACGTGTCACCGGTCGGGGTCGGCAGGTTCTGCCAGCGCTCGTCGCCCGCGAAGACGTCGGCGTAGTCCTTGGTGAACATGTCGGAGTCGATGGCGGTGGCGATGGTCTCCTCGACCTCGGCCGGGGTCGGCCAGATGTCCTTGAGGAAGACGTCGTTGCCGTCCTTGTCCTTGCCGAGGGAGTCCTCGAAGAGGTTCATGTTCATGTTGCCGGCCAGGGCGTAGGCGATGACCAGCGGCGGCGACGCGAGGTAGTTCATCTTCACGTCGGGGTTGATGCGCCCCTCGAAGTTGCGGTTGCCGGAGAGGACCGAGACGACGGCGAGGTCGTTGTCGTTCACCGCGGCGGAGACCTCGGGGATGATCGGGCCCGAGTTGCCGATGCAGGTCACGCAGCCGTAGCCGACGAGGTTGAAGCCGACCTTCTCCAGGTAGGGGGTCAGCCCGGCCTTGTCGTAGTAGTCGGTGACGACCTTGGAGCCCGGGGCGAGCGTGGTCTTGACCCACGGCTTGCGGGTCAGGCCCTTCTCGACGGCCTTCTTCGCCAGCAGCGCGGCGCCGATCATGACCGACGGGTTGGAGGTGTTGGTGCAGGAGGTGATCGAGGCGATCGTGACCGCGCCGTTCTCCAGCTCGAACTCGGAGCCGTCGGCCAGCTTGACCGGGACCTTGGCGTCGGCCTGCGAGGTGTACGTCGGCAGGTGGCCCTCGAAGGACGCCTTGGCGTCGGTGAGCTGGACGCGGTCCTGCGGGCGCTTCGGGCCGGCGATCGAGGGCACGACCGTGGAGAGGTCGAGCTCGAGGGTCTCGGAGAAGCGCGGCTCGGCGTCGGGGTCGTGCCAGAGGCCCTGCTCCTTGGCGTACTTCTCCACCAGCGCGAGCTGCTCCTCGGAGCGGCCCGTGAGGCGCATGTAGTTGATGGTCTCCTCGTCGACCGGGAAGATCGCGATCGTGGAGCCGAACTCGGGCGACATGTTGCCGATGGTGGCGCGGTTGGCCAGCGGCAGCGCGGTCACACCGGCGCCGTAGAACTCGACGAACTTGCCGACCACACCGTGCTTGCGCAGCATCTCGGTGATGGTGAGCACCAGGTCGGTGGCGGTCGAGCCCTCGGGCAGGTCGCCGTGGAGCTTGAAGCCGACCACACGCGGGATCAGCATGGAGACCGGCTGGCCGAGCAGCGCGGCCTCGGCCTCGATACCGCCGACGCCGAAGCCGAGCACACCCAGGCCGTTGACCATCGTGGTGTGGGAGTCGGTGCCGACGCAGGTGTCGGGGTAGGCCTGCAGCTCGCCGTCGACCTCGCGGGTGTAGACGGTGCGGGCGAGGTGCTCGATGTTGACCTGGTGGACGATGCCGGTGCCCGGCGGGACAACCTTGAAGTCCTCGAAGGCGGTCTGGCCCCAGCGCAGGAACTGGTAGCGCTCGCGGTTGCGCTCGTACTCGATCTCGACGTTCTTCTCGAACGCCTCCGGGGTGCCGAAGACCTCGGCGATCACGGAGTGGTCGATGACCATCTCGGCCGGCGAGAGCGGGTTGATCTTGGTCGGGTCGCCACCGAGGTCGGCGGCCGCCTCCCGCAGGGTCGCCAGGTCGACGATGCACGGCACGCCGGTGAAGTCCTGCATGATCACGCGCGCCGGCGTGTACTGGATCTCCTTGTCCGGCTCCGCGGTCTGGTCCCACCCGGCGAGCGCCTTGATGTCGTCGGCGGTGATGTTCGCGCCGTCCTCGGTGCGCAGGAGGTTCTCCAGCAGCACCTTCAGCGAGAAGGGCAGCGACGCAACGTCGAGGCCCTCACCCTTGACCGCATCCAGGCGGAAGATCTCGTAGGACTTACCGTCCACGTCCAGGGTGCTCTTGGCACCGAAGCTGTCCTTGCTGGCCAACGCGTTCATCTCCTTGCTCGCGTCCACAGTGACGTTCATACATATAAAGCCTTGTGAGCCCCATCCTGCCCCGGCACCCCGTGCCCGGAAAACGAAGGCTCACCTAACCTTTGCGGCTACACTCGCCGCCGATCTCTTGATATCAAGATACACGATGTCGAACGACAATTCGAATCACCCCGACGTACGCCGTTGTGACCACCGCCGCTGACAGCGATCCTCGGATGCTTCATGATGGGCCCCGACCGCACGACCCCGACGAGCCTCGGCTCCTCGGAACCGAGAGGCAAGGAGAGCCTTGAGCACCCTGATCGCCGTCCTGGCGCTCGTGATCGCCCTGGCCGCGGCCGTCGTCGCCTGGCGCCTGCAACGTGCCAACAAGACGCTGCGCGCAGAGACCATCGGACTGCTGTGGCGACTCGAGCAGGCTGACATGTCGGCTCCGCGCGGCGCCTACGGCGAGCTTCCGCCGGCGGACAGACTGCTGAGCATCCGCATCCTCAACCCGCTCGAGCTGGCCTCCGCCCAGACCAAGGTGGCCACGATGCTCCACCGGGTGCGCCCCGCGCTGCTCTCGAAGATGGTCTACGAGCAGGCTGCGGAGTCGCTGCGCGAGCGCCTGGCCGACGAGGGCGTCGTGGCGGAGGTCAAGGTCCATGCTGATCGCTAGCCTCGCGCTCTTGGCCGCCGTCGGCGCCGGCGTCGTCGTGGGCCTCGCCTTCGCAGAGCGGCGCCGGCTCGAACGGGCCCTCGACGACGTACGCCTCGGGGATCTGAAGGTGCGCACGTCGCATGCCGAGGCGATGCGGGCCGATGACTGGCTCGGCACGATCACCGACCCGATCACGGCACCGTTCGCGGAAGCGACCCGGTCGATGGCCGGCGCTCTCGCTCGCGTGGTTCCCGGTTCGGGCAGGCGCGGGCGCCACATGCTCAACGCCGTGCCGACCACCACGACCGGCGAGCTCCTGAGCTCTCTCGGCCCTCAGCTGGACGAGGCGGTGCTCGACCGTCGGCAGCTGATCACCGATCTCTCCGAGGACGCGACGATGTCGATGAAGGCCGTCGCCGACGACGTCAGCTGAGCGTCTCGAGCCTCGCGCGCAGGCGTGTGCACTCATCACCGGTGAGCGGCACCTCGAGCTCGTCGAGGTAGGCCATGACCTCGTCGAGGCCGATCTCGCGATGCTCGGTCTCCTCCCCCTCACGACGGACGGTGACGGCCTCGTGGGTGAGGCTGACGTGCCTGTCACCGAGGAGCTTGGTCACGATCATCCGGTGACGGAAGTGCACGGTGGGATGGGTGCTGGTGAAGTGATGGCCGATCGCGACGTCGCTGGGCACCACCAGCGCCTCGTCATGGGTGTGCATCCGGTCCCACCCGTCGCCCTTCGCGCGCTGAAGCGCCCAGCCGTGCTCGGTCCAGCGCACGCCGTGGGTGATGCCGCCGACCTCGTCGGTCGCACCGTCGACCAGCGGGATCGGCCTCCACACGCTCAGCCCGAACCCAGGATCGGCGAGCAGCCGCACGCCGTCGATGTCGATGACCGCCACCAGATGCGTACGCCCCGCCTCGGTCGGGTCGACGCCGACCCGGGCAAGACGCCTCTCGACGGCGTAGCCCAGCCGTTCCAGCACCGCCGCGAACAGCGTGCCGTGCTCGAAGCAGTAGCCGCCTCTCCCCCGGCCGACGAACTTCTTCGCCACCTCGGGCAGGTCGACCCCGGGATGCTGGTCGAGCAGCACGTCGATGTTGTCGAAGGTGAAGGTGCGCAGGTGGGCGTCGTAGATCTCCTCCAGCGCCGACCGCGACGGTTCGGGCGGCCGGCTGACCCCGATCCGGTCCAGATACGCGGTCAGGTCGAGTCGATCGGTGCGCCACAGGTCATCGGTCACGGCCACATCTCAACGCCGATCCCCGCGACGCGCAACCGATATCGCCCGCCCGCGCGACGGCCGTATGGGACGTAGCGAATCATGCGCACCGCCGTTGAACCAGACATGAAACGTGTTCTAGTTCTGGCCGGTGCTCTCGCGCTGGTGGCAGCAGGCACGGTGGCTCCCCCGGCCAACGCCTCCGGCGGCGACGCCGCACACGCGAGCGCTCACGGTGCCGGACCAGGCGCTGCGGACGCGCACCGGCGCCCCGCCCCGGCGGTGATCTTCGACGGCGACGTCGGTCCGGACCCGTGCGACTTCAGCACCCTGGCGATGCTCCACCACCTGCACGAGACCAACGAGATCAACCTGCTCGGCATCATGGGCACGATGCCGGAGCGCTCCAACGTCGAGGTCGTCGACGTCTTCAACCGCTGGTACGGCCACCGGATCCCGATCGGCACCTTCAAGGACCGCACGGACCGAGGCTATGACCGGTTCGTCCGGCCCGCGTCCCAGGTGGCACACACGATGTTCCCGGCGAGCCGTACCATCGCGGCGCACTACGCGTCGTGGCACCCGAAGACCTTTGCCGAGGTTCCCGACAGCGTCCGGCTCTACCGCCGGCTGCTGGCCGCCCAGGAGGACCACAGCGTCACCATCATGACCGCCGGGCAGCTCTACAACATCAAGGCGCTGCTCAATTCCGGGCCCGACGCGGCCTCTCCGCTGAGCGGCGCCGACCTGGTGCGCAAGAAGGTCGGCCGGTTCGTGATGATGATCGGCGCCTTCGGCAAGCCGATGACGGCCGCCGACCTCGCCTACTACCGAGCCGAGTACGGCAACCACCCGCCCAACGCGTTCTTCCCGCTCACCGTCTCCCAGCACGCATCCTCCAGCAACGGCGTGGGCGCGGAGTACAACGCGCACGCCTGGTATCCGGGCCTCACCCAGGGCGTGTTCGAGCGCCTCGACCGGCTGGGGGTCCCCAAGACGTTCGTCGGCAACGAGCAGGGCTGGCGGGTGCCGGCGGGCACTGCCTACAACCGGCTCTCGGCCCACCACCCTGTCCGGATGGGCTACTACGTCAACAACGCCGGCTCCAACCTCGTCGATCCGCACGTCGCCAAGACCGACCCGGCCTACGACGAGATCGCCCTGCTCTACCTGGCTCGCGGCCGCGGTGACTTCTTCGACACCACGAAGGGTCGCGCGAGGTTCGAGTCGTCGGGTACGTCGACCTGGACCGACGAGCCCGGCTCACGCGACGAACGCCTCACCCTCGTGCCAGGGGTCAACGACGATCACTCGCTCACCAGGCTCGTGGAGCGCCTGGTGATGGGTCCCGAGTCCACCTGGACGGCCCCGGTCGGCTGACCACCCGGTTCAGGGTCGCTCTCTGGTCAGCAGCGCGACGCACTCGACGTGGTGCGTCATCGGGAAGAGGTCGAAGGCCCGCAGCGTACGCAGCCGGTAGCCGTGCTCGGCGAAGATCGCGACGTCGCGGGCCAGCGCGGCCGGGTCGCAGGCGACGTAGGCCACCTTCCGGGGCGAGCGGGCGGCGACGGCGTCGACGACCTTCCGGCGAGCGCCCTCGCGCGGCGGGTCGAGCACGACGAGATCGAACGACCGCTCCCCCATGCCGGCCACGACCGTGCCGACGTCGCCGGCCGTAACCTCGGCGCCCGCGACGTTGCCCGTGGAGAGCGCGGAGGCGGTGCGGTCGCCCTCGACGGCGACGACCTGCCCATCGGGACCGACCCGGTCGGCCAGGAACGCGGAGAAGAGACCGACACCGGCGTAGAGGTCCAAGACGGTGTCACCGGGCTCTGGGGCGAGCGCGCCGAGCACTGCGGAGACCAACGCCGTGGGCGCACCGGGGTGCACCTGCCAGAAGCCGTCGGCAGCCACCTTGAAGGTGTGCTCGGTGCCCTCGACCTCGACCCGCTCGGTGATGGTGCCACGGGCGGGCTCACGCGCCTCAGGGGAGGCGATCAGGCAGTCGTCGACGGGGATCACCTCGTGCGAGCGATACTTCCTCATCCCGCGGCCGCCGTCGGGAGTGGTGGCGTAGCGCTGGCGGGTGCGCCAGCGCAGCCCGTCGACGTCGCCCGGCACGGCCTCGACGACCAGGTCGGCCAGCAGAGGGTCGGCGGCGTCGAGCCCGCCCAGGCGCACCAGCTGCTCGCGCACCACCGTGGCCTTCAGGTCACGCTGCGCCGGGAGCGCGACGTGCTGGAAGTCGCAGCCACCACAGCGGCCGGGGCCGGCGTAGGGGCACGGAGGCGCGACGCGCTCGGTCGACGCCTCGAGGGTCTCGACCGCGTCACCGCGCCAGAACCTGTCGCCGGCAGATCCCTCGGTGATCTCGACGACGGCCCGCTCGCCGGGCAGGGCGTGGCGTACGAAGACGACGCGCGAGGCGTCCTCGAGCTCGACCCGGGCCACGAAGTGGCCGCCGTGGGCCACCGGCCCGATCTCCACCTCGAAGCGACGCCCGACGTAGGACATGCCCTTCGCGGCCTTCGCGCGCGGCCGTCGTCCGCGGGAGGCGGGTCTGCGGGTGCTGCTCATCGTCGTGTGTCGCTTCCTCGGCGCAGCCCGGGGGCCAGCCAGTACTCCTCGCGCATCTCGGCGGCGCGCTCCTTGCCGGATGCCAGCTGGTAGGGCACCGAGATGACCATGACGCCCGGGGTGAACAGCAGCCGCCCCTTGAGCCGCAGCGCGGTCTGGTTGTGGAGCAGCTGCTCCCACCAGCGGCCCACGACGTACTCGGGGATGTAGACGGCCACGACGCCGCGCGGGTTGGCGTTGCGGATCGCCGAGGCGTACTCCACGACCGGTCGGATCAGCTCGCGATAGGGCGAGTGGAGCACCTTGAGCGGCATCGGCAGGTTGCGCTCGTCCCACTGCTTGAGCAGCTCGGCGGTGTCGGAGTCGGTGGTCGAGACCGTGACGGCCTCGAGCGCGTTGGGCCGGGTGGCCTGGGCGAAGGCCAGCGCGCGCAGCGTCGGTTTGTGCAGCTTGGAGACCAGCACGATCGCATGGACCCGGGTCGGCATCACCTTGTCGGACTCGTCGGCCGCCAGCTCGCGGGCGACGCTGTCGTAGTGACGCTTGATCGCGAGCATGACGACGAAGAAGAACGACATCGCCAAGATCGTGATCCAGGCGCCGGCGAGGAACTTGGTCACCAGCACGATCACGAGCACCACCGAGGTCATCCCGAGGCCGAAGGCGTTGATCGCCCGGGAGCGCTGCATGCGGCGTCGTTCGTTCGGGTCGCGCTCGGTGGCCAGGTGGCGGGTCCAGTGGCGGATCATGCCCAGCTGGCTGAGGTTGAACGAGACGAAGACGCCGACGATGTAGAGCTGGATCAGCTTGGTCGTCTGCGCATCGAAGATCACGATCAGGGCGATCGCCAGCACCGCCAGGAAGATGATGCCGTTGCTGTAGGCGAGCCGGTCGCCGCGCGCACCCAGCGACCGCGGCGCGTAGCCGTCGCGCGCCAGGATCGAGCCGAGCACCGGGAACCCGTTGAACGCGGTGTTGGCGGCGAGCACCAAGATGACGCCGGTGACGGTGATGACGAAGTAGAAGCCCGGCGGGAAGTCGTGGAAGACGCCGGCGGCGATCTGGGAGATCACCGGGTGCTGCTCGTAGCCGGCCGGGACCGCCCCGCCGCCGGCCGTGCGGAGGTTCTCCAGCGCATGCGGGTCGACGTAGCGGATGCTCATCTGGTTGGCGAGCACGATGATGCTCATCATCATCGTGACCGCGATCAGGCCGAGGAGCAGCAGCGTGGTCGCGGCGTTCTTGCTCTTCGGCCGCTGGAAGGCGGGTACGCCGTTGGAGATCGCCTCGACGCCGGTCAGCGCCGCACACCCCGAGGAGAACGCCCGGGCGAGCAGGAAGACCAGCGCCACCTGGTTGAGCGTGCCCTCCCAGCCCTCCTCCGGTCGGATCCGGAGGTTGGCGCTCTCTGCCTGCGGCAGGCTGCCGTTGAGCAGCAACAACAGCCCGTAGAGGCCGGTGCCGAGGATCGCGGCCATGAACAGGTAGGTCGGGATCGCGAAGAAGGTGCCGGACTCGCGCACCCCTCGGAGGTTGGTGGCGGTCAGCACGACGATCGCGATCGAGGCGACCAGCGCCTCGTGGCCGATCAGGTGCGGGATGGCGCTGGCGGCGTACTGGGCGGCGTTGGAGATCGAGACCGCGACGGTCAGCACGTAGTCGACCAGCAGCGCGCTGGCCACGGTCACACCGGCGTTACGGCCGAGGTTGACGGTCGCCACCTCGTAGTCGCCACCGCCGCTCGGGTAGGCGTGCACCGTCTGCCGGTAGGAGGTGACCACCGTGAGCATCACCAGGGCGACGACGAGGCCGATCTTCCACGACCAGGCGTACGCCGAAGCCCCTGCCACAGCGAGCATGATGAAGATCTCGTCGGGCGCGTAGGCCACCGACGAGAGCGCGTCGCTCGCGAAGACGGGAAGCGCGATCCGCTTCGGCAGCAGCGTCTCCCCCAGCTGCGAGCTGCGGAGCTTGCGACCGATGAGGATCCGCTTGGAGACATCACCAACACCCACAACCGCAGACGCTACGGCACAACGCGGCTTCCATATGCTTCCGGATCGCCCGGACGGGTTCCCGAACCCGAACACGCCAACTTCGAGGGCGTAGGCGACGCGCAGCCTCGGCGAGTGCAATCATGACACGGTGCACGTAGTGATCATGGGTTGTGGCCGCGTCGGATCCACCTTGGCCAGGAGCCTCGAGGACCGCAACCACACGGTCTCCGTCATCGACCAGAACCCCGAGGCGTTCCGACGGCTGGGCCCGGGGTTCAACGGTGACAAGGTCTCCGGGATGGGCTTCGACCGCGAGGTGCTCCTCAAGGCCGGCATCAAGCGCGCCGAGTCGTTCGCGGCGGTCTCCAGCGGCGACAACTCCAACATCATCGCCGCCCGGGTGGCGCGCGAGGAGTTCGGCATCCAGCAGGTCGTCGCCCGCATCTACGACCCCGGCCGCGCCGAGGTCTACCAGCGCCTCGGCATCAGCACCGTCGCGACCGTGAAGTGGACCGCCGACCAGGTGCTCCGCCGGCTCCTGCCGGCCGGCACCGAGCCCGACTTCCGTGACATGTCGGGCACCATCCGGATCGACCAGGTCATCCTGCCCGAGGCCTGGGTCGGCCAGCGCACCATCAAGTTCCAGCGTCAGTCCGGCAGCCGCATCGCCTGGATCGACCGGCTCGGCGAGGGCATCATCCCGGTGCGCGAGAGCGTGATCCAGGAGGGCGACGTGCTCCACATCGTCATGCGCGAGGAGAACACCGACCAGGCGTACAAGTCCATCAAGAACGGCCCGGAGGACGACTGATGCGCGTAGCAATCGCCGGAGCCGGCGCCGTGGGCCGTTCCATCGCCAGCGAGCTGATCGTCAACGGCCACGAGGTGCTGCTGGTCGACAAGAACCCTGCAGCGATCAAGCCCGAGCGGGTCGCCGACGCCGAGTGGCTGCTGGCCGATGCCTGCGAGCTGTCCTCGCTCGAGGAGGCCAGGCTCGACAACTGCGACGTGGTCATCGCCGCGACCGGTGACGACAAGGCCAACCTGGTGTGCTCGCTGCTGGCCAAGACCGAATTCGGCGTGCCGCGCACCGTGGGCCGCGTCAACCACCCCAACAACGAGTGGCTCTTCACCGAGGCCTGGGGCGTCGACGTCAACGTCTCGACGCCACGGATCATGTCGGCGCTGGTCGAGGAGGCCGTCACCGTCGGCGACCTGGTGCGTCTGTTCACCTTCCGCCAGGGCCAGGCCAACCTGGTCGAGATCACCCTGCCCGCCGACTCTCCCTACGTCGGCAAGCCGACCGGCCTGGTGCCGTTCCCGGAGAACTGCGCGCTGGTCACCCTCCTGCGCGACGGCCAGGTCTACGTGCCCACCCCCGAGCAGCCTCTCGAGCAGGGCGATGAGCTCCTCTTCGTCGTGCCCACCGAGAAGGAGGACGAGCTCGAGCGGCTCCTGGCCCCGACGGGTCACGGCGGCTGAGCCACACCACCCGGCCACACCACAGGAGGGACCAGTCATGCCGACGATCAAGACCGATCCGGAGCCGATCCGCGACCCCGAGACCGATCACCTGCTCACCCCGGCCAACTGCGCGATCGTGATGATCGACTTCCAGGAGGGCCAGTACGCCACCGTCGGCTCGGCCACCCCGGCCGAGATCGACCTGGGGGCGGTCACGCTGGCCAAGCTCGCCCACGCGTACGAGATCCCGACGGTCCTGACCACCGTGGCCGTCGGGATGGGCGTCAACGCACCCACCGTGCCGGCGATCGCCGATGAGCTGCCCGGCGTGGCCGAGATCGACCGCACCGGCGTCAACTCCTGGGAGGACGCCGACTTCCGGGCCGCGATCGAGGCCACCGGGCGCAAGAAGATCGTCATGGCCGGCCTGTGGACGGAGGTCTGCCTCGCCTTCCCCACCCTCGACATGCTCGCCGAGGGCTACGAGATCTACCCCGCCGTCGACGCGGTCGGCGGTGTCTCCGCGGTCACCCACCGGACCGCGATCGAGCGCATGACCCAGGCCGGCGCCCAGCCGATCACGTCGCTCGCGCTGGGATGCGAGCTCATGCGCAACTGGGCCCGTGACGACGCCGACCTCTACCGCGTGATCATCAACGACTACTTCGCCCGCAAGCGGGCCATCGGCCAGGACAGCGGCAACCTCTTCGGCTGAATCGGGTCACCCGCCACCGCCGTACGCCGCTGCCTCACGATCGCGACAGGAGACCACTTGCGCCGGTCCCCCCTCCTCCAGACGCTTCGTCCTGTGCGGGGAAGGCTGGTCGGCAGCCTGCTGCTGATGGTCGTCTCGACGCTCGCCGGGCTGGTGCCGCTGGTAGGGATCGTCGAGCTCGCCCGGATCCTGCTGCCCGCCGGGTCCGGCGCCCCGGTCGACGCCACCCGTGCCTGGGTGGTGGTCGGGGTGAGCGTGGCGGCGCTGCTGGTGCGCCTGATGACGGTGCTCGGCTCCTCCTGGCTCTCCCACGTCGCCGACCTCGACCTCTCCATCCACCTGCGCCGCCGACTGGTCTCCCGGCTCGGCCGGGTGCCGCTGGCCTGGTTCACCGAGCGCAACTCGGGCGCGGTCAAGAAGGCGGTGCAGGACGACGTCGCGGCGCTGCACCATCTGGTCGCCCACTCGGTCATGGAGCTCACCGCCGCGATCACGCTGCCCACCGTGGTCGCCGTCTATCTCTTCGCCGTCTCGCCGCCGCTGGCCCTGGTCACCCTGGTGCCGCTCGCGCTCGGCCTGGTCGGGTTCCGCATCTCGATGCGGGGCGCCGGCGCGCTCTACCGCGACTACGACGCCGGGCTGGCCGAGCTGGCCGCGGCGACCGTCGAGAACGCCGGCGGCATCGCGGAGATCAAGACGTTCGGAGCCACCGGGCAGGCTCACCGGCGTCTCGCCGAGGTCGCCACCCGCTTCGGAGGCTTCAACCGCGCCTGGATGCGTCACTCCGCGCTCGGGATGCTGCTGATGGAGCTCGCGCTGACGCCCGCGCTCACCCTGGTGCTGGTGCTGAGCGCCGGCGTCTGGATGCTCCGGGCGGGCTGGGTCACCGGTCCTGACCTGGTGCCGTTCCTGGTGCTCGGCCTGGCCATGACGGCGCCGGTCACCGTCGCCGGCTACGCGGCCCGCGAGCTGCGGGAGGCGACCGGAGCGGCCCGGCGCATCCAGCTGCTCCTCGAGGAGCCCGAGCTCCCCGAGCCGGCCTCGCCCGCACCAGCCCCGTCGTCGGCGCGGGTCGACCTCAGCGGCGTCTGCTTCGCCTACTCCCCCGAGGCCGCGCCGGTGCTCCACGACATCGACCTCACCCTCGAGCCCGGCACCGTCACCGCTCTCGTCGGTGCCTCCGGGTCGGGCAAGTCGACGCTGGCCAAGCTGCTGCCCCGCTTCGCCGACCCCACCGAGGGCCGGATCACCATCGCCGGGGTCGACCTGCGCGAGATGACCAGCGCGCAGCTCTACGCGCAGGTCTCCTTCGTCTTCCAGGACACCGGGCTGCTCCGCACCTCCATCAGGGACAACATCCGGCTCGCCCACCCCGACGCCACCGATGCCGACGTACGCCGGGCGGCCGAGGCCGCGCAGATCGCCGACCGCGTCGCGGAGCTCCCGCGGGCCTACGACTCGGTGGTCGGTGAGGACGCCCAGCTCTCCGGAGGCGAGCGACAGCGGGTCGCGATCGCCCGCGCCCTCCTCTCCGACACCCCGATCCTGGTGCTCGACGAGGCCACCGCGGCCGCGGACCCCGAGTCGGAGGCGCTTGTGCAGAGGGCCCTGTCGCGGCTCGTGGCGGGGCGTACGCTGCTGGTGATCGCCCACCGGCTCTCCACGGTCACCGCGGCAGATCAGATCGTCGTGCTCGAGTCCGGTCGCATCGCCGAGCGCGGCACCCACGCCGACCTGCTCGCCCTCGAGGGGCGCTATGCGCGGCTGTGGATCGCCGACCAGCGCGCTCATCCCACGGCTCTCGCCGACCGAGCCGTGAGGCCGGCCGGCCAACCTGGCCGCTCGACCGACGAGGAGTGCGCGTGATCACCATCGTCGGTCTGCTCGCTGCCCTCCTGGACCGCGCACACCGCCGGCAGCTGACCAGGGTCGTGACGATGTTCGTCGCCACCGGCGTGCTGCAGGGTCTTGCCTTCGCCTGCGTGGTGCCGGTGCTGGAGGCCGCGCTGCGTCAGGACTGGCAGACCGCGACCACCTGGCTGGGCGTGCTGGCGTGCCTGTTCGTGGCCCATCACGTCGCGCTGACCCTCGGCAACCTCGACGGCTACGGCCTCGCCTGCGACCTGCTCGACATCACCCTTGCCCGGCTCGGGGAGCACACCGCCCGGCTGCCCCTGGGCTGGTACGACCAGGACCGCACCGGCCAGCTGTCCCGGCTGGCCTCGAAGGGCGCCACCGACATCGCCTCGGTGCCTGGTCATCTCCTGCGGCCGTTGATCGCCGCCGTCGTCAGCCCGGTGACCGTGGTGGTCGCGATGGCCTTCCTGGAGTGGCGCCTGGCTCTCGCGCTGCTCGCCGGGGTCGCCGCGGTGCTGGCCGCCACCCGGCTCCTGGCGGCGATCGTCGGGCGAGGTGAGGGCGCCTATGACGCGGCGATGGCCGAGGGATCGGCGCGGGTGGTCGAGTTCGCGCTCAACCAGCCGGCGCTGAGGGTCTTCGGCCGCACCGTGCACGGCAACGAGCTCGTCGAGACAGCGCTGAAGAACCAGAAGCGGGCCTCCAAGCGGCTGCTGGTGACCGGTTTCGGCGGACTGGGGATCCAGCTGCTCTCCGTGCAGGCGCTGCTCACCGTGGTGATCGCCCTCGCCGTGCATCTCGCTCTCGGCGGCACGCTCGGCGCGGCCACCGCGATCGGCCTGCTGGTGCTCACGGTGCGGTTCGTCGAGTCGCTGATCGACTACGGCGAGCTCTCCAGCGCCCTGCGCATCGCCGAGGGGTCGTTGCGACGTGTGCTCGACGTGCTCCGGGTCGAGCCGCTCCCCGAGCCGGTCACCCCGGCCGAGCCTGCCCACACCGGCATCGAGCTGCGAGACGTCTGCTTCTCCTACGACGGCACGACCCGGGTGCTCGACGAGATCAGCCTCCTCGCGCCGCCCCGCTCGCTGACGGCCGTGGTCGGGCCCTCGGGCTCCGGCAAGAGCACCCTGCTGCGTCTGGTCGCGCGGTTCCACGACGCCACCTCGGGCTCGGTGATGCTCGGCGGTGCCGACGTACGCGACCTCGGCACCGAGGCGCTGATGCGGCGGGTCTCGATCGTCTTCCAGGACGTCTACCTCTTCGAGGGCACCCTGCGCGACAACGTGCTCATGTCGCGGCCCGACGCGTCCGAGGAGGCACTGCACGAGGCAGCGAGGCTGGCCCGTGTCGACGACATCGTCGAGCGACTCCCCCACGGCTGGCAGACCCGCATCGGCGAGGCCGGCTCCACGTTGTCGGGTGGCGAGAAGCAGCGGGTCTCGATCGCCCGGGCGCTGTTGAAGGACGCCCCGGTGGTGCTGCTCGACGAGGCGACCGCTGCCCTCGACGCCGAGAACGAGGCCGCGGTGCAGGAGGCGCTGACCGCCCTGGCCGCC
Organism: Nocardioides albertanoniae; assembly: GCF_006716315.1. NCBI lineage: Bacteria > Bacillati > Actinomycetota > Actinomycetes > Propionibacteriales > Nocardioidaceae > Nocardioides > Nocardioides albertanoniae. Next base: position 2,379,068 of record NZ_VFOV01000001.1, on the reverse strand, counting down.
GACCGCACGGTCATCGTCATCGCCCACCGGCTGCAGACGGTCGTCGCCGCCGACCAGATCGTGGTGCTCGACGGTGGCCGCATCGTGGAGCGCGGCAGCCACGACGAGCTCGTCGCCCACGGCGGCCGTTACCTCGACTTCTGGCGCGAACGTACGCAAGCAGAGGGGTGGCACCTGCTCGAGACACCGAAAACCGCGTCAGGCCGCGGGACACGCCGAGCCTGAGCGTTGAACATCCCCAGTCCTCGCCTACGCTGGCGACGAGCCGCATCTCGTCAACCTTTGCGGCTCGGATCAACGATTAAGGAGATCGCATGAACCGCACCGACCTGGTGAGCGAAATCGCCAAGCAGGCGGAGATCACCCAGACGCAGGCCTCGGCCGCTCTGGGCGCCGCTATCGAGGCAATCAGCGCGGCAGTCGCTGACGGCGACAAGGTCACGCTGCCCGGCTTCGGTACCTTCGAGTCGCGCGAGCGCTCGGCTCGCACCGGCCGCAACCCGCAGACCGGCGCCGAGATCAACATCCCGGCCTCGAAGGGCCCGGCTTTCAAGGCCGGCTCCGCTTTCAAGGAGCGGGTCGCTAAGGGCTGAGTTCCCTGGACATACGAGAAGGGCCGGATCGAGTTCGATCCGGCCCTTCTCGTATGTCTGGCTCCAGGTCGGCGGTTCAGCCCTGGCGGGCCTTGAGGCGGGGGTTGCGCTTGTTGATGACGAAGACCCGGCCGCGGCGGCGTACGACCTGGGAGCCGGGCTGGTTCTTGAGCGATCGGATGGAGTTGACGACCTTCATGGGGATCATCCCTTCGTGCTGGTGTAGGGCAGCAGCGCGACCTCGCGCGCGTTCTTGACCGCCTTGGTCACGGCGCGCTGCTGTTGCGGGGTGAGTCCGGTGATGCGGCGGGAGCGGATCTTGCCGCGGTCGGAGATGAACGTACGCAGCAGCTGCACGTCCTTGTAGTCGACGTAGGTCACATCAGGTGCCAGGAGCGGCTTGCGCCGCTTCCGGAGCGGTGACGGGGGTCGTGCGGGCATGGGTGGGTCTCCTCATGGATCAGGTCAGTGGGTGCGGGCGGGGTCGACGTAGCCGCGCTGGACCGCGCGGACGAGGCGGCGCGGCACGTCGTAGGTCTGCCCGTCAACGGTGACGGGCACGAGCGCGGCCGGCGTCGCCTTCCAGCTCGAGCGCCGGTGGCGGGTGTTGCTGCGCGAGGTCTTGCGCTTGGGTACGGCCATGGTGGCCTCCTTCGTGTCGGTTCGTGTCGAGTGGTGGTCAGGCGGCTCGGCCGATGGGGCCCAGCCAGTCCTCGAGGCCGTCCCAGGACTCCTCCCAGATCTGGCCGCGCTGGGCGATCTCCGTGTCGGTGAGCAGGGCCCGTTCGAAGGCTCCGGAGATCTCCGCAGACTCCTCGTCGAGGCCCATCACGACGATGCGGGTGAGCCGCGCCGAGCGGCCCCACTTCATCGTCGAGCCGACGCTCGCCTGACCGCCGGCCCCGTCCCAGACGCAGATGTCGTCGGGGCGGGTGGGCACCCAGAAGCAGCCGCGCGAGCGGCGTGGACCGCCGCCGAGGGTCTCGAGCTCGTCCTGGAACCGCATCGGGTGGATGGGGCGTTCCGAGCGCAGGTCGAGCCGCCAGGCGCCGCCCTCGGGCAGGGGCGGCAGCGGCTCGCGCCGCACCTCGGCGACCCAGGCCTCCACCGCGTGGTGGCGGTGGACGCCGGCGACCAGGCCGGCGGCGTCGAGGAGCGAGGGATCGGTCACCACCGGCGTACGCGGCTGGGCGAGGGTCGCGACCAGCGACTGCTCCTCGGGTTCGGGCGGCTCGGTGAGGCAGACGACGTCGGCGTACTCCACGATCGCGCCGGCGACCTCGGCGACGCCGCGGCGGTCGTCCTCAGAGGTGGCCAGGCCGCGCTCGTCGAGAAGGTCGGGGCCGAGCAGGTCGTCGGCGACGGTGGTGCCGTCGAGGGCCGCGACGACGGCCGCGATGGTGATGTGCGGCGCCATCCGGGGCGCCCAGGCGAGCACCCGGCACACCTGGATCGCCTCGGCGGCGACCGGGAGGCAGGCCACGACGCTGCGCCAGCGGCCCTGGGAGGCGAGGCGCTCCAGGGTGGGCACGATGTCCTCACGGATGGCGCAGGCGACGCAGGCGTGGGCGAGACCGATCTCCTCGTGCTCGATCACACCGGTGAGGTCGCTGACGATGCGGGTGAGCAGCTGGCGCTCGGGGTCGATGGCGTGGCGCACGATGACGGTGTCGGGGAGGCCGAACTGGAGCGAGATCGTCGCCGAGAGCATCGAGCTCTCCTCCACGCCGCTGACCAGGATCACCGGTGTCCGCTCGCGGTTGCGCGCGGACCGGGGACGCGGGGCGATCATCGGCCGCGCCCGTAACGACGCTTGAACCGTTCGACACGGCCCTCGGTGTCGACCACGCGGCCGCGGCCGGTCCAGAACGGGTGGCTGGCGCTGGAGACGTCGACATCGATGACCGGATAGGACGTGCCGTCCGTCCAGGTCAGTCGCTCGTGGTCGTCGGTGACACGGTCGAAGATCGTCGACCGCATCAGGAAGAGCGCGTCGGCCGAGCGGTCACGGAAGACGACGTGCCCGGAGACGGGGTGGATGCCTGGTTTCATGGGGACCTCCCATTGTCATTAATGATAACGATTCTCATCTTACACACGGGATCGGCCACCTGGTCACATCGGCCCGCGCTCAGCTTTCCGCGGTATGGGTGTGCATGCGCACGCCCTCGCTGTTGAAGATGCTCAGCACCTGCGCCGGTCGCGATCCGGTCGCGAACATCGCGTGCGGCACCCGAGTGTCGAACTCGGCCGCCTCCCCGCGAGTCAGCACCAGGTCGCGGTCACCCAGGAGCAGGCGCAGCTTGCCGGAGATCACGTAGAGCCACTCGTAGCCGTCGTGCACGCGCGGCTCGGGCACCTCCGTGACCGGCTCGAAGGTGATCTTGAAGGTGTTCATCGGCGAGCCCTCGGGAGTCATCGGGGCGATCACCATGCCGTCGCGGCGGATCTCGGGCCTGCGCACCCTGGGATCGGGCACCGAGGGTGTCACCAGGCTGTCGAGCCCCACCCCGAGATGCCGGGTGAGCGGGATGAGCAGCTCGAGGCTCGCCTGACGCTTGCCCGACTCCAAGCGGGAGAGCGTGCTCGGCGACATCCCCGCGCGGCTCGCCAGCTCGTCGAGCGTCCACCCCCTGCTGTGGCGGATCGCCCGGATCCGCGGACCGACCTGCTTGAGCTCGTCGATCATGTGGCTCACCTCTCATTTGCCATATCTGCAAGAATCCTTGCCGTTTCGCCATTGTGCCACTGAACTGGAGACATGAGCGAACAGACAGAACACTTCGACACGATCGTGATCGGCGGCGGCGCCGCCGGTCTCTCCGCCGCCCTCATGCTGGGCCGCGCCCGCCGCAAGACCCTCGTGGTCGACTCCGGCCTGCCCCGCAACCGCTTCGCCGCACACATGCACGGCGTGCTCGGCCACGAGGGCATCGACCCCGCCGAGCTGCTGCGCAAGGGCCACGAGGAGCTGGCGGCGTACGGCGTGAAGACGCGCAGCGGCCGCGTGGAGCGCCTCGACGAGACCGAGCACGAGCACGGCAACGGGGTGAGCGTTCTCCTGGAGGGCGGCGAGGTGATCACCGGCCGCACCGCGATCGTGGCAACCGGGGTCAGCGACGACCTCCCCGACGTCCCCGGGCTGGCCGAGCGCTGGGGCACCACCGTGCTGCACTGCCCCTACTGCCACGGCTGGGAGGTGCGCGATCGGCGTATCGGCATCCTGACCACCTCACCGATGGGCATGCACCAGGCACAGCTGCTGCGGCAGTGGAGCGACGACGTCGTCGTCTTCTCCGCCGGCCTCGGGCCGCTCGAGCCCGCCGACGAAGAGCGGCTGCTGGCGCGCGGGATCACGCTGGTGCCCTCCCCCGTCGTCGAGGTGCTCGGCGACGGCGACCAGGTCACCGCCGTACGCACCGCCGACGACACGCTGACCGAGGTCGGCGCCATCTTCACCGCCGGCACCCTGCGCCCGCACGACAGGTTCCTGACCCACCTCGGCCTGGAGCGCAGCGACTCCCCCGTCGGCAGCTTCCTCGCCGTCGACGCGACCGGCAAGACCAGCAGCGACCGGATCTGGGCGGTCGGCAACGTCGCCAACCCGATGGCCAACGTGCCGATCAGCATGAGCGCCGGCACCATGGCCGGCAGCGTGGTCAACATGGCCCTGGTCACCGAGGAGTTCGACCGGGCCGTCGCTGCGACGGCCGCGCCGGTCGAGCCGGTCGAGCCGGTCGATCGGGCCGATCGGGCCGATCGGGCCGATCCGGTCCGGTTCTGGGAGGAGAGGTACGCCGGCGACAAGGTCTGGTCCGGAAACGTCAACGCAGTCCTGGCCGACATCGCCGCCACCCTCCAACCCGGCACCGCGCTCGACCTGGGCTCCGGCGAAGGCGGCGACGTGATCTGGCTCGCCCAGCAAGGATGGCGGGCCACCGGCATCGACATCTCCACCAACGCCGCCGCCCGCGCGACCGAGGCCGCTCGGGCGGCCGACCTGCCCGAAGAGCAGGCGCGGTTCGTCGCGGCCGACCTGGCCGGGCTGTCCGGGCTCGACGGACCTCGCGGCTACGACCTGGTCACCGCGAGCTTCTTCCAGTCACCCGTCGAGCTGCCCCGCACCGACATCCTGCGCGAGGCGGCCCGCCTGGTGAACCCCGGCGGCCACCTCCTCATCACCTCCCACGCAGCGCCGCCGTCGTGGGCCGATGCCGCCGTGCACGAGCACCGCTTCCTCGACGCCAAGGAGGAACTGGACGCCCTCGACCTCTCCGAGGACCTCTGGGAGAGCGTCGTGGTCGAGCACCGGCAGCGCCCGGTGACCAGCCCGACCGGCGAGCCCGCGACGTTGGAGGACTCGGTGGTTCTCGTGCGTCGTCGGTGAGGCGGTCCCGGGGCTTCCTCCACGGCGGGATTCTGCCCCGGGGCCCGACCACCCCTCACCAGCTCGACTTGGTGATCCCCGGCAGATGCCCCTTGTGCGCGAGCTCGCGGAAGCGGATCCGCGAGATGCCTGCCTTGCGCAGGTAGCCCCGCGGCCGGCCGTCGACCTGGTCGCGGTTGCGCAGGCGCACGGGCGAGGAGTCGCGCGGGAGACGGGACAGGGCGCGTACGGCCGCGGCCTGCTCGGCCGAGCCCGGCTCCGCCGCGCGGATCTCCTGCTTGATCACCGCGCGGCGGGCGGCGTACCTCGCCACGATCTCGCGGCGCTTGGCCTCGGCCGCGATCTTCGACTTCTTGGCCATCAGACGACCTCCCCTCGGGCGCGCATGTCGGCGACGACGGCGTCGATGCCGCGTACGTCGATCTGCTTGATCGCCTTCGTGCTCAGCCGCAGCGTGAGCTTTCGGCCCAGGCTGGGCACGTAGTAGGTCTTCTTCTGCAGGTTCACGTCCCAGCGTCGCCGAGTCGCCTTCTTCGACCAGGGGCGGTTGTTGCCGAAGCTGGGACCAGCACCGGTCACCTGACATCTGCGTGACATGGCAGCCTTTCGTTCTTATTCGGAATCATTCCCAGTATGGCATGCCCGCGCTGAGAGTGGAGACCGGGTCGAGAGCGACTACGATCTGAGCCATGGCAACCACTCAGCCGGTCAAGCGTCGCGCGACCAACCAGGGCTCCGCGGTGAAAGAGGCTCTGGCCTCCGAGGACACGTTCCGCAGCGCTCAGGACGTCTACGCGACGCTGCGGGCCGGCGGCGAGAAGATCGGCCTCTCCACCGTCTACCGACACCTGCAGATCTTCGTCGCCGACGGGCTCGCCGACGTGATCCACAAGCCCGACGGTGAGTCCACCTACCGTCTGTGCGGAGACGCCTCGACCACTCACCATCACCACCTGGTGTGCCGCCAGTGCGGCAAGGCGGTCGAGATCGAAGGGCCCGCCGTGGAGACCTGGGCCGACAAGGTGGCGGCGCAGAACGGCTTCACCGACGTCAACCACACCGTGGAGATCTTCGGCATCTGCACCTCCTGCGCCGCCTGACGCGCCCGGTTGACCGGGCGCGCCCGCGCTGGATCAGCCGGCCCGGCGCCGTCTACGCACGATGCCGACCGCCGCGTCGACGAGCACGAACCCGATCAGGCTGACCCCCAGCATCGGGACGAACCAGCCGACCACGGCGGCGAGCGTGACGAGCGCCGCCAGAGCCGGCCACGGCAGACGCCGCAGGCCACCGCGCGGTGCCGGCCTGCCGAACCGGAGACCACTGGCGCCGCGTGGCCGGCGCAGCCACCACATCCGGTAGCCGTAGAGCGTCACCACGATCAGACCGATCGCGAGCATCGCCAGCGCCACCTGGTTGACGATGCCGAACAGGATCCCCATGTGGGCGCCGATGACCCAGTCGGTCACCTTCGCCATCAGCGGCCAGTCGGCGAAGTCGACCCGGTCGACGACGCCGCCGGCCGGGTCGACACTGATCGCGTCGTAGCGGGTCGGCCAGCTGCGCTTGTTCTCCGCCGCCGTCCAAGCGCTGCTCGCGTCGGCCGGCGGCACCAGGTAGAGCGGATCGCCCAGCCCCGCCTCGCGCGCAGCGGCGACCACCCCGTCGACGCCGGCGCCGTCGGTGAAGACGGCGTCGGGGTCCGTCGCGGTGGCCGAGCCCCCGTGCGCGCCGTGGTGGCTGTGCTCCGCCGCCACGCCCCCGGGTGCCAGCGAGGTCGACGGGGTCGGCTCCGACCACGACAGCGCCGTACGCACCTCGCCGATGTGGTCACCCGCGAACCGCGACCAGGTGAGGCCGGAGACCGAGAGCGCCAGCACGCCCAGGAGCGCCCAGACGCCGATGACCGCATGCCACGACACCACCCGCAAGCGGCGGCGCCTTGCCGCCAGGTCCGGCGTCACGAGACGCCTCGCGAACCCGAGGCGCCCACCGCCCCGGTCCCGGCGGATCCGGGTCTGGCGACCGATCCACAGCATGAGCCCGCCGAGCGCGACGACCCACAACCAGCTGGCGGCCAGCTCGCTGTAGCTGCGTCCGAGAGCACCCAGGTGGAGGTTGCGATGCAGCTCGTCGAGCCAGGCCCGGAAGCCGAGCCACTGCCCGAAGCTGCGCACCTGGCCTTCGACGGTGGCGGTGTAGGGGTTGACGAAGACCGACATGTCGTAGTCGGCAGGGACAGTCTCGTCGGTGAAGACCACCCGCGTGCTGCGGTCGCCGGCCTGAGGGACGTCGACACGGACGATGTCGCCCCCAGGGTGGCTCTGCCGGGCGGCGGCGACCTGCTCGGCGTACGAGACCCGTGGGCCTGCAGGGGTCACATGGGTGAGGTCGTGGTAGGCGACCTGCTCGACCTGCGGGGCGAGCGTGTAGAGCAGACCGGTCACCGAGGCGACCAGGATGAACGGAGCGACCAGCAGGCCGGCGTAGAAGTGCATTCTCAGCACCAGCGGCCGGATCAGGGGCCACCAGGTGCGGCCTCGGTGCTCGACCGGGTCTTGAGCCCGGTCGTGGGGCGGGGCGACCTGGTGCAGCCCGGCGGGGGCCGCTGGGGACGTTGCAGTGGAGACGTCGACACGTGTCGAGACGTCGGTAGGTAGGGACATGTGCTCTCTCGCGAAGATGGGTGCACGTGGCAGCGCCACCGGCGCGGTGCCGGTGGTCGTCTCGTGCGATGGATGGGGTCAGGCGCAGAGCAGCGCCGGCGGACCCCTTCGCGGTCGGGCGTACGCCCACAGCCCGGGCTGCGGCACGGCGTGGCGCACCATGACCGGCTGCGTGCCGCGCGCCGCGGGGCGCACGATCGGCAGGCACCGGGTGACGACGTCGAACGCCCGGCGGTGAAGCACCCAGGCCAGCACCGCGAGCACCGCAGCAGCCCCGTGCGCGAGCAGCATCGAGGACTGACCGGAGGCATGCTGGTGGGTCGTCGTCGGCTCGGCGAGAGCGGCGAAGACCTCGTGCAGGCCCAGCTGGGTCACGCCGGCCGCGACCGCGCCGCCGAGGAGCCCCACGCGGCGCTGGAGCACCACGAGACCGGTCGCGAACACGGCCAGAGCAGCCGCGGCCAACCAGCCCGCGCTCGGCAGCTCGCCGCCGGCGGCTAGGTGGGCCAGCGCCGCACCGGTGGTGATCTCCAGGGTTGCGAGCAGGGAGAGCCACACGCTGCCGCGCGTCGGCCTCACCACTCGCAGCTCCATCGGGCTCAGGCGTCCTGGGGGCGCTCGACCGGCGTGTGGTTGCGCGCGAGCAGCCAGATCATGGTGCCGTAGCAGGCGATCCGCAGCGCCCAGCCGACGGCGGTGCGCAGGATGCCGAGGGCGAGGATCGCCCAGTCACGGTCGATGGCGCCGCTCCAGGCCAGGAACCAGATCGGCCCCTGGATGGCCGCGCCGATCGCTCCGGGCGCCAGGAAGAGCCAGGTCAGCCGTGAGCACAGCCGCACGATCTGCTTGTCCTGGTGCCAGGCGAGCGGATCGCCGCTGGCGACGCCGATGAAGAAGCCGAAGATCGGCCAACCGATCAGGCACAGCCCACCGACGACCACCGTGTAGCCGATGCTGATCAGGATGCCGGGCAGGAAGTAGGCCAGCGCCTGCTCCTCGGCCGAGCCGCCCATCGACTGGGTCAGCCGCACCACAGCGAAGCCGATGAGGATGCCGAAGATCGCGTTGCCGACGTACTGCATGGTCGAGCGCTGCACGAGCCGGGCGACCAGGAAGAGGACCGCCGTCGCGGCGGAGGCGATCAGCGCGACCTTGAGATCCTTGGTGACGAGCCAGGCGATCGTGAAGACCAGCCCGGGCACGCCGGCCTCCGCCATGCCGCGTACGCCGCCGAGACCGGCCGACATCTGACGGCGCACGACCGCCTCGACCGTGTCGACGCTCGGGTGGTTGCGGTCGTGAGGGGTCTGGTCGTGAGGAGCCTGGTCGCCCTCGGCGGCCGGCCCCTCGGATGCGGGGTTCTCAGAAGCAGCGCTCACGTGTGGTTGGCTCACTCGTTGGGGTCCGGTATCAGCTCGTAGCGGGGGTTGAACAGGATTCGTTGGCCGTCGTTGCGGCCGATGCGCCCCTGCACCTGCAGGGACCGGCCCGGGTTGATGCCGGCGATCCGCCGGCGGCCCAGCCAGATGATGGTCAGCGTGCCGGAGCCGTCGAAGAGCTCGGCCTCCAGAGCCGGGACGCCACCCCGTGGCCGCAGCGTGATCGTACGCAGCGTGCCACGCAGCCTCACCTGCTCCCGGTCGGGCGCCTCGGCGATCGAGGCGACGTCCTTGGCGACGTAGGCGGCCCGGATCTCGCTCGCGTCGATCGAGGCGGTGTTCGCCCACTCGCTGAGCTTCGCGCGCAACCTGCCTTTGGACATCGCGGATCGACTACTTCTCGACGCGGCGAGCGTTGGGGGGAAGCTTCACCTCGAGCGCCTCGCCCTTGGGCTTGGCCTCCTGACCACGGCGCACGACGACCTGCTCGAGGATGCGCTCCCACTCCTTGCCGGCGTCCGGCTCCATCGCAGGGCGGCCGAGCAGGGTTGCGCGCAGCATCCAGCGCGGCCCGTTGACGCCGATGAGGCGGGTCTGCTGCACGGCAGGCTGGCCGTCCTCGAGCTTGACCTTCATCTGGGTGATCAGCTCGGTGCCCCACGGACCCTGCAGGTCGGCGGTGGCGCCGCCTCGTTGCTGCACGTCTTCACGCAGCATCGGCAGCGACTCGTTCCACATGTCGGCGTCGCGGGGCGCGGCGAAGGCGCGCAGCTCCATCGCGCCGTCTTCCGCGGTGAGCATCACGGCCGCGATCTGGCCGGTCTGCTCGTCGACCTGCAGGCGCAGCTCCTTGCCGGGGGCTGGCGCGAGCATCATCGACCCGAGGTCGACCCAGTCGTCACCGATCAGGCCGTCGGGGGCGGAGTCGATGTCGAACGGGCCGACGGCGGGCGCCGCCGGGGTGGCCCGGGTGGCATCGGTGAACCCGTCTCCGACCGATGCAGAGGCCTCTCCCCGGTGGGAGGGCGTGGACTTGCGACGGAACTTCACGACCATCTGCTTTCAGGTTGCGGTGAGGAGCTGCGGGGAGACTTATCTAACACTGACCTCTCAGCGGTTGGCGAAGCCCCCGGTAGAACCGTATCCCCCCGCGCCTCGAACCGAGTCGGGTAATTGGCTCACCTCGACGAAACGAGCCTGCTCGACACGCTGGATCACGAGCTGGGCGACCCGGTCGCCGCGGCGCAGCTCGATGGCCTCGGTCGGGTCGAGGTTGATCAGCGCCACCTTCACCTCGCCGCGGTAGCCGGCGTCGACGGTGCCGGGAGCGTTCACGATGGAGAGCCCGTGCTTGGCCGCGAGCCCGGAGCGCGGGTGCACCAGACCCACGTAGCCGACCGGCAGGGCCATCGCGATGCCCGTCGGCACCAGGGCACGCTCCCCCGGCTTCAGGGTCACGTCGACCGTCGTGTGCAGGTCGGCGCCGGCATCCCCCGGACGGGCGTACGCCGGCGGCGGCAGCTCCGCATCCAGGCGCACCAGGGCTACTTCTAGATCAGACACATCCCGCACCTTAGAGCCCTTCGGAACTCACCCGATTCGTGACTCACTTGACGAGCGTGAAAAACTCCCGAATCGTGAGCACCCCGGCGTATGAGGAACGACTGACCGTGCCGCTGAGGTGGTGGGTCCAGGGAGTCATGTTCCTGGCGACTTTGTGGATCGCGGTCATCTTGTGGGTTCCGCCCGCCCTCGCCTGGGGCATCACCGCCTCGACCGTAGGGCTGTTCGCGCTCGCGATGATCGTCTACGGCAACGCCCGGATCACGATCGCCGACGGCGTGCTGCGCGCCGGCCCGGCCCGTATCGAGGCGAGGTTCCTGGGCGAGGCGGTCGCGCTCGAGGAGACCGAGTCGCACCACCTCGCGGGCCGCGACGCCGACGCCAGGGCCTATCTGCTCCTGCGCCCCTACCTCAAGCGCGCCGTGCGGGTCACCATCGAGGACCCTGCCGACCCCACTCCCTACTGGCTCCTCTTCACCCGCCACCCGGTGGCGCTCGCGAAGCGGGTCAACGCGCTGCGCGCGAGTCTCTGAGCAGCAACCAATCGCGAATGCTCTAGGCTCGACCCATGTCCAAGTCCACCAATGCCGACAAAGGTGACAAGGTCTGGGCGATCATGGCCCTGGTCACCGGACTCGGCGCCGCGAAGGTCACCAACAAGGTCCTCACCTCCGGCTGGAAGGCGTCCACGGGACGCAAGCCACCGGCCAACCCCGCCGACCCGGACGTACGCCTCGCCGAGGCCGTGCTGTGGTCGGCTGCTACGGGCGCAACCGTCGCGATCGCGCGGATGTTCGCCCAGCGTCGGGCCGCCAACTACTTCGTGAAGTCGGCCGGCCGGTTGCCGAAGCAGCTGGAGAAGGACGAGAGCTGAACCGCTCCTGAGATAGAGTGAAGGCCGCACGGGATGTCCCGTGCGGCCTTCACTCTGTCTCTCGGCTTGCGCCGGGCTCCGCCGAGTCGGCGCGTTTGTACAGAGCGCTTGCTAGCGCAAGTTATACAAACGCGCCGACTCGGCGGCTTTTGACTGTGCTACGCACAGTCAAAGCAGATCATCTTCTTCTCGTCAGCGAGCTGACTGCGGTGGTGGACCAGGAAGCAGCTCATGCAGGTGAACTCGTCCTCCTGCTTGGGCTTGACCTCGACCGCGAGCTCCTCGTGACTGAGGTCGGCCCCGGGGAGCTCGAACGACTCAGCCGCTTCGGTCTCGTCCTCGTCGACCTTGCCCGAGTTCTTGTCATGACGCCGAGCCTTGAGCTCTTCGATGCTCTCCTCGGACTGGTCTTCTTCATTCTTACGCGGTGCGTCGTAGTCCGTCGCCATATGCGCCACTCCCCTTCTCACTCATCTTCAGTCCCCCCGCGCGCCCCCGAGGGCAGCGGCACGGCCCGTGATTGTGCACCATCAGCGTCCATTTCGCACACTCAATCGGAACCGCGTCGCCGAAACGCTCATCCATCTGGCGGTATTCCCTATCACGGGAGCAGATGTGCGAAGAGTTTCGGGTGGGTGAACGCGGCTGTGACCAGCGGTGTCCGGGGCCTTCCCGGCCGCTGATCGGTCATAGATCTACAGCAACCGGCGGCAATCAGTCGGGTGCGACACCCGGGAGCGAGTCAACTGGCAGAAAACCGGCCTGAACAGCCGCTTCCCGCAGCGAGTCGAATCCATGAGCGGGGGCCACCAGCACGAAGCGCCGCCCGCCCGCACCGGTCGTGGCCTCCCAGCGAGCCCCGGCACCTTCGGCCACCAGACACGCGGCGGCGTGGTCCCACAGGTGCACACCCTCCTCGAGGTAGCCATCGATGTTTCCCGAGGCCACCGCGCAGATGTCGAGGGCCGCCGACCCGATGCGACGAACGTCACGTACGACCGGCAGCAGCCGCACCAGCGCCTCCGCCTGCACCTTGCGGAGCCCGGCGTCATAGGAGAAGCCGGTGGCGACCAGCCGCTGCGCGAGATCGGCCGGCAGACGTACGCCGACTGGCTCGCCGTCCTTGACCGCCGCCACCGAGCCGTCGGGCTGGCGGAAGGCGGCATAGAGGGTGCCGCGAGGCACGTCGACGACCGCGCCGGCGACAATCTCGCCGTCGTACTCGGCGGCGATCGAGACCGCATAGCTCGGCAGGCCGTAGAGGAAGTTGACGGTGCCGTCGATCGGGTCGACGATCCAGCGCACGCCGCTGGAGCCGGTGGTGCTCTCGCCCTCGCCGGACCCCTCCTCACCGAAGAAGCCGTCGTCGGGACGCTCCGTGGTGATCAGCCTCCGGATCAGCGCCTCCGTGTCGCGATCGGACTCGGTGACGACGTCGGTGGCGCTCGACTTGGTCGCGGCCACCGTGACCACGCCGGCCGCCCGCTCGCGCACCAGCTCGGCGGCTGTGCGTGCGGTCGCCACGGCGAGAGCGAGCAGGTCTCCGGGCTTGGGCGCCACCTTGTCCGTCATGGCCTCGACCCTACGTGGCCGCTCACTCGGAGTACTGGGGCGAGTCGGCCCCGGCGAGCGTCGGCAGCTGGGAGCGCTGGTTGAAGCAGCAGCCGGCCGGGCAGCGGTCGGGGCCGGGCCCGCGGCTGCCCACCACCGCACGCTCCGTCGCCTCGCCGCGCTCGACGGCGGCGCGCTCGACCACCAGGTCGCGTACGGCAGCCACGAAGCGCGGGGCCTCCCCCGCCGTCGGGCTGCGGCGCGCCTGGATGCCGAGCTTCTCGGCGGTGGCCATCGCCTCGGTGTCGAGGTCGTAGACGACCTCCATGTGGTCGGAGACGAACCCGACCGGGCACATCACCACGGCGCTGCCCCCGCCGTCCTCAGGGGCCTTGGCGGCCAGCTCCTCGAGGTGGTCGTTGACGTCCGGCTCGAGCCAGGGGATGTGCGGTGCGCCGGAGCGGCTGCAGTAGACGAGGTCCCACTCGTGGGTGACGCCGCGCTCGGCCGCGACCCGCTGGGCGATCACGTCGGCGACGTCGAGGTGCTGGGCGACGTACGCCCCGCCGTCGGGGCCGGCGGCCTCGTTCATCGCGGTCGGGATCGAGTGGGTCACGAAGAGGATCCGCGCCCCGTCGCGCTCGGCTTCGGGAAGGTCGGCGATCGAGGCGAGCACGCCGTCGACGACCGGCTCCACGAAGCCCGGGTGGTTGTAGTAGTGGCGCAGCTTGTCGAGCACCGGAGCATCCTCGACGGCCCCCGACCGCTCGCAGGCCTCGAAGAGGTTCTCCCGATACTGCCGGCACGAGGAGTAGGAGGAGTAGGCGCTGGTGGCGAAGACCGCTGCCCGCTCGACCCCGTCGGCGCGCATCTGGGCGACCGCATCGCTCAGGTAGGGGTCCCAGTTGCGGTTGCCCCAGTAGACCGGCAGGTCGACGCCGCTCGCGGCCAGATCGCTGCGCAGCGCCGCCAGGAAGGCACGGTTCTGGTCGTTGATCGGTGACTTGCCACCCCGGTCGAAGTAGTGCTGCCCCACCTCGACCAGACGCTCCCGCGGGATCCCTCGCCCCCGGGTGACGTTCTCGAGGAAAGGCACCACGTCGTCGGGCTTCTCCGGCCCGCCGAAGGAGACGAACAGCAGCGCATCGTAGGGAGAGACATCCACCCGCCCATGATATTTCACCGGGCTGAGACGCCGCTGAGCGGCTCCTCCTACTCCACCACCGAGGAGTAGACGACGACGCCGCGCTTGATCAGGTCCATCGTCTGGTGGGCGGTGCGGCGCAGGGGCACGTCGCCGGCGGCGTCGGCGACCTGGCCGCACAGGTCGATGAGCTGTTTGACCCAGCGGACGAAGTCGCCGGCGGCGAGCTCGACCTCGCCGAGCACGTCGTCGAGCTCGTCGCCCTCGGCCCAGCGGTAGGCCGCCCAGGCGAACCCGAGGTCGGGCTGGCGCAGGAAGTCGAGCTTGTGGTCGCGCTCGAGGGCGTCGAGCTGACCCCACAGGCGTACGGTCTCGGCGATGACGTCCTTGACCCGGCCGCCCGGCAGGCGGGGCGCGGCGGCGTCGTCGGCGCGCCGGGCCTCGTAGACGAGCACCGAGAGGGCCGCGGCGAGCTCGGAGGGGGTGAGGTCGTCCCAGAGGCCTTCGCGGAGCGCCTCGGCGGCAACCAGGTCCATCTCGGAGTAGAGCCGCATCAGGTGGGTGCCGCGCTCGGTGACCTTCTCACCGTCGAGGTAGTCGAGTGCGACCAGCACCTCGCAGACCCGGTCGAAGGTGCGCGCGACCGTGTTCGTACGCGCCTCCACCCGGCGACGCAGCGTGTCGGTGTCACGCGAGAGCTTGAACCAGCGCTCCGCCCAGCGCGCGTGGTCCTCGCGGTCGGGGCAGTCGTGGCACGGATGCATCTTCATCTCACGGCGCAGCTCGGAGATCTGGGTCTCTACCGAGCTCTTCCGCTCCTTGCGCGCGGTGGGCGAGCCTTCGTACGGCACCGGCCGCAGGTCGAGCGTCTTCTCGCGCAGCCGCGAGGCCATGTCACGGCGCATCTGCGGGTTGCGGCCGTTGAACGACTTCGGCACCCGGAGCCGGGTCTGGGCCGCGATCGGCACGTTGAAGTCCATCATCGCCAGCCGCCTGGCCTGCCGGTCCTTGGTGACCACGTAGGGGCGCGGCCCGTCGGGGTCGAAGCCCGGGTCGACGACCACGGCATAACCGGCGAACTTGCCGGTCGGCACGTCGATGACGTCACCGACCTTCAGCTTCGAGAGCGACTCGATGATCTCCTCGCGCCGGTCGGCTCGCCGCTCGCGGGAGGACGACTTCTCGATGTCGGAGATCTTGCGGCGGATCGCGGCGTACGCCATGAAGTCGCCCTTCTCGCAGGTCGCCGCCTCCTGATAGCCCTCCAGCGCGTCCTCCGCCTTGCGCACCTGCCGGGCCAGTCCCACGACGGCCTTGTCGGCCTGGAACTGGGCGAAGGACTGCTCCAGCAGCTCGCGTGAGCGCGCCCGGCCGAACTGGTGCACCAGGTTGACCGCCATGTTGTAGGACGGCTTGAAGCTGCTTCGCAGCGGATACGTACGCGTCGATGCCAGACCGGCGAGCTCGCGCGGGTTGAGCCCCTGCTGCCACAGCACCACCCCGTGACCCTCGACGTCGAGGCCGCGCCGGCCCGCGCGACCGACGAGCTGGGTGTATTCGCCCGGGGAGAGGTTGACGTGGGCCTCGCCGTTCCACTTCGAGAGCTTCTCGATGACCACCGTGCGTGCCGGCATGTTGATGCCGAGCGCGAGGGTCTCGGTGGCGAAGACAGCCTTGACCAGGCCACGCAGGAACAGCTCTTCCACGACGGTCTTGAACGCGGGCAGCAGCCCGGCATGGTGGGCGGCCACTCCGCGCGTGAGCCCGTCGAGCCAGTCGTGGTAGCCGAGCACGTGCCGGTCCTCGTCGGGCAGGTCGGCGCAGGCCTCCTCGACGAAGTCGATGATCTCGTCGCGCTCGTCGGGGGTGTTGAGCCGGAGGTTGGCCTGGATGCACTGCTGCACCGCGGCGTCGCAGCCGACCCGGGAGAAGACGAAGTTGATCGCGGGCAGCAGGTTGTCGCGCTGGAGTGCGGAGATCACCTCGACCCGGCTCGGGATCCAGACCCGCCGCCCGTTGCCCACGCGCCGGTTGCCGCCCGAGTTTCGCCCCTTGCGCTTGTCCTTGGGCGTACGCCGGTCCGTCATCCGTCCGGCAGCCCAGTCATCGCGCGCCAGCTTCATCAGCTCGCCGTTGACCGGGGCGCCTTCCTTGACGAACCCGGCGGCCGCGTCGACGTCGGAGGAGGCGAACAGGTCCATGATCCGGCGCCCGGCCATCACGTGCTGGTAGAGCGGCACCGGCCGCTTCTCCTCGATGATCGTGGTGGTCTCGCCGCGCACGGTGGTGAGCCACTCGCCGAACTCCTCGGCGTTGGAGACGGTCGCGCTCAGCGAGACGACCGAGACCGACTCGGGCAGGTGGATGATCACCTCTTCCCACACCGCGCCGCGCGAGCGGTCGGCGAGGTAGTGCACCTCGTCCATCACCACGAAACCGAGACCCCTCAGGGTGCGCGAGCCCGCGTAGAGCATGTTGCGCAGCACCTCGGTGGTCATCACCACGATCGGCGCCTCGCCGTTGACGACGTTGTCGCCGGTCAGCAGGCCGACCTTCTCGGCGCCGTAGCGCCGCACCAGGTCGTTGAACTTCTGGTTGGAGAGCGCCTTGATCGGCGTGGTGTAGAACGCCTTGCGACCGGTGGCCAGCGCCAGGTGGATGGCGAACTCGCCCACGATCGTCTTGCCCGACCCGGTCGGTGCGGCGACCAGGACGCCTTTGCCGTCCTCGATCTCCTTGCACGCCTCGGTCTGGAAGTCGTCGAGGCCGAAGTCGTAGAGCGAGGCGAAGTCGCGGAAGACCGGATGGTCCTTGTCGCGCTGGTACGAGGCGTACTTCTCCGCTGGCGAGGCGTCCATGCGCACGAGCCTACGGGGTGGCCGTGGCGCACCGGAGGTCAGATCACCGAGGGGACGTCGGGGTCGCCGATCCGGTCGGTGCGGTCGCCTGCCTTGCGCTTGTCGTGGGCCCTCGCGATGACCTCGGAGATCCCGAAGAGGATCACCATCGGGACCGCCATGATCGTCATCGTGAACGGGTCACCCGACGGGGTCGCGACGGCCGCGAAGACGAAGGAGCCGACGATGATCCAGGCACGATACTTGCCCAGCGCGGCGCCGGGCAGCACCCCGATGCGGTTGAGCAGGATCACGAAGACCGGGATCTCGAAGGCGATGCCGAAGACCAGCAGCGTACGACTGAGGAAGCTGAGGTAGTCGTTGAACTCGACCACGTTGGTCAGGCCGTCGGGCACGAAGGTGAACAGGATCTCCAGGCCCTTGGGCAAGGTGACGTAGCCGAGCACGACACCGACGAGGAAGAGGGGGCCGGCGACGGCCACGAAGATGCGCGACATCTTCTTCTCGTGGGCGTGCAGCCCGGGCATCAGGAACGCCCAGACCTGGTAGAGCCAGATCGGGCTGGTGCCGATGAAGGCGGCCAGACCGCAGAGCTTGAGGTAGAGCAGGAAGCCACCCGCTGCTCCGTTGGTGGTGCCGAGCGTGTCGGCTCCCCCGGCCTCCTTGAGGATCTTGGAGGCGTTGAGATACGGGTCCATGACCAGCTGGAAGAGCGGGTCGAAGAAGAACAGCGCGACGGCGAAGCCGACCACGAGGGCGAGGCTCGCCTTGATCACCCGCGCGCGCAGCTCACGCAGGTGGTCGGAGAGCGCCATCCGGCCGTCTTCGCCGATGGCATGCTTGGGGGTGCCGCGGAAGATCGCGACAACACCGGCGATGGACAATGTGGGCCTCAGTTGCCGGAGAGGCGCTCGCGCTCGGCCTTGATCTCGGCCTCACGACGCTCGAGCTCGCTGATGCGCTCCTGCTCGGAGGCGGTGAGCTCGGCCGGCTTCTCCGTCTTCTCGCCCTTCGCACCCTTCTCGTCGTCCTCGTCGCGCAGACCCTTGGTCTCGGACTTGAAGATCCGCAGCGCCTGGCCGGTGCCGCGGGCGAGCTCGGGAAGCTTGGCAGCGCCGAAGACGAGGATCACGATCGCCAAGATGATGAGCCACTCGGCTCCCTGCGGCATACCGATCATTGGAGTGAACATCAACTACCTCATCTACGTCTAGGGGAACGCCAGAAGTCTACGCGCCCGTACGGTACAGGCCGAGCGCCTGCCTCGCAGTCGTGGCAAACGATTCGGTGAACGTTTCGTCGTCGAGCACCTCGGCATAGGGCGCCAGCCGGAGCACGAGACGGGTCAGCCAGCGCTGGTCATAGACCCGCAGCCCCACCTCGAGCCCGCCGCCGGGCACCTCGACCGGGTCGATCACCGAGTAGTACTCACTGACCCAGCGGGCCTCCGGGGCCAGCCGCACGCGCACCACGGTGCCGGAGTCCGTACGCTCCAGCAGCCCGGCCGCGTCCTCGGCGCTCGCGCCGTCCTCGGGCTCGGTGGCCACCGGGGTCTCGAGCACCTCCGCGCCGCGGATCCGGTCGAGCCGGAAGCTGCGCGGCGCCTGCGCGCGATGGCACCAGGCGTCGAGATACTCGATGTCTCGGATCGAGACCAGCGCGCGGGGGTCGATGAGCCGCGAGGACTCCTCATCACGCGCCGGCACCCAGTAGTCGATACGCACCTGCCGACCCTGGTCGATCGCGGTCGCGAGAGCGGCGTGGATCTGCACCAGCGTGGTGTCGACCGGCTCGTCGCCGGGGTCGACGCTGCCCGCCGCCCCCTCGGCCG
Organism: Nocardioides albertanoniae; assembly: GCF_006716315.1. NCBI lineage: Bacteria > Bacillati > Actinomycetota > Actinomycetes > Propionibacteriales > Nocardioidaceae > Nocardioides > Nocardioides albertanoniae. The sequence continues at coordinate 2,360,222 of NZ_VFOV01000001.1, read as the reverse complement.
CGGCCTGCTCGAGCTTGGCGAGCGTACGGTCGACGACCTCCTTGGTCGCAGCCGCCACGGCACCGCCGCGCAACGCGCGCAGGGCGACGATGACGGCGGTGGCCTCGGTCGGGGTGAGCCTGATCTGGCGGTCGAGATAGTCGGCGTTGGAGATGCGGATGACCCGGTCTCCGTCGGGCTCGGTCAGCGCGTCGATGTCGACGTCGATCAGGTCGTCGGGGTAGCCGCCGGGGAGCCCGCACATGAAGAGCACCTGCAGGTCCTTGACCAGCTGCTTCTCCTCGACACCGAGATCGGCCGCGGCCTTGTCGAGGCGTACGTCGTCGTGCTGGGAGTAGAGGTAGGGCACCAGCTTCAGCAGACGCTCGACCTGCCCCTTCGCCCCGGCTGCCTTGGCCGGGCCTTTCGCGGCCGCGCTCATCGGTCGGCTCCCTCGAGGCGACCCACCAGCCGTGCGAGGCGGTCGGCGACCTCGCGGCGCAGGGTCTCGGGCTCTTCCACGAAGGCGTCCGGACCGTGTCCGAGCACGGCTCCGGCCAGGTCGGCGGGCACCCGGGTGAGCACGACGCGGTCCCAGTCGTCGTTGCCGTCGGGCCCGCGCACACCGGTCTCGGCCGAGTCGGCGGCGCGCCGCAGCGTGTGACCGCTCCCCTGCTTCAGCAGCAGCACGGCCTTCCCCGTGGACGGCGCCGGCGCGAGATCCCGTGCGATATCGCGTACGTCGATCCCGGCGGGCACCTCGAAGGCATCGAGCTCGCCGACCGCCTGCGCCTCCCCCAGCACGCGGGAGAGCCGGAAGATGCGGGTGTCGTCGCGGTCGACGTCGTGACCGACGGTGTACCAACGACCTGAGTAGCGGACCACGCCCCACGGCTGCAGCCTCCGGTGGGAGGGCTCGGCCGCCCGGGAGCCGCGGTAGTCGAACTCGACGACCTGCCGATCCTGGGTCGCGGCGACGAAGGTGTCGAAGGAGCCCTCCTCCGCGGCCAGCCGAGGCTGCACGATCTCCAGCGCGGAGACGTCGGTCTCGTGGCCGGCGGCGTTGAGCTTGCGGACGGCGTCGGTGGTCGCCTCGGCCATCGAGGCGTTCTCCCACACCTTGGTGGCCAGGCCGACGACCGCGAGCTCGTCGGCCTCCAGGGTGATCGGGGGCAGCGCGAACTGCTCGGGGCTGATCCGGTAGCCGACCTCGTCCTCGAAGAACGAGTCGATCACGCCGGTCTCGATCGGCACGCCGAGGCTGCGCAGCTCCTCCTTGTCGCGCTCGAACATCTTCTCGAACGCTTCACCGGCCGACGTCGGGTAGAGGACCTCGCGGATCCGCTCCTTCGACACGTTGTCACGCTGCACGAGCAACATGATGAGCAGGTTCATCAACCGCTCGGTCTTACCCGCCGCCACGGTGTGGTTTCTCCCCCTAGAGCCTTACTGCTGCGTTGCCGGGGTGGCCTCGGCCTTGACGATGTCGATGACGAAGTAGAGCGTGCTGTTGGCCGGGATGCCCGGGTTGCCGCCCTGGCCCGGCTTCTCCTCCGAACCGTAGCCCAGCTCCGGCGGGATCTGCAGCAGAACACGGCTGCCGACCTTGACGCCCTCCAGGCCGCTGGTCCACCCGGGGACGACCTGGTTGAGGGCGAACGGCACGGCCTTCTTGCTGAAGCTCTCGTCGAACGGCTTCTTGGCTCCGTAGGTCATGCCCAGGTAGTTGGCGGTGACGGTCTGGTCGGCGGTGACCTCGGCGCCGTCGCCCTCCTTGACGATGGAGCGCTTGAGCACGTCGTCGGCCTTCGGCTTGGCGATGCCGGAGAAGTCGAAGCCGGTCGGCTTGCCCTTCTTCTCCACGACCTTCGGGAGCTCGGAGGACTTGACGTCGTGCGGGGTCTTGTCGGCGGCAGGCTTGACGACGTCGATGACGACGACCAGCGTGTCGTGGTTGCCGATGCCCATCTGCGGGTTGCCGCCCTCGCCGAGCAGGTCGGCCGAGCCGACGATGGCCTCGATCCGGTCACCGACCTTGGCGCCCTTCAGGATCGTGTCCCACGGCTTCTCCGCAGGCAGCTCCTCGCCCTCGGGAGCCTGGCTCTGGTAGGCCCACTCCTTGTCGGTGGTGGTCGCGTTGCCGATGTAGATCTTGGCGAGCACGCCACGACCCTTCGGGATCTCCTCACCGTCGCCCTCGGTCAGCGTCTTGACCTTGGGGTCCTTCGGGTAGGAGATCTCCGACTTCCACTTCAGCGTGGGTGCCTTGTCGGTCTTGGCCGAGACCGTCACGCCGTCGAAGCCGGAGACGGTCTCGTCGCCGTATCCCTTCTTCTCCTCGCCACCGCAGGCGACCAGAGCGGGGATGAGCATGGTGATCGCCAGCGCGCTCAGCGCGTGACGCAGACGAGGCCGAGGAGCAGTGGGCACAGTGCAAACCTTCGTGACGTGGAAGAAGTGAACGACAGCGGAGCACACCATATCCGCCTCGTGGTTGCGAGGTGTCGAAGCCACCCCGCCGGGCGCGCTACATGCCGTCGATGAGCCGCTGGACGCGCTCGTCGTAGGCCTTGAGCGGGTCCTTGCAGAGCACCGTGCGCTGCGCCTGGTCGTTGAGCTTGAGGTGGACCCAGTCGACGGTGAAGTCGCGACGGCGCTCCTGGGCCTTCTTGATGAACTCCCCGCGCAGGCGCGCCCGGGTGGTCTGCGGCGGCACCGACTTGGCCTCGAAGATCTTCAGGTCGGTGGTGGCGCGCTTGACCGCTCCCCGCTTCTCGAGCATGTAGTAGAGGCCCCGGTTGCGGTGGATGTCGTGGTAGGCGAGGTCGAGCTGGGCCACACGCGCGTGGCCCAGCGGCAGTCCGTGCTTGGCCCGGTAGCGGTCGATCAGCTTCCACTTGATCACCCAGTCGATCTCACGGTCGACCAGGGAGAGGTCGTCGGACTCGATCGCCTTCAGGCCGCGCTCCCACAGGTCGAGGGAGGCGAGCATGGTCGGGTCGGTGATCTCGCGGCGGTCGACGAACTCGCGCGCCTTGGAGAGGTATTCGTTCTGGATGTCGAGGGCGCTGGCCTCGCGACCGTTGGCCAGACGCACCTTGCGACGGCCGGTCAGGTCGTGGGAGATCTCGCGGATGGCCCGGATCGGGTTCTCCATCGTCATGTCACGCATGACGACGCCCTCCTCGATCATCCGCAGCACCAGGTGGCAGCTGGCGACCTTGAGCATCGTGGTCGTCTCGGACATGTTGGAGTCGCCGACGATGACATGGAGGCGGCGATACTTCTCCGCGTCGGCGTGCGGCTCGTCGCGGGTGTTGATGATCGGCCTGCTGCGGGTGGTGGCCGAGGAGACGCCCTCCCAGATGTGCTCGGCGCGCTGGGAGACCGAGAACCCGGCACCACGCGGGGTGTGGGTGACCTTGCCGGCGCCGACGATGAGCTGGCGGGTGACCAGGAACGGGATGAGCACGTCGGCGAGCTTGGAGAACTCCCCGGCGCGGCTGACCATGTAGTTCTCGTGGCAGCCGTAGGAGTTGCCGGCCGAGTCGGTGTTGTTCTTGAACAGGTAGATGTCGCCGGCGATGCCCTCGTCGTGGAGCCGCTGCTCGGCGTCGAGGAGCAGGCCCTCCAGGATCCGCTCCCCCGCCTTGTCGTGCGTGACGGTCGAGATCACGTCGTCGCACTCGGGCGTGGCGTACTCGGGGTGGGAGCCGACGTCGAGGTAGAGCCTCGCGCCGTTGCGCAGGAACACGTTGGAGCTGCGCCCCCAGCTCACCACCTTGCGGAAGAGGTAGCGGGCCACCTCGTCGGGGCTCAGCCGCCGCTGGCCGCGGAACGTGCAGGTCACGCCGTACTCGTTCTCGATGCCGAAGATGCGCCTGTCCATAACCGAAACCCTAGACCGTCGGCGGTGACTCCGGAGGCGTTCAGAGCTACGACACGGCGGGCGAACCACCCTCCGGAACGTCGGTGCGTCTCGCAGCGGAGAATGAGCCCTGGGCTCGTCGACCTTCCGTGAGCCGCTGGACCTGCCAGTCCCGAACGATCGGATCCCGTCGTGTCCTCAACCCCGCCTGTCCTCGCGCCGCAGCATTCGAGCGTGCTCGCCGCGCTACGTTCACCGAGGCTGCTGCGTACGGAGGTGCTCGCCGGCCTCGTCGTCGCCCTCGCGCTGATCCCGGAGGCGATCTCGTTCTCGATCATCGCCGGTGTCGACCCCAGGGTCGGGCTGTTCGCCTCGTTCACGATGGCGGTGGCCATCTCGTTCCTGGGCGGCCGGCCGGCGATGATCTCCGCAGCCACCGGTGCGGTGGCGCTGGTGATCGCCCCGGTGATGCGCGAGCACGGCTACGACTACCTGATCGCGACGGTGCTCCTGGGCGGCCTCATCCAGATCGCCCTGGCGCTGACCGGGGTGGCCCGGTTGATGCGCTTCCTCCCCCGTTCGGTGATGGTCGGGTTCGTCAACGCGCTCGCGCTCCTCGTCCTCCAGGCTCAGGTCGTCCACATGGTCGGCGTGCCCTGGGCGGTCTACCCGATGATCGCCGTCGGCATCGCCGTCATCGTCGGCCTTCCGCGCGTCACCACGGTGATCCCTGCCCCGTTGGTGGCGATCGTCGCGCTCACGGCCTTCACCGTCATCGGTTCGGTCGACGTGCCGAACGTCGGTGACCAGGGCAAGCTGCCCGACAGCCTGCCGACCTGGTTCCTGCCCGACGTACCTCTCACGCTCGACACCTTGGAGATCATCGCCCCCTACGCCCTCGGCATGGCTCTGGTCGGCCTGCTCGAGTCGCTCCTGACCGCCAAGCTCGTCGACGACATCACCGATACCCACTCGGACAAGACGCGCGAGGCCGGCGCCCAGGGCGTGGCGAACCTGATCACCGGCCTGTTCGGCGGCATGGGCGGATGCGCGGTGGTCGGGCAGACGATGATCAACGTGAAGGTCTCCGGCGCGCGTACGCGCCTGTCCACCTTCCTCGCCGGTGTCTTCCTGCTCGTGCTGGTCGTCGGGTTCGGCGACGTCGTGGCGCTGATCCCGATGGCGGGGCTGGTCGCGGTCATGGTCATGGTCTCGGTCAGCGCCTTCGACTGGCACTCCGTGCGGCCCGCCACGCTGCGCCGGATGCCGCTCTCGGAGACGGTGGTGATGGTGACGACGGTGGTCGTCACCGTGGCCACCCACAACCTTGCCATCGGGGTCGTCGTCGGTGTCCTGGTCGCGATGACGCTCTTCGCCCGCCGGGTCGCCCACATGACCGCGACCGATCGCGAGCTGGTCACGGGGCCTGACGGCGAGAGCACCGCCGTCTACCGGGTCACCGGCGAGCTCTTCTTCGCCTCCAGCAACGACCTCTACACGCAGTTCGAGTATGCCGAGGACCCCGACGAGATCGTCATCGACCTCTCCGACTCCCACATCTGGGACGCCTCCACGGTCGCGGCCCTCGACGCGATCACCCACAAGTACGCGATCAAGAACAAGTCCGTACGCATCGTCGGGCTCAACACCTCCAGCGCCGACCGGCACCAGCGGCTCAGCGGCCGGCTCACCGGGCACTGAGCCTGGCAGGACTCGTGTCGCCCGCGATGTAGAGATCGCTGCCCGGGCCTCGTTCACCTCTCACAGGCACCCCGCCGAACGACGACTACGTATGAGGATGGCAGTCATGACGAACCTGAAGCGCTTCGACCACATCGGTGTCACCGTCGCGGATCTCGACGCGGCCACCGACTTCTTCGTCGGCCTCGGCCTGGAGATCGAGGGACGCGCGTTCGTCGAGGGCGAGTTCATCGACACGGTCTGCGGCATCCCCGACTCGCGCTGCGAGGTCGTCATGCTGCGGCCGCCGGGCGGCGGCACCTCGCTCGAGCTCGCCCGGTTCGTACGCCCCGACCACACCCCGGGCTCACCGGCGGCGATGGCCAACGAGCTCGGCCTGCGCAACGTCTGCTTCGAGGTCGAGGACCTCGACGCCGAGCTCGAGCGGCTGGCGGAGGCCGGCTACGGGCTCGTCGGAGGAGTCGGCGTGCACGAAAACATCGTGCGGATGGCGTACGTGCGTGGCCCGGAGGGCATCGTCGTCTCACTCTCCGACCGGATCGACTGAGTCCCCGGAGACGAGACGTGGGAGCGCCGAGGTCAGCTGGTGACCTCGGCGCTCCCACGTCGCCGGCACAGTCGGCTCAGTCGGTTCGGCCGATTCAGTCGACCGGTGGGGCGATGGGCGGCTCGCCGTCGTCGTCGTCGGCCGGCGGTGCCAGGGGCGCCTCGTCGGCGGACTTCTCGCCGCTCTTCTCGGCGCTGTCCTCCGTAGCCGTCTCCTCGGCGGCCGACTTCTCGGCGGCTGCGGGCTTCGCGTCCTCGAGCTCGGCGGTGCCGCTGACCGCGCCGAGGATCTCGACCAGCGTCGCCGGCCGGATCCTGCGGAACTTGCGCGGCTGGGTGCGGTTGCGGTCGAGCACCGCCACCTCGAGATCCTTGGCCGCGATCTCGCGGTCGTCGGTGTCGGTGTGGCCCAGCGCGGCCACCGCCAGCTTGATCGCGTCCTCGAGCGAGGCGCCCTCGGTGTAGCGCTCCTTGAGATAGCCACCGACCGCCTCGGCCGCGCCACCGATCGCGGCGAAGCCGTGCTCGTCGACGACCTGGCCGTCGTAGGTGAGCCGGTAGAGCTGGTCGTCGGCCGCGGAGTCACCGATCTCGCCGACGAAGAGCTCGACCTCGTAGGGCTTCTCGCCCCCCGAGGAGAAGATCGTGCCGAGCGTCTGGGCATAGGCGTTGGCCAGGCCACGGCCGGTGACGTCGCGCCGGTCGTAGGCGTAGCCGCGCATGTCGGCGAGCCGGACGCCGGCGATGCGGAGGTTCTCGAACTCGTTGTAGCGCCCGACCGCGGCGAAGGCGATCCGGTCGTAGATCTCGCTCACCTTGTGGAGCGCCGCCGAAGGGTTCTCGGAGGCGAAGACGATGCCGTCGGCGAACTGCAGCGAGACCAGTGCCCGGCCCCGGGAGATGCCCTTGCGCGCGAAGTCGGCTCGGTCGCGCATGAGCTGTTCGGGAGAGACATAGAAAGGAGTGCTCACTGGCCACCCTCCAACTCGGCGATGGGACCGTCGGGCCGCTGGAGCCTTCCGGTGATGACGGCTTCGGCGACAGCGCCGACCTCTGCGTCGGGCAGCGTGCGGCCGCCGTCGGCGGTGATCACGTGCACGATCGGGAACAGCTTGCGCGACAGGTCGGGCCCGCCGGTGGCGGAGTCGTCGTCGGCCGCGTCGTAGAGGGCCTGGATCAGCACCGCGACCAGGGTCGCCTCGTCGAGGTCTTCGCGGTAGAGCTTCTTCAGCGAGCCCTTGGCGAACAACGAGCCCGAGCCGACGCCGGAGTAGCTGGTCTGCTCGTAGCGGCCTCCGGTGGGGTCGTAGCCGTAGATCCGGCCGGAGCCGGTGTCGGGGTCGAAGCCGACGAAGAGCGGCACGACCACGAGGCCCTGCATCGCCATCGGCAGGTTGGACCGGATCAGCGCCGAGAGCCGGCTGGCCTTGCCCTCGATCGAGAGCGTGGTGCCCTCGATCTTCTCGTAGTGCTCGAGCTCGGTCTGGAAGAGCTTGACCAGCTCGATCGCGAGACCCGCGGACCCGGCGATGCCCACCGCGGAGTATTCGTCGGCGGGATAGACCTTGCGCATGTCGCGCTCGGCGATCAGGTTGCCCTGGGTCGCGCGCCGGTCACCCGCGATGATCACGCCACCGGGAAAGGTGGCCGCCACGATCGTGGTGCCGTGCGGAGCGATGTCGCCCAGGTTGGCGGAGCCGCCCTGGACGCTGCCCGGGAGCAGGTCCGGGGACTGCGCGGTCAGGAAGTCGGCAAAGGACGATGTGCCCGGCGTCATGAAGGCAGCCGGGATCCGGGACTCAGACATGTCTTACTGTCCACCCTTCTGGATGAAGGACTTCACGAAGTCCTCCGCGTTGGTCTCCAAGACGTCGTCGATCTCGTCGAGGATGTCGTCGACGTCGGAGTCCAGCGCTTCCTTGCGCTCGCTGACGTCGGTCTCGGGCGCGGTCTCGACGGCCTCCTCGGACTCGGAGGACTTCTTCGGCTGCTTCTGCTCCTGTGCCATGTCACCAACCTATCCACTAGCACCGACAAAACCTGAGGAAACAATGCCTGATTACGCTGAGGGAGGAAGGCATACCTCGGAACTGGCCGTCCTCCGGCACGCGGAGGCGATCCTGGGTCCGGCAGGCGTCAGTCGTGCGCCGGTCAGGCGCCGGTGAGCCGGTTGAAGAGGTCGAGGGCGGTCTCGGATGCGTCGAGCAGCCCGCCGACGTGCTTCTTCGTGCCGCGCAGCGGGTCGATGGTCGGCACCCGCTGCAGCGACTCCCGACCCGGCAGGTCGAAGATGACCGAGTCCCACGACGCGGCGGCGACGTGCTCGGAGTACTTCTCCAGGCAGCGCCCGCGGAAGTAGGCCCTGGTGTCGGTCGGCGGGTCGTGCATCGCCTTCTCCACCAGGTCGTCGGTCAGCAGGCGCTGGATCCGCCCGGAGCGTACGAGCTTGTTGTAGAGGCCCTTCTCGGGGCGGATGTCGGCGTACTGCAGGTCGATCAGGTGCAGCTTGGGGTCGTTCCACTCCAGGCCGTCGCGCTCGCGGTAGCTGCGCAGGAGCTTGTACTTCGCGACCCAGTCGAGCTCGGTGGCGCACTCCATCGGGTCGCGCTCGAGCCGGTCGAGCACGGATTCCCAGCGCTCGAGCACGTCCTTGGTCTGATAGTCGGCCTCGGAGCCGTAGCGCTCCTCGACGAACTTCTTGGCCAGATCGAGGTATTCCATCTGGAGCTGTACGCCGGTCAGCTTGCGGCCGTCCTTGAGCGTGATCAGCGTCTTGAGCGTGGGGTCGTGGGAGATGGCACGCAGCGCCGAGACCGGGCCGTCGACGCTGAGATCGCGGGAGATGTAGCCGTCCTCGATCATCGCGAGCACCAGCGAGGTGGTGCCGACCTTGAGGTAGGTCGAGATCTCGGCCAGGTTGGCGTCGCCGAGGATCACGTGGAGGCGGCGATACTTCTCGGGGTCGGCGTGCGGCTCGTCGCGGGTGTTGATGATCGGCCGCTTGAGCGTGGTCTCCAGACCGACCTCGACCTCGAAGAAGTCGGCGCGCTGGGAGATCTGGAAGCCGTCCTTGGGCCGCTCCTGGCCGATCCCGACCCGCCCGGCACCGGCGAAGACCTGCCTGGAGACGAAGAACGGGGTCAGGTGCCGCACGATGTCGGCGAAGGCGGTCGAGCGGCGCATGAGGTAGTTCTCGTGCGCTCCGTAGGAGACGCCCTTGTTGTCGGTGTTGTTCTTGTAGAGGTTGATCTGCGGGCTGGTCGGCAGCCGCGCGGCGGCACGGGTGGCGTCGAGCATCACCTGCTCGCCGGCCTTCTCCCAGCGCACCGCGTCGAGCGGGTTGGTCACCTCGGGGCAGGAGAACTCCGGGTGGGCGTGGTCGACGTAGAGCCGGGCGCCGTTGGTGAGGATGACGTTGGCCAGCCCCAGATCCTCGTCGGTGAGCTGGCTGGGGTCGGCGACCTGACGCGACATGTCGAAGCCTCGGGCGTCGCGCAGCGGCGACTCCTCCTCGAAGTCCCAGCGCGCTCTCCTCGCCTTCAGGGTCGAGGATGCGTACGCATTGACGACCTGGCTCGAGGCCACCATCGGGTTCGCCTGGGGCTGTCCGGCCACGGCGATCCCGTATTCGACCTCGGTGCCCATCACCCGTCGTACGCTCATACCTGCAAGGCTACCGGCCATGTGCGCGAAGCAAGGGGACCATCCACACGCCACACCGAGGTCGGTCGAGAGGCGTTCAGCTGGACGGAACCAGGAGGCACCCGGCTCGTGAAACGCTACGTCTGGTGGTACGCCGCCGGCGCGACGATCCTCGCGGTGCTGGTGCTGTGGCCGCTCGCGGCCGCCGGGCTGCTCTCGGGTGCCGGCGACGTCGAGGAACACACGACGATCACCGACTACGACGGCGACTTCGTCGTCACCGACGACGGCCGGATGTCGGTGACCGAGACCGTCACGGTCGACTTCCCCGACTCCGAGAGCCACGGCATCTTCCGGTTCTTCGACTCCCGCGACCCCAACGCGCCCTCGTTGCGCCGCCGGCCGGAGAACATCTCCGTCGAGGTCGACCCGAAGGTGAGCGACCGGCAGAAGGCGCAGGCCATCGTCGACCGCGGTGGCTGGGAGGCCGACGAGCTGCCCCGCCTGGTCGAGAAGTACGGTCAGGCCGACGGCACCGCACAGTTCCTGCTCCAGTTCGGCAACTACGCCGAGACCGAGAAGACCACCGAGGGCTGGAGCGGCCGCTACACCGACATCCGCATCGGCGACGAGTATTCCGAGCTGCCCGAGGGCAAGCACACCTACGTGCTGCGCTACGAGATGGCCGACGTGCTGCTCCCCTCCGGTGACGGGTCGCGGTTCTACTGGAACCTCATCCCCTCCGGGTGGCGCCAGTCGATCGCCCACGCCGATCTCGACCTCACCCTCCCCGCCGACACCGCCGACGTACGCTGCGCCGTCGGTCGCGGCGCCACCGACGGCTGCGCCACCACCGAGGGCGAGGGCACCTCGACGCTGCGAATCACCGCGGACGACCTGCCGGCGGGCACCCCGCTCACCGTGCAGGCCGGCATCCCCGGGCTCGCCACCCCCGAGATCACCGGGCGCGAGTGGCCGTGGTCGCAGCGTTGGGACGCGGTGCTGGGCACCGACACCGAGACCTACGGCGTCATCGCGGGCCTCGCGATCGCCGCTCTGCTGGTCGGCGCCATCGTGCAGGTCAGGACCTGGGACCGGCTGCCGCGGGTGGAGCCGCGGGCGACACCGCCGCCCGACATCGGGCCTGCTCAGGCGGCGTACCTGATCGAGAAGCGGGCGAAGCCACGCCTGCTCGGGGCGAGCATCCTCTATGCCGCCTCCCGCGGGATCGTCGGGATCCGCTCGACCCAGAACGGATGGCGCACCTCGACGTTCCGGAGCGAGGACGTGCCCCGACCGTCGTGGAACACCGTCGACCGGGTCACCCGCGTCGTGGAGAAGTTCGACAACCTCGCGATCGGCGCCGACAAGAACAGCGCGGCCGGTCGGCGGGCCGCGAAGACGCTGGGGCAGACCATGCCCACCTTCCGCCAGCGCGCGGAGAGCTGGGCGGTCAACGACGGGCTGGTCCGGCGTGAGGGCGCCGGGATGTGGCTCTATCTGGTCGGCTTCGTGGTCTCGGCGCTCGCCTGTGTCGTCCTGGCGATCGTACGTCCGGGCGAGACGACCCTGTGGGCGCTCGCACCCGGGCTCCTGGCGATCATGCTCGGCCCGGCGACGGTGCCCAGCGCCGGGCTCAAGCGCACCGAGGCGGGCCGCGCTCTGGCAGCCGAGGCGGCGGGCTTCCGGGAGACCCTGCGGGCCCGGTCGGGCGACTTCCAGGGAGACCAGGCGACATACGACACCTATCTGCCGTGGGCGGTCGCCTTCGGCTGTGCGAAGCAGTGGGCCGGACGGTTCAAGGTCGGCGGGGTCTCCAGCCCCGCCGCGCCGAGCTATCTCCCCTACAACCAGCATGCTCTCTTCGGCGCCTCGGCGGTCTCTGCCGAGGCGGGAGCCGGCGCCGTGGGCGACCTCGCCGGCGCGCTGACCAGGGACTTCGAACGCTCCTTCGACTCTGCCGTACGTGCCTACCAGGCGCCCTCGAGCAGCGGCGGCAGCGGTGGTTTCTCGGGCGGTGGGACCTTCTCCGGCGGAGGCGGGGGCGGAGGCGGTAGTTTCGGCGGAGGCGGGGGCGGCGGCGACGGCGGAGGCGGGTCATGGTGAGGTCAGAGCATGAGCACTCCTGAGATCCGGCGGGCCACCGCCGACGACCTCGACGACCTGTTCTCGATCTGTCTGCTGACCGGGGCCTCCGGCGAGGACGCCACCGAGTTCTACGACGACCCGAAGCTGCTCGGCAACATCTACGCGGCGCCCTATCTCGTCTCGCGGATCGGCCTCGGGTTCGTCGCCGTCGACGACGAGGGAGTCTCCGGCTATGTGGTCGGCACGCCGTTCACCCGATCCTTCGAGAAGGAGTGCGAGGAGGACTGGTGGCCGGCCCTGCGCGTCGTCAACCCCGACCCCGGGCCCGACTTCGACCCCACCGACTGGAGCGCCCGGATGCGTTCCCTGATCCACCGCCCGCTCCACTCGCCCCCCGACCTGCTGGCCGACTTCCCGGCCCATCTGCACATCAACCTCCTCCCCCGCGCCCAGGGCCAGGGCGTCGGCAAGGAGCTGATCGCGATGATGCTCGGCGCCTTCCACGTCGCCGGCGTACGCGGCGCCCACCTCGGCGTCAGCGCCGGCAACACCCGCGCCATCGGCTTCTACCGTCGCGTCGGGTTCACGACCCTCGTCGAGAGCGACCAGGCCCTGATCCTCGGCGTGCAGTGGACCGGTGAGATGGAGGACTGAGCCGGTCCGTTCTGGGTCGTGGGTGGGGCTCAGCGCGGTTTGCGCGTACGCACCGCGTGGGCGACGTTGACGCCGACGAGCCCCACCCAGGAGATCACGAGGGCGCCGAGGTTGTCGGTGACGCCGAGGGTGATGCTGATCGGGATGCCGGCGACGGCGGACCCGGCGCCCAGGACGAACTGGAAGACCGAGGTGCGCGACTCGTTGCGCTCGGCGAGGGTGCGGGCGGCGGCGGTGGTGCCGACCCGCTCCTGCACGGTCTTCTCGATGCGGTCGGCGAAGCCGGCGACCAGCTCCGCGTCGAACGCGTCCCCGAGCTCATGGCGGGTCTCCAGCCCGGCCTCGATGTCCTTGCGCGCCATCTCTTCTGCCACGTCGCTCAACCTTACAGATCAGATGCTGGGGCCGTTCGGCCCGAAATTGTGTTGGATGTTGGCTCGCTCCGAGGAGGCACGTCCGGACACCACCCAGACCAGGGCCCCGAGGGCCGCTACGACGACGAGCACCGCCAAGCCGAGCGCAATCAGCAGCCATACCGCCATCTGGGCCCCCGTCCATACGCGGGACCGCCCCACGAACGATCAAACCCTAGCCCCCGACGCATCGACTCGCAGCCGAATAGAACGCGGCGGACACACTCCGGCCGCCGTCCACGGATGTAGACGGCGGCCGGCGTACGGATCCGATTACAGGTACTGACCCGTGTTGGAGACCTGCTCGATGGAGCGACCGGGCTCGGTGCCCTGCTTGCCGGTGATGAGCGTGCGGATGAAGACGATCCGCTCGCCCTTCTTGCCGGAGATGCGGGCCCAGTCGTCGGGGTTGGTGGTGTTGGGGAGGTCCTCGTTCTCCTTGAACTCATCCACGCAGGCCTGGAGCAGGTGTTGCACCCGCAGGCCCTTCTGCGCGGCGTCCTGGCCGGCGTCGAGGAAGGACTTGATGGCCATCTTCTTGGCCCGGTCGACGATGTTCTGGATCATCGCGCCGGAGTTGAAGTCCTTGAAGTAGAGGATCTCCTTGTCGCCGTTGGCGTAGGTGACCTCCAGGAAGCGGTTCTCCTCGGTCTCGGTGTACATCCGCTCGACGGTGGTGCGGATGAGCTCGTCGACGGTCGCCTGCTTGTCGCCGTTGAACTCGTTGATGTCGGAGGGGTGCAGCGGGAGGTCGGGCACCAGGTACTTCGAGAAGATGTCTCGCGCACCCTCCGCGTCGGGACGCTCGATCTTGATCTTCACGTCCAGCCGGCCCGGGCGCAGGATCGCCGGGTCGATCATGTCCTCACGGTTGGAGGCGCCGATGACGAGCACGTTCTCCAACGCCTCGACACCGTCGATCTCGGAGAGGAGCTGCGGGACGATCGTGTTCTCCACGTCGGAGGAGACACCGGTGCCGCGGGTGCGGAACAGCGAGTCCATCTCGTCGAAGAAGACGATCACCGGGGTGCCGGCCGCGGCCTTCTCACGGGCACGCTGGAAGACCAGGCGGATGTGTCGCTCGGTCTCGCCGACGTACTTGTTGAGGAGCTCGGGGCCCTTGATGTTGAGGAAGTAGGACTTGCCGTCGGCACCGGTGCGCGCCGCCACCTTCTTGGCCAGCGAGTTGGCGACGGCCTTCGCGATCAGGGTCTTGCCGCAGCCTGGAGGGCCGTAGAGCAGCACGCCCTTGGGCGGCTTGAGCTGGTGCTCGATGAAGAGCTCTGGGTAGAGGTAGGGCAGCTCGACGGCGTCCTGGATCTGCTCGATCTGGCCGGAGAGGCCACCGATCGAGTCGTAGGCGATGTCGGGCACCTCTTCGAGGACGAGCTCCTCGACCTCGGACTTGGGCACCTTCTCGTAGACGTAGCCCGAGCGCGGCTCGAGCAGCAGCGAGTCACCCGCGCGGATGGCGTCGCGCAGAAGCGGCTCCGCCAGGCGTACGACACGCTCCTCGTCGGCGTTGGCGATGACCAGGGCGCGCTCGCCGTCGGCGAGCAGCTCCTTGAACATCACGACCTCGCCGACCTTCTCGAACTCCATCGCGGCGACGACGTTGAGCGCCTCGTTGAGCATGACCTCCTGGCCATAGCTGAGCTCGTCGAGGTTGACGTTGGGCGACGCGGTCACCCGGAGCTTGCGCCCGCCGGTGAAGACGTCGATCGAGTCGTCGTCGTTGCGCTCGATGAAGGTGCCGAAGCCTGCCGGCGGCTGTGCCAGTCGGTCGACCTCCTCCTTGAGCTTGACGATCTGGTCACGGGCTTCTCGAAGCGTCCCGGTGAGTCGTTCGTTCTGCGAGGTCACACCGGCCAGCGAGCGCTGCGCCTCGGCGAGCCGCGCCTCCAGCCCACGCGAAGACCCGGGCATCTCGGTCAACCTGTGCCGCAGGTCGGTCACCTCGGCTTCGAGGAAACGGACATGGCTCTCGAGCTCCTCGGGGCTGCGCTCCTCGGAATGGAATCCATCGGATGTCGACATCAGCACACCTCCTCTGCTGATTCGACCCTACAAGGACGGAGGGCAACAGGGAGGGTTGATTTTTCGAGCATGGACACAATCTGTCCATATCGGGGCCACCCGTGTCAGCTCGTGGCACGCAGGAGATCTGCGCGCCCGCGAAGCCGGCTCAGGCCGACTCGCCGCTCCCATCAGGCACGACCTCGGGGGCGGGCGCCGCCACCGGCTCGGACGCCGGCATGTCGGCGGGCCGCGGACCCGTGTAGTCGACCCCGTACGCCCCGGGCGCGGGCCGGCGCGTCTTGCGCGGCGCACGCTCGCCCGCCGCGAGCCGGCGGGCGGTGACCAGGAAGGCGGTGTGGCCGATCATCTTGTGGCCCGGCCGCACGGCCAGCCCCTCGACGTGCCAGTCGCGCACCAGCGTCTCCCAGGCCTGCGGCTCGGTGAACCCGCCGTGGGCACGCACCGTCTCCACGAAGCGGGACAGCTGGGTGGTGGTCGCGACGTAGGCGCAGACGACACCACCGGCATAGAGCGAGTCGGCGGCCGCGTCGATGCACTCCCAGGGCGCGAGCATGTCGAGGATCAGCCGGTCGCAGCGGATCTGCTGACGGGGCAGCTCCTCCTGGAGATCGCCCAGGTTGAGCGACCAGCTCGGGTGGGACTCGCCCTCGGGTGTGCCGAAGAACTGGTTGACGTTCTTGCGCGCGACGTCGGCGAACTCCTCGCGGCGCTCGAAGGAGGTGACCTTCCCGAACGGGCCGACCGCACGCAGCAGCGAGCAGGTCAGCGCACCCGAGCCGACGCCGGCCTCGACGACGCTCGCGCCCGGGAAGATGTCGGCCATCGCCACGATCTGGGCGGCGTCCTTGGGGTAGACCACCGCGGCGCCGCGCGGCATCGAGACGACGAACTCGCTCAGCAGCGGGCGGAAGACGAGATATTCGCCGCCGGTGGAGGCGGTGACCGTGAAGCCCTCCTCGCGACCGATCAGCTCGTCGTGGTCGATGTGGCCCTTGTTGGAGAAGAAGCGCTTGCCGGCCACGAGCTCGAAGTTGTGGCGGCGACCCTTGGTGTCGGTCAGCCGCACCCATTCGCCCTCGCGCAGCAGCCCGCGGTGTACGCCCGCACGGGCATCGGCCGGAATGTCTGGGATATCAGCGCTTGACACCCGCCGAGGTTATCCGCTCGCCGGGCCAACCCGGCAAACCACGAGCACCGGCGCAGATTCGGGCGCAGATCCGGGCGCAGATCCGGGCGCCGGGTCAGGCACCGGCGCGGAAGGCGGCATCCACGTCGGAGGTGACCAGCACGCCGTAGATCGAGCCGTCGGGCTCGACCAGCAGGTATTCGGGCGCGGGCGTCTTCGAGATCGCCTGGATCAGCTCCTCGCCGTCGATGTCGGCCGACAGCGTCAGCCCCGACTCGAGGCGTCTGGTGACCGTCGATGTGGCCATCCACGGGCGGCGGTCCTCAGGGGTGGCCAGCAGCGCGCCCTCGTGCACGAGACCGATCGGCTCGCCCCCGCTGGTCACCGTGACGATGCTGCCGGCCTCGGCGTCCTGAGCGCGGCGTACGGCTTCGGCGAGGGGCAGGTCGGCCGGCACGGCGAGGGTGCGGCGAGCGAGGTCGCGGGCGACCAGCATCGGGAGCCGCAGCCGCACCTTCGCCGACATGATCGCGGCCGAGGCGCCGCTCCAGAGGAAGACGCCGATGATCACGGCGAGCACATAGTCCATGAGGTCGGGCTGGGAGCCGATGATCTGCCCCTGGATGAACGGCCACAGCAGCACCGCGACCGCGAGCACCCGCCCGGCCCAGCCGGCGACGATGTTGCCCCGGTTGACGTTGCCCGTGATGCCCCACA
Organism: Nocardioides albertanoniae; assembly: GCF_006716315.1. Lineage (NCBI taxonomy): Bacteria > Bacillati > Actinomycetota > Actinomycetes > Propionibacteriales > Nocardioidaceae > Nocardioides > Nocardioides albertanoniae. The sequence continues at coordinate 2,343,448 of NZ_VFOV01000001.1, read as the reverse complement.
CGCCCGCTTTGAGCACCCGGCCACCGTCGAGCGGCAGCCCGGGCACGAGGTTGAGCACGCCCACGAAGAGGTTGGTGACCCACAGACCGGTCACGATCAGCCCGATCAGGCCCTCGGGGGTCAGGTGGGAGACGCCGAACGCGGCGCCGGCGACGGCGAGCGAGACCAGCGGACCGACGACCGCGATCCAGAACTCGTGACGCGGCCGCTTCGCCTCGCTCTCCACGGCGGTCGCGCCGCCGAGGAAGTGGAGCATGATCGCGCCGACCGGGTATCCGAGCCTCTTGGCGACCACGGCGTGGGCGGCCTCGTGCAGCAGCACCGCGGCGTAGAGGACGATCGCGAACGCGAAGCCGGCGACGTAGCGCAGCCAGCCGAGGCCCGGCTCCACGGTCTCGATCTGCGGCGCCATCAGGTAGGCGATCAGGGCGGCGATCAGGAACCACGACGGGGTCACCAGGACCTCGCTGCCCGCGATCGAGCCCACCTTGATCGTGCCCGGCACGCGGGATGTGGGCGCCTCGTCGACCGGCTTGTCGCCGTCGGGGCGTGGGTCGGGGTCTGCCACGCTCCGAGCGTACTTGAGGTGCGGTGAAGGCCGGGTGTCGGTGCCTACCCATAGTGTCGACCCCATGAGCGAGCGCCAGCGATTGACCACGGGCCTCAGGCGGCCGTCTCCGTATTCTGCGCGCCGCTCGGCGGGGTCGGCGTGAGCTCGTCACCGGCGGACTCGCTCTCGACCCCGGTCGACGGCGTCGACGTGCTGGGCTCGCTCTCGCCGAGCCGTGCCGGCGACTTCACCTCGTGCCCGCTGCTCTACCGCTTCCGTACGATCGACCAGCTGCCCGAGCCGCCCACGGAGGCGGCCGCCCGGGGCACCGTGGTCCACAAGGTGCTCGAAGACCTCTTCGACCTGCCCGCTCCCGAGCGTACGCCGCGGCAGGCGGCCGCGATGATCGAGCAGGCCTGGCAGGACGTACGCGACCTCGACCCGGCGTTGGCGACGCTGTTCGGCGAGGAAGCAGACGGCGAGGAGACCGGCGGCGAGAAGACCTGGCTCGAGTCGTGCCGGCGGGTGCTGCGGCGCTACTTCGACCTCGAGGACCCGCGTCGTCTCGAGCCTGCCGAGCGCGAGCACTACGTCGAGACTGTCTTGGAGTCCAAGCTGCTGCTGCGCGGCTTCATCGACCGGGTCGACGTGGCCGCCGACGGCCGGATCCGCGTGGTCGACTACAAGAGCGGCCGCATCCCCAGCGAGGCGTACGAGGCGAAGGCACTGTTCCAGCTGAGGTTCTATGCGCTGGTGATCTGGCGCACCACGGGCGTGGTGCCGGCGATGCTGCAGCTGATCTACCTCGGCTCGGGCGATCTCTTGCGCTACGTGCCCGACGAGGCCGACCTGCTGGCGACCGAGCGCAAGATCGAGGCGATCTGGCGAGCGATCCGCGTCGCGCAGGAGAGTGGCGAGTGGCTGCCCAGCCCAAGCCGGCTGTGCAGCTGGTGTGCCCACAAGGCGCTCTGCCCCGCCTTCGGCGGCACCCCTCCCCCGCTGCCGACGACCACAGGCCCCGTCACCGCAGGCGACGACGTGGATCTGGACTAGACGAATCGATGCGCGAGGTGGCCCTCGCGCAGCAGGTCAGCCCGCGCGTCGATCGTCTAGGCGCGCCTTCCGGGATCAGCGTGTCGCGGAAGTTATCGTCGGCTCGAATGTGACGAGTGCGGTTGAGGAGGTGCTGCTCGTGGACTCGACAGGCTCGACCACCCCCAGCTCGACGGCTCCCACGTCCACCGATCCGAGCTCGACCGATCCGAGCTCCGCCGCTTCGGACTCGGGCGCCTCACGTCACCGGCCCGACATCCAGGGTCTGCGCGCGATCGCCGTGCTCGCGGTCGTCGCCCTCCACGTCGGGTTCGGGTCGCTGACCGGCGGCTTCGTCGGTGTCGACGTCTTCTTCGCGATCTCGGGATTCCTGATCACCCAGCAGCTCGTGCGCCAGGCCCGCTCGCGGGGCCGGGTGAGCCTGCTCGGCTTCTATGCGCGCCGGGCCCGCAGGATCCTGCCGGCCGCCACCGTGGTGCTGCTGGCGACGACCGTCTACGCCGCCGTCTTCCTCGGTTTCGTACGCACCCGCGAGATCGCTCTCGACGCGCTGTGGTCGGCGGCGTTCGCCGCCAACTTCCGGTTCGCCTCGCTCGAGACCGACTACTTCTCCGCGGCGCTGCCGCCCTCGCCGCTGCAGCACTTCTGGTCGCTGGCGGTCGAGGAGCAGTTCTACCTGGTGTGGCCGCTGGTGATCCTGGGCTGCCTGTGGGCGATGAGGCGCTGGAAGTCCGCCCACGCCGCCGAGGGCCCCGAGAGCGCCGACAGGCTCGACCACCGCGGTCGACGGGTGCTGATCATCGCCCTCGGGGTCGGGATCGTGGCCTCGCTCCTGGCCTCGGCCGTGCTGACCCGCACGAGCCCCGAGGCGGCGTACTTCTCGCCCTTCACCCGCGCCTGGGAGCTCGGCCTGGGCGCGATCGCCGCGATCGCCTTCCTCGGCGAGGGCACCCAGGACGCGACGGCGCGCTGGCGTGCCCAGGTGCTCTCGGCGTTCGGGATGTTCTTCATCCTGTGCGCCTGCCTGCAGTTCAACGACGCGACCCCGTTCCCCGGCACGCCGGCGCTCGTGCCGGTGCTCGGCAGCGTCTTCATCATCGTGGCCGGCACCCTCTGGCACGGCCCGACGGTCGTCGGCCGACTGCTCTCGGTGCGCCCGCTGCAGATCATCGGCAACTGGTCCTACTCGCTCTACCTGTGGCACTTCCCCGTGCTGGTGCTGGCCGAGCTGCAGCTGGGTCGCGAGCTGCACTGGTGGGAGCAGGTGCTCCTGGTCGCGCTCGCGTTCGCTCTGGCCGGCCTCTCCTTCCACTTCGTCGAGGAGCCGTTCCGGCGCGGGGTGATGTGGCGCAGGCCGGTGCTGCGCAGAGCCGGCGCGCTGGGGCCGGTCGCGCTCTACCCGCTGAGCATCACCCTGGTCGCAGTGACCTGCTTCGGGGCAAACGCCTACGCCACCAGCACCGCGCGCGACGGCTACCAGCCCGCGATCACCCTCACCGAGGCCGACGCGCCCGGCTCCTCGGACGCGCCGGACGCCAAGGGCCCCGAGCGGCCGGCCTCGAGCGAGGGACCGCCCGCGGCCAAGGCCCCCGAGCCCGACCCGCTGCCGGCTCTCGTCGACGCCTCGATCCTGGCGGCTCGCAAGAACCAGCCGATCCCCACCAACCTCAAACCGGATCTGACCCATCTCTCCGACGACGTCGAGACCGTCGGCGAGTGCAACTACTACGTCACGAGCGTGCGCAAGCTCTGCCCGCGCGGCGACAAGGACGCCGAGACGACGATCGTGGTCATCGGTGACTCCCACGCCCGCCACTGGATCCCGGCGGTCGACGAGATCGCCGAACGCTCGGGCTATCGCGCCTACGTGCTGGCGATGCCGCAGTGCACCGTCTCGCTGATCACCCCCGACAAGCTCGACAGCACCGACCCGATGACGTCGTGCGACTCCTTCCACAAGTTCATGCTCTCGATGGTGAAGAAGATCCAGCCCGACCTGCTGCTGATCTCCTCGCGCCCGATCGGCGCCGCCTACCACGACGGCGCGGGCCGGCACACCGGCGAAGCCGAGGTACAGCGCGCCGTCTACCGCGGCTACCAGCGGCTGCTCGAGCACGTGAAGCCGGCCGCGAAGCGGACGGTGTGGCTGCGCGACGTACCGGCGCTCGAGTTCGACCCTGCCACCTGCCTGAGCAGCAACAAGAAGCTCTCGCCGTGCACCTACAAGCCGCTCGCGAGGCAGCAGGAGGGCGCCGACCTGCAGATGAAGGCCGCCAAGGCCGCCCGCGTAGAGGCGCTGAACCTCGACGACCTGTTCTGCGACAGCGCCCGCATCTGCTCCACCGTCGTCGGCGACTCCATCACCCACCGCGACAGCCACCACCTCACCGCGACCTACTCCGAGGAGATGGGCCGCACGCTCGGCGAGCGCCTGAAGATCTGGTAGCCGGAGGTCGGGTAGCCCGGTCTCGGCCGCGCGGATCCTCTATTGTCGCGAGCATGGCGAAGACGTCCCCGGCGGTGGAGATCGAGGTCGACAACCGAGTGGTGCGCGTCTCCAACCCGGATCGCGTCTACTTCCCGCAGATCGGCGCGACCAAGCTCGACGTGGTGCAGTACTACCTCGCGGTCGGGCCCGGCATCGTCAACGCGCTGTGGGAGCGGCCGTGCATGCTGCACAGGTTTCCCAAGGGGCTCGACGGCCCGAAGGTGCACCAGAAGCGGCTCCCCCAGGGCGCACCGGACTGGATCGAAACCGTGCGCCTCTACTTCCCGCGCTGGTCGCGCACCGCCGACGAGCTGTGCGTGACCGAGCTCGGCGCCGTGATCTGGGCGGTGCAGATGTCGACGGTCGAGTTCCACCCGTGGAACAGCCGCCGTGACGACACCGAGAAGCCCGACGAGTGGCGCATCGATCTCGACCCCGGCCCCGCCTGCCCGCTCAGCACCGTGCGCACCGTCGCCGCGGTGGCCCAGGAGGTCCTCACCGAGCTCGGCGCCGTCGGTTATCCGAAGACCAGCGGCGGCAGCGGCATCCACATCTACGTCCGGATCCCCGCAGAGCACGGTTTTCACGACGTACGCCGCGCCGCGCTCGCGTTCGCCCGCGAGGTCGAGCGCCGGGTGCCCGAGCTCGTGACCACCGCGTGGTGGCGCAAGGACCGAGACCCGGCTCAGCTCTTCGTCGACTACAACCAGAACACCAGGGATCACACGATCGCCGCGGCCTACTCGGTGCGCGGGGTGCCGCAGGCGCGGGTCTCCGCGCCGCTGCGCTGGGACGAGGTGCCCGACGCCGAGCCCGACGACTTCACCATCACCACGATGCCCGAGCGGTTCGCGAGGCTCGGCGACCTCCACCACGACATCGACGACCATCCCTTCGCGCTCACCGAGCTCCTCGAGTGGGCGCAGCGAGACGAGCGCGACGGGGCCGAGACCCCGCCAGAGGACTGACGCGGCGCCTCAGGCCTCGTCTCGGCGCAGGAGCGCCAGGAACATGGCATCGGTGCCGTGGCGGTGCGGCCACAGCTGCACGGTGCCGGCGATCGGGCCCGCGCTGTTGGGCACCTGTCCGACGGTCGCGGCGATCGGCTCGACCCGCAGGTCGGAGCGGGCCGAGAGCACATGCTCGACCACGCCCTGGGTCTCGGCGAGCACCGGCGAGCAGGTCGCGTAGAGCACCGCACCGCCGGGGCGGGTCAGGTCGATCGCACGCTCGAGGAGCGACCGCTGCAGGTCGATGAGCACGTCGAGGTCTCGAGCCGTCCGCCGCCACCGCGACTCCGGACGCCTCCGGAGCGCGCCGAGGCCGGTGCACGGAGCGTCGACGAGCACCCGGTCGAAGACGCCGGCCCTGAACGGCGCCCGAGTGCCGTCGCCCGCGACCACGCCCGCGGCGCCGGGGACGAGGGCGTCGCTCTCCCGCGCGAGGAGGTTCTGCCGCACCAGGCCGGCGCGGTGCGGCTGCCGCTCGTTGGCCACCAGCGAGGCGCCGCGCTGGGAGGCCAGGGCCGCCAGCAGCGCCGACTTCCCGCCCGGGCCCGCACACGCATCGAGCCAGACCTCCGGACCCCGACTCTCCAGACCTGCCTCGGCGAGCGCGAGCGCGACCAGCTGTGAGCCTTCGTCCTGGACCCCGGCGCGCCCCTCGGCGACGGCGGGGATCCCGGCCGGCGAGCCCGACTCGAGGGTGGCGCCGTACGGCGAGTGGGCCGTCGGAGCGCCGCCGAGCTCCTCGAGGCTCGATCGGCCCGGACGAGCGACCAGGGTCACCGCCGGAGGCACGTTGTCGGCCGCCAGGAGGGCGTCGACCTGGTCGCGGCCGACGGCCTCGGCGAGCCGCTCGACCACCCATCGCGGGTGGCTGAAGGCCACCGCGGCCCAGCCGTCGTGATCCTTCTCGCGCGCCGGTGCCACCGCGATGACCCACTCCTCCAGCGAGGATCGGGAGACCTTGCGCAGCACGGCGTTCACGAACCCGGCCGGGCCCTGACCGACCTTGGAGCGGGCCAGGTCGACGCTCGTCGAGATCGCCGCGTGGTCGGGCACCCGCATCGACAGGATCTGATGGGCGCCGAGGCGCAGCACGTCGAGCACCTTCGCCTCGACCTTGGCCAGCGGCCGGTCGATGCAGGCGGCCAGGATCGCGTCGTAGGTGCCCTGCTGCCGCAGCGTGCCCGAGGCGAGCTCGGTGGCGAACGCCGCGTCGCGACCCTCCAGGCCGAGACGGCCGAGCACGTGGGGCAGCACGAGGTTGGCGTACGCCTCGTCGACCCGCACCGCCTTCAGCACCTCGAAGGCGGCCAGCCGAGCCGGATCCGCGGGCTTGGTGGCACCACGCGTGCCCGACCGACCCGGACCCTGTGGCCCGCGACCGCGGTTGCGTCTCCCCGACTGCGCTCTGTTCGGCTGCGCCCTATCCGAAGGTGACACCGGACTCCAGACGTACCCCGCGGGCCCAGTCGGCGGCCGGCATCTCCTTCTTCCCGAACGCCTTGACGCGGCCCAGGCGCACGGTGGCGGTGCCGGTGCCGACGAGCACCTCGTTCTTGCGGACGAGCAGCTGACCGGGCGCGATGCCCGGGTGCTCGATCATGTCGAGGCCGCCCTCGAGCGTCACCGGGCCCACCTTGAAACGCTCGCCCTCGAGCAGCGTCCAGGCGCCCGGCGCCGGGGTGCACGCACGCACCTGGCGGTCGATGGCGAGGGCGCTCTGCTTCCAGTCGATCTGAGCGTCCTCGACGGTGATCTTGTCGGCGTAGGAGACGCCGTCCTCGGGCTGCTCACGGGCCTCGAGCGAGCCGTCCTCGATCCCGTCGAGGGTGCGCACCAGCAGCTCGGCACCGCCCTCGGTGAGCTTCTCGAAGAGCGACCCGGAGGTCTCGTGGGGCGTCAGCGCCTGCGTCATCGTGCCGAAGATCGGGCCGGCGTCCATCGCCTTGACGATCCGGAACGTGGTGGCGCCGGAGATCTGCTCACCCGCCCAGACGGCGCGCTGCACGGGGGCGGCGCCGCGGTAGGCCGGCAGGAGCGAGAAGTGCAGGTTGACCCAGCCGTGCTCCGGGATGTCGAGCGCGGTCTGCGGCAGCATCGCGCCGTAGGCGACCACGGGGCAGCAGTCGGGCTCGAGCGCCTTGAGGGCTGTCTGGAACTCAGGGTCGCGCGGATGCTCGGGCTTGAGCACCGGGATGCCCAGCTCCTCGGCGCGCTGGGCCACCGGTGAGGGCACCAGCCGCTTGCTACGGCCCTGGGCGGCGTCCGGGCGGGTCACGACGCCGACGACCTCGTGGCGCGAGGCGGCGATCGCCTCCAGGGACGGCACGGCGACCTCGGGGGTGCCGGCAAAGACACAGCGCATTACTTCTCCTCGAGGCTCATCAGAATCCGAAACCGTTCGTGGCGTGCGGCGAGATCTTGACCGTCGGCTTCTCGAGGCCGAACCACTCCGACTCGCGGATCTCCTTCATCGCCGCCTTGCGTGCCGCGGTGTCGAGCCGGTCGATGAACAAGATGCCGTCGAGGTGGTCGGTCTCGTGCTGGATCGCGCGCGCGAGCAGCTCCGAGCCCTCGATCGTGACCGGCTCGCCGTGCATGTCGAAGCCCCTCGCGACCACCGAGAGGGCGCGTCGGCAGTCGTAGGTGATGTCGGGCAGCGACAGGCAGCCCTCGCCGCCGTCCTGGATCTCCTCGGAGAGCGTGAGATCGGGGTTGATCAGGTGGCCGATCTCGCCGTCGACGTTCCAGGTGAAGACTCGCAGGCTGACGCCGAGCTGCGGCGCCGCCAGACCGGCGCCGGGCGCCTCGAGCATGGTGTCTGTGAGGTCGGCAACGAGCTTGTGCAGCTCCTTGTCGAAGTCGACGACCTCGAGAGCTGGTTTGCGCAGCACGGGGTCGCCAAAAAGTCGGATGGGCTGAACGGCCACAGGTCTCCTCGGGCGTCCGATCGGCGAGCTTGTCGGCACCACCCTAACCGGCGCGGCGGCGGCTCAGAGCGTCGGTGGATCCACCTGGATCCGCACCGGGTCCAGCTTGCGCGCCGAGCGCACCCGTTGCAGCTCCCCCAGCGCGCCGTTCAGCTCTGCTCCGAGGGATCTCGGCACCCGGATGACGGCCCGCAGCCGTGGCTCACCGGCGGTGGTGGACTCGGCCGGCACCGGCCCGAGGATCTCGCCTCCGGACGGGAGAGCGAGCAGGGTGAGCGCGTCATCGAGCGCCCCCGGGGTGGCCGTGATCGTGGCCAGCCGGGAGGCCGGTGGAAGGTGCGCCTCCTGGCGGGCCGACGCCTCTCGCCGGGCGAACCCGGGCTGGTCCCACCGCACCAGCGCCTGGAGCACCGAGAGAGCCGGGTCGCCCACGACCAGCACCCGTCCGCCAGGCCGCACCAGCCCGGCGGCGTTGCTCCAGCGGCGCAGCGCCTCCTCGTCCGTACGCAGGTCCGGCCGCCCCAGCAGCAGCCAGGTGTCGAGCAGCAGCACCGCGGTGTAGCCGCCCTCGGCGACCGGCTCCGCGCCGATGGTCGCGACCACGATGGCCGGCGCCCCCGGCACGGTCTGCTTGACGGCGCCCGCCGAAGAGGTCATCACCCGCACTCCGGGGAAGGAGCGGCCCATCTCCTCGGCCGTGCGGGCCTCACCGATGATCGGCGCCCGCAGCCCGAAACCGCCACAGGCCCCGCACGCCCACGCCGCCTCGACGTGCGCGCACCAGCCGCACGTCGGCGGCGTCGCCGGCCCGCCGAGCCGCAACGGACCCTGGCAGGCGGAGCACCTGGCAGGCGTACGGCATCGGTCGCAGGCCAACGAGGCCGCATAGCCGCGCCGCGGGGTCTGCAGCAGCACCGGCCCGTCCGCGAGCGCGACGCGGATGATCTCGTGGGCCTCGCGAGGCACCCGGGAGGTGCGGGTGAGCGGGTCCTTCTCGAGGTCGAAGTCGGTGTCGCCGGTGATCTCGATGCTCACCCGGCTGCGGGCCAGGGCACGGGTCGGGCGGATCTCCTGCGCCCAGCCCGTCTCCGCCAGGAAACCGGCCTCGACGGTGCGCGCGAAGCCACCCACGAGCGCCGCCGTACGCTCCTGCTCGGCTCGCAGCAGCAGCACGTCGCGGGCGTGCGGGTAGGGCGAGCGCTGCTCGGCGAGCAGGTCGTCGCCGTCGTCCCAGACGACGACGAGGCCGAGGTCGCGCACCGGCGCGAAGGCCGCCGCGCGGGTGCCGATCGCGACCCGCACCTGGCCACGCGAGACCCGGAGGAACTCGCGATACCGCTGCGCCGGGCCGGCGTCGGCGGCCAGCACGGCATGCTGCCCCTCCCCCAGCACCTTCGTCATCGCGGCGTCGAGCCGGGCGAGATCCTTCCAGTCGGGCACGACGACCAGGGCACCTCGCCCCGAGGCCAGCGTGGCCGCGGTGGCATGAGCGATCAGGTCGGCGTGGTCGGTGCCGGCCGCAGCGTGCCACACCGCCCGCGGCGCTCCCCCCGAGGCCAGGTGTCGCAGGAAGGCGGCCGCCGGCTCGTGCCCTGACCACGCCGCGGACGCCGCCTCGGCGTCGTACGGCAGACCAGGAGAGGTCGCAGCCTGCTCCGCCTTCTCCGTCGACGCGTGCCGTGGCGGCACCGCCAGCCGGATCACGTCGGCCCGAGCGCCCGCATACCGGCGCGCGACCGACTCGCTCAGCGCGGCGACGGCGGGGGTGAGCACCTGCTCGGGGCTGACGACCCGCTTGAGGGGCTGCAGGTTGGCATGCTCGGAGGCCTCCGCGCGGGCCACGATGAAGCCGTCGACGTCCTTGGGCCCGAAGCGCACCTTGACCCGCACCCCGGGCAGGGCCTCCTCGGCCATCGCCGCCGGCACCGCATAGTCGAAGGGGCGGTCGAGATGGGCCATCGGCAGGTCGACGAGCACCTTCGCGACCGGGTCGACAGAGGCGATCTCCGCGTCGGCCGCCTTGCGCGCACGCGTGGCCGCCGCCTTCGCCCGCCCCTCCTTGACGCGGTCGCGGACCAGCCCGGGCAGCTCCAGCTCGGCTGCCCCGGCTGCCTGATTCGGTCCCCGGCTCACAGACGACATTCCTACCAGTCGCCTCCGACAGCCCGAGCCTCGCGGACACCGCGTAACTCAGATCACAGGGAGCCGCTAGGTTGACCGCACCTAACATTTCTCAGGAGGCCTTAGGTGAACCCCCTCACCCCCAGTACGCGACGCCGGCCCAGGCTGCTCGTCGCGCTCTCGGCTCTCGGGCTGGCGCTCGTCACCGCCGTGATCAACATCCCCAGCACCAGCGCGGAGGCGACCACGACGCCGCACGCGACAGCGGCCGGGACCTCGACACCGACCTCCGGCACCGGCTGGCTCGCCGGCCGGGGCATCGCCGACGTCACCGGCGAGCCGCTGGGGGTGGGCATGATGGGCTACGCCGACACCTCCCAGTTCACCGAGGGGCTCCACCAGCGCCAGCGCTCGCGGGCGTTCGTGATCGAAGACCGGGCCAGCGGCAGGCGCTTCGTGCACGTCACCGCCGACATCGGGATGATCTTCTCCAACATCCGCAACGACGTCATGGATCGTCTGGCCAAGACCTACGGCGACACCTACGGCGAGCAGAACGTCATGTTGACGGCCACCCACACGCACGCCGGCGCGGCGGGATTCAGCCACTACAACATGTACAACCTCTTCTCCGGCGGCCAGCACGAGGGCACCGAGAGCGCGATCGTCGACGGCATCTTCCGCTCGATCGTGCGCGCCCACGACGACCTCGCCCCGGCCGAGCTCTCCCTCGGCATCTCCGAGGTCGACGACGCCAACGTGAACCGCTCCCGCGAGGCGTACGACCGAAACCCGGCCGGCGACAAGGCCTTCTTCGGCGAGCGCGGCACCGACACCCAGTCGACGACCATGAGCATCCGGCGCAACGGCAAGCTCGACGGGGTGATCAACTGGTTCCCCGTGCACGCGACCAGCCTGCCCACCAGCAACAAGCTGATCAGCCCCGACAACAAGGGCTACGCCGAATACCACTGGGAGCGCGAGGCACGCGGCGTCGACTACGTCACCGACAGCGACGACCCCGGCATGGTCAGCGCCTTCGCCCAGACCAACGCCGGCGACATGAGTCCCAACCTGGCGCTCAAGCCCGGCACCGGCCCGACCGACGACCCGTTCAAGAACACCCGGATCATCGGCGGACGCCAGTACCAGGGCGCCCTGCGCGGCACCGAGGCCACCCAGCAGGAGCTGAGCGGCGGCCTCGACTCCCGCCTCGTCTACGTCGACATGTCGAAGGTGGAGGTCGGCCGCGAGTTCACGCCCGACGGCAAGGTGCACCACACCTGCAAGGCCGCGCTCGGTGCCCCGTTCGCAGCCGGCTCGACCGAGGACGGTGGCGGCGGGCTGCCGATCTTCAAGGAGGGCAAGGACGGCGGCAACCCCGTGTTCGACCTGATCTCGAAGATCGCCTACACCGCCAGCCCGGCGCTGAAGGCCTGCCAGGCACCGAAGGAGATCGCGCTCCCGGTCGGCGTCGTCGGGATGGTGCAGCAGAAGCTGCCCGTGCAGCTGGTCAGGATCGGCGACCTCTACCTGGTCGGCCTGCCGCAGGAGGTCACGATCACCTCGGGCCTGCGGTTGCGGCGCGAGGTCGCCGAGGTCACCGGCGCCCCGATCGACCACATCCTCGTCAACGGCTACGCCAACGCCTACGCCCACTACCTGACGACGCCCGAGGAGTACGACTCCCAGGAGTACGAGGGCGGCTCGACGCTCTTCGGCCGCTATCAGCTGCCCGCCTACCAGCAGGTCGTCTCCGAGCTCGCCACCTCGATCGAGCAGGGCACCGAGCTCGAGGTCGGCACGCGTGCCGGAGACCCCGCCTACGTGCCCGGCACCCCTGCCACTGTCTCCAGCGACAGTCTCGGTCTCGGCCTCCACCACGGCGATGTGCTCACCGAGCCTTCGGCCTCCAACCGGACCGGCGAGGAGGTCAAGGCCGTCTTCGCCGCCGCCAACCCTGACAACGACCTGCGCCACGGCGACACCTACCTCAGCGTCGAGCGGCGTACGGGCTCGGGCTGGGTGCGCGTGGCCGACGACGGCGACTGGTCGACCAAGATCCGGTGGGCGACCGGCAGGTCGCTCGGGATCGACGCCACCGTCACCTGGGTGCCCGAGCAGGCCGGCACGTATCGGATGCGCTACTTCGGTGCCGCCAGGAAGCCGCTCGGCGCGGGGCTGAAGGAGTTCAGCGGCACGACGCGTACGTTCCAGGTGCGCTGACCCGAAAGCCGCCGGCGCCCCGTCCCAGGGTATGGGACGGGGCGCCGGAGTTGTCAGGCACTTCTTGGACTTGATGGGTGTTTCAGTGCCCGTCAAGTCCAGGGATACCCGGTCGACCGGGTATCCCTGGAAGCCGGATCAGGCGCCGGCAGCAGCCTTGAGCGCGTCGGCGCGGTCGGTGCGCTCCCAGGTGAACTCGGGAAGCTCGCGGCCGAAGTGACCGTAGGCAGCCGTCTTGGCGTAGATCGGACGCAGCAGGTCGAGGTCGCGCAGGATCGCGGCCGGGCGGAGGTCGAAGACCTCGAGGACGGCCTTCTGGATGTTGGCCTCGGGCACCGTGTGGGTGCCGAAGGTCTCCACGAAGACGCCGACCGGCTGGGCCTTGCCGATGGCGTAGGCCACCTGCACCTCGGCGCGACGGGCGAGGCCCGCGGCGACGATGTTCTTGGCCACCCAGCGCATCGCGTACGCAGCCGAGCGGTCGACCTTCGACGGGTCCTTGCCCGAGAAGGCGCCGCCGCCGTGGCGGGCCATGCCGCCGTAGGTGTCGACGATGATCTTGCGGCCGGTCAGGCCGGCGTCACCCATCGGGCCACCGACCACGAAGCGGCCGGTCGGGTTGATGTGCAGCTTGTAGCCGTCGAAGGGAACCGATGACTTGAACCGCTCGAGCACCGGCTCGATGACGTGCTTCTTGATGTCGGCGTGCAGCTGCTCCTGGGTGGTCTCCTCGGAGTGCTGCGTCGAGAGCACGACGGTGTCCACACGGACGGCCTGGCCCTCGTCGTCGTACTCGATGGTGACCTGGGTCTTGCCGTCGGGGCGCAGGTAGTCGAGCGTGCCGTCCTTGCGCACCTCGGTCAGCCGCTCGGCCAGCGTCTGGGCCACCTTGATCGGCAGCGGGAAGAGCTCCGGGGTGTCGTCGCAGGCGTAACCGAACATCAGGCCCTGGTCACCGGCGCCCTGCAGGTCAAGCTCGTCGATCGAGGTCGCCAGCCGGTGCTCCTCGGCGGTGTCCACACCCTGGGCGATGTCCTGGCTCTGCGCACCGATGGCCACCTGCACGCCGCAGGAGTGACCGTCGAAGCCCTTGAGCGAGGAGTCGTAGCCGATGTCGAGGATCTTCTGGCGCACCAGCTGCGCCACCGGCGCGTAGGCGTCGGTGGTCACCTCGCCCGCGACGACGACCAGGCCGGTGGTCAGCAGGGTCTCGACGGCTACCCGGCTCTTGGAGTCGTGCTCGAGCAGGTAGTCGAGCACGGTGTCGCTGATCTGGTCGGCGATCTTGTCCGGGTGCCCCTCGGTCACCGACTCCGACGTGAAGAGACGTCCGGTCACGTGTAACTCCGTTTCACAGGTTCATGTGGGTGGTTCAGGTCGATACGGCAATCGTTCTGGTCGACAAACATAGACCCCGAATCCCAAGACCGCAGCCGTGGTCCTCATCGTGGCGCCTGGCGTGTCGTCAGTTCGCGCGCTGTTCATCCAGACGTAGGCGTACTTGGTCCCAGATGACCTCGGCGAGCGCCGACTTCGCGCCCTCGTCGACGTCGACATGGCCACCGTCGGCGCTCAGGATGACCGCCTTGTTGACCTCGCTGCCGAAGACCGCTCCACCGCTGACGTCGTTGACGACGAGCAGGTCGCAACCCTTCCGCTTGAGCTTCGCCGCGGCGAGGTCGAGCACCGAGCCGGTCGCATCGCCGGTCTCGGCCGCGAAGCCGACCACGACCTGGCCCGGCCTCGCCCGCTGTTGAGAGATCTCGGCGAGGATGTCGGGGTTCTGCACCAGCTCGATCGTCGGGGCCGACCCGTCGTCGGCCTTCTTGATCTTGGCGTCGCTCACTCCCGTGGGCCGGAAGTCGGCCGGCGCGGCGGCCATGACGACCGCATCGGCACCGGCGGCCGCCGAGACGACGGCGTCACGCAGCTCGGCGGTGGTGCCGACACGGAGCACCTTGACACCAGCCGGGTCGGCGAGCGCGACGTTGGCGGCGATCAGGGTGACCTCGGCGCCGCGGGCGGCGGCCGCGCGAGCGATCGCGTAGCCCTGCAGACCCGAGGACCGGTTGCCGAGGAACCGTACCGGGTCGAGGTATTCGCGAGTGCCACCGGCCGAGACGACCACGTGGTGACCGGCCAGGTCGGCCCGGGCACCGTGCGCCAGCACGGCGCGGGAGAGCTCGTAGATCTCGGCCGGGTCGGGCAGCCGGCCCTTGCCGGTGTCTTTGCCGGTCAGGCGGCCCTCGGCGGGCTCGATGACGATGTTGCCGCGCTCGCGCAGCGTCGCCACGTTGGCCTGGGTGGCCGGGTGCTCCCACATCTCGGTGTGCATCGCCGGGGCGAAGACGACCGGACAGCGCGCGGTGAGGAGCACGTTGCTCATCAGGTCGTCGGCCAGCCCGTGGGCGGCACGGGCGAGCGTGTTGGCGGTAGCCGGCGCGACCACGACGAGATCGGCCTGCTGCCCGATCCGCACATGGGGCACCTCGGTGATGTTCTCGAAGACGCCGGTGGCGATCTCCTTGCCCGACAGCGCCGCCCAGGTGGGCGCGCCGACGAACTCGAGGGCGGAGGCCGTCGGCACCACGGTCACGTCATGGCCCGACTCGGTGAACCGGCGCAGCAGATCGGCCGCCTTGTAGGCAGCGATGCCACCCGCGACCCCCAGAACCACGCGCGGCCGCTGCTCGTGGAGAGCAGCGGCCGGGGGCACCGAGGCGGAGCCAGAGGCAGTCATCGGAGCCTGTGATCGGTCGGCGACGATGCCAAGGATCAGGCTTCGGCGGGCGTGTCGGCAGCCGCAGCCTGGGCGGCGAGCTCGGCCGGGTCGATGTCCTCGCAGGTGAGCAGGTCCTCGTTGATCTCGCGCAGCGCGATCGAGAGGGGCTTCTCCTGGACATGGGTGTCGACCAGCGGGCCGACGTATTCCAGCAGGCCTTCGCCGAGCTGGGAGTAGTAGGCGTTGATCTGGCGAGCCCGCTGAGCGCTGTAGAGAACCAGCTTGTACTTGCTGTCGGTCTTCGTCAGCAGGTCGTCGATCGAGGGGTTGGTCACGCCCTGGGCGTCGATCTGAGGGGCAGCCACGTGAGCCTCACTTGTCGGCTTGGTCGGATTTCTTGCTCGGGATGCCGAGCGTCATCAAGGTTACCAACTCTTCGGCTGCCTGATGAACTTCGTGGTTCACGATGGTGACGTCGAACTCCTTCTCCGCCGCCAGCTCGACCCGCGCAGTCTTCAGCCGACGCTCCCGCTCGGCCTCGGTCTCGGTGCCTCGACCGACCAGGCGGCGTACGAGCTCTTCCCAGGTCGGCGGCGCCAGGAACACGAAGATCGCCTCCGGCATGGTCTCGCGCACGAGCCGGGCGCCCTGCAGGTCGATCTCGAGCATCGCGGGCCGGCCGTCGCTCAGCGCCTTCTCGACAGGGCCGCGCGGCGTGCCGTAGCGGGCCATGTTGTGGACCGTGGCCCACTCCAGCAGCTGGCCCTCGGCGACCATCGTGTCGAACTCCTCGTCGGAGACGAAGAGGTAGTGCACCCCGTTGACCTCGCCCTCGCGAGGCTTCCGGGTCGTCGCCGAGACGGACAAGAAGACCTCGGGGTGGTCGTCGCGGACAGCCGCCGAGACGGTGCCCTTGCCGACCGCGGTCGGGCCGGCCAGGACGACGAGTCGCTTCTCCTGGCTCGCGTCCGGGCCTGCTCCCGGGCTCGGTGAGATCTTCTCGTCCGTCATCAGACTCATCGGCGAGCGAACTCCTCGACCAACGCGGCCACCTGCTTGGGGCCGAGGCCCTGCACACGGCGGCTCATCGCGATGCCGAGACGTTCCATCATCTGGGTCGCCCGCACCTCACCGAGGCCGGGGTGAGAGGTCAGCAGGTCGATGACCTTCATCTTGCCGACGACCTCGTTCTTCTTGCCCTCCTCGATGACCTCGGTGACGGACATGCCGCCAGTACGGACCTTGTTCTTGACAGCAGCCCGCTCCTGGCGCGAGGCCGCGGCTTTGGCAAGCGCGGCAGCGCGCTGTTCAGGGGTGATGTCCGGAGGCAGAGCCACGAAGACTCCCTTTCACGATCAATTGTTCACGTCAACTGGGCAACCGGGGTGCGCGGCAACTGGGATCGTGGCCCCCCGGCTGAGCGCTTTCACTAAGCGCTCGCGCCAATCTAGCCATTACGTTGCCAGCGCGGCAATCGGGGTTGCCGTATCGATGCACAGCAGGTTCACAACGTCAGCGAGGTGTGGCAGACATCGCGCGCCTGCTGCTGGACGCGTACGGATGCCTTCTGTGTCTTCTTGCTGCTCACCTTCGTGGCAGCATCGGCGATCTTCTTCGTCTCGGCGTCACTGACGCCCTTCGGCGGCTTGCCGCCGTCGAAGTCGTCGGCGCCGACGTCTGCGGCCTCGAGTGCCTTGCTGAGGCCGGAGATCGCCCCCGTGAGCGTCTTCCAGTCCTTCTCGATGTCGTCGGGGGCGTTGCGCTCGAGATCCTCGAAGATCGGCAGAGCGGCGATCAGGCTGCTGGTGCCGCCCTCCCCCAGCGTGTTCGTCAGCTCCTTCTGATGGCCCTTCAGCGAGCCGCAGTAGTCCTCGGTCTGATCACCGCACGCGCTCATGCCGACGGCGAGGATCGGGACGACGAGGATCTGGGCGGCCACCCGGAGAGTGATCATCGGGCCAGTGTGTCAGGCGCCGAGGTGGTTCCTTCATCAAGGTATGCAGAGGCGAGGTCGCCTCCCGCGCGGAGGTCCGCACGGGAGGCGACCCGATCGCTGCATACCTTGACGGAGGGGCAGGCCTCAGCCGAGCTCGTCGCGCAGCCGCAGCGCCTCGTCACGCAGCGCGGCCGTGTCGGGGCCCTTCCGGAGCAGGCCGCGGCTGGTGCTGGCCACGACGTTGGCGTTGGCGGCCCCGAAGATGCGGGCCAGGTCGGCCGGGGTGCCGCCCTGCTGGCCGAAACCCGGCGCCAGGATGGGGCCGTTGAACCCGAAGTCGTACGCCACACCCGCGCCGTCCACGCCGCCGATCGTCGCGCCGACGACAGCCCCGAAGGAGCCCAGCGGCTCCTCGGCGTCGTTGAGCCGGCGTAGGTGATCGAGCATGACCCGCCCGAGGCTGCGACCGTCCTCGACCGTCGCGTGCTGCACCTCCGGGCCCTCCTTGTTGGAGGTCAGGGCGAGCACGAAGAGCCCGGCATCGTGCTTGGCGGCCGTCTCGACGAACGGGGTCAAGGAGCCGAAGCCGAGGAAGGCGCTCACGGTCACCGCGTCGCAGGCCAGCGGGCTGGACGGGTCGAGATAGGCGTCGGCGTAGGCCTGGCTGGTCGAGCCGATGTCGCCGCGCTTGGCGTCGAGGAGCACCAGCGCCCCGGCCGCCCTCGACTCCGCGATCACTCGCTCCAGCACCGCGACCCCGCGGGAGCCGAAGCGCTCGTAGAAGGCGCTCTGCGGCTTGATGACCGGCACGTGTGGTGCCAGTGCCTCGACCGCGGTGAGTGCGAACCGCTCGAGTCCGGCGACGTCGTCGTCCAGGCCCCAGGCGTGCAGCAACGAGGCGTGCGGGTCGATGCCCGCACAGAGACGGCCACGCTCGCTGAGCGCGGCCGCGTATCGTGAGCCGAAGGTCATCGCTGCGTGCCTTTCGTGTCTGCACCGCTGGCGACCCGGCGGGCGTAGAGCGGTCCCTCGTAGATGAACCCGGTGTAGCCCTGGAGAAGGTCGGCGCCGGCCTCGAGGCGTTCGCGGGCGTCGTCTGCGGTCGTGATGCCGCCGACGCCGATGAGGGTCATCGTCTCCCCCACCCGGGCGCGGAGCCGTTCGAGCACCTCGAGCGAGCGGGCCCTGAGCGGCGCGCCCGAGAGCCCCCCGGCGCCCGCCGCGGCGATGTCGGCGGTAGTCGAGTCGAGCCCGTCGCGGCCGATCGTGGTGTTGGTCGCGATGATCCCGTCGAGGCCGATGGCCAGGGCCAGGTCGGCCACCTCGGTCACGTCGGAGTCGGCCAGGTCGGGGGCGATCTTGACCAGCAGCGGCACCCGGTGCTTGGTGACCTGATCGGCGATCGAGCGTACGTGCTCCAGCAGCGGCTGCAGCTTCTCGACCGACTGCAGGGTGCGCAGGCCGGGCGTGTTGGGGCTGCTCACGTTGACGACCAGGTAGTCGGCGTAGGGCGCCAGCAGCTGGGCCGACTTGGCGTAGTCGGCCTCGACGGCCGCCTGGTCGTCCTCCGGCACGAGCTTGGTCTTGCCGATGTTGATGCCGAGGACCGGTCCGCCGGTAACGGCTCCGCGCCGCTCGAGGCGGCTCGCCAGACGCGCGGCGACGGCCTCGGCGCCCTCGTTGTTGAAGCCCATCCGGTTGATCACGGCTCGGTCGGCGGGAAGCCGGAAGAGCCGTGGCGCCGGGTTGCCCGGCTGCGCCTCTCCGGTGACCGTGCCGATCTCCACGTGACCGAAGCCGAGGCCGCCCAGCGCGTCGATCCCGACGGCGTTCTTGTCGAAGCCGGCCGCCAGCCCGATCACGTTGGGGAAGGTCAGACCCATGGCGTGCACGGGAGAGCCGGGCGTCGGCGCCTTCGACAGCGCCGGGCCGGCCGCACGGATCGCGGCGAAGGCCTGCTGGTGGGCCCGCTCGGCGTCGGTCCTGGTCAGGACCTTGTCGAACAGGGTGCGGTAGGGCCTGATGCCCGGGCGCTTGGCGCGCTTGTGTTCGCTCACCGGCCGCTCACCCCGCCGTCGTGGTGTCCGACGACCTCGCGCCACTCCTGCAGGCTGCGTACGTCGATCTCACCGCGCCGCAGCGCCTCGATGCCCTGCACGGCGGCGCCGAGGCCCTGCACCGTGGTGATGCAGGCGATGTTGGCCATCACCGCGGCGGTGCGGATCTCGTAGCCGTCCATCCGGGCCTCCTTCGCGTTGGAGGTGCCGTTGGGCGTGTTGATGACCAGGTCGACCTCGCCGGCGAGGATGCGCTCGACGGTCGTCTTCTCCCCGTCGGGGCCGGTGCCCTCGGAGTGCTTGCGCATCAGCCGCGACGGCACACCGTTGCGGCGCAGCACCTCGGCGGTGCCCTCGGTGGCGAAGATCTCGAACCCGTGGTCGGCGAGCACCTTGATCGGGAAGATCATGGTGCGCTTGTCGCGGTTGGCCATGGACACGAAGATCCGGCCCTGGGTCGGCAGCGGCCCGAAGGCGCCCGACTGGCTCTTGGCGAAGGCGCGTCCGAAGTCGGAGTCGAGACCCATGACCTCGCCGGTCGACTTCATCTCCGGCCCGAGCACCGTGTCGACCTGCTGGCCCTGCGGCGTGCGGAACCGGTTGAACGGCATCACCGCCTCCTTGACCGCGATCGGCTGCTGAGGAGGCAGTGCTCCCCCGTCGCCGGTCGCGGGAAGCACGCCGGCGGTACGCAGCTCGGCGATCGACTCTCCGAGCATCACGCGGGCCGCGGCCTTGGCCAGCGGCGTGGCGGTCGCCTTGGAGACGAACGGGACGGTGCGGGACGCACGCGGGTTGGCTTCGATCACATAGAGGACATCGGAGCCGAGCGCGTATTGGATGTTGAGCAGGCCGCGTACGCCCACGCCCTTCGCGATCCCGAGGGTGGCCACGCGGATGCGCTCGACCTCGGCAGCGCCCAGGGTGATCGGCGGCAGCGCGCAGGAGGAGTCACCGGAGTGGATCCCGGCCTCCTCGATGTGCTCCATGACGCCGCCGAGGAACAGCTCGTCGCCGTCGTAGAGGGCGTCGACGTCGATCTCGACCGCGTCGTCGACGAACTTGTCGACCATCACCGGCTTGTCGGGGGTGACCTCGGTGGCGGCCTCGATGTAGGAGCGCAGCGCCTCGTCGTCGTAGACGATCTGCATGCCACGCCCGCCGAGGACGTAGCTCGGGCGGACCAGGACCGGGTAGCCGATCTCGGCGGCGATCTCGCGGGCCTCGTTGAAGGTCGTCGCCATACCGTGCTTGGGCGCGACCAGGCCGGCCTCGGCCAGCACACGGCCGAAGGCGCCGCGCTCCTCGGCGAGGTGGATCGCCTCCGGCGAGGTGCCCACGATCGGCACGCCGTTGTCCTTGAGACCCTGCGCGAGCCCGAGCGGAGTCTGGCCGCCGAGCTGGCAGATGACGCCGACGACCGGACCGGCCGCCTGCTCGGCGTGCACGATCTCGAGCACGTCCTCCAGGGTGAGCGGCTCGAAGTAGAGCCGGTCGGAGGTGTCGTAGTCGGTGCTCACCGTCTCCGGGTTGCAGTTGACCATCACGGTCTCGTAGCCGGCCTCGCTCAGCGCGAGGGAGGCGTGCACGCAGGAGTAGTCGAACTCGATGCCCTGCCCGATCCGGTTGGGGCCCGAGCCGAGGATGAGCACGGCCGGCTTCTCCCGCGGTGCGACCTCGGTCTCCTCGTCGTAGGAGGAGTAGTGGTAGGGCGTGCTCGCGGCGAACTCGGCCGCACAGGTGTCGACGGTCTTGAAGACCGGGCGGATGCCGAGGGCGTGGCGTACGCCGCGCACCACGTCGGCGGTCATGCCGCGCATCTTGCCGACCTGGACGTCGGAGAAGCCGTGGCGCTTGGCGTAGCGGAGCACGTCGGCGGTGAGCTCGGGCGCCGCGATGATCTCGCGGGCGATCTCGTTGACCAGGAAGAGCTGGTCGATGAACCAGGGGTCGATCTTGGTGCTCTCGAAGATCTCCTCCGGGCTCGCACCGGCCCGGATCGCGTCCATGACGCGCTTGAGCCGGCCGTCGGTCGGGGTCTTGATCTCCTCGAGCAGCGCGAGCTTGTCGAGCTCGATGATCTCCTGGGTCCAGTCGAAGACCGCCTCGGGCTTCTCCAGGCTGCGCAGCGCCTTCTGCAGCGCCTCGGTGAAGTTGCGGCCGATCGCCATCGCCTCGCCGACGCTCTTCATGTGCGTCGTCAGCGCGGTGTCGGCGCCGGGGAACTTCTCGAACGCGAACCGCGGCACCTTGACCACGACGTAGTCGAGGGTGGGCTCGAAGCAGGCCGGGGTGCTCTGCCCGTCGGGGCGGCGGGTGATGTCGTTGTCGATCTCGTCGAGCGTGTAGCCGAGGGCCACCTTGGCGGCGATCTTGGCGATCGGGAAACCGGTCGCCTTCGAGGCCAGCGCCGAGGAGCGGGAGACACGCGGGTTCATCTCGATGACGATGATCCGGCCGTCGACCGGGTTGACCGCGTACTGGATGTTGCAGCCGCCGGTGTCGACGCCGACGGCACGGATGATGCCGATCGCGAGATCACGCAGCTTCTGGTACTCGCGGTCGGTCAGCGTCATCGCCGGCGCGACGGTGATCGAGTCGCCGGTGTGCACGCCCATCGGGTCGAGGTTCTCGATCGAGCAGACGATGACCGAGTTGTCCTTGCGGTCGCGCATGACCTCGAGCTCGTACTCCTTCCAGCCGAGGATCGACTCCTCCAGGAGCACCTCGGTGGTCGGGCTCGCCGCGAGGCCGGCGCCGCCCAGACGGCGCAGCTCGGCCTCGTCGAAGGCGAAGCCCGAGCCGGAGCCGCCCATCGTGAAGCTCGGCCGGATGACGACGGGGTAGCCGAGCTCCTCGGCGCCGGCGAGCAGGTCGTCCATCGAGTGGCAGATGACCGACTTCGCGCTCTCGCCGCCGAGCTCGGCCACGATCTCCTTGAACTGCTCGCGGTTCTCACCGCGCTGGATCGCGTCGATGCTCGCGCCGATCAGCTCGACGTCGTACTTCTCCAGGATGCCGCGCTCGTCGAGCGCCACCGCGCAGTTGAGCGCGGTCTGGCCGCCGAGGGTGGCCAGCAGGGCGTCGGGGCGCTCCTTGGCGATGACCTTCTCGACGAACTCAGGGGTGATCGGCTCGACGTAGGTCGCGTCGGCGAACTCGGGGTCGGTCATGATCGTGGCCGGGTTGGAGTTGACCAGGACGACCCTGATGCCCTCCTCGCGCAGCACGCGGCAGGCCTGGGTGCCGGAGTAGTCGAACTCGCAGGCCTGGCCGATGACGATCGGGCCGGAGCCGATCACGAGCACGGACTTGATGTCTTCGCGCTTGGGCATCGCTCAGACCTCCTTCGCCATGGTTGCGATGAAACGGTCGAAGAGGTAGCCGGCGTCGTGCGGGCCGGCCGCGGCCTCCGGGTGGTACTGGACGGAGAAGCCCTTAAGCTTCCCGGTCTCGGCGTCCTTGAGCTCGAGGCCCTCGACGCAGTCGTCGTTGAGGTTGACGTGGGAGACGGTCGCGATGCCGAACTCGGTCTTCGTCTCCTCACCCACAGGCGCGTCGACGGCGAAGCCGTGGTTGTGGGCGGTCACCTCGACTTTGCGGGTGGTGAGGTCCATGACCGGCTGGTTGATGCCGCGGTGACCGTACTTGAGCTTGTACGTCCCGAAGCCGAGCGCGCGACCGAAGAGCTGGTTGCCGAAGCAGATGCCGAAGTAGGGGATGTCCTCGGCCAGCGCCTTCTGGAGGAGCTCCACCTGACCGGTGGTCGCGGCCGGGTCGCCGGGGCCGTTGGAGTAGAAGAGGCCGTCGGGGTTGACCGCCTTGACGTCCTCGAGCGTCGCGGTCGCGGGGAGCACGTGCACCTCGATGCCGCGCTCGGCCATCCGCTCCGGGGTCATCTCCTTGATGCCCAGGTCGAGGGCCGCGACGGTGAACCGCTTCTCGCCCTTCGCCTCGACGACGTACGTCTCCTGGGTGCTGACCGCCTCGGAGAGGTTCGCGCCGCTCATCTCGGCGCTGGCACGCACCTTGGCGAGCAGGGCCTCGGGGTCGGTGTCGATCGTCGAGATGCCGACGCGCATCGCACCGCGCTCGCGCAGGTGACGGGTCAGCGCGCGGGTGTCGATGCCGGAGATGCCGACGACGGACTGGTCACGGAGGTCGTCGTCGAGCGTGCGCTGGGCACGCCAGCTCGAGGAGACCCGGGCAGGGTCGCGTACGACGTATCCGGCCACCCAGATCTTCTTCGACTCCGGGTCCTCGTCGTTGACGCCGGTGTTGCCGACGTGCGGAGCGGTCATCACCACGACCTGCTGGTGGTAGCTCGGGTCGGTCAGCGTCTCCTGATAGCCGGTCATGCCGGTGGAGAACACGGCCTCGCCGAAGGTCTCGCCCTCGGCGCCGAATGACTCCCCTCGGAAGGTTCGACCATCTTCGAGTACGAGGAGTGCTTCTTTGTGGGCATGCAGCGGCACGCCGTACCTCCTTCTCCGCCTCACAGGACGGTGCTTAAAGGATGTCGGTCAACTGATGGTGACAGTATCAGCGAGATGCGGCCTGGCCGCAGTCGCCGGCCACGGGTCGGTCGTGTCGTACGTCTCGACCCGTGACCGACGCCACAAGCGACGGTGCCGGTTGCCGGTCAGTTGCCGGTCGATCGCCGGTCAGTTGTGGGAGTGGGGCGGGACGACCGCGCCCTCGGAGGGCTGCACGATCACGAAACCGGCCCCCTGGAACGCGACCTGGAACGCCTCGCCGCTGCCGCGGCCGATCAGCGCACCGGCTGTGAACGACTTCTGCAGGCTGGTCTGCAGCCCGACCGACCAGCCGACGACGGCGTTGGTGTCGGTGAAGGTCGGCGCCTCGGCGGCGTTGAGGACCACCGGCTCGCCGTCGGTGGTGACCGCGACCCAGCCGGTGCCGCGCAGCGTGGTGTTGAAGAGGCCACCGGTGAGCATGCCCGCGCCCTGGACGCGTTCGATGTTCCACTGCAGGCCTCCCGAGAAGGCGAGCACGTGGTCGCCGTTGATCGAGATGCCGGAGTTGTTCAGCCGGAGGATGTGGACCTCCTTGGCCGCGTCGGCCAGGAAGACGTCACCCTGGCCCTCGACACCCATCAGGCTGAGCCCCTCGCCGGTCACGGCACGCTTGAGGAACTTGCCCATGCCGCCGCCCTGATACTTGAACGAGACGTTGCCCTGGTAGGCCACCATCGACCCCTGGCGGGCCTGGAAAGGCTCACCCACGCGCACGCGCAGCAGCTTCTTGTTCTGCAGCACCGCGCCCTCGCCCTCGACCTCCGTGAACCGGCCGTCGATCAGGTCGCCCGAGATCCCGGCGAACGCGTCGCCGGCGGGCTGGCCCTGCTGTGCTGGCTGCTGTGCCGGCTGCTGGGCCGGCTGCTGGCCCTGATGCTGGGCAGGCTGCTGGGCCTGCTGGCCGTACTGCGCCTGCTGCGCGAACTGGCCAGACTGTTCCTGGGCGCTCTCCGCGTAGGCCGCCTGCGCCTGAGCGGCCGGTGCCGCTCCGACCTGCGTCGGCGCCTCCTGCTCCATCGACGCCCGAGGCGGCGTCAAGGGTGCTGTCGACTGCTGCCCGCCCGTGGAGATGTGCTCGGTCCACTGGCTCCCGTCGAAGTAGCGAAGCTCGCCCTGTCCGGTCGGGTCCGGGTACCAGTTCGCGTCCGTCATCTAAAACCCCTGCGTTCACGGACCCACATCGGTCCTTCTCACTTCCATCCTGGCATGCCCGCGATGCGCGACTCGCCGGTGATCCACGCTCGCGGCCGGTTTCTGTGACCTTCGCCTTCCGAGCTCGGCCCCGAGAGGCCGGACTCCTCAGAGCAACAGAGCCGGCTCCCAGCGCCATGAGCGAGGATCAGGCCGTAAGGGTCGTCAGCTTCTCGAGCATCCGGCCCATATGGGGATCGAACAGCCGCGGATCGCCGGAGCGGATCTCGGCCGGCGTCCACCAGCGCACACCGGCGTACTCCCGCTCGTCGGGCGCCAGCGGGTCACGGTGGTCGCGGGAGAGCACGAACCAGAGGCTGACGTCGGTGTGCTGGTCGGGGCGTTCCGGTCGTGTGTCGGTGACGGTGAGCAGGAGCGGACGCGGCCCGAGGTCGCGATGGAACCGAGCCTCGACGCCGAGCTCCTCGAGGCACTCGCGACGCACGGTGTCTGCGGGATGCTCGCCGGGCTCGACGTGACCGCCTGGCGGCAGCCAGAGGCCCGACTTGCGGTGGTCACCGAGCAGGACGTGGCCACTGGCCAGGTCGACGGGCAGGAAGTAGGAGACCAGGTGCTTGGCCGGTTCGGTCGGATCGCTGCGTCGCCTGAACACGTCGTCGGTCCCGTCCAACCACGCTGACGCGTCAGCCAGGTGGCTGCTCTCCACCGTGTCCATCGGCTGGATCGAGGCCACCATGGTCGAGATGTCGGCCAACGGGCCGTCGTCCGCGCTCATGGTCGAGCACCATATCCGGATGACTGCGACACGCTGTGACGGTTCTCGCAGGTCATTGCGTTGCAGGGGCGTGCAGCGCTAGCGTTTCGATGTTTCATCCAGAATCCGTGCGGGGGTACGCCATGACCGAGACGTCGATCAGCATCGACAAAGAGTTGTTGGCCGAGGCGAGAAAGATCGCCGGGACCACGACCAACCAGGCTGCGATCGACCACGCGCTGCGTGACCTCGTCGACCGGGAGGCCGCGGCGGCCGAGTTCGATCGCATCGTCACCCGTGAGCTCGGCGACACGAAGGTCACGCTGGAGTTCTAGCGGTCGGTCTGCGCTCTGGAGGTCTGAGCGTCAGGCGACCTCCGTGCTGACCATGTCCATCGGCATCGGCCAGAAGTCTTTGTCGGTGGCCAGGTGGATGACCTCGACCGGGACCGGGGCTGCCCGACAGGCTGCGTAGAGCTCGGCGGCGTTCCTCCGATCGCTCGCGCCCGGAGACCCGCCGCCCGGTCTGCACAGCAGGAACGCGACCCGGTCGAAACCCATGTCGCCGACCAGCTGCCCCATCATGGTCGCGACGTTCTCGGAACCTTCCGCGTCGATCTCGGCGGGCATCTCCTCGATCTGGCCCAACTGTGGGAACGGGACGCCGTCACGACCGATGAACATGAACCACAACCGAGGCTCGGGCCACCCGAGCGGGTTGATCAGATGGCGCCAGGCGGCCTCGACGTCGGCCTGGGTGCGGAGGACTGGAGCGTACGGAGTCTTGGCTGTCATGGGGACAGCGCACCACGGCGTCGAGAGCAGGACAACGAGGTACGCGGCGGCTGTGGATAACTCTGCTCATCCACAGGGTTTCGCCCGCAAGTGGCCCGTCAGGGGCGCAGCTGAAGCTCCGCTCCCGACCAGCCCCGGCGCAGCCAGCGGTCGTGGGAGGCGACGACGACGGTGCCGGGCGTGACCCCGATCGCCTCCTCCAGCTCGCCGGCGAGCGTGAGCGAGATGTGGTTGGTGGGCTCGTCGAGGAGCAGCAGATCCGGGCCGGTGGCCACCGCGATCGCCAGGTCGAGGCGGCGGCGCTGACCGACGCTGAGCGCACCCACCGGACGACCGAGGTCGCGCGGGTGGACCAGGCCGAGGCCTCGCAGCGGCACCCGGTCGGCCAGCTCCTCCCCCACGGACTCCTCATAGACGTCGCGCACCTTGCGACGCAGGTCGCCGAACTGCGGGTCCTGGGTGAGCTCCTCGACGTGACGGGCGCCGATCTGCACCTCGCCGGAGGTCGGCTCGACGCGCCCGGACAGCACCCCGAGCAGGGTGGACTTGCCACTGCCGTTGGGCCCCGTGATCAGCACGTGCTCGCCCGCGGTGATGTCGAGCACCGGCAGCTCGAGGCGACCCTCGACGACCAGGTCGCGTACGACGGCCACCCGTCCCGCGGCGCCGGCCGAGGAGAGCCCGGTGCTCAGGTGGAGCGGCGGGGGCGGCTTGCGTACCTGCGTCTCCTCGGCATCCTCCAGTCGCCGGGTCGCGTCCTTCTTGCGGCGGGCGAGGCTGCGCTCGACGTTGCTGCCCTTGAACTTGTAGATGAACTTGTCGTTGTCGGTCGGGCCGCGGTTGTGGGCGATCGCGTCGTTGCCGATCTTCGTCGCGGCGCGCAACCGCTTGAGCTCGTCCTGCTGCTCGGTGAAGGTCTGCTCCCACCGTTCGCGTGCCGCCTTCCGGGCATCCTCGTAGGCGGTCCAGCCGCCGCCGAAGAGGCGCCCGCCGGCGCCGTCGGTGCCCCCGGCGCCGTGCGGGACCGGGTCGAGATCGAAGAGCCCGGTGGCGACCTCGTCGAGGAAGACACGGTCGTGAGAGGCCATGAGCACGGCGCCGGGCAGCTCACGCAGGAACTCCCCCAGCACGGCGACCGCGTCGTCGTCGAGGTGGTTGGTGGGCTCGTCGAGCAGCAACGCGTCCGGTCGGCGAGTGATCGCGGTCGCGAGCGCCAGCCTGGTCCGCTGACCGCCGGAGAGCGTGCTGATCGGACGCTCCCTGTCGAGCCCGCTCAGGCCGAGTCGGTCCGCGGCCAGGAGGGCTCGCCGATCGGCGTCCCAGGCGTCGTGGGCGACAGCGAAGTCGAGCGCGCTCGCGTACGTCTCGGCGATCTCGGGTTCATCGAGGCGGTCGGCGAGCTTCTCGACCGTCTCGACGGCCTCTCGCAGCGGACGCAGCGTGGTGGCGAGCACGTCCTCGATGCTCGCCTCGTCACGGAACGGCGGCTCCTGCGGCAACCAGACGAGGTCGTCGGGCGACTCGAGTGTGCCTGTGCGTTGGGCGGTGAGCGGTAGCTCGTGTGCGATAGCGCGGAGCAGTGTGGACTTGCCGGCGCCGTTCTCCCCCACGAGCGCGATCCGCTCGCCCGGGGAGACGGTGAGGTCGATCCCGGCGAGGACGGATCCGCTGCGGAAGGAGACGGACAGATCACGGACGAGGATCGGACCGGACGAAGTGATCGAGAATGACATGACGGCGCTGGCCTTCGGGTTCGAGGACGACCCGCCGGGCAGATGCCTCGGGCGCGGGTCGGAGGTCAGCGCGAGATCTTCATGATGCGACGAGCGTACGTGGGCGACGGCTGCGACGTCCAGCCGATTATTCGCAGGTCTGGCCGCGCAGGTCTAGTCGGGCAGGGTCTAGCCGCGGAGGATCTTCTCCATCGCCTTGCCCTTGGCCAGCTCGTCGACGAGCTTGTCGAGATAACGCACCTGACGCATCAGCGGGTCTTCGACCTCCTGGACCCGCACACCGCAGACGACACCGGTGATCAGCGTCGAGCCCGGGTTGAGATCTGCGGCGGCGAAGAACTCCTCGAAGCTCGTCCCGGCCTCGACGTGCTTGGCGATCGCGTCGTCGTCGAAGCCGGTCAGCCAGGTGATCACCTGGTGCAGTTCGGCGGTGGTGCGACCCTTCTTCCCCACCTTCGTCACGTAGTGCGGGTAGACGGAGCCGAAGGGCATCTTGTAGACGCGTTCGAGGTTATCCACGCGGCCGAGCCTACTTCTCGGCGAGGAGCTGATACATCCCCGCGATTCGCACGAACGGCTCTTGGTCGCACAGCTCCCGTTCCAGCTCGAGGAGCCGGTCGAAGTAGGCCGGGTCGTGCTTGGGTTCGTTGTCGGTGAGCAGGTCGTTGGCGATCCTGGTGCCGAAGCGGCCGGTCAGCCGCAGGCCGGCGGCTGCGAGCTCGGCCTCGAGGTCGGGCATCGCGATCTTTCGTACGTCGTGGTCGAAGGTCTGTGCGTGCCTGGTCTCCGCGCGCAGCTCGGTGAGCGCGGCCTCGGGTCCGCCGGTGACCAATTCTCGTAGCACCATGCTCGCCGGGTTGGGGACCATCACCGAAACCCGGCCGCCGGGGCGCACGGCAGCCGCCAAGCGGCGTACGTCACCGGCGTCAGCCGGTCGGTACTGGAGCACGAAGTGGCACAGCACCAGGTCCCACTCGCCGCCGGGGAGGCCTCCGTCGATGTTGTCGTCGAGGCCGCCGACGATCGTGGTCACAGCGGTACCGGCCTCTCCTGCGCGACGCTTCGCCTCGCCCAACCAGGACTCCGACGGGTCGAGGATCGTCACCTCGTGGCCGGCCAGAGCCAGCGGCAGCGCGTCCATCCCGTCACCGCCGCCGACATCGAGGATTCGCAGCCTCTCCCCCAGCTCAGCGCACTGACCTCGGAGGATCTCCTCGACCACTGTGTAACGGATCCGCGCCCACGGCGTCGCGGTGTAGTCGCGCCACTGCGCGAGCCTGTCGGAGAAGACGTCGGTCATGAGCGCGGAGCCTAGCGGCAGACGCGGTCCCTGCGGGATGGATCAGACGACCCGACCTGGGCGCGCTGCCGCACGGCTATCCGCCGAACGTCCGGTTCCCACGCAGGTAGGTGGACACGACCCGTCCGGTGAGCTTGCGGTCGTGCCAGGGGTTGTTGCGGGAGAGAGACAGCGATCGGTCGCGGTCGACGAGGTAGGTCGCGGCGGGATCGACAAGGGTCAGGTTGGCCGGCTCACCCACCTCGATCGGACGGCCGTGGCCCTCGAGCCCCGCGATACGGGCCGGCGTGAAGGACATCGCCCGGGCGACAGCGGCCCAGTCCATGAGCCCCGAGGAGACCATCACGGTCGAGACGACCGAGAGCGCCTCCTCGAGCCCGAGCATGCCGAAGGCCGCGTCGACGAAGGCGTGCTCCTTGTCCTGACGCGCGTGCGGAGCGTGGTCGGTCGCGACGGCATCGATGGTGCCGTCGGCCAGGGCGGCGCGCAGAGCCTCGACGTCCTCCGCGGGGCGCAGGGGCGGGTTGACCTTGAACGTCGGGTCGTAGCCGGCGAGCAGATCGGTCGTCAGCAGCAGATGGTGAGGGGTGACCTCCGCGGTCACCGCCCAGGTGCCGTCCTTCTCGGCCTGCGCCTTCGCCCAGCGAAGCACCTCGACCGTGCCGGCCGTCGAGGCATGAGCGACGTGCACGCGTGAGCCGGTGTGGCGCGCGAGCATCACGTCGCGGGCGACGATGACCTCCTCGGCGACCCCGGGCCAGCCGGGCAGACCGAGCCGCCCGGAGAGCTCGCCCTCGTGGCAGCAGGCCGAGCCGTACGGCGCCAGCGACGGGTCCTGGGAGTGCTGGGAGATCACGCCGCCGAACGCCTTGACATACTCCAGGGCCCGCCGCATCACCCGCGGGTCCGAGACACACCTGCCGTCGTCGGAGAAGACCCTCACGCCGGCCCTCGAGCGGTTCATCAGTGACAGCTCGGCCAGCTCCTCACCGGCCAGAGCCTTGGTCACCGCACCGACCGGGAACACATCGGCCAGCCCGGCCTCGCGGCCCAACTCCCACACCGAGACCGCGGCCTCGGCCGTGTCGGTGACCGGCGAGGTGTTCGCCATCGCGAGCACGGCGGTGAAGCCGCCGGCAGCGGCCGCCGCGGCACCGGAGGAGACCGTCTCGGCGTCCTCACGGCCGGGCTGGCGCAGGTGGGTGTGCAGGTCGACCAGACCCGGCAGGAGGACCAGGCCATCAGCGTCGACGACTGTGTCGGTCTCGACACGCTCGCCGGCGCTCACGGCTCGGCCGACGGCGGAGATCACGCCGTTCTCGACGTACACGTCGGTGGGCTCGGCCCCGAGGACGGAGGCACCCTTGATCAGCAGACTCATGCGGACTCCTCGCCGGCGAGCAGGTGGTAGAGCACGGACATCCGGATCGCGACCCCGGCCGAGACCTGGTCGAGGATCCGGGAGGAGGCGGCGTCGGCGGCCTCGGGTGAGATCTCCAGGCCACGGTTCATCGGCCCGGGGTGCAGGATCGGCGCGCCGTCGCGCAGCAGCCCGAGCCGGGGCCGGGTGAGCCCGTAGCCGACGGTGTACTCGCGCGAGGTCGGGAAGTAGCCGCCGCTCATCCGCTCCCGCTGCACCCGCAGCATCATCACCGCGTCGACCTCCGGCAGCACCGCGTCGAGGTCGTAGGAGGTGGCGAAGCCGTCGGCCTTCGCCCACTCGGCGATGCCCGCAGGCATCAGCGTCGGCGGCGCGACCGCCACCACCGACGCACCGAGCTTGCCCAGCGCCTTCACGTTGGACCGGAACACCCGCGAGTGGGTCAGGTCGCCCACGATCGCGATCCGCTTGCCCTCCAGGGAGCCCGGCCCGCCGAGCTGGCGCTGCAGCGTGTAGCAGTCCAGGAGCGCCTGGGTGGGGTGCTCGTGCATCCCGTCACCGGCGTTGACCACCGGAATATCGAGCCAGCCCGCGACCTGATGCGCGGCGCCCGAAGCCGAGTGGCGCATCACCAGCCCGTCGACGCCCATCGCGGTCACGGTCAGCACCGTGTCGCGCAGCGACTCGCCCTTCGAGGCCGAGGAGCCCTTCGCCGACAGGTTGATCACGTCGGCCGAGAGCCACTTCCCGGCGATCTCGAAGCTGCTCCGGGTGCGGGTCGAGTCCTCGAAGAAGAGGTTGATCACCGTACGCCCGCGCAGTGCCGGCAGCTTCTTGACCTCACGCTTCTGCACGTCGTGCATCTCGGCGGCGGTCGCGAAGAGCTTCGCGATGTCGTCCGCGCTCACGTCGTCGATGGACAGCAGATGCCTCGTCATGCCGAGGCCCCCTCGAGCTCGACGATGCGCACCTCGTCGATGCCGTCGGTCTCCTCCAGGCGCAGACCGACCCGCTCCGAGCGCGCCGTCGGGAGGTTCTTGCCGACGTGGTCGGCCCGGATCGGCAGCTGCCGATGGCCGCGGTCGACGAGGACGGCGAGGCGTACGACGGCCGGGCGGCCGTAGTCGGCGAGCGCGTCGAGCGCGGCTCGGACGGTGCGACCCGAGAAGAGCACGTCGTCGACGAGCACCAGCGTCTTGCCGCTGATGCCACCGGGCGGGATCACGGTGTGGTGCGGCGCCCGGGTCGGGTGGGTGCGCAGATCGTCGCGGTACATCGTCACGTCGAGCGCACCGCAGGCGACCTCGTGGCCCTCGGCCGCCTCGATCCGGGCGGCGATCCGCCGGGCCAGAGGTACGCCGCGGGTGTGCAGGCCGAGGAGGACCAGATCCTCCGCGTCGCGGTTGCGCTCCAGGATCTCGTGGGAGATCCGGGTCAGTGCCCGGGAGATGTCACGGGCGTCGAGGACGACGCGGCCGTCGATGGCCGGCTCCGCCACGGGCTCTGCGGACTGGTTGCGCCCGCTCGGCTCGGAATCGAGTTCAGACAAAGGTCGAAGGCTCCTTCTCCGCCTCACGGGACGGCTCGTTAAAGGAAGTCGACCTAGACCCTATCCTCACTCCAGGTCGATGAGCACCTTTCCGACGGCACCGGCTTCGACCGCGTCGTGGGCAGCCGCGGTCTCCTCGAGCCGATAGTGATGCAGGGGTACGCCGCGCTCCGGTCCCACGCGCAGCGCCCCCGCCGCGACGGCGGCGGCGACATCCTCGGCCGCGGCCCGGATCTGCTCGGGCTCGACGCCGTAGAGCTGGATGAACTGGTAGCGCAGGTTGAGCGAGAAGGTCTCGCGCAGCGGCATCGTGAGCTCGTCGCCGCCGTTGTTGGCGTAGATCGCGATCGTGCCCCGCTTGGCGATGACCGCCCGGTCGAGGTCGTTGTTGACCGCCGGGGCGACCTCGACGATCACGTCGACGCCGTCGGGCGCGATCTCCCGGATCGCGGCGGCCGGGTCTCCTTCGCGGTAGTTCAGGATGTGGTGGGCCCCGGCCGCCTTCGCCAGCGCTGCCTTCGCGGGCGAGCTGATCGTGGTGACCACCGTCGCCCCCGCCCAGGCCGCGAGCTGGATCGCAGCGTTGCCGACGGCTCCGGCACCGCCCTGCACCAGCACGACCATGCCCTCGAAGGACCCCGGGCCGACCCGCTCCACGGCGCCTGAGGTGAGCGCCCGGTGGGCGGTCATCGCCGGCACCCCGAGCGAGGCGCCGAGGTCGTAGGAGGCGCCGGCGGGCAGCTCGACGGCCTTGTGGGCCGGCACGGTGACATACTCCGCGGCGGTGCCCCACGCCTGCCCGCGCTGGGTCATGTACAGCCAGACCGGCTGGCCGACGATGTGGGTGCTCACGCCGTCGCCGAGACTTTCGATGACGCCCGCGCCGTCCTGGCCGGGGGTCGCCTCGGGCGTGTCGAGGCTCGCGCTCAGCCCGGCGCGCACCTTCCAGTCGGTCGGGTTGACGCCGGCCCGTACGAGCCTGACCAGCACCTCGCCGGGGCCGGGCTTCGGCACCGGACGCTCGGTGAGCCGCATCGCGGAGGAGGGACCGTTCTCGGAGTAGACGACTGCGCGCATGACTCCGACGTTAGCGCCCGGCGGCTACAACGCGTGAGCCATCCCAGCACACGCCTTGAGCCACGACATCCTGGTGTCCTCGGAGAGCTGGGAGTACTGCACCGTCGACCCTGCGACGAGCACCGGGTCGAACGGCACCCGGTAGACCCCTCGGGTGCGCTGCTGGTAGACCTCGGTCAGATCCTGGGCGAGCTTGGTGTCGACCTTGGGAGACGGGTCGGAGAGGACCGTGATGGTCTTCAGCTTCAGGTCGGCATAGCCCGACTCCTGCAGCGCGTCGAGCATCCACAGCCCGCTGTAGCCGGTGTCCTCGCGCACGGTCGAGGTCACCACGAGCAGGTCGGCGGTGTCGGCGGCGGCGAGCCAGTTCTCGGCACGCATGTTGTTGCCGGTGTCGACCAGGATCACCTTGTAGAAGCGCTCGAGCAGATGGTGCACCTGCCCGAAGTCGTCGGCGTGGATCTGGCCGGTGACGTCAGGGCGCTCGTCGGAGGCCAGCACGTCGAAGTGGGCATCGCCCTGGGAGCGTACGAAGGCACCGAGGTCTCCGATGCGCGACTGGTAGACGTTGTTGAACGAGGCCAGGTTGTCGAGCAGCTCGCGGGTGGTGTTGCGGTGGGTGCTGCGTACGCCTCGGATGCCGAGGGTGCCGCGGGTCTCGTTGTTGTCCCAGGCCACGACGCCCCCGCCACGCACGGTGCCGAAGGTGTAGCCCGCCGCGAGCACGCCGGTGGTCTTGGCCGCGCCGCCCTTGGGGTTGATGAAGACGATCGTGCGCGGACCGTCGAAGTCGCGCTGGATCATCGCGCGGTCCTGCTCGTAGGCAACCTCGGCCGGGCCCATCTTCGGGCTGATCATCCCGCCGGTCATCCGGCGCAGCGCGCCGCGCCAGCCCCAGTTGGCCGGCCCGAACCCCGCCGACTCCGCACGCCGGTCGAGGAAGTCGGTCGCGCTGGGCACCTCGAGCCCCTGCCCTGCCGGCATCGGCGCTCCCGGCGCTCCCGGCTGCTGGGCCGCCTGTTGGGCCGCCTGCTGCTGCGCGACCTGCTGCTGGGTGACCTGTGGCTGGGTGATGCGGGTCGCCTCCTGGCTCGCGTCGTAGCCCGGATAGGGCTGGGCGCTCGGGTTCGTCCGGGGGCCGTCCGGCTCCGGCTGGGCGGAGTGGAGCGGCTGACCGGCCGAGGTCGGTGGTGGCGGAGTCACCCAGTGCGAGGGTGCGCCGGTCGGCCGGGTGCGCGGGTCCGGCTCTTCGTACGGGTCGTTCTCCTGCGTCATGCGCTCTCCGAATACGGGTGCGGGTCGAGGTCTCGAGTTCGTCCTCGAGTCCAAACATACGGTCCCGACCGAAGCAATCCTCGATAACGGGAAAACACAGGCTCGGTGTCGCACACCTCGCGACCCGTACGCGGCCGCAGCACTTCCCGGCAGGCGTCGCTCCACCGGGACGAGATCGGTCTCAGTGCTTGGTCGCGAGGTCCTTCGCGACAGCGGAGAGCACTCCGTTGACGAAGGAGGGCGAGTCGTCGGTGGACAGCTCGGTCACCAGGGCCGTCGCCTCGCTGATCGCGACCTCGGCGGCCACGTCTCCGTCGAGGATCTCCCAGACGCCGACACGGAGCACGTTGCGGTCGACCGCGGGCATGCGAGCCAGCGACCAGTCCTTGGCGAACTGCGAGATCAGCGCGTCGATCCGCTCCGCGTCGGCGACCACACCACGGACCAGCTTGACCGTGAACGGGTTGTTGGGCACCTGCCCCTCCCCGATCTGCTGGTCGAGCAGGTCGCCGGCGGAGATGTCGCGCGCCTCGGCGGCGAAGAGCAGGTCCAGGGCGCGCTTGCGCGCCTTGGACCGTGCGGTGGCGACGTGACTAGCCATGAAGGTCAGCCCTTGACGCGGGAGAGGTAGGAGCCGCCCTCGCGGGTGTCGACCTTGATCTTCTCGCCCTGCTCGATAAAGAGCGGCACCTGGATCTCGGCACCGGTCTCGAGGGTGGCGGGCTTGGTGCGGCCGGTGGCCGAGTCGCCCATGACACCGGGCTCGGTGTAGGAGATGACCAGCTCGACCGACGGCGGCAGCTCGACGAAGAGCACGCGGCCCTCGTTGGTGGCCAGGATGACCTCCTGGTTCTCGAGCAGGAAGCCGGCACCGTCACCGATGATCTCGGGGGTGACCTCGACCTGGTCGAAGTCGGCGACGTCCATGAAGACGAAGTTGGAGCCGTCGTTGTAGAGGTACTGGAACGAGCGGCGGTCGACCGTGGCGGTCTCGACCTTGGTGCCGGCGTTGAAGGTCTTGTCGACGTTCTTGCCCGACTCGACGTTGCGGAGCTTGGTGCGGACGAACGCCGGACCCTTTCCGGGCTTCACGTGCTGAAACTCGGTGACCTGCCAGAGCTGGCCCTCGATCTTCAGCACCATGCCGTTCTTGAGGTCGTTCGTCGTCGCCATAACCGTCGCTCAGCCTTCGTCTTTGACCTGCAGCAGCGCAGGCTCGATTGTCAATGTTCGGGGTTCGCAGGGCCCGATGGGCCAGGGAGAATCCTAGTCAACCAGACGTACGCCGACCCAATCCGTCGGCGCGAGGCCTGTCGGAGCCGGGCCCGGCTCCGAGCGCGATCAGTTGTTGCCGGGCTCGCGGGCGAGGATCTCGAGCGCCTCACGATAGCCGTCGATGCCCTTGCCCGCGACGACCGCGGCGGCGTGCTCGGTGATCACGCTGGTGTGGCGGAACACCTCGGGGCGCCGGGTCGGGTCGGAGATGTGCACCTCGATCAGCGGGGCGCTCAGCTGCGCACAGGCGTCGTAGATCGCGTAGGAGTAGTGGGTCCAGGCGGCGGCGTTGAGCACCACCGGGGTGCCGTTGTCGGCCGCGGCGTTGAGCCAGTCGACCATGTCGCCCTCGTGGTTGGTCTGGCGTACGTCGACCGTGAACCCGAGGCCACGACCCCACTCGACGCACATCGCCGCGAGCTCGTCGAAGGTGGTGTGGCCGTAGATCTCGGGCTGACGCTTCCCGAGACGTCCGAGGTTGGGGCCGTTGAGGACGAGGACCTGCTTCGACACGTTGCTCACGCCCGCATCCTCGCACGGGCCCGCCGGCGAGCGACCAGCAGGCGAATCTAAGCGCTCACTTACCTTTGTGTAACACTGGTCATATGAACGAGGTACGCACCGGCACCCAGGCCCGCGGCGACCGGAGCCGTGCCCGTCTGCTCGACGCCGCGGTGCAGGCCTTCTCCGCCAAGGGCTTCCACGGCACCAGCACCCGCGACATCGCCACCGCGGCTGGGTTGAGCCCGGCGGCCGTCTACGTGCACCACCGCTCGAAGGAGGAGCTGCTGCACGCGATCGCGATGCGTGGGCACGAGGTGATCCTCGAGGCGCTCACCGAGGCGGTGCGCGCCGACGGCACCCCGGCCGAGCGGGTCGCGGCCGCCGTACGCACCTATGTGCTCTTCCACGCCCGCTCCCACACGACGGCCCGGGTGATCAACTACGAGCTCGCCGCGCTGACCGACGAGCACATCCGGGAGGTCGCGGGGCTGCGCCGCGCGATCGACACCGTCATGCGCGAGGTCGTCGAGGAAGGCGTACGCAGCGGCGACTTCGACACCCCCGACCCCGCCAAGACCGCCACCGCCCTGCTCTCCCTCGGCATCGACCTGGCCCGGTGGTATCGCGACGGCGGCACCTGGACCCCCGAGTCGCTCGCCGACTTCTATGCCGACCTCGCGCTCCGCGCCGTCGGCGCCCGCCCCTGACCCAGCATCCCGACCCAGCATCCCGACCGCAACAAACAGGAAGAAGAAGATGCGCCGAACCGTCTACACCGAAGACCACCAGTCCTTCCGCGAGACCATCCGCTCCTTCATCGAGAAGGAGGTCGTGCCCGTCTACGACGAGTGGTACGAAGCCGGCATCGTCCCCCACGACTTCTATCTCAAGCTGGGCGAGCTCGGTGTGTGGGGCATCCAGGTGCCCGAGGAGTTCGGCGGGGCCGGGATCGAGTCGTTCAAGTATTCGGCGATCATGACCGAGGAGCTCTCCCGCGCCGGTGTCTCCTTCGGCGGGTCGAGCACCCACGTCGGACTCTGCCTGCCCTACCTGCTCAAGCTCGCCACCAAGGAGCAGATGGAGCGCTGGATGCCGGGCTTCGTCTCCGGTGAGGAGATGTGGGCGATCGCGATGACCGAGCCGGGCACCGGCTCCGACCTGGCCGGCATGACGACCAACGCCAAGCTCACCGACGACGGTCGCCACTACGTGCTCAACGGCGCCAAGACGTTCATCACCGGCGGCGTCAACGCCGACCGGGTGATCGTCTGCGCCCGCACGGCGCCCTCCACCCCCGAGGACCGCCGGGCGGGCATCACGCTGCTCGCCGTCGACACCAAGCTGGCGGGCTACGAGGTCGGCCGCAAGCTCGACAAGCTCGGCCTGAAGGTCTCCGACACCGCCGAGCTCTCCTTCACCGATGTGCTGGTGCCGGTCGAGGACGTGCTCGGCGAGGTCGGCAAGGGCTTCTCCTACCTCGGCCAGAACCTCCCGGTCGAGCGTCTCGGCATCGCCGTCGGCGCCTACGCGCAGGCCGCTGCCGCGGTCGAGTTCGCCAAGGCGTACGTCGCCGAGCGCAAGGTCTTCGGCACCGCGGTCGCCTCGTTCCAGAACACCAAGTTCGAGCTGGCCGCGTGCAAGGCCGAGGTGGATGCGGCGCAGGCCGTCGTCGACCGTGCCATCGAGGCCGAGGACCTCGGCGAGCTCAGCGCCGCCGAGGCCGCCTCCGCCAAGCTGTTCTGCACCGAGGTCGCCCATCGCGTCGTCGACCGCTGCCTGCAGCTGCACGGCGGCTACGGCTACATGAACGAATACCCCATCGCCCGTCTCTACGCCGACAACCGCGTCAACCGCATCTACGGCGGCACCTCCGAGGTGATGAAGCTGATCATCGCCAAAGACATGGGTCTGTGACCTGAGACATCGCCGAGTCGGCTCGTTCTGACCGATCTTCGCGTCGAGTCGGCTCGTTGTAACGAGCCGACTCGGCGATGTTTTCGGTCAGGACGAGCCGACTCGGCGGGAGGGTCTAGACAGACACGGCCGCGTACGCCTCGCGCAGCTGCTCCTCGGTCGGCCCGGTGAGGATGCGCGGGACGGCGAGGTCGTGGAGCACGAGGAAGCGGAGCACGGAGCCGCGGGCCTTCTTGTCGACCCGCATGGCGCCGATGAGGTCGTCGAAGCCGGCCTCGAGGCCGAGCTCCTTGACCGTGGTCGGCAGGCCGACCTTGGCGAAGGCGGGCGCGTGCCGGGCGGCGACCTCGTCGGAGAGCACCCCGGCGAGGCGGGCGAGCTCGGCGGCGTAGACGCAGCCGACGGCGACGGCGTCGCCGTGGCGGATCGAGAAGCCGGAGTGCTTCTCGAGCGCGTGCGCGAGCGTGTGTCCGTAGTTGAGCGTCTCGCGGCCGGGGTGGCCATCGGAGCCGCCGGTCTCCTTCAGGTCGGCGGCGACCACCTCGGCCTTGACCCGGATCGCACGCTCGATCAGCTCGGGAAGGACCGGCGAGGCGGCGGTGATCTCGTCCGTCGCCTCGATCAGACGCAGGATCTCCGGGTCGGCGATGAAACCGCACTTGACGACCTCACCGAGCCCCGCGACCAGGTCCTCCCGAGGAAGGGTGCCGAGCAGCGCGAGGTCGCACAGCACGCCGGCAGGCTCGTGGAACGCGCCGACCAGGTTCTTGCCGGCGGCGGTGTTGACGCCGGTCTTGCCGCCGACCGCGGCGTCGACCGTGGCGAGCACGGTGGTCGGGATGTGCACGACGCGTACGCCGCGCAGCCAGCCGGCCGCGACGAACCCACCGAGGTCGGTGGTCGCGCCGCCGCCGAAGGTGACGACCGCGTCGGAGCGGGTGAAGCCCTTCTCCCCCAGCGCCTCCCAGCAGTCGGCGGCGACCGCGACGGTCTTCTGGTCCTCACCGCTGGGCAGACCCAGGCCGAGCACGTCGTAGTGCTTGAGCAGCGCCTCGAGGATCGGCTCGGCCTGCTCGGCGAGCTCGGCGGCGTAGAGGAACGCGACCCGCTGCACCTTGTCGCCCAGGAGGTCAGGCAGACGCGCGGCGAGCGCGGTGCCGATGACCACGTCGTAGGCAGCGGCACTCTCCACCCGGATGACGGTCTCGTTCATCGATCCTCTTCCGTCTTCTGCTCGCCGAACACCGCGGCGATCTCGTCGGCGACCTCGGTCGCCGGCCGGTTGTCGGTGTCGACGACGAAGCTCGCCATCGACTCATAGATCGGCGCGCGCTCCTCCAGGAGCGTCTTGATGCGGCCGCGTACGTTGCCCAGCAGCATCGGCCGCCCCGAACCGAGCCCGACACGCTTGACCGCGTCCGCGACGCCGACCCGCAGGTAGACCACGGTGTGCTCCTTGAGCAGGATCCGGGTCTGATCGGCCAGCACGGCACCACCACCGAGGGATACGACACCGTCGTGCTCGGCGAGCGCCGCGGCGACGGCGTCGGCCTCGACCTCACGGAAGTGGGCCTCGCCCTCGTCGACGAAGATGTCCTGGACGCTCTTGCCGGCCGCCTTCGCGATGTCCTCGTCGGTGTCGCGCAGCGCCACCCCGAGACGCGTGGCGAGCAGCGCGCCGACGGTCGACTTCCCGGCACCCATCGGGCCGACGAGCACGACGGCCGGGCGCACACCCTGCGACGTCATCGAAGCCTCAGGTTCTCGAGGTAGGCCGTGGCGTTGCGCGCCGTCTCGGCGACCGAGTCGCCGCCGAACTTCTCCAGCGCCGCCTCGGCCAGCACGAGCGCGACCATCGCCTCGGCGACCACACCGGCCGCCGGCACGGCGCAGACGTCGGAGCGCTGGTGGTGGGCGACCGCCTCCTCACCGGTGGCCGTGTCGACGGTGCGCAGCGCTCGCGGCACGGTCGCGATCGGCTTCATCGCCGCGCGCACGCGCAGGATCTCGCCGGTCGACATGCCGCCCTCGGTGCCACCGGAGCGCCCGGAGGTGCGCCGGATGCCGTCGTCGGAAGGGACGATCTCGTCGTGGGCCTTCGAGCCCGGCGTCGCGGCGAGCTCGAAGCCGTCGCCGACCTCGACTCCCTTGATCGCCTGGATGCCCATCAGCGCACCGGCCAGACGCGCGTCGAGGCGACGGTCCCAGTGCACGTGGGAGCCGAGCCCCGGCGGGAGCCCGTGGACGACCACCTCGACGACGCCGCCGAGGGTGTCGCCCTCCTTGTGGGCCTCGTCGATGCGGGCGACCATCTGCTTGGAGCCGTCGGGGTCGAGCACCCGCACGGGATCCTCGTCGAGCCGGGAGACGTCCTCGGGCGCGGGCACGTCGGTGCCCGGCGTACGGACGCCGCCGATCTCGAGCACGTGGGAGACCAGGCGTACGCCGATCGCCTGCTCGAGGAACGCCGAGGCGACCGCGCCGAGCGCGACCCTTGCCGCCGTCTCGCGGGCCGAGGCGCGCTCCAGGATCGGGCGGGCGTCGTCGAAGTCGTACTTCTGCATCCCGACCAGGTCGGCGTGACCGGGCCGCGGACGCGTCAGCGGGGCGTTGCGCGCCTGCTTCTCGAGCACCTCGGGCTCGACGGGGTCGGAGGCCATCACGGTCTCCCACTTGGGCCACTCGGTGTTGCCGACCTCGATCGCGACCGGCCCACCCTGCGACTCCCCGTGGCGCACGCCCCCGGTGATCCGCACCTGGTCCTGCTCGAACTTCATCCGGGCGCCGCGGCCGTAGCCGAGCCGGCGCCGCGCCAACGCACCGGCGATGTCGTCAGAGGTGATCCGGACATGGGCGGGCAGACCCTCCATCACGGCCGTCAACGACGGACCGTGGGACTCGCCCGCAGTGAGCCAACGCAACATGGTGTCATCCTTTCATCCTGACCCCACAGGCCCGTGCATCCGGGCTCAGCGCGAGACGACGAGCACGCCGACGAGCATCCCGACGATCATGAACGGCCCGTACGCCAGAGGCTCGCGCATCGCCGACCGCGAGCCTCGCGCGAGCGCCCGGGCGACGCCCCAGACGCCGAAGATCACCAAGCCGGCCCAGAGCCCGAGCGCCAGCGCGTCCCATCCGAGACGGCCGAGGACCAGGCCGACCACAGCAGCCAGGCGTACGTCGCCGAAGCCCATCGCCCGCGGCGCCAACCGCCACAGCAGCCAGAACACGGAGCGGGCCAGGGCGAGCCCGACCACCGCGCGCAGCACCTCGGTCTCGCGCACCCACAGCCACTCCGCGCCGGCCAGCACCAGCCCGGCCGTGGTGGCCGCCAGGATCGGCATCTTGGGCAGCCGCTGCACCCGCCAGTCGACGTAGGCCAGCATGACCAGCACCGGAACCAGCGGTGCCAGGGCGATCATCAGCCGCGACGGCTCCACGCCCCAGGCGAGCAGGGCCGCGACGCCGGCAGAGACCGAGACCGCCAGCGGCACGAGCGGTGGCCACCCGGCGAGCTCGCGGTAGGAGGTCGCGGGCGGATCGGCCGGCTCGGGGAGCCGGCACAGGAAGGCAGGCAGCCCCGCGGCGAGCAGGCCGGCGACGGCCGCACTCACCAGCACGACCGCCGCAGGGCTCATGCCGGAGAGGGCTCCGTGATGCCCAGCGCCTTCTCCCCCGCCGCCCGCATCGCGGCCAGCGGCGCGGGGCGCCCGGTGAACAGCTCGAACTGCAGACCCGCCTGGTGCACGAGCAGGTCCAGGCCGCT
The DNA here is from genome assembly GCF_006716315.1 of Nocardioides albertanoniae. Lineage (NCBI taxonomy): Bacteria > Bacillati > Actinomycetota > Actinomycetes > Propionibacteriales > Nocardioidaceae > Nocardioides > Nocardioides albertanoniae. Next base: position 2,301,343 of record NZ_VFOV01000001.1, on the reverse strand, counting down.
GACCGCCACCCCGGAGGTGGCCTCCAGCAGCGGCGAGGGCCAGGGGTCGTAGACGACGTCGAAGACCACCGGAGCGCTCGCCCAGCGGGCCACGACCTCGGCGGTCTGCGCCTTGGCCGGGATCGTGGACACGACGGCGTCGACGCCGCCGGACACGGAGTCGGGCGCGGCCGAGTCCAGCGACAGCACCGAGACGATCGGCTTGCTCGGGTGGCGCGAGATCATCTCGATCGTCTCGCCCGCCGCGCCCGGGTTGCGGGCCAGCAGCGTGATCCGCGAGGCACCGAGCTCGGCCAGCGCGAGCCCGGTCGATGCTGCGGTCGCGCCCGCGCCCAGGATCACCCCGGAGGCACACGCGGCCTCGGCCCCCGCTCGCTCCCGGATCGCGGCGACCGCGCCGGGAAGGTCGGTGTTGTCGCCCACCCAGCCGTGCGAGGAGCGCACCAGCGTGTTGACCGCACCCACGAGCCGCGCCCGCGGCGAGACCGACCGCGCCAGCTCGAAGGCCTCGCGCTTGAGCGGCATCGTCACCGACAGGCCACGCCACCTGCTCGGCGGCCAGTCGCCACCGAGGCTCTCGACGTGCGAGGCCAGCGCCCCGGCAGCCACCCGGGTCGAGGTGTAGGACCACTCCGACATCTCCAGCTCGGCGTACGCCGCGCGGTGGAGCACCGGGGAGAGCGAGTGATCGATCGGATCACCCAGGACAGCACACTTCATCAGCAGGCCTCGGACTTCTTGCAGTAGGCCTCGTAGTCCGCCTTGTACTTCAAGAACTCGTCATGGGTCTTGGCGAACTTCGTCTTGCCGGTCTTGAGGTTGACCGTGACGTAGAAGAGCCAGTCGCCCTCGGCCGGCTTCAGCGCCGCCTCGATGGCCTCGTCACCGGGCGACCCGATCGGGGTCGGCGGGAGGCCGGACTTCCGTCGGGTGTCGTAGTCGGTGTCCTTGGCCAGCTCGGCCGGGGTGAGCGCGGTCGTGCCGGACTTGTTCACGCCGTAGGCGTTGGAGGCGTCGATCCCGAGGGTGCCGTTGGTCGCCCCGTCGTCGACCTTCGGGTCGAGCCGGTTGTAGATCACCCGGGCGATCTTGGGCATGTCCGTGCCCCTCCCCTCGGCCTGCACGAGCGAGGCCACGGTCATGATCTGCTCCGGTGTGCACGTCTTGCCATCGCCGCACTTGAGCTGCTTGGCGCGCGCCTCGATGTCGTTGTCGCCGAGCGCCTGCTCCCACCGGTCGACCATCATCGCGAGCATCTCGGTCGGCGTCGCGTCGGGCGGGAAGGCGTACGTCGCGGGGAAGAGATAACCCTCGACGTTGCCGCCCGCGTAGTCGGGCAGCCCGATGCCCTCGGTGTCCTCCGCGGCCTTCTTGAACTCCGCAGGCTTCTTGCCGGTCTTCTTCGCCAGGGCCTTGTAGATCGCCTTGGCGCGGGACCCCTCGGTGATGGTGAGGTTGACGGTGTCGATGTTGTCGGGGTTGGCGAGGATCTCGACGACGTCGGCCGACTTCATCTCCTTCTTCAACGGGTAGAAGCCGACCTGCACGCTGAGCCCTTCGGTGTTGGCGGCGTCGATGAAGGCGTCGACCGACTCCACCACACCCGCATCCTTCAGGTTGCGGCCGACCGCCGAGACCGAGTCACCCTGGTGCACCTCGAAGGAGACCGGGTCGGTGCCGGGTCCGGCATAGTCGGCCGGCGGGGCGACCTTGTCCTTGATGTAGTCGATCGCACGGTCGCCGGCGACGTAGACCCCACCGAGGATGACCGCCAGCGCCACCAGCACGGCGAGGCAGCCACCGAAGCGGCGCTTGCGCTTGGGGGGCTTGCCCTCGAAGTAGGGCTCCTGCTGCTCGGGAAAGCCGGGACCGCCGTCGAGGAAGCCGGGGTGCTGCTGATAGGCGGGTCCGCCGTAGTCGGATCGCCGGGGCGGCACCGCCTGGGCGTATCCGGGCGGAGGCGTGCCGAGACCGGGGTGCGGCGCGGCAGCACGGCCCGGTCGCGGCGGCGGACGCAGGCCAGGCTGCATGGGCGGCTGCTGGCCCGGCATCTGGCCCGGCATCGGCGGACGCTGCTGACCCTGCTGCTGGGGCGGCAGCTGCCGCGGGTCCTGCGCGCGAGACGGGTAACCGCGTGGGTCGCGGCCGTACGGCCCAGGGCGTGCCCCGGGCCCGGGACGACGAGGGTCGCGTGGGTTCGGGGTGTTGTACCTGTCACTCATGACCGACCTCAACGATCTCTCCAGGCGCGGCCCCCGAAGCGCGCTCACTGTCCAATGCGTGTTGCAGGATCACGACCGCCGCGGCCATGTCGACGACTGCTCGGCGGTCCTGTCCCTTGCGCCCCCGGTCACGGAGCATAGCCTCCGCAGAGACGGTGGTGAGTCGCTCGTCGATGAGCCGCACCGGCACCGGGGCCACCCGCCGCGCCAACGACGCGGCGAAGTCCCGGACCTTAGCAGTCGCCGGATTCTCGCCTCCCTTGAGGGAGCGGGGCAGCCCGACGACGATCTCGAGCATCGTCGACTCCTCACCGATCTCGGCGACGATCGCCTGCAGACGAGCGAGGTCACCGCGGCCCTTCTTGACCGTCTCGAGCGGCGTCGCCAGGAACCCCGTGGGGTCGCTCCTGGCGACGCCGATGCGAGCATCCCCCGGGTCGAGGCCGAGCCGGACGCCGTGGCGCATCAATCGCGCGCGACCAGCGTCGGGACCATGTCGAGCGCGGCGTCGATCTTGGTGACGTCGGTGCCGCCGCCCTGCGCGAAGTCGGGCTTGCCGCCGCCGCGTCCGCCGACCACGGGAGCGAGCTCCTTGATCAGGTCGCCGGCCTTGACCCCGGCCGTGATCCCGGCCGGGTTGACCGCGGCCACGACGGCCACCTTGTCGTCAGCGTCGCCGAAGAGGACGACCGCCGCCGGCGCCTCACCGAGCCGGGCGCGTACGTCCTGGGCGAGCGTGCGCGCGTCACCGCCGCCGACGCCCGGCACCCGCTGAGCGACCACCTTGACGCCGTTGACGTCGACCGCCGTGGCGGCGATCGAGCCACCGGAGGCGAGCAGCTGCGCCGTACGCGCCCGGGCGATCTCCTTCTCGGCGGCCTTGAGCCGCTCCATCATGTCGGCGACCCGCCCGACGACGTCGTCGGACTTGGTCTTGAGCAGCAGGTTGAGCTCGGAGACCACGTCGCGCTCGCGGGCCAGGTAGTTGAAGCCCTCCACGCCGGTGAACGCCTCGATGCGCCGATTGCCGGAGCCGACCGAGGCCTCCGAGGTGACCACGATCGTCCCGATCTGGGCCGAGTGGTCCACGTGGGTGCCACCGCACAGCTCGCGCGACCAGGGGCCGCCGATCTCGACGACGCGCACCTTGGAGTCGTCATAGGTCTCGCCGAAGAGCGCGATCGCACCCCACTCCTTGGCCTGCGGGAGGGTCATGTAGTCCCAGGCGACCGGCAGGTCGGCGCGCAGCGCGTTGTTGGAGACCTCTTCGATCTCGTGCATCTGCGCAGGCGTCAGACCCTTGGTCCAGCCGTAGTCGAGGCGCAGGTAGCCGGGGCGGTTGAACGAGCCCGACTGAAGCGCGGTCGGCCCGAGCACCTCGCGCAGCGCAGCGTGCACCACGTGGGTGCCGGAGTGGGCCTGGCGGGCGCCGGTGCGCCACTCGTGGTCGACCTGGGCGTGCACGAGGCCACCGCCGGCCGACCCGCTCGCGAACTCGCCGTCGACGACACGCACCTGGTGCACGACCAGGCCCTTGACCGGGCGCTGGACGTCGATGACCTCGAGCCGGCCGCCGTCGAACTCGATGATGCCGGCGTCGGCCGCCTGGCCACCGGACTCGGCGTAGAACGGGGTGCGGTCGAGGACGATCTCGCCGATCTCCTCGGGGCCGAGCACGTCGACCGGCTTGCCCTCCTTGAGGAGCGCGAGCGGCTTCGACTCGGTCTCGAGCGTGGTGTAGGCCTGCCAGTCGGTCGGCCCGTTGGTGTCGAGGATGCCGCGGTAGGCCGACAGGTCGGCGTGCTGGCCCTTCTTGGCGCGCGCGTCGGCCTTGGCCCGCTCGCGCTGCTCGCTCATCAGCCCACGGAACCCCGGCTCGTCGACCTCGAGGCCCGCCTCGGCGGCCATCTCGAGGGTCAGGTCGATCGGGAAGCCGTACGTGTCATGGAGCTGGAACGCCTTGTCACCGGTGAAGGTGGTCGATCCGCTCGACTTCACCTCGGTCGCGGCCAGGTCGAAGATCTGGGTGCCGGAGGCGAGCGTCTTGCGGAACGACTCCTCCTCGGCGTCGGCGACCCGCTTGATCCGGTCCCACCCGGTGTGGAGCTCGGTGTAGGTCTCCCCCATCTTGTCGCGGGAGATCGGCAGCAGCTCGGGCATGGCCGGGTCCTCGTAGCCGAGCAGGCGCATGTTGCGGATCGCGCGGCGCATCAGCCGGCGCAGCACGTAGCCACGGCCCTCGTTGCCCGGGGTCACCCCGTCGCCGATGAGCATCAGCGAGGAGCGCACGTGGTCGGCGACGACGCGGAAACGGACATCGTCCTCATAGGCAGCGCCGTACTTCTTGCCGGTCAGCTCCATGGCCTTCTCGATGACAGGGAAGACCACGTCGGTCTCGTACATGTTCGCCTTGCCCTGCATCAGATAGGCGACCCGCTCGAGCCCGAGGCCGGTGTCGATCGACTTCTGCGGCAGCGAACCGTCGATGTCGACGTCGTACTTGGACCGCGCCACCGCGACGTTGTCCTGCATGAAGACGAGGTTCCAGAACTCCAGGTAGCGGTCGCCCGCCTCCCAGTCACGGTCGGCGCCGAACTCCGGGCCCCGGTCGATCAGGATCTCCGAGCACGGGCCACCGGGTCCGGGCACGCCCATCGACCAGTAGTTCTCGCTCGGAGGGAGCCGCACGATGCGGTCGTCGGGCAGGCCGGTGATCGACTTCCACAGCGCGACCGCCTCGTCGTCACCGTCGAGCACGGAGGGGTAGAGGATCGACTCGTCGAACCCGAAGCCGCCGTCGGCGACCGACTTGGTGATCAGCTCCCAGGCGAGCGTGATCGCGCCCTCCTTGAAGTAGTTACCGAAGGAGAAGTTGCCGCACATCTCGAAGAACGTGCCGTGGCGGGTGGTCTTGCCGACCTCCTCGATGTCGGGCGTACGGATGCACTTCTGCACCGAGGTCGCCCGGTCGTAGGGCGGCGTGGCCTGACCGAGGAAGTAGGGCTTGAAGGGCACCATGCCTGCGTTGACGAAGAGCAGGTTGGGGTCGTCGAGCAGCAGCGATGCCGAGGGCACCACCGTGTGCTGGCCGACCTCGGTGTTCTCGGCGAAATGCGCCGTAAAGCGGCGGCGGATCTCCGCCGTGCTCAACCACTCCATCAGGGGGTACTACCTTCCGTGTTCTGCTTCGGGTCCTCGGTTGGCCCGTTCAGTCCAAGTCTGTGCTGCTCGGCGCCGGCGGCGCCAATCTGTTTCTGCGGATCGGCCATGGCCCCGATCCACTCCCGGAGCTCGACCTCTTTCTCGGCCTTTCCGATGGCCAGCTCGTCGCGGAAGATCCGCGCGCCCACGCCGAGCGCCTGGGCGCGGTCGCGCAGCCCGTCGGCGGTGAACGCCTCTGCTGCCCTGCGCCCTCGCACCATCGCGTAGATGCCGGCGCCGGCGCCGGCCACGAACCAGATCGCGCCCCTCATGCGGAGTCCTCCATACGTACGTCTCGATCGTCGTCGGCCATCGCGGCCCGTTGTCTGGCCCGGTGCTCGCGCAGCGCTTCGCGCATCTCGGACTTGCGGTCCTTGCGGGAGCGCTTGACCTCGCGGTGCATCTCGTAGCGGATCTTGAACCGCACCTCGGGCGAGAGCGCCCGGCGTACGCCATGGACCAGCGCCGCGCTGTGCACCAGCGTCTCGCGGAACACGGCATCGGCGAAGGCGGGTGCGGTCAGCGTGCGCTGCGGCACCTGCTCGACCTCGGCCTGATCGCCGTCCTCCCCGAGGGAGGTGATCACGTATTCCTTCTCCTCACGCCGCCGCCTGCGGGGTGAGATCTGCCCGGGCTCTGGCTCGGTGAGCCGCTTCTCCAGCGCCTCGAGCCGCTCGCGCAGCTCCGCCTCGCTGGCCTCGGCCTCCACGAGCTGCCGCCTGGCCCGCCTGCGCGCGCCCACGACCAGCAGCCCGACCAGCAGCACCAGGAGTAGGACCACTCCCGCCGCGGCTCCCAGGACCCATGCAGGCAAGCTCACCGAGTTCATCGCCCCAAACCTTATAGCCCCACGCAGGCAACCCCGCGCACGGCAACGCCCACACCCGTCGAGTCGGCTCGTCCTGACCACATTCAGCGCCGAGTCGGCTCGTTAGAACGAGCCGACTCGGCGCAATTTCGTGTCAGGACGAGCCGACTCGGCCCGGGTTTGTGTCAGAACGAGACGACTCGGCGGATCAGGTGCCGCGGACGATGCCGCGCACCTTCTCCCAGCGCTCCTTGATCGAGGCCTCGGCACCGTGGGTGGTGGGCTGGTAGTAGGCCGCGTCGGCGACGGCGTCGGGAGCGTACTGCTGGGTCGCGATGCCGAACGGCTCGTCGTGGGCGTACTTGTACGTCGAGCCGTGCCCGATCTTCTTGGCGCCTTCGTAGTGGGCGTCGCGCAGGTGCGGGGGCACGTTGCCGATCTTGCCGGCGGTGACGTCGGCGCGGGCCGCGAAGATGGCGGTGGTGACGGCGTTCGACTTGGGGGCCACGGCGAGCGCGATCGTGGCGTGGGCGAGGGTGAGCTGGGCCTCGGGCATGCCGATGAGCTGCACGGTCTGCGCCGCGGCGACGGCCGTCTGCAGGGCCGTCGAGTCGGCCAGGCCGATGTCTTCGGAGGCGAGGATCATCAGTCGGCGAGCGATGAACCGCGGGTCCTCCCCCGCCTCGATCATCCGCGCCAGATAGTGCAGCGCCGCGTCGGCGTCCGAGCCGCGCACCGACTTGATGAACGCGCTGACCACGTCGTAGTGCTGGTCGCCCTGCCGGTCGTAGCGCACCGCCGCCTGGTCGACGGCCCGCTCGGCCGCCTCCAGAGTGATCTCCCCTCCTGAGGCCGCCCCCGCGGCCGCCTCCAGGTAGGTCAGCGACCTGCGTGCGTCGCCACCGGCCAGGCGTACGAGGTGGTCGAGAGCGTCCTCGGAGATCGTCACCTCGCCACCGAGGCCACGCTCGTCCTCGAGAGCCGAACCGAGCACGCCGCGGATGTCGTCGTCGGTCAGCGACTCCAGCCGCAGCAGCAGCGAGCGCGAGAGCAACGGCGAGATGACCGAGAAGAACGGGTTCTCCGTGGTGGCTGCGACGAGCGTGACCCAGCGGTTCTCCACGCCCGGCAGCAGCGCGTCCTGCTGCGCCTTGCTGAAACGGTGCACCTCGTCGACGAAGAGCACGGTCTCCTTGCCGGTCGCGACGAGCTCGGCCCGGGCTGCGTCGATCGCAGCCCGCACCTCCTTGACCCCGGCCGAGACGGCGGAGACCTCCACGAAGCGCCGGTCGGTGGAGCGGCTCACGATCGAGGCGATCGTCGTCTTGCCGGTGCCCGGCGGCCCCCAGAGCAGCAGCGAGAGCGACTGACCGCCCTCCACGACCTGGTGCAGCGGCGACCCCGACTCCTTGAGCGAGCTCTGCCCGACGAGCTCGTCGAGCGTACGCGGCCGCATCCGCACCGCCAGCGGCGCAGCCGCGTGGTCGCTGTGGCTCAGCGACCCGCCGCGCGTGGCGCCGGAGCCGGTCCCCATCTCAAACAACCCATCCACACCGCCACCCTATTCGGCGGCGCCGACACCGCGTTCAGGAGATGCGTACGCGGGGATCGAGGACGCTGTAGAAGAGGTCGACGAGGAGGTTGGTGATCACGATGATCAGGGCCGAGATCAGGGTCGTAGCCTCGATGACGGGCAGGTCGCTCTGGCTGACCGCGTTGAGCGCCCGGAGACCGAGCCCGGGGATGCCGAAGATCAGTTCGGTGAAGATCGTGCCGGTCAGCAGAGCGCCGAAGTCGATGCCGAAGATGGTCACGATCGGCACCACCGCCGCTCGCAGAGCGTGCTTGTTGACGATCTTGCGCTCGTGGAGACCCTTGGCCCTCGCGGTGCGCACGTAGTCCTCGTTGAAAGCCTCGATCATCGACCCTCGTGTGAACCGCGCGTACTTGGAGGAGTTGACCAGCCCGAGCGCGAGCCAGGGCAGCAGCAGCCCCCAGGCCCACTTCAGCGGAGAGTCGATCAGAGAGTGATACCCCTCCTGCGGGAAGATCCCGGCGCCGACCGCGAGATAGAGGAACGCGAGCAGCACGAAGAGGTAGTAGGGGATCGACTCGATGACGAGAGTGGCGCCGATGACGGCCTTGTCGGCAGAGGTACCCCTGCGTCTGGCCGCGAACATCCCTATCGGGACCCCGATGAGCAGGATGGTGACGCCCGCCCCGAGCGCGACGGAGACCGTCGGCGCGACGCGGTCCTTGATGTCGTCCCAGACGTTGACCCGATAGATGAAGCTCACCCCGAAGCACGGGGCCTGGCAGTCATAGGCCTCCGAGCCGAAGGCGATCTGACGTCCGTTGACGATCCCCGACATGTATTCGCCGTACTGAACATAGATCGGCGCTTCGAGGTTGAGCGCCTCCCGGATCGCGTCCTGCCGCTCGGCGGTGCACTTCGGCTCCGGACACATCGCGTCCGCGGGGTCGCTAGGACCGTAGGTGAAGAGAGCCACCACCGCCACCGAGATCACGAACAGCACCAGCAGCGCTGAGATCAACCGGCGTACGACGAAACCGATCATGGGTGGAGGTCTCTCTTCCTGGAGGGTGGTTCACGGGCCGAGGCCCCGGCGGGTGCGACCGGCCGGCGTGGGGGGCGTGGGGGCGCCCACGCCGGCCGGTCAGCTCACTTGAGATACATGATGGAGAAGCTCGGCATACCGCTCACCGGGTTGTTGACGACCCCACCGACGTCGGAGCCCTTGATGAAGGCGTTCCCGTCGTAGCCGGCGTTGATCTCGACCATGTAGTTCTCCTGCATCCACTTGTCGAACTCGCCCCAGGCGCCCGGCACCTTGTCCGGGTCCATCTTCAAGATCTCGTCCTGCTTGGCGTCGGCGTCGGCCTGCTTGAAGTTGGTCGGGTTCGGCATGCCTGCCTTGTTGGCGTTCGAGCCGATCCACTGCGCCGGGAACCAGGAGCCGCCCGAGGGCCAGTCGGAGCACCAGCCGCCGTAGCGCATGTTGATCGGCGCGTCCCGGTTGCTCTCGTCGTCGCGGTAGGTCTCGTCGGTCGAGGCGACCGGGGTGGCCTTGAACCCGGCGGCCTCGAAGCCCTTGACCATCTGGTCCTTCTTGGCCACCGAGCGCTCGTCGTCACGCTGGTAGTGCCACTTGAGCTCGAAGCCCTCGGCACCGGCCTCCTTCAGCAGCGCCTTGGCCTTCTCGGGGTCGGTGGTCTGGCCGTCCTGACCCTTCGGGTACTGGTACTCCACCCGGCCAGCGGTGCCCGGGGGCAGAAGTGAGGTGCCGGGCTCGATGGTGACGCCGACGATCTCGCCGGACGCCTTCCAAGCGGCCTGGTAGGGATAGGCCCAGCTGATCGCCTCACGGACACGCTTGTCCTTGATCTTGTTCTGGTCCGGGCGATACATGTAGGTGCACGGAGAGGTGCCCTCGATCAGATTCTCCGGCGCCTTCTCCTTGATGGCCTTGTACGTCGGCGGGGTGACGTCGTCGTAGCCCATCATCGATCGGGCCGAGCCCTTGTCGCCGAGGATCTGGTTCTCGATCTTGGCCGTGTCCTGGGCGAACTTGAAGTCGAAGCCGTCAGCTGCCTGGATGCGACCGGGATCGGTGTCGGCATCCCACTGGTCGTTCTTGACCAGCGTGAGCGACGTGCCGGGCTTGTAGGACTCGAACTTGTAGGGCCCCGTCGCCACCGGGTGGCTCTCGTAGGCCAGCGGGTCCTTGTCCTTGGCCTTCGGGATCGGGGAGAAGACCGGGAACGACGCGTAGTAGTCGAGCTCGGGGAACGGCTTGGCCAGATGGATGACGACCTTGTTGCCGTCGGCCTCGACGCCGTCGTAGTCCTCGCCGCCGTACCAGCCGGCCTTGGGGTCGTAGTCGGCGAGCTTCTTCAGCTCCGCGTCGGTGTCGGCGAAGGGCCCCTTGTACTTGTCGCCGTCCTTGAAGAATGTCGTCTGGTAGGTGGGCCCGTCGGTCAAGGTGTCCGTGGCGAAGGAGCGCTTGATGCCGTAGACGACATCCTCCGCGGTGACCGCGGAACCGTCCTCGTACTTGATCCCGTCCTTGAGGGTGAAGGTCCAGGTCAGACCGTCCTCGGAGACGTGACCGAGGTCGGTGGCGAGGTCAGGGACGAGGATCGAGTCGTCGGTCTTCTTGTCGTAGACGTACTGCGTCAGCGAGCGGGTCACCAACCCCGACATGATCGCGAGGGAGTCGGAGTAGTAGGTGCGGGTCGGGTCGACGGTCGAGGGCGCATTGTTGGTGACGACCGAGATCGTGCCGCCCTCCTTGGCGTCCTTCGGCATCGCCATCGGGCCTTCGGCCTTGGCATCCTTGCCGGCGCCGGCGCCACCACCGGACTTGAACTCACCGGTCGAGTCCTGACCGCCGCCACCCCCTCCCCCACACGCAGCGGTGAGTGTCAGCGCAGCGATCGCGCTGGCGGCGATCACTGTTCTCTTGATTCTCATCGTAGGTCTCCACCTTCCATGGTTGATGCCACTCACCGGCGACGTGCTCACCGGAAAGACTTGGGGTCGAAGGCGTCGCGGATGGCGTCTCCGAGCAGATTGAGCGCGAAGACCAGGACCACGATCCCGACGATCGGCGCATAGAGGAACAAGGGGTATTCGTCGAACCAGTTCTGGGCGCGAAGGATCGTCTGCCCCCACGACGGGCGACCGGTGACACCGACACCGAGGTAGGCCAAGGTCGCCTCCGCCGCGATGACGGCGGGCAGGCTCAGCGAGAACGAGACCACGATCGGGGCGACCAGGTTGGGCAGCAGCTCCTTGAACAGGATGCGGTGGGTGGGCATCCCGAGCACATGGGCGGCCTCGATGAACTCCCGCTCGCGCAGCGAGACCACTTCGCCGCGGATCAACCGGGCCAGCCCCATCCAGCCGAAGATCGAGAGGATCACGATCAGCGTGATCAGCGAGGCGCTGTCGAGCATCGCCGGCTTCTCCTTCCAACGCTCCACGAGCATCGGGGAGACGGCGATGGCCACCAGCAGGAACGGCAGGGTGAGGAAGAGGTCGGTCACGAAGGTGACCACCCGGTCACCCCAGCCCCGGCTGTAGCCCGCGATCAGGCCGAGCACCACGCCGACGACGGTCGAGACGATCGTGGCGATGGTGGCGACGATCAGGGACGTACGAGCGCCGTAGAACCACTCGGCGAGCAGGTCGTTGCCGGAGTTCGGCTCGAGGCCGAGTGGCGCCTGCCAGGTGAACCCGTAGTTGGGCGGGCCGATCACCGGGTAGTTGAAGGAGTCCGTGTCGGTGACCGGGTCACCGGCGCGCACCTCGACGCCGAAGAGCCGGCACAGCAGCGGCGCGAAGACGGCGATCAGCACGTAGACCAGCACGATGCCGGCACAGAGCAGCGCGACCTTGTCGGAGAGCAGCCGGTCCATCGCGATCCGCATCGGCGAACGGCCCGCGATCTCGTCGTTACCCGGCTCCGGGTCGACCTCAGGGTCAGGGCCCTGGATCAACACTTCGGACACAGTCATATGTTCGGTCTCTCCGTTCGGCGTCGGGACACGTGTCGGCCCCAGACCTGACCACCAGGCGCAGTCCCGAACCAGCGCGCTGCCACAAGTTATGCCAACTTCTGGCCCGCCGGACAGCCGTACAGATAACGGTTCGATACCGACAGTGATCTGTGACACACACGAAACAAAGACGGCCCGCAGCCAATGGCTGCGAGCCGTCTTACGTCATCTCGCTGTGACACCGGAGATCTTCAGGCTCCGGTCACCGGATCCTCGACCCGGTCGAGGCCTCCCTCACGCCCGACCCCGCGAGTTGTTCGCCAGGTCGTACCAGGTCTCGGCGTAGCTCGGACCGGCGCCCGGGATCTCCGCGGGGCTGGCGCCGGCGTCCGGCGCACCGAACTCGTCGACACCGAGCAGCGGCGCCGTGATCGGCTTCTCGGGGTGCTGGTGGATCTCACCCGGGAAGTGGCAGGCCACCTTGTGCTTCTTGCCGATCTGCAGCAACGGCGGCTCGACCACGGAGCAGATGTCCTTGGCGATGGCGCAGCGGGTGCGGAAGTGGCAGCCGGAGGGCGGGTTGATCGGTGAAGGTACGTCGCCCTCCAGCCGGATTCGCTCACGACGGCCGCCGATGGCGGCCTGCTTCACGTCGGGCACGGCGGAGAGCAGTGCCTGGGTGTAGGGGTGGTGAGCGTGCTCGTAGATCGACTCGCGGTCACCGATCTCCACGATCTTGCCGAGGTACATCACCGCGACCTCGGGGCAGAAGTGGCGCACGATGGCCAGGTCGTGAGCGATGAACAGGAAGGAGATGTCGAACTCCTTCTGCAGGTCCTGCAGAAGGTTGATCACCTGGGCCTGGATCGAGACGTCGAGCGCGGAGACCGGCTCGTCGGCGACGAGGAGCTTCGGCTGCAGGGTCAGCGCCCGGGCGATGCCGATGCGCTGACGCTGACCGCCGGAGAACTCGTGCGGGTAGCGGTTGTAGTGCTCGGGGTTGAGGCCGACGATCTCGAGCAGCTCCTGGACCCTGTTGAGCACCTTGCTCTTCGGCACCATGTTGTGGATGCGAAGCGGGGCGCCGATGATCGAGCCCACCGTGTGACGCGGGTTCAACGAGGTCGACGGGTCCTGGAAGATCATCTGGATCTCGCGACGCATCGGGTGCAGCTTGCGACCCGAGTAGTTGGCGATGTCGGTGCCCTCGAAGTCGATCTTGCCCTCGGTGGGCTTGTAGAGCCGCGTGACCATCCGGCCCGTGGTCGACTTGCCGCAGCCGGACTCACCGACCAGCCCGAGCGCGGTGCCCTTGGGCACCTCGAAGGAGACTCCGTCAACAGCCTTGACGTGGCCGACCGTACGCCGGATCACACCACTGCCCTTGACCGGGAAGTGCATCTTCAGGTTCTCGACCGACAGCACCGGCTGGGTGCTCTCCCCCGCCGTCTTGGCCACGGGAGCCGTCGTCGTGTCGCTCATCAGTCCTCCACCAGGTCAGGGGCGATCTCGGGCAGGATCTCTGCCTCGTAGACCTCGTCGGCGTTCTTGATGTGGCACCGCTTGACGTGGTTGCCACCGCTGTTGGCCGGCGTGAGCTCGGGCAGCGTGGTCTTGCACAGGTCGCCACCGACCTTCGCGACGTGGTCGCACCGCGGCTCGAACGCGCATCCCGGCGGCGGGGTGAGCAGCGAGGGCGGGTTGCCCCGGATCGGGATCAGCTTGGCCTCGGTCGACGCGGTCAGATCCGGCACGCTGGAGAGCAGACCCCAGGTGTAGGGCATCTCCGGGTTGGTGAGGATCTCCTTGCCCGGGCCGTACTCCACCGCGCGGCCGGCGTACATCACGAGCACGTCGTCGGCCATCTCGGCCACGACGCCGAGGTCGTGGGTGATGATGATGATCGCGGCGTCGAAGTCGCGCTGCAGGTCTTGGAGCAGGTCGAGGATCTGCGCCTGGACCGTGACGTCGAGCGCGGTCGTCGGCTCGTCGGCGATGAGCAGGCTGGGGTTGTTGATCAACCCCATCGCGATCATCGCGCGCTGACGCATACCGCCGGAGAACTGGTGGGGGTAGTCGTCGACGCGACGGTCGGGCTGCGGGATGCCGACGCGGTCGAGCATCTCGATGGCGCGCTTGCGCGCCTCCTTCTTGGTCACGTTGTTGTGGACCTGGTAGGCCTCCATGATCTGGTTGCCCACCGTGTAGTAGGGGTGCATCGCGGAGAGCGGGTCCTGGAAGATCATTGCCACGTCGCGACCGCGACGCTTGCGCATCTCCTCGTTGCTCACCTTGAGCAGGTCGACACCCTCGAGCAGGATCTCGCCCTCGAGCTTGGCGTTGGTGCCTCGGTGCAGCCCCATGATCGCCGACCTGGAGACCGACTTGCCCGACCCGGACTCGCCGACGATGCCGAGCGTCTTGCCCCGGTCGAGGTCGAAGGAGAGACCGTCGGTCGCCTTGACGATGCCGTCGGAGGTCGTGAAGTGGACCTTCAGGTCCCGCACCGAGAGGAACGCGCCATCGTTGGCCGGCTTCTTCTCGGGCGTCTTGGAAAGGTCAGTCATTGGATCAGATCCCTCCTCTAGGCGACGCGCACGCGCGGGTCGATGAAGGCGTACAGGATGTCGACGATGATGTTGGCGACGATCACCAGCGCGCCGAGGAGAAGCACCAGCCCGACCACGGTGGGCAGGTCGTAGTTGGTGTTGGCGGTGACCGCCAGCTTGCCGAGGCCGTAGTAGTTGAAGACGCTCTCGGTGATGATCGCGCCACCCATGACAGCGGCGAAGTCGAGACCCGCCATGGTGACCAGCGGGGTCAGCGCCGCACGGAGGCCGTGCTTGAACAGCACCTTGGGACCCTTGAGCCCCTTCGATCTCGCGGTGCGGATGTAGTCCTCGCTCATCGACTCGAGCACGAAGGCTCGGGTCATGCGTACGTAGCCGGCCATGTAGACGACCGCCAGCGTGAATCCGGGCAGCAGGAGCTGCACGAACCACTGCCCGATCCCGCCTTCCGCGATCGGTATGTATCCCGGTGAGGGGAAGATCCCCCATTGGATGGCGACCCAGTTGATCAGGAGCGTGCCCACGAAGAACGTCGGGAACGCATAGAGAAGCAGGGTGGATCCGACGACGGCACGATCGATGATCGTGCCCTTCGTGACCGCCGCGAACACCCCGAAGAGGATGCCGAACAACACCCAGATGACGATCGCCACCCCGGCGATCGAGATCGAGATCGGTGCCGCTTCGGCGATCTCCTCGTTGACCGTCATCTGGTTGGTCTGGGAGTAGCCCAGGCACGGCGCAGGGCACTGGGTGACCTGGTCGGGGGCAGCCTCGCGCAGCCCTTCGTTGAGCGGGAACTCACGCCCGACGACGGTGCCCTTGAGGAACCCGCCCCACTGATTGACGGTCGCGACGGCCTTCTCGGGAGCGGACAGGTTCGGGTCGGGGAAGCCGAGCGCCTTCCGGGTCTCCGCAATACGGTCGGCGGGGCAGTTCCTGCCGCAGGCGAACTGGGCCGGATCGACCGGGTTCGCGAAGAACAGCGTGAAGACGACCAGGCTCATCGCGATGAGCATCAGGACGCCGACGATGACGCGGCGGATGATATAGGCGACCATCGTTGGGTCTCACCTTACGTTCAGGTCGGCCGGGCGCATCGCGAGACGATGCCGTCCGGGGGGGATACCAGGGGTGTCGAGAGGCGGGGCTCGTGAGGAGCCCCGCCTCTCACGCTGGATCGGCCCGAGCCGAACCCAGCAGTGTCATGCGGAACTGAGTGGCTCAGTCCTCGACATCGATGCTGCCGAGCTCCGCGAAGGAGCTGGAAGCCTCGGAGGTGGTGAAGTTCTTCACCTTCGAGCCGACCACCCAGTTGAAGACCGAGATCTCCAGCGGGATGTAGGCAACGTCCTCGCCCAGCTTGGCGTCGGCCTGCTGGAGGAACTTGTTCTGCTCCTCGATCGTGGCCGACGAACCAGCCTGGTCGAACAGCTTGTCGACCTCGGGGTTGCTGTAGTTGCCGTAGTTCTGACCGTTGGTGTTCTTCTCGATCTGACGCGAGTCGAACAGCGCGGCCGTGACCGTCATGGCCGAGGGCCAGTCAGCACCCCAACCGCCCCACATCACGTCAGCCTTGTTGGACGGCTTCTGGATGTTGGAGTAGTAGACCTCACCCAGCGGGTCGAGGGTGACCTTGAAGCCGGCGGCCTCCCAGCCCTCCACCAGCGCGGCGGCCTGCTTGTCAGCGGTGTCGCTCTGCGGGTAGGAGAAGGTGATCGGGTACGGCGTCTTGGCACCTGCCTCGGCGAGCAGCTTCTTGGCAGCAGCCGGGTCGCCCTTGAGGTTGCGGTCCTTGTAGGCCGGGTTGGGCACGTAGCCACCGACAGCCGGGTTCACGATCGAGTCGGCCGGGATGTAGGCCTTCTCGCCACCACCGGCGGCGATCCAGGACTCTACGTTGGTCGCCATGGCCAGAGCCTTACGGACCTTCGGGTCCTTCATCTGGTTCTGGTTGGGCACCAGGTAGTCGACGTAGGGCGACTTCACCTGGGTGTAGCGGTCCTTGACACCGGCCTCCGACAGACGCGGGTAGAACTCCGGTGGCACCCGGCTCTGGCCAGGGATCGTGTACTGCGAGTCAGGGCTGTCGGCGAAGAGCTTCTCGTACTGGGTCGAGGCCTTCTCGCCGTACTTGAACTCGTACGTCTCCGGGAGCGCCTCGCGCACCTTCTTGTCGTCGGTCTCCGGGTCGTACTCGTCGTTACGGACCAGGGTGCCGCCCTTCTGGGCGTTCCACTCCTTCACCTTGTACGGACCGTTGGAGAAGATCTTGTCGTCGTTCTTCTCGCCCTTGTCGAAGGACTTCTTGTAGGGGTCCATCATGTGCAGCGAGGCGATCGCGAGCGGGAAGTCCGGCCACGGCGACTTGAAGTTGTAGGTGATGGTGTTGCCGTCGCAGGTGATCGCCTTGTCGAAGGCGGCCTGCTGCTCCGGCGTCGCGGTGTAGGGACCGGGGTACTCACCGTCGACGGCGAGCTTCTGGGTCAGGTAGAAGCCGGGACCACCGGTGAGGGTGTCAGCGGCGAAGTTGCGGGAAGCGCCGTAGGCGAAGTCCTCACAGGTGATGTCGGAGCCGTCCTCCCACTTCACGCCGTCCTTGATGGTGAACGACCACTTCTTGCCGCCGTCGCTCTTGGTGCCGGTGTCGGTCGCCAGGTCAGGGACCGGCGTGCCCGAGACCTTGGGGTCGGTCGAGCTCGGGTAGGCGACCAGCTGGCGGTAGACCAGTCGGGTCGTGTTCGCGATGACCGCCCCGACGTAGATCCGCTGCGGGTCCAGGTGATCGATCGGGTCTTCGTACGAGATGACCAAGCCCTTGCTGCTCGACCCACCGCCGTCCCCGCCGCCACAGGCAGCGAGGCCCAGCGAGAGGCCCAGCGCGCCCACGGCCGAAACCGCGACGAGCTTCGCTCGCTTGTTGAGCATTTCTTTCTCCTTGGTGTTGTCACCGCCAACTTCTGGCGGTGAGCGGTGCCCCCTGGCGGGGCACCGATCTCTGTTACGGAGCCCCGAGGCTCACCTGTCGCCCTTAGGATCAAGGGCGTCCCGCAATCCGTCCCCGAGAAGGTTGAACGAGATCACGATCGTCGCGATCAAGATGGCGGGCATGAAGAAGTAGAACGGGTCCGTCTGCGCGTACTTCAGGGAGTCGTAGAGCACGTTGCCCAGAGTCGGGGTGGGCGGCTTGACGCTGACCTGGAGGTAGCTCAGCGCCGCTTCGGCAGAGATGTAGGCCGGCATCATCAGGGTCACCAGCACCAGCAGCGGTGCCCACAGGTTCGGCAGGATCTCCTTGAAGTAGATCCGCGACCTGGAGGCGCCGAGCACGACCGCGGCCTCGACGAACTCGCGCTGCTTGATGGAGAGCACCTGGCCTCGCACCACTCGGGCCGTGCTGGTCCAACCGAAGATGGCCAGCACCACGGTGCAGTAGATCCCTTGCGCCAGCGGTCCGTTGGGAAGACCGGTCACCTGCTGGACGAGCTTGAGGCCGAGCGAGGAGAGCGCGAGGAGCATCAGGGTCGAGGGGAAGGAGAGGGTGAGGTCGGTGATGCGGCTGAGGATCGCGTCGACCCAGCCGCCGCTGAATCCGGCGATGATGCCGATCACGGCACCGATGATCACCGACAGCGTCGCGGCGACCAGGGCGATGATCAGCGAGAACGTGATGCCGTACCAGAACCGCGACATCGCGTCGCGGCCGGTGCCGGGCTCGACGCCCAACAGGTGGTCGCCGCTCGCGCCGCTCCAGCCGCCGACCGGGAGCGCGTTCGCGTCTAGCAGGTCCTGGTGGAACTTGAACGGGTCGAGCACACCCATCTTGACCAGGACGGGGGCGGCCACGGCGGCCAGGACCACCAGCACGACCACGATCAACGACGCCATCGTCAGCTTGTCCTTGCGAAGCCGCATCATCGCCAGCCTGAACGGCGACTTGCCGGCGATCGCCTTCGCCTCTCCGGGCGAAGTAGAAGGTGTCGACCCACCCGAGAGTTCTTCACCTTCGAACACGGTGGACGATTCGCTCATGGTTCCTCTGTCTAGTCGTCATTAGTGGGTGCCGCCGTCGCACGGCAGCGTCCGACCCACGAGGTCGACGGATGGAACTCTATGTGATCCCTCACTCGTGTTGGGTCCCGGAGCGGTAACGATCCGATTTCAACAAGTGATATGGCAGGTCCGAAGGGATTCTCGCGATTTCGGGCTGGACGCAAGAGTCTCCGGGACCGACGTACGGGTCCCGGAGACTCTGCTGGATAGTGCTGGAGCCGGTTCAGCCGGCGGTTTCGTCCTTCTTGGCCACCGGCTTCGCGTCGACGCCGGCCTCCTTGCGCTGCGCGGGAGTGATCGGCGCGGGGGCGGCGGTGAGCGGGTCGTAGCCCGCGCCCGTCTTCGGGAAAGCGATCACGTCGCGGATCGAGTCGGTGCCGGCCAGCAGCGCGACGATCCGGTCCATGCCCATGGCGAAACCGCCGTGAGGGGGCGCGCCGTACTTGAACGCCTCGAGCAGGAAGCCGAACTTCTCCTCGGCCTCCTCCTCGCCGATGCCCATCAGCTCGAAGACGCGCTTCTGGACGTCTTCGCGGTGGATACGGATCGAGCCGCCACCGATCTCGTTGCCGTTGCAGACGATGTCGTAGGCCCAGGCCAGGGCGTTGCCCGGGTCCTTGTCGAAACCTTCGACGTCCTGGGGCAAGGTGAAGGCGTGGTGGACCGCGGTCCACTCCCCCGCACCGACCGCGACGTCACCGGACTCGACGGCGTCGGAGGCGGCCTCGAGCAGCGGCGCGTCGACGACCCATAGGAAGCTCCACGCGCTCTCGTCGATCAGGCCGACGCGCTTGCCGATCTCCAGACGGGCCGCGCCGAGGAGACCGCGACCCGACTTGGCGGTGCCGGCGGCGAAGAAGATGCAGTCGCCCGGGTTGGCACCGACGTGGGCGGCCAGGCCGCCCGCCTCGGTCTCGGAGAGGTTCTTCGCGACCGGGCCGGTCAGGCTCCCGTCCTCCTGGACGAGGACGTAGGCGAGACCCTTGGCGCCGCGCTGCTTGGCCCAGTCCTGCCAGGCGTCGAGCTGACGGCGCGGCTGGCTGGCGCCGCCCGGCATCACCACGGCACCGACGTAGGGCGCCTGGAAGACCCGGAAGGTGGTGTCCTTGAAGTAGTCGGTGCACTCGGTCAGCTCGAGGCCGAAGCGCAGGTCGGGCTTGTCGGAGCCGTACTTCGCCATCGCGTCGGCGAAGGTCATCCGCGGCAGCGGCAGCGGTACGTCGACACCGATCAGCTTCCACATCGCGGCGACGACCTTCTCGCCGAGCTCGATGACGTCCTCCTGGTCGACGAAGCTCATCTCGACGTCGAGCTGGGTGAACTCGGGCTGGCGGTCGGCGCGGAAGTCCTCGTCGCGGTAGCAGCGCGCGATCTGGAAGTAGCGCTCCATGCCGCCGACCATGAGCAGCTGCTTGAACAGCTGCGGCGACTGCGGGAGGGCGTACCAGGAGCCCGGGTTGAGACGCGCGGGCACCAGAAAGTCGCGCGCGCCCTCCGGGGTCGACCGGGTCAGGGTCGGGGTCTCGATCTCGACGAAGTCGCGCTCGTGGAGCACCTCGCGGACCGCCTGGTTGACCTTGGAACGCAGCCGGATCGCGTTGCCGGGCGCGGTGCGGCGCAGGTCGAGGTAACGGTGCTTGAAACGTACGTCCTCGCCGACCTCGACGTGATCGTCGATGGGGAACGGGAGCGCTGCGGCGGCGGAGAGGACCTCGAGGTCCTGGGCGACGACCTCGATCTCGCCGGTGGCGAGGTTGGGGTTGACGTTCTCCTCGGTGCGCGCGACGACCTCGCCGGTGACCTTGATGCAGAACTCGTTGCGGAGCTGGTGGGCGATCTCCTCGTCGCGGACGACCACCTGGACGACCCCGCTGGCCTCGCGGAGGTCGAGGAAGGCGACCCCGCCGTGATCGCGACGCCGGCCGACCCAGCCGGCAAGGGTCACGGTCTGGCCGACGTGCTCGGCACGCAGGGTGCCGGCACTGTGCGTCCTCAGACTGGGGGTGCGGGTCACTTCTTCTCCTCGTTGGTCGAGACCACAACTCGTGGCTTCATGTCTTCATCGGCCGGCGTCCAGGTCGCCGGGTCGACCGGCACCTGATCGCCGGTGCGGATGTCCTTGATCTCGTAGCCGCCTCCGCCGTCTTCCTGGGAAGTGGCGAACAAGACGTACGGGATGCCGCGGCGCTCCGCGAAACGGATCTGCTTGCCGAACTTGGCGGCGTTGGGCGAGACCTCGCAGGCGACATTGTGCGCGCGCAGCTGCTGAGCGGCCTCATCGGCCCTCCCCCGGGACTCCTCGTCGCTGACCGCGACCAGGACCGTGCTCGGGACGGTGCGGTCGCCGTCGAGCAGGCCCTTGGAGATCAGCGGGACCAGGACCCGGCTGATGCCCAGGGAGATGCCGACCCCCGGATAGGTGGTCTTGCCGTCGCTGGCCAGGGAGTCGTAGCGCCCGCCCGAGCAGATGCTGCCCAGGGACTGGTAGCCGTCGAGACGGGTCTCGAAGACGGTGCCGGTGTAGTAGTCGAGACCCCGGGCGATGCTCAGGTCGGCCACGACGCGTACGCGCTCGGTGTTCAACGGTGCGGTGGCGTTGATCAGCGTGGCCAGCTCGGTCAGACCCTCGTCGAGCAGCTCGCTCTCGACGCCCAGGGCACGGACCTTGTCGACGAAGGAGTCGTCGGTGGCGGTGATCGTGGCGAGCTCGAGGCACTTGGCGGCCTGCTCCTCGCTCAGGCCCGCCTCGGTCACCAGCAGCTTGCCGACCTGCTCGGCCGGCATCTTGTCGAGCTTGTCGATGAGCCGCATGGTCTCCTCGACGTCGGGCGCGCCGAGGCCGGCGTAGAAGCCCTGGATCAGCTTGCGGTTGTTGACCTGGAGGGTGAAGCCGGGGAGGAAGGTCAGGTTGCCGAGCGCCTCGAGCATGACCCACGCGACCTCGACGTCGTGGTGGAACGGCAGGGTGTCGCGGCCGACGATGTCGATGTCGGCCTGCGCGAACTCGCGGAAGCGACCCTCCTGCGGCCGCTCGCCGCGCCAGACCTTCTGGATCTGGAAGCGGCGGAAGGGGAACTCCAGCTTGCCGGCGTTCTCGAGCACGTAGCGGGCGAACGGGACCGTCAGGTCGAAGTGGAGACCCATGCCCTTGTCTCGGTCCGCCTCCTCCTGGAGACGGCGCAGGACGTAGACCTCCTTGGAGGTGTCGCCCTTGCGCAGCAGCTGGTCCATCGGCTCGACGGCGCGGGTCTCGATGTTGCCGAAGCCGTGCAGCTCGAAGGTGCGGCTCAGGGTCGCGATGACCTCGCGCTCGACGACGCGCTGGCTCGGCAGGAACTCCGGGAAGCCGGAGAGCGGGGTTGGTTTGGTCATGTGGTGATCAGGTCCTGAAGAAACGGGTTGGTGGCGCGCTCGCGCCCGATCGAGGTCTGCTCGCCATGGCCGGGGAGCACCACGATGTCGTCGGCGAGAGGCAGCACCTTGGTGGTCAGGGACTGCAGCATCGTGGCGTGGTCACCGCCGGGAAGGTCCGTACGCCCGATACTGCCCGCGAAGAGCAGGTCGCCGGAGAACAGCACGTCGCTGACCTCGGCGTGGTCGGGATAGGGGGTGCGGAAGGTGACCGATCCCTCGGTATGCCCGGGCGCATGGTCGATGCGGAAGCTCATGCCGGCCAGGTCGATGCTCGCCTCGTCGCTCAGCTCGCGGACGTCGTCGGGCTCCACGAAGTCGTAGGTGCCCGGCGGCATGCCCAGCAGCATCTGCGCCGACTCCGGCGAGATGCCCGCCAACGGGTCTGCCAGGAGATGACGGTCGCTCGGGTGGATCCAGGCGGTGGCGTCGTACGTCTTCGAGACCGGGGTCACGGACCACATGTGGTCGACGTGGCCATGGGTGAGGAGGACGGCGACGGGCTTGAGGCGCTGCTCGCGGACGATCTCCGCGACACCCGAGGCGGCATCCTTGCCGGGGTCGATCACGACACACTCGGTGCCCGGACCGGTGGCGGCCACGTAGCAGTTGGTGCCCCAAGGCCCGGCGGGAAAGGCGGCGATCAACACAAGAAACACCCTATCCAGCGGGACTGTGCAGCGCCGCATCGTGGTCTCTGACTACGATGGGCACCCCGAGGTGTGCCGGGACACATCGGGACCTGCAGTTTGAGCCGACCGGGACCGCGAGCGATCGCGACCTCCGGCGGGGGAGATTTCATAAGAGGCTAGCGCCTCAACCGAAGAGTAGGGACATTGTGACCAGCGAGCAGTGGGGTCGGGTCGAGGACGACGGAACGGTCTACGTGAAGACCGCTGACGGGGAACGCTCTGTGGGGCAGTACCCCGAAGGTACGCCGGAGGAGGCTCTCGCGTTCTTCACCAACCGTTTCGACCAGCTCGCCTTCGAGGTCGAGCAGCTCGAGCGACGTGTGCATGCGGGCAAGACGTCGCCGGACGAGGCGACCGCGGCGGTCAAGACCGTCTCGGAGAAGGTCACCGGGGCCAACGCCGTCGGCGACCTCGGGTCGCTGGTGGCACGCCTGGACGCGCTCGCGCCCGTCATCGCCACCCAGCGCGAGGCCCGCAAGGTCGAGCGCGCGGCCAAGGCGGCCGAGGCGAAGGTCGCCAAGGAGGCGCTCGTCGGCGAGGCCGAGAAGCTGGCGCAGAGCAACGACTGGCGCAACGGCGCCAACCGGCTCCGCGAGCTGCTCGACCAGTGGAAGGCGCTCCCCCGCATCGACCGCGCCTCCGACGACGCGCTGTGGCGGCGCTTCTCGACGGCCCGCACGGCCTACACGCGACGCCGCAAGGCTCACTTCGCCGAGCTCAACGCCCGCCGTGACGACGCCAAGGTCATCAAGGAGCGCATCATCGTCGAGGCCGAGCAGCTCTCCGGCTCGACCGAGTGGGGCCCGACCGCTGGGCGCTACCGCGACCTGATGCGCGACTGGAAGGCCGCCGGACCGGCTCCCAAGGATGTCGACGACAAGCTCTGGAAGCAGTTCCGCGCGGCGCAGGACGTCTTCTTCGGTGCCCGCGACGCCGCCAACGCCGCCATGGACGCGGAGTTCGCGGAGAACGCCGTGGTCAAGGAGGGGCTGCTCGTCGAGGCGCAGGAGCTGCTTCCGCTGGTGGAGAAGGGCGACGACCTCGACGGGATCAAGCGCTCCTTCCGCGCGATCGCCGAGCGCTGGGACGAGGCCGGCAAGGTGCCCCGTGACCGGATCAAGGAGCTCGAGGGCGCGATGCGCAAGGTCGAGCAGGCCATCAAGGCGGCCGAGGACGACCAGTGGCGCAAGTCCGACCCGGAGAAGTCGGCCCGTGCCGACGACATGATCGCCAAGCTCGAAGAGGCCATCGCCCAGGTCGAGAAGGACCTCGACAAGGCCCGTGCCGCCGGCGACGACCGCAAGGTCAAGAGCCTCGAGGAGAACCTCGACTCGCGCCGCCAGTTCCTCGACATGGCCAAGCGCGCCTCCGACGACTTCAGCTGACCCCGCGCCGACCCGGCTCTTCCTGACACGGATCGAGCTCGAGTCGGCTCGTCCTGACCGTTTTGTACGCCGAGTCGGCTCGTTATAACGAGCCGACTCGGCGTGGTTTGGGGTCAGGACGAGCCGACTCGGTTCAGGTGGTGGGGCACGAGGCGTTGCGGGGCGGCACCTCGCCGTCGATGAGGTAGGCGTCGACGATGCGCTCCACGCAGGGGCTGCTGGTGTAGGCGCCGTGGCCGGAGCCCTCGTAGGTGAGCAGCACGCCGCGGCCGCGTAGCTTCCGCTCGAGGCTCTGTGCCCAGGCGTGGGGCGTCGCCGGGTCGTGACGGGAGTTGACCAGCAGGATCGGCGCCCCCGGAGCGACGTCGATCGGACGCTGGGGGTTGGCCGCGGGCGGCGCGCCGAGGCAGAGCGCCGGAGCGATCAGAGCGCCGGGGTAGGGCAGGTCGGGGGCGCGGTCTCGCATCCGCTCCAGGGTGCGCTCGTAGTCGGCGTAGCTCGACGGCTGCATCTCCCAGTCGTTGCAGAAGATCGGGATCGGGAGCGGGATCACCGCACCCGCGCTGCCCTCGCCCGCGCCGCCTTGGCCCGCGCGCTCCCCCGTGCCGGCGGTCGGCTCGGGCGCGGCCGCCAGCGCGGCGAGGCGTGCGGCGAGCTCGGGTCGGCGCTCGGGATCGTAGAGCCGGCGCTGGACCTCGGTGAAGGTCAGGTCATAAGGAGTCAGGGCTCGGTGCGGGTCGTCGGGGTCGCTCAGCTCACCGCGCTCCGCGCGCTGCACCAGGTCGCGGAGCAGAGCGTTGACGTCGCTGTCGCGCAGCGGACACTCCTGATCGCGATGGCACCAGGTCACGAACTCGTCGAACGTGTCCTGGGCGGCCCGTGCGGAGCCGTCGAGGAACCGGCGCGCGCCGAGGCTGTGGTCGTTGACGCTCTCGAGCACCATCGCCCGGACGCGATGGGGGTGGGCCGCGGCGTACTGCTGTCCGAGCAGGGTGCCGTAGGACGACCCGTGGAACGTCAGCCGGGGCTCGCCGAGCGCTCGGCGCAGCGCCTCGAGGTCGCGCACGGTGTCGAGGGTGCTCATGTGTTCATAGACCGGGCCGGTGTGCTCGCGGCAGTCGGCGCGGAGGCGACCGGCGAAGGTCCTCATCGACTCGAAGGCGGTCTCGTCGCGCATCACGACGGGAGGCATCTGGGCGACCAGGTCGGCCGAGCATCGCAGCGGGCTGCTCGCGCCGACACCGCGCGGGTCGAAGCTGACGATGTCGAAGCGCGCCTGCAACCGCTCGCTGAACCGGTCGATCCCGGTCGTGATCCGCTCGACGCCCGAGTCGCCGGGGCCGCCCGGGCCGAAGACCATCGCCCCCACCCGGGCGTCTGGATCGGTCGCCCGGTGTCTCGCCACGGCGAGCTCGAAGGTCTCCCCCTTCGGCTGAGACCAGTCGACCGGCACCTCCAGCGTGGCGCAGTCGGCGTCGGGCGCGTCCGGACACGGAGTCCAGTCGAGGTGTGGCGTCGGCGGCCGGTCGGATCGTTCTGGGAGAGCTGCCGCGGTCGCGGCGGGCGCACTGAGGCTCGCGATCATCACCGCGATCGCGACAGCTGCCAGGGGACGTACGAGGTGAAAGGTCATGTACGTCATCCTGGGGCGGTGCAGCGGGGCCCACATCGGTGAAGCACCCCGAACCCGCACGGAGATACCCCGAGCAGGGCTCAGGTCATCTCACCCGCGTCGCTGCGCGGCCCAGAGTCAGAACCCGCCGTTGTAGTCGCCCTTGGCGGCATCACCGAGCCGGCCCTGGCGAACGTCTTCGTGGTCGACCTGCTTGGCGCTCTTGCCGAACGTCGTCCAGACGATGCCGGCGACCAGAAGCACCCCAGCGATGATGAGGATCCAGGTGAACATGCCGATCTCCTCCTACTGGGTGATGCGGTAGGCGTCGAAGACACCGGGGACGGTGCGTACCTGTTTCAGGACGGAGTCGAGGTGCTTGGAGTCGGCCATCTCGAAGGAGAAGCGGGACTTCGCGACGCGGTCGCGGGTGGTGGTGAGCTGGGCGCTGAGGATGTTCACGTGGGCGTCGGAGAGGGCCATCGTGATGTCGGAGAGCAGCCGCGCACGGTCGAGCGCCTCGACCTGGATGTTGACCAGGAAGACGGAGTTGGAGGTGGAGCCCCACTGCACCTCGAGGAGGCGCTCGGGGTGAGCGCGCAGCTCGGTGGCGTTGGTGCAGTCGGTGCGGTGGACCGAGACTCCCCCGCCCTTGGTGACGAAGCCCAGGATCTCGTCGCCGGGCACCGGGGTACAGCACTTGGCGAGCTTGACCCAGACATCGGGAGAACCCTTGACCACGACGCCGGCGTCGGACCCGGCCGAAGAGACCTTGCCGTGACGCTTGCGGCCGACGTTGATGGCCTCGGCGAGATCCTCGGCGGCACCGTCGTCGCCGCCATGGTCCTCGATGACGCGGCGTACGACCGCCTGCGCGGAGAGATGGCTCTCGCCGACGGCGGCGTAGAGCGCCTCGACGTCGGCGAGGTCGAAGTGGTCGGCGGCCTGCATGAGCGACTCACGCGACATCAGCCGCTTGAGGGGCAGGCCCTCCTTGCGCATGAGCCG
Source organism: Nocardioides albertanoniae (assembly GCF_006716315.1). NCBI lineage: Bacteria > Bacillati > Actinomycetota > Actinomycetes > Propionibacteriales > Nocardioidaceae > Nocardioides > Nocardioides albertanoniae. The sequence goes on along the minus strand of NZ_VFOV01000001.1, from coordinate 2,274,858 downwards.
GGCGATCGCGTCCTGGCCCTTCTCGATCGCCTCGTCACGGCGCTCACGGGTGTGCCACTGGCGGATCTTCGCCTTGGCCCGGTTGGACTTGACGAAGGAGCCCCAGTCCTTCGACGGGCCGGCGTTCTGCGCCTTCGAGGTGAAGACCTCGACGACGTCGCCGCTCTCGAGCGTCGACTCCAGCGGCACCAGCCGGCCGTTGACCCGGGCGCCGATGGTCTTGTTGCCGACCTCGGTGTGGACGGCGTAGGCGAAGTCGACCGGCGTCGCGTCGGCGGGCAGCGCGATCACGTCGCCCTTGGGGGTGAAGACATAGACCTCGGTGCGCTTCATCTCGAAGCGCAGCGACTCCAGGAACTCGCCGGGGTCGTTGACCTCCGACTGCCAGTCCATGAGCTGCTTGACCCAGTTCATGTCGTTGTCCATCGGCCGGTCGGTGTCGACACCGGCGCGGCCCTCTTCCTTGTACTTCCAGTGAGCGGCGACACCGAACTCGGCGCGACGGTGCATCGCGAAGGTGCGGATCTGCAGTTCGACCGGCTTGCCCTGAGGACCGATGACCGTGGTGTGCAGCGACTGGTACATGTTGAACTTCGGCATCGCGATGTAGTCCTTGAAACGCCCCAGGACGGGGTTCCACCGCGAGTGCAGGATGCCGAGGACGGAGTAGCAGTCGCGCTCGTCCTCGACGAGGATGCGGATGCCGACCAGGTCGTTGATGTCGGAGAAGTCCTTACCTCCGACGATCATCTTCTGGTAGATCGAGTAGTAGTGCTTCGGTCGTCCGGTGACGGTCGCCTTGATCCGGGCCTCGTGCAGGTCGCGCTCGACCTGGTCGATGACCTGGGCCAGGAACTTCTCCCGCGACGGGTTGCGGTCGGCGACGAGGCGGACGAGCTCGTCGTACATCTTCGGGTAGAGGGTCGCGAAGGCGAGATCCTCGAGCTCGAACTTGATCGTGTTCATGCCGAGCCGGTGGGCCAGCGGCGCATAGATGTCGAGCGTCTCGCGCGCGCTGCGCTCCTGGCTCTTCTGCGGGACGTAGCGCAGCGTACGCATGTTGTGCAGGCGGTCGGCGAGCTTGATCACCAGCACCCGGATATCGCGCGACATCGCCACGACCATCTTGCGGATCGTCTCGGCCTGGGCGGAGTCGCCGTAGATGACCTTGTCGAGCTTGGTGACGCCGTCGACGAGGTGGGCGACCTCCTCACCGAAGTCGCGGGTGAGCTCCTTGAGCGTGTAGGGCGTGTCTTCGACGGTGTCGTGGAGCAGCGCCGCGACCAGGGTCGGCTCGGTCATGCCGAGCTCGGCAAGAATCGTGGTCACCGCCAGCGGGTGGGTGATGTAGGGGTCACCGCTCTTGCGCATCTGGGTGCCGTGAAGACGCTCGGCGGTGACGTAGGCACGCTCGAGCAGGGAAAGATCGGCCTTGGGGTGGTTGGACCGCACCGCCCGGAACAACGGCTCCAGCACAGGGTTGCCCGGGGCTCCGCGGCCGCCGATCCTCGCCAGTCGCGCGCGTACGCTGCGGCCCGACGGTGCGGGTCCGCTGCTCTCCCGGGCCTCGATGTTGTGCGCACGAGGCTGCGCGACGATGCGATCCTCTGCCATGCTCAGAGTCTACCGGCCAGACCCGGAGGGTTGGCTAGGCCGACACCTGTGGCGTGGACAGTGCTGAGTGAGCCTCAGTTGGTCAGCAGCGTATGGACCGGAGTGTTCGGCAGCTTCGCACGCGGGTCGAGGAAGGCGAGCTCGAGCAGCACCGAGACACCCACGACGATGCCGCCGCAACGCTCGACGAGCTCGATGGTCGCCGCTGCGGTGCCACCGGTGGCGAGCACGTCGTCGATGACCAGCACCCGCTCCCCCGGCGCGACCGCGTCGGTGTGGATCTCGAGGGTCGCCTCGCCGTATTCGAGCGAGTAGGCGACCGCGTGGGTCTCACGCGGCAGCTTGCCGGCCTTGCGCACCGGCACGAACCCGACGCCGAGGTGGAGGGCAGCCGGAGCACCGAGGATGAAGCCTCGCGACTCCATGCCGAGCACCTTGGTCACCGCCACGGCGCCGTCGGCGTCACGCCCCGGTGTCGCGAGCGCCGCGACCACCTGGGCGAAGCCCTCGGGGTCGGCCAGCAGCGGGGTGATGTCCTTGAACCCGACGCCGGGCTCGGGGAAGTCGGGCACGTCGGCGACCAGCCGCTCGAGAGTCTCCTCGAGCGACCGGGCGCCGCTGTGCGGATCGGTCGCGGGCACCGTCACTTGCGCTTCGACCTCGACTGACGCTTCGGTTGCGGGCGACCCGAGGCTCCGCTGTCGGAGACCTCCCGCTGCTGGGCCGGGGTGTTGCGACCTTTGCCCATCGCGGCGTTGTTGGAGACCGCGCCCGTGCCGCGGCTCACGCCTGCCTCGTGCAGGTCGTCGGAGTCGCTCTCGCGGAGCTCGTCCGGCTCCTCCGCGTCGGAGACAGCCATGCCCTCGTCGAAGACCGGCACAGTCGCGTACTTGTCGGCTTCCTTCATCCGCGCCGCGGCACGCTTCTCGGCGTCGACGACCGCCTTCTCGCCCGACTTGAGGTGCACCAGCAGCGGCGTGGCGATGAAGATCGAGGAGTAGGTGCCGACGGCCATACCGACGAAGAGCACCAGCGAGATGTCCTTCAGCGCGGACGTGCCGAGCTGGACCGTGCTCACGTAGAGGATCGCGACGACCGGCAGCAGACCGATGATCGAGGTGTTGATCGAGCGCACCAGGGTCTGGTTGACCGCCAGGTTGGCCGCGGCGGCGTAGGTCTTCTTGGTGCGGGAGAGGTTGCGGGTGTTCTCCTTGACCTTGTCGAAGACGACCACCGTGTCGTAGAGCGAATAGCCGAGGATGGTCAGGAAGCCGGTGACGGTCGCCGGCGTGACCTCGAACCCGACGATCGCATAGACACCGACGGTGATGACCACGTCGTGGAGCAGCGCGGCGACGGCCGCGACCGACATCTTCCACTCTCGGAAGTAGATCCAGATGAAGAGGATCACGCCGACCAGGAAGATACCGAGGGCCAGGCCCGCCTTCGAGGCGACCCGCTCACCCCAGCTCGGGCCGATGCCGGTGCGGCTGACGTCGTCCTCGGCCACGTCGGCGGTCTTGGTGATCGCGCCCATGATGTCGGCGTCGCCCTCGGAGCCGTTGCCGACCGCCTTGGTCTCGATCACGATCGACCTGGGTCCGGACGTGCGCACCGTGGCGCCGTCGGCGGCCTCGACCGAGGTGTCACCCACGGCCGTGCGCAGCTCGTCGGCCATCTTCTGGTCGGCCTTCTCGACCGAGACGGTGTAACGCGTGCCGCCGGTGAAGTCGATGCCGAGGTTGATGCCCTGGAGGGAGACGCCGAGGACGACGGCGACGAGAACGACGGCCGAGATGGCGTACCAGAGCATCCGGCGGCCGACGAAGTCGAACGACTTCTCGCCGGTGTAGAGCTCCTTGCCGAGCCGGGAGATGGACATCTTGCTCATCAGGCCTTGCCTCCGACCAGAGTGGTGGTGCCCGGACGGGCGTCGTCGACGGTGCCGATGGCGCGCTGGTCCATACCGGAGAGCACGTGACCCTTGTTGAAGAAGCCCCAGCGGGCCATCAGCTTGGTCATCGGGTAGGTGAACCAGAAGAAGGCCAGCACGTCGATGATCGTGGTCAGGCCGAGCATGAACGCGAAGCCCTTGACCTCGTTGGTCGCGAAGACGTAGAGCACGAACGCGGCCAGGAACGAGACGGCGTCGGAGGCCAGACAGGTGTTGCGCGCCCGGACCCAGGCCGTGTCGACGGCCACCCGCATCGAGCGACCCTCACGCATGTCGTCACGCATCCTCTCGTAGAGGATGATGAAGGAGTCGGCGGTGATACCGATACCGACGATCAGACCGGCCACACCTGGCAGGTCCAAGGTGACGCCGGCGGTCTCGCTGAGCAGCAGGACCATCCCGTACGTCGCAGCACCCGCCACGGCCAGCGACCCGATCACCACGATGCTCATCGCGCGGTAGTAGAGGACCGAGAAGACCACCACGAGGATCAGGCCGATCAGGCCCGCCCAGAGTCCGGCGGTGAGCTGGTTGCCGGCGAGGCTCGGGCCGATGACCCGGGTCTGGATGCCTTCCTCGGGGAAGTCGAGCGGCAGCGAGCCGTACTTGAGGTTGTTGGCGAGCGCGGCCGAGGTCTTCTGGGTGAAGTCACCGCTGATCTGGGCGCCACCGCTGATCCGCGAGTCGGCGGTCGGGGCGGAGATGACCTTGCCGTCGAGGACGATCGCGAACTGCTCACCGGAGCCGGCGATCGCGCCGGTGGTCTCGGCGAAGGTCTTGTTGCCGTCGGACTTGAAGTCGAGGGTGACCACGTAGTTGGCCTGCTGCTGCGGGATGCCGTAGGAGGCTTCCTTGATCTCGGTGCCTTCGATGACCGCCGGGGTCAGCAGGTAGGGCGCGCCCTGGTCGTCACAGGTCAGCAGCGGCTGACCGGGGACGTCCTCGATCGGGTCGGAACCGGGCGCGGGGCAGGAGAAGCTGCTGTACTTCGTCGCCCACTCCGTCGGCGGCTGGCGCATGAACTTGACCGCGTCGTCGACCTTGACGGTGGCGTTGTCGCTCTTCTTCTCCGCGTCGGCGTCGGCCGAGGCGCTCGGCTTCGACGACGCGTCGCCGGAGGCCGACTCGCCCTCGCTGGGCGAGGCCTTCTCGCCGGCGAACGGCGCACGCGGGGAGGTGCCGGGGGCGGCGCCACCGGTGGGGTCCTGCTGGATCATCGAGCCGGGGTCGTTGCCGCCCGCGCCGCCGCCACAGGGCTTCTGCGGGCTGCAGGCGACCAGACGGAAGCGGAGCTTCGCGGTCTGACGAACGCGCTCGGCGGTCTCCTGCTGCACCTTGCCGGTGCCGGGGATGGAGACCTTGATGACGTCGTTGCCCTCGGTGGTCACCCGACCACCGGTGATGCCGCTGCCGTTGACGCGCTGGTCGATGATCGACTTCGCCTCGTCGAGGCTCTCCTTCGGGACCGAACCGCCCTCGGAGTTCTTCGCGGTCATCGAGATCTCGGTGCCGCCGCGCAGGTCCAGGCCCAGCTCTGGCTTCCAGGTGCCGGCGAACGCGATGCCACCGAACATGATCGCGATCGCGAGGAAGAGCAGAGCCAGGGTCCGGCCGGGGCGCGCTGTCTTGCGTGCCATGTTGGTGGTCAGTCCTTCTTGTCGAGGTCCACGATGACGTTGTCGGCATCCGCGGAGGTCTTCTCGGCCGGGGCCTCGACGGCGTCGTCGCTCGCCTCGTCGGTCTCCTCGGTCTCGTCGGCCTCGTCGATCTCGTCGGCGGGCACGACGTCGACCTTCTGGGCGACCGCCTGACGCACGACCTGGATCACGACGCCGTCGGCGATCTCGACCTTGATGTTGGTCGTAGTCTCCTCGACCTCGGTCACGGTGCCGAAGACGCCAGCGGTCAACATCACCTTGTCACCCGGCTGGAGGTTGAGCTGCAGCTCACGGGCCTGCTTCGCACGCTTCTGCTGAGGCCTGATCAGCAGGAAGTAGAACAGGACGATGATGACGATAAAAGGCAGGAATTCCACGGGGGTTCGGCTCCGACAGTCTCAGGGGTCACCGGCAGTCGCTCGGCGACGTGCAAGTCTAACCAGGCACCTGGTTGAGAGTGTGACTCAGGGCTCATCCCAGAGCGAGTCGGCCGACCAGGCCGCGGCCTCGGCACTGGCCGGCACCGGCAGCCCCAGGTGACCCCAGGCGGCCGGGGTCGCGACACGGCCCCGCGGCGTACGGGCCAGGAAGCCGGAACGGACCAGGAACGGCTCGGCGACCTCCTCGACCGTCTCGCGCTCCTCCCCCACCGCGACAGCGAGGGTGGAGATGCCGACCGGGCCGCCGCCGAACCTGCGGCACAGGGCGTCGAGGACGGCGAGATCGAGGCGGTCCAGGCCCAGCGCGTCGACCTCGTAGAGGTCGAGCGCCTTCGCGGCGATCTCCTGGGTGACGGTGCCGTCGGCCTTGACCTGCGCATAGTCGCGTACGCGGCGCAGCAGCCGGTTGGCGATGCGTGGTGTGCCGCGGGAGCGGCCGGCGATCTCGGCGGCGCCGTCGTCTTGGAGGGTGACCTCGAGCAGGCCGGCGGAACGGCGCACGATCAGCTCGAGATCCTCGGGCTCGTAGAGCCCGAGGTGGCCGGTGAAGCCGAACCTGTCGCGCAGCGGCCCGGGGAGCAGGCCGGCCCGGGTCGTGGCACCGACGAGCGTGAACGGCGGCAGGTCGATCGGGATGGCGGTCGCACCGGGGCCCTTGCCGATGACCACGTCGACGCGGAAGTCCTCCATCGCCAGATAGAGCATCTCCTCGGCGGGGCGACTCATCCGGTGGATCTCGTCGACGAAGAGCACCTCGCCCTCGTTGAGGCCGCTCAGGATCGCGGCCAGGTCGCCGGCATGGGTGATGGCCGGGCCGGAGGTGATCCGCAGCGGGGCCGACATCTCGGCAGCGATGATCATCGCGAGGGTGGTCTTGCCCAGCCCCGGAGGCCCGGAGAGGAGCACGTGGTCGGGGGCCCGCTCGCGTCGGCGGGCCGCCTCCAGGACGAGACTGAGCTGCTCGCGCACACGTTGCTGGCCGATCAGCTCGTCGAGCGTCTTGGGGCGCAGCGCCGCCTCGACGGCGCGGTCGTCACCGTCGGCCTCGGCAAGCGTGAGGGATGCGAAGTAGTCGTCCTCGGCCCGGTCCAGGTCGTCCTCGTGCATGGGGTCCTACGCCTTCGAGAGGGTGCGGAGCGCGGCGCGGAGCAGCAACGAGATGTTGGCCTGGTCGCCGGCCTCGGGCTCGATCGCGGTGACCGCCTTGTCGGCGTCCTTCGCGCTGTAGCCCAGCCCGACCAGAGCCTCGCTGACCTGGTCGCGCCAGGGGGCAGACGCCGCGGTCGGCGCCGGCGCGGCGGCGGTGCCGGCGGGCGCGCCGACCCTGTCCTTGAGCTCGAGGATGACTCGCTGGGCGCCCTTCTGGCCGATGCCGGGCACCTTGGTGAGGGTCTTGGTGTCTTCGCTCGAGATGGCCAGGCGGATGCCGTCGGGCGAGAGCACCGCGAGCATCGCCTGGGCGAGCTTCGGGCCGACCCCGGAGGCGGTCTGGAGGAGCTCGAAGAGGGTGCGCTCGTCGGTGTCGGTGAAACCGAACAGGGTCAGCGAGTCTTCGCGCACCACCAGGCTGGTCGGCAGGTGTGCCTCCTCGCCGGGGCGCAGCGTGGCCAGCGTGTTGGGGGTGCAGAGCATCTCGATGCCGATGCCACCGACCTCCACGACGGCGGTGGAGAGGCTGACGGCGGAGACGGTGCCGCGCACGGACGCGATCATCGGGTGATCCTTCTTCTCGGTTGCTGAGCGGCCGCGGCCACCGCGGCCTCGATGCGGTTGTTGGCCCCGCCACGCCACTGGTGGGTGATCGCCAGCGCCAGCGCGTCGGCCGCGTCGGCAGGCTTCGGCGCAGTGGGCAGCCGCAGGATGCGGGTCACCATGGCGGTCACCTGGGCCTTGTCGGCCCGACCGTTGCCGGAGACCGCCGCCTTGACCTCGGAGGGAGTGTGCAGCGCGACCGGGAGCCCGCGGCGGGCGGCGCAGACCATCGCCAGGCCGCTGGCCTGGGCGGTGCCCATGATCGTGGACACGTTGGAGCGCGCGAAGATGCGCTCGATCGCCACCGCCTCGGGCCGGTGCTCCTCGATCCAGGCGTCGATGCCCTTCTCGATGCTCACCAGGCGGTCCCAGACGGGCAGGTCTGCCGAGGTGCGGATCACGCCGACGTCGACCATCGACAGCGGCCGGCCGAGCGATCCGTCGACCACGCCCATCCCGCACCGGGTCAGGCCGGGGTCGATCCCAAGCACCCGCATCAGCACCTCCATCGAACGTCTGTTCGTAGCGTACAGACTCCCGAACTCGTCACCGATCCCAGACACGCCCGGACGCCGAAACGTCACTCCCGCAGGCCGAAGCGTCACATATGCAGGTCGAGCGGTCACCGTGGTGACCGCTCGACCTGCAGGGGTGACTTCTCGGCTGAGGAGGGTCAGGCGTCGACGGCTTCCATGACCTCGTCGGGGATGTCGGCGTTGGAGAAGACGTTCTGCACGTCGTCGAGGTCGTCGACGACGTCGATGAGGCTGAAGACCTTGCCGGCCGCGGCGGCGTCGGCGACAGGGATGTCCATGCTCGCCACGAACTGCACCTCGGCGGAGTCGTAGTCGATGCCGGCCTCCTGCAGCGCCGTACGCACCGCGACGACGTCGCTGGCGTCGGAGAGGATCTCGAAGGACTCACCGAGGTCGTTGACGTCCTCGGCACCCGCGTCGAGGGTGGCCTCGAGCAGGTCGTCCTCGGCGACTTCCTTGCCCTCCTGCGACTTCGCCACGACGACGACGCCCTTGCGGTCGAAGAGCCGCGAGACCGAGCCCGGGTCGGCCATGGTGCCGCCGTTGCGGGTGACCGCGGTGCGGACCTCCATCGCGGCGCGGTTCTTGTTGTCGGTCAGACACTCGACCAGGAGGGCGACACCCTGCGGGCCATAGACCTCGTACATGATCGTGGTGTAGTCGACGCCGCCGCCGTCGAGACCGCCGCCACGCTTGCGGGCGCGCTCGATGTTGTCGTTGGGGACGGACTGCTTCTTCGCCTTGTAGATCGCGTCGAAGAGGGTCGGGTTGCCGGACGGGTCAGGACCACCCATCTTGGCTGCGATCTCGATGTTCTTGATCAGCTTCGCCCACAGCTTGCTGCGCTTGGCGTCGATCGCAGCCTTCTTGTGCTTGGTCGTTGCCCACTTGGAGTGGCCGCTCATCTGGAAACCGTCCTTTGCCCCGCGTCGTCGCTGTGCTTGTCGAGCCGCCACCGGCTCCGTCGTGTTCTCAGACGAGCTACAGGGCAGCAGAGGGCCCAGTCTAACTACGTGCCGCCGCTCACCCTCAGCAGCAGGTCTCCAAGAAGAGCCGGTGCAGCCTGTCGTCGGCGTTGACCTCGGGGTGGAACGAGGTCGCCATCAGCGGGCCCTGGCGTACGGCGACGGGGTGAGCGGCCACACTGGCCAGCACCTCTACGCCGTCGCCCACCTCCTCCACCCACGGCGCACGGATGAAGACGCCGTGCACCGCGCCGTCGAGCCCGGTGAGCTCGAGGTCGGTCTCGAACGACTCCGTCTGCCGCCCGAACGCGTTGCGCCTCACGGTGATGTCGAGGCCCCCGATGGTCTCCTGGCCCTGCGCGGTATCCAGCAGCCGGTCGGCGAGCAGCACCATGCCGGCGCAGGTGCCGAGCGCCGGCATGCCCGCCCCGACCCGCTCGCGGAGCGGGTCGAGCAGGCCGAACGTACGCGCGAGGCGCCACATCGTCGTCGACTCACCGCCGGGGATGACCAGGGCGTCGCACGCGTCGAGCTCCTCACGGCGGCGTACGGACGTGCCCTTCACCCCCAGGCGGTCGAGGGCGGCGAGGTGCTCGCGGACGTCGCCCTGGAGGGCGAGCACGCCGACGGTGGTCACCAGCCGCGCTCCGCGAACTGGATCGAACGGGCCGGCTCGTCGACGTTGAGGCCGACCATCGCCTCACCGAGCCCGCGGGAGACCTTGGCGACGACATCAGGGTCGTCGTGGAAGGTGGTGGCCTTCACGATCGCCTCGGCGCGCTCGGCGGGGTTGCCCGACTTGAAGATGCCGGAGCCGACGAAGACACCCTCCGCGCCGAGCTGCATCATCATCGCGGCGTCGGCGGGGGTCGCGATGCCGCCGGCGGTGAAGAGCACGACCGGCAGCTTGCCGCCCGCGGCCACCTCCTTGACGAGCTCGTAGGGCGCCTGGAGCTCCTTGGCGGCGACGTAGAGCTCGTCGTCGGCGAGGGTGGTGAGGCGGCGGATCTCGCGCCGGATCGTGCGCATGTGGGTGACCGCGTTGGACACGTCACCGGTGCCGGCCTCGCCCTTGGAGCGGATCATCGCCGCGCCCTCGGTGATGCGGCGCAGCGCCTCGCCGAGGTTGGTCGCGCCGCACACGAACGGAGCGGTGAAGGCCCACTTGTCGATGTGGTTGTCGTAGTCGGCCGGGGTCAGCACCTCGGACTCGTCGATGTAGTCGACACCGAGGCTCTGCAGCACCTGCGCCTCGGCGAAGTGGCCGATGCGCGCCTTGGCCATCACCGGGATGGAGACGGCCTCGATGATGCCGTCGATCATGTCGGGGTCGGACATCCGGCTCACGCCGCCCTGGGCGCGGATGTCGGCGGGCACTCGCTCGAGCGCCATCACCGCCACTGCGCCGGCGTCCTCGGCGATCTTCGCCTGCTCGGGGGTGACCACGTCCATGATCACGCCGCCCTTGAGCATCTCCGCCATCCCGCGCTTGACTCGCGAGGTGCCCGTCGTGTTCGTGCTGTTGTCCATGCGCCGATCGTAGGTCGGATCAGCGCGTACGCCGCTACCAGAAACCGCTGGTCAGGCCACTGTTGTCAAAGTGGACTGCTAGGCCAGGGCTCGGGTGGCGTCGGCCACGGCGGTGGGCGTGCCGGCGAGGGACCAGAGAACTCCCCCGGCCTCGACCTGAGTCGTCGCGCCGCCGGCGCCGAGCACGAGCCCCCAGCCGGGGAGGCGGTCCCAGTCGGGCACGGAGTGCTGGCAGAAGAGATGGAGCTTGCCCTGGGCGATGGCGGTGAGGTCCATCGAGCCGGAGCCGAGGATGCGGATGGAGGCGGCTCCGCGGGCGACGCGGATGTAGGCCTCGCCGGCCGGCTGGCCCAGCTTGGAAGGGTGCAGATAGGTCGTCAGGCAGCCCAGGGAGAGCGGCAGGTCGGACATCGCCTCGAGCGGTTCACCGTTGCGGGTGGTGGGCAGCTCGGGGCCGCCGACGTAGACGGCGTCCTCGGCGGGCGAGTAGACCGCGCCCAGGACGATGCTGTCGGCGTCGGCCGGGTCGCCGTCGGTCAGGGCGAGGGCCGAGCACCACCAGTCGAGGCCGCGCACGAAGTTGTAGGTGCCGTCGACCGGGTCGATCGTCCACACCCGGCCCGTGGTGGACTCGCGGGCCGAGCCCTCCTCACCGAGGATGCCGTCGCCCGCGTGCTCGGCGGCGAGCCGCTCGACGATCGCCTTCTCGGCGGCCTTGTCGGCCGCGGTGACCAGGTCGGAGACCGACGTCTTGGTCTCGATCGAGTCGCCGATGCCCTCGCGGCGCATCCTCGCCGCGAGCGAGCCTGCCTCGCGCACGAGCTCGGTGGCCAGGCGTACGTCTGCTTCGGTGGGCACGGTCATGAGGCTGCCTCCTCCTCTGCGGTGGCCCGCTCCTCGGCGAGGGCCTGGCTGCGGACGGTCCAGACGCGCTGCCCCACGGTGACGGTGGAGGCGACGGCGAGGATCCACAGAGCGATGTAGATGAGCAGGTCGAGGTCGAAGATGCCGGCGAAGCCCGTCAGCACGAGGACCAGGACGAGCCGATCGGCGCGTTCGGCGATGCCGACGTTGGCGGTGAAGCCGAGCGACTCGGCGCGGGCGCGGGCGTAGGAGGTGACCGCGCCGATCACCAGGCACCACAGGCTCAGCGCGAGATAGAGGTCGGAATCGCCCGGCCCGGCGAAGTAGAGCGCCAGGCCACCGAAGACCGCGCCGTCACCGATGCGGTCGAGAGTGGAGTCCCAGAAGGCGCCGAACTTCGAGCTGCGCCCCATCGCGCGCGCCATCGCGCCATCGATCAGGTCGCTGAAGACGAAGCAGGTGATGAACACGGTGCCGGGCAGCAGCTCGCCGCGCGGGTAGAACGCCAGCGCGCCGACCGCGACCCCGATCGTGCCGACGAGGGTGACGACGTCGGGGCTGATCCGCAGCGCCACGAACAACCGGACGATGGGCGCGAGGACGACTCCCTGAACGAAGCCTTTGATGTGATCCAACATGGCGCGGCCACGGTATCGGACGTTGGCGTCGGTCGAGCCGCCGGAGCCGCAAGGCGGAGGCGTGTCGAGACCAACACAGTGCGAACAATCGGGATCGGACTGTGTTGGTTTCGACACGCTCGGCCGCAGGCGGCCTCGCGGCTCAACCAGCGGAGGTGCTGACGCCTTCGGTGAGGTCGCGGACCTCGGCGTAGCGGGCACGGACGGCGGGGTCGGGGTCGGCCTGGAACGTCTCGGTGCCGGCCATCGGCCACGTCGGTGGCTCCTCGCCGCCGACGAGGGTCCAGGCGGCTTGGCGGGCGGCACCGTCGGCGACGTACTCCCCCGGCTCGGGGACGAGCACGGGATGGCCGAAGACGGCGGGGGCCAGGCGGCGTACGGCCTCGGAGCGGGCGCCGCCGCCGACGAGGAAGACGCGGTCGACCGAGACCCCCTGCGACGTCAGCGCGTCGATGCCGTCGGCGAGCCCGCACAGCAGGCCCTCGACCGCCGCGCGCGCCAGGAAGGCGGGCTCGGCGGTGGACAGGGTCAGGCCGTGGAGAACGCCTCGGGCGTCGGGCCGGTCGGGGGTGCGCTCCCCCTCGAGATAGGGCACGAGGACGAGGCCACCGGATCCCGATGGTGCCTCGAAGGCCAGCTGGGATAGCTCCTCATGGCCGACCCGGAGCATGCGGGTGGTGGCGTCGAGCACGCGCGCGGCGTTGAGGGTGGCGACCAACGGAAGGTAGCGGCCGGTGGCGTCGGCGAAGCCCGCCACCGCTCCGGTCGGGTCGGCGGTAGGGGTCTCCGAGACGGCGCAGGCCACCCCGGAGGTGCCGATCGAGACGACCACGTCGCCGGGCCGGGCGCCGACGCCTAGGGCTGCACCGGCGTTGTCGCCGCAGCCCGGCCCGAGCAGCGCCCCGGCCGAGGTCTCCCCTGCCACCGCCGACGGGTCGAGCACCTGAGGCAGCACGACGTCGTCGCGTCCCAGCGCACGTTTGAGCAGGTCGCGCCGGTAGTCGCCGGTCGCGGCCGAGTAGTAGCCGGTGCCGCTGGCGTCGCTGCGATCGGTGCGCAGCGCCTCGAGGTCACCGCCCCCGGCGAGCTTCCAGGTCAGCCAGTCGTGGGGCAGGCACACGGCAGCCACCCGCGCCGCCGCCTCGGGCTCGTTCTCGGCCAGCCAGCGCAGCTTGGTAGCGGTGAAGCTCGCCACCTGCACCGAGCCGACAGCCTCTGCCCAGGCGGCCGGCCCCAGCTCGGCGTTGAGCGCGGCGGCCCCGGCGGCGGAGCGGGTGTCGTTCCACAGCAGGGCGGGACGTACGACCTCGCCGGACTCGTCGAGGCACACCATCCCGTGCTGCTGGCCGCCCACCGAGACGGCGGCGACGTCGGCGAGACCGCCGGCGGCCTCGGCCGCCGACCGCAGCGCCGACCACCAGGCGGCGGGATCCACCTCCGTGCCCTCGGGGTGGGGCGCGGAGCCGGAGCGGACGAGCGCCCCGGTCTCCGCATCACGGATGACGACCTTGCATGACTGGGTCGAGGAGTCGACCCCGGCGACGAGCGGCATCGGGCGAACCTAACGCACCCCGAGGAGGTGGTCCATGGCCAGCTGGTCGAGATGCTCGAACCCGTAGCCGCGCGTGGCCATCCCCGCGATGTCGTACGTCTCCTCACGAAGTGTCGCCAACGACTCTCCCTCGGCCAGCGTGGGCGTGGCCAGCTCCGGCACGCTCGACGCCTCGAGCGCAGCCGTGACCGCCGGGTCGGAGCGGAACGCGGCCGACTTGGCCTTGAGCGCCAGGTAGTTGCGCATGCAGCCGGCGGCCGACGCCCACACGCCCTCGTCGTCCTCGGTGCGCGGCGGCTTGAAGTCGAAGTGGCGCGGCCCCTCGTAGCCGGCGGTCTCCAGCAGGTCGACGAGCGCGAAGGCTCCGCGCAGGTTGCCGGCGCCGAAGCGCAGATCCTGGTCGAAGCGCGGCCCGTGCTGGCCGTTGAGGTCGAGGTGGAAGAGCTTGCCGGCCCACAGGGCCTGCGCGATCCCGGCGGCGAACGACATCCCGGCCATCTCCTCGTGGCCGACCTCCGGGTTCACCCCGACCATCTCGGGATGCTCGAGGCTCTCGATGAAGGCCAGCGCGTGCCCGATCGTCGGCAGCAGGATGTCGCCGCGGGGCTCGTTGGGCTTGGGCTCGATCGCGAACTTCAGGTCGTAGCCCTGCTCGACGACGTAGTCGCAGAGCAGGTTCACGCCCTCCTGGTAGCGGTCCAGCGCGGAGCGTACGTCCTTGGCGAACGCCGACTCGGCGCCCTCGCGCCCGCCCCACATCACGAACGTCTCCGCGCCCATCTCGGCGGCGAGGTCGATGTTGCGGGCAGCCTTCGCGAGCGCGAACCGGCGCACCGAGCGGTCGTTGGACGTGAAGGCGCCGTCCTTGAACACGGGGTGGCCGAAGAGGTTCGTGGTCACCATCGGCGTGCACAGGCCGGTCTCGGCGAGGGCCTTGCGGAAGCTCGTCAGCGCGGCGTCGCGCTCGGCGTCGGTGGCGTCGAAGGCGAAGACGTCGTTGTCGTGGAAGGTCACTCCCCAGGCGCCGAGATCAGCGAGCCGGCGCACGGCGTAGGCAGGGTCCATCGGCGGCCGCGTGCCGGGGCCGAAGACGTCGACCGCCTCCCAGCCGACGGTCCACAGGCCGAAGGTGAACTTGTCCTCGGGGCGTGGAGTCAGGTCGGTCATCGTGAGTTCCTCTCGTTGGTTCGTTCGATACGTGTGGCGACCTGCCGTGGGTCGGAGGTCGTCACTCGGTGGACCGGGCCGGTGATCCGCACCTTCGCCCGGTCCGCTCGCTCTGCTTCGACGTCGTGCGCGGTGCCTGCGCCGGGGATGCCCTCGGCGACGATGACCTCGGCCTTCTCCTCAGCGGAAGCGGCCGCCCACACCTCGACCTCGCCCGGCTCGACGACCTTGACCAGGTCGCGGCCGGTGAACGCGAACCGCGCGGCCGGTACGTCGAACTCGACCGTCGCCTGCTCCCCCGGCTCGAGCCACACCCGCTGGTAGCCGAGCAGCTGCTCGACCGGGCGCGGCAGCGAGGCGAGCACGTCGCGGCCGTAGAGCTGCACCACCTCGGATCCCGCCATGGAACCAGTGTTGCGGACACTCACCCGGGCGTGGAACCGCCCGTTCGAGGCAACTTGCTGGTCCGTGCGGAGCTCGGAGGTGGCGTACGTGGTGTAGGAGAGTCCGAAGCCGAACGGTCTCACCGGGGTGGAGTCGGCCACGGTCACGCCCGAGGGACCACCGAGCACGGGGTGGAGATAGGTGTAGGGCTGGGCACCGGCCGAGCGCGGCAGCGTCACCGGGAGCCTGCCCGAGGGGTTGACGGCTCCGGTGAGGATCCGGGCGATCGCGGGGCCACCCTCCTCCCCGGGGAAGAACGCCTGCAGCACCGCCGCGGGAGCGTCGGCTCCGTCGAGCGCCCAGCCGATGGCGTACGGCCTGCCCGTGACCAGCACCAGGATCGTCGGAGTGCCGGTGGCGACCACGGCCTCGACCAGCTCGCGCTGCACGCCGGGCAGGTCGAGGGAGTCGGTGTCGTTGCCCTCGCCCACGGTGCCGATGCCGAACAGCCCCGCCTGGTCACCGGCCACCACGACGGCGATCTCGGCTCGTTCGGCCGCCTCGACGGCCTCGGCGAACCCGGTCGTGTCGGTGCCCGCGACCTCGCAGCCGCGTACGACCTCGACCTCGGCGGCGCTCAGCTCGGCCGCGATCGACTCGGCGATCGTCGGCACATCGATACCGAGCGGAACCTCGGGGTGATGGGCGAGCACGTGGTTGGGGAAGGAGTAGCACCCCATCAGCGCCTCGGCGCGATCGGCGTTGGGACCGATCACCGCGATCCGGGCCGGAGCCTGGGTCGGAGCCTGAGACATTCGTGCCGACTCGATGCGATCTTCTGGGACATTCGCGCCGGGTCGCGCCAGGGGCAGCAGCCCGTCGTTGGAGAGCAGGACCACCGACTCCTCGGCAAGACGCCTCGCCACCGCGCGGTGGGCCGGAGTGTCGAGATCGATCGCAGCGGGCGGCTCGTCCTCGAACGTCTCCTCGAGCAGGCCCAGCTCCTCCTTCGCCGCCAGCGCCCGGAGCACTGCGCGGTCGACGAGCGACTCGTCGACCTCACCGGCCCGCACCAGGGCGGCCAGCGGCTCCAGGAAGGCGTCGCCGCTGGGGAGCTCGACGTCGATCCCGGCCTCGAGGGCCAGGGCCGCGGCGTGCCCGCGGTCGGCCGCGACCCCGTGCATCAGTGCCAGGAAGGCCACCGAGAAGTAGTCGGCGACCACCGTCCCGTCGAAACCCCACTCCTCGCGCAGCAGCTTCGTCAGGATCTCGTCGTTGGCCGCCATCGGGACGCCGTCGAGATCGTTGTAGGAGTTCATCACCGAACGCACCCCACCGTCGAGGACGGCCATCTCGAACGGCGGCAGGAACACGTCGGCCACCTCGCGCGGACCGGCCGAGACCGGGCCGTGGTTGCGGCCGGCACGCGAGCCGGAGTAGCCCAGGAAGTGCTTCAAGGTGGCGTGGGTCCCGGCGGACTGCAGGCCCCGGACGTACGCCGTCCCGACCGTGCCCACCAGGTAGGGATCCTCGGAGATCGCCTCCTCGCAGCGCCCCCAGCGCGGGTCACGGATCACGTCGAGCACGGGCGCGAGCGCCTGGTGCACGCCCAACGTACGCAGGGAGGAGCCGATCAGCGACGCCATCTCCTCCACGAGATCAGGGTCGAAGGCGGCGCCCCACGCCAGCGGAGCCGGGAAGCACGCCGCCTTCCACGCGGCCACCCCGGTCAGGGTCTCCTCGTGGACCAGGGCGGGGATGCCCAACCGGGTCTCGCTCAGCAGGCGGCGCTGCTCGGTCCACAGCCATCTCGCACGATCGACGGGATCGACGGGTCGGGTGCCGTAGACGCGCGTGAAGTGCCCGATCCCGTGCTCGGTGACATCGGCGAGCTTGTCCGGCGTGCCCGCCGACATCTCTTCTGCCAGCGGCGCCACGACCTCGTCGCCGTGGTCGATCCAGTAGCCGACGAGCTGCGCCAGCTTCTCCTCCAGTCGCATCCGCGCGTGCAGCTCCTGCACCCGCTCGGACACGACCGGCCATGCACGCTTGTGTGCCTCGCTCATCCCTTCACCGCTCCTTGCAGTCCGGAGACGATCCGGCGTTGCAGTGCCAAGAACAGCACCAGCGCCGGGATCATCGCGATCGTGGTGAACGCCAAGACACCGGCGGTGTCGGCGGAGTGCTCGGTGGAGAAGTCGGCCACACCGAGCGGCAGGGTGCGCATCTCGCCCTGGAGCAGCAGCAACGGCAGGATGTAGGCGTTCCACGAGGTCACGAACGCCAGCACCGCCACGGTGACCAGGCCCGGCGTCGAGAGCGGCAGGATGATCCGCCAGAAGAGCCCGATCCGGGAGGCTCCGTCGATGAGCGCCGCCTCCTCGAGCTCACGCGGCAACGCCATCAGGAACGGCCGCAGGATCACCACCGTCAGCGGCAACGAGAACGCCGCCTGCGGCAACGCCACGCCCCACCAGGTGTTGCCCAGCCCCAGATCACGCGAGATCAGGATGAACAACGGGATCACCGCCACCGCCGCGGGGAACAGCAGCCCCAGCACGAAGACCATGAACAGGGCCTCCCGGCCGCGGAAGCGATAGCGCGCCAGCGGATAGGCCGCCATCACCCCGAACACGACGGTCACCACGGTGGTGATGACGGCGATGACGGTGGAATTGAGGGCGTAGGTCCAGAACGGGGCGCCGCTCAGCACGCCGGCGTAGTTGTCGACCACCCACGGGTCGGGCAGTGCGGTCGGGCGCTCCGCGATCTGGCCGTTGGTGCGAAAACCGCCCAGCGCGCCGTAGAGCACCGGGCCGACGGTCAGCGCGACCGCCACCAGCGCGACCAGGTAGACGACGATGTTCGTCGAGCCGTTACGCCGCCTCGGCTTCAACGAGACCTCGCTCATGCCTCCTCCTTGGTGTCGCGACGCAGCACGACGAGCTGGTAGGCCAGCGCCATCACGAAGGCGATCGCGAACAGCACGACCGAGGCCGCACCGGCGATGCCGTAGTTGTGCCGGTTGGTGCCCTCGTCGACGAGGTAGGTCGCCATCGTGGTCGTGGCGTCCGCCGGGCCACCGCCGGTGAGCACCCAGATCATGTCGAAGCACTGGATCGAGCCGATCATCGACAGGAAGCACCAGGTGCGGATGGTCGGGCCGAGCAGCGGGATGCTCACCCGCCACTGGGTCTGGAACCAGCTCGCGCCGTCGAGCTGGGCCGCCTCGTAGAGCTCCTCGGGCACGCTCTGCAGCCCGGCCAGGAAGAGCAGCACGGCCAGCCCGAGATACTTCCAGGTGAGCACCGCGAGGACGACCCACAAGGTGACCTCGGGGGTGCCGAGCCAGCCCTCGTCGGGCGGGGTGAGACCGATCCCGCCCATGATCGCGTCGATCAGGCCGTAGTCAGGTTGGAGGAGCTGGAACCAGATGACCCCGGCGATGACCTCGGCCAGGACGTAGGGGACGAAGATCAGCGTACGCAGCAGCCCCTGCCCCGCCATCCGGCGGTTGAGCAGCAGCGCGAGCGCGACCCCGAGCGGGAGCTGGACGATGATCGAGCCGACCACGATGACCAGGTTGTGGATCACCGCGTCGGTGAAGACGTCGTCCTTCAGCACGTCGGCATAGTTGGCGAACCCGACGAAGTCGTCGAGCGGGCCGAGGCCGTTCCAGTCGTAGACGGAGAACCGCACCGCACTCAGGACCGGCCAGGCGATGAACAGCGCCATCAGCGCGAGCGCGGGCGTCACGAAGAACGCGATCTCGGCGCGCTGACGCCACGGGGTCGACCTGGGCGAGGTGGTGCGAGGCGGTGCCGAAGGAGGCGGGGTGGTGCGGTGCGGTCGCCCCGAGGCGACCGCACCGAGCATGTGTTCCGAGCTCACCAGAGGACCGTCACTTCTCCTTGTCGGCGGCTTCCTGGGTCGCCGTCACGACGTCCTCAGGGGTGGCCTTTCCGGCGAAGAGCAGTCCGATCTCGTCGTTCATCGCGCCGCCGACGGACTCACCGAAGGCGGTGTCGAAGTAGAGCTGCACGAAGGGCGCCTCGTCGCGCACCTTCAACAGCTCGGCCAGGGCCGGGTCCTTGACCGAGGAGCCGGCCGCGGGCACCGTCGGCAGGCCCATGTCGTTCTCGGCGAAGCCCTTCTGGACGTCGTCGGAGAGCAGGTAGTTGACGAGGTCGACGGCCTTGTCGGGGGCCTCCTCGGAGACCGCCCAGGCATCGCCGCCACCCAGCTGAGCTGTGGGGTCGCCCTCGCCGCCGTCGACAGCCGGGAACGGGAACCACCCGGTCTTGTCACCGAGCCCCTGCTTGTCCTCGGTGATGCCCTGCATCACGCCCGGCTCCCAGTGGCCGGCCAGCTCCATGGCGACCTTCCCCGTCGCCAGCAGACCAGAGGCCGAGGTCGGTCCGGTCTGCGAGGCCGTGGAGAGGAACCCCTTGTTGAACGGCCTCTCGGCGACGATCTGCTCGACCGTCTCCCCCGCCTTCTCGAAGCACGGGTCGGAGAAGTCCAGGTCGGCGACCGCGGAGGTCAGCGTCTCCTGCGAGCAGCCGCGCAGTGCGGCCGCGTAGTAGTAGTGCGCCGCCGGCCACAGGTCACCGCCACCGAGGGAGACCGGCGTGATGCCGGCCTTCTCGAGCTTGTCGAAGGCGGCGTAGAGCTCGGGCATCGTCGTCGGCGTCTCGGTGATGCCCGCCTTCTCGAAGAGCTCGGTGTTGTACCAGAACCCGACCACACCCATGGAGAACGGCAGGGCGTACGTCTTCCCGTCGACCTGCCAGCCGGCGGCGCTGCCACCGATCTGCTCGATGATGTCGGCGGAGTCCTTCGAGAGGTCGCGGGTCAGCCCGGCCTCGACATGGTCGGCGAGCTCGCCGCCACCGCGCTCCATGTAGACATCGGGGACGTCACCGCTCTGGAATGCGGCGTCGAGCTTGGTGAGCATGTCTTCGTGGGCGAAGGCCTCGACCTTGACGTCGACGCCCGGATTGGCCTTCTCGAAGTCCTTCGCGACCTGCTCGTAGAACCCCTTGCCGGGCTCGTTGTTGGAGTTGTGCCACCACGTGATGGTGCTGTCGCCGCCACCGGAGTCGCCCGAGCCGCCACAACCGGTGGCGGCAATCATCACTCCGGCGCACAGCGCGGCGAGCGCCTGTGTCTTCCTCGACATCTTGGGACCTCTTCGTCTCAGCTGCGGATGTTTCATGTGACTGCCGCCACATTGCTGGGTCGAGCATGGCGTTCCGAAGAGGCTGTGTCAATCGTTATCGATAACGTTTTCGTCGATGGTTATCGAACACGGCTCGTCTGGGCTACTCTCAGCCCATGAGTACGCTCGATCAGCCACGACCCCGTCGGGTGACGATCACCGACGTGGCCCGGGAGGCCGGCGTCTCGGTGGCAACGGTCTCGAAGGTCATCAACGAGCGCTACGGTGTCAGCGAGTCGACCTCGGAGAAGGTGCTCGCGGTCATCGACCAGCTCGGTTACCAGTCGTCACTGATCGCCTCGAGCCTGCGCCGCAAGAGCACCCGCGTCATCGGTGTGCTCGTCGCCGAGTTCGAGCCCTACTCGGCCGAGCTGCTCAAGGGCATCTCGGCCGGCCTCGACAGCACCGGCTACGAGCTCCTCGCCCACGCGGGCTCGACCGGCGTCCACAACCACAGCGGATGGGAGCGCCGCTCGCTCTCCCGCCTCGGTCACACGCTGATCGACGGCGCGATCGTCGTCACCCCGTCGATGATCATCACCGACGAGACCACCATCCCGGTCGTCGCGATCGACCCCCACACCGGGCCGGACGGGCCGATGACCGTCGACGCCGACAACGTGACCGGCGCGAGGCTCGCCGTCGACCACCTGGTCGGCCTCGGCCACCAGCGCATCGGCTTCCTCGGCGGCCGCCCCGACCTCCGCTCGGCCGCGTTGCGCGAGCAGGGCTATCGAGAGGCACTCCACGCCGCCGGTCTCAGCGTCTCCCCCGACCTGATCCGGGTGGGTGGCTACCGCCCCGAGCTCGCCGAGGCGCCGGCCCGCGAGCTGCTCTCGCTCCCGGACGGGCTGCGCCCCACCGCCATCTTCGCCGCCAACGACATCTCCGCGATCAAGGTCATCGAGGTGGCCGGCTCGCTCGGTCTGCGCGTGCCCGAAGACCTCTCGGTGATCGGCTTCGACAACGTGCCCGAGGCCCGCGACGCCACTCCCCCGCTCACCACCGTCGCCCAGCCCCTCCACGAGATGGGCCGCGCAGCGCTCGGGCTCCTGCTCGAGCTGCTCGAGGGCAAGGAGACCGAGCGCCATCTGCGGCTCCCGGCCGAGCTCGTCGAGCGCAGCAGCACCGCCGCACCCTCGAGCGACTGAAGAATCTCAGCCGCGCGGGCGTACGACGCGGAGACCGGCGATGTTGCCCTGCAGCAGCGTGCCGTCGGGAAGGATCGTGCCGACCATCTGCAGGGTGTCGGCCAGCGGGCCGAGGCCGAGGTGGGTCAGGCTGAGCTCGCGGCCGGTCTCGGGGTCGATCCTGGCCAGCTGCCAGCGCCAGCCGCCGGCGGAGCGCTTCACCGTGTAGAGAACGTTCTCCTCGCGCGAAAGCCTGGGCACGGCGGCCGAGGCGGTGTCGTTGGTCCACCTCGTGCGGCAGCCGTCGGGGCTCACGTCGATGCGGGTCATGCCGCCCACGAAGTCGGCCTTCTCCGGGTCGGCCGGGTCGGCGTGCTCGGTGGCCTGCGCCGGATAGGGGTAGCCGTAGGTCGACGCGAGGTAGACCGACCTGCCCCAGGCCACCGGCGAGTTCTCGGTGCCCGAGCTCTCCGGGCCCAGGATCGGCAGGCGGCACACCTCGCGCCCGTCGTCGGCCCGATAGACCAGCAGCCTCTCGCGCGGGCGGGCGTTGTCGGTGATCGCGACGTAGTCGCTGCCGCTGCGCGGGCCGAAGAACGTCGGCGTCGACCCCGACCCCCAGCTGAGCTGGCCGGGCTTGCGCGCCGGCCCACGGTCGTACGCCCGCCGCCAGACGACGTCGACGCCGGTCGCGGTGCTGCGCAGCAGATAGGTGGCGTGGTCGGAGGTGACCGCGGTGCCTCGCGTCGAGGTGGCGATCGAGTTGGCGACCTTCTCGCTGCCGTCGCCGAGCGTGACGAACCGGGTCTCACCGCCTGCCACCGCGTAGCCGGCGCGCCCCTGAGACGTCGCGAACCAGATGTGGCCGTCATAGCCCGGCCCGAGCGTCGTGACCGCGTCGCCCTCCGGCAGGTCGACCGGCTGCTCCTGGTCGACGGTGATCCGCCAGCCGAGGGCGGTGCGCTCGTGGTCGAGCCACCTGATCGACCCGGATCCGTCGACGGTGACCAGGCGGTCGCGGTGGTCGATGTAGGCATAGACACCGCCGAGCAGGTCGCCTGCCTTCAGGTGGCGGCGGGCGACCGGGAGCCAGGTGTGCGGGTCGATCAGATAGAGGCTCGGTGCTCTGTCGGCGTACTCCGTGCACAGCGCCTGCACCATCCCGTCGCGGCCCGCCAGGATCGTCGGGCAGACCGCGGGCAGCGTGACCGGCCACCCCGGGCGCGCCTCGGCGCCCGGCCCCGCCCAGGCGGTCGTGTCGGAGGCCGCCGAGTCACCGTGCATGCCGGCGGTGCCGTCGGGTCCGGCGTAGGGGTTGGGCGGCTCGCCCGGCCCCGCGCTCGCCGGCGCCCCGAGCGCCATGACCAGGACACCGGCAAGCAGCGTGACGACGCATCCTCGAAGCATGCCGAAGAACGTAGCCAGTCCCCGCCCCTGACGAGGCGGGGATCCAGCAGACGGGACACGCCGCTAGACGTGGCCGGTCGCCGAAGCACGCCTCCTCGAGAGAGCATCGACGCTGGCCGCGACCAGGAGCACCAGACCGGTGACCATCCAGACCGTGCCCTGCGGCTGGTCGAGCAGGCCCATCCCGTTGTCGATGACCGCCACGACGGTGCCTCCGATGACGGCGTCGATGACCCGGCCCTTGCCACCGAAGAGCGAGGTGCCGCCGATGACGGCCGCGCCCACGGCGTAGAGAAGGGTGGTCTCGCCGCCCGTGTTGGGGTTCACCGAGTTGGTGCGACTGGCGATCATGATGCCCGCGACCGCCGCCATCGTGGAGCAGAGGATGAAGCAGGACAGGCGCACGCGGAACACGTTGATACCTGCCCGACGGGCCGCCTCGGCGTTGCCGCCGACCGCATAGACGTGGCGTCCCCACGCCGTGCGGGTGAGCATGAACGTCAGCACCACCAGCAGGGTGACGATCACCAGCAGCGAGACGGGCACGCCCTTGAGCGAGGTCAGCGCCGGGTTGCGGCTGCGCTCACCTGAGAGATAGCCGACCACCGCGAGCACCACGACCGTCAACAGGCCGGACTTCAGCGCCCAGAGCAGGATCGGCTGCACCGTCAGCCCCTTGGCCCGTCGGCGAGCGTCGGTGAGGAAGGTCGTGGCCCCGTAGCTCACGATGCACACGACCGCGAGCGCCCAGCCGAGCCAGACCGGCAGGTTGGCGTTGTTGAGCCCGTTGATGAAGTCGTTGCGATAGGCGATCGTGCCGCCCTCACCGATCATCGAGAGCAGCACGCCCTGCAGGCCGAGGAACGCCGCCAAGGTGACCACGAACGACGGGATCCCGAGCCTGGCCACCAGCAGCCCGATCAGCAGACCGATGATCGCGCCGGCGACCAGGGCGGCCAGCAGCGCCGCGACCAGCGGCCAGTCCTGCCTGGTGAGGAAGACACCGAGCACCCCGGCACAGGTGCCGCCCGCGAACCCCGCCGAGAGGTCGATCTCCCCGAGCAGCAGCACGAAGACGAGGCCCATCGCGAGCACCGTCACGCCCGCCGACTGGCCGATCAGGTTGGCGAAGTTGAACGAGTTGGTGAACTGCTCGGGCCGCAGCGCCGAGAAGACCACGACCAGCGCGATCAACCCCAGCACCGCGGGCAGCGAGCCCACCTCACCACCCTTGAGCTTGGCCAGGTAGGACCGCAGGATGCCGGCCAGCGAGTTGTCGGGCATCGGGTCCGGCGAGGCCGGATCGGCCACCGGTCGGTCGTCGGTGTCCACACTCATGCGGCCCCTCCCTCGGGCACGACGCCGGTGGTGATGGCCTGCACGACCCGCTCACGCGTCGTCGAGGCGACATCGATCTGGCCGACCATGCGACCCAGATGGAGGACCGCGACGTCGTCGGCGACCTCGAAGACGTCGTTGAGGTTGTGGCTGATCAGCAGCACGCCGAGGCCACGGTCGGCCAGCCGCCTCACCAGCCGGAGCACCTGCTCGGTCTGGGCCACGCCGAGCGCCGCGGTCGGCTCGTCGAGGATGACGAACTTGGAGTTCCACAGCACGGCCCGGGCGATCGCCACCGTCTGACGCTGGCCACCGGAGAGGGAGGCCACCGGCGTACGCACCGATTTCAGCGTACGCACCGAGAGACCGTCGAGCGTCTCGCGGGCGCGCTGCTCCATGGTGTCCTCGTCGACCAGCCGCAGCCGTCTCATCTCCCGGCCGAGGAACATGTTGTGGACGACGTCGAGGTTGTCGCACAGCGCGAGGTCCTGGTAGACGACCTCGATGCCGAGCGCGGCGGCGTCCTTCGGACTGGTCACCTTCACCGGATCGTCCTCGAAGAGGTAGTCGCCGGCATCGAAGAGATGGATGCCGGCCACTCCCTTGACCAGGGTGCTCTTGCCGGCACCGTTGTCACCGACGAGCGCGGTCACGCGGCCTGCCCGCACCGAGAGATCGACGCCGCGCAGGACCTGCACGGCTCCGAAGGACTTCTCGACGCCGCGCAGCTCCAGCAGCGGGCTCACTGAGGGACGCCGCTCTCGTCGCACAGGTCGGCGATCGCTCCGGCGCAGACCTCGGCCGCGTCAGCCTGACCGTCTTCGATGACGGTCTTGACGGTGTCCTTGGTGACCCAGACGGGCTCGGCGAGGACCGAGGGAACGTCCTTGCCGGCCTCGGTGTCCTCGACCGTGCCGGTCGCGAGCTTCTCGGCGGCGCCCTCGTCACCCTTGATCAGCGCGATGGCCAGGTCGGCGGCCGCCTTGGCCTCGAGCTCGGTGTTCTTGTAGACCGTGCCGCACTGGAAGCCCTGCAGGATGTTCTGCAGGCCCTCGACGGAGGCGTCCTGCCCGGTCACCGGGATCTTGCCCTGCACCTTGTTGGCCTTCAGCCGGGCGATGATGCCGCCGGCCATGGTGTCGTTGGCGGAGACGACGCCGTCGATCTTGCCGCCGTTGGCGGTATACATCTGGTCGAAGACCTGACCGGCCTTGGTGGCGTCCCACTCGCCGGACTGGTCGCCGACGAGCTTGTAGGTGCCGTCGTCGATCTTGGGCTCGAGCGCCTTCTCGTAGCCCGACTTGAACAGGGCGGCGTTGTTGTCGGTCGCCGCGCCGTTGACGTAGACGATGTTGCCGCCCTTCTTTCCCGCGGCGGTGATGCACTCGTCGAGCCCGGTGCCCATCAGCTCGCCGACCTTCACGTTGTCGAAGGAGACATAGTAGGAGGCGCCGCCGTTGAGGGTCAGCCGGTCGTAGTCGATGCTCGTCACGCCCGCGTCGGCGGCCTTCTTGAGGCAGGACGCACCCGATTCGGAGTCGAGGTTGGTGATGATGATGACCTTCACGCCCTCGTTGATCATGCTGTCGCACAGCTGACCGAACTTCGCGGTGTTGCCCTGGGCGTTCTGGACCGTGGCCTTCAGGTCGGCGTCCTTGAAGGCCTTCTCGAGGTTGGGGCGGTCCTGCGACTCCCAGCGAGGAGACGTCGTCGCGTCGGGCAGGATCACCCCGACGTCGGTGCCGCCCGAGCTGCCCGAACCGCCTCCGTCATCGGATCCCCCACCACATGCCGCCAGCGAAGCGGTCGAGACAGTAGCGACCGCGGCGACCGCCATCAGGCGGCCGAGCTTGTGTGTGTTCATTCGTCGGACTCCTCAGTCCTGAGTGTTCCCCGCATGTGATCTATGTCACGTCGACGTGCAAACCTATCGCTTCAGATAACGGCGTGGAGGGTTTCTGAGGAGAACTCGGTGCCGGTTTGATAACTCCCGTATGCCTCGCGGCCACCGTCGGTTGTTAACGTGCGACGCCACTCCCCCAGCCACCCGATGCCACATCCACATAGAACTGCGATCAGTTGACCGCCATCTCGGATTCCTCCACCTCCACGACCACGCCGACGGCCAGCGAGCCGAAGAGCCCCAAAACTGGGCAGGCCGGATCGGGCCACATCAGCGAGATCCACGGCCTGCGCGGCATCGCCCTCGCCCTCGTGGTCGCCTTCCACCTCTTCGGCAACGGCCGGGTCTCGGGTGGCATCGACGTCTTCCTCGTCATCTCGGGCTTCCTCGCCACCCGCTCGCTGGTCGGCAAGGCCGAGCGCGGCCAGGTCAGGCTCCGCGAGCACTACGGGCGTACGTTCGCGCGGCTCGCCGCTCCGGCGCTGCTCGTGCTGGCTGCGACGGCGGCGCTGATGGTGGTCTTCATCCCGCAGACCCTGTGGACGCAGACGACGCGCGAGATCATCGCGGCCGCGACCTACACGCTCAACTGGGAGCTCATCTCCGGCCAGCTCACCTATGGCGCGGCGGGGCCCTCCTCGACACCGGTGCAGCACTTCTGGTCGCTCGCGGTGCAGGGCCAGTTCTTCCTGGTCTGGCCGCTGGCGATCCTCGCGCTCGCCTTCGTGCTCCGCGGCCTCAACCGTGTCGTGGCCCGCGGCCGGCTGCGCCTGGCTCCGGTGCTGTTCGTGCTGACCGCTCTCGCGTTCGCGGTCTCCTTCGCCTACGCCATCAAGGTCTCCGGCGCCGACCAGGCCGCGGCCTACTTCAACTCCATCACCCGCTTCTGGGAGATCGGTGCCGGCGCCCTGACCGCGCTCGCGCTGCGCCGCCTGAGCCTGCCCGAGACGATCAAGCCGTACGCCGCCTGGGCCGGCCTCGCCCTCGTGGTGACCTGCGGGTTCGTGATGGACGGCGCCGACCACTTCCCGGGGCCGCTGGCGCTGTGGCCGGTCGCCGGCGCACTGCTGGTGATGGTCGGCTCGACACCGTCACCGCGCGGGCCGCGACGCATGCTCGAGACCCGCCCGCTGCGGTTCGTCGCCGACATCTCCTACGAGCTCTACCTGTGGCACTGGCCGCTGCTGATCGCCTGGCTCTACTACACCGGCGGCGAGCGCCACACGATCCCGTCGGCCGCCGGGGTGCTGATCGTCTCGACGCTGCTGGCCTGGGCGACCAACCGGCTGGTGACCCGCCAGGTCCAGACGTACGTCATCAAGCCGGGCGGCTCTCGTGCCCTGGTCGCCACGCTGGCCGCGCTCGCCGTCGCCGTCGGCGTCGGCGGCAGCGGGATGATCGCGATCGACCACTCCGAGAAGCGCGCGATCGACGCAGCCGCCCAGCTCGCCAGCGCCGACCCTTACACGACCGCGTGCCTGGGTGCGGCCGCGATGGCGGCCGAGGCGTCGGGCGAGTCCTGCGAGAACCCCGACCTGCGCGGCGAGCTGATCCCCGCGGTGGCGGCGATCGGCGAGGACGACGACAACCGCAGCCAGTGCTGGTCGTTCGAGGAGCGCCCGGTGCGTTTCAGCGCCTGCCCCAACGGGTCGGCGAAGGGCTACGAGAAGCGGCTGCTGATGGTCGGCGACTCCCACGCCGTCGCCCCGGTGGGCGCTCTCGACCTGATCGGCAAGCAGCGCAACTGGCGCATCGACGTCGCCTCCCGCGCCGCCTGCCACTGGAACGCCCGTCCGCTCGGTCAGAACGTCGGTGACAACCGCCCCGCCTGCGCGGAGTGGAACAAGCAGCTCGAGTCCTACCTGCGCGCACCCGAGCAGAGCGACCTCGACGGCATCATCGTCACCCACTCGGCACGCAAGACCACCAAGCCGGAGGCCGGCGAGACTCCCTACGAGTCCACCGTCGACGGACTGGTCGAGGCGTGGAGCCACCGGCCCTCGAGCGACGTGCCGGTCATCGCACTCCTCGACAACCCGATGTTCGAGCCCGACAACGCCGACTACCTGCGCACCACCCTCGGCTGCATCCAGCGGCACACCCCCGAGACCGCGGGCGAAGCCTGCGGCCGACCCCGCGCCGACGTGCTCGTCGACGACCCGCACCCCGACGCGGTCGCACGCGACCCCAACGCCCACGTCGTCGACCTGACCCGCTTCTTCTGCGACGAGAGTCTGTGCCCGGCGGTGATCGGCAACGTCGTCGTCTACCGCGACGGCAACCACATCACCTCGCGCTACGCCCGCACGCTCGCGCCCTATCTTGGGCCGGAACTGGCCAAGATCATCGACTAGGGCTGTGCCTGGTTTGAGGCTGTTGTTGCGTGGGGCTGTTTGCCGCCGACCCGTACGCGGAGGGTGTTTCGCGCCGGTGCCCGGAGTCAAGGACGGCCTGCGGCCGCCGGCTTCGCCGGTCGCCTTCGGCGATCCTTGACACCGGGCACCGTCGAGAATTTTGGCTGTTGATCGGGTCGGCGGCAGGGGTCTGGTACGACATTTTGGGTTGGGTGCCGGGCTGAGAATGGGGGCAGGTCTAGCTGCCCGCGGGGTCGGTCGAGGGGCGCTGTACTAGACGATGACGCTTTGTGAATCGTTCACAAAGGGGCACACCTGGGTCAGGGCCGTCGAGTGAACCGGATCGTCCCATCGGGCAACCGTTCATGGGTGAAACCGGGTGCGTGCGCCAGTCGATGATGATGCGGGCACAGCAGGACCCCGTCTTTCAGATCGGTCTTCCCGCCGAGTGACCAGGCAGTCAGGTGGTGGGCATCGCACCACTCCGGTGGCATGTCACACCCATCGGCCTGGCAACACTTCTGCCGCAACCGGAGTGCCTTGCGCTGGACCGGCTGGAAGAACCTGCTCGACCTGCCTGCATCAAGAACCTGCCCGTCGCTGCCCAGCACCCACGGGATGATCGTCGCGTTGCAGGCCATCTTCCGAGCCTCGGTCGCGCTGATCGTCATCCCGTTCGCATCGTCGAACCCGAGGACTGCGGTGCCGAGCTCCTTCCGAAGGTCGTCGAGCGAGATCACGACGTTGATGGTGGTTGCGTCGCCGCCGTGGCGGGGCAGGGCGTCGGGATCGATGGTCTCCAACAGGCGGGCGAAGCCCTGGCCCATCAGTCGTTCCCACGGCGGGAGCGGGGTGCCCTTCTCGACGAGCTGCTGCTTACGCGGCTGGGCCCAGGCTTCGACGTGGGTCTTGAACCGCATCCCCATCGCCACCGGCAACACACCGTCGAACCCGATGGTGCCGTCGTGGTTGTCCCAGATCCGCAGTGCGGTCTTCTGTTGGGCACGTTCTTCTTCAGCCAGGAGTGCTTTGGCTTCGGCGTCTTCGAACCGGACCGGGTCGATCTCGACCAGAATCCGCTTCCCAACGATCCGGAGCTCGTTCGCGGTCAGGTGGGTTGCGTAGTCGACGAGGAGCTTCTCGGCGAGCAGCAGGTCTTCGGCGCTGGCGACGGGGTTGGTTTCGACCGCGTCCAGGGCCTTAGCTATCACCCGCGCCTTGTCATGGGAGACCACACCATCAGCGCATCCGCCAGCGAGCAACTCGTGCTTGGACACCGAAGCGGCGAGCTTGAGCTGCGCACGTGCGGGTCCTTTGTCGACGAGCAGGTCAGCCCGCATCCAAGCCGAGGCATCCTTGTCGCCTGTCTCCTCAGCAATATCGCCAGCGGTGGCGAGCACCCGCAGCTCGAGCGCAGCCTGCTGCGCCTTGAGCTGCTGAAGCCGTGCCAAGACGTCCTTCTTCTGACTGGTTCGCCAGTACTCGGGATCCATCGAGAGCAGGTCACCGAGAGCGGTTTCCATGCCAGCAAGAGCAGCCGCAACCGGGTCTCCAGGGCTGGTGCCCCAGTGGTCGACGTGGTTCTCGACGCTCATTGCTGACCCCCTCTCAAGGTGCCCGCCGGATACCCTCCATTTTACTCTCTACCGGCAAGTAAATCCAGGTATTTCCGCAGGTCAAGCGATGTTTTGCGGCAGCAAACCAACAGCAACCTCCTCCGGCCACACCCGTGCCGCCGCCCCGACAATCAGCCAAATCTTTTCTCGATCTGACCCGGAGTCCAGGACCGCGAAGCGGCCGGCGAAGCCGGCGGCCGAAGGCCGTCCTTGACGCCGGGTCAGATCGAGAAGACCGTGAAGAAAGGGTCGGCGGCAAACACCAACCCACGAATGAGCGTCCCCTATGGGCGAAACCCAGAGACCGCCTACCCCCAAGCCCCAGCAAGCAGCTCCCGCGTATCAGTGAGCAACTGAGGAAGGGTCTTCGTACGCCCGATGACCGGCATGAAGTTCTGGTCGCCGACCCAGCGGGGCACGATGTGCTGGTGCAGGTGTGCGGCGATCCCGGCACCGCCCGCGGTGCCCTGGTTCATCCCGATGTTGAAGCCCTCGGCCTGGGACACGGCCGCGAGGGTGCGTACAGCCTGCTTGGTCAGCACCGCCATCTCGGCGGCCTCGTCGTCGGTGGTCTCGACGTAGCCAGCGACGTGCCGGTAGGGGCAGACCATCATGTGGCCGGGAGCGTACGGGTAGAGGTTGAGCACCACGAAGCAGGTCTCGCCGCGGTGGACGATCAGGCCCTCGGCATCACCGAGCGTCGGGATCCGGCAGAAGGGGCACTTCGTCTCCGAGGAGTCGCTGGGCTTGTTCTCGCCGCGGATGTAGGCCATCCGGTAGGGGGTCCAGAGCCGCTCCAGCCCGTCGCCCTCGCCGATCCCGTCCTGGGTGAGAACACCATCCACTTCAGTCACGCGGCACAGACTACTTAACCGCCCGCACGCTCACGCGGGCGCTTCCCCTGCCCGCAGTGCGTACGCTCCGGTGATCGCCGCGGCGAGCAGCACGACCACGCACGCCCCGGTGATCCCGGACAGCGCCAGCCAGGGCACCTGAGCGGCGGGTCGGGCACGTCGCGCACCACCGACCGGCGGGTCTCGGCCGTGCTCGCCTACCTGCGCGAGGGCTGAGCCGGCGTCGCCTCCCCCGCGCTGCGACGGGTGATCCGCCACAGCAGGCCGAACGCGACGAGCTGGAGCCCGCCGATCACGGCCGCCAGGACCGGCACGTGACCGGAGACCAGCGCCCCCGCGAGGCCACCGCCGGCGAGCGCGCCGATGCCCTGGACGGCAGCGAACACGCCGTAGGCGGTGGCCCGGCGCGACGAGGGCACCAGATCGGCGACGAAGGCCTTGACCGTCGAGTCCTGGATGCCGGTGGCTATGCCCCACACCGCCACGCCGACGAGCACCAGCCACAGCTGGGAGGTGAAGACGAGCAGCGGCACCGCGGCGACGAGCACGGGTACGACCAGGAGCACCCGGCTGCCACGACGGTCGAAGAGGTGGCCGGTGCCGAGCGCGGCGAGCGCCTCGACCGCCATCGCGAGCGCGTAGACCAGCGGCACGGCCGCCGCGAGGAGGAGACCGTCGTCGACCATCCGGAAGGAGATGACGCCGAACGTCATCAGTCCGGCGGTCATCATGGCGCTGGCCAGGGAGAAGAGATGGAACCTGCGGGGCAGGTCGCTGCCGGTGGCCGCCCTGCCGAGCGCCGCGAGCGCGCTCGCCGCCGGCGAGGGGCGGTTGTCGTGCTCGTGCCCCGGCCCCTGCCCAGGCTCGTGCCCAGGCTCAGCCTCGGGCTCGGTCACGATCGGCGCCCGACGACGTAGCTGAGCCAGCAGGAGCAGCGAGAGCGCGCCCGGGATGGCCAGGAGGGCGAAGCCGGGCCACAGCAGGCCGGTCGCCGCGGCGACGCCGGCGAGCAGGAGCGGCCCGGAGAAGGCGCCGACCTGGTCGAGCGCCTTGTGCACGGCGAAACCCTTGCCCCGGCCGGTCGAGGTCGCCATCCGGGCGAGCAGCGCCGACTTCGCCGGGCTCCGCACGGCCTTCCCGGCGCGCTCGAGCAGGATGAGCGTCGCCGCGACGGCGAGCCCGGCACCGCCGATGAACGGCGCGACCGCGAGCAGCGGCACGCAGACCGCGGTCATCGCGTAGCCGAGCACGGTCAGCCGCCAGTGGTTGTGGCTGCGGTCGGCCCACACCCCGGTCACGAGCCGGAGCACGAGCGCGATGCCCTCGCCGGCGCCGGTGATCAGACCGACGGTCAGCGCCGAGGCGCCCAGGCTGCCGAGGAACGGGCCCGACATGGCCCGCATGCCCTCGTAGACCATGTCGGCGAAGAGGCTCACCAGGCCGAAGGCGAAGACCGTACGCCACGGGGTCCAGGCCTTGGGGCCGCCCGCCGGTGCCGTCTCGTGGGGTGGCGATGTCTGCGTCACGTGGACCGATTCTCCCAGGCGCCGTCGTCGCCGGCACTCCGGGTGAGCTTCTGCGTGCCGGCCGTCCGGCCGGGGCGGGTCAGCCGGCGAGGATCCCCTCGGAGAGCACCGTGTCGAGAGGCATGTCGGGGTCGAGCTCGATCCCGAAGCCACGGGCGTGGCCGTCGATGACGTACCAGATCGACTGCGCGGTCAGCCGCTCGAGCGTCTCTGCCTCGAGCCTCTCGCCGGGACGGGTCAGCCAGCGGCGTACGGCACCGAAGACGGCACCGACCAGACCGTAGATCAGCGGGTCGAGCGCCTCGGCCTCCTCCTCGCTCGGCGTCGCACCGAGCGCGACGACCGCCGTGCCGACGATCGTCGAGATACGGCCGGCGAGCTGCTCCATGCCCTGCTGGAAGGGGCCGTCGTTGCCGCCGTCGATGTCGTGGTCGGCGGCGAGGTGGAGGGCGGGATGGGCCCGGGCCCAGCGCACATAGGTGCCGATGACGCGCTGGATGATCTCCGGCGCG
Source organism: Nocardioides albertanoniae (assembly GCF_006716315.1). Classification (NCBI taxonomy): domain Bacteria; kingdom Bacillati; phylum Actinomycetota; class Actinomycetes; order Propionibacteriales; family Nocardioidaceae; genus Nocardioides; species Nocardioides albertanoniae. The sequence goes on along the minus strand of NZ_VFOV01000001.1, from coordinate 2,241,943 downwards.
GTGCCGTCGAGGGTGATCGCGGGGATCAGCTCCGACCACAGCCCGTCGAGGATCGCCTGCTGCACGGCTCGGTCGAGGTCGGCGCGATCCTCGAAGTGCCGGTAGACGACCGTGCGCGAGAGCCCCGCGCGGGAGGCGATCTGCTGCACCTGCACGTCGGCGGCGGGCTCGCTGGCCTCGATCGCCTCGATCGCGGCGTCGATGATCTGCCGGCGTCGCTGCTCGTTGTGCTTGCTCCACCGGTCCTGCCGACCGTCGCGCTTCTCCCCAGCCACCCGCGTCTCCCCTGCCCCGTGCTCCATCGTTCCCGTGACGACGCAGGGAGCGCTCAGCTCTCCCTGCGACGTCGAAGAGAGTATCGGGGTTTCGGCGACGCCGCGGCGATGGCCCGCATCTGCCCCTCGTCGGTGACCTTCACCCGCGGTCGCCCCGTCTCGGCCCCACGACGTTTCTCCTCACGGTCGATCGCCTGCCAGCCGGCCAGGTCGACCAGCTCGGGCTGCCGGCTGCGTACGATCGCGGCGGTCTCCTGGGCGTCGCCCACGGGCTCGTCGACCAGACCGGCGTCGAGATCGTCGAGGAGGCGGTCGACGCTCTCCTCGGCGTCGGACTTGTTGGTGCCGATGAAACCGCTCGGGCCGCGCTTGACCCAGCCCGCGACGTAGACGCCCGGCATCACCCGGCCCGACTCGTTGGGCACGGTGCCGGTGGCGGCGTCGTAGGGAAGATCGGAGACAGGCAGGCCCTTGTAGCCGACCGCACGCAACAGCAGCCCGGCCTCGAGCACCTCGGTCTCGCCGGTCGCGACCGCGCGCACCACGCCGTTAGTGTCGGCCTCGAGGCGGTTGCGACCGACCTCGACGCCGGTGACCCGGCCTTCGCCCAGCACCGCGACCGGGGAGGAGAGGAACCGGAGCACCACCGTACGCAGCGCCGGATCCGCCTCACGCTGAGCGATCTCGCGCAGCAGCCGCGACTTGGTGTCGCTGCCGGCCATCGCCTCGGGAGCAGCGTCCACGACGACGTTGACCCCGGTGTGGCCCATCAGCCCGACCAGCTCGGGCACCGTGAAGGCGGCCTCCGCCGGGCCGCGACGACCGAGGATGACGACCTCGCGCACGGCGCTGTCGCGCAGCACGCCCAGCGGCCCGTCGGCGATGTCGGTGGTCTCGAGCCGCGCCGGGTCCTCGGCCAGGAGCCGGGCACAGTCGAGCGCCACGTTTCCGTTGCCGACCACGACCACCCGGCCGGACGGGATCGACTCGGCGTCGAGGTGCACCGGCAGCTGCTGCTTGTCGGGGTGGCCGTTGTACCAGCCCACGAGGTCGGTCGCGCTCAGCGAGCCGGGCAGGTGGTCGCCGTCGATCCCGAGCGCCCGGTCGCTCGCCGCGCCCACGGTGTAGAGCACGGCGTGATAGCGAGCGGCCAGCTCGGCGTGGGCGATGTCCTTGCCGACCTCGACCCCCAGGAAGTAGCGGAACCCGGGCTGGGTCTCGATCTGCGCGAAGAGCTCCTCGACCTGCTTGGTGTTCTGGTGGTCGGGGGCGACGCCGGCGCGCACCAGGCCGTAGGGCGTGGGCAGCCTGTCGTAGACGTCGACGCTGATCTCGGGGTGCTTGAGCAGCTCGTCGGCGGCGTACATCCCGGCGGGCCCGGCGCCGATCACGGCCACCCGGAACGGACCGGGCCGGGCGAGCCGACGCTGCGGGTGCACCATGGCGAGCGGCGTGCGGTCATCGTGGGGGAAGACGTCGAAGTATTCGGCGTTGATCGCCAGGAACGGCTGCTGGGCCGGGGTCAGCGTCGTGTGCGGCACGATCGCGTCGGCCGGGCACGCCGAGACACAGGCTCCACAGTCGACGCAGCTCTTGGCATCGACATAGAGCATCTCGGCCTCGGCGAACCCGGGCTCGCCGGGTGCGGGGTGGATGCAGTTGACCGGGCAGGCGACCACGCAGGACGCGTCCGCGCAGCACGACTGGGTGACGACGTGAGGCACTTGTGTTGACCGTTCCGCGTCGTGATCAGTAGGAGGCGGCGCGCGGCTCGGCGCGGAAGCGCGAAGGACGGCCGTCGATACCGGTCATCTTCCACAGCAGCTTGGCCGGGCCCTTGCGGATGCCCAGGTTGTCGGCCAGCAGGCGTACGTCGCCGAAGAGGTCGCGCAGCAGCTTCTCCGACTCCGCCGACTTCCACCAGATCTGCTTGGCGACCTCGTCGGGGATGCCCATGTCGTGGCGAGCCTGCTTGCTCGGCACCATGATCACGTCGCAGAGCAGACGCATGATGAGCGGGAAGACGTAGGCCAGCACCGTCTTCTTCACCCGGCCTAGCTCGGGCACGTGCTGCTCGAGGTACTGGTGGGCGAAGCCGATGTGGCGGGCCTCCTCGGCGATGTGGATCTGCATGATCCGGTTGGCCGCGGGGTGGCTGCCGCCGGAGCGCATCGCGCCCTTCTGCAGGTGGTCGATGGGCTCCTCACCGGCGAGGATGCCGGTGAAGAAGGCCTCCGGGAAGAACGCACCGGCCGAGGCCAGGAACGGCACCAGGACCTTGTAGTAGGTCGGCGCGCCGGCGACGTCGGGGTTCACCCGGTTGACGAACTCCTGGAACATCTGGGTGTGGTGGGTCTCCTCGGTCACCTCGTGAGTCGCGTAGCGGAACTCCGGGTTGTTGTTCTCCGACCAGACCAGGTGGTTCATCACACCGCCGATGAGCAGCTGCTCGAACTGCAGGCCGACCTTGGCGACCTGGGCCCAGCGATACATGCCGATCTCGATCTGGCGCTGCTTGGGAAGACCCTGATACCAGGGGTGGGCACCGATCTCGTCGGACGCGTTGAGGATCCAGCGCTCGTCGTCGGATCGCACCTCGAGCTCGGCCGAGTCCCAGTCGATGTCCTTGAACGGGTCGAAGTTGACCTCCACCGAGGCCTCGGACAGCGTCCGGAGCGTGTCGAGATAGGCCTGCTTGCCCTGGCGGACGTATCCAGTGGACTTCTCATCCTGAACGGCGGTCATGACGATCGCTCCTTTGCACCGTATGGGTTCTGCGTCGAGCTGGTGACTACGAAACTCACGTTACCGGAACACGTGTCCCGATAACAAGAGTACGCGCGACGGAGTGTCACATCTAAATATGCGTCGGCGTCAGAGCTGCCGGCCCAACTGCTCGGCATGGCGGAGCATGGCCTCGCCGCCCCGGCTCCGGAACTCCACCACGTCCAGGCGCGCCACCGCCGCGCTGACCGAGATCGACGCCACCGTGACCCCGCGCGCATCCTTGACCGGCACCGCCAGCGCGAACAGCCCGACCTCGAGCTCCTCGTCACTGACCGCGACCCCCTCGTGCCGGACGTCCTCGATCCGCTCGCGCAACCGCGCGTGATCGAGGATCGTCCGAGACGTACGCGCCACCAGCTCGACCCGCTCGAGATAGGCGTCGAGGTCCTGATCGTCGAGACCGGCCAGCAGGGCATGTCCGGTCGCCGAGGCATACAGCGGCAGCCGCGCTCCGACCCGCACGCCGGCGTCGAAGACGCGCGCCACCTCGCTACGCGCCACGAAGAGGGACTCGTCGCCCTCCATTACAGCGAGCGAGACCGACTCGCCCAACGCCTCTCGCAGGGCCGTGAGATGCGGTCGCGCCAGCTGCGGGAGGGGCACCGCATCCGCGTAGATCGCCCCGAGCCGGAGCACCCTCGGGGTCGGGCTGAAGAACTTCTCATCGAAGGTCAGATAGCCCGCCTCGACGAGAGTCATCAGGCATCGCCGAGCCGCCGCGCGGCTGAGCCCGGTCGCCCGCGCGGCGTCGCTGATCGTCAGTCTCGGCGACTCCCGACTGAACGCCTCCAGCACCGCCAGGCCCTTGGCCAGACCAGCCATTCCCTCGCTCATGACGTCGTCCCTTCTTGACACCTGTGACAAAAGCCACTTTGGTATGTCCTGTTCGGAAAACATACATGTGTTCGATATCCGAACGCAAGTGAAATGTCTCAACAGGAGGACGGATGTCAGAGGCGACCACCACCATGGCCGCACGCGAGTGGCCCCAGGCGCTCAGCAAGGTTCCCTACTGGGTGTTCCAGGACGCGGAGGTCTACCGCGCCGAGCAGCAGAACATCTTCCACGGACCGTTCTGGAGCTACCTCTGCCTGGAGGCCGAGCTAGGTGAGCCCGGCGACTACTGCGCAACCTTCATCGGCGAGCAGCCGGTGCTGGTGACCCGCGACTTCGACGGCGAGATCTATGCCTTCGAGAACCGCTGCGCACACCGTGGCTCGCTCATCGCGATGGACCACTACGGCCACGCGAAGGACTTCACCTGCGTCTACCACGCCTGGACCTACAACCTCCAGGGCGACCTGACCGGTGTCGCCTTCGAGGAGGGCATCAACGGCAAGGGCGGGATGGGCTCGGACTTCTGCAAGAGGGCGCACAGCCCGCGCAGGCTCCGGCTCGCCAACGTCCACGGCCTGATCTTCGGCAGCCTCGACAACGACGTCCCCGACATCGAGGACTACCTCGGCCAGGAGATCCTCGACCGCATCGAGCGGGTCCTCGGCGGCCGCAAGCCGGTGGTGCTGGGTCGCTTCACCCAGAATCTGCCGAACAACTGGAAGCTCTACATCGAGAACGTCAAGGACTCCTACCACGCGAGCATCCTGCACCTGTTCTTCACCACCTTCGGGCTCAACAAGCTGAACCAGAAGGGCGGCATCGTCGTCTCGGAGAGCGGCGCCCACCACGTCAGCTGGTCCGCGATCAACCGTGAGGCCGAGTCCGGCGAGCACTACAAGGACCAGAAGATCCGCTCCGACTCCGAGTACCAGCTCGAGGATCCCTCGCTGGTCGACAGCTTCAGCGAGGTCGGCGACGACATCACCCTCCAGATCCTCTCGGTCTACCCCGGCTTCGTGCTGCAGCAGATCCAGAACTCGATCGCCGTACGCCAGGTGCTGCCGACCGGCGTCGACACGACCGACCTCCACTGGACCTATCTCGGTTTCGAGGAGGACACCGAGGAGCAGCAGCTGGTCCGGATGAAGCAGTCCAACCTGGTCGGCCCGGCCGGGTACGTCTCGATGGAGGACGGCGCCATCGGCGGCTTCGTCCAGCGCGGCATCGCCGGCGCCAGCGGGGAGTTCGCGACCGTCCAGATGGGCGGCCAGGAAGCGGTCTCCAGCGAGAGCCGGGTCACCGAGGCCTCCATCCGGGGCTTCTGGAAGGTCTACCGCGAGGCCATGGGCTTCAGCATCGAGGAGAGCAAGTGATGGACGCCTTCACCCTGATCAGTCGCGCCCAGGGCAGCTACGTCCGCTCGATCGACGACGGTCCCATCGAGGACTGGCCCGAGCACTTCGCCGACGACGCCTTCTACAAGGTGACCACCGCCGACAACCACCGTCGTGGCCTGCCGGCCGGTGTCATCTGGGCGAACAACAAGGCGATGCTCAAGGACCGCATCTCCGCGCTCAAGGAAGCCAACATCTACGAGCCGCACTCCTACCGCCACCTGCTCGGGCAGCCGGCGATCCTGGAGGAGAGCGAGGACGGCGCCACCAGCGAGACCTCCTTCCTGGTCGTCCGGATCACCGGCAACGGCCCGACCGACGTCTTCGCCAGCGGCCGCTACCTCGATGAGCACGTCTTCGTCGACGGCACGGCCCTGCTGAAGAGGCGCGTCGTGGTCTGCGACAGCACCCGCACCGACACTCTCCTGGTGCTGCCGCTGTGAGCGTGTCCCCCAGGCTCCTCCTCACCACCGGTGATCCGTTCGGGGCCGGCCCGGAGATCGTGATGAAGGCGGTCGCCGAGCTCGGCCGCGCCGCACCGGTCGTCGTCGGCGATCGGTGCGCGCTCGAAGGGCCGGCCGCGGCGTACGGGATCGAGCTGCGTACGGCCGAGCCCGGGCGTCTCCCCGAGGCCGGCGTGTGCGACCTGGTCGACGTCGGCGCGCTGACCTCCGGCCAGCTCCGGGTGGGCGAGGTACGCCCCGAGGCGGGTGCCGCCACGATCGCGTACGCACGCACCGCCGTCGGACTGGCGACTGAGGGCGGCTACCGCGGGATCGTCGCCGGCCCGCACTCGGAGTCCGCGGTGCATGCGGCCGGGATCGGCTTCGCCGGCTACCCGCCGCTCGTCGCAGAGCTGACCGGCACCCCCGGGGACCAGGTCTTCCTGATGCTGGTCGGAGGCGGTCTGCGGGTCGCCCATGTCACCTTGCACCTGTCGATGGCCGAGTCGCTCGAGCGGCTCAGCGTCGACCTGGTGGCTTCCGCCGGCCGGGCGCTCCACCGGGCGCTCGAGTCGATGGGCACCCCCGCCCCTCGGCTCGGCATGTTCGGTATCAACTGTCATGCCGGCGAAGGCGGGCTCTTCGGTGAGGACGACCTGACCGTCTCCGGGCCGGCGGCCGAGAAGCTGCGCGGCGAGGGCATCGACATCACCGACCCGACCGGGGCCGACGTACTGCTCGGCGACCCGCAGTGCGACGGCTACCTGGCGATGCACCACGACCAGGGACACATCCCGGTCAAGCTGCTCGCCGGCCGCACCGCTGCGGCGGTCACCATCGGGGCCGGTGTGCCGTTCTCCAGCGTCGGGCACGGCCCGGCATTCGACATCGCCGGACAGGGCGTCGCCGACCCCTCGGCCCTGCTGTCCGCGCTCAGCCTGTTCACCCCGAAGGAGGCGTCATGACGCACACGATCAGCGTCGCCGACACCGACATCTCGTTCACCGCCGAGGAGGGCCAGTCGATCCTCGACGCGGCCGAGACCGCCGGCTGGGCGATCCCCTACTCCTGCCGCAAGGGCGTCTGCGCGACCTGCGAGGGCACCCTCAACGCCGGAAGCCTGGACACCCCGAACCAGGGCGTGGTCTGCGGTCCGGCAGACAAGGTGCAGTTCTGTCGTGCCAAGCCGACCGGCGACGTCGAGATCACGCCCAGGCGGATCCAGGAGAGCACGCCCCCGGTCCGCAAGAGGCTCACCACCGCCGTCTTCAAGATCAAGCCCGCGACCGACGGGATCACGATCCTGGACCTGCGCTACCCGATCGGGCGGCGTACGCCGTTCAAGGCCGGCCAGTTCGTCAACATCATCCTGCCCGACGGAGACACCCGGCCCTACTCGATGGCCAACAGCCCGCAGCACAACGATGCGCTGCAGCTGCACATCCGGCACGAGCCGGGTGGTGCCTTCTCCGACAAGATCCTCTCCTACCTCGGGTTCCACGACGAGGTGGAGATCGAGGCCCCGTTCGGCGAGTTCCATGTCGCCGACGGGGACTCCCCCATCATCCTGCTCGCCACCGGCACCGGCTTCGCACCGATGCGGTCGATCATCCTGGACCACATCGCCCGACGCCTGACCCGCCCCATCCACCTCTACTGGGGCGGTCGCACCGCTGCTGACCTCTACGACACCGACATGGTCGGCACGTTGACGCAGCGCTACGAGTGGCTCACCTTCACCCCCGTCGTCTCGCGCCCCGACTCCAGCTGGACGGGCGCGACGGGGTGGGTGCAGGACGCCCTGCTGGCCGACTACCCGGACCTGGACCAGCACGACGTGTACGCCTGCGGCAGCGAGGCCATGACCATCGCCGCCGTCAACGCACTGATCACGGAGCGCAGCTTCAACCCCGAGCGCTTCCACGCAGACGCATTCGTGTCCTCGGGCGCCGCGAACGCGTCCTGAACTCCTCCGAGCTTCCGAAGGGTCCACATGTCAGCAACAACAACCACGGGCGGGGGCGCCGTACGTCTCCCCGACTTCATCGACTCCCGACGCACCGGCCGCTTCCAGGGAGGCACCGTCCTGCTCTGCGGTCTGGTGATGTTCCTCGACGGGTTCGACACCCAGGCGATCAACTACATGGCCCCGGCCATCAGCGCCGACTGGGGTCTGGAGAAGGCCGACCTCGGCCCGATCTTCTCGGCGGCCCTCGTCGGGCTGATGATCGGCTACCTGCTGGTCGCACCGCTCTCGGACAGGTTCGGCCACAAGCGGCTGGTGCTCGGCGGGGTGCTGCTCTTCGCACTCACCACGCTCAGCTCGGTGTTGGTGCAGAACGAGGCCCAGCTGCTGGTGATGCGGCTGATCACCGGCATCGGTCTGGGTGCGGCGACACCCAGCACGATCGCGCTCACCGCCGAGTTCAGCCCCAAGAAGGTACGCGCCAGCTTCGTGCTCGCCATCTACTGCGGGTTCTCCCTCGGCTTCGTCGCGGCCAACTACGTCGCGGACTGGCTGATCCCGGCCCACGGCTGGCGCTCGGTCTTCCTCGTCGGTGCGCTCGCCCCGCTCCTGCTCACGGTCATCCTGGCCTGGCGGCTGCCCGAGTCGCTGAACTTCCTGGCTCGGCGTGAACGCCACGCGGCGGCGTACGCGCTGTGCCGCAAGATCGACCGTAACCTTCCCGCGGTCAGCGCACCGCGGGTGGAGACCGAGTCGGAGGCGCAGGGCAAGCAGGTCAGGCTCCGAGAGGTCGTCGGCGGCGGACAGCTGCTCGGAACCGTCCTGCTCTGGCTGGTCTTCGCGCTCAACCTGGCCATGTTCTACGGCCTGCAGAGCTGGATGCCCACCATCTTGACCGAGCAGGGCTACTCCAGCTCGACCCTGGCCACCGCGGCCTCGATGACGACGATCGGCGGCATCGCGATCGCGTTCGTGGTCGGCCCGGCGATGGACCGGCTGGGTGCGTTCGGTGCGCTCAGCACGCTCTACTTCGTCGGCTGTGGGTTCCTGACGATCATGAGCCTCGCCCTCGGCGCCCCCGTGTGGGTGCTGCTGATCGCCATCTTCCTGACCGGCTGCTCGGTCAGCGGCGGACAGAAGAGCGTGATCGCGCTCGCGGCCGTCTTCTACCCCGCCGAGGTCCGCTCCACCGGCGTCGGCTGGGCGCTCGGCATCGGTCGTGTCGGCGGCATCGTCGGCCCGATGATCGTCGGTGCCATGCTCGCCGGCGGATGGAGCGCCGAGCAGTTCTTCCTCGCCATGGCGGTCCCCTCCGCGGTGTGCGGGGCCCTGGTCCTCTACCTGGGCGCACGCGCCAAGGCGAGGGCCAAGGCCGAGATCTCCGCGGAGACAGCGGCGGCGTAGGCCTTCGTCACGACGACATCGGCCCCTGGTGCTGCTCACCAGGGGCCGATCGTCAGCTGAGCGTCGCTCTGATCAGACCTGCTCGTGGGACGCGACGGCGGCGACGATCCGGTCGATGGCGTCGGCGACGGGGATGCCGTTCTCCTGGTGGCCGTCGCGGTAGCGGAAGCTCACCGCGCCCGCCTCGACGTCCTTCTCCCCCGCGATCAGCATGAACGGGATCTTCTGCAGCTGAGCGTTGCGGATCTTCTTCTGGAAACGGTCGTCGGACTCGTCGACCTCGACCCGGATGCCCTTGACCTTCAGCTTGCCGGCGACCTCGTAGAGGTAGTCGGTGAAGGCGTCGGCGACCGGGATGCCGACGACCTGCACCGGGGCGAGCCACGGCGGCATGGCGCCGGCGTAGTGCTCGACGAGCACACCCAGGAACCGCTCGATGGAGCCGAACTTGGCCGAGTGGATCATCACCGGCTCCTGCCGGCTGCCATCGGCGGCCTGGTACTCCAGGCCGAAGCGGGCCGGCTGGTTGAAGTCGTACTGGATCGTCGACATCTGCCAGGTCCGCCCGATCGCGTCACGCGCCTGGACGGAGATCTTCGGACCGTAGAAGGCCGCACCACCCGGGTCGGCGACCAGCTCGAGGCCCGACTCGGTGGCCACGTCCTCGAGGATCTTGGTCGCCGTGGCCCACTGGTCGTCGGAGCCGATGAACTTGTCGTTGTCCGCGTCGCGGGTCGACAGCTCGAGGTAGAAGTCGTCGAGACCGAAGTCCTTCAAGACACCGAGCACGAAGTCGAGCAGGTGCTTGATCTCGCCGGGCGCCTGCTCCTTGGTGACATAGGAGTGGCTGTCGTCCTGGGTCAGGCCGCGCACGCGGGTCAGACCGTGGACGACGCCCGACTTCTCGTAGCGGTAGACGGTGCCGAACTCGAACAGGCGCAGCGGCAGCTCACGGTAGGAGCGGCCCTTGGCCTTGTAGATCAGGTTGTGCATCGGGCACGACATCGCCTTGAGCTGATACTTCGCGCCCTCGAGCTCCATCGGCGGAAACATCGTGTCGGCGTAGTAGGGCAGGTGGCCGCTCGTGTGGAAGAGACCGTCCTTGGAGATGTGCGGGGTGCCGACGTAGGAGAAGCCCTCCTCGATGTGCCGGCGGCGTACGTAGTCCTCCATCTCCCGCTTGATCACGCCACCCTTGGGGTGGAAGACGGGCAGGCCGGAGCCGAGCTCGTCGGGGAAGGAGTAGAGGTCGAGCTCGCGGCCGAGCTTGCGGTGGTCGCGGCGCTCGGCCTCCTCGATCCGGGCCAGGTGGGCCTCGAGCGACTCCTTGGACTCCCAGGCGGTGCCGTAGATGCGCTGGAGCTGCTTGTTCTTCTCGTCACCACGCCAGTACGCCGCGGCGGACCGCATCAGCTTGAAGGCGGGGATCCGCTTGGTGGTGGGCAGGTGCGGGCCTCGGCAGAGGTCCTTCCACGCGATCTCGCCGTTGCGGTCGAGGTTGTCGTAGATGGTCAGCTCGCCACCACCGACCTCGGCGCTGGCGCCTTCGGCAATCTCTTGGGCGCTGCCGTCGGCAGCCGAGCCCTTGAGGCCGATCAGCTCGAGCTTGTAGGGCTCGTCGGCCAGCTCGACGCGGGCGTCGTCGTCGGTGGTGACCCGGCGGGAGAACTTCTGGTTGGCCTTGATGATCTTCTTCATCCGGGACTCGATCTTGGCCAGGTCCTCGGGCACGAACGGGGTCTCGACGTCGAAGTCGTAGTAGAAACCGTCGGTCACCGGCGGGCCGATCCCGAGCTTGGACTCGGGGAAGAGCTCCTGCACCGCCTGCGCCATCACGTGCGCGGTCGAGTGGCGCAGGATGTCGTGGCCGTCCTTGGAATCGATGAGGACACCCTCGACCTCGTCGCCGTCGACGAGCTCGTAGGCGAGGTCCTTGAGGCTGGGCTCCTCGGAGCCGGACCCCACCTTGGCCGCGATCACGTCGGGAGTCTCCGCGAAGAGCTCCCACGCCTTCGTGCCCGTAGTGACCGTCCGCTCCTCGCGCCCGTCGGGGGTGAGTACGGCGATCTTGATCTCGGACACGATCTCTCCTGTGGTGTGGTGGGTCCTGCGGTTGCTTCAGCAGGCGCTCCGATCGTATCCACCGTGTCGCTGTGGTTGCTAATAGGTTCCGTCCCTCGCGCGGTAACGTCTGGGCCGATGAACCAGATGCGCGCGACCGTGGTCCAGGACAACGAGCTCTCTGTGCGGTCCGTGCCGCGGCCCGAGCCCGGTGCGGGACAGCTGCTGATCAAGGTGCAGCGTGCCGGCATCTGCGGCTCCGACCTGCATGTTCGCCACCACAGCGAAGAGCTCAACGAGGTCGTCTCCGAGATCGGCTACACCACCGCCATGCGGCCCGATCAGGAGATCGTGCTGGGACACGAGGTCGTGGGCTCGGTGGTCGAGTACGGGCCGGGCACGCGCGGTCGCTGGACGCCGGGCACCTCGGTGACGGCGCTGCCGGTGCTGCGTACCGACGGCGAGGTCCACATGGTCGGCTTCGACGTCGACTCCCCTGGCGGGTTCGCCGAGTACTGCGTCGTCCAAGAGGCGTTCACCTTCCCGGTGCCCGACGACGTCACACCGGACCAGGCCGTCTTCACCGAGCCGCTGGCGGTCGCCCTCCACGCCGTACGCCGCGGGGCGGTCTCCACTCGTCGCCCGGCCGTGGTCATCGGCTGCGGCCCGATCGGGCTGGCGGTGATCCTCATGCTCAAGGCGCAGGGCGTCCGCACCGTGGTGGCCTCCGACCTCTCCCCCGCCCGACGCGCGCTGGCGGTGAGGTGCGGCGCCGATGTCGTCGTCGACCCGCGCGAGTCCTCGCCGTGGGACGCCTACCGTCAACGGGGCCCGGTGGGCTCGCTCACCGACTACCTCAGCTTCGGGATCGACGCGATGCAGGTCGTACGCCGCATCCCCCTGCTCCCGTGGGAGAAGGTGCTGCTCAACGCCGACCGCCTCGGGCAGTCGCCGACCGGTCCGGTCGTCTTCGAGTGCGTCGGGGTGCCGGGCATGCTGGAGCAGGTGCTCACCGCCGCTCCGTTGCACACCCGAGTCGTGGTCGTCGGAGTGTGCATGGAGGCGGACACGATCCGTCCGGCGATCGCGATCCACAAGGAGATCGACCTGCGGTTCGTCTTCGGCTACGACCCTGCCGAGTTCGCCCGCACGCTCGAGCTGATCGCGGGCGGCAAGGTCGACCCCTCTCCGCTCCACACCGGCACGGTCGGGCTCGACGGTGTCGCCCAGGCGTTCACAGATCTCGAGGATCCCGAGACCCATGCGAAGATCCTCGTCGCCCCCTGGGCGTGATCGCAGCCGGTGATCGGCCTCCGACGATTCTGGTGGACGGGTCACCTACCGGTAGTATCTATTTCAACAGCGGCCCGTTCCCGGTCTTGCCCCCGGCCGCTCTCGGTATCAACTCATCCATGGCGAGACACCTCGCTTGAAAAGTTGACTTCTCCTTGTCTCAGCAGAGCTTCAGCGCGCTTGGCGTGCCCGCAGACCTCGACGCCGTCCTGATCCACCACGGCATCACCACCCCCACCCCCATCCAGGCCGCGACGCTGCCTGACTCCCTCGCCGGCCGCGACGTTCTCGGCCGCGGACGCACGGGGTCGGGCAAGACGTACGCCTTCCTGCTTCCTCTCGTCGCTCGCCTCGCGGGTGGTCCCCGGGCGAAGGCGGGCAAGCCGCGCGCCCTCATCCTCGCGCCGACCCGCGAGCTCGTCCGCCAGATCGAGGAGGCGCTGCGTCCGCTCGCCGCGGCGGCCGGACTCAGCATGCAGACCGTCTTCGGTGGCGTCGGCCAGAACCCCCAGGTCGTCGGCCTGCGCAAGGGTGCGGACGTCGTGCTGGCCTGCCCCGGCCGGCTCGAGGACCTGATCGCGCAGCGTCACGCCGACCTGTCCTCGATCGAGATCACCGTCCTGGACGAGGCCGACCACATGGCCGACCTCGGCTTCCTCCCCGCCGTGCGCCGCCTGCTCAACGCGACCCCGAAGGGCAGCCAGCGACTCCTGTTCAGCGCAACGCTCGACAAGGGCGTCAACGTGCTGGTCAAGCAGTTCCTCGAGCAGCCGGTCATCCACGAGGCCGACTCCGCGCAGTCGCCGGTGGCCGAGATGGACCACCACGTGCTCCACCTCTCCGCGCGCGAGCACCGCATCCCCGTGCTGGCCGACCTCGCCGCCGCGCCGGGCCGCACCGTCGTCTTCACCCGCACCAAGCACGGCGCCAGGGGCGTCGCCCGCCAGCTCGGTCGCGCCGGCATCCCCGCCGTCGAGCTCCACGGCGACCTCTCCCAGAACGCCCGCGTGCGCAACCTCGAGGCCTTCCACTCCGGCCGGGCGACCACGCTGGTGGCCACCGACATCGCTGCCCGCGGCATCCACGTCGACGACGTCACCCTCGTCGTCCACGCCGACCCGCCCGCCGAGCACAAGGCCTACCTGCACCGCTCCGGGCGTACGGCCCGCGCCGGTGCCTCCGGCACCGTGGTCACCCTGATGCTTCCCGACCAGGTCAAGGACGTACGCAGCCTGACCCGTGCCGCCGGCATCAAGCCGACCACCACGCGTCTCGACGGCCCCACCCACCCGATCCTGAGTGAGCTGGCACCCGGCGAGCGTTCGCGCCCCGGCGCCTACGTCCCGGTCGTCAGCCAGCCCCCGCGGCGTCCGGCCGGCGAGGGCACGGGCAACCGGAAGAGCCGTCCCGGCTCGCGGGCCCGCAAGCGTCAGCGCGCCGCCGGCGCCCGCTGATCCTCGCCCGCTGGTCGGCCCGCTCGCGGCCCGACCAGCGAGGCGGATCTCCGACTCGAGACTGAGGCCGTGACCCGCCCGCGGAACTAGGGTGGGCGGGTGAGCGCACAGACCCCCGGCCGGCTGGCCACCTTCTTCGCGACCGACGACGACTGGGAGCGTGAAGGCTCGATCAGCCTCGGTGACTGGATCCTCGGCGCGACGGTGCTGGTCGGCAGCCTGGTCACGCTGGAGCTGATCCGCGGCGTCGGCACGCTCGACAGCAGCCATGCGCCGATCTGGGTCGAGTGGCTGACCGTCATCAGCGGCGCCGTGCTGCTCGTCTTCCGGCGGCGCTTCCCGCTCACGATCGCCATCCTGGCCGGTGTGCACATGTTCGTCTCCGGCGTCTGGGTGCCGATGGTGATGGGGCTGCTGCCCATGCAGGTTATCTACTTCGTGGCGTTCTTCGCCGGAGCGGCCTGGGCCCGGCGACGGCGCGACATGGTGATCGTGATGGGGATGATCACCCTGTTCATGCTCGCCTGGGTGGCGTGGCAGTTCGCGGTCGGCGCAGGCTTCGACGAGATCCGCGAGTCGACCGCCGACTCGGAGGGATCCTCGCTGATCGGCCCGGTGACGGCCTACGTGCTGCTCACCACGGTGATCAACCTGCTCTACTTCTTCGGCGCGATCGTGGGCGGCCAGGTCTCCTGGCGGGGCGCGCGACAGCGGGCCGAGCTCGCCGGCCAGGCCGAGACCATCGCCGCCCAGTCCGCACAGCTCCAGCGCCGCGCCGTGATCGACGAGCGGCTCCGCATCGCCCGCGAGCTGCACGACGTCGTCGCCCACCACGTCTCCGTCGTCGGCGTGCAGGCGGCCGCCGGCCGCAAGCTGCTCGAGCGGGGCCGCCCCGACGACATCGCCGGTGCCGCCGGGGCGCTCGGCAACGTCGAGGCGTCCGCGCGCGAAGGGGTCACGCAGATGCGCTCGCTGCTCGGCACGCTCCGCGATCCGGCCTCCGACGCCGATCCCGATGGCCCCGAAGCACCCGGCGAAGGCGTACGCCGCCCGGAGCCGCGCCTCGCCGACCTGCCCGCGCTGCTCGACGAGGCCCGCGAGGGCGGTCTACGGCTCGACTACGAGGGCGTCGGTCCGGTCGATACGCTGCCGGTGCCGCTGGCGCACTCGGTCTACCGGATCATCCAGGAGGCGCTGGCCAACGTGCGCCGCCACTCCACCGCCGACCGCGCCCGGGTCGTCCTCCGGGTCGACCCGAGCGCCGCCTCTCCCTACGCCGAGGTCGAGATCACCGACAACGGCCGCCCACGGCACGCCACCTCCGGAAGCGGGCTGGGGCTGCTCGGCGTACGCGAACGGGCTGCCGTGCGCCGGGCCGAGGTCGACATCGGGCCGCGCGCCGTGCAGGGCTTCCGGGTGCGGGTGCGGTTCCCGCTCGAGGCGGCCGTGGTCGCCGCGTCAGGAGCGGCGCGATGATCCGGGTGCTGCTCGCCGACGACCAGCAGCTGGTGCGTTCGGGGTTCCGTCTCATCCTCTCGATGGAGGACGACATCTCGGTCGTCGGCGAGGCCTCCGACGGCGCCGACGCGATCGCCAAGGCACGCGAGCTGCGGCCCGACGTGGTGATGATGGACGTGCAGATGCCCGGCACCGACGGCATCGAGGCCACTCGTACGGTCGTCGCCGAGGGGCACGCCAAGGTCATCATCTTGACCACCTTCGACCGCGACGACTACCTCTTCGACGCGCTCGCCGCCGGCGCCAGCGGCTTCCTGCTCAAGAACGCCGACCCCGACTCGCTCGCCGAGGCCGTGCGCGCGGCCGCCGACGGCCACGCGCTCCTCGCCCCGGAGGTCACCATGCGCGTGATCGGGCGCGTGACCAGCGCGAACACACCAGTGGCAGCCCCCGCACCGCCGGCCGAGCTCGCCCTGCTCACCACCCGCGAGCGCGAGGTGCTGCTGCTCATCGGCGAGGGGCTGAGCAACAACGAGATCGCCCACCGGCTCTTCCTCACCGAGGCGACCGTGAAGACCCATGTCTCCTCGTGCCTGGCCAAGCTGCAGCTGCGCGACCGCGTGCAGGCCGTCGTGCTGATCCACCGCCACCGGCTGCTGGCGAGCCCTCCCAACGAGTGAGCGAGGTTCATCCTCGCGACCGATCCGCCGCGCGCGGATGCTTCCTAGCGTGGTCTCAGCAGGCTCGACCACCAACAACTTCAGGAGTTTCGAATGCTCGAGGTCAGCGGGTTGACCAGGCGCTTCGGCGACATGGTCGCCGTCGACGATGTGTCGTTCCCGGTCCCTTCCGGTGGGCTCACCGGGTTCGTCGGCGGCAACGGCGCCGGGAAGACCACCACCATGCGGATGATCATGGGGGTGCTGGCCGCTCACGCCGGCACGGTCTCCTGGCAGGGCCACGAGGTCACCCGTGAGGACCGGCGCCGGTTCGGTTACATGCCGGAGGAGCGTGGGCTCTACCCGAAGCAGCCGATCCTCGACCAGCTCGTCTACCTGGCTCGGCTGCGCGGCATGGGCGCCGCCGAGGCCCGTCGCGAGATCAGCGCGCTGCTCGAGCGGTTCGGGCTCGGCGAGCGGATGAAGGACCCGCTCGAGAAGCTCTCGCTCGGCAACCAGCAGCGCGTGCAGATCATCGCCGCTCTCGTGCCTGCTCCGATGGCGCTCATCCTCGACGAACCGTTCTCCGGGCTCGACCCCGACGCGATCGACGCGATGGCCGACCTGCTGCGCGAGCATGCCCGCGACGGCGTACCCGTCGTCTTCTCCTCCCACCAGCTCGATCTCGTCGACCGGCTCTGCGACCGGCTGGTCGTGATGGCACGCGGCCGGGTGGTCACCCAGGGCACCGGCGACGAGCTGCGCGCCGAGGCCGCGCTGCGCTACCGGCTGGTGCTCGACGGTGATGCCGGCTGGGTGCGCGACCTGCCGGGGCTCCACGTACGCGACGTCGCCGGCCCCGAGGCCGAGATCGAGGTCGTCTCCGAGGGCGCCGAGCAGAAGCTGCTCACCGAGGCCACCTCACGCGGGGGCGTGCTCGACTTCCACCGCGTCGTTCCCCGCCTGTCCGAGATCTACCGGGAGGTCACCGCATGAGCGAGCGCAAGCGAGCGACCACAGGCCTCAGGCCGCCGAGTCCGTATTCTTCGCCCACTTCGACGGAGGCGGCGGCATGAGCACCAGGACGCCGCACCAGCCCGTGTGGCAGATCGTCGCGCGCCGCGAGATCGCCGTGCGTGCCACCGACAAGTCCACGCTGATCGGCACCGCGGTGATGCTCGCGGTGATCGTGGGAGTGCTCGGCTTCACCGCGTGGAACGAGGGCAAGGAGAAGACGTACGACATCGCCTACTCGTCGGCGAGCGCCCAGGCCATGGTCGACGGGATCGGCGAGCGCGCCTCCGGGATCGAGGCCAAGGTGCACGTCGACCCGGTCTCGGTCGACGACGCCGAAGCCGCGCGCACCGCCCTCGAGGACGAGAGGATCGACGCCTACCTGCGCCCCACCTCGGCCTCCGACCCGGACTCCGGCTGGACGCTGGTCACCCTGGAGGACGCCGACTCCGAGCTGCGTGACGTGGTCACCCAGGCGGTCGCGGCGATCGTGCTGGCGGACAACGCCGCGGCGGCCGGCACCACCTCGGCCGACCTGACCAAGGGCTCGAAGATCGCGCTCGACCAGGTCGAGGGCGACAGCGAGCTGTCCGCGATCCGGTTCGTGGTCGGCTATGCCCTCGCGATCGTCTTCTACTTCGCCTCGATCATGTTCGGGATGACGCTGGCCAACAGCGTCGTGGAGGAGAAGCAGTCGCGCATCGTGGAGATGATCGCCGCCGCGGTGCCGCTGCGGCAGCTGCTCGCCGGCAAGATCATCGGCAACGCCGTCATCGCCGTCGGGCAGATGCTGGTCTACGTGAGCGTCGGGCTCATCGGGATGAGCTTCACCGACTTCAGCTTCGCGCTGCCGGCGCTGTCGGGAGCGATCGGGTGGTTCGTGATCTTCTTCCTGATCGGTTTCGTGGTGCTCTCGACGCTGTGGGCGGTCGCGGGCGCGCTCGCCTCTCGCACCGAGGACCTGCAGTCGTCCTCCACCCCGATCACGATGCTGCTGATGGTGATGTTCTTCGGCGCCCTCTACCTCGACGGGGTCGGCGAGGTCATCGGCTCCTACGTGCCGCCGCTGTCCGCGGTGCTCATGCCGATGCGTCTCATCGACGGCACCGCGGCATGGTGGGAGCCCGTCATCGCCATCGTGCTGCTCATGGGTTTCGGCGCCGCCCTCATCGGTCTCGCCGAGCGCCTCTACAGCCGCGCCCTCCTCCAGACCGGCGGCCAGCTCTCCCTCAAGGCCGCCTGGCGGCTCGAGGAGTAGACCCGCCCCAGCCGAGAAGTCACCCCTGCAGGTCGAGAGGTCACTCCCGCAGGTCGAGTTGGCACCACAGCGCCAACTCGACCTGCAGACCTGACTTCTCGACCTGCAGACCTGACGTTTCGACCTGCGGGATTGACGTCTCGGCCATGATGAGGAGATGGCTAGAGAGATCAAGACCGTGGTGAAGGATCTGCACTACCTGGAGTGCCCGCGATGGCACGAGGAGCGGATCTGGTTCGTCGACTTCTACTCCTACAAAGTCTATTCGGCCCAGGAGGACGGCTCCGACCTGCGGGTCGAGGCCGAGGTGCCGGGGCAACCGTCGGGGCTGGGCTGGCTGCCCGACGGCCGGCTCCTCATCGTCTCGATGCGCGACCACCGGATCCTGCGCCGCGAGACCGACGGTGAGCTGGTGACCCATGCCGACCTCGGCGACCACGTCACCCAGCACCTCAACGACATGGTCGTCGACGAGCAGGGCAGGGCGTACGTCGGCAACTTCGGTTTCGACATCATGGCGGGCGCCGACCTGGCCTCGACCCACCTGCTGCGCGTCGATCCCGACGGCACCGTCGCCGTCGTCGCCGAGGATCTGTGGTTCCCCAACGGCAGCGTGATCACTCCCGACGGCGCGCTGCTGGTCGACGAGACCTGCGGCAACCGGATCAGCGCCTTCGACATCGCGGCCGACGGGTCGCTGACCAACCGGCGTACGTGGGCGAAGTTCGGTGAGCTCACCACGCACACCGCGTTCGGCGATGCGATGAGCGATGCCGTGCTGGCTCCCGACGGATGCTGCCTCGATGCCGAGGGCGCGATGTGGGTGGCCGACGCGGTCTTCGGCCGGCTGGTCAGGGTGGCCGAGGGCGGCGAGATCCTCGAGCAGATCGAGCCGGGCGGCGGCGTCTTCGCGTGCATGCTGGGCGGGAGCGACGGCAAGACGTTGTACGCGTGCGCGGCTCCCGACTTCTTCGAGGAGCCACGCAAGGCGACCACCGAGGCACGGTTGCTCGCGATCCGGGTCGACGTCCCGGGCGCGGGGCTCCCCTAGGCCTAGGGCACCTGCGGAGGCGGTCCATCGAGACGGCCCGCGCGGCTGCGGATCGGCACGGCGACGTGGAGCGCGCTGCTCTCGAAGGTGAAGTCGGCCGGTGTCGAGGTGGCGATCTCGCCGTCGAGGTTGATCGGCATCGGCTCTTCGGTCGTGATCCGCACCGCGCGGGTCGTGAAGTGGTGCACCTGGTCGTGCTCGATGAAGTGTCCGCTCTTGAGCAGCCTCGCGATCGAGACGTGGTCACGCATGCGGCCACGCACGATCGCGTAGACGTCGAGCAGGTCGTCGTCGAGAGACGCGGTCGGCGAGATCTTGTTGCCGCCGCCGTAGTGGCGTCCGTTGCCCACCGCCACCTGGAGCAGGTCATCGAGCTCGAGGTCGTCGTGGTCACCCTCGGGGAACTCGAGCCGGGCGGTGAACGGGTCGTGGTGGCGGTAGGCGGCGAGCGTCGCCACCGGGTAGGCGGCCGGACCGATCACCTTCTTCAGGCGCGGGTCGAGAGCGTCGGTGACCGCGACCGAGAGGCCGAAGGAGGCGACGTTGAGGAAGGTGTGGCCGTTGGCCTTGCCGATGTCGACGTTGATGACCTTGCCCTCGAGCATCTGCCGGGCCGCGGTGCGCGGGTCCTGGTCGAGCTCGAGCGTGCGCGCGAAGTCGTTGGCGGTGCCGAGCGGGAGCACGGCGAGCACGACGTCGGTGCCCCCGAACCGCGCGGCCGCCGCGCTGACCGAACCGTCACCGCCGCCGATGAAGAGCAGGTCGGGCTTCTGCTCGGAGACCTTGTCGAGAGTGGCCAGCAGCTCGTCGCCCGAGTGGACCGCATGCGACTCGATGTCGTCGATCCCCGCGGACCGCAGCATCTCCTCCGACCACCTCAGCGCGTCCTGCCCACGGCGGGAGCCGGTGTTGACGACGAGCGTGACCTTCACGGACTCACGCGACAGCAGCGATTGCATCTCCACGAGCAGGAAGCGTACGCCGGGCCGGTTGCCCTCCACCGGCGACCCGAGCAGTTGTCCCGCCTGGTGGCTGACCGACTGGCTGGCCCGGGTTGTTCAGCGCACCTCGCCCGGTGTGACGACCTCGGCGTAGACCCCGAACAACGGCTCACCGGCCCGGTTCAGCGGGCGGTGTGCGGCGATGCTCTTCAGCAGGCGTACGTCCCTCTCCCCCGTGTCGGGATCGAGGTCGATCACCGCGCATCTCGCGATGGGCAGCCCGATCCTGATCGTCGCCTCGCCGACGCGGATCTCGCGGCCGAGCCAGGTCTCCTCGACGTAGGGTTCCTCGGTCTCGACAACCAGCGTCGGGCGGAACCGGGCGACCTCGTCGATGAGCCCCTCGTGGCCGGTGCGCCGGGCGAGGTCGCGCAGCGAGGCGGTGGTCACCACCGAGACCGCGCCGGCGAAGATCACGTCGCCGCGACGGGCTCGCCCCAGCCGAACCGCTCGGCCCAGATGCCGCGTGAAGAGCTCGGTGTGGGGGCCCTCGACAAGCTCGAGCGGCACCTGCCTGCCCCAGTAGTCACAGGTCACGATCTCGCCGGTCGCGACGGGCTCGCCGCTCGCGCTCTGCCCGTCGGGGAGCTCGACGTCGAGCCGGTCGCCGACCTGCTCGGCCCGCACCGCCACCAACGACGGGTTCTGCACGGTGCGCAGCACGCGTCCGCGGGTCGGGTCGGCGTCGAGAGCGACGAGCGCGAACCCGCGGTCGCCGGCCGCACCCTGAGCGTCGAGCCTCACCGAGGGGTAGGAGAGATGGCGGGTGCCCTTGACCGGCGCGAAGCCCGCCCGCACCACCTGGAGCTCATCGATCACGGCGCGGGTCACGACAACGCGTCGCGAAATGCCGCGGAGCCCTCGGCGGCCAGGTCGGAGTAGCCCGTCGTGCCGGTGCTCAGCAGCTCCTCGGCGGCATGCTTGAGCGCTCCCAGGGCGGCGAACGCGAAGGCACCGCCGACCGAGATGCGGGCCGCACCCGCCGCGGCCAGCGCGCGCACCGACGGCCCACCGGGAAGGAGCAGCACGCTGAGGGGCCGGTCGACGGCCTCGACCACGCGGCGTACGTCGTCGACGGCGATCACGCCGGGCGCGAAGAGCACGTCGGCGCCGGCCTCCTGATAGGCCTGCAGCCGGGCGATCGTGTCGTCGAGGTCGTCGCGCCCGCGGATGTGGTTCTCGGCGCGAGCGGTGAGCACGAAGTCGGCTCCGGCGGCAGCCGCGGCCACCCGCTCGGCGGCCAGGTCGATGTCGTAGATCGTGGCCTGCTCGACCCCGGCATAGTCCTCGATCGACCCGCCGGCCAGGCCGGCACCGACGGCGAGCCGGAATGTCTCCCCCACCTCGGTGGCAGAGCCGGCGAAGCCCGCCTCCAGGTCGGCCGAGACCGGCACGTCGACGGCGTCCACCAGCGCGGCGGCATGGGCGATCACCTCGTCACGGGTCACCTCGCCG
Source organism: Nocardioides albertanoniae (assembly GCF_006716315.1). Classification (NCBI taxonomy): domain Bacteria; kingdom Bacillati; phylum Actinomycetota; class Actinomycetes; order Propionibacteriales; family Nocardioidaceae; genus Nocardioides; species Nocardioides albertanoniae. The sequence continues at coordinate 2,220,133 of NZ_VFOV01000001.1, read as the reverse complement.
TCGCTGCGGCCGAGGCTTGCGGCGTACCCGCTGCTGGTCGTGGCCAGCGCCGAGAAGCCGAGGGAGGCCAGCAGCTTCGCCGAGCCGGCGTCCCAGGCGTTGGGCATCAGCAGCGGGTGTCCGGGCACGTGCAGCGACAGGAAGGACTCGGCGATCGGCATGCCGGCCACGATGCCATGTGACCGCCTGGTCGGATATGCGATTTCACAGCCTAGGATCCAGGTATGGGCCACGATCACGACCACATCTCACCTGCCGCGGACAGGCGCTACCTGATCGCGGCGATGACGCTGCTGGGTGTGTTCCTGATCGGTGAGGTGACGGTCGCGATCCTGGCCGACTCCCTCGCCCTGCTCGCCGACGCGGGCCACATGCTCACCGACGTCGGCGCGATCGCCGCGGCGCTGTGGGCGATGCGGCTGGCCGCGCGACCGGCCCACGGCCAGTGGACCTATGGCTGGAAGCGCGCCGAGATCCTCTCCGCGGCGCTCAACGGCATCACCCTGCTCGTCTTCGCCGCCGTGGTGGGCGTGGAGGCGATCAGGCGCCTGCTCGACCCGCCCGACGCCGAGGGCTGGCCGATGTTCGTCGTCGCGCTCATCGGCTGCGCCGTCAACGTCGCCGCGGCCGCCCTGATGGCGCGCGCCAACCGCACCTCGCTCAACGTCGAGGGCGCCTACCAGCACGTGCTCTCCGACCTCTACGGCTTCGTCGGCACCCTCGCCGCCGCGATCGTCATCCTGCTCACCGGCTGGACCCGAGCCGACCCGGTCGCCTCCCTCGTGGTCGTCGCCCTGATGACGTACGCCGGTGTCTGTCTGCTCCGCGACAGCGGACGGATCCTGCTCGAAGGCGCTCCGGCCGAGGTCGACGTCGACGACCTGCGCCGCCACCTGCTCGAGGTGGACCATGTCGTCGAGGTGCACGACCTGCACGCCTGGACCGTCACCTCGGGGCTGCCCGCGGTCTCCGCCCATCTGACGCTGGGCGGGGAGTGCTTCATCGACGGCAGCGCACCCCGGGTGCTCGACCAGGTGCAGGCCTGTCTGGCCGGGCACTTCGACGTCGAGCACTCCACCTTCCAGCTCGAGCCCGCCACCCACCTGGCCCACGAGCCGGGCATGCACTGACCCCGGGGGGACGTGCTCAGTGCGTCGCGAGTGCGCTCTGGGCCGACTCGTGCGCCTGCCCGATCAGCTCCTCCTCGACACCGCACAGGCGCAGGCAGGCGGAGGCGATCGTGGAGACGGTCGCGGTCTCGATGCGGTCCTCGCGGCGCAGGCTGATCACGCTCTCCACCATCGGCAGGAGCAACTCACCAAGCCCCGGCTCGCGGGCGCCGGTGGCGACCTGCTCCCCCGCAGCGCGAAGCCCGGACCGGGTGTAGGCAGCGACCAGGTCGGCGCGAAGGTGACTGAAGCGGGCGTAGGCGGGTGAGGCGATGACGTCGGGGAGCCGGTCGAGCATGCCGATGTTGTAGGGCATCGCGACCAGCGCGCTCATGTCGCTGACCGCGAGCGCGCACAGGCCCACCTCGGGGGCGTGCTGCTCCATCTCGGTCTCGACCTTCTCGGCCTGCGTCACCCGGTCACGCACCGAGCGCTCGAGCAGGTCGGCGAGGATCTCCTCCTTGCTGCCGAAGTGGTAGTAGATCGAGGCCTGCCGGAGCCCGGCGCCCTCGGCGATCTCGCGGGTCGTGGTGCCCGCGTAGCCGCGGCCCACGAAGAGCTCCGCGGAGGCGGCGAGGATCTGGTCTCGCGGGTTCGCCGCGATCTTTCCTGGGAGAAGCCGAGGTCGGCCGCGACCCGGACGGGGCGGGATCTGTGCCACCGTGGCATCGCCTTTTCTGTCGTACGATAGATAACTAGGGAGAGAGCAAGTTTCGCACTCGCATCGAAAGAGTCAAGCCAGATCGGCCGTGTCCGGCCACAAACTGGTCAGTGCGTGACCTTCAGACCGATGACACAACCCACCAGCCCCACGATGAGCAGCACCCGCAAGAGGCTGACCGACTCGGCTCCCGACACCATCGAGTAGCCGACGGTGAGGGCGGCGCCGATCCCCACCCAGACGGCGTACGCCGTGCCGACCGGCAGCGTGCGCATCGCGATCCCGAGCCCCATCAGGCTGCCGACCAGCGCGACACCGAAGACGACCGACGGGACGAGTCGCGAGAAACCCTCGGTGCGCCCGAGGGCAAGGGCCCAGACCGCCTCGAGGACGCCGGATCCGATGAGAAACAACCAAGGCATGACCAACTCCAGACGGCCGTCTTGTCGCGCTTCCGGGTACGGCTCCCTCGTCCGGCAGCCGGTCTCGGCTGACTCCGTCAACGCTAGCAAAACTGTCACACGATAGAAACTTGGCGACGACCGCGCCGATGGGCCGGTCGGCCACCTCGACCTGAGACCATGGCGCCATGACCTTCACCGTCGGCTTCGTCACCGGGGCCACGCCCGACAAGTGGGCCAGGATCTGGCGCGAGCGCAGCCGCGAACGGCTCGAGATGATCCCGCTCACCGAGCACGAGCAGGAGCGTGGGCTGCGTGCCGGCGAGCTCGACATGGCGCTCGTGCGCCTCCCGATCGACCGCGACGGACTGCACTGCATCCCCCTCTACGAGGAGCAGCCGGTCGTGGTGATGGGCCACGAGCATCTCCTCTCCCTGCTCGAGGAGGTCACCTTCGACGACCTGGCCGAGGAGCAGCTGGTCATCCCCGAGCGCGGCGGCTGGACTCCGGGCGTCGAGCAGCTGTCGTGGCCGCCGATGAGCGAGAAGGAAGCCGTCGAGACGGTCGCCGCAGGCACCGGGGTCGCGATCGTGCCGATGTCGATCGCCCGGCTCCACCACCGCAAGGACGTCGTCTTCCGGCCGCTGGTCGGCGCCGAGCCCACCACGGTGGGCCTCGCCTGGCTGCTCGACAACGACGACGAGCGGGTGCAGACCTTCATCGGCATCGTCCGTGGCCGCTCACGCAACTCGTCGCGAGGCTGAGCCCGGCCAACCCCAGGTGAACGCCTGGCGACATCTGGGTCCGGAGGGGCTCAGTCCCCACGCCGCCGTCTGCGCTCGTCCCTAGACTCTGCCCGATCACGACATGAGGCAGGCGTTTCGCGGGTGGACTCCAAGGGCTGGACGACGATCGTGGCGACCTGTCTGAGCGTGGTCCTGCTCGCGTGGTTCCTCGCCGACAGGGTCCTGCCCGGTGGTGACGCGCCGGAGCGGCTCTCCGATCCGGTCACGCTGAAGATCGCCGTCGGCTCCGAGCTCGACGACGTGCTCTGCGCCGGTGGCACGAGCAAGGCCGAGGAGTCGACCGCCACCCCGGTCAGCTGCGAGCCCAGCGAGCTGGTCGACGAGCTCCAGGCCGAGACGAACGTGAGGCTCGAGCCGACGTTCATCGGCACTCTCGAGGCGGCCGACGCGATCGTCGCCGACCCGGAGCGTTTCGACGCCGCCTGGTTCGCCTCCGACGACTACCTGCGCCTGGCGCTGGCGGCCAAGGGCACCGACGACCTGACCTCGTCCGCGCCGATCATGCGCTCACCGGTCGCGCTGGGCGTACGCCACGACGTCGCCACCCGCCTGGGCTGGAGCGAAGAGACCCCGGTCTCGTGGAAGGAGATCGCCCGCAGCGCCGGCGACGGCGAGCTCGGCTTCTTGATGACCAGCCCCGCCTCCTCCAACTCCGGGCTGTCCACGCTGGCCGGCGTCGCGACCGCTTTCGACACCGAGCCGCCGCTGCAGAGCGAGGACGTCGGCCAGGTGCAGGCCGACGTGCGCCAGCTCTTCAGCGGCCAGCTCGGCCGCGCCGCCAGCTCGGGGTGGCTCTCGGACAAGTTCCGCGAGAACCCGACGGCCTACGACGCGATCTTCAACTACGAGTCGGAGCTGCTCACGCTGTCCGAGCAGGTCGACGACCTCGACATCGTCTATCCCAGCGACGGCGCCGCCGAGGCCACCTACCCGCTCACGCTCATCGACGCCGAGAAGCAGCAGGCCTACGAGACGGCGGTCGCGTGGCTGCGTACGGCTGAGGTGCAGCGGGAGCTGAGCGAGACGAGCGGACGCCGGCCGGGGCGCACGAGCGTGACGGCTTCGCCCGGCGTACCCGACAACGACGTCAAGACGCTCCCGCTGCCCGACGATCTCGGCACCATCGACGAGCTGATCTTCACCTACTTCGACGAGTTCTCCCCCAAGACCCGCACGACCTATCTGCTCGACACCTCGGCCTCGATGGACGCGATCAAGATGAACCAGCTGCGGCGGGCCTTCGAGGGGCTGGCTGGCGACGACGCCTCGATCAGCGGGCAGTTCAAGCGCTTCCGCAAGGGCGAACGGCTCGCCGTCTACACCTATGCCGACCGGGTGAAGCGGCTCGGCTCGGTGGTGGTCGAGGACCAGCCGGACACCGACGACGCGCTCCGCGGTCTCATCGACCGCGTGGGCGACCTGGCCGGCGATGGCGCCACCGCCTACTACGACGCCATCGACGCCGCCTACGCCGACATCAAGGCTGCCCCCGAGGAAGGAGCCACCACCTCGATCGTGCTGATGACCGACGGCGAGCAGAACGGTGGCCAGTCCCACGCCCAGCTCAGCAAGAAGTACGAGTCGGCCTATCGCGACCTCGGGGTGCCGCTCTACGTCGTACGGGTCGGCGACGCCGCCACGTCGGACGACCAGAGCATCGAACAGCTGGTGAGCTTCGCCGAGCACACCGGAGGCCGCGAGGTCGTCGCCAAGGATGCCGCCGACCTGCGCAAGATCTTTCAGGAGATCCGTGACTACCAGTAAGCCCGACTCACGCCTCGCCACGCTCATCAGCTCCGGCTGGACCACCGCCGGCGCCGTCGCCGCTCTCCCGTTGGCCGGCGCGGCCGTCGCCACCGGCGGATGGGGCTGGGCGGCCGGTGCGCTCGGCGCGCTCGCGCTGGGCACCGGGACCGCCCTCGGGGCCCGGGCTTCCCGGCCCGGCCCCGACCCCGCGCCGGCGCCGCCCCGCGGTCCGGAGGGCCGGCCGATCCACACCTACTACTTCCTCTCCGAGACCCGGATCGCGATGCTCCACGCCCAGCTCATCAGCGGCAAGGTCGGCTCGCACCTGCGCGAGATCGTCAGGACCTCGTCGGGCGGCGTCGAGGCGGGCATCGACGTGCCTCCGGTCACGGCGGTGACGAGGCGAGCCCGCGAGATCGCCAAGAAATACACCGAGGAGGCCCAGCCCACCAGGGAGACCCTGGTCGGTGACGTGCTCGCTGCGCTGCAGGCACGGCGGCTGATGCACGGGTCCGATGCCGACCTCGAACACGTCGCCGGGCTCGTCGCCCGGACCGACACCGACGACCAGTTCCTCCAGTTCAACGTCGCCGGCCCCGACCTGCGCCAGGCGGTGCTCGCCGTGCCGGCCCCGGCCGACGACCACCCCGACAACACCGGGACGCTGAAGCAGACGAGCCATGGCCTCACCGTCACCATGCACGTCGGCAGCCGCGGGAAGCAGGAGGACTTCGACGAGCTGGAGCACCGCGAGAACGTGATCGTGGTGGGTGTGCTTCGCAGCCTCGACACCAGAGCGAAGACCGCGACCGTCCGGGTGATCGCTGTCTACTGAGACCCGGGTCCCGCCCCGCCGCGCGCACCCGGCAGACTCTGCACCATGCTCGAACCGACCGATCTCACCACCCGCGCGACCGAGGGCCTGCGCACCAGCTTCGGCACCCAGGCGACGGTCGTCGGGAGGGCGCCCGGCCGGGTCAACCTGATCGGCGAGCACACCGACTACAACGCCGGGCTGGTGCTGCCGGTGGCACTCCCCCACGCCACCTACGCCGCGGCCGCACCGCGCACCGACGGCGTCATCCGGATCGCCTCGGCGCAGGAGCCGCAGGCGTTCACCGGCCACGTCGACGACCTCGGCCCGCAGATCGAGGGGTGGGCGGCGTACGTGGCCGGGGTGCTGTGGACCATGCGTGAGTCCGGGCTCGAGGTCGGCGGCCTCGACATGTTCCTGGAGTCGTCGGTGCCGCTCGGCGCGGGGCTGTCCTCGTCGGCCTCCGTCGAGTGCGCGACCGCGATGGCCGCCCTCGGCGTGAACGGCCGAGCCCTCGACGAGCAGCTTCAGCACAGCGTCGTCGCGGCCGGGATCCGTGCCGAGTCGGAGGTCGCCGACGCACCCACCGGCGGGATGGACCAGACGGTCGCAGTCTTCGCCGAGGAGGGCGGCGCGCTCCTGATCGACTTCGACTCCGGCGAGCACCGCAACGTGCCCCTGGCCCTGGGCGAACGCACGATCCTGGTCACCGACACCCGGGTCAAGCACCAGCTGACCGACGGCGGCTACGCCGCTCGTCGCCGCGAGTGCGAGCAGGCCGCCGCCGACCTCGGTCTGCGCTCCCTGCGCCAGGCCGACCTGGAGCAGGTGGAGACCCTGACCGACGACGTCGTACGCCGCCGGGCCCGCCACATCGTCTCCGAGATCGCCCGGGTGGAGCCGACCGTGGCCGCGCTCGCCAGCGGCGACGGCGACGAGATCGGCCGCCTCTTCGCCGCCTCCCACGCCTCGATGCGCGACGACTTCGAGATCTCCGTGCCCGAGCTCGATCTGGCGGTCGCCACGGCGGTCGACGCCGGCGCCGACGGCGCCAGGATGACCGGTGGCGGCTTCGGCGGCTCGATCGTCTCGATCGTCCCCACCGACGCCGTCGCGTCGGTCACCTCGGCCATCGACAAGGCCTTCGCCGCCGCCGGCCACAACCCGCCCGGCCACCTCGTCGCCACCCCCGCCGCCGGCGCCTCCTGGTCCCCCGCCTGACCGAACCCACGCCGAGTCGGCGCGTTCTGACCAAATCCCCGTCGAGTCGGCTCGTTCTAACGAGCCGACTCGACGCCCGTTCATGTCAGAACGAGCCGACTCGACCCCGTCCGTGTCAGAGGACGTTGGTACGCAGCCAGTCGGCCAGGTCGCGGGCGGAGGCATCGACGACGGAGGCCCAGTCGAGGGCGGTCTCGTCGGCGTTGTCGGAGACGTGCTTGACGATCCGTGCCGACACCCCCGCCTCGCGGGCGGCCCAGGCGACGGCGTAGGCCTCCATGTCGACCACGTGGGCGCGTTCGGCGAGCTCTGCCCGCACGACCGTGTCGGTGACGAACAGGTCGCCGGTGGCGCAGACGATGTCGGACCCGCCCAACTCCAGCTCGTCCTCCACCTCATAGCCCAGCGCACGGATGGCGTCGGCCGAGAAGTCGTGGTTGAGCACCTTGCCGACCTCGAAGATCCCGCGCAGCCCGTCGCGCAGGGCACCGCAGGAGCCGATGTTGACCACGTGGTCGATCGACGCGTCGGCGGCCAGCGCACGTGAGACGGCCGAGGCGGCCGCCACCTTCCCGACTCCGGTGATGATCACCTGGAGCCCGGAAGGGACGTGGACCGCCTCGGCCTTGGTCGCAGACACCACGAGCGTGCTCATGGCCCCAGACCCTATGAGATCACTTGAGCTGTGCGGAGGTGAGCCCGAGGACTCGTCGTGCCACGATCAGCTGCTGGATCTGCTGGGTGCCCTCGAAGATGTCGAGGATCTTCGAGTCACGCGCCCACTTCTCGAGCAGCTCGCCCTCGGAGTAGCCGATGGTGCCGGCCAGCTCGACGCACGACAGCGTCACGTCGGAGCCCATCCGGCCGGCCTTGGCCTTGGCCATCGAGGCTTCCTTGGAGTTGGGCTGGCGGTTGTCGGCCATCCAGGCGGACTGGAGCATGAGGAGGTAGGCCCCCTCGTAGTCGGACTCCAGCTGGATGAACTTCGCCGCGGCCGCCGACTGCAGGTGAGCCGGACGGTCGTAGTCGATCGTGACGCCGGCCTTCTCGAGCAGGTCGCGGGTGTAGTCGAGCGCGGCGCGGGCACAGCCGACCGCCATCGAGGCCACCAGCGGACGGGTGTTGTCGAAGGTGGCCATCGCGCCGGCGAAGCCCTCCTTCACGTTGACCTCCGGGCTGCCGAGGAGGTTCTCGGCAGGCACCCGGCAGTCGGTGAAGGTGATCGTGGCGGTGTCGGAGGCCTTGATCCCGAGCTTGTGCTCGAGACGCTCGACCTTCATGCCGGGCGTGCCCTTCTCGACGACGAACGACTTGATCGCCGCCTTGCCGAGCTCCTTGTCGAGCGTCGCCCACACCACGACCGCGTCGGACCGGTCACCGGAGGTGACGAAGATCTTCTCGCCGTTGAGCACGTAGTGGTCGCCGTCGAGCGTGGCGGTGGTCTTGATGTTGGCCGAGTCGGAGCCGGTGCCCGGCTCGGTGATCGCCATCGAGGCCCAGATGCCGTCGAAGCGCTCGTGCTGCTCGTCGTTGGCGACCGACGCGATCGCGGAGTTGCCCAGGCCCTGGCGCGGCATGGCGAGCGTGAGCCCGACATCGCCCCAGCACATCTCCGAGACGGAGATGACCGACGACATGTTGGCGCCGTTCTTGACCTTGCCGTCGTCGGGCTTGGAGTCGCGGCGTACGCCGGTGGCGCCCGCGCCCTCACCCTGGCCGGACTCGGCGAGGCCGTCGGCCATCGCCGCGAGCATGTCGAGCTCGGTCGGGTATTCGTGCTCGGCCTTGTCGTACTTGCGCGAGATCGGACGAAGCATGTTCATCGCGACCTGGTGGATCTGCTCGCGCAGCGGCTTGAGCTTCTTCGGGTCTTCCAGATTGATGGCCATCAGACCAGCACCGTGCCTTCCATGATCCCGATCGCACGCAGGTCGCGGTACCACCGCTCGACCGGGTGCTCCTTGACGAAGCCGTGGCCACCGAGCAGCTGCACGCCGTCGAGGCCGATCTGCATGCCCTTGTCAGCACACAGCTTGCGGGCGAGCGCGATCTCGCGGGTCGCGTCGATGCCCTGGGCCACCCGGCTGGCGGCCTTATAGGTCACCAGGCGCATCGCCTGCAGCTCGATCGCGATGTTGGCGACCATGAACGCCACCGACTGGCGGTGGGCGACCGGCTCGCCGAACGCCTCGCGCTCCTTGACGTAGGGCGTCACGTAGTCGAGGACGGCCTGGCCGACGCCGATCGAGAGCGCGCACCAGGCGAGGCGGGAGAGGCGTACGGCCTCGGTGTAGGTCGACCCGTCGGTCTCGCCGAGGACAGCCTCTGCGGGGACCTTCACGTCGTTGAGCGACAGCTTGGTCAGCGAGGCCGCGCGCACGCCCATCGCGGGCTCGGACTCGATGCTCAGCCCCGGGGTCGAGGACTCGACGAGGAACAGCGTCGGCTTGCCGTTGAGCGTGGCGCCGACGATGAACAGCTCGGCCTCGGCGCCACGGGCGACCAGCGACTTGGTGCCGTTGATCGTGTAACCCTCGGCGGTCTTGGTGGCCGTGGTCGACGGGCTGAGCACGTCGAAGAGCACCCTGTCCTCGTTGAGCGCGAAGGCGGCCGCAGGCACAGACCCCTCGGTGAACGCGGGCAGGTAGCTCTGCTGCTGCTCGTCGGTGCCCCACAGGCCGAGCGCGGTCGCGACCGAGCCGGGCGCGAGCGCGGCGACGGCCAGACCGAGGTCGCCGTTGGCGAGCGCCTCGGCGACCAGCGTGCCGGCCACCGCGGAGCGGGTCTCGGAGATGCCGCCGAGCTCCTCGGGGACACCCAGGATCGGCAGCCCGATCTCCAGGCTCGACTTGAGCAGGTCGTCGGGCGCGGCGCAGGCCTCGTCGGCCTCGGCCGCTGCGGGGCGTACGGCCTCGGCGGCGAACTCGGTGACGACGTCGACGAGCATCTGCTCGTCCTCGGTCGGGGTCAGGTCGAAGACGCCCTTCGGGATGGCGTCGGGCACGCGTACGCCCGGAGCGCCCCGCTTGCCCTTCTTCTTGAACGCTCGGCTGGAGGCCGCCATCGTCTTGAACCCGGTGCGGGTCACGGTGAAGACAGCCTGCTCGGTCTGCTTGCGGACACCGAGCCGGTCGAGCGCCGGGCTCTGCGAGAGCTTGCGCAGACCGGCCACAGCGAACCCGATCGGGTCACGCGAGTCGCCGGACGCAATGCCGTTCGCGTTCCCGCCACGTAGGCCTTGGAGGATACTCATGAGTAGAACTGTAACTCGGAGTTACAACACGGTCTACACTTCGGCACGGTGACGGCGGTAACAAGATGCGCACGAGTGCTTTATAGAGTTGGAACATGGCCGACTCCTCCCCCGAAGCTCCCGCCCCGCTCGCACCTCACGGCGCTCTGCCCGAAGGCGGCACCGTGCGGCCGATGACCCGGTGGGGCACCCCGGTCATGCACCGTCCCAAGAAGCAGGTCGAGACCTTCGACGCCGCCCTGGCAACCCTGGCCGCCGACATGGTCGCCACGATGTACGCCGCCGAGGGCGTCGGTCTCGCCGCCGACCAGATCGGTGAGGACGTCGCCATGTTCGTCTTCGACTGCCCCGACGCCACGGGTCAGCGTACGGTCGGCATCGTCTGCAACCCGGTCCTCACCCTGCCCGAGGGCGACGACCGCCGGCTCGACGTCGACATGGAGGGCTGCCTCTCCTTCCCCGGCGCGTTCATCGACTGCGGTCGCCCCGACTGGGCCGCGGTCGACGGTGTCGGCCTCACCGGCGAGCCGGTCCACTTCGAGGGCAACGGGCTGCTGGCCCGGTGCCTGCAGCACGAGACCGACCACACCAACGGCACCGTCTTCGGCGACCGCATCTCGGCCAAGGCCCGCAAGAAGCTCACCAAGGAGCACGACCGGCTGGCGAAGGAGTTCCCCGCCGACTGGCCGGTCGGGGCAGTCGCCGACTAGGACATCCGGTCGGCGACGTACTCGGCGATGGCCAGGCTGCTGGTCGCGGCCGGGCTCGGTGCGTTGCGCACCGAGGTGATCGCCTCGGCGTGGTGGATGACGAAGTCGTCGACCAGCGAGCCGTCCCGCTCGACGGCCTGGGCCCGGATCCCGAGGCCTGCCCGTACGACGTCGGCTGCGCCGATCTCGGGCACGTAGCGCTGGGCGGCGCGCATGTAGGCCTGCTTGGAGAGTACGCCGCGGGCCTCGGCGATCCCGGTGCGCCAGTGCTCCGCGGCGAACCGCCAGAACCCCGGCCAGGCGAGCGTGTCGGCGAGGTCGTGCGGGGTCAGTGAGGCGCGGCCGTAGCGCTCCCTGCTCAGGGCGAGGAAGGCGTTGGGGCCGACCTCGAGGCCCCCGCCCACCCGACGGGTGAAGTGCACACCGAGGAAGGGGTAGCGCGGGTCCGGCACGGGGTAGACCATGCCGTTGACGAGATCCTGTTTCGAGGCGCTGACCTGCATGTACTCCCCACGGAACGGGATGATCCTGGGCGCCTTCGGGCCGCCGGTCATCTCGCCGAGGCGGTCCGACTCCAGGCCGCCGCAGACCACCAGATGGTCGACCCGGGTCCTGTCCGCGGGCGTCTCCACCTCGACCCCGCCGCTCGCGCGACGGATGCCGGTGACCTCCGCACCGAGGCGCACCTCTCCCCCGGCCCCGGTGATGCTGCGGCCGAGCGCCTCGGCGATCGCGACGTAGTCGGTGATCGCCGTCTTCGGCGAGTGGAGCGCGGCCAGCCCCGCGGCGTACGGCTCGATCTCCTGGATCTCGCCTGGACCGACACGTCGCAGGCCGGGCACGCCGTTGGCGGCCGCCGTCTTCTCCAACGCGTCGAACCGGCCCATCTCGGCTTCGTCCACCGCGACGACGAGCTTGCCGCACTCCTCGAGGGGCACCCGGTGCTCGGCGGCGAGCTCCTTGAGCAGGTCTCGCCCGCGGGTGCACAGCCGCGCCTTCAGGCTGCCGGGCTTGTAGTAGATGCCGGCGTGGACGACCCCTGAGTTGTGGCCGGTCTGATGGGCGCCGAGGCTGGTCTCCCTCTCGAAGACCATCACCGTGTCGTCCGGTCGGCGCAGCAGCACCTCGCGCGCCACCGCGAGCCCGAGGATCCCTCCGCCGATGACACCTGTCGTCGCCATAGGGCCTGCTCCTCGATGCTGGTGGATCTGCCGCAGATCACGCTAGCGGCACCTGGGTGCGGTCGGTCGAAACCTGGTCGTGCTCCGCGTCGCGGGGTGCTAGCGTCGTGGCGATCGTGATCTTTCGGTAGGAGGTGAGTCCCGTGTACGCAGCGTCCACAGTGGTGCTCCCCTGCAGCCCACGATCGCGCGGCTGAGCCGGCCGTCACCGGGGAGCGCCTCTCGAAGCCCGAAAGGCATTCCCTATGAGCACAACCTCTTCTTCACCATCACCGCGCGCCCGTGAGCGCGCGCTCGTCCTCGGCGGCGGCGGATCGGCGGGCAACGCCTGGCTGATCGGCGTCATCGCCGGGCTCGTCGACGGCGGGCTCGATGTGACCGGCGCCGACCTCGTCGTCGGCACCTCGGCCGGCGCGACCACGGCGGCCCAGATCGGCGGCACGAACCCCTCCGATCTGTTCGCCGCGGTCCTCGCGGCGCCGCAGCGGCCGCCCCGACCAGCAGGCGGACCCATCCGCTGGGTGCCTGGGATCAACCATCTGGAGCGGACCAACGCGATCATCGCCGAGTCCACGGACCTGGCCGACATGAGGCGCCGGATCGCCGCTGACGCGCTGGAGCTCGCCGAGGCGGCAGGCCCCGAGGAGGAGGCGCGCTGGCGGGAGATCGTCGCCGCGCGGCTGCCGAGCCGCGACTGGCCGGCGCTGCCCATGCTCCTCACCGTGGTCGACGCCGACACCGGCGAACCGGTCGAGCTCGACCGGGCCAGCGGCGTCGACCTGGTCGACGCGGTCGCGGCCAGCTGCGCGGGTGGTCCGGCGTACGCGATCGGCGAGCGGCGCTACATCGACGGCGGCTATCGGCGATCGAGCGAGAACGCCGACCTCGCCGCCGGCTACGAGCGCGTGCTGGTGCTCTCGCCCCTCGGCGGCCGGGTGCGACATCCCGCTGCCTGGCGCACCGACCTCGCCACCCAAGTCGACGAGCTGCGCACGGGCGGCAGCGCGGTCGAGACGATCCTGCCCGATGCCGACTCGCGCGCAGCGTTCGGCGACAACATGATGAGCCTGGCGGCGCGCGGGCCCGCGGCACAGGCCGGCCACGACCAGGGCAGCCGTCTGGCCGGGCAGCTCGCCGACTTCTGGAGCTGATGCCCCGGGCCGCCGTGACGGGTCGGATAACCCGTTGCGGCCGCCCCGGGGCGTACCGGAGACTGGTCACGCACCGTCACCCACCAGAAGGACCCATCGTGCTGATCCGCGAGCCGCTCACCGCCATCTCGCGCTGACCTCGTCGCTCGCCTCTCGGCTCCGACGCCAGCGCATCCGCTGACACCCTCAGGAGCTCGATGAGTACGCAGAGTCCCGCCGTCGTCGTCGACGGCCTCACCCTTCGCTGGCCGGACGGCAACCCCGCGCTGCGCGACCTCGGCGCGGCCTTCACAGCCGGACGCACCGGGCTCGTCGGAGCCAACGGCGCCGGCAAGTCGACCCTGCTCAGGGTCATCGCCGGTGAGCTCGCCCCCACCGGCGGCTCGGTCTCGGTCAGGGGCCAGGTGCGCTATCTGCCCCAACAGATCACGCTGCAGACCGATGCCACCGTGGCCGACCTGCTCGGCGTACGCGATCGCCTGGAGGCGCTGCGGGCGATCGAGGCCGGCGATGCCGATCCGCGCCACTTCGACACGCTCGCCGACGACTGGGGCATCGAGGAGCGGGCGCGGGCGGCGCTCGGCACCAACGGGCTGCCCGACCTCGACCTCGACCGCCGGGTGGCGACGTTGTCCGGCGGCGAGACGGTCGCGACGGCTCTGACCGGCGTCCGGCTCTCGGGTGCGGAGATCGCCCTGCTCGACGAACCCACCAACAACCTCGACGGCGATGCGCGGCACCGGCTCTACGACCTGATCGCGAGCTGGCGAGGCACGCTGGTGGTCGCCAGCCACGACCTGGAGCTGCTCGACCTGATGGACGAGACCGCCGAGCTGCGCGACGGTGCCCTGTCGGTCTACGGCGGCCCCTACTCCGCGTTCCGCGAGCACGTCGAGCGTGAGCAGGCGGCGGCGGAGCAGGCTCTGGCGGCGGCGGAGCAGAAGCTGCGTACGGAGAAGAGACAGCGCGTCGAGGCGCAGACGAAGCTCGCCCGGCGGCAGCGCTACGCGCGCACCGACTACGAGAACAAGCGCCGACCGAAGGTGATCATGAAGGCGCGAGCCGGCGAGGCCGAGGTCTCGGCGGGCAAGCTCAGGGGCGAGCTCGACGACAAGGTCGACCGGGCCCGCGACCTCCGCGACCAGAGCGCAGAGCGCGTACGCCGTGATCCTCAGGTCAAGATCGAGCTGCCCTCCCCCGGCCTGCCCGCGGGGCGTCGGGTCGCCGAGCTGCACGACGGCGACGGCCGTACCCTCGTCCTCCAGGGTCCCGAACGGCTCGCGATCACCGGGCGCAACGGCGCCGGCAAGACGCGGCTGGTCGAGACGCTCCTACGCCCTCCCGTCACCGCTCAGGCGCCGTACGCCACCGCGCTCACCGATCGGATCGGCTACCTCCCGCAGCGCCTGGACCACCTCGACGACGGCGCCACGATCCTCGAGACCGTACGCAGCGCCCAGCCCGATGCGGACCCCGAGCACGCTCGCGCGCTGCTGGCCGGCTTCGGCTTCCGCGGCGACGTCGTGAGCCGGGCGGTCGGTGACCTCTCCGGCGGCGAACGCTTCCGGGTCGCGCTGGCCGCCGTGCTGCTCGCCGACCCGACCAACCAGCTGCTCGTGCTCGACGAGCCGACCAACAACCTCGACATCGTCACCGTCGAGCAGGTCATCGCCGCGCTGTCGGCCTACCAGGGTGCGCTCGTCGTGGTCAGCCACGACGACGCCTTCCTGTCCCGTCTGGGGATCGACACCTTCGTTCGCCTCGAAGACGGCCGACTCTGCTGACCTCGACGCCCAGGGCGGCTACGGCACCGTCGTCGCGTACGTCATCGTCATCGCCCTGGCCTTCACCCTCGTCGCCTGGGGTGTCGTCGGCGTCGGGCGGCGCCGGGCCGGCGGCCGAGCCCGACGCTCAGCCGTTGCGGATCATCCACCGTTCGGGTGAAGGCAGCGGCTCCCAGCCGTACTTCTCATACAGCGCGTGGGCGTCGTTGGTGGCGAGCAGGGTGCGCCGGATCCGGTAGGGCTCGAGGTCGGCGACGATGCCGGAGATCAGCAGCTTGCCGACACCTCGGCCACGCCCGTCCGGGGCGACGATCACGTCGCAGAGCCAGGCGAACGCGGCGAAGTCGGTGACCACGCGTGCGAAGGCGACCTGGGCGCCGGTCGCGTCGTAGACGCCGTAGCAGCGCGAGCCCTTGTTGGCCGCGTCCTGCACCTCGCGCGTGCGGTCGGCCGCCCAGTAGGACTGCGAGAGCATCCGGTGCACCCAGTCGGGGTCGATCCGGCTCTGGTCGGCCGAGAACGTGTACGCCCTGGGCTGCTCGTCCGCGGCCGGTTCGTCGGCCTCGAGGAGACCGAACAGGTCCTCCACGTCAGCTGCCGGGGCGCTCGAGGCGGCCGTGCCGCGCGCGGCCTCGGGCACAGGCGCCGTGACAGCACCCGCGAACCCCGGCCCGGGGTTCGGCGTACGGCCCTCCTGGTAAGCCAGCGCCGCGCCGTTGGCGAGCTTGTCGGCGGCCTCGTTGAGCACGTGGCCCGAGTGTCCCTTGACCCACTCGAACCGCACGTCGCGGCCCTGCATGGCCGCGTCGAGATCCTTCATGATCTCCACGTTGAGCACGGGCTTGCCGTCGGACTTCTTCCAGCCCTTCCGCTTCCACCCCGCCATCCACTTGGTGACCGAGTTGATGACGTACTTGGAGTCGCAGTAGACGATCAGCGGCTCGCCGGCGTGCGCGGTCTGCTGGAGCAGATCGAGCACCGCGGTGAGCTCGCCCTGGTTGTTGGTGCCGTGCGGCCAACCGCCGCACGCGTAGGTGGACTCGTCCACATACCAACCCCACCCAGCGGGCCCCGGGTTTCCGAGAGCCGACCCATCCGCAGCAGCCACGATCGTCACGCGCCCATCCTGCCAGTCGCGCGCCGGGCCCTCGCGGGAGGTCAGGGGTTGACGCGCGGGCCCGAGGCCGTCGAGCCGCGAACCACCAGCTCGGGGTGGAAGACGAACTCGGCATGCGGGGTGCCGGTGCCGGAGATCTCGTCGAGGATGGCACGCACCGCCGCCTGACCCATCGCCTGGACGGGCTTGCGCACCGTGGTCAGGGGCGGGTCGGTGAAGGCGATGAGGTGGGAGTCGTCGTAGCCGACCACGGAGACGTCCTCGGGCACCCGCAGGCCTCGGGACCGGGCGGCACGGATGGCACCGAGCGCCATCATGTCGCTGGCGCAGACGATCGCGGTGAATCCCTCGTCCAGGAGCTCGGAGGTAGCCGCCTGACCGCCTTCGAGGGTGAACAGGGAGTGGCGTACGTAGTCCTTCACGACGGCGTCGGCGCTCAGGCCGAAGCGCTCGTTCATCGTGGCGACGAACCCGTCGATCTTGCGGCGCACCGGTACGAACCGCTCGGGGCCGACGGCGAGACCGATCTTGGTGTGCGCGAGCGTCGCGAGATGGGTGACGGCCAGCTGCATCGCCTCGCGGTCGTCGGGCGAGATGAAGGGCGCCTTGATGTCGGGGCTGTAGCCGTCGATGAGGACGTAGGGCACGCCCTGGGCGCGGAGCTTCTCGTAGCGGGTCATGTCGGCGGTGGTGTCCGCATGCAGACCGGAGACGAAGATGATGCCGGTGACCCCGCGCTCGACGAGCATCTCGGTGAGCTCGTCCTCGGTGGACCCGCCCGGCGTCTGCGTCGCGAGCACCGGGGTGTAGCCCTGACGGGTCAGCCCCTGCGCCATGACCTGCGCGATCGCCGGGAAGATGGGGTTGTCGAGCTCGGGCGTGATCAGCCCGACGAGCCCCTCGCTGTGCTGGCGCAGCTTGACGGGACGCTCGTAGCCATGGACGTCGATGGCCGCCAGGACGGCCTCTCGCGTCGTCGCGGCGACGCCTGGCTTTCCGTTCAGGACGCGGCTCACCGTGGCCTCGCTCACGCCCGCATGAGCAGCGATATCGGCAAGACGGGCGGCAGCTGGTGGTGTCGGCACGCCCCCATCATGCCCCCTGCCCACAGTGGTTGCAAGAACTTTCAGCAAGTCTGCAACTTTTGCTGAAAGGGACTTTCATTTGCGTCGGGGTGCGGTTACGTTCATCACACCTCCCGGGCAGACATCCCGCCCGGCCCCATATCGAAGGAGAACTCATGCGACGTGGCATCGTGGCCACCGCGGTGGCGGCATCGCTCGCCCTCGCGGCAACGGCATGTGGCGGCAGCAGCGACAGCAGCGACGGTCCGGTCACCATCACCTGGTGGGACACGTCCAACGCGACCAACGAGGCCCCGACGTACGAGGCACTGGTCAAGGACTTCGAGAAGGCCAACCCGGACATCAAGGTCAAGTACGTCAACGTGCCCTTCGACCAGGCACAGAACAAGTTCGACACCGCGGCCGGTGCCAGCGGCGCCCCCGACGTGCTGCGCGCCGAGGTCGGTTGGACCCCCGCCTTCGCCCAGAAGGGCTATCTCGCCCCGCTCGACGACACCGCAGCGCTCGAGGAGAAGGACTCCTTCCAGCCCAACCTGATCAAGCAGGCCGAGTTCGAGGGCAAGACCTACGGTGTCCCGTTCGTGACCGACACGCTCGCACTGGTCTACAACAAAGCGCTCTTCAAGAAGGCCGGCATCGCCGCGGCACCCAAGACCTGGACCGACCTCGAGAAGGCCGCGGCCACGATCAAGTCGAAGACCGGCGTGGACGGTTACTGGGGCTCGACCGCCGGCTACTACGCCCAGCCGTTCCTCTACGGCGAGGGCACCGACCTCGTCGACACCGAGGGCAAGAAGATCACCATCACCTCACCCGAGGCCAAGAAGGGGCTCACCACCTGGCAGGGGCTCTTCGACGGCCCGGGTCTGCACAAGGCGGACACCACCGCCGACGCGTACGCCCACATCCAGGACGCCTTCGTCAACGGCAAGGTCGCTGCGATCATCCAGGGCCCCTGGGAGATCACGAACTTCTACAAGGGGTCGGCGTTCAAGGACAAGGCCAACCTCGGCGTCGCGACGGTCCCCACCGGCTCGTCCGGCAAGTCGGGCGCCCCGACCGGCGGCCACAACCTCTCGATCTACGCCGGCTCGGACGAGGCGCACCAGGAGGCCTCCGCGGAGTTCGTGAAGTTCATGACCTCGGCGAAGAGCCAGGAGCAGATCGCGCTGAAGAACTCGACCCTCCCGACCCGCGACGACGCCTACACCGACGCCGTGAAGGCCGACCCGGGCATCGCCGGCTTCCAGACCGTGCTGCCCGCCGCCCAGCCGCGCCCCGAGCTTCCCGAGTACAGCTCGCTGTGGGCACCGATGGACCAGGAGCTGCCGAAGATCGCCTCCGGCGCCGAGCCCCTGGACAAGGGGCTGGCCACGGTGGAGAGGTCGTTCGCCGACCTCCTGCCCTCGTTCTCCAAGTGAACCGGGAGCACGCGACGCGATGACTCTCACCGCACCAGCGCCCGCCGCCGCCGAGAACCGGCGGCGGGCGCCCCGCCCCGTCCAGCGCATGCGCGACTCCTACCGGCGCTACTGGTACGCCTACGCGATGGTCGCCCCCGTGGTGCTCGTCCTGGGCCTGCTGGTCGGCTACCCGCTCGCGCGCGGCTTCTACCTGACCCTGACCGACGCCAACAGCCTCAACTCGGCGCGCACGATCGGCGTCAACACGATCGACGCGACCTACAAGTTCATCGGTCTCGACAACTACGCCGAGATCCTGTGGGGCCCGTCGGCCTACGACCGGTTCTGGTCCCACTTCGTCTGGACGATCGTGTGGACCGCGACCTGTGTCGTCCTGCACTACGTGATCGGTCTCGTCCTCGCGATGCTGCTCAACCAGCGGATGCGCGGGCGGGTGGCGTACCGGCTGCTGCTGATCCTGCCGTGGGCGGTGCCGACGTTCGTGACCGTCTTCGCCTGGCGGATCATGCTGGCCGACGCCGGCGTCATCAACTCGATGCTCGGCTCGATCGGGCTGATGGAGCCGAGCTGGCTCGAGGACCCGACCTGGCAGCGTACGGCTGCGATCATGGTCAACACCTGGTGCGGGGTCCCGTTCATGATGATCTCGCTGCTCGGCGGTCTGCAGTCGATCGACGAGAACCTCTACGAGGCTGCCGAGATCGACGGGGCCAGCGCCTGGCAGCGGTTCCGGCACGTCACTCTGCCGGGGTTGTCCTCGGTGAGCTCGACGGTCGTCCTGCTCGGCGTGATCTGGACCTTCAACCAGTTCGCGATCATCTTCCTGCTCTTCGGCAACACCGCTCCGGACGCGCAGATCCTGGTCACCTGGGCCTACCGCCTCGGGTTCGGCCAGCAGCCGCGCGACTTCGCGATGTCGGCGGCCTACGGCGTGCTCCTGCTCGCGATCCTGATCGTCTTCACGTCCTTCTACTACCGGTGGTTGAAACGCAATGACCAGCTCGCCTAGCACCCTCGCGCCCAGGACCAAACAACGTCGCCGCGGTGAACTCGGCCCGGTCGCGAAGGTCGCCTCCCACGTGACCCTCACGGTCGCCTCGCTGATCGCGCTGTTCCCCATCGTCTGGCTCGTCTACCTCTCGCTCGGGCCCGACAAGGACGACTACCTCCACCCCGGCGGCATTCTCGCGAAGGCGACGCTCGTCAACTACTCGTTCGTGCTGACCAACACCGCTTTCTTCGACTGGCTGTGGTCGACGCTGGTCGTCGCGGGAGGCACGACCCTGTTCGGCGTCATGTCGGCGGCGACGACCGGCTATGCGGTCTCCCGGATGCGGTTCCCGGGGCATCGGCCGTTGATGTGGGTGCTGCTGCTGACGCAGGCGTTCCCGATCGCGGTGCTGATCGTGCCGATGTACGAGATCTTCTCCCAGCTGCGCCTGGTCGACTCCCACCTCGGCCTGATCCTGGTCAACTGCACCACGATCGTCCCCTACTGCTCGTGGCTGCTGAAGGGCTACTTCGACACCATCCCGATCGAGCTCGACGAGGCCGGCATGATCGACGGCCTCACCCCGTTCGGCACGTTCTGGCGGCTGATCCTGCCCCTGGCCCGGCCGGGTCTCGCGGTGGCCGCGTTCTACGCCTTCATCACCGCCTTCGCCGAGGTCGCGTTCGCCTCGACCTTCCTGCTCGACGACTCCAAGTACACCTTCGCGGTCGGCCTGCAGAGCTTTATCAGCGAGCACGACGCGCAGTGGAACCTGATGGCCGCCACCGCCGTGCTCATCGCCATCCCCGTCACCGCGTTCTTCTATCTCGTCCAACGACACGTCGTCACCGGCCTGACCGCCGGCAGCGTCAAGGGCTGAAAGGTTCCCAGCAATATGAACAGCCGCATGAGCTCCGAGTGGTGGCGCGACGCCGTCATCTATCAGGTCTACCCGCGCAGCTTCGCCGACAGCGACGGCGACGGCACCGGCGACCTTCCCGGGATCCGCTCCCGACTCCCCTACCTGCGCGACCTGGGGGTCGACGCGGTCTGGCTGAGCCCGTTCTACGACTCTCCGCAGGCCGACGGGGGCTACGACGTCGCCGACTACCGCGCCGTCGACCCGCGCTACGGCACGCTGGACGACGCTCGCGCGCTGATCTCCTCGGCTCATGAGCTGGGGTTGAAGATCGTCGCCGACATCGTCCCCAACCACTCCTCCGACCAGCACGAGTGGTTCCAGCAGGCACTGGCGGAGGGCCCCGGGTCGCCGATGCGGTCGCGCTACCACTTCCTGCCCGGGCTCGGCGAGCACGGCGAGGAGCCGCCCAACGACTGGGACTCGATCTTCGGCGGCCCCGCGTGGACCCGGGTGCCGGACGGCGAGTGGTACCTCCACCTCTTCGCCCCCGAGCAGCCCGACTTCAACTGGAACTCCCCCGAGGTGGCCGCCGAGTTCCTCGACATCCTCCGGTTCTGGCTCGACCTCGGCATCGACGGCTTCCGCATCGACGTCGCCCACGGCCTGGTCAAGGCCGAGGGCCTGCCCTCGATCGGCCACGCCGAGCAGCTCCATCTGCTCGGCAACGACGAGATGCCCTTCTTCGACCAGGACGGGGTCCACGACATCTACCGCACCTGGCGCACGGTGCTCGAGGACTACCCGGACCGGATCTTCGTCGCCGAGGCGTGGACGCCGACCGTGGCGCGGTCGGCCAACTACGTACGCCCCGATGAGCTGCACCAGGCCTTCAACTTCGAATACCTCGACACCGCCTGGGACGCCGCGGCGCTGCGCAAGGTCATCGACAGCTCGCTCGACGCGATGCGCCCCGTCGGCGCCCCCGCGACCTGGGTGCTGTCCAACCACGACGTCACCCGGCACGCCACCCGGTTCGCCAATCCTCCCGGCTCAGGCACCCAGATCCGCACGCCTGGTGATCGCGAGCTCGGCCTGCGCCGGGCCCGCGCGGCGACGTTGCTGATGCTCGCGCTTCCGGGCTCGGCGTACGTCTACCAGGGCGAGGAGCTCGGCCTCCCCGACGTCACCGACCTCCCCGACGAGGTCCGCCAGGACCCGTCGTTCCACCGCGCCAGCGGCCAGGACGGCTTCCGCGACGGCTGCCGCGTGCCGATCCCCTGGTCCCGCTCGGGCCCGTCCTACGACTTCGGAGACGGCGGCTCCTGGCTCCCCCAGCCCTCGACCTGGGGCGACCTCAGCGTCGAGGCCCAGACCAGCGCCGACGGCTCCACCCTCGAGCTCTACCGCTCGGCCCTGACGATCCGCCGCGAGACCCCCGGCCTCGGCGCCGGTGACGCGGTCACCTGGCACGACGAGGCCCCCGCCGGCGTCCTCTGGTTCGAGCGCCACGGCTTCGCCTGCACGGTCAACACCACCAAGGAGCCCGTACGCATCACCGCCCCCGGCGACGTGCTCCTCTCCTCCTTGGGTCCCGTGCCCGTCACCGACGGCTCCGCCGACCTCCCCGGCGACACCACCGTCTGGTGGGAGCTGTAACTCTCCAGTAGGCCACCGGCGCCGGTCGGGCTGACACCTAGCTGTCAGCCCGACCGGCGCTGCTTTGTCTTCGCTCATGTCTCGCCCAACGGCACAAGCAGCGAGCTTCAAACGATCTTTCTGTCGCCACGACAGTAAGTCGTCTAGCGTAAAGGGCATGCAAGCTGAAGCGTGGACACCGCCGCCCGTGCTGCTCACGGTTGATCTCGTTGTCCTGACTCTGCGCAAGGGCCGACTGTGCGTGCTCCTCGTGGAGCGTGCCGAGGATCCGTTCAGCGGGATGCAAGCCCTCCCCGGGGGATTCCTCAACAACGACCGCGAGGAGATCCTGGACGGGGCTCGCCGCGAGCTGCAGGAGGAGACTGCGCTCGACATCGGCCGTGTGCATCTGGAGCAGCTCGCCATCTACGGAGCCGTCGACCGCGACCCTCGAGACCGGGTCGTCTCGGTCGCCCACCTCGCGATCGTGCCGGACCTACCCGAGCCGGTCGCGGGAACCGATGCCAAAGCAGCCGCCTGGGTCCCGGTAGAGGAAGTCCTGTCCGGGGAGATCGACCTTGCCTTCGACCATCACCGCATCGTCACCGACGGCGTTGAACGCGCGCGCTCACGCCTCGAGTTCACCGCGCTCGCGACCGCGTTCTGCACGGAGCCTTTCACCATCGCCGAACTCCAGCATGTCTACGAAACGGTATGGGACACCGAGCTCGACACCCGGAACTTCTACAGGAAGGTACGCGCCGCAACCGGCTTCGTCGTGCCAGACGACGCCGGCTCCAAGAGCACGCGCGGACGGCCAGCGCAGCTCTACCGCGTCGGCCCGAGCTCCACACTCGCACCGCCGCTCACTCGGCCACCGTCGAGCGAGAAACCGATGAGAGAGGGATCAGCGTAGATGTCGAAGAACCTGGTAGTGCTCCTCACCGCGATCAACACCGAGTACGACGCAGTGCGTCGCCGGCTCGCCGGGCCCACGCCGCACCTGCACAAGCACGGGACGCGGTTCGAGACAGGCCTCGTCCGGCACAGCACATGTCGTGTGGCACTCGGACTGACCAATGTCGGCAACGAGTCAGCCGCTGTCATCGTCGAGCGCGCGGTCTCGGAGTTCGATCCTGCTGCTGTGATCTTCGTCGGAGTCGCCGGCGCGCTGTGGGACAGCGCCCGGCTGGGCGACGTCGTGTTCGCGAAGCACATCTACAACTATCAGGGCGGCACCAGCGAAGACGCCGGCCTCATGGCCCGCCCACGCTCCTGGGAGGTAAGCCACCCGATCTTTCAGCTCGGGTCCGAGCTTGCGCGTCGGGACGAGTGGGCCGATCCGCCTCCCCCGGGCGAAGACCCGCCACGGGTGCACATCGCCCCGATCGCCGCTGGATCGGTCGTCCTGAACTCCGTGACGTCAGCACATGCCCGATGGCTGCGAACTCGCTTCAACGACGCCCTTGCCGTCGAGATGGAAGGAGCGGGCGTCGCGCAGGCTGCCCATCTGAGCGGATCGCAGGTCGCTGTCATCCGCGGCATCAGCGACCGCGCAGACGGCACGAAGGGCAGCGCAAACGATCAAAACTGGCAACCACGAGCGGCCGCAAACGCAGCAGCCTTCGCCACCCACCTGGCAGTGAACATCATCAAGGACAAGGAGCAGCTCACGATGGCCGACGAAGACAGCACCCGCCCGACCTACCACACCCAGGTCAGCCCGACGATCCACAACAGCACCGTCGGCAACATCACCGGCTTCGTGAACAACGGCAGCAGCTACGGAGCCGTCTCCCCGAACGCAACGTCCACTGCAGACCTCATCGAGGAGCTCGACAGGTTCAGTCGGCTCCTCGAACAGCACCACGTCGCGGGCGACCTCGACGACGCCACGCTGACCGGCGCGCAGCTCCAGCTGGACACCGCGCGTAAATCCGCACAAGCGGGCACCTCGGAGTCGAAACACACGGTGACCACAGCCCTCGAGCGACTGCGAGGCTTGGTCGCCGACATCGCAGACCTGGCTGCCAAGGTCGTGCCGCTCATCGTGATGGCAGGAGGCCTGACATGACCGAATTCCACACCCAGGTCGACCCGATGCTGCTCAACTCGCAAGTCGGCGCGATCGTCGGCACGCATATCGGCGTCCACCACGAGGACAACAGGACGTACGTCACCACCGAAGGCGCTTCGCCCGAGGAGAAGTTCAAGGACGCTCTTACTGCCATCGACGGCGGTCGCCTGGACCGTGCCCGCATGCTCATCGACGACGTGATCGCCAGCGATCGTAGGGGCACCGAGAACTACTTCTACTGGGCGATCACGATCCTGGGGAGCAAGTCGCAGCACGATCTCACCTCAAAGGACAAGCATGAGCTCGGAATGATCGTCGGGCGCGTCGAACGGCTTCCTGACGACTCCTGGAGGCTCGCGCTCGAGGTCGTCCTCGACTTGGCAGGGTATCGACCGAAAGACATGGACTGGTGGCGCACCTGGGAGGCGCACCTGGACACCTTGACCGTCAAGCAACAGACCGCCGTCAACGAGCACCTGGACCGTCTCATGCCCTCCGCGGCCCTGGAGACGACCTGGACACAGCGGCGTGCCACAGCTCGGGGCAACCAGTTCCGAGACAATCGACGTGGACGGATCGAGCTCTTCTTCGAGGCTGACCCAGCCGAGCCACGCCTCGTGGCACCCCATGACAACAGAACTGGCGACACTCAGGAGTCGCTGCCGGGCTGGTACGCACTGGTGGCGGTGGCAGCCCTCGTCATCGGAGTGATCGCTTTTCTGACACAGCCACTCCTTGCAACAGTAGAGCTCACTGTGGCAGTCGCTGCCGCAGTAGCAGCCCTGGCCTTCGGCTGCCGGTGGGCCGACCGAGTCGCGGACCTGGCTCCGTCACCGTCCGACGCCGTCCCTGCGTACACCACCGAGCAGACGGGCTTCACGCACCAGGTGCGTGAACGGTTTACCGAACACTTCAGGGCGCACCGGCCCCGCGGCTTCACTCCTTCGACCTGGCTGACCGTTACAGAGACCGAGCGAAAACGCCTCGCCCAGGAGATCGCCCGGTCGTATCGAGACTCCGCGACGACGGTCGAGAACCTCGACTGGCTCATCCGACATCTGGCCCGGGAAGCGCGAGACCAGGAGGTTTCGGCCCCGTCCCCCGAGCCCTCGGAGCGGCTGTCTCCTGCTGCTGCCAAGGTCCTCGGCATCGGACTCACCACCGCTGCTGGCATCGCTCTGCTCACCACGTTGGGGACCATCGCGTCCGGGTTCGGACCGGCCCACACCGGGCTGTCGCTGGCGGCAGCCCTCCTGCTGATCTGGTCGTTGAAACGCGCGGTTCCGGACACGTTTGAGGTCAGGAGCGAACAACGCCGGCTCAATCGCGAGCATGCCGAGCGTCGAGCGGAGTACGACTCCCGTATGGCTACCTACCGACGTTGGAAAGCGCGTCTTGAGGAACGACCATCGGAGATTGAGATGCAGACGTGGCTCAACGCCGACAAGACCGTCTTCATCGCCGAGGTTCTGGACAACTACCGTCTAAGCTGGTCACGGCTGGTCACGTACACGTTTCTGGTGACCCCGAGTCCCCCGTATCGCAAGGCCCGCGTCAAGAACGGGCCGTGGCGCTACACCCGATACGCGTTCCACCTGTTCTTGGTCACCCCGGAAGGCGTACGCGAGGTGAGCACCGAGATCGACGCACCATCGGCTCGTCGCGGCAAGGAGCTTCGCGAAAGCTACCGCTTCGACGCACTCTCCTCGGTCCGAGTGACCGACGACAAGCGCGCGGGCTACAACCTCGAGCTCACCCTCACCAACGGTCCGGCCCGTGAGATCCACATCAAGGACGCCCACGCCCAGCAGGTGCTTCCTGCCAACGGCGAACCGCAGCTTGACGATCACGAGGAGTACAGCAGGATCGACCTCGACGCGACCGGTTTCGTGCACACCTTCCACTTGCTGGAAGGAATCGCAGCGGACGGGAAGGCCTGGGCTCGCGACCATGGCCTTTCGCAGGCTTCGACTGCCCCGAGAGTGTAGCTGGGAGGATCCACCCGCAGCGTTCCGGCGCATCAGCAATCTCACCTACGGGCAGAGCCCGACAACCAGCGGAACATGTCCTCATGTCTCGGGCACACTCCGATCAGTCGAGCTGGCACCAACTCACCTACTCGGCCAGCACACCGGGCGCTTCAACGACGCACGTGACGTCTCGACCGACGTACGTGACGCATCGACCTGCAGAAGTGACGTCTCGGCTACTACCGGCGGGCGGTGACGTAGCAGGCGACGGCGGTGGCGGCGGCGACGTTGAGGGAGTCGATGCCGGCGGACATCGGGATGATGGCGCGGCGGTCGGAGGCGTGCTGCCAGCGAGGGGAGATGCCGTGGCCCTCGGAGCCGAGGACGAGGGCGACCTTGTCGACGCCTTCGACAGCCCTCTCGATGTCTACGGCGTCGTCGGCGAGGGTCAGGGCGACGGTGGTGAAGCCGGCGGCGGAGAGGGACGGGAGCGCTTCGTACCAGTCCGGCAGACGGGTCCACGGCAGCGCGAAGACGGCGCCCATCGCGACCTTGATCGAGCGGCGGTAGAGCGGGTCGGCGCACCGCGGCGCCAGCAGTACCGCATCGAAGCCCAGCGCGGCGCCCGAGCGGAAGATCGCGCCTACGTTGGTGTGATCGACGATGTCCTCGAGCACTAGGACCGAACGGGCGCCGGCCAGGACCGACTCCACCGACGGCAGCGGCCGTCGCTTCAACGAGGCGAGCGCACCGCGGTGCACGTGGAACCCGGTCACCTCCTCGGCAGCCTTCTCGCTCATCACGTAGCAGGGCGCGTCGGTCGTGGCGAGCGTGTCGGCCAGCCCGTCGAGCCATTTGGGTGCCATCAGGAACGAGCGCGGCTCGAAGCCACCGGCCACCGCCCGGCGTACGACCTTCTCCCCCTCGGCCAGGAACAGGCCCTCCGACGACTCCAGCGACTTGCGCAGCTCGACGTCGCGGAGGTCGCGGTAGTCGGCAAGCCGCGGATCGGCGGGGTCGGAGATCTCGATCAGGTCAGCCATGAGGGGTCCAGGGTAGGCGCGCACCGGACTCCCCCACACATCCGTACGCTCCCCGACCTCCACGTCGGCGGGGAGCGTCTGCGCCGCTCAGAACGAGTCGGGGTGGGCGACGCGGACGACCTCGCCGATGACGATGATCGCCGGAGGTTGCACCTTCTCGTCACCCAAGGTCTTCTCCAGCGTCTCGAGGGTCGCCAGGACCGTACGCTCGGTGGGCATCGTGCCGTCGCAGATGACCGCGACCGGCGTCGACCCGGGGCGGCCACCGTCGATCAGCGCGGCCGCGATCGCGGGGGCGTTCTGGACCGCCATCAGCAGCACGAGCGTGCCACCGAGACCGGCGACGGCGGACCAGTTGGTCAGCGAGGTCGGGTCGTCGGGCGGGACGTGACCGGAGATGACGGTGAACTCGTGGGCGACGCCACGGTGGGTGACAGGGATCCCGGCGACCCCGGGCACCGTGACCGGCGAGGTCAGACCCGGGATGACGTGGACCGGCACACCGGCCTCGCGGCACGCCAGCACCTCCTCGAAGCCACGTCCGAAGATAAAGTTGTCGCCGCCCTTGAAACGCGCGACGGCCTTGCCGTCCTTGGCCGCCTCGACGATGATCCGGTTGATCTCCTCCTGCTGGGCCGAGCGTCCGCGGGGGAGCTTGGCGACGTCGACCAGCTCGACGTCGGCGGGCAGCTCGGAGAGCAGCTCTCGCGGGGCGAGCCGGTCGGCGACGACGATGTCGGCCTCCATCAGCGCCTTGCGACCGGCGACCGAGATCAGCCCCGGATCGCCCGGGCCGCCACCGACCAGGGTCACCCCGGGCACCCGCTGGCGCTCGTGGGGCGCGATCAGCGCACCCGAGCGGAGCCCGTCGAGGATCCGGTCGCGCACCCCGGCGGAGCGGCGCGGGTCGCGGTTGGCCAGCACAGCGACGGTCAGGTCGCCGTCGTGCCCGGTCGCCGGGGTCCAGGCGGTGGCCTCTCGGCCGTCGTCGGAGCGTACGCAGAAGATCCGTCGCTCCTCGGCAGCGGCCGAGACCTCCTCGTTGACCTCGGCGTTCTGGGTCGCCGCGATGACATACCAGGCGCCGTCGAGCATCTCGGCGGAGAAGCGAGCCTCACGCCAGGTGATCTCGCCGGAGCCGAGCAGACCCTCGAGCGCAGGCGTCAGCGAGGGCGAGACGACCTCGACCCGCGCGCCGGCCGCGATCAGCGCCGGCACCCGTCGTTGCGCCACGCGGCCGCCGCCCACAACGACCACCCTGCGCCCCTCCAGGATGAGACCGGCGGGGTAGGGAACGGCATGCTCAGAACTCATGGGTACATCCTCGCCCAACGCCGCGCCACGGCCTGACAACGGGTCGATACGCGGACTACGTTGGTGGGCATGTCACTCGATCGCCCGGTGAAACCCGACCCCTACTCGCTCATGCCCGCCCTGCCCTCCTTCACGCTGACCAGCGACGACGTGAGCGACGGGCAGCCCCTGAAGCAGGACCAGCTCCACGACGGCGGCAACACCTCGCCGCAGCTGCGCTGGAGCGACGCGCCCGAGGGGACGAAGTCGTACGTCATCACCTGCTTCGACCCGGACGCGCCCACGCCCAGCGGCTTCTGGCACTGGTGCCTGGTCGACGTGCCCGCTGACGTGACCGAGCTGCCGGCCGGCGCCGGTGCCGGCGATGCCGACCTGCCGGGCAAGGCGTTCCACGTCGCCACCGACTTCGGCACCAAGGAGTTCGGCGGCGCCGCTCCCCCGGCCGGCGACCAGGTGCACCGCTACTACTTCGTCGTCCACGCCGTCGGCGAGGAGAGCCTCGGCGTCGACGACTCGGTCACGCCCACGGTCGTCAGCTTCAACCTCGCGTTCAAGGCCCTGGGGCGCGCCGTCGTGGTGGGCACCCACCAGGCCTGAGAGGCACACCCGCGACGTACGCCGGTCGCACCTGGGGCCCTAGGGCCTCAGGTGCGTCAACGGTGTCGGCGCCCGGCGATGCTCGACACCGGCCGGCAGACCGAGCTTGACGAGCATCTCGCCCAGGCACAGCTGAAACTGCCGCTTGTTGGCGAACAGGCTGCTGATGATGGCGCGCTCGGGATAGCCGGTGCCGAGCATGGCCATCACCTCCCGCTCCCGCAGCGTCAGGGCGGCCATCGCCTCGGCGTCGTGCTTGACCGTCTTCATCCGGTCGATGACCTGCGGGTCGACCACCACCTCCCCCGACGCCACGCGGCCGAGCACGTCGAGGAAGTGAGGCGTGGCGCGCACGCGCGACTTGCGCAGATAGGCGAGACCGCCGGTGCCCGTGCTGGCGAAGACCCTGGCCGCGTACGTCGTGGCGACCGACTCACCGAGCACGATGATGCCCATCTCGGGCACCTTCTCGTGCACCCGGATCGCGGCCGTGATGCCCTCGTCGATGTTGCCGGCGCCCAACCGGCCGTCGGTGACGACGACGCTCGGCATCGTGTCGGTGACCGCCTGCAGGAGCTGGTCGCTGTCGCATGCGTCGGCGACCACCTGATAGCCACCGCGGGCGAGCAGGGCGGTGAGGCCGGCACGGAGCAGCGGCGACTCGTCGGCAACGACGACGCTCGGCTCGAAGCTCGTCACAAGGGCTCCGCTCGACGTTGGGGGCAGCGGTCGCTGTCCATTGTGTCTCACTCGACCCCGAACCCCGGGGACCCCGCGCAGGCCGGGCCCGGCCTCAGTACTCCGGCGGACCCTCGGATGCCTGCTTCAGCAGCGTCTCGAAGGAGGTCGGGCTCGCGAACTCGTCCTCCACCAGCTTGCGCGCCGGCGTGGCGGCCGCCGGCCCGTGGGAGCCGGCGACCAGTGCGGCGAGCTCGCCGGCTGCCCGGTCGACACGCTTGCGCAGCTCGGAGCCGCCCGCGAAGTCGTCGGTGGCGGCGAACACGCCGGTCGGGACGACCACAGCGTGCAGGTAGGAGAACAGCGGCCGCATCGCATGCTCGATGACGAGCGAGTGACGGGCGGTGCCGGCGGTGGCGGCCGCCAGCACCGGCTTGGCGTCGAGCACACCCTGCTCCAAGACGTCGAAGAAGGTCTTGAACAGGCCGGAGTAGGAGGCCGAGAAGACCGGCGTCACCGCGATCACCCCGTCGGCGTCGTGGACGGCGTCGATGGCCGCCTTCAGGTCAGCGGTCGGAAACCCGGTGAGCAGGTGGTCGGTGAGCGCGTGCGCGAGGTCGCGCAGCTCGACGTGGCGTACGTCGACCTCGGCTCCCCGAGAGCCGATCGCCGACACGGTGGCGTCGGCCAGCATGTCGGCCAGCAGCTTGGTCGAGGACGGCACCCCGAGCCCCGCCGAGACGACCACGATCGACTTGGTCTCGCTCATGATCAGAGCTCTCCTTCCAGGATCTGGGCGTCCGCGGCGTCGAGGTCGGCCCGGTCGGAGGAGCCGGTGGCGGCGTCGCCGTCGGCGTAGACGGTCGAGTCCTTCGCGCCGCCGGCCTTCTCCACCAGGGCAGCGTGGGTCGGGGCGTCCGGCACACCGGGCTTGCGCAGCTTCGCGAACTCCGCGCGCAGGGTCGGCAGGATCTCGCCGTAGAGGTCGAGCTGCTCCAGCACGGTCTTCAACGGCAGCCCGGCGTGGTCGAGCAGGAAGAGCTGGCGCTGGTAGTCGCCGATGTTCTCCCGGAACGACAGCGTGCGCTCGATGACCTGCTGCGGCGAGCCGACGGTGAGCGGCGTGGCCTCGGTGAAGTCCTCCAGCGAGGGGCCGTGACCGTAGACGGGCGCGTTGTCGAAGTAGGGACGGAACTCGTCGATCGCGTCCTGGGAGTTGGGGCGCATGAAGAACTGCCCGCCCAGCCCCACGATCGCCTGGTCGGCGGTGCCGTGGCCGTAGTGCTCGAAGCGCTGGCGGTAGAGGTTCACCATCTGCTTGGCGTGGGACTCCGGCCAGAAGATGTGGTTGTGGAAGAAGCCGTCACCGTAGTAGGCGGCCTGCTCGGCGATCTCGGGCGAGCGGATCGAGCCGTGCCAGACGAACGGGGCCACCCCGTCGAGCGGGCGCGGGGTCGAGGTGTAGCCCTGCAGCGGTGTACGGAACCGGCCGGACCAGTCGACGACGTCCTCGCTCCACAACCGGCGCAGCAGCGCGTAGTTCTCGACGGCCAGGTTGATGCCCTGGCGGATGTCCTTGCCGAACCAGGGGTAGACCGGGCCGGTGTTGCCGCGGCCCATCATCAGGTCGACGCGACCGTCGGTGAGGTGCTGGATCTTGGCGTAGTCCTCCGCGATCAGCACCGGGTCGGTGGTGGTGATCAGCGTGGTCGCGGTGCTCAGGATGATGTTGTCGGTCTGGGCACCGATGTAGGCCAGCGTCGCGGTCGGGTTGGAGGCGATGAACGGCGGGTTGTGGTGCTCACCGGTGGCGAAGACGTCCAGCCCCACCTCCTCGGCGTGCTTGGCGATCTCGACGGTCGCCTTGATCCGCTCGTGCTCCGTCGGGGTCTTGCCGGTGGTCGGATCCATCGTCACGTCACCGACGGTGAAGATTCCGAACTGCATACCCATGATCCCTGCCCCTTTCGTGACCCGATCTGATCGCCGGCCACGGTAGTTGAAATTCGAACTACTCGGCAAACAGTTGCTGGTTCAACGTTATTCCAGGAAACCCCTTGGCGTACGCAGGCCCCGGTGTGCCAACGTACCTCTGGTGTCCGGGCCCTTGCACTCACCGCCGAGCCTGTACGCCGCGATCGCGACCCGGTCCTTCCGCCGCTACTCCACCTACACCGCCGCGACGCTGGCCGGAATCTTCACCAACTCGGTCTTCGGGATCATCCTCAGCTTCGCCTATCTGGCGCTGTGGGAGCAGAATCCGACCGCCGGCGGCTACGGCGCGGACCAAGCGGTCACCTTCGTCTGGATCGGGCAGGCGCTGCTGATGACCATCGCGCTGTGGAGCGGGGGCTCGACCGACGACCTCGCCGAGCGGATCCGCAACGGCGACATCGCCGTGGATCTCTACCGCCCCGTCAGCGTGCTCGGCTGGTACCTCGCCGCCGACCTCGGCCGGGCGCTCTACCACTTCCTCACCCGCGGGGTCGCGCCGACGGTGGTGGGTGCGTTGCTGTTCGGCCTCGTCGCGCCCGCGCCGGCCGGCGCGGTCGGGTTCCTGGTCAGTGTGTGCCTGGCGGTGGTGGTCAGCTTCGCCATCCGGTTCCTGTTCGCCAGCAGCGCGTTCTGGCTCCTCGACGCGACCGGCCCACGGGTGCTGCTCAGCGTGATGGCGACGTTCTTCAGCGGACTGACGCTGCCGCTCAACCTCTTCCCCGACGGGCTGCGCCAGGTCGCGCTGGGGCTGCCGTTCGCCTCCTACATCCAGACCCCTGCCGACATCTGGCTGGGCCGTCACGCCGGGCTCGACATGCTCGCCGCGATCGGGCTGCAGGTCGCGTGGGCGATCGTCCTGCTGGCGATGTGCGCGCTGGTGCTGCGCGCCGCGACCCGCAAGGTGGTGGTGCAGGGTGGTTGAGCAGCGACCTCCCGCCTACCTGGCTCATGCGGCGCGCTCCTACGTGCAGATCGCGCTGCTGTGGGTGCGCGCGGCGATGGCCTACCCGGTCTCGTTCTGGATGATGACGGTCAGCGGGCTGCTGATCACCTTCCTCGACTTCGTGACGATCTGGTTGATGTTCACCCACATCGACGCCTACGGCGGCTTCCGGCTGCGTGAGATCGCGCTGCTCTACGGCGTCACCTCGATCGCGTTCCGCACCGCCGACATGCTGGTCGGGAGCGTGGAGAAGATCGGCCAGAAGGTGCGCAGCGGCGACCTCGACACGATGATGACGAAGCCGGTCCCGGTGCTGGTGCAGCTGTGCGCTGACCGGTTCGAGCTGCGCCGTCTGGGGCAGATCGCTCAAGGGGTGGCCGTGTTCGCCTGGGCGGCGCCCATCGTCGACTGGACCCCTCAGCGTCTCCTGGTGCTGGTGCTCGCGCTCGTCTCGGGGGTGGCGATCTACTTCTGCGTGTTCGTGATCTTCTCGACGATCCAGTTCTGGACCACCGACGCCTCGGAGTTCGCCAATGCCTTCACCTACGGCGGCAACACGATCATGCAGTATCCGATGACGATCTTCCCGCGCGAGGTCGTCCGCTCGCTGACCTATCTGCTGCCGCTGGCGTTCGTGAACTGGTATCCCTGCCTGTTCCTGCTCGGCCGCGCCGACCCGCTCGGCTCCCCGGGCTGGTTTCCCTTCGCCTCTCCCCTTGCCGCCCTGGTGCTGGTCGGTGTGACCGCGCTGGTCTGGCGCCAGGGGCTCCGCCACTACCGATCGACCGGGAGCTGATGTGTCGCTGATCGAGGTGCGGGACCTGTCCCGCGAGTTCACCATCCGCAAGCGGGCGGGCGGGTTGAGGCGTACGCCGGTGGTGAAGCACGCCGTGCACGACCTGTCGTTCGAGATCGACGCCGGCGAGATGGTCGGCTACATCGGCCCCAACGGAGCGGGCAAGTCGACCACGATCAAGATGCTCACCGGCATCCTGGTGCCCTCCGGCGGATCGGCGCGGGTGGCCGGCCTGGAGCCGTCGCGCCAGCGCCGCGAGCTGGCCCGGCGGATCGGCGTGGTCTTCGGGCAGCGTACGTCGCTGTGGTGGGACCTGCCGCTGCGCGACTCTTTCGAGCTGCTGCGGCGGATCTACCGGATCGGTGACCAGACCTTCCGGCGCAACCTGGAGGATCACGTCGCGCTGCTCGACCTGGGCGACCTGCTGGACACCCCGGTGCGCCAGCTCTCGCTCGGCCAGCGGATGCGGGGCGACATCGCCGCGGCACTGCTCCACGACCCCGAGATCCTCTACCTCGACGAGCCGACGATCGGCCTCGACGTGGTCTCCAAGGGGCGGCTGCGGGAGTTCCTGCGCGCCCTCAACCACGAGCGCGGCACCACCTTGATGCTCACCACCCATGACCTGCAGGACATCGAGGCGCTCTGCGACAGGGTCATCGTGATCGACCACGGCACCGCCGTCTTCGACGGCCCGCTGGAGACCCTGCGCGCCACCGGCGGAGCCTCGCGCACGCTCGTCGTCGACCTGGTCGACGAGGCCTCCCCCATCACCATCGACGGTGCGCAGGTCGTCAAGGTCGACGGCCCACGCCAGTGGCTCGCCTTCCCCGCCGGCGCCTCCGCCGCGCCCCTCGTCGCCCAGGTCGCCGCCGCCTACGACGTCGCCGACCTGTCCATCCACGAGCCCGACATCGAAGACGTCATCCGGCAGATCTACTCGAGCTGAGCACCGCCGGAGCTCAGGAGTCGACGCCCAGGGCAGCCAGGTCGTCGGGCTGGCGGGAGAGGTCGGCGAGGGTGTGGGTCAGGCGCTCGAGGAGCGAGTCGACCGAGCGCGCGGCCACCGCGGTGTCGGGGTAGCGGACACGGACGGCGAGGCCGGTGTGGGTGCGGGAGAACCAGATCTGCACGTCGTCGGCCATCGTCGAGGCGGAGATGTGCTGCGCCTCGCGCTCGAGGTGCGACGAGCCGCCGGGCACATGCCGGTAGTCGACCCAGGAGACGACGAAGACGTCGCTCCTGACCTGCACCAGCGGCTCCGCCAACGAACCGATGACCTGGTCGAGCGGCACCGTGCCGAGGCGTACGCCGTAACGGACCGCGTCGCCGGCCTCGGCCAGCCCCAGGTCGGAGAGCGAGGCCGGCACGGTGAGCGGGACGGTGGTCGTGTACCAGCCCACCGAGCGCGTCAGCGCCTCCGCGGCGCGGGTGGAGACCGGGGCCATCGTGTCGAGGCGGGGGCCGCCACCGAGGTCGAAGACGGCGCTGGCGAGCGCTGCCAGGACGGCCGCGTAGGTCGAGGCGCCGCTGTTGCGGGCGCGCACGCCGATGCGGTCCGTCAGGTCGGCGTCGGCCAGGGGACGTACGGCCGTGGCCTGTGCGGCCCGCTCCCCCGGGGCCAGCCCGAGCGGGAGCGGGAAGTTGGGCAGCTGGTTGCCGCGGCTGCCGAGGAACTCGCCCCAGCCGAGCAGCCGGGAGTCACCGTCGGCGACCGGCGCAGGCCCGTCCTCGCCGGCCTCGACCGCTTCGAGGAACGACGCCGTCTCGGGCAGCGAGGGCGCCTCGCTGCCGCTCGTGAACGCGTCGTAGAGCTCGGCGAGCTCCTCGACCGCGACGGCGATCGAGTGGGCGTCGCAGTGCAGATGGTCCATGCCGAGCACGATCGTGGAGCGGTCCGGACGCGAGATGGCCGCCGGCAGGAAGGCCGGATAGCCGAACGGTCCGCACCGATCGTCGAGAGCAGTGTGCAGCGCGGCGCGGGTCTCCTCGACGGTGCGGGTGTGACCGGCTCGGGTGACCGACCAGGTCAGGGTGCCGGGGTGGTGCCGACGCGCTTGCGGGACCTCGTCGACGGCGGTCACCTCGAGCTGAAGACTGCCGTGACGCGCCACGAAGGCACGCCAGGTGCGGGAGAGGGCGACCGGCTCGATCGGCCCCTCGACGTCGAAGGCGGCCGCCAGCCAGACGGTCGGGTGGCCCGCCATCGCACCGGCGAGGTGGTTGCGCTGGTTGAGGGAGAGCTCGGCGGGTGCACCGCTGCGGGGCGCGGAGAGGTCCCAGCGCAGCAGGGTGCCCGGCCGCGGCTCCCACAGGTCAGCGGTCGTGACCAGCATGTCCGGTCCCGATCATCTGGTCCTCGGCGAGCGCGACCTCGACCGGTCGCACCTCGATCCCGAGCTCGGCGAGCACGTCGTGGGCCGCCCCGAAGAAGGTCGCCACGGCGCGAGCGCCCTGCTCGGTGTCAGGGCTCTGGGTGGCGAGCTCGAAGCGGTCGGCGAAGCGGTTGACCCAGAGGCTGGCGTTGGCGGTGCGGCCCTCGCCGGTGAAGTGCAGCCCGGTCTCGAACGGGGTCGTGCCGGCCCCCGGAAACTTGCGTACGTCGAGGAAGGAGACCATCTGCGGGCTGGCCAGCTCGGTGGCCGCCAGCACACCACCGGCGATCATCGCGCCGAGCGGCACGTGCACCGGTGTCTTGGCGAGCTCGCGCGCTGTCGCGAAGGCGCTCTCCGCAGCGAGGAGGGTCTCCTCGAACCTCTGCCCGAGCGCCATCTCGACGGGCGCGAAGTTGCAGAACCAGCCGTGGGAGGTCGCGGTCTGCTGCGACCGGGTGCCGAGCACGGTGATCCCGAGGTAGCGCTCGATGCCGGTCAGGCGCTGCTCGGCGTGAGCCAGGAGCGCGAACACGCCGCTGGTGAACCGGCCGCCCGCGGCTCGGCAGAGCTGCTCGAACGCCTCGGTCGCGCCTTCGTCGAGCGCCGTCCAGGCGCGCACCCGGACCGGGGCCGTCTCGCCCGGGGCGAGCCCGAGATCCACCGGGAACCGCGGCAGGCGCCCCTCGTGGCGGGAGACGATCTCGGCCCACTCGCGCACTGCCGGTGTCTGCGCGTCGCAGGTCGACGCCAGCTGCTGCTCGTCGGCGGCGTACGCCACGAAGCTGCCGGCCTCGGGCAGCGGGTCGGCCGAGGCGCCCGTCGCAGCGGCATAGGCGGCGCCGAGCTCGGCCGGCACCATCAGCTGCGAGGCACCGTCGGTGAAGGCGTGGTCGCAGCCCCAGAAGTAGGTGAAGCCGTCGCCGCGCACGATCGCGCCGAGCAGGAACGGCGCCCAGGAGTCGGGGCGGCACTGCTCGTCCCAGAGCCCGACCAGGAGCTCCTCCCAGCCGCCGACCTCCCACGAGGACAGCAGCGCGGGCGGGATCTCGACCTCGACGGCCTCGAAGGCGACCGCGTCGGCCGGCACCACGTGTCGCACCGGCGTGGAGTCGGAGAGGTCGAACCACGTGCGCAGGCCCTCGTGGCGGCCCACGAAGCTCGTCAGCGCCTCCACGTAGGCGGTCTCGTCGAAGGCGACGTCGAACTCGCCGGCGGTGCCGGTCCAGCCACGGTGGAGGCCGGCTGAGGCGACCTTTGCCCGGTAGGCGTCGAGATGGTCGGCCTGCAGGAACGACGGCGCACCCGGCGAGACCGGGGCGGCCTCGGCCGCCTCCTGGCACGCCTGGGTCGGGCGCAGCACGACCACCCTGCCCGGAGCGGGCGCCAGCTGGGAGAGCGCCCCGATCCTCATGCCGTACCTTCGAGATCAGCTGTGCCCAGACCCCCGAGCTCTGCCAGGAGCGCGCTCATCCCGCCGATCAGGTCGCGCACGACACGTTCGGCGGCGACGGTCTCGGGGTAGCGCGTCGAGACGTTGACGCCGTCGCGATCGCGCACCAGCCAGAAGTAGACCTCGTCGTCGGCGTTGACGGGGGCCCGCAGCGTACGGCCCTCCCAGGCGTTCCAGTGCTCGGCGCCGGAGATGAAACGGGTGTCGACGAAGGTGACCACGAAGTGCGGCGCGTCGTCGACGTCGAGCAGGTCGGCGACCCGCGCGAACGGCTGGCGCACCAGCGACCTGGTCTCCTCGAGCGCGGCCTGGACACGACCGGCGACCTCGGGCAGCGTCGCCGCGCCGGCGATGTCGATCGTGACCGGCACGAGCCCGACGTACCACCCGATCGCCACGGCGTGCTCCGCGGTGTAGCGGGTGTGCATCGGCGCCACGAAGCGCATCTGCTCCACCCCGTGCTGGGCGCGCAGGACGTGGGCCATCGCGCCCATCATCCCGGCCTGGAAGGAGACTCCGGCGCTCTTGCAGAGCTCGCCCAGGACCCGCGCCTGGCGGTGGTCGCCGAGCCACTGGGACATGCTCGCCTGCGGCAGCGGCTCGGCCTGGCTTGCCCCCTCACCCTCGTCGGAGCCCCGTACGTCGGTGATCCCCGGCACCGGGAAGTCGGCGAAGCGCGGGGTGCCGTCGGCAGAGGTGAGCCAGTCGCGCCAGACCTGCACCGACTCGCTCTCCAACGACATCTCCGCACCGACGACCCTCTCCTGCGCGGAGTGGTCGAGGTGGCTTCCGGTCGTGGGCGCGGCGAGCGACTCGAAGCTCTCGCCGGCCAGCGCGGCCTCGTAGAGCGAGGCGATCTCCTCGAACCAGAGCAGCTGGGAGTAGGCGTCCATCACGCCGTGGTCGGCACCGAAGGCCAGCGTGAACCCGTCGGTGTCCGGCTCGGAGACGGTCGCGAAGACGACGTAGGGCCAGGCCTTCGGGTCGATCCGCTCGGCGAACAGATCGGCGATGCTCGAGCGGGCTCCGTCGCCGTCGAACCGTCCCAGGCTCGTGGCCTGCACCGACACGTCGGCCGGCGCGAGGATGCGCCGGCGCCAACCCGTCGCTGTCTCCTCCACGCCACCGCGAAGGGCTTCGTGGCGCCCCGTCCACGCGCGCATCGCCAGACTCAGCGCGTCGGTGTCGAGCCGCCCCGGCAGCCTCATGATCGACCCGATCCACGAGCCCGCCTCGGCGGTCGCGAGGTGCTGCTCGTGGTTGTGCGACAGCTCGCGCTCGTCGCCGTTCCACGCAGCGGGCTCCGCCGTGGGGATCCACGCGGTCACCTCGCCCGAGGGAACGTCGTAAGCGGACAGCTCGGTGTACTCCATCGGGGGTGGAGTTCCTCTCTGAGGTGGGGGCTCAGTGCGGCGAAGGTGCCACGCCCCGGACAGACGATCCTCTAGAACGCCCGTAGCCCGAGGGGGCGACCCGCCACGGACGACCGCTGTGTCGTCCCATGTCGCGGCCTATTGTGCACACACCCCGACACCCGGCTTCGACCACCCCCCACGTGTGAATTCCCACAGCGATTCTTTGCCCCCGGGGGTTTACATACGGCATCGACTTCGATTGAATCCACCCCCTGCGCGCGGGTGTTGATCGCCCCGTCCGGCCCCCATGACCCACATCTCGAGGATCCCCGATGTCCGCTGCCACCCGTGCCCCGATCGACAACTCGGGGCGCCTCCAGTTCGCCGACGACCTCTTCTCCCGTCGGCATCGCGGTCTCGGCAGCCCGATCGCCAACCAGTGGATCTGGCGGATGGGCTCGCCCTACGACGCCGAGCGGCTGCGCTACATCGCCGCCGGGCTTGCCGAGGGTGGTCTCTCGCGACGACTGCACCGCGCCAAGTTCCCCGGCGCTCGTGACCTGTGGACCAACGCCGACAACGAGCCCGCCCTCGTGCTCTACGAGGAGATCCTGCCCGCCGGCGAGATCAGCGACTGGCTGCAGGAGCGCCACAGCGACCACCTCGACCCGCACGTGGGTCTGACCTACCGGCTCACCGCGATCAACCTCGACGACGGCACCTCGGTCGTCTCGCTGCAGCTGGCCCACGCGGTCGGCGACGGTGGCTCGGTGCTCGACGCGGTGGGCCGAGCCTCCCGCGGCGAGCCGCTGCGGCTGCCGGCGGCCCCCGCGAAGGGCTGGCAGCGCCTGCGCGCGGAGGCCGCCGACTCGCGCGCGCAGTGGCGGGCCGTGCGGGAATGGACGAAGGCGCGCCGCAGCGCGAAGAAGGACGGCACCGCCGCGCTCGCCACCAAGGCACCCCGCGTCTACCCGGAGGCCGCCCCGCACCCAGCCCCCGAGAGCTGGCGGATGCCGCGGCTGATCACCGAGTTCGACACCGAGACGATGATGAAGGTCGCCGCCGAGCACGGCGGCTCGACCAACGCGTGGTTCATCAACGTGGTCGCCGACCTGCTCGTCAGCATCGACCACGTGCCGGTCGACCGCGGCGACGTGCCGGTCTCGCTGCCGATGAGCGACTTCCAGCCCGGCGACGTACGCTCCAACTCGACGCGCGTGGCCATGGTCGAGGTGCCTCGCGACGTGCTCGAACGACGTGACCTGGCCGCGATCAAGCAGCTCTCCAAGGCCGCCTACATCCGGCTCGGCCAGGCCGGCCCGGGGCTGGTCCCGGTGCCGCTGGCGATGATGCAGATGCTGCCCGACGCCGTGCTCGACAAGCTCCCGCAGCCGCCGGCCGCGGCCTGCATGGCCTCCAACCTGCCTCAGCTGCCCGGCGACTACCGCTACGCGATGGGCGATGACGTACGCCTCGTGGCCGGGCTCGCCGGCTATCAGAACGCGACCGCCCAGGACGCCTACGACGTCGGCGGCGGCATCATCGCCTGGCTGATCCAGTCGGGGCCGCGTACGACGCTCAACCTGGTCGCCGCCGAGCCCGACCGGGTGCCCGACGCGGAGCATCTGCAGAAGCTGGTCGTCGAGGAGCTCGGTTCGTGGGGTCTGAACGTCGACGTGTGGTGACCGGGCGGTCCTCAGCGGGCTCTCTCGAGCGCGTCGGCGGCCCTGGCCACGGCGATCTCGGGCGTGACCAGGCCCGGGGCGACCTCGGCGGCCCGGTCACGGACCCGCGGCATCAGCACCGCGGCCAGCGCGGTGCGGAGCCGCTCCCGGTCCAGCCGGCTGGCGCGCACCGACGTGCCGACCCCGAGGTCGCTCAGCAGGCGGCCCCAGACGGGCTGGTCGGCCGAATACCACCCCACCACGCTCGGGGTCCCCGCCCGCAGAGCGGCAGCGGTGGTGCCGGCGCCACCGTGGTGGACCGCGGCGACGCACCGCGGGAGCACCGCCGCGTGGTCGACCGCTCCCACCAGGCGTACGTGGTCGGGTGCATCGACCGCGAAGGAGTTCCAGCCGCTGCTGATCAGCGCACGCAGGCCGAGGTCGGCGGTCGCGCCGGCGACGTCACGCACCAGGCCGGCGGGATCGTCGACCGGCATCGAGCCGAACCCGACGTAGACCGGCGGGTAGCCCGCCGAGAGCCATGGGCCGAGCTCGTCGTCGACGCCGGTCTCGCCCAGCAGCCTGCGGTCGGAGTCGGCGAGGGCCAAGAACCCGGAGAACGGGCTCTGCACGCCCCACTCCGCGGGGAGCCCGGGCACCAGCAGCGGGTCGTAGGCCTGCACCTCGACCGCGCCGCGTTCACGGAGCCGGGTCTGCAAGGGGGTGCGCGCCGGCGCCACGCCGAGGGCCACCCGCTGGGCGTTCTCGGCGTCGCGGGTCAGGCTCCAGCGCACCTGCGTCCCGGCGTCCCAGGCCCGCTCCTGCACCGGCTCGGGTCCGGCCATGATCTTCACGCTCCGGTTGGAACGGACGGGAAAGTAGTGCAGCGCACCGAACCCGGCACCGATCCGCTCGGCGAGCGCGGATCCGACCTCCTGCCCGAGGAGACCGGCGACGACGACGTCCGCGCTGCCCCGCTCCCCCGCCAGCTGGACCAGGTCACGACGGAAGTCGTCCCAGCCGTGGGCGGCGACCTTGCGCGCCGCGCGAACCCGGGTGCGAAGATTGGCCGAGCGCATCTCCTCCCGCACCAGGCTCGAGGCGAGCAGCGCGCCGCTGTCGGGTCCGACGGCACGTGGATCGAGACCGAGCCTCGCCGCCAGCGGGAGCAGGTTGGGCGCGACCCCGACGGTGACCTCGTGGCCGCGACGGCGCAGCTCGAGGGCCACGGCCAGCGCCGGCTGCACGTCGCCGCGGCTGCCCATCAGACCGAAGACGAATCGCACGTTCACACCACCTCTCCTGCCACGCAGGCCCAAGAATCCCCCACCGATAGGACCGACACCGCATGCCCGAGCCTGTGATGCTGCCCTCACTGCCGCCCGCGAGCCCCGGTGCCCGTCCGGCGCCGTTCAGCCCGGAGCGCACCAACCGGCTGACCTACGACGACGAGGTCTTCCTGCGCTCGGCGACCGTGATCGGAGTGCCGGTCGTGGGGCAGACGGCGTGGCGGTTCCCCTCCGAGATCCCGGTCGAGGCCGTCCAGGAGGTGGTCGACGAGCTGGCCAAGGGCCCGCTCAACCGTCTCGTCGTACGCCCCAGGGTCACCGGCGCGCGCTCGCGCTGGGTGCCGGTGACGACGGCCGAGCCCGTGCGCCTGCACCCCGAGCCGATCAAGGCCGACCAGGTCATGGCCTGGCTCGACACCACCACCGACCAGGTGCCGTTCGACCCGGTCAAGGGCCCGCTGTGGGCGTTCTTCATGGCCTACACCACCGACGGCGCCACGATCGTGACCTACAACGCCTCCCACATCGTCTGCGACGGCGGGATGAAGCTGGGTGCCCTGATCGCAGCCGTACGCCGCCAGCCCCTGCCGCGGCTCCCCTTCGACGACCCCTCGGCGGCCGAGGTCACCCGCCGCGACGACTGGCGCGACGCACGGACGATGGCCAAGGCCGCCGCCCGCGGGCTGAGCGCGGCCCGCAAGGCGGGGCCGATGCCGGTGCTCGAGGCGCAGTCGTCGGAGAAGCGACCGGTGCCCGCCGCGCAGCCCGACGACGACGTCGTCCACGAGGTGGCCTTCGCCGGCGCCGACTGCTCGGTCGCGGAGTGGAACGCCGCCGTCGAGCGCGCCGGCGGCACCTCCAACACCCTGCAGATCGCGATCACGGTCGAGGTGCTCCTCGAGGCCGGGATCGTGCGCCCCGGCGAGCCGGTCAAGATGTCGCTGCCGGTCTCGATGCGCGGTGAGGCCGATCTGCGCTCCAACGCCACCTCCGGCGTCTCCATCGCGGTGGAGACCGAGCTGCGCGACGGCGTCGGCCGGGTCACCGACCTCGCCCACATCCGCGAGCGCGCCAAGAAGGAGTTCTCGGCCCTCTTCAAGGGCACCCGCCCCGACCCGATCGCCAACATCGCGCCGCTGGCGCAGATGATCCCCGACGGGATCGCCAGGTCGGTGCTCAAGAACGTCGTCACCCCGCTCGGTCTCGCCTCCAACCTGGGTCGGCCGGACCCCGACTTCATCGCCCCCTTCGGCGTGCCCGCCGAGTCGATCGTCTTCCGCGGCCTTGCGCTCGGTGCCACCCGCGGCGAGCTGCGCCGCATGCGTGGCGGCGTCACCTCGTGGTGGTGCGACATCGGCGAGGCCGGTCCCGGCGGAGCCACGGACGGCGGGCTCTGCAACTTCGGCATCCGCGCGCTCGACCCCGACGCGGTGCCCGACTCCGCGCACCTCCAGGATATCGTGACCACCGTCTACGGACGCTGGGGCATGACTCCGACCTTCTGGTGAGAAGATGCCGACATGACGATCGATGTGCTCGGTGAGCCTTACACCGTCGAGACCCTGGCGCTCGAGGACGACTTCGAGGGCGAGGTCGTGGCCACCTTGGTGAAGCGGCCGGCGGACGAGGACCCGAAGGGTGCCGTCCTCTACGTGCACGGCTTCTCCGACTACTTCTTCCAGACGGAGTACGCCGAGTGGTGGACCTCGCGCGGCTACGACTTCTACGGCATCGACCTGCGCAAGTACGGCCGCTCGCTGCGCGAGCACCAGTCGGGGACGTACGTCGGTGACCTGGCCGAATACTTCGACGAGCTCGACGCCGCCTGGGAGCTGATCACCGGCCGCGACGGACACTCCCAGGTCGTGCTAAGCGGTCATTCCACCGGCGGGCTGACGGTCTCGCTGTGGGCCGACGAGCGGCAGCCGGAGGCGCTGGCCGCGATGGTGCTCAACTCCCCGTGGCTCGATCTGCAGGGCTCGTTCCTCGCCCGCGAGGTGCTCACCCCGGTGGTGCGGGGCATCG
Source organism: Nocardioides albertanoniae (assembly GCF_006716315.1). Taxonomy (NCBI): domain Bacteria; kingdom Bacillati; phylum Actinomycetota; class Actinomycetes; order Propionibacteriales; family Nocardioidaceae; genus Nocardioides; species Nocardioides albertanoniae. The sequence continues at coordinate 2,176,551 of NZ_VFOV01000001.1, read as the reverse complement.
GCCACCGGCTGCCGCTGCGCGAGCTCGGCCGCGACGTGACCGGTTTCTACCCGAAGTCGCTCCACGTCGACCACGACGGCGAGTGGGAGTTCGATCTCGGCCTCAAGCCCATCGGCTCCTACCCGATCCGGCTCGGCTGGCTCAAGGCGATCCGCGACGGCCACGCGCGCGTGCACCGCGGCCTCGACGTGAAGGTGCCGGTGCTGGTGCTCTCCTCCGACCGCTCCAGCAAGCCCACCGAGATGGGCGAGGACGCGCACTCGACCGACATCGTGCTCGACGTGCGCCAGATCCGGCGCTGGTCGACCTCGATCGGCACCCACGTCACCTATGTCGCGGTGCCCGGCGCCAAGCACGACGTGATCCTCTCGCGTCCCGATGTGCGCAAGCAGGCCTACGCCGAGATCGAGCGCTGGCTCGCGGCGTACGGCGTGTGATGCGCGTGCGAGAGCACTTCGAACACTGAACAGCCCATCAACTCGCACGACACAGTCGCACCAGAACTGGTTGTCATTCGAATCAATTGCCGCCCCCGGTGAACGGAATGCAAAGCCAAGGCGCGTTAGGGTGCTGTGGTCCCGATACCAACCCGGAAGGACCGCAGTGTGACTTCTGACAAGAAGCCGGCCAGTCCACAGCATGCTGAACAATCTCGATCTGGCTTTATCAAGTCCCCCACCGGAGACGTGATCCCTCACCCCGCGCTGGATCTGCCGGTCTCGAGCGACCAGCAGCATCGCAAGGGTATCGACTGGGTGGTCTTCGGCGTCGCGGCTGTCATCGCCATCGCCTTCATGGTCTGGGGGATCGTCAACACCACAGGCATGAGCTCGGCCGCCGACAGCGGCCTCGCCTGGGTGCTGGACAAGGCTGGCTGGTTCTTCGTCCTGACCGCCAGCAGCTTTGTCGTCTACATCATCTGGCTCGCGGCGAGCAAGTACGGCAACATCCCCTTGGGCCGTGACGACGAGAAGCCCGAGTTCAAGACCGCCTCGTGGATCGCGATGATGTTCAGTGCCGGTATGGGCATCGGTCTGATGTTCTACGGCGTGGGCGAGCCCCTGTGGCACTTCGTGAACCCGCCTCCCGGCACCGGCGAGGCCGGCAACCCCGAGGCGATCCAGCACGCGATGTCGACGACCATGTTCCACTGGACCCTGCACCCGTGGGCCATCTACGCGGTCGTGGGCCTGGCGATCGGGTACGGCGCCTACCGCAAGGGGCGCGTCAGCCTGATCTCCTCCGCGTTCACCGCTCTGCTCGGCAAGCGCACCGTCGAGGGCCCGGTCGGCAAGACGATCGACATCTTCGCCATCTTCGCGACCCTGTTCGGCTCGGCGACCTCGCTCGGCACCGGGGCCTACCAGATCTCGGCCGGCCTGCAGCTCGTCGCCGGGCTCGGCAAGGTCGGCAACAGCGTGCTGATCGGGATCATCGCGATCCTGACCGTCTGCTTCGTGATCTCGGCCGTCTCCGGCGTGGCCCGGGGCATCCAGTGGCTCTCCAACATCAACATGGTGCTGGCGCTGCTCCTGGCTGTGTTCCTGTTCGTGGTCGGTCCGACCGTCTTCATCCTCGACCTGATCCCGACCTCGCTCGGTGCCTACCTCGGCGACATCGCGCAGATGTCGGCCCGCACCGGTGTCGGCGGCGCCGAGACCTCGGAGTGGCTCGGCAGCTGGACCATCTTCTACTGGGCCTGGTGGATGTCGTGGACGCCGTTCGTCGGCATGTTCATCGCGCGGATCTCGCGCGGGCGCACGATCCGGCAGTTCGTCTCCGGCGTGCTCCTGGTGCCCAGCGCGGTCAGCGTGGTCTGGTTCTGCATCTTCGGTGGCACAGCGATCGACCTGCAGCGAGACGGCGCCGACATCTTCGGCGACGGAGCCGCGGAGTCGCAGCTGTTCACCATGCTCGACCAGTTCCCGATGTCGACCGCGATGAGCGTCCTGGTCATGGCCCTGGTGGCGATCTTCTTCGTCTCCGGCGCCGATGCCGCCTCGATCGTCATGGGCACGCTCTCCGAGCGTGGTGTCGAGGAGCCGACCCGGCCCACCGTCATCTTCTGGGGAGTCGCTACCGGTGTGGTTGCGGTCCTTGGTCTGATCGCCGGCGGTGAGGATGCCCTCTCCGGCCTGCAGAACATCACGATCGTGGCGGCGCTGCCGTTCGCGGTGATCATGGTCGGCCTCGCGGTCTCGTTGCAGAAGGATCTGCAGAGCGACCCGCTGATCGTCCGCGGTCAGTACGCCGAAGAGGCGATCGAGCAGGCCGTCATCACCGGTGTCACCGAGCACGGCGACGACTTCGCGTTCGCCGTCGTCGAGGACGAGCAGGCCGGCGACGATTCGTCGTCTGCCTCCGAGTCCACGGTGTCGTCCGAGACGAAGTCCTGACAGCTCAGGTCTGACGACTGATGGCGGGGTCCTCCGGGACCCCGCCATCAGTCATTTCTCGGGTGACTTCTCCGGTCAGCTCTCCGGGCCTGTTCGCAGCGGCGCTCCGGAGAACGTCTCCAGGGTCACGAACTCCTCGATCGGCTGCCGGCGGAGCCTGCTGAGCTGCTTGACCGGCCGCCCCATCGGCACGACGGCAGCGACGGCGTACGTCGCGGGCGCGCCCACGAGGTCGAGGAGCTCGGGCTCGGCGGCGACCGCCATCGTGGTGATCACGCCGCCGAAACCCTCGTTGCGAGCCGCCAGCAGCGTGTTCTGCACCAGCGGGTAGACCGAGCCGCCGGAGATGACACCGACGCGGTCGAGCTCGGCATCGAGGGAGGCGACCACGGCGAGGTCGACCAGGAAGACCAGCACGACCGGAGCCTGCCGCAGCGGCTCGGTCATCTGGTGGGGCACCCGGGTCGCCTCGATCTGCTCCTGGGTGAGCGCGCTGGGGGTGACCGTGTTCCACGGCCTCTCCCCCGCCTTCTGCTGCGCGAGGTATCTGCGCGCGCCGGGCAGGGTCAGCTCGACCAGACGCTCCCGGGTCTCCGGGCTGCGTACGACCACGACATGGGCGCCCTGGCGGTTGCCGCCGGAGGGCGCGAAGCGGGCGTTGTCGAGGATCCTGCCGAGCACGTCGTCGGGCAGCGGGTCGTCGGTGAACTCACGGACCGCATGGGTGGTCCGCATCGCGTCGTAGAGCTCCATGACGCCTATCTCACCAGACGCCCGAGGCCGAAAGGTCACGTCTGCAGGCCGAGTGGGCACCCGGGTGACTTCTCGACCTGCAGGAGTGACTCTTCGACCGGGGTGAGGTCAGACTCAGCCGATCAGGAAGGCGACCAGTGCGGTGAGGCCGACCACGACGATCACGGCGCGCAGGGCGACGGGCGGGAGCTTGCGGCCGATCCTGGCACCCAGCAGGCCACCGATCGTGGCACCGACGGCGATCAGGGCGGCGATCTTCCAGTCGACGTCGGCGACGAGGGCGAAGATGAGCCCCGAGATGCCGTTGGCGATGGCGACCAGGATGTTCTTGAGCGCGTTGAGGCGCTGCAGCGACTCGGCGACCCCGATGCCGATGATGGCGATCATGAGCACGCCCTGAGCAGCACCGAAGTAGCCGCCATAGACCCCGAGCAGAGCCACCGAGGGCCACACCCACCAGCGTTCGCTGCCGTCGTCGGGTGCCTCTCCGTGTCGCTTCGCGACCCACGCCGAGATGCGGGGCCCGGTGATCACCAGCAGCACGCCGAGACCGATCAGGACCGGCACGATCATCTCGAACGCACCGGGCGGCAGCACGAGCAGCAGCACCGCACCCGCGGCGCCACCGATGAGCGCGGCGACCCCGAACCGCAGGATCCGGCCGCGCTGCCCGGCGAGCTCGCGACGGTATCCCCACGCTCCGGCCAGCGACCCCGGCACCAGGCCGATCGTGTTCGAGACGTTGGCGGTCACCGGCGGCACGCCGAAGGCCAGCAGGGTCGGGAAGGTGATCAGCGTGCCGGAGCCGACAGCCGCGTTGATGGTGCCCGCCCCCACCCCGGCAAGCAGGATGAGGGCGGACTGGAGAAGATCCACTTACTCGGTCGGCCCGGTGGGCTCGGTCGGCTCGGCGGGCTCGGTCGGCTCGGTCGGCTCGGTCGGTTCGGACGAAGGCATCGGCCGCCTGGGAGCGGCGGCCTTCTTGGCCTCGGCGAGGGCCTCCTGGACAGCCGCGGCCGCCGAGGACTTCTCGAGGTCGAGGTCGGGCTCGGCCGCACCCATGTCGACCCGCTTCGCAGGGCCATCGACCTCGGTCGGGATGCCGCGCAGGTCGTTCATCGTCGAGCCGAGGCCCTCGAGAGCCTTGCCGATCTCGCTCGGGACGATCCAGACCTTGTTGGCGTCACCCTTGGCGATCTCCGGCATCATCTGCAGGTACTGGTAGGCCAGCAGCGACTGGTCAGGACGGCCGTCGTGGATCGCCTGGAAGACGGTCTGGATGGCCTGGCCCTCACCCTGGGCGCGCAGGATCGCGGCCTCGCGGTCGGCCTGCGCCGAGAGAATCTGCGACTCGCGCTGACCCTCGGCGTTGAGGATGGCCGACTGCTTGTTTCCCTCGGCGGAGAGGATCGCCGACTGGCGCTGCCCCTCGGCGGTCAGGATCGCCGCGCGCTTGTCACGGTCGGCACGCATCTGCTTCTCCATCGCGTCCTTGATGGAGGTGGGCGGGTCGATCCCCTTGATCTCGACCCGCTTGACCTTGATGCCCCAGCGGCCGGTCGCCTCGTCGAGCACTATCGAGAGCCCGGAGTTGATCTGCTCACGCGAGGTCAGCGTCTCCTCCAACGTCATGCCGCCGACGATGTTGCGCAGCGTGGTCATGGTCAGCTGCTCGACAGCCTGGATGTAGTTGGCGATCTCGTAGGTCGCCGCCACCGGGTCGTTGATCTGGAAGTAGATGACCGTGTCGATCGAGACGGTCAGGTTGTCCTCCGTGATCACCGGCTGCGGCGCGAACGCGACGACCTGCTCACGCATGTCGATCATGTAGCGGACCTTGTCGACGAACGGGATCACCGCGTTCAGACCGGGGTCACGCTTCGACTGGAACTTGCCGAAGCGTTCCACGACGCCGACCCGCGCCTGCGGGATGATCTTGATCGTCTTGGCCAGCGTGGTGATCACCAGCACTGCCAAGATCACCAGAAGGGCCAGGATGATGCCACCCATTGCCATTGATTCCTTGTCTAGATAGGTGCCCGGGAACTACAGCGTCCCGAGCTCGGGAAGAGGATGGACGTACGCGGTCGCGCCTCGGATCTCGAGGACCTCGACCGGTGTGCCGGCCTCGATCACGAGCGTCTCGTCATAGGGCTGAGCCGTCCACAGCTCGCCGTCGAGCTTGATCTGCCCCGGCTTCTGGGAGCTGATCGCGCCGGCGGAGACGCCCTGGACACCGATCAGCTTCTCCGCGCCGATCTGGATCTCGGGACCGTTGTGGAGCCGCTTGGCGAGGCCCGGGCGTACGACGGCGAGCATCGAGACGGAGACGACGAGAGCGACGATCGCCTGCAGCACGAAGCTGTCGGTGAAGGCGCCGGTCACCGCCCCTGCGAATGCGCCCGTGGCGAGCATCAGCAGGATCAGATCGAGGCTGAAGAGCTCACCGACGATCAGCAACGCGCCGAGGCCCGTCCACAGCGCCCAATCCCAGTCCTGCCAGTCCATGGCGTCACCCTATAGGTCTGGCCCTGATCCGTCGGCGTGTTTTCGCACCGGCGTACGCATCGAAATTCATCAAGACGGCACTACGTTGCAGCTCGTCCCGACAGATGTCCATGACGCGGTACGCCACGCTGGTGGCATCGCGCTCGCGATAGGAAGAACCAAGTGACGTCCCTGACCTATGAGGAAGCCTTCCCTGGTGCTCCCGCGAGCAAGTTGACCGAGTTGGAAGCCAGACTTGTCGCGAAACTTCCTGATCCCTATCGGGCATACCTGTCCACTCAGGACGGTGGCGCGTTGGAGGGTTACAACAATCAGGGTCTCGAGATCATCTTCGGCGTCGGAGATGTTCCCGAGTGGGCAAGCCTGTGGCACAGGCTGAGCCAAGACAGCGATGTGATTCCTACCGGATTCATTCCAGTAGGCACCGACGCAGGCAGCGACTTGTTTCTTCTCGCCGTGACTGGGACGGACCGCGGCTCCGTCTGGTATCAGAGCAACGAGATGGAGGAGGACGACGCGGGCAAGCTCACCCCGGTAGAGAGCGAACGCCTCGCGGACTCTTGGGACGAGTTCTTGGCATCGATCGAGGTGCTCGACGATTAGTCAACGCGACCCGCCCCGCACCAGCGATCGATCGAACGAGGACTCCCGGATCTGCGCTTCGTAGCCGGGGAGGCGATGTGATCCTCAGCGGGTGTGGCGGGCGCGGCGCTTGGCCCAGTAGCGGCCCTCGCTCTCCTCGAGCGCGAGCGGCATGCCGAAGGTCTTGGAGAGGTTGGCCGAGGTGAGCGTGTCGTCGATGAGCCCCTGGGCGGTGATCCGGCCCGCCTTCATCATCAGCACGTGGCTGAAGCCGGGCGGGATCTCCTCCACGTGGTGGGATACGAGCACGGTGGCCGGGCTGTCGGGGTCGTAGGCGAGCGTCGACAGGGTGGAGACGAGGTCTTCGCGGCCGCCCAGGTCGAGGCCGGCGGCGGGCTCGTCGAGGAGCAGCATCTCGGGGTCGACCATGAGCGCGCGGGCGAGCTGGACGCGCTTGCGCTCTCCCTCCGAGAGGGTGCCGAACTTCCGCTCGCCGAGGTGCTTGATGCCGACCTCGGTCAGCAGCTCCTGAGCACGGTCGTGGTCGAGGTCGTCGTAGTGCTCGCGCCAGCGGCCGACGACACCGTAGGACGCGCTCACCACGACGTCGCGGACGAGCTCGTGGCGCGGGATGCGGTCGGCGAGCGCCGCCGAGGTCAGGCCGATGCGCGGGCGCAGCTCGAAGACGTCGACCCGGCCGATCTGCTCGCCGAGGATCTTGACCGTGCCCGAGGTGGGGTGCAGCTGCGCGGCGGCGGCCTGCAGCAGCGTGGTCTTTCCGGCGCCGTTGTGGCCCAGGATGACCCAGCGTTCGTCCTCCTCGACCACCCAGCTGACTGAGTCGAGGAGAGTGTTCCCTCCGCGGCGTACGGTGACGTCGGTGAACTCGAGCACGGCTGCCATGGCCGCAAATCTATGGCATCCGTCCATACGGCTCGGGGATAGGGTGGACGGCTGTGAGTGTCGAGGAATTCGAGTCGGTCGAGACGACCCCCGAAGCGTTGCGCCTGGCGTGGTGGGTGACGGCGTGGCTGCGCGGCGACGCGGTCACCGACCTGGTGCTGGACGCCGTGATCGGGCCCGATGCGACCCACACCGTCAGCGGGCTCGCCGAGCTCGGGCTGGGCGGTGAGGACGGGGTCGCCGACACGTTGGTGACCGGCCTGGGGCGGCTGCGCTCCGAGGGCGCGTCGCTGGTCGGGGTCGCGTTTCCGGCCGAGGGCGACCCGGTCGGCCTCGGCGGCCCCAGGGCGTTCAACGACGCCGCACTGGAGGCCGGCGAGGCGGTCGTGAGCGACGTCGGCATCGGCCTGGTGCCGGTTCGGGTCGGCGCCGTCGTCGACTGGCAGGCCCATCCCGCCCAGCGCCGCCAGCTCCCGGACGTCGGCGAGGCCGACCGCGCGCTTCGGCTCGCTCTGACCGAGTCGGCCACGGCGCTCGCCGAGCTCGACGTGGCTCGGTGGCGACCGGAGGTCGCCGACCAGCTGATGAACCTGCGGCACCGACCCACGCTCCATGGTGCGCCCGGGGTGATGAGCCGTTGTGTGGAGCTGGCTGCAGGTGGCGTACAGGCCCGCGGGATCGTGGACGTGGCGCTCGAGGACGAGGGCGGATCGGTCACCGCCTCCGAGATGACGCAACGCCGAGACGCGCTCGTCGGTCTCGACCGTGCTGCCCGCCGGGCGCTCACCGCCGCGGGCTCGCCCGAGGTCTGGCCACCTGCCTGAACGGGACGGCGACTCCTCTATCCTGTGCATCGATGACCGAGGAATTCGACGCGCTCGAGCGCCGTCCCGACACTCTGCTGATCACCCTCGCGGGACACGACCGTCCGGGGTTGACCTCGGCCACCCTGGCAACGCTCGCGCTGGCCGGCGTCGACGTCGTCGACCTGGAGCAGATCGTGCTGCGCGGCCGACTCGTGCTCGGGCTGCTGGTGACCGCGCCGGCCGACGTCGACAGCGTCGACGCGCTCAAGCACGCGATCGAGGAGACCGCGCACGCGCTCGACATGACCGTCGAGATCGAGGACGGCGTGGGCGACACTCCCCGCAAGCCTTCGGACCGGGCCCGGGTGACCGTGCTCGGTCTGCCGCTCAAGGCGGCCGCGCTCTCCTCGGTCACCCGCACCATCGCCTCCGCGGGCGGCAACATCGACCGGATCACCCGGCTGGCGCGCTACCCGGTCACCGCCTTCGACCTGCACGTCTCCGGCGCCGACCCGGACGAGCTGCGGGTCACCCTCTCGGCCGAGGCCGCGGCCCAGGGCGTCGACATCGCCGTGCAGCCGGCCAACCTGGTGCGCCGGGGCATGCGGCTGATCGTCATGGACGTCGACTCCACCCTCATCGACGGCGAGGTGATCGAGATGATCGCCTCCCACGCCGGCTATGAGGCCGAGGTCGCCTCGGTCACCGAGGCCGCGATGCGCGGCGAGCTCGACTTCGAGGAGTCGCTGCGCGCGCGGGTGAAGTATCTCAAGGGCGTGCCTGCCACCGCGTTGGACGAGGTCTACGCCGGGCTCGTGCTGAACCCCGGCGCACGGACGATGGTCCGCACGCTACGTCGGCTCGGCTACCGCTTCGCGATCGTCTCCGGCGGGTTCTCCCAGATCACCGACCGGCTGGCCGCGAACCTCGGCATCCACTACGCCCGCGCCAACGAGCTCGAGATCGTCGACGGCGTGCTGACCGGCGAGGTCGTCGGTGAGGTCGTCGACCGGGCCGGCAAGGCGCGCGCGCTGCGCGAGTTCGCCGCCGAGATCGGCATCCCCGAGGCCGCCACGGTCGCCATCGGAGACGGCGCCAACGACCTCGACATGCTCGCCGCCGCCGGCCTCGGCATCGCCTACAACGCCAAGCCCGCCGTACGCTCCGCCGCCGGCACCGCCATCAACGTCCCCTACCTCGACACGATCATGTATCTGCTCGGCATCTCCCGCGAGGAGATCGAGGCCGCCGACGCCGAAGCCGGCATCGTCACCCCCTCCCCTCCCCTCCTCTGACCACCTCCGCCGAGGCGTCACTCCTGCAGGCCGAGGCGTCACGTCTGCAGGCCGAGAAGTCGCGTCTGCAGGCCGAGAAGTCGCGTCTGCAGGTCGAGTGGGCACCTGGGTGACTTCTCGACCTGCGGGAGTGACTTCTCGGCGGGTCAGGCGCGGGCGACGTGGAAGGCGGTGACCGAGGCCTCGGCTTCGTCCAGGTCGGACCAGAGCCCGTCGTAGCTGAGGACGGTGACGGCGGCGGTGGGGTAGCCGAGGGCCAGGTCGTTGCCGGCCTGCACGTCGCCCTCACCGTCGTCGAGGAGCTGGACGAGCGAGAACATCGTCGGGTTGTGGCCGATCACCACCACCGTCGAGTGGCCGTCGTCGATGCCGCGCACGAGGTCGAGGGCGGTGGAGGGGCCGGCGGCGTACAGACCTTCGTCGTACTCAGCGAGGGTCAGGTCCCACTCGGCGGCGACCGCCACGTCCTCCCAGGTCTGGGTGGTGCGGTCGGCCGCCGAGACGAGCACGTAGTCGGGCTGCACGCCCTGCTCGGCCAGCCACTCCCCTGCCGCGACCGCGTCGGCGTGGCCGCTCTCGGTCAGCTGACGCTCCTGGTCGCTGGGCGCAGACGACTCCGCCTTCGCGTGCCGCATGATGACGAGGGTGCGCATGCGGCCACCCTAGGGCCTCAGGCACCCAGCGAGTGATAGCCCCCATCGACGTGGACGATCTCACCGGTGGTCGCCGGGAAGAAGTCGGACATCAGCGCGCAGACCGCCTTCGCCGTCGGGCCCTGGTCGGTGTTGTCCCAGCCCAGCGGCGCCCGGGTGCCCCAGCCCTCGTCGAGCTCCTCGAAGCCTGGGATCGCCTTGGCCGCGAGCGTCTTGAGCGGTCCGGCCGAGACCAGGTTGCAGCGGATCCCGTCAGGACCGAGGTCGCGGGCGAGATAGCGCGAGGTCGACTCGAGAGCGGCCTTGGCCACCCCCATCCAGTCGTACGCCGGCCAGGCGATCGTCGCATCGAAGGTCAGCCCCACGACCGACGAGCCGGGACCGAGCAGCGGGCGGGTCGCCATCGCCAGCGACTTCAGCGAGTAGGCGCTGACCTGCACCGCCTGGGAGACGTCCTCCCAGGGGCCGTCGAGGAACTTGCCACCGAGGAGCGTCTCGGGGTTGCCGTACGCGATCGAGTGCACGACTCCGTCGAGCCGCTCGACCCCCTCGGCCCGCAGCGCGTCGGCGAGGCCGTCGAGGTGCTCCTGGTCGGTCACGTCGAGGTCGAGCACCGGCGGTGTCTCGGGGAGCCGCTTCGCGATGCGCTTGGTGATCGAGAGCGCCCGGCCGAAGTTGGAGATCAGCACGCGCGCGCCCTGCTCCTGGGCGACCTTGGCCACCGCGAAGCCGATCGAGGAGTCCATCGTGACCCCTGCGACGAGGACAGTCTTGCCGTCGAGAAGACCCATGATCAGTGCCCCATTCCGAGTCCGCCGTCGACCGGGATCACGGCCCCGGTCACATATCCCGCATCCGCCAGCCAGGTGACCGCGGCGGCCACCTCTTCCGGCGCAGCGTAGCGGCCCAGCGGCACCTTGTCGGTGATCGCCTTCGCCTGCTCCTCGGTCAGCGCCTCGGTCATCTCGGTCGCGACGAATCCCGGCGCGACCACGTTGGCGGTGATGCCGCGCGAACCGAGCTCGCGGGCGAGCGATCGAGCCATCCCGACCAGGCCGGCCTTCGAGGCGGCGTAGTTGACCTGGCCCGCGTTGCCGAGCAGGCCGATGACCGAGGAGATGAAGATGATCCGCCCGCGGCGCAGCCGCAGCATCGACTTCGTCGCCCGCTTGGCGAGGCGGAAGGATGCGGTCAGGTTGGTGTCGATCACCGAGGTGAAGTCGTCCTCCGACATCCGCAGGACGAGCGTGTCCTTGGTGATCCCGGCGTTGGCCACGAGCACCTCGATCGGCCCGTGGGCCGCCTCGGCCGCGGCGTACGCCTCGTCGACGGCGTCGGGGTCGGTGATGTCGCACAGCAGGTCCAGGGCGCCGTCGGGCGCGCCGCCCTTGCGAGACGTCACCGCGACGTGGTCGCCGTTGGCCACGAAGGCCTCCGCGATCGCTCTTCCGATGCCGCGGTTGCCGCCGGTGATGAGCACCGAGCGGGGCGTCGGCGATGGACTCTGCGTTGTGGGGTTCTCACTGTCAGTCACAGGCGCGACGGTAGCGATTACTTTGGGGTACGACCAATGTCTTCGATTTGCTTGTGAGAACCCTCCAAAGCCCATCGGAGCGGACATGTTGGGACCACACCATTGACCGCCGGTCATCGGCCACGACCTAGACTTGCGGTATGTCCAAGGCGCAATCGATCAGGATCACGACCGCCGGCCGAAGCCGTGCCGAGGACATCGCGGTCCGACAGAAGCGCTACGCCATCTCGATGTCGATCCGCTCCCTGTGCTTCATCGGGGCAGTGATCGCCGGCCTCGCCGGGATCGGCTGGCTGTGGCCGATCCTGATCGCGGGCGCCCTGATCCTTCCCTACGTGGCGGTCGTGATGGCCAACGCCACCAACACCAAGAGCGACGAGATGAACCTGCTGGACTCCCCCTACGGCCGCCGTGAGCTCCCCGGCGGATCAGACCACGCCCGCGACGGGCGCGAGCTCTGATGGGCGCGCTCGACTCCGACCTGTGCTCCGCGAAGGGCTGCCAGTCTCCGGGCTCGTGGGAGCTGCAGTGGAACAATCCGAAGATCCACACCGCCGATCGCCGTAAGATCTGGCTCGCCTGCGAGGCGCACAAGCAGTCGCTGAGCGACTTCCTGGGAGCGCGAGGATTCCTCAAGGACGTCGTTGCCCACCAGCCGTAGCCGAGGTCGTCAGATGCGTCCGGTGCCCGTGCTCCTCGACTGCGACCCCGGCCACGACGATGCCATCGCGATCCTGCTGGCGCTCGGCAGCCCCCACGTCGACCTGCTCGGCATCACCACCACCTTCGGCAACTGCTCGGTCGAGATGGCCACCTACAACGCCCTGCGCATCCTGGCGCTGGCGGACCGTCGCGACATCCCGGTCGCCGCCGGGTCCGCCAGGCCGCTCGCCGGCGAGGCCCGCCTCGGGGAGTTCATCCACGGCGCGACAGGGATCGACGGCACCAGCCTCCCCGAGCCGCTGGCTGAACCGGATGCGCTCGGCGCAGTGGACTTCCTCCGTACGTCGCTGCTGGCCGCCCCCGCACCGGTCACCGTGGTGGCCACCGGACCGATCACCAACCTCGCGCTGCTGTTGCGCGACCACCCCGAGGTGCACTCCCGGATCGCGGAGATCGTCTTCATGGGCGGCTCGACCGAACGCGGCAACACCACCCCGGCGGCCGAGTTCAACACCTACGCCGACCCCGAGGCCCTCGACATCGTGCTCACCAGCGGCCTCGACCTCAGGATGGTCGGGCTCAACCTGACCCACCAGGCGCTGGCCACCCCCGACGTCGTCGCCCGGATGCGGGCGATGGACCACGCGGTCGGGCGTGCCTGCGCGGATCTCATGGGCTTCTTCGGCAGCACCTACTCCGACGTCTTCGACTTCGCCGCTCCCCCGGTGCACGATCCGTGCACGATCGCCGCCCTCATCGACCCGACCCTGATCTCGTGGCACCGGTCTTTCGTCGCCGTCGAGACCGCCGGTCGCTGGACCCGCGGTGCCACCGTCGTCGACCTCCACGGCCGCCTCGACCAGCCACCCAACGCCCAGGTCGCGATCTCCCTCGACGTCGACGCCTACTGGGACCTCGTCCTCGCCGCCCTGGATCGCGCCAGCTCCTGACCCTGCCGAGAAGTCACGTCTGCAGGCCGAGAAGTCACTCCTGCAAGGTGAGAAGTCACCTCTGCAGGCCGAGGCGTCACGTACGCAGGGCGAGAAGTCACTCCTGCAAACCGAAGCGTCACAACTGACGCTTCACCCTGCAGACGTGACGTCTCGACCTGCACAATTGACGCCTCGGCCGACAGGCCTGACGCTCCGCCCTGCAGGAGCGACTTCTCACCCTGCAGGAGTGACTTCTCGGCTCAGCCGCCGATGGCGGACATGGGACGGTCCGGCTGGAGGAAGCCGAGGTCGTCGATGCCGTGGCCGGCGCGCTTGCCGGCCATCGCCTTCACCCATCGGGCGGCGAGATCGGCGTCGGGGGCGCCCGCGCGCAGCGGCGTACGCAGATCCGACTCCGTGCGCGCGAAGAGGCAGTCGCGCACCTGCCCGTCGGCGGTGAGGCGCACCCGGTCGCAGTCGCCGCAGAACGGGCGGGTGACCGAGGCGATGATGCCCACCTTGCCCGGCCCGCCGTCGACGTGGAAGAGCTCGGCAGGCGCGCTGCCGCGCGGCTCCTCGGCGGGGCTGAGGTCGAAGGCGGCCGAGAGTGCCTCGAGGGTCTCGTCGGCGGTGACCATGTTGTCGCGCGACCAGCCGTGCTGGGCGTCGAGGGGCATCTGCTCGATGAACCGCAGCTCGTAGCCGCGCTCGAGGCACCAGCCGAGCAGCTCGGCGGCCTGGTCGTCGTTGACGCCTCGGAGCAGGACCGCGTTGATCTTCACGGGGCCGAGACCGGCGGCCGCGGCGGCCTCGAGGCCGGCGACGACGTCGTGAAGCCGGTCGCGGCGGGTGATCTGCGCGAACGTGTCGGGTCGAATGCTGTCCAGCGACACGTTGACCCGGTTGAGCCCGGCCTCCGCGAGCGTCTCGGCGGTGCGGGCCAGTCCGAGCGCGTTGGTGGTGATCGACAGCTCCGCCCCGGGTGCCGCGGCCCGGGTGCGCTCGACGATCGAGGTCAGCCCGCGCCGCACCAGCGGCTCGCCGCCGGTGAACCTGACCTCGTCGACACCGAGCATCCCGGTAGCCACGCCGATCAGCCGCACCACCTCGTCGTCGGTGAGCACCTCCTCGCCGGGGAGCCAGTCGAGGCCCTCGGCCGGCATGCAGTAGGTGCACCGTAGGTTGCACCGATCGGTCAGCGAGACCCGGAGGTCCGTCGCAACCCGGTCGAACCGGTCGACAAGCCTCAGCTGGGACGCGTCCTGGGGACCGGTCTGGCCGGCCTGAGCGGTTGGGGAGGTCGCCATCACACCAGTCTAGGCAGCCGACACCCGGATCGTGAGGTCCCACCGCATCCCGGTTATTCTCATTGGGTGAGTTCGTTCCGTTTCCTGCTCAGCCGTCGCTGGGCCGGATTCACCGTGTTCGTGCTGATCTTGGCCTTCGGCACCTGGTGGCTGGGCCAGTGGCAGTTCGACCGTCTCGCCGACCGCAAGTCGAGCAACCAGATCGTCCGCACCAACGAGCACGCCGAGCCCGCACCTGTCCAGGACGTCCTCGCTCCCGGCCGGTCGGTCGCGAAGAACGACGAGTGGCGCCGCGTCACCGCCACCGGCACCTACGACGTCGATGACACGATCATCTGGCGTTACCGCACCCCCGACGACGCCAAGGGCGTTGACATCGTCGTTCCGCTGGTGCTCTCCGACGGCACCGCCGTGCTGGTCGACCGCGGCTGGTTGCAGACGGAGTCGCAGGAGAAGTTCGACGATCTCCCCGCGCCCCCGTCCGGCGAGGTCACCATCACCGGCTGGGTCCGCGCCGACGGCACCGGAGACTCGACCCACGTGGCGCAGGTCGACGGCTACCACGCCACCCGCGCACTCTCCTCCACCCAGGTCGCCGAGGTCCTCGACGAGTCGGTCGTGACCGGGTGGCTGCATCTGGACACCGAGTCTCCGGAGCCGGCCACCGAGCTGCGTCCGGCCGACCTGCCCGAGCTCGACAACGGCCCCCACTTCTTCTACGGCCTGCAGTGGTGGTTCTTCGGCATCCTCGCCATCGCCGGGTTCTTCTACCTGATGTATGACGAACGACGTACGCAGAGCCGCGATGGCGACGCTCCGGCCGCAGCCGCCGAGGACGAGCGCTCGAAGCAGAAGGCCGCCAAGCTCGCCCAGAAACAGGCTGTGAAGGCGGCCTACCAGGCGGCGTACGAGAGGGAGAAGTCCGGCCGCTCCTGAGTCGAGTCGGCTCGTTCTGACCGAAAACATTGCCGAGTCGGCTCGTTATAACGAGCCGACTCGACCCGGAATCTCGTCAGAACCAGCCGACTCGGCGCCGAATCTCGTTATAACGAGCCGACTCGTCGGGAGACGAGCTAGCGGCGGAACTGGGTCTCGTAGAGCTCGGCGTAGAGACCGCCACCGGCGAGCAGGGTCTCGTGGGTGCCCGACTCGACGACGCGCCCGTCCTCGATGACGAGGATGCGGTCGGCTGCGCGGATGGTGGAGAGCCGGTGGGCGATGACGATGGAGGTGCGTCCCTCCAGAGCCGCGTCGAGGGCGGTCTGCACCGCGGCCTCCGACTCGGAGTCGAGATGGGCAGTGGCCTCGTCGAGCACCACGATGTGGGGCGCCTTGAGCAGCAGCCGCGCGATCGCGAGACGCTGACGCTCACCACC
Source organism: Nocardioides albertanoniae (assembly GCF_006716315.1). Lineage (NCBI taxonomy): Bacteria > Bacillati > Actinomycetota > Actinomycetes > Propionibacteriales > Nocardioidaceae > Nocardioides > Nocardioides albertanoniae. The sequence goes on along the minus strand of NZ_VFOV01000001.1, from coordinate 2,160,843 downwards.
GGAGAGACGGTAGCCGCGGTCGCCGACGACGGTGTCGAGCCCGTCGGGCAGCGTCGAGACCACGCTCGAGATCTGGGCCGCGTCCAGAGCCGCCCAGATGTCGTCGTCGGAGGCGCCGGGACGAGCGTAGAGCAGGTTGCCGCGCACCGTGTCGTGGAACATGTGGGCGTCCTGGGTGACATAGCCGACCGCCGCCTCGAGCGACTCCAGGGTCACCTCGCGCACGTCGAGACCGCCGACCTCGACCGCCCCGGAGCGTACGTCGTAGAGCCTCGCGATCAGGTGGGTGATCGTCGACTTTCCGGCACCGGAGGGGCCGACCAGAGCGACCATCTCGCCGGGTTCGGCGACGAAGTCGATGTCGGAGAGCACCTCGCGCACCGCGCGGCTCTCCGGCCGCGCGATCGTCTCCAGCGACGCGAGCGAGACCTCCTCCGAGTGCGGATAGGTGAAGGCGACGTGGCGGAACCGCACCGACGCGGCATCCTTCGGTACCTGGACGGCGTCGGGCTTCTCCTGGATCAGCGAGGGCAGGTCGAGCACCTCGAAGACGCGGTCGAAGCTGACCAGCGCGGTCATCACGTCGATGCGTACGTTGGAGAGCGCCTGCAACGGTCCGAGCAGCCGCACCAGCAGCAGTCCGAGCGCGGTGAGCGTGCCGAGCGTGACATGGCCGTTGATCACCATCCAGCCGCCGACGCCGTAGACCAGCGCGGTCGCCAGCGCCGGCACCATCTGCATCGTGGCCCCGAAGAGACGGGTCAGGAGCGCGATCCGGATGCCCAGCCGGCGTACGACGTCGGCGCGCTGCGCGAAGGCGACGTCCTCCTCGTCGCGACGTCCGAAGAGCTTGAGCAGCAGCGCGCCGCCGACGTTGAACCGCTCGGTCATCGTGGTGGCCAGAGCGGCGTTGCCGTCCATCTGCTCGCGGGTCAGGCCGGCCAGCCGGCGGCCCACCCAGCGCGAGGTCAGGAACAGGATCGGGAAGAGCGCGACGCACATCAGCGTCACCTGCCAGGAGAGCACCAGCATCGCCGCACCGACCACGACGAGCGAGATCAGGTTGGAGACGCTGTTGGACAGGGTGGAGGTGAACGCGCGCTGCGCGCCGAGCACGTCGGTGTTGAGCCGGCTGACCAGCGCACCGGTCTGCGCGCGGGTGAAGAATGCCAGCGACTGACGCTGCACGTGGCCGAAGACCTGCGTGCGCAGGTCGAAGATGAGCCCCTCACCGATCCGCGTCGAGAGCCAGCCGGAGATGATCCCGAACGCCATGTCGACCACGGCCACCAGCGCCATCGCCGCCGCCAGCCACACCACGACGGTGACGTCCTTCTGGAGCACGCCGTCGTCGATCAGGCGTTGGGTCAGCAGCGGAGTCACCACGACGAGCGCGGCGTCGAAGACGGTGAACACCAAGAATGCGGCGATCAGCGCGCGGTGAGGGCCGGCGTAGGAGACGACCCGCTTCAGCGTGCCTTTCGGCAACCCACGCTGGAGCACCGTGCGGTCGGCCCGCAGGTTTCGCATGATCCCGCCACCGCCCATGGCGCCACCGGGCGCACCGAAACCTCGACCCATTTGTGACACGTCGCCACTTTAGTCGGGCGGACGCGCTCGGCCCCTTCGAGGACAGCCGGACGGGTTCGGCCCCTCCGAGGACGTACCGGCGGAATATGGCCAAGATCACGCCAGAAAGGTGACCAAGCGCTCTGTTGGTGGTATGAAGTGTGGCGCGTGCGTGCGCCGGTCTCCGGGTGGCTGGATCAGGAACCGTCCAGAACACCCTGGCCCGCGGGTCCATGCCACTGACTGCTCACCCCCACACCAGGTGCCCCGACATGACTCGTCCATTCCTGGTCCGGCTCCATCGAGCCGGACCTTGGCTTTGCAGCACCGCGATCCTTCTCTACGTCGCGCTCTCCCCTGTCATCTTCATGTCCGCCGACGGCGACCAGTGGCTGTGGCGCTGGATCGTCACGGGCGTGCCCGTCGTCGGCCTCGCGCTGTGGCTGGCCGCGATGGCCTACGACGACCCGGCCGCCACCCCCGCACCGACCTCCACCGCTGAGCCCGCGCAGGCTGCGGTCGACCTCGCGCAGCCGCAACCCACGGAGACCACTGAGACCGCCGAGGCCGCTGAGCCGGCGGAATCGACGAACGACGGCGCCGTCTGGGCGCCTCCGGCCGAGCATTCCGCGTACGCCGCTGCCGGCTCGGCCGACACAGGTGACGTCTCGATCGCGGAGACCGCAGAATCGACGCCGAGCGCTGACGACTCGGTCACCGCCGCCGACTCGGCCGGACGAGGTGGCGAGCCGGGGATGCGAGTGGCCGTGCTGTCGCTCTCGCGGAAGGTCCAGGCCTCCGCCCACCGCATCCAGGAGGAGTCGACGCGGATGGTGGCCAAGTTCCCCGCCGAGCCCGACGTGCTCGAGGCGGGGATGCGGGTCGACCATGCCGCGGCGCAGCAGGCGCGGCTGGCCCAGAGCATCGCCACCCTGTGCGGAGAGCAGCCCGGACAGCACTGGCGCGACCCGCTGGCCATCGCCGACGTCGTGCACGGAGCCGCCGGCCGGATCACCGCCTATCGCCGGGTGCGGGTGGAGGGCGACCCGCCGGTCGCGGTGCAGGGCGCCTTCGTCGAGCCGCTGATCCACATGATCGCCGAGCTCCTCGCCAACGCCACCCAGTCCTCGCCTCCGGCGACCGACGTGCTGGTCACGATCCGTTCCGTACGCCGCGGCGCGGCTCTCGAGATCGACGACGCCGGCGTCGGCATGGACGAGACCAACCTGGCCTGGATGCGTGAGATCGCCACCGGCACCCGGCATGTCCGGCTGCCCGACCTCGGCGAGATCCCGCAGACCGGGCTGGCGGTGGTCGGCACCTACGTGCGCCGCCACGGCTTCCGGGTCGACCTGACCGAGTCGGTCCACGGTGGCCTCCGGGTCGCCGTGCTGGTGCCCGAGGCGATGACCACTCCCCTGCCTCCGGTCGACTCCGACCGCACGGCGCCGCGCAGCTCCCAGGTGCCGCCGCCGCGCACGCCGGTCTCGACCTCCATCCCCAACGCGCTGCTCGCTCGGGCGCCGAAGGCGCCACCCGCCTCGTCGACGCCCGCGTGGCCTGTCCATCAGACGCCGGCCGCGCCCGATCCGGCGCCCGACCCCGCCCCCGATCCGGCGTCCGGTCCCACCCCGGATCCCGTCCGCGCCGAGCCATCGTTGTTCACCTCCGACGGACTCCCGCAGCGGCGATCCAAGCGAGGTGAGCGCGCGGCGACCGGCCAGCAGTCGGCGGTCAACCAGTTCGTCGCGCCGCGACCGGAACCGACCGCCGAGCAGGCGGGTGCGTGGATGAGCAGCTTCCTCAGCTCGCCGCCCACCCCGGCCGCCACCACGATCCCAGCTCAGCACGACAGCACCACAGCGGGCACCGACGCCGCCGAGAACCACTGGAGGAACGATGACCGATGAGAACAGCTGGATGCTGGAGCTGGTCGCGGGAGTGCGCGGCGTACGTCATGTCGTGGTCCTCTCCGCCGACGGGCTCGTCCGGGTGCGCACCGACCACACGCCGCGTGAGGAGGCCGACAAGCTCGCCGCGGCGTGCGCCGGCCTGACCTCGCTGGGCCACGGGGTCAGCCGTCAGTTCGGCGCCGACGCACATCCGCGCCAGGTGATGGTGGAGTTCAACGGCGGATTCCTGTTCATCCGTGGCGCCGGCGACGGCTCCCGCCTCGCGGTGGTCACCGAGATGAGCATCGACCCCGCACTCGTCGCCCAGCAGATGCAGGCGACGGTGCTGATGATCGGGGAGCGCGCGATGAGCACCCCGAGACGCTCGATCTGAACCCATGGTCGAGGAAACCTCCGACGACTACGTCGACCACCCGATCCGGTCCTACGTGCGCACGGGCGGTCGCGCCCGGCCCACCCACCGGTTGACCCCGGCGACCCTCCTCGTCGGCCACACCAGCCCGGCGACCGCTCCCGAGACCGTCGGCCGCCAGCAGCGCGAGGTGCTCTCCGAGTGTCTCGGCGTCATCTCGATGGCGGAGATGGCCGTCCACCTGCGCCAGCCGGTCAGCGTCCTCGCCGTGATCGCCTCCGACATGATCGACGCCGGTCTCATCGGCATCCGGCCCGGCAGCGACACCACCGACGGCCCCTCCCGCGAAACCCTCCAGAAGGTCCTGCATGCCCTCAACCACCTCTGAGAACGACGGCCGAAGCGATCAGCACTACCTGGCCCCGACGGTCGTCGAGTCGGTCAAGGTGCTCGTGGTCGGTTCCTTCGGCGTCGGCAAGACGACGCTCATCGGGTCGGTCAGCGAGATCGACCCGCTGCGCACGGAGGAGTCGATCACCCAGGCCAGCAAGGGGATCGACTCCCTCGACGACACGCCCGAGAAGACGACGACCACGGTGGCGATGGACTTCGGCCGGATCACGCTCACCGAGGAGATCGCGCTCTACCTGTTCGGCACGCCCGGACAGCGCAGGTTCTGGGATCTGTGGTCCGGCCTCGCCGAAGGCGCCGCCGGCGCCCTGGTCATGGTCGACACCCGCCGCATCGCCGACTCGTTCGAGGTCCTCGACCAGCTCGAGACGCGTACGTCGCTGCCGTTCGTGGTCGCGATCAACCAGTTCCCCGGCGCCCCCAACTACGAGCCCGACCAGATCCGTGCGGCGCTCGACCTCGACGCCGAGACACCGATCGTGGTGTGTAATGCAAAGAACCGCAACGCGTGCGCCAGGGCACTCGCCGCCCTCGTGCGCCATGCGCTGAAGACCCACTGACCCGCGACCGCTCGACCGGACAGGCAACCCAGCCCATGACACCCACCCGCACCGTACGTCTTGCCGATCTCACCGACCTCGTCTCCGTCGACGACACCGTCGGCAGCGACCCGAGAGCGACCTATGCTCGCCTGCGCGAGGAGTGGGGTCCGGTGGCGCCCGGTGAGATGACTCCCGGGATCCGGTGCTGGTTCGCGATGGGTTACGCAGAGTTCAGCGAGGTCATCCGCAACGAGGACGTCTTCTCGCGCAACGGCGACAACTGGACCGCGGTGCAGGAGGGCAAGATCCTCCCGGACATGCCGATCTACCCGTTCGTCACCACCCGGCAGAACTCCTTCCACAACGACGGCGAGCTCCGCCGGCGGCTGCGTTCGCCCGTCGACCGCGCCCTGTCGAAGATGGACGAGCACGGCTACGCCGCGCAGGTACGCGGCATCTGCAACAGCCTCGTCGACGACATGCTCGAGCGCGGCGAGGCCGACCTGGTCCAGGACTACGCCGTCCTGATCCCGCTCCTCTCCGTCGCCGCGATGTTCGGCATGGGCTCCGAGGTCGGCGACGCGATGCGCAAGGCCGCCCACAAGGTGCTCGGCGGCGGACAACTCGCCCAGGAGGGCGTCATCGAGCTCGCCGTCGAGATCGTCGAGCACATCGCCAAGCGCCGCGCCGAGCCTGAGGACGATCTCACCTCGCGGCTCATCGACGACCCCGGCCTCTGGGATGACAACGAGGTCATGGAGGCGATGATCGTGATGATCATCGCCGGCAACGAGCTGACCATCGCCACGATCACCCAGACGCTGCTGCTGATGCTCTCCGACCAGCGCTTCGCCGGCCGGCTGCGCGGTGGCCGCCTCGACGTCGACCAGGCGATCGACGAGGTCATGTGGCGCGACCCACCCTGCTACAACATCACGCCGCGCTTCGCGATGCGCGATGTCGAGCTCGGCGGCCAGCTGATCCGCAAGGGCGACGCGGTCGTGCCGTGCGTCGCGGCCGCCAACCTCGATCCGCTGATGACCGGCGGCGACCCGTGGCTGGAGATCGGCAACCGGGCCCACATGTCCTGGAGCGCCGGCCCGCACGCCTGCCCCGCGCAGCGTCCCGGCACCATCATCGTCCAGGCCGCCGTACGCACGGTCGTGGAGCGCCTGCCCGAGGTCACCCTCGCGGTGCCGGCCGACCAGATCCCGCGCAACACCGACTCGCTCTCCTACCGCTACCCGACCTCGATGCCGGTGAGCTTCGCCCGCCCCCTCATCTGAGGCCGAGTCGGCTCGTCCTGACCGAAAACCTCGTCGAGTCGGCTCGTCCTCACTGAAATCCGCGTCGAGTCGGCTCGTCCTCACTGAAATCCGCGTCGAGTCGGCTCGTCCTCACTGAAATCCGCGTCGAGTCGGCTCGTCCTCACTGAAATCCGCGTCGAGTCGGCTCGTCCTCACTGAAATCCGCGTCGAGTCGGCTCGTCCTCACTGAAATCCGCGTCGAGTCGGCTCGTCCTCACTGAAATCCGCGTCGAGTCGGCTCGTCCTCACTGAAATCCGCGTCGAGTCGGCTCGTCATGACGAGCCGACTCGACGACGGATCAGGTCAGAACGAGCCGACTCGACGAGAGAGAAGGACGCTCAGGCGAGCGAGACCAGGTCGGCGTAGCCCTCGTTCCACAGGTCCTCGACGCCGTCGGGGAGGATGAGCACCTTGTCGGGCTCGAGCGCGTGCACGGCGCCCTCGTCGTGGGTGACCAGCACGATCGAGCCTTCGTAGCGGCGGATGGCGTTGAGCACCTCCTCGCGAGAGGCCGGGTCGAGGTTGTTCGTCGGCTCGTCGAGCAGCAGCACGTTGGCCGCGGAGACGACCAGGGAGGCCAGCGCCAGCCGGGTCTTCTCACCGCCGGAGAGCACGCCGGCGGGCTTGTGCACGTCGTCGCCGGTGAAGAGGAACGCGCCCAGCACGGTGCGCGCCTCGGTGTCGGTCAGCTGCGGCGCGGCCGACTGCATGTTCTGCAGCACCGACCTCTTGGTGTCGAGGGTCTCGTGCTCCTGCGCGTAGTAGCCCACCTTCAGCCCGTGGCCCGGGACCACCTCGCCGGTGTCGGGCTGGTCGACACCTGCCAGGATGCGCAGCATCGTGGTCTTGCCGGCGCCGTTCAGCCCCAGGATGACCACCCGGGTGCCTCGGTCGATGGCCAGGTCGACGGCGGTGAAGACCTCCAGGGCGCCGTAGGACTTGGAGAGGTCGTTGGCGGTGAGCGGGGTCTTGCCCGAGGGCGCCGGCGAGGGGAACTTGATCGCGGCGACCTTCTCCTGCTGCCGCTCCCCCTCCACACCCGACATGATCTTCTCGGCACGCTTGAGCATGCTCTGCGCAGCGGTCGCCTTGGTGGCCTTGGCGCGCATCTTGTTGGCCTGGTCGGTGAGCGTCTTGGCCTTGTTCTGCGCGTTCATCAGCTCGCGCTTGCGGCGCGCCTCGTCGGTCTCGCGCTGGGTCAGATACTGCTTCCACGGCATGTTGTAGATGTCGATGACCTCGCGGTTGCCGTCGAGGTGGAAGACCTTGTTGACCGTCTGGGCGAGCAGGTCGTTGTCGTGGGAGATCACGATGAAGCCGCCCTTGTAGGACTTCATCCAGTCGCGCAGCCAGATGATCGAGTCGGCGTCGAGGTGGTTGGTCGGCTCGTCGAGGATCAGCACCTCAGCGCTCGAGAAGAGGATGCGAGCCAGCTCGACCCGGCGGCGCTGACCACCGGAGAGGGTCTTGAGCGGCTGGGTCATGATCCGGTCGGGGATGCCGAGCGACTGGGCGATCTGCAGCGCCTCGGTCTCGGCCGCGTAGCCGCCGCCGGCGTCGAGCTCGTCGTGGGCGCGCTGGTAGCGCTTCATCGCCTTCTCGCGCACGTTGCCGTCATCGGAGCCCATCTGCTCCTCGGCCTCACGCATGCGGCGTACGGCATCGTCGAGGCCGCGCGCGGACAGGATGCGGTCACGGGCGATCACCTCGGGGTCGCCCACCCGCGGGTCCTGGGGCAGGTAGCCGATCTCGCCGGTGTTGGAGACGCTGCCGGAGGCAGGCAGATGGTCGCCGGCGAGCACCTTCGTCAGGGTCGTCTTCCCCGCCCCGTTGCGGCCGACGAGTCCGACCTTGTCGCCGGGGCCGACGCGGAAGGAGACGTTCTCCATCAAAAGTCGGGCGCCGACGCGGACTTCTAGGTCATGTGCGGTGATCATCGCAGTCGTGGTCTGTCTCTTGAAGGGGCTCGGTGCGGTCGTGCAGGGGTGTGGCTCGCAAGGCGGCGACGAGATGCCGTGCCGGCTTGTCTTCCGAGCGGCTCCAACGCGCCGAGGCGCGCGCCGTGGGCGCGCGTAGCGCGCGGCCCCTCACGAGACAGAGCACTAGTGTAGGTGCGGGACATCCGGTCCCACACATCACCACCTCCAGGGGGACAAGATGCGGTTCAACCCGAAAGCCAGACTCGACACCAGTCGGACATCCGGTGGTGGGGGTGGCGGGCTCGGCGGTGGACTCGGTGGCGGTGGCGGCCGGATCCCGATCCCCGGCGGACGGGCCGGCGGCGGCATCGGCACCGTCGTGGTGCTCCTGCTCTTCTTCGTGCTCTCCCAGTGCACCGGCATCGGTCCGCAGGTCATCGGTGGCAGCGGCGGTGGCAGCTCCTCGACCGTCGGCACCGGCACCTTCGGCGGCCAGCAGGCCTCCGACGGCGGCGACACCGGCGACTTCGGCTCGTGCAAGACCGGCGAGGACGCCAACAACGACGAGAACTGCGCCTTCGTCGCGATGGAGAACTCCATGACCGGCTTCTGGGACTCGCAGGCAGACCTGGAGGGCCGCTTCCAGCCCGAGCAGTCGGTGGTCATCTTCTCCGGCCAGGTCGAGACCGGCGGCTGCGGCTCCGCGAGCAGCTCGGTCGGGCCGTTCTACTGCCCCTCCGACCAGACCATCTACCTCGACCCGACGTTCTTCGACTCGATCTTCGAGCAGCTCGGCGGCGAGGACACCACCTTCGTACGCGCCTACGTGCTCGCCCACGAATACGGCCACCACATCCAGAACCTGCTCGGCACCATGGGTCAGGTGCGCACCCAGCAGGGCCCCGACTCCGACGCCGTACGCCTCGAGCTGCAGGCCGACTGCTACGCCGGCATGTGGACCGCGGCCGCCGAGAACGACGGTTTCGTCACCGACATCACCGACCAGGACATCTCCGAGGGCATCTCCGCGGCCAAGACCGTCGGCGACGACCACATCCAGTCGGAGACGAGCGGGCGCGTCGACACCTCCTCGTTCACCCACGGCTCCTCCGAGCAGCGCATCGCGTGGTTCAAGAAGGGCCTGACCACGCCCGACTCGATCGCGCCGTGCGACACCTTCAAGTCGAGGAACCTCGACCAGCCGTAGACCCTGGAGGGCCCGTCACAGCTCGAGCAGTGCCTCGACCAGCGCCGCCTGCTTCTGCAGGGTGCGCAGGTGGGGCGCCACCGCCGGATGGCGGAACTTCGCGAGCAGCGGGCCCTCCCCCGGCGTGATCCGGCTCAGCGCCCACTCGGCCCGACTCAGTGCGGTGTAGACGGCGCTGATCTGGGCACCGAGACTCACCTCCTCGCGAGTCGCGAGGCCCTCGGGCAAGCCCAGGACGTACGCCTCCAGCAACGGCTCGAACGACTCCCGGGCGTGCAGCAGATAGAGGCCCAGGTCGCCACCGACCGGTCCGTGGCCGAGGCTCGACCAGTCGATCGCGATCAGCCGCTCGCCGTCGTCGGTGCGGCCGAGGAGGTTCTGCGGCGCCGGGTCACCGTGCTGCGCGACCTGGGGAAGCGTGTCGAGGATGTCGGTGAAGTGCCTGCGGCGCTCCCAGAGCGTGTGCGCGATGTCGGCGGCCGTCGTACGCATCATCGTCGGCCAGCCGCCGTTGTACTCGACCCGCGCCATCCGGTCGCGGAACTGGTCGCGCGCCAGCCAGCGCACACCGCCGAGGTCGGCGCCGGCGAAGCGGCCCATGGCCAGCGCCGCGAAGAGCCCGGAGTTGGCGGCGTCCTCGACCCAGTCGGTGGTCAGGGTGATCCCGTCGGAGTCCTCGGTGACGTCCGTGCGCGCGCCGATCATGCCGGGGGTGTCCTCGAGCAGCCCCGAGGTCGCGACGTCGGCCGCCCGCCTCCAGTAGGCGAAGTGGTGACGGCGGCTCAGCTCGGTCGGTTCGTAGGCCCCCGGCGCCCCGAGCCTCTTGACCACCACCGGCTCCTGGCCCACGACGGTGCGCCAGACCCCCAACGTGGAGGGTCCGGTGCCTCCGGGAAGGACGAGCCACCCGGGGTCGGGCTGCCACATGCTGCCAAAGTAGCGCATCTTCGCAGGTCGCAGCGGGATTCGACGCGGGGAGCCGCGGCGAGATGCTCGGCCGCGTCGGAGCCGATATGGTTGGTCCGATGTCCGAGACTGACTATTGCGAGCTGTGCGACCTGCCGATGTCACAGTGCATCCATGGGCGGCCCCCGGCCCCGCCCGAGCCGGCTCCGGTGAAGAAGAAGGCGGCTCCACGGCCGCGCAAGACCACGACCAAGGCGTCGGCATCGGCTCCGAAGGTCGTCACCAAGTCCGCGCCCCGTAAGTGGACCCCGCCGGCGGCCTTCGCCCCGCTGATCCTCGAGATCCTCGAGACCGCCGGCGGCACGATGCCCGCCGATGCCGTGCTCGACGAGCTCGAGAGCCAGCTGGCCGACAGCCTGCTGCCCGGCGATCTCGAGACGACCCCGGAGGGCGAGCTCCGCTGGCGCTACGCCGCGCGGCGCGCCCGCCAGAAGCTGCTGACCGAGGGCCTGATGACCAAGGGCTCGCCGGGAGTCTGGCAGCTCCCCTGACCTTCGGGCTCAACTGTCTGCGTTGAACACCTCGATCTGCACCTTCTGGGCATCCTCGATGGCCTGATCGAGCACCGCGCGGTTCGGGTCCTGCACGGCCAGCCACGGGCCGGTGACCTGCAGCGACTGCAGCCGCCGGTCGGTGAGCACGTCGTCGACGCCGCCGTGGTCACCGCCCGTGATCAGCGGTCCGCGCAGCCCGTCGAGGATGCGGGCGGCGTGGTCGGCCGCGGCCTCGTACGCGGCGCCGGCCTGGTTCGCCCGGCGCCGGGCGAACCGCTGCTGGCTCCAGCCGCCGGCCTTGGTCTTCCCCTGCACGTGGCGACGCCCGATCTTGTGCTCGGCGATCTCCGGGCCCCTCATCCGGGCGATCGCGAACCCGCCCTTGCGCACCAGCAGGATGCCCCACTGTGCCGTCGGCGCAGCGGCCGCGACGAACGACTCCAGGTCGGCCGCGCCGGCGTAGGTCTGCTCGAACGGGAGCCTCGCGGTGAACGACGACCCGTCGGCGGCGGAGCCCCGCAACACACCGGAGTCGACCACGAGCCGCGCCTCCCCATGACGTGCGGCGAAGTTCTCCACCCAACGCGGGATCCGAGCGACGGCGACGGCGACGTTGGGCATGTCCGCGAACGTTACAGGTCGCGAGTCAGTCGCGCGGGCGCGATCAGCCGGTAGGCGTCCTCGCAGACCTCCGCGACCTCCGCCCAGTCGACCGCGCCGTCGAGCCGCATCCCGATCCAGCCGCGCCCACCGACGTACGGAGGGACGAAGAAGCGCTCGGGGTCGTCACCGACGACCTCGTCCTGCACCCCCGCCGCCGCTGCCGCCCACAGGTGCGGCGCCTCGAGCCGGTGATGCCCCTGCGGCCACAGCATCACGAACTGCTTCTTCACGAAGAACCCCGGCGCACCGTGCGTGAGCCGCTCGGTGACCTCCGGGAACCCGAGACAGATCCCCCGCACCCGCTCGGCCAGCTGATCGGTCGTCATGCTCTCATCATCGGACATCGCGGAGGACTCGCGCCGGTGTTCCTGCTGCGACGACTCGAGCAGGGATGTCGCTCAGCACGACGCTGCCCGATCCGATCACAGCGTCGGCGCCGATCGCCACACCTGCGCCGACGGTGACGCTAGTCCCTAGCCAGGCGTTCTCTCCGATCTCGATGGGCAGTGCCCGCTCCCAGCCATCGCGGCGCCGGTCGGGATCATCGACCGGATGCAGGGCAGTCACCAACTGTGCTCCTGGCCCGATGCGTACGTCAGCGCCGATCCGGATCTGCGCGTCGTCCATGAAGAAGGCGTTGGCATTCACGAACGCCCGATCGCCCAGCCTGATGTTGTAACCGTAGGAGCACTGGAACCGCGGGACGACCTCGACACCCGCACCTACCTCAGCGAGCAGCTCGCACAGCACATGGCGGCGTACGTCGTCATCGTCGGCGCCAGCGGCATTGAAGAGATCCAAAGCACGCCAGCACTCGCGGCGCAGTGCTTGGAGCTCGGCATCATCGAGATACCAATCACCCGCCTCGAGGCGAGCTCGGGCCTCACCCATGCCGCGGTTCAGTCGGGTTTCGGCCAGACGAGCTCGAAGCGCTCGAGCACGACCGGCATGTCTTCGGCGAAACCGCGGTCATGGACGGCGACCGAGGAGAAGAACCGCTTGTGCTCCTGGCGCCAGTAGTCCAGGGATCGGTCACCCTCGCCCTCGGCCCGCGCGAAGTCGTCGTCGACCTGGTCGAAGGGCACGACCTCGACCGACGTCGACACGATGAGTGCACGTGGATGGCCGGAGCCGTCGAGGACGATCCCGAGCGTACCGACGCTCGGCAGCGTCTCGCCGGCAGCCTCGTAGTCCCACAACGCACCAGCGGTGGCTGTCTTCATTCCCTCGAGGATGAGCTCGAGCAGCTCGTCGGACTGCTCCGGAGTGTCACCGAAGGAGAAGGCGGGCGGCTGCAGCGCCTCCAGCGGCGAGGCGCCGAAGTAGCCCGGCGCGGCGCTGAGATGGGCGTGGTGCTTCACGTCGTCCCAGAATGCCGCGACCTCCGCCTCCTGCTCCGGGTCGGGCTCGATCAGATCAGGCGCAGGAGTCGCGTCGTCGCTCATGGCGACACTCAACCACAGTTGCGACTACTGGTGGTGAGACTCGGCGGGCGTACGCGGCGTGGCCGGTCGGGCGATCACCAACCGAGCCTGCTCCTGCCAGCCGAGCCCGGCGTAGAGCGGTTCGCCCATCTCGGTGGCCACCAGGATGCCGCGGGTCGCACCGGCCTCGCGAGCGGCCGCGACGAGCACGGTCATCATCGCGCCGCCGAGACCCCGGTGCCGGTGGTCGGGCTCGGTGTGGATCCGGTCGACGACCGCGTCGGCGCCGATGACGGCGATCCGTCCCGAGGCCGCCACCTCGCCCGCCTTCCCGGCCGATCTCACGGTCGCGGTGATACGGCCACCGTCGCGCTCGATCTCTGCGGCGTAGCCGTCAGGCAGGTCGCGCGAGACCTGGTCGACGAGGTCGATCGACATCAGAGCCTCCTCCTGCGAATCGGAACCGAGCCCGCCCTCAAGCAGCCACGGGCGTACGCCGGCGGGGTCGGCGGTCGCGACGCTCAACCAGGCCTCGGGCGTGGCTGCGACCGTGTCGACGAGACCGGACAACGTCTCGGGCTCGTCGATGGCGACCCATTCGACCCGGCGGCCCGGCTCCCCCACCTCGATGCGTACGCCGCCGGCGACCCGCTCGGGCCGCGGGAAGTATCGGGCGAACGCCCAGCCGCGCGCCCACCTGGTGACCAGATCGGCGAGGTCGGGGCGACGGTCGGCGGCGAGACGGGCGGCGACCCGGGCGCGATACCGCTCCCCCAGCACCGTCGCGACCAGCATCACCCCAGCCAGCCCGAACGCGAGCAGGTCGGTGGTGATCGCACCGATCACCACGAGCCCCACGGCAGCGATGTATCCGAACCAGATCCGTCCAGGCGCCTCCACGTCCGCGGAGCCTACCCGCCGCTCCTCGGCCTCAGACGAGGCGCTCACGCAGGCGCTCGACCCCGGGGCCGGACAGGTCGCTCAGCGCGACCGACCGGCCGGCGAGTGCCATGGCCAGGGCCTCGCTGGGGCCGGCGACCTCGTCCACCGAGCTCTCCTCGCCGCTCCAGGACCAGTCCTGGTCGGTCGCGCGCAGCGCCAGCCCGTCGAGCCGCCCGGCCGGCACCACCCCGAGGGAGGCCTGCTTGGTCGGCAGCCAGTCGAGCACCTCACGCCAGTCGTCGAGCGAGACATCGTTGTCGAGGCCGAGCGGGCGAGCGCAGTCGCGCAGGTGGATGCAGTGGTCGGTGAACTGCCCCATCGGGCCGACCCCGGGCGCCGGCACCCGCTTCGTGTCGTACGTCCGAAGCAGCCCGGTCAGCTCCGCGACCGGCCGACGAGCCTGCTCCTCCGCGATCGCGGCGGCGGCCCGGTCGATCGAGCCGCCGGCCAGCAACGTACGCCAGAGCAGCCGTGGCACCCCGACCGAGAACGGCATCGCGCTGTGGCCCAGCACCTCCCGCACCGTCCAGGCCGAGCAGAGGCTCTGCGTCTCCAGCTGGGAGCCGTCGAGGCCGTCGAAGAAGTCGGCGAGAAGGCGACGGTTGGCCGCTGTGCGGGCGGCGACGTCCATGCACGCCACTCTGCCAAACAAACCAGTGGCCGCGCAGGTGAGTGGTCAGTAGCATTGAAGCCATGCAGGAATGCCTCAACACCTACGACATCCTGGGCCGGCCGGTCCCGGGTGTGGACTTTGCGCGCGCGGAGCCGCAACAGACGTAGGTGCTCACCGCATCCACCAGGGCCGCTCCGATCCACGGAGCGGCCCTTTGTCATGTCCAGCAGCATCACCAGGAGGTGAACGAGATGGAGACCATCACGCCTGTCGCAGAGGGCAACCTCTCCAGGACCCACGAGCCGACCCTGATGCACCCGACGCCCCGCACGGATGAGTGGGCCTGTGTGGGCGAGGAGCCGGACCTCTTCCATCCCGACGACCTCGCCCAGCTGGCCCAGGCACAGGAGGTCTGCGCGGGCTGCCCGCTGCGAGGCACCTGCCTCGACCTCGGGGTCGCCCGGCGGGAATGGGGCGTGTGGGGCGGCGTGCTCCTGGAGAGCGGCAAGCCCCGCGAGAAGCCCAGAGCTCCCGGCCACAAGCCCTACAAGCGCAGCCAGGAAGCCATCGAGAAGGCGCGAAGGGTTGCCTGAGATGCGATGTGGGGGTCCTGAGGTCACCAGGTGACCTCAGGACCCCCACATCGGAGGTGTTCGCTCAGACGTTGAAGCCGAGGGCGCGGAGCATCTCGCGGCCGTCGGGGGTGATCTTGTCGGGCCCCCAGGGCGGCATCCAGACCCAGTTGATGTGCACGTCGTTGACCATGCCCTCGAGTGCCTGGGAGGTCTGATCCTGGATGACGTCGGTCAGCGGGCAGGCCGCCGAGGTCAGGGTCATGTCGAGCACCACGTTGGAGTGCTCCTCGACGTGGATCCCGTAGACCAGACCGAGGTCGACGACGTTGATCCCGAGCTCGGGGTCGACGACGTCCTTCATCGCCTCTTCGACGTCCTCGATCTTCAGGCTCGCGCCCTCGACCGTCGAGGAGCGCATGGTGTGCTCCTCCGGAGCCTCGTGCCCATGGCCGTGACCGTGACCCGAGTGGTCATGACCCGAGTGGTCATGGCCGGCGTGATGGTCATGGGTGCTGTGGTCGGTCTCAGTCATCAGTTCTCCTCAGCGAGAGTCTTGGTCGTGGCGTCTTTCCACGCCATCCACGACAGCAGCGCGCACTTGATCCGGGCGGGGAACCTGGCGACGCCGGCGAAGGCGATGCCGTCCTCCAGGATGTCTTCGTCGGGCTCCACGTTGCCCTTGCCCTGCATCAGGCGCAAGAACTCCTCGTGGATCGTCATCGCCTCTTCGATCGGCTTGCCGACGACCAGGTCGTTGAGCACCGAGGCCGATGCCTGCGAGATGGAGCAGCCGAGGGCGTCGTAGGAGATGTCCTCGATTCTGAGCTCATCATTGGCGCCGGCGATGTGCACCCGGAGGGTGATCTCGTCACCGCAGGTCGGGTTGACGTGGTGAACCTCCGCCTCGAAGGGGTCGCGAAGACCCTTTCCGTGCGGGTTCTTGTAGTGGTCCAGGATGATCTCCTGGTACATGCTCTCGAGGTTCGCGGCAGTCATCACTGGTCCAACTTGAAGAAGTGGCGTACGTATTCCAGCCCCTCGACCAGCGCGTCGATCTCGGCGGGCGTGGTGTAGAGGTAGGACGACATCCGGTTGGAGGCCTGTACGCCGAACCGCTGGTGCGCGGGCTTGGCGCAGTGATGTCCGGCGCGGATGGCGACGCCCTTGGAGTCGAGCACCTGGGCCACGTCGTGCGGGTGCACCTCGTCGAGCTCGAAGGAGATCGCACCGCCACGCTTGGCCGCGTCGGCCGGACCGAGCACGGTCACACCCGGCACGGTCGCAAGACGCTCCAGCGCGTAGGCCGTGATCGCCTGCTCGTGGGCGTGGACGTTCTCCATCCCGACGTGCATGAGGTATTCCAGCGCCGCTCCGAGACCCACGGCCTCGGCGATCGGCGGGGTGCCGGCCTCGAACTTGTGCGGGATCGGGGCGTAGGTGGACTTCTCCATCGACACCGTGGCGATCATCTCGCCACCTCCGAGGAACGGCGGCAGCGCCTCGAGCGCGGCGCGCCGCCCCCACAGCACACCGATGCCGGTCGGGCCGACCACCTTGTGACCGGTGAAGACGAGGAAGTCAGGGCGCTCCTCCTCCGTCATCGACGCCAGGTCGATGGGGAGCACCGGGGCGGCCTGAGCAGCGTCGACGACGACCAGCGCGCCGACCTCGTGGGCCTTGCGGGCGATCTCGGCGACCGGGTTGATGGTGCCGAGCATGTTGGAGACCCACGTCAGCGCGACGACCTTGGTCGCCGGCGTGATCAGCTCGTCGATGTTCGACAGGTCGAGCTGACCGTCGTCGGTGAGCCCGAACCACTTGAGCTCCGCACCCGTACGCTGCGTGGCGAGCTGCCACGGCACGATGTTGGAGTGGTGCTCCATCTCGGTGGTCACGACCACGTCACCCGGAGCCAGCGGCACCGTGTTGGCGACCAGGTTGATCCCCTCGGAGGCGTTCTTGGTGAAGATCACCTCGTCACGATCGGGCGCGCCGAGGAAGCGCGCGACGGTGTCGCGCGCCCCCTCGAAGGCCTCGGTCGCCTCGGCGCCCAGGTGGTGCATCGCCCGGGCGATGTTGGCGTTGTGCCGCTCGAGGTGGTCGACGATGGTGTCGATCACGATCTGCGGCTTCTGCGAGGTGTTGGCGCTGTCGAGGTAGACCAACGGGGTCTCGCCGCCGTCGAAGGACCGCTCCAGGATCGGGAAGTCCTTACGGACCAGATCCAGGTCGGGCAGCAGACCCTCCATGTCAGACCGCCGCGCTCGTGAACCGCTCGTAGCCGTTGGCCTCGAGGTCCTCGGCGAGCTCGGGGCCACCGGACTCGGCGATCCGGCCTGCGACGAAGACGTGCACCTGGTCGGGCTTCACGTAGCGCAGGATGCGGGTGTAGTGGGTGATCAGCAGGACCGACTTGGCCTCGCGGGCGCGGAAGTCGTTGATGCCGTCGGAGACGACCTTGAGGGCGTCGATGTCGAGGCCGGAGTCGATCTCGTCGAGCAGCGCGAAGGCCGGGTCGAGGATGTCGAGCTGAGCGATCTCGTGGCGCTTCTTCTCGCCACCGGAGAAGCCCTCGTTGACCGAGCGCTGCGAGAACGTCGGGTCGAGGTGCATCTTGTTCATCGCACCGTTGACGTCCTTGACCCACGTGCGCAGCTTGGGGGCCTCGCCGACCAGCGCGGTCTTGGCGGTGCGCAGGAAGTTGGCCACGCTCACGCCAGGCACCTCGACGGGGTACTGCATCGCGAGGAACAGGCCGGCCTTGGCACGCTCGTCGACCGACATCGACAGCACGTCCTCACCGTCGAGGGTGACGGTGCCGCCGGTGATCGTGTACTTCGGGTGGCCGGCGATCGAGTAGGCAAGGGTGGACTTGCCGGAGCCGTTGGGGCCCATGATCGCGTGCGTCTCGCCGGACCTGATGGTCAGCGTGACGCCCTTCAGGATCTCCTTGGCACCGTCTTCGGTGTCGACCGAGACCTGCAGGTCCTTGATCTCGAGCGTGCTCATGCGTTGTCCTTCGTAATCAGAGAGTTGATGTTCTTGGCGAGCTCGGCCTCGACCGTGGTGGTCAGCTTGTCCTCGAGCTCGGGCACACCGATGTGGCGGATGAGGTCGTTGAAGAAACCGTGCACGACCAGGCGCTTGGCCTCGGTCTCGGAGACGCCGCGGCTCTGCAGGTAGAAGAGCTGCTCGTCGTCGAACCGGCCGACCGCAGACGCGTGGCCCGCGCCCTCGATCTCGCCGGTCTCGATCTCCAGGTTGGGCACGGAGTCGGCCCAGGCACCATCGGTGAGGATGAGGTTGCGGTTCTCCTCATAGGTCTCGATGCCCTCGGCCTCCTTGCGGATCAGCACGTTGCCGATCCAGACCGCGTGGGCCTTGTCGCCCTGCAACGCACCCTTGTAGACCACGTTGGACTTGGTCTTCGGCGCGGTGTGGTCGACGAAGAGACGGTGCTCGATGTGCTGACCGGCGTCGGCGAAGTAGAGACCCAGGGCCTCCACCGAGCCACCCGGACCGGCGTACTCGGCGCTCAGGTCGTGGCGCACCACGTCACCGCCGAAGCTCACCGAGACGTGCTTCAGGTTGGCGTCGCGGCCGACCTTGGCGTGCTGGGTGGAGAGGTGCACGGCGTCGTCGGCCCAGTCCTGCACCGAGACGACGGTGAGGTCGGCGCCGTCCTCGACGACGATCTCGATGTTGTCGGCGATCACGGCCGAGCCCTCGAAGATCAGCGCGACGGTGGCCTTGGAGAACTTCTCCGCGACGATGACCGCGTGGCCTGCGCCGGCGGTCTCCGAGCCGGTGCCGTGGTGACGGATCACCGTGGCACCGTCGACGACGGTGTCGGTCGGCACCCGCACGAGGGTCGCGCCGGTGCTGGCCGCCCAGGCCCGCGCCGAGACGCGGTCGGTCGGAACCAGACCCGAAGCGCCGCGTACGTCGCTGTCGGCTGCCACGGTCTCGACGCTCACGCCGTCGGCCGCCTCGACCTCCACCTTGGTCGCACCGTCGGCGAACGGGGCGTCGTTGTGGATGCCGTGGAGGCGCTTGAGCGGGGTGAACCGCCAGATCTCCTCGCGACCCTTCGGCACCTCGTGGGCGTCGACGTCGAAACTTCCCTCCGGGTGGAGGTGGCTCTCGACCTTGTTCATCTCGAGAGCATCAGCTACTGCCGTCATCAGCCGACGGCTCCTTCCATCTGCAGTTCGATCAGGCGGTTGAGCTCGAGGGCGTACTCCATCGGGAGCTCCTTGGCGATCGGCTCGACGAAGCCGCGCACGATCATCGCCATCGCCTCGTCCTCGGCCATGCCGCGCGACATCAGGTAGAACAGCTGGTCGTCGGAGACCTTCGAGACCGAGGCCTCGTGGCCCATCGAGACGTCGTCCTCACGGATGTCGACGTAGGGGTAGGTGTCCGAGCGCGAGATCTGGTCGACCAGGAGCGCGTCGCAGAGCACGTTGGACTTCGAGCCGTGGGCGCCCTCGTTGACCTGGATCAGGCCACGGTAGGAGGTGCGGCCACCGCCACGGGCCACCGACTTCGACAGGATCGACGAGGAGGTGTTGGGGGCGGCGTGCACCATCTTGGCGCCCGCGTCCTGGTGCTGGCCCTCGCCGGCGAAGGCGATGGAGAGCGTCTCACCCTTGGCGTGCTCACCCATCAGGTAGACCGCCGGGTACTTCATCGTCACCTTGGAGCCGATGTTGCCGTCGACCCACTCCATGGTCGCGCCCTCCTCGCAGGTGGCGCGCTTGGTGACGAGGTTGTAGACGTTGTTGGACCAGTTCTGAATGGTCGTGTAGCGAACGCGGGCGTTCTTCTTCACGACGATCTCGACGACCGCGGAGTGCAGCGAGTCGGACTGGTAGATCGGCGCCGTGCAGCCCTCGACGTAGTGGACGTAGGAGCCCTCGTCGGCGATGATCAGCGTGCGCTCGAACTGGCCCATGTTCTCGGTGTTGATCCGGAAGTAGGCCTGCAGCGGGATGTCGACGTGGACGCCCTTGGGCACGTAGATGAAGGAGCCACCCGACCACACGGCGGTGTTGAGCGCGGCGAACTTGTTGTCGCCGACCGGGATCACCGTGCCGAAGTACTCCTGGAAGATCTCCGGGTGCTCCTTGAGCGCGGTGTCGGTGTCGAGGAAGAGCACGCCCTGGGCCTCGAGGTCCTCGCGGATCGAGTGGTAGACGACCTCCGACTCGTACTGAGCCGCGACACCGGCGACGAGGCGCTGCTTCTCCGCCTCGGGGATGCCGAGCTTGTCGTAGGTGTTCTTGATGTCCTCGGGCAGGTCCTCCCAGGAGGTCGCCTGCTTCTCGGAGGAACGCACGAAGTATTTGATGTTGTCGAAGTCGATGGTCGACAGGTCCGAGCCCCAGGTGGGCATCGGCTTGCGGCCGAAGAGCTTGAGGCCCTTCAGGCGCAGGTCGAGCATCCACTGCGGCTCCGACTTCTTCTCGGAGATGTCGCGCACGACAGCGTCGTTGAGACCGCGCTGCGCTGCGGCACCGGCGGCGTCGGAGTCGGACCAGCCGAACTCGTACTTGCCGATGCCCTTCAGCTCGGGGTTGAGCTCCTCGATGGAGGTCATGTCGTGACCTGCTCCTTCTTCTTCGAAACTTCGCCGGACCCGGAGGATCCGGGAGGGATGTGCGTCGTGCAGACACCGTCGCCGTGAGCGATGGTGGCCAAGCGTTGTACGTGTGTGCCGAGCAGCTCGGCGATGGCCTCTGTCTCCGCCTCGCAGAGCTCGGGGAACTCCTGGGCGACATGAGCGACCGGGCAGTGCTGCTGACACAGCTGCTCGCCGGCGTCATGGCCGTTGATCAGCGGAAGCTCCCTGACGGAAGCCGCATAACCATTGGCCGTGAACACGTCCGCAAGCACCTGCGCGGGCCCGAGATCCGTCTCGCCGGCGGCGATCCGCTCCAGCCCCTGCTTGATGAACGCCGCGCGGCGCTCGGCGAATTCCCGAACGCCCTCCTCGCCTGCCACCTCGGAGACGAAGCGCAGCGCCTCGAGCGCCAGGTCGTCGTACTTCTTCTCGAAGCCGTCGCGGCCCTGGTCGGTGAGAGCGAAGAGCTTGGCCGGCCGGCCCCGCCCACGGGTGGACGCGGTGCGCGGCTCGCGCTGCTCCACCACGTCCTCCTCGGCAAGAGCGTCGAGGTGGCGCCTGACCGCGGCAGGGGTGAGGTCGAGCCTCTTGGCCAGTGCCACAGCCGTCTGCGGACCGTCGACGAGCAGCGATCGAGCCACCCGCTGGCGGGTGCTCTCCTCGCTGGTCTCTGCGGGCTGCAGAGTGGTCTCGTCGAATTTCACAACACCATTGTGACGTTATTCCCCAACGGGATTCAACGAAGGTGACCCTTACTAGCGGATCGGGCAGCGACACCGTGTCGTACGCCACCACCGCGACCCGCTCGACAGCGAGCCATCGCTCAGCCCGTGGGCATCCCGTCAAGGGTCGGCGAGACGAGGGCCGCGACGCCGACATAGACGGCGTCGGGCGGCAGCCAGCGGATGCCGCGGTCGGAGCGCAGCACCGTGCGACCGCGTTCGAGGTCGAAGATGCCGACCCGGGTGCGACCGCCGGAGCGCACGACCGCCACCTCGCCGCGCTCGGGTCGGCGCGGGTCGATCAGCAGGTCGGACCCGGGCGGCAGGCCGCGGGAGGTGAGATGGGCCCCGACGAGCCGGTGCACCTGCGTCCCGTCTCCCGGCAGCGGCGCAGGCGATCGCTTCGCGGCCGCCGACACCGCATCAGGAGCGACGTCGAACGGCAGCGGTACGTCGCACCGGGACGCCCCGCCATTCGATCTCATGTTCGAAAGCGTACCGGTCGGCGGCGGCGCACGGAACCGCCCGGGGGCCGCGGACTCCTGTGCTTCCACCTGTCGCGCAGGTCCGGGAGACTGTGACCATGACAGTCGACGACCCCACGGACTGGGAGACCGCGTACGTCCGAGGAACGACCGGCTGGGATCTCGGTGCCCCCCTGGCCTACATCGAGGAGGACATCACGCTGTTCGGCGAGCCCGGAACCGCCTTCGCGCCCGGCGCCGGCCGGGGGCACGATGCGGCGGGGTTGAGCGCTGCCGGATGGCGTACGACGGTGGTCGATGTCTCGCCCACGGCAGCCGCCCACGCGGCGGAGCACTACCCGGACCTCACCTATGTAGTCGGCGACGCGCTCGACGTCGACGTCGTCCTGGAGGCGACCGGCGGGCCTGTCGACCTGATGTGGGACCATACCTTCTTCTGCGCATTGCCGCCGGCATGGCGCGGCCGCGTCGGCGACCTGGCCCGCGCGGTCGTACGCCCCGGCGGACGGGTCGCTTCGGGGGTCTTCCCCATCGACCGTCCGAGCGAGGAGGCGGGTCCGCCATGGACGTACGTCCCCGAGGACATGACCCGCGCCCTCGGCCCCGACTTCGACCTGCTCCACCTCTCCGAGCCGCGCCGACTGAACTCACGGCTGCCGTGGAGCCACCGCCTCGGGATCTGGCAGCGCCGCTGAACCCACCGGCAGGTGCCAGCGGCCGCTCGGCTCAGGCGAGGCGAGCAGGGAAGCCACCGGTGGCGATGGGGCCCCAGCGGTTCGGGGTGATCCGGAGGAGCGACTTGTCCTGGTCGACCATGGCCTGGCGGTATTCGTCCCAGTCGGAGTGCTCGCCGGAGATGTTGCGGAAGTAGGTGACGAAGGCGTCCAACGCCTCGGAGCCGGCGGAGGCGTCGAGCACCTCGGCGTCGCCGTCGATCTGGACCCAGGCGCCGTTCCACTCCTCGGAGAGGACCATGACGCTGACCTGCGCACGCGCGCGGGCATTGCGGGTCTTGGCACGCTCGGGGTAGGTCGCGATCACGATCCGGCCGTGGTCGTCGACGCCGCCGGTGACCGGCGAGAGCTGCGGGGACCCGTCGGCCCGGGTGGTCACCAGGATCATCTGGTGGCGGGGCCGTACGAACTCCAGGAGCTCCTCGAGATCGACGGTCGTGTTCGTCGCGATCGTGCGTGCCATGGCTCCCAGCCTGTCAGAGGTTCCTGTTCTGTTTCGAACTTGTTCTGGTTTGTAACTCAGTTACCGCGTCACGGGGTCGGGAGCAAGGCGTCTCATCCCCGCGTTGGCCGTCCTTCGGTGGGAGTTGGGCGGCCAACGTCTTTTCATCGGACCCTCCTTATAGACAGCTAAGAATCTCGGGCGCCACGGCCACGCGATTGGGCCGGTGGCGTGGGCCTTCTTAGACTGCGCAGGTGCACTCCCCCGCTGTCGAGGTCCGCGACCTGCGTATGACCTACGGCGACAAGACGGCCGTCGACGGACTCACCCTGAGCGTCGCGACGGGCTCGATCACGGCCGTGCTCGGGCCCAACGGCGCCGGGAAGACGACCACGCTGGAGACCTGCGAGGGCTATCGCAGGCCGCAGCAGGGCACGGTGCGCGTGCTTGGGCTCGACCCGATCGCCGACCGCAAGCAGCTGCTGCCCCGCATCGGCGTGATGCTGCAGGGGCAGGGAGCCTGGAGCGGCGTACGCGCCATGGAGATGCTCCGTCACATCTCACGCCTGCACGCCGACCCGCTCGACATCGACTACCTCGCCGACCGGCTGGGGCTGGCCGAGTGTGGCCGCACCCCCTATCGGCGGCTCTCGGGTGGACAGCAGCAGCGCCTCGGGCTGGCGATGGCGCTGGTGGGGCGCCCCGAGCTGGTCTTCGTCGACGAGCCGACCGCGGGGATGGACCCGCAGGGCAGGCGTACGACCTGGGACCTGATGCGCGAGCTGCGCGCCGACGGCGTGACCGTCGTGCTGACCACCCACTACCTCGAAGAGGCAGAGGAGCTGGCCGACCAGGTGCACATCATCGACCACGGACGGATGATCGCCTCGGGCACGCCGCTGGAGCTGACCAGAGGATCGGGCGCCGGGATGAGCGCGACCGCCATGATCCGCCTCGTCGTCACCAAGCCGTTCCCGCCCGGCGCGAGCGAGTCGCTGCGCGCCGCGCTCGGTGAGGACACCGAGGTGACGCTGCTCGACGAGCGCTCCATGCGGGTCAGCGGCAAGGCCGATCCGACCACGCTCGCCAAGGTCTCGCGCTGGTGCGAGGACAACGATGTGCTGCCGGAGTCGTTGACCCTGGGCCGCAGAAGCCTCGAGGACGTCTTCCTCGACCTCACCGGAGAGAAGCTCGAGCATGTCTGAGGTGGCGACCGGCACCTTCACTCCCAGGCCCGGCGGCGCGCCGGTGCACAAGCAGGTCGTCGCGCAGGCACTGATGGAAGCCAGGCTGATGCTCCGCAACGGGGAGCAGCTCCTCCTGGCCGTCGTGATCCCGGTGATGGTGCTGATCGGCGGCGTCACAGCCGGCAACGCGATCGATCTCGACCTCGGCACCGACCGCCCGCTCGTCGACATCCTGACCCCAGGGGTGCTCGCCCTCGCGATCATGTCGACGAGCTTCACCAGCCTCGCGATCGCCACCGGCTTCGAGCGACGCTACGGCGTGATCAAGCGCCTGGGCGCCTCACCGCTGCCCCGTATCGGCCTCCTCGCCGGCAAGGTGCTCGCGCTGGGCTGCGTACAGCTCGTGCAGCTCTTCGTCATCGGCGGCGTCGGTCAGATCCTCGGCTGGACGCCGGCGGCGGGTTTCGGCACGGTGCTCGCCTTCTTCCTCGCCATCGCGATGGGCACGCTGGCCTTCGCCGCCCTCGGCCTCTTCGTCGCCGGGGTGCTGCGCGCCGAGGCCACCCTGGCCGCGGCCAACCTGATCTACCTGCTCCTGCTCGCCGGGGGTGCGGTCGCGCTGCCGCTGACCGCCTACGGCGCCTACGGCGACGTCGCCCGCTGGCTGCCGTCGGGCGCGCTGGGAGAGTCGGTGCGCACCGCCTTCCTCGACGGCGCCCCGGCCTGGCGCGACCTCGGCGTGCTCCTGATCTGGGCCCTGCTGGGCTCCACCCTCACAGCTAGGACCTTCAAGTGGGAATGACCTCCACCG
This sequence comes from Nocardioides albertanoniae, assembly GCF_006716315.1. Lineage (NCBI taxonomy): Bacteria > Bacillati > Actinomycetota > Actinomycetes > Propionibacteriales > Nocardioidaceae > Nocardioides > Nocardioides albertanoniae. The sequence continues at coordinate 2,135,938 of NZ_VFOV01000001.1, read as the reverse complement.
AGCCGGCCACCGACCCGACCCCCGAGCCTGCCTCGGCCGCCACCAGGGTGATCGCCTGGCTCCGGGCCCACCTGTTCGGCCTGGCGGTCGCCAACCTGGTCGCCAACATCGGCATCGTCGTGACCGGCGGTGTCGTACGCCTGACCGGGTCCGGGCTCGGCTGCCCGACCTGGCCCAAGTGCACCGAGGAGTCCTACGTGGCTCACGAGGCGCTCGGGATCAACGGTGTCATCGAGTTCGGCAACCGGCTGCTCACCTATGTGCTGGCCGCGATCGCCATCACCGTCGTGGTCGCCGCGTGGAACCGTCGGGGCGTGATCCGCCGCCTGGCGATCATCGTCGCCCTCGGCATCCCGTTCCAGGGCGTGATCGGCGGGATCACCGTGCTCACCGACCTCAACCCGTACGTCGTCGCCCTCCATCTGCTGCTGTCGATGGGGATGGTCGGCCTGTGCGTCTGGATTCTCGACGAGATCCGCTCCCCGGTGCGTGAAGCGGCTCCTCGCAGCGCCCGGACGGCAGCGGTGGTCACCTTCGTGGTCGGCTGGTTCGCCCTCTGGCTCGGCACGGTCGTGACCGGCTCGGGCCCGCACTCCGGCGACCTCGAGTCGCGCCGCACCGGCCTCGACCCGGCGCTGATGTCCCACATCCACGCGTACGCCGTCTACGCGCTCGTCGCCGCCACCCTGGTCACGCTGTGGCTGGGCCGCAGGAACGCCTACGTCCGGAGCGTCGCCATCACCCTGCTGGTCGTCGAGCTCGCCCAGGGTCTGATCGGGTGGGTGCAGTACCTCACCGACCTCCCGGTGCTCCTGGTCGGCTTCCACATGGTCGGCGCCGCGCTGATCTCAGCCGGCGTGGCCCGGCTGGTCTGCTCGGTGCGCGCCCGGGCCTGAGCCGATCTCGCCGAGAGCGACGTCTCGGCTGGGCATGTCAAAGGCGCAGCGAGTGTCGGCCGGCGGCGACCAAGCCGACGGCCACGAGCACCGCCGCGGGACCACCCTCGTTCCAGCTCGACTGCTGATCCTCGTATGCACCGATCCAGTCGCCCGACAGCAGCCACACCCACAGGCCCACGACGAACGCACCCACCCACAAGAGGATCACCAGCAACACCGACGCCGGCTCACGGTCCACCGCGGGCCGCTCGCCCGCCGCTCGCCAACCGACCAGTGCGAACGCGAGGAGCAGAGCGCCCGCGAGGACCGGAGCCCAGTGATAGAGCGGCGCGACGCGCTCGGCGGTCTCGGGCACGAGGCGGAATCCGAACCCCGCCGCGATCATCATCGCGCCGGTGGACGCCGCGCAGATCCGTGCCGCCGTCGGCCTGTCCAGCAGCACCAACGTGGCGGCTCCGCCCGGCAGGCAGGTCGCCAGTACAGGTGCAAGGTCCCGCAGCTCAGCGGGGTACGGACGGTGCGAGGCGTCCGAGAAGTCCTCGCCGCCCATCGACAGAGCCAGCAGCAACCAGATCAGACCGACCGCGATCGCGAACCACGCCAACACCTCCACCGCGATGCGGACGACCCGGGACCACACCGCTCGGCGGCTTCGAGGTCAGCGCAGCAGCGGATCGACCGCGAGCGCGACGAAGAGCAGGCTGAGGTAGAGGTTGCTCGAGTGGAAGAGCTGCATCGGGCGGATCTTGGAGAGCTCCTCTGTGCCCTTGGCCCGACCGTGCAGCTGGTGGGCCTGGACGAGGAAGACGGCGCCGAGCACGACGGCGGCGGCCGGGTAGAGCCAGCCGGTGGAGGCGATCGGCCACAGCAACAGCGAGGTGGCGACCATCACCCAGGAGTAGGCCACGATCTGACCGCCGACGTGGCGGGCCGACTTCACGACCGGCAGCATCGGCACGTCGACCTGCGCGTAGTCCTCGCGGTAGCGCAGCGCCAGGGCCCAGGTGTGCGGCGGCGTCCAGAAGAAGACGACCATGAACAGGATCAGCGGTTCCCAGGAGACCTGGTTGGTGACCGCGGTCCAGCCGATCAGGGTCGGGAAGCAGCCGGCGATGCCGCCCCAGACGATGTTCTGCGTCGTACGCCGCTTGAGCAGCATCGTGTAGACGAAGACGTAGAACGCGTTGGCGGCCAGCGAGAGGCCCGCCGAGAGCCAGTTGACGAAGAACCCGAGCACGAGCACCGACAGCACCGCCAGCGCCGAGCCGAAGATCAGCGCCGCCCGCGGGGTGACCACGTGACGCGGCAGCGCCCGTCGCCGGGTGCGCCGCATCTGCTCGTCGATGTCGCGGTCGTAGACGCAGTTGAAGACCGAGGCCGAGCCGGCCGAGAAGATCCCACCGACGACGGTGGCCGCCACCAGGCCGACGCCCGGCACACCCTGGGCGGCGAAGAACATCACCGGCACCGTGGTGAGCAGCAGCAGCTCGATCACGCGGGGCTTGGTCAGCGACACGTACGCCGAGATCACATCGCGCATTGACGCGCGGTCGCTACGCTGGTCGAGGTCAGGGACCGGCTGTCCGACGTACGTCACTGAGAAGATCCTTCTCGATCGGGGAGAGGCGTCACATGCAGATCGAACACGCAGTTCACAGCATGCGGCTCGCAGTCTAACCCGGGGCGTGAGTAGGCTCGGATTCGGCAGCCCCCACGGCCAGCCCAAGATCTTTCCCACGTGACTCTACGCATTGAAAAGGCACCTCGTGAGCACCCAACCTTCACTCGAGTGGACCGACCTGGACCGCAAGGCCGTGGACACGGTCCGCACCCTCGCCATGGACTCGGTCCAGAAGGCCGGCAACGGCCACCCCGGCACCGCGATGAGCCTGGCACCGGCGGCCTACCTCCTCTTCCAGAAGGTGATGCGCCACAACCCGGCCGACACCGACTGGCTGGGCCGTGACCGGTTCGTGCTCTCGGTCGGCCACTCCTCGATCACCCACTACATCCAGCTCTACCTCGGCGGCTTCGGCCTCGAGATCGGCGACCTCGAGGCCCTGCGCCAGTGGCAGTCGCTGACTCCGGGCCACCCCGAACGCGGCCACACCCGGGGCATCGAGGTGACCACCGGCCCGCTCGGCCAGGGCGTCGCCAACGCGGTCGGCATCGCCATGGCGCAGCGTCGGCTGCGCGGGCTGCTCGACCCCAACACCCCGGCCGACAAGCCCAGCCCGTTCGACCACAAGACCTACGTGCTGGCCAGCGACGGCGACCTGCAGGAGGGCGTCAGCGCCGAGGCGAGCTCGATCGCGGGCACCCAGAAGCTGGGCAACCTCACGATGATCTACGACGCCAACCGCATCTCGATCGAGGGCGACACCAACGTCGCGTTCACCGAGAGCGTCGCGGGCCGCTACGAGGCCTACGGCTGGCACGTGCAGGAGGTCGACTGGACCAATGGCGGCTCCGAGTACGAGGAGGACGTGCCGGAGCTGTTCGACGCGATCAACGCCGCCGCGGAGGTCACCGACAAGCCGTCGCTGATCGTGCTGCGTACGGTCATCGCCTGGCCGGCCCCCAACGCGCAGAACACCGGCGCCGCCCACGGCTCGGCCCTCGGCGAGGAGGAGGTCGCGGCGACCAAGAAGGTGCTGGGCTTCGACCCGGCCAAGACCTTCGAGGTCGACCCCGAGGTGCTCGCCCACACCCGCAAGCTCATCGAGCGCGGCGAGGCCGAGGAGGAGGCCTGGCGCGCCGAGGAGGCGGCGTGGGCCGAGGCCAACCCCGACGGCGCGAAGCTGCTGGCGCGGCTGCAGGCCGGCGAGCTGCCCGACGGCGTCGACGACGCGCTCCCGGTCTTCGAGGCCGACGAGAAGGGCATCGCCACCCGTGCCGCCTCCGGCAAGGTGATCAACGCGCTCGCCCCGGTGCTGCCCGAGCTGTGGGGCGGCTCGGCCGACCTCGCGGGCTCCAACAACACCACCATCTCCGACGCGCCCAGCTTCGTGCCCGAGGAGCGCTCCACCGACGAGTGGAAGGGCGACCCCTACGCCGGTCGCGTGCTCCACTTCGGCATCCGCGAGCACGGCATGGGGGCGATCCTCAACGGCATCGTGGCCCACTCCCCCACCCGGGTCTTCGGTGGCACGTTCTTCCAGTTCTCCGACTACATGCGTGGTGCCGTACGCGTCGGGGCGCTCTCCGAGCTGCCCGTGATCCACGTCTGGACCCACGACTCCATCGGCCTGGGCGAGGACGGCCCGACCCACCAGCCGGTCGAGCACCTCGCGGCCGTGCGGGCCATCCCCGGCCTCGACGTGATCCGCCCGGCCGATGCCAACGAGACCGCCGCCGCGTGGCTCGAGGTGCTCAAGCACCACGACCGCCCCTCGGCGCTCATCCTGACCCGTCAGGCGCTGCCGATCGTCCCGCGTGAGGTCGACGGGTTCAGTGGCACCGAGGGCGTGGCCAGGGGTGGCTACGTGCTCATCGACTCCCCCACCGACAACGTCGACGTGGTGCTGATCGGCACGGGCTCCGAGGTGCAGTACGCCGTCGCCGCCCGTGAGGAGCTGGCGAAGGAGGGAATCGGCGCGCGCGTCGTGTCGTTGCCCTGTGTGGAGTGGTTCGACGCCCAGGATCAGGACTACCGCGACTCGGTGATCCCGCCGGCGGTCAAGGCGCGCGTCAGCGTCGAGGCCGGCGTGAAGCAGGGCTGGCGGGAGTTCGTCGGCGACGCCGGCCGGATCGTGTCGCTCGACCACTTCGGCGCATCGGCGTCGGGTTCACTGCTGTTCAAGGAGTACGGCTTCACCCCCGAGGCGGTCGTCACGGCCGCCAAGGAGAGCCTCGCGGCCGCCAACGGCTGAGGGTCCGCGCACACATCTTCGAAGGGATTCAGATATGTCTGACCGTCTCAAGGCGCTGGCCGAGGCCGGCGTGTCCATCTGGCTCGACGACCTCTCCCGGGAGCGCATCGAGACCGGCAACCTGTCCGACCTCGTCAAGGAGAAGTCGGTCGTCGGGGTGACCACCAACCCGACCATCTTCGCCGCCGCGATCGCCAACGGCGAGCGCTACGACGAGCAGGTGCGCTCGCTGGTCGCCGAGGGCAAGACCGTCGACGAGGTGATCTTCGGGCTGACCACCGAAGACGTCCGCAACGCGTGCGACATCCTCGCCCCTGTCGCCGAGTCCACCAAGGACGACGGCCGGGTCTCGATCGAGGTCGAGCCCACCCTGGCCAACGACACCGAGGCGACCATCGCGTCGGCGAAGGCGCTGTGGGCCACGGTCGACCGCCCCAACGCACTGATCAAGATCCCGGCCACGCTCGAGGGACTCCCCGCGATCACGGCCGCGATCGCGGAGGGCATCTCGGTCAACGTGACCCTGATCTTCTCCGTAGAGCGCTACCAGGCGGTCATGGACGCCTACCTGACCGGGCTGGAGCAGGCCAAGGCGGCCGGCAAAGACCTGTCCACCATCCGCAGCGTGGCCTCCTTCTTCGTCTCCCGCGTCGACTCCGAGATCGACAAGCGGCTCGAGGCGATCGGCACCCCTGAGGCCAGCGCGCTGCTCGGCAAGGCCGCGGTGGCCAATGCGGTCGCGGCGTACGCAGCCTTCGAGGAGGTTCACGCGAGCGAGCGCTGGCAGGCTCTGGCCGGTGAGGGCGCCAACGCCCAGCGTCCGCTGTGGGCCTCGACCGGCGTCAAGAACCCGGCCTACCCCGACACCCTCTACGTGACCGACCTGGTCGTCGCCGACACGGTCAACACGATGCCGGAGAAGACGATGGACGCCTTCGCCGACCACGGCGAGGTCAAGGGCGACATGGTCAGCGGCAAGGGCGCCGACGCGAAGGCGGTCTTCGAGTCGCTGAGCTCGGTGGGCGTCGACCTCGCCGACGTCTTCGCGGTGCTGGAGACCGAGGGTGTCGACAAGTTCAAGGTCTCCTGGACCGAGCTGGTCGAGACCGTGGTCGCTCAGATCGAGGCGGTCAAGAAGTGACGCGAGGCCCGGTCGACGCCACCACCACGGACGCCTGGAAGCGGCTCACGGAGCTGAAGGCTGGCTTCGAGCCGGACCTGCGCTCGTGGTTCGCCGACGATCCCGGCCGGGCCTCACGCTTCACCTACGCGGCGGGCGACCTCCATGTCGACCTGTCCAAGGAACTCCTCACCGACGACCTCCTGACCGCTCTGCTCGCGCTCGCCGAGCAGGTCGGTCTGGAGGAGCGGCGCGACGCGATGCTCGCCGGTGAGCACATCAACGTCACCGAAGACCGCGCCGTGCTCCACACCGCGCTGCGCCTGCCCGCCGACGCGTCGCTGGTCGTCGACGGCACCGACGTCGTGCCCGAGGTCCACGAGACCCTCGAGAAGATGTACGCCTTCGCCGACCGTGTCCGGTCCGGCGAGTGGGTGGGCGTGACCGGCGAGCGGATCCGCACGGTCGTCAACATCGGCATCGGCGGCTCCGACCTGGGCCCGGTGATGGCGTACGAGGCCCTCGAGCCGTTCCGTCACCCCGAGATCGAGTGCCGGTTCATCTCCAACATCGACCCCACCGACGCCGGCCAGAAGCTCAAGGGCCTCGACCCGGCCACGACGCTGTTCGTCGTCTCCTCGAAGACCTTCTCGACCCTGGAGACGCTGACCAACGCCCGCCTCTCGCGCTCCTGGCTGCTCGAGCAGCTGGGCGACGGCGTCGACTCGGCCGAGGCGGTCAAGAAGCACTTCGTCGCGGTCTCCACGGCGCTCGACAAGGTCGAAGAGTTCGGCATCGACCCCGACAACGCCTTCGGGTTCTGGGACTGGGTCGGCGGCCGCTACTCGGTCGACTCGGCGATCGGCACCACGCTGGCCATCGCGATCGGACGGGAGAGGTTCGCCGAGTTCCTCGGCGGCTTCCACGCGATCGACAGGCACTTCGCCGAGACCCCACTGGCCCAGAACGTGCCGGCACTGATGGGCCTGCTCAACGTCTGGTACGTCAACTTCCTCGACGCCCAGACCCACGCCGTGCTGCCCTACTCACAGCTGATGCACCGCTTCCCCGCCTATCTCCAGCAGCTCACCATGGAGTCCAACGGCAAGTCGGTGCGTTGGGACGGCACCGCGGTCACCACCGACACCGGCGAGGTGTTCTGGGGCGAGCCCGGCACCAACGGCCAGCACGCGTTCTACCAGCTGATCCACCAGGGCACCCGGCTGATCCCGGCCGACTTCATCGCCTTCGCCAACCCGGCCTACCCGCTCGTCGACGGCGACGCGGACGGCGCCGACGTGCACGAGCTGTTCCTGGCCAACTTCTTCGCGCAGACCCAGGCGCTCGCGTTCGGGAAGACCGAGGAGCAGGTGCGTGCCGAGGGCACCACAGGCAGCGTCGTCAACGCGCGTGTCTTCTCCGGCAACCGGCCGACCGCCTCGATCATGGCCCCGGAGCTGACCCCAGGTGTGCTGGGTCAGCTGATCGCGCTCTACGAGCACATCACCTTCACCCAGGGCGTGGTGTGGGGCATCGACTCCTTCGACCAGTGGGGCGTCGAGCTCGGCAAACAGCTCGCCCAGCAGATCAGTCCGGCCGTCTCCGGTGACGCCAGCACCGCCCGGCAGCAGGACACCTCCACCCAGGCGCTCATCGCCTATTACAGAGAGAAGCGCACGTGACGACCAGCGACGGTCATCCCGAGTCACTCATCGAGGTCCACGACACCGCTGAGGCGCTGGCCTCCGCGGTGGCCGGGGAGTTCCTCAGCCGCCTCGCCGACCTGCAGGCCGGCGGCGACGTACCCACGATCGGCCTCACCGGCGGCACCATCGCCGAGGCGATCCATCGCGAGATCGCCCGGTTGGCGCCCGAGTCGGGCGTCGACTGGGGCGCGGTCGACTTCTTCTTCGGCGACGAGCGTTACGTCGCCGCCGACTCCCCCGACCGCAATGCCGGCCAGGCCCGCGCCGCCTTCCTGACCGAGGTCGGCGTGCCCGACCACCGCATCCACGAGATGCCCTCCTCCGACTCGGGACTCAGCGTCGACGAGGCCGCCGCGACGTTCTCCGACGACGTACGCAGCCACGGCTCGGGCGGCTTCGACATCCTCATGCTCGGCGTCGGCCCCGACGGCCACATCGCCTCCCTCTTCCCGGGTTTCCCACAGCTCGAGGCGAAGGACGCGATCGCCGTCGGCGTCACCGGCTCCCCCAAGCCTCCGCCCGAGCGCATCACCTTCACGTTCGAGGCGTTGCGCCGCTCCTCGGCGGTCTGGTTCCTGGTCAGCGGTGAGGGCAAGGCCGACGCCGTCGCGAAGGCCCATGCCGGATCGCCGGTCGCCGAGGTGCCGGCTGCCGGCGTCACCGGCACCAACGAGACGACCTGGTTCCTGGACCGAGGCGCTGCCTCCAAGATCTGATCGTCCGGGGCTCCACCGGCACGCAACAGGATTACCTGTTGCGCAAAGTTCACGTAAAAACTTGACCTCAACCCTGACGAGCGTGGTGCCATGCGTGCCACGATCACGGGCATGCCATTCCGCAGATCTCGGCTGCGTCGCCTTCCGGCCAGCCTTCTGACCCTCGCTACGGCGACCACCACGGCGGTCGTGATCACGACCGCCCCGGCCCAGGCGGCCGTCTCCCCCACCGACCAGGCGGCCGCTCCGTCGACGAGCAGCGAGATCCCGAGCGGTTACTACGATCCCGCCGACGGTCTTTCCGGCGAAGAGCTCAAGACCGCTCTCAACGGCATCATCGACGACCACACCACGCTCTCCTACGACCAGGTCTGGGATGCGCTCAAGGACGTCGACGAAGACCCGGCCAACCCCGACAACGTCATCACCGTCTACTCCCAGCTCTCGCTGCCCAAGAGCTCCAACGGCGGCGACCCCGACCAGTGGAACCGCGAGCACACCTGGGCCAAGAGCCACGGTGACTTCGGCACCTCCGCCGGCCCCGGCACCGACATCCACCACCTGATGCCCGAGGACGTCTCGGTCAACAGCACCCGCGGCAACCTCGACTTCGACGAGACCACCGGTTCGGTCGACCAGTGCACCGGCTGCGGCGTCGACGACGACTCCTTCGCCCCGCCCGCCGAGACCCGCGGTGACATCGCCCGAGCGATGTTCTACATGGCCGTACGCTACGAAGGCACCGACTCCTACGTCGACCTCGAGCTCAACGACCAGGTCGACAACGGCTCGGCCCCCTACATCGGCAAGCTGTCGGTGCTCAAGGCCTGGAGCGAGGCCGACCCGCCCTCCGAGTTCGAGATCAACCGCAACGACAAGATCTACGCCGACTGGCAGGGCAACCGCAACCCCTTCGTCGACCACCCCGAATGGGTCGAGGAGATCTGGTAACCCCCACCGCCGACTCGGCTCGTTCTGACCGAATTTCACGTCGAGTCGGCTCGTTATAACGAGCCGACTCGACGTCGATTCTGGTCAGGACGAGCCGACTCGACGGTCCGAGCCGAAAAGTGTCGGTGGTCACGATCATGCTGAGCCCATGGACATGGAACAGATGAGATTCACCCGCAGGCTCGGCCCCGACTTTCCGCTGGAGACGACGCTGCCTTTCACCGCCAAGATGGCGCTCGACTCGAACGTCACCTACAGACAGCTCCGCGAGCTCGTCCATCTCGGCCTCATACGACGCCTGATCAAAGGCGTCTATCTCGCCACGGAGATGGGCGACTCGCTCGATCTCAGGGTCGCCGCCCTCAAGCTCGTGGTTCCCGAAGACGGGGTGGTGGTCGATCGGCACGCGGGCTGGCTTCTCGGTGCCGACATGGTGCTGGCCCCCGGCGAACACCTTGACCTACAGCCTCTCTCGCTCTTCCTCCCGGCCGGCCGCGGGCGCCTGCGCAACGAGCTCGCGCACAGCGGCGAGCGCACCTTCGGCGACGACGACATCGTCGAGATCGGCGGCCTGCAGGTCACCAGTGCGCTGCGTACGGCGTGGGACCTCGGTCGCGTGCGCTGGCCCGAGAGAGCCATCGCCGCCATCGACCAGATGCACCGGCTGGGCGAGTACGAACCCAGCGAGTTTCTCGACGGAATCGATCGGTTCCGTGGTCAGCGCTACGTCACCACACTACGAGCAGTGGGCCCGCTGGCCGATGGACGTGCGGAGTCGCCGCCGGAATCAGTGTTGCGCATCTGGTCGAAGGAGGTGAGAGGCCTCGATCTTGTGCCCCAGCTCGAGGTTCGGCGCGCGGGCCGGTTCCTCGGCCGTCTCGACCTCGGCAACGAGCACCTGAAGATCGGCGACGAGTACGACGGTGTCGAGTGGCACAGCAGCCCAGAGCAGCTGGCGCACGATCGGATTCGGCGAGGCGAGATGATCGACGACGGCTGGCTCATCGAGGTCTTCACCAAGCACGACACCTTCGCCCGACGCGCCGATCCCGGCGTACGCATGCGACGACTCCGCGACCTTGCCTATCTGCGTCTCAACGACGCCGAAGCCGCCTGAAACCTCCAGAACGCCGAGTCGGCTCGTCCTGACCACATTTCGCGTCGAGTCGGCTCGTTATAACGAGCCGACTCGGCGTTGATTATGGTCAGGACGAGCCGAGTCGGCGTGTGTCTGGGTCAGAAGATGACCTCGCCGGACTTCCGGCGGGAGCGGAGGAGGGCGATGGCCTCCTCCAGGATGTCCTCGGCCTCGGCGTCGGAGCGGCGCTCCTTCACGTAGGCGAGGTGGGTCTTGTAAGGCTCGATCTTCGGCGCCGGGGGCGCGTTCTCCTCGTCGAGACCCGCGGGGAGCCCACACTTGGGGCAGTCCCAGGAGTCGGGCGGCGTCGCCTCGACGGCGAAGGTGATGACCGAGCGGTGCGCGTTGGTGCAGAAGTAGGTGACGGCCTTCCGTGGCGCTGCTTCGCCACGCTCCGCCTCGCCCAACGGCCCAGCACCGACTCGGGAGCCCCGAATTGCGTTCCCTCCACCTGCCATGGTGCCGCGGTGTCCTCTCTCAACTTAAGTTCGCAGCCCCGAGAGGCCACTTTGGGGGAAGCGGACGGCAACTGCCGCCCAGCGTCGAACGAGTTTAGACGCTATTGCGCGTGCGCTGAAGGGGGTTGTTTCAGTAGGCCATCAGCAGGCCGAGCGCGATGACGCACGCGAACCAGATCACACCGATGCCGACGGTGAGCCGGTCGAGGTTTCGCTCGACCACGGAGGATCCGCCCAGCGAGCTCGAGACGCCGCCACCGAACATGTCGGAGAGTCCGCCACCGCGGCCCTTGTGGAGCAGCACGAGCAGGATCATCAGCGCACTCGCGATGACCAGAATGATGGTGAAGAGAAGTTCCACGTCTGAATCCTATCTGGAGAGCGCCAAGCCTAGAGCACTGGCCTACAGCACTGGTAGGTCGTAGTAACGAGAGATCGCGGCGAAGTCTTCGACCGAGAGGCTCGCCCCGCCCACCAGGGCGCCGTCGACGTCGCCTTCCTGCATCAGCGCGGCGACGTTGTTGGGCTTCACGGAGCCGCCGTAGAGGATGCGTACGCCGTCGGCGATCTCAGCCCCGTAGAGCTTCTCCAGCTGCGCGCGGAGGCCGGCACAGACCTCCTGCGCGTCCTGTGCGGTCGCGGTCTCCCCCGTGCCGATCGCCCAGACCGGCTCGTAGGCGATCACGACCTGGGCGGCCTCGGCGTCGGTGAGCCCGGCCAGCGAGCCCGCGACCTGAGCGGTGCAGTGCTCGACGTGGTTGCCGGCCTGGCGGACGTCGAGGCCCTCGCCGACGCACACGATCGGGACGATGTCGTGCTTGAGCGCGATCTTCGCCTTGAGCGCCACGGTCTCGTCGGTCTCGCCGAAGTGCTCGCGACACTCGGAGTGCCCGACGACCACGTAGGAACAGCCGAGCTTGGCCAGCATCGAGGCCGAGATCTCGCCCGTGTAGGCGCCCGACTCCTGGGTCGAGACGTTCTGCGCGCCGTAGGTGATCTTCATCTTGTCGCCGTCGACGAGCGTCTGCACCGAACGGATGTCGGTGAAGGGCGGGAAGACGGAGACCTCGACGGCTGCGAAGTCGTGACGCTTGTCGGAGAGCGTCCAGGCGAGCTTCTGGACCAGCACCACCGCTTCTTGGTGGTTGAGGTTCATCTTCCAGTTGCCGGCGATGAGGGGGGTGCGTCCCGCGGGAGCCTTCTTGGCCATCAGATCAGCCCGTCCGCGCCGGTCGCGGCCTCGAGCACTGCCACACCCGGGAGCGTCTTGCCCTCCAGATATTCCAGCGAGGCGCCGCCCCCGGTGGAGATGTGGCCGAACTGGTCGTCGGCGAAGCCGAGCTGACGGATCGCCGCGGCGGAGTCGCCACCACCGATGACGGTGAGACCCTCGACGGTGGTGATCGCCTCGGCGATCGCCCGCGTGCCCTCGGCGAACGCAGGCTTCTCGAACACGCCCATCGGACCGTTCCAGAAGACCGTCTGGGCCCCCTCGAGCGCGGCAGCGTAGGCCTGAGCCGACTCGGGGCCGATGTCGAGACCGAGCGACTCGGCCGGGATCGCGTTGGCCGGGACGACCCGCGCGGACTCCTCGTCACCGAAGGAGTCGGCGACCACGACGTCGGTGGGCAGCAGGAGCTCGACGCCGATCTCCTCGGCACGCTCGAGGTAGCCGAGCACGGTGAGGATCTGATCCTCCTCCAGCAGCGACTGACCGACCTCGTTGCCCTGCGCCTTGAGGAAGGTGAAGACCATGCCGCCGCCGATGAGCAGCTTGTCGGCCTTGTCGAGCAGGTTGTCGATCACGCCGAGCTTGTCGGAGACCTTCGAGCCGCCGAGCACGACCACGTAGGGCCGCTCCGGGCTCTCGGTGAGCCGCTTGAGCACGTCGATCTCGCCCGCCACCAGACCGCCCTGCGCACTCGGGAGCACCAGGGCGATGTCGTAGACCGAGGCCTGCTTGCGGTGGACGACTCCGAAGCCGTCGGAGACGAACGCATCGGCGAGCCCGGCGAGCTCGTTGGCGAAGGTCGCCCGCTCATGGTCGTCGTCGCTGGTCTCGCCGGCGTTGAAGCGTACGTTCTCCAGCAGAGCGACCTGGCCGTCGCCGAGGGCGTCGACGACCGCGTGGGCGGACTCGCCGACGGTGTCGGTCGCGAACGCGACCTCAGCACCGATCAGCTCACCGAGACGCTTCGCCACGGGCGCGAGCGAGTATTGGGGGTCCGGCTCGCCCTTCGGGCGCCCGAGGTGGGCGACGACCACGACCTTGGCTCCGGCGTCAGCCAGCTCCTTGATCGTGGGCACCGAAGCACGGATGCGACCGTCGTCGGTGATCGTCGTGCCTTCCAGCGGGACGTTGAGGTCGGAGCGCACGAGAACACGCTTGCCCGCGACCCCCTGCTCGATGAGCTGCGTGAGATTCAGAGACATAACGGGCTAGACACTAACCTGCGATCCCCGCCACAGCCTCACAGGCTCGCGCCGATGTACGCGACGAGGTCTCCGAGCCTGTTGGAGTAACCCCATTCGTTGTCGTACCACGCGGCGACCTTGACCTGATTTCCGATCACCTTGGTCAGCGGCGCGTCGAAGATCGAGGATGCCGGGTTGGTGACGATGTCGTGGGAGACGATCGGGTCGGTGGAGTAGACGAGGTACTTCCCGTCGGCCGCCTTCTCCATGATCGAGTTGATCTCCTCGACCGAGGTCTCCCGCGAGGCCTCGAAGGAGAGGTCGACGATCGAGCCGGTCGGTACCGGCACCCGCAGGGCGTAGCCGTCGAGCTTGCCCTTCAGCTCCGGGAGCACGAGCCCGATCGCCTTGGCGGCACCGGTCGAGGTGGGCACCACGTTCACCGCGGCCGCACGGGCGCGGCGCAGGTCCTTGTGGATGTTGTCCTGCAGGTTCTGGTCGGCGGTGTAGGCGTGCACGGTGGTCATCAGGCCCCGGTTGATGCCGATGCCGTCGTTGAGGGCCTTGGCCAGCGGCGCCAGGCAGTTGGTCGTGCACGAGGCGTTGGAGATGACCGTGTGGTTCTCCGGGTCGTAGGACTTCTCGTTGACGCCCATCACGATGGTGGCGTCGTCGTTCTTCCCCGGCGCCGAGATGATCACCTTCTTCGCCCCGCCGGAGTCGACGTGGGCGCGCGCCTTGGTGGCGTCGGTGAAGAAACCGGTGGACTCGATCACGACATCCACACCGAGCTCGCCCCACTTGAGGTCGGCCGGGTCGCGCTCCGCGAAGGCCTTGATCTCCTTGCCGTCCACGACGATCGCGGTCTCGGTGGAGGAGACCTCGGCGTCGAGCGGCCCGAGGATCGAGTCGAACTTCAGCAGCGTCGCGAGGGTGGCGTTGTCGCTGAGGTCGTTGACTCCCACGATCTCGATGTCGAGGTCGGAAGCGCGGACCGCGCGGAAGAAGTTGCGGCCGATCCTGCCGAACCCGTTGATGCCTACTCGAACTGTCACGTGCACTCCTGGTTGGCGTCGAAGAATGTGTGCGGGATCACCCGCTGGCGACGACCCTACCCAGCGCCTCTGAACAGCGGGAGACTGGGTTTGATCGTTCCAAAAGACGGACAAGTAGCAAACGGCCCGAGGCCCTCGATCAGTCGAGGGCCTCGGGCCGGTAGTCGTGGTGCAGAGGTGTGGTCAGGCGTCCTCGGCGAGCATCTCCGCGGTCAGTGAAGCCTCGGTGTCGGGGATGCCGAGATCCTCGGCCCGCTTGTCGGCCATGGCCAGCAGGCGCCGGATCCGGCCTGCGATGGCGTCCTTGGTCAGCACCGGGTCGTGGAGCTGGCCGAGCTCCTCGAGGGAGGCCTGCTTGTGCTCGAGACGCAGCTTGCCGGCCTGACGCAGGTGGTCGGGGATCTCCTCGCCGAGGATCTCCAGCGCTCGCTCCACCCGAGCACCCGCCGCGACCGCGGCTCGAGCCGAGCGGCGCAGGTTGGCGTCGTCGAAGTTGGCCAGCCGGTTGGCGGTGGCCCGCACCTCGCGGCGCATCCGGCGCTCCTCCCACGCCATCAGCGACTCGTGGGCGCCGAGGCGGGTCAGCAGCTGGCCGATCGCGTCGCCGTCACGGATGACGACACGGTCGACGCCGCGCACCTCTCGGGGTTTCGCGGAGATACCGATGCGGCGGGCCACTCCGACCAGGGCCAGGGCCGCCTCCGAGCCCGGGCAGGTGACCTCCATCGAGGAGGAACGGCCCGGCTCGGTGAGCGACCCGTGGGCCAGGAAGGCACCGCGCCACGCGGCCACCGCGTCACAGGCGCCGCCCGAGACGACGGCCGGCGGCAGCCCACGCACCGGGCGACCGCGCTGGTCGAGCAGGCCGGTCTGGCGCGCCAGCGCCTCACCGTCCTTGACCACGCGCACGATGTATCGGCTGCCCTTACGAATGCCGCTCGCCTGGATCAGAGCCACCTCTGCCTCGTGGCCGAAGACGTCGGCGATGTCTCGCTTCAGCCTCCGGGCAGCCAGACCGGTGTCGAGCTCAGCCTCGACCACGATCCTGCCTGCCACGATGTGGATTCCCCCGGCAAACCTCAACGTCGAGGCCACCTCTGCCTTCCGGCAGCACGTCTTGGTGATCTGGATGGAGGCCAGCTCGGCCTTCACCTGTCCCGTCATCGCCATGCCGAGAGTCTTTCATCGTTGTCAACGACCATAGAACCCGTTCCAATTCTGGTGCTCTCGCGTCGTCGCTGACGCCCGGCTAACCCGCCTCGATCACCCGTGCGTACGCCGCGGCGAGCCGCTCCGGGTCGTGGCGGGGCGTGCCGTCGTCGAGCGCGACGTCGGCCACGACGACCCGCGCACCACACTTGTCGGCGACCTGATGGAGCTCGTCGAGACCGTCGATCGAGGCATCGACCAGCACCGTATGGATGCGCAGGTCAGGGGCATGATCGAGAAGCACGTGAAGGTGTTCGGCGGGGCCGAACCCGGTGGTCTCCCCCGGCTGCTCGGCGAGGTTGAGCACCACGACGACCTTGGCCGAGGTGGCCACCAGCGCCTCGCGCAGCGCCTGCACCATCAGGTGCGGAAGCACCGAGGTGAACCAGGATCCGGGGCCGAGGAACACCCACTCGGCGTCGTGGAGCGCGGCGACCGCGTCGGGAGCGGCCGGAGGGTTGTCGGGGATGAGCCGGATCGACTCGATCTGGCCGCCGGTGGTGGCCACCTCGACCTGCCCCTGGATCGTACGTCGCTGATCGGGGTCGTCGTCGGTCAGCCCGCTCACCTCGGCGACGATGTCCATCGGCACCAGCGCCATCGGCAGCACCCGGCCCTTCGCCGCCAGCAGCCTGCCCACCCAGTCGAGGGCCTCGACGTGGTCGCCGAGCTGCTCCCAGAGCCCCACGATGAGCAGGTTGCCCAGGTTGTGGCCACGCATCTCGCCCTCGCCGGCGAAGCGGTGCTGCAGCACCTGGGCCCAGGTGTCGTCCCAGCGGTCCTCGCCGCACAGCGCGGCCAGGGCCATCCGCAGGTCACCCGGCGGGAGCACCCCGAACTCGGCTCTGAGGCGACCGCTGGAGCCGCCGTTGTCGGCGACCGTGACGATCGCGGTGAGCTGGTCGACGGTCAGGTCGTCGACCAGCAGGCGCAACGCGCTCAGCGATGCGTGCAGCCCGTGCCCTCCCCCCAGGGCGACGACCGCCTGGGCGTCCGCCCCGGGCCGGTCGGCCCCGGCCACTCTCACTCCCGTCCGAGGTCGCGGTGGATCGCCCTCGCGTCGAGGCCGGCATCTCGCAGCCGCCTGGAGATCTCCTCCGCCATCGCCACGCTGCGGTGCTTGCCGCCTGTGCACCCGATCGCCACGCGCATGAACCTCTTCCCTTCGTGGAGGTAGCCCTTGGTCACTCCGATGAGCACCGGAACATACCCGCTCAGGAACTCCTCCGCGCCAGGACGCGAGTAGACGTAGGAGGCGACATCGGGATTGTCGCGCCCGTTGCCGCCCCGAAGCTCGGGCACCCAGTGCGGGTTGGGCAGGAAGCGCATGTCGGCGAGGAAGTCGGCGTCGACCGGGATGCCGTACTTGAACCCGAAGCTCACCACCGACACCTTCAGCGTCGTACGCTCCGGCGTGCCGAACGCCTCGGCGATCCTCGCGGTGAGCTGGTGCACGTTGAGCTGGGTGGTGTCGATGACCAGGTCGGCAGCGCCTCGCAGGGTGGCCAGCACCACCCGCTCCCGCTCGAGCGCGTCCAGCAGCCGCTCGTTGCCGCGCTGCATCGGGTGTGGCCGCCGGGCGGCCTCCTGACGTCGCACGAGGGTGTCGTCGGCGGCGTCGAGAAATACCAGGGTCGTACGCCGCCCGGTGGCCTTCTTCGCCACGATCTCCTCGAGCTCGGCGAAGAACGAGCCGGAGCGTACGTCGGTGACGACCGCGACGGGCTGCTCTGGGCCCCGCGCGGCGTCGACCCGCTCGACCACCTGCGGGAGCAGGCTCGGCGGCAGGTTGTCGACGACGTAGTAGCCGAGATCCTCCAGCTCCTTGGCCGCGGTGCTTCGCCCCGCACCTGTCATCCCGGTGATGACGACGACCTCACCCTTGTGCATTGACCTACTCCTCGATGATCTCGCCGGTGGTGACGTTGATGGAGCCAACCCTGCCACCCTTCGACGTCTGCTCCACAGCGGTCTTGATCGCGGTCGCGGTGCTGGGCCCGATGCCTGGCACCTGGGCGATCTCCTCGGCGCTCGCCTCCCGGAGCTTCTTCAGGGAGCCGAAGTGCTTCAGCAGGGTCTTGCGGCGCACCTCTCCCAGGCCCGGCACGTCGTCGAGCATGCTCTCGACCATCGACTTGCTCCGACGGCCGCGGTGGTGGGAGATCGCGAACCGGTGCGCCTCGTCACGGATCCGCTGCAGCAGGTAGAGGCCTTCCGAGCTGCGCGGCAGGATGACCGGGTCCTCCTCGTCGGGCACCCAGACCTCCTCCAGGCGCTTGGCCAGGCCCACGACCGGGATGTCATTGATGCCGAGCTCGGTCAGGGCCCGCTGGGCGGCCGCGACCTGAGGCGCGCCGCCGTCGACGACGACCAGGCCCGGTGCGTAGGCGAACTTGCGGGGCCGGCCGGTCTCGGGGTCGACGAGCATGGGCCCGTTGGCTCCCTCGACCTCCGCGCTGACCACCGATGTCGACTGCTCATCGAGGAGCCGCTTGAACCGCCGGGTGATCACCTCGTGCATCGCCTTGACGTCGTCGGAACCGTCCTGGCCCTTGATCACGAAGCGGCGGTATTCGGACTTGCGGGAGAGCCCGTCCTCGAAGACCACCATGCTGGCCACGATCTCGGTGCCCTGCAGGTGGGAGATGTCGTAGCACTCGATCCGCAGCGGCACCTCGTCGAGCTCGAGCGCCTCCTGGATCTCCTCCAGCGCCCGGTTGCGGGTGGTGAGGTCGCTGGCGCGCTTGGTCTTGTGGAGCGCGAGCGACTGCTTGGCGTTGTTGGCGACGGTCTCCTGCAGCGTCTTCTTGTCGCCTCGCTGCGGCACCCGGATCCTGACCTTCGCCTTCCGTACGTCGGAGAGGAGCTCCTCGAGGGTCTCGTGATCGGGCGGGAGCGCGGGCACCAGGATCTCGCGCGGGATCGCCTCGGCGTCCTCACCGGCGTAGAGCTGGAGCAGGAAGTGCTCGACGAGGCCGGCGGTGTCGGCGTCGTCCATCCGGTCGGCTACCCAGCCGCGCTGGCCCTTGATGCGGCCGCCGCGTACGTAGAAGATCTGCACGCCGACCTCGAGCGGGTCCTCGGCCAGCGCGATCACGTCGGCGTCGGCGCCGTCACCGAGCACGACGGCCTGCTTCTCCAGGGCCCGCTGCATCGCGGAGAGGTCGTCGCGCAGCCGCGCGGCCTTCTCGAAGTCGAGCGCCTCCGAGGCGGCGTACATCTCCTTCTCGATGCGGCGTGTGAAGGTCGTGGTCTGGCCGGCCATGAAGTCGCAGAAGTCGTCGACGATCTCGCGGTGGTCCTCGGGCGAGATCTCGCCGACGCACGGTGCGCTGCACTTGTCGATGTAGCCCAGCAGGCAGGGACGGCCGATCTGCTGGCTGCGCTTGAAGACACCGTTGGAGCAGCTGCGCATCGGGAAGACCCGCAGCAGGATGTCGACTGTCTCCCGGATCGCCCAGGCGTGGCCGTAGGGGCCGAAGTATCTGGTGCCCTTGCGCTTGGCGCCACGCCCCACCATCACCCTCGGGAACTCCTCGGAGAGCGTGACCGCGAGCCAGGGATAGGACTTGTCGTCGCGGTACTTGACGTTGAACCGCGGGTCGAACTCCTTGATCCAGGTGTATTCGAGCTGGAGCGCCTCGATGTCGTTGTTGACCGTGGTCCACTCGACCCCGGCGGCGGTGGTGACCATCGTGGCCGTACGCGGGTGGAGACTGGGGATCGGCTGGAAGTAGTTCGCGAGCCGTTGACGCAGGTTGATCGCCTTGCCGACGTAGATCACCCGCCCCTTGGGGTCGCGGAACCTGTAGACCCCCGGTTGGGTGGGGATGTCCCCCGTCTTGGGCTTGTAGCTGCGCGGGTCTGGCACATCGCCAGCCTATCGGCGCCCACCGACATCCGAGCCCGGGGCGCGGGCTCGGATGTCGGACCCACCTCAGCCGAGCAGCTCCAGCTCGGAGAGCGTGATCCGGTCGCCGGCCGATCCGGTGAACTCGATCCGGTAGCGGTCGTACGTCGCCTTCGAGTCGAGCTTGAACGGCCTGGTGGCCTGCTGCCAGTCGAACTTCTCACCGGAGCGCTCGTCGAGCTTCTTCCAGCGCTTCCCGTCCTTCGACCCCTTGAGGACCCAGCCGGCCGGTGAGCCGCCCGCGACCCCGTTGGTGAGCGTGTAGAACGAGACCGGGAGCCGCTTCTTGTTCAGCCGGAGCTCCACCCAGCCGTCGCCGGCCACGGTGGTCTCGGTCCCGGAGTCGTTGTCGACCAGGGTCTCACCGTCGCCGCCGCTGGTCAGGACCGTGCCCTTGCCGGGACCGGACCTGTCGGCGATCGGCTGGGCCGGCTTCGACCCGTGGGTCATCGACGGGGGCGCGGCCGACCGCTTGGTGCCCCACGAGGACGGCTTCGGCCCCATGTCGAACTCGATCGTGCCGCCGTCGGCGAGCTCCTTGTGGGAGACGTACGTCTTGTCCCACTTCTTGCCGTCGATCTCGACGCCCTGCACGTAGACGTTCTCCGTGCTGTTCTTCGGCGCCTTGACGACCAGGTCCTTGCCTCCCTCGAGGTGCAGCGTCGCCTTGGTGAACAGCGGCGAGCCGATCACGAGGTTCTCGCTGCCCATCTGCAGCGGGTAGAGACCGAGGGAGGCGAACAGATGCCATGCCGAGGTCTCGCCGTTGTCCTCGTCGCCGCCGTAGCCCTGCCCGATCTCCGAGCCGGTGTACATCCGGCGCAGGGTCTCGCGGACGATCTTCTGCGTCTTCGACGGCTGGCCCGCGTAGGTGTACATCCACGGGATGTGGTGGCTGACCTGGTTGGAGAAGCCCCACTGCCCCATGCGTACGTCGCGGGCCTCACGCATCTCGTGGATGATGCCGCCGTAGGAACCGGGGTACTCCCCCGTCTCCGGGGTCGCAAAGAAGGTGTCCAGCTTCTTCGCCAGACCGTCACGGCCGCCGTAGAGGTTGGCCAGACCCTGGCCGTCCTGCGGAGTGTGGAAGGCGAAGTTCCACCCGTCGGTCTCGGTGTAGTCGTGGTCGTTGCCCCACACGAGCGGGTTGTAGTCGGCCGGAGACTTCTTGAAGGTGCCGTCGGTGTTGCGGCCCTGGAAGAAGCCCACCTTGGCGTCGAAGGTGTTGACGTAGTTGCGGGCCCGGTTGAGGAAGTACTCCGACTCCTCGGTATAGCGCTTCTTCTCGGCTCCGGAGATTCCGTCGCGCTCGGCCAGCGCGGCGGCCATGTTGCCGATCCCGAAGTCGTTGATGTAGCCCTCCAGCGCCCAGGAGACGCCTTCGCCCACCGTCGCCGGCGTGTAGCCGAGGAACGCCGAGGTCTGCATGCCCTTGCGGCCCACGTTGGAGTTGGTCGCCGTGCCCGGTGGCCGGACCGTGGCGTTCTTCACGGCGGCCTCGTAGGCGGCCTCGGCGTCGATCCCCTCGACACCCTTGACGTACGCATCGGCGAAGGAGACGTCGGAGCTCGTCCCGGTCATCAGGTTGGCGTAGCCCGGGGACGACCAGCGTGAGATCCAGCCGTTGTCCTTGTACTGCTGCACGAACCCGTTGACCATCTCAGCGGCCTGGCTGGGCTCGAACAGCGAGTAGGCGGCCCAGGTGGTGCGGTAGGTGTCCCAGAAGCCGTTGTTCACATAGACCTTGCCGTCGTTGATCTCCGCGCCCGTGTGGGTGGGCGTGGTGCCCGGCGGGTTGCCCTCGTCCGAGGTGGACTGCACGGCGTGCTGCCAGCGCGGATCGTCGGCGGTGCCGGTGTTCTCGTGGCCCGAGTTGGGGTAGAGGAACAGCCGGGCGAGGTTGGAGTAGACCGTGGTCTTCTGGTCCTTGGTCGCACCCTCGATGTCGAGGATGTCGAGCTTGTCCTGCCACAGCGCCTTCGCCTTGTCCTTGACGGTGTCGAAGGAGTCGTCGGCGACCTCGAGCTCGAGGTTCTTCTTGGCCTGCTCGGTGCCGATCAGGCTGGTGGCGATGCGCATCGTCACCGTCTTGTCCGCGCCGGGGTCGAACTCGAGATGACCCTGTACGTCGGGGCGGTCGCCGCCGGCGTACTTGCCGCCGCCGGTGACCGGCTGGTCGAAGGTGGCGTAGACGTACATCCGGGTCGCACCGTTGGACAGCCCGCTGCGGGTGTCGGTGTAACCGGAGAGCGTGCCCTTGGCCGGGTCCAGGGTCAGGCCGCCGTTGTTGTTGACGTTGTCGAAGACCAGGCTCGCGTCGTCACCGGGATAGGTGAAACGGAACATCGCCGCGTGGTCGGTCGGCGCGATCTCGGCCCGCTGGCCGTTGTCGAAGTCGACCTTGTAGTAGTAGGGCCGGGCGGTCTCGTCCTCGTGCTTGAAGCTCAGCGACCGTGCCTGGCGACCGGGGTCGGGTGTGCCGGCCGCCGCCGAGGGCATCACCTGGAAGGTCTGCCGATCCCCCATCCACGGGCTCGTCTCATGGCTGAGCGTCAGGGCCTGCAGCCGCGTACGGTTCTGCTTGTCGTTGTCCTCGTGGTAGCGGTAGAACCACGACAGCGAGCCCGCGTCGGTCATCGGTGCCCAGAAGTTGAAGCCGTGGGGTGCGGCCGTCGCCGGGATGTTGTTGCCCCGCGAGAAGTCGCCGCTGGAGTGGGTGCCGCGAGTGGTGAGGGCGTAGTCGGCGCGGCTGGTCACCTCGGGGCTCTCCGGAGCCGCGGTGATCTTGATGTCGTCGTACCAGCCACGGAACTTCGTCGGCCCGCTCGGGGTGTCGACGGCGACCAGGATGCGGTCGATCGTCTTGCCCGCGGCCACCTCGCCGATGACGGAGGCCTTCTTGTTCCACTGGTTGGTGTAGAGCGACTTCGACTCGCCCTGCCCCTTCGGGGAGAGCTCGTAGCCCTGCGCGTCGAGTGCGCCCAGGTCGGAGAGATGGGTGCCGTCGGTGAAGGTGAGGTCCACGGAGGTGTAGGTGCTCGGATAGCTCAGGTCGCCCTCGATGAACTCGGGGAAGACCAGGTAGGACAGCTCGGTCGTCCGACCGACCGCGATGTCGACGTCGAAGACCCGGTTGTAGGAGAACCCGCCGCGGTCGGGAGTGACCTTGCCTGCGTACTCGAGGGTGTGCAGCCCGGTGAAACCGACCTTCGACTTCGAGGCGTACGCCGACGCGGGGCCGTCGTCGGGATGGCTGGTCATGTTCTCCAGCGGCGGCGGGGGCTCGGAGCCGTCGGAGAGCTGCCACTCGGCCAGCTGCAGGATGTCGCCGGACTGGTTGGCGGAGATGTCGATCCGGTAGTAGGCGAACGCCTGCGGCGAGGCGATCTCGAACTCCTTGGTCTCGAAGCGCTCCGCCCACGACTGGCCGGTGCGGCTGTCGAGGGTCGTCCAGCTCTGGCCGTCGGTCGACCCCTGGATCTCCCAGTCCTTCGGGTCGCGTTCGGCGGCATCGTTGGCCGAGGTGAGGGCATACCTCACCACGTTGATCGGCTGGTCGAGCTTGATCGTCACCCAGCCGCTGGTGTCGAAGGTCAGCCACTTGCTGTTGACGTCTCCGTCGACGAGCTCGGCCGCTCCCTCGCCGGGGTTCTCGCCGCTCGCCGTCGCCTCGGTGATGTGGCTGGAGATGTCACCGGGGATGCCGGACGGGTCGGGGCCGACGACGCCGCGTGCACGGGGCTTGCCATCGTCGTCGGTGTCGACCAGGTCGGCCCACGTCGGCTGCGGGTCCTCCTCCTCGAAAGAGGTCGCCCAGTCGCCGTCGGCCACGCCCTCGATGTGCTCGGGGTCGGCGGTGCTGCTCTTCGGCGCGGTCGGCTCGGGAGCTTCCGGGGTCGCGAAGGCGGGCGTGGTGCCGCTCGTCGCGAGCATCAGTGCCGCTGGCGCGGCGATCATCGCAGCCAGGCGATAGACCCGGCCTCGTCTCGTTGGTCCTGCATCCCAGTCGTGCATCGATGTGATCTCCTTCACATGTGGGGAACAGTGCGATCGAACACCGGGATGACAACGTTGTCAACGCTGTTTGCCGCATAGTTGCGCGTGCTTCCCGGCCTTCGACCCCTTGCTCCTTGGCCGACACACCGCCGAAGGTGACATCGTTGTCGTCGCCCGAGGGGCGACCTACGCTGAGCGCGTGAGCCTCCCTCCGCCCGAGACGACCCGTCAGCAGCGCCGGCCGACCATGAAAGACGTCGCCGCGGCGGCCGGCGTGAGCCTGAAGACCGTCTCGCGCGTGGTCAACGGTGAGGCCAACGTCAACGACGAGCGGCGTACGGCGGTGCTGGAGGCGGTCGCGAAGCTCGGCTTTCGTCGCAACGCCAGCGCCCGCGACCTCCGGCAGGGACGCTCCGGCACCGTCGGCCTGCTCCTCGAGGACGTCGCCGACCCGTTCTACTCGATCCTGTCCCGCGCGGTCGAGGAGGTCGCGCGAGATCACCGCACGATGGTCTTCGCCGGGTCGTCGGCGGAAGACTCGGCCCGCGAGCGTGAGCTGGCGCTCGCGTTCTGCGAGCGGCGCGTGGACGGCCTCATCGTCGTGCCGGCAGGCGCGAGCCACTCCTACCTCCTCCCCGAGATGCAGGCCGGCATCCCGGTCGTCTTCGTCGACCGGCCACCCGGCGACATCGAGGCCGACATGGTCCTCACCGACAACGCCGGCGGCACCAGGCGCGCGGTGGAGCACCTGCTGTCCTTCGGCCACCGGCGTATCGGCTTCATCGGCGACGCGCCGCAGATCTACACCGCGGGCGAGCGCCTGCACGGTTATCGGCAGGCCCTGGAATCGGCCGGGATCGACTTCGACGATGACCTGGTGACCCAGGAGGTGCCGTCGGCCGCCGCGACGGCCGATGCACTCGACCGCCTGCTCGAGGCACCCTCGCCCGCGACCGCGCTGCTCTGCGGCAACAGCCGCACCACGGTCAGCGTGCTGCGCGAGCTCGCTCAGCGCGAGATCCGGCTCGCGCTGGTCGGCTTCGACGACGTCGAGCTCGGCGACCTCCTCCAACCCGGGCTCACCGTGGTCGCCCAGGATCCCGGCGCGATGGGCGCGGCCGCCGCCCACCTGCTCTTTCAGCGCATCACGGGAGCTGCCGTCGGCCCGACACAGACGGTCACCATCGGCACCCGGCTGATCCCGCGGGGCTCAGGCGAGCTGCCGCCGGCCTGACGCCGACCGATGCCGATCATTGAGGATCTTCACGGCCAAGTCACCCGGTTTTTAAGTCTAGTGGTCTAGTATTCTTACGTGCCCTGTCGTGACCGCTATGGATACGCGCTGACCACCAGCGACGAAGCCGCCCAGGCCTACTCCCAAGGCCTGCTCGACGTGCTTCGGCTGCGCGACGGCGCGCTGGCTTCGTTCGCGAGGTCGATCGTGCTCGACCCGACCTTCGCGCTCGGGCATGCCGCACTCGCGCTGCTCGGCCACGAGATGTGCGCTCCTGTCGACATCGGCGCCCGCCTGAGGCAGGCACACATGCTCGTACGGCGCACCACCGAGCGCGAGCGCAGCCACGTCCACGCGATCTCCGCCCACATCGGCGGCAACCCACGACCGCTGATCGACCACCTCGCCGCCTTCCCGCGTGACGCTCTCCTGCTCTCGACCGCGGTGCCGACGATCGCTTTCGCCGGGGCGACCGAGGTGCCCGAGGAGGCCTGGGCGATCGTGGAGCGTGCGGCTCCGGCCTACGGCGACGACTGGTGGTACACCGGACTCCTCGCCTTCGTACGCCAGGAGCAGCTGCGGTTCGACGAGGCGATGGCACTCTCGTGCTCCTCGCTCGCCGTCGAGCCCGGCGCCGGCCACTCCGCCCACGCCCGTGCGCACGCCCACTACGAGACCGGTGACCACGAGGCCGGTCTGGCCTGGATGTCGACGTGGGTGCTCGGCGACGGCGCCGAGATCGACTCCCTCTCGCACTTCTCCTGGCACGCCGCGCTGCACGAGCTCTCGCTCGGCGACCTGGATGCCGTACGCCGCCGCTACGAGACGCAGCTCCAGCCCGGCAACGCGCTGGGCTGCCGGGCACTGGTCGACTCCGGTTCCCTGCTGTTCCGGTGGGCGCTCACCCCCGGGGCCACCGACGTGCCCGACATCGCCGAGGTCGTACGCGTCACCGGCCGCGAGACGATGATCCGCCCGGCCACACCGTTCCTCGCCATGCACACCGCGATCACCCACCTGGCCACCGGCGACATCGGCGCGCTCGACGAGCTGCGGGCATGGGCCGCCGGCCACCGGCACCCGACGATGGCGACGGTGGTCTCCCCGCTCGCCGCCGCGCTCGGCCTGATGGCGCGCGAGCAGCACTCTGCGGCCGCCGACCGCCTGGCCGCCCTCGCCCCGTCGATCCGCCGCCTCGGTGGTTCGGACGCACAGCGCGAGGTCATCGAGGAGGCGCGCATCGCCGCCCTGCTCCGCGCCGACCGCTGGGACGACGCCCGGATCCTTCTCGACGCCCGCCTCGACCGCCGCCGCTCCCCCCGCGACGACCTCTGGCGTACCCAGGCTCTCGCCCGCACCTGACCAGCCCCCAGCCGAGAAGTCACCCCTGCAGGCCGAAGCGTCACTTCTGCAGGCCGAGTGGGCACCTCGATGCCGCCTCGACCTGCAGGAGTGACGTCTCGGCCTGCGCGGGTGACTCTTCGGCCTGCGGGAGTGACGTCTCGGCGTGGATGGGGTCAGCTGGGGACGATCTCGCCGCCCGTGACCTTGAAGGGGACCTCGGTGAGGGGGTCGGTGGCGGGTCCTTGGGTGGCCGAGCCGTCCTCGATGGAGAAGCGGCTGCCGTGGCAGGGGCAGTCGATGGTGCCGTCGACGACCTTGGTCACCGGGCAGCCCTGGTGGGGGCAGGTTGAGCTGAAGACCTTGAAGGTGCCCTTGGTCGGCTGAGTGGCCACCAGGTTGCGGTCGGCGACGATCACTCCGCCACCGACAGGCACCTCGGCGGTCGCGATCAACGGGCCGTTCCCGGTCGGCTCAGAGCCGCTACCGGAGTCGCCGCTGCCGCCGCACGCCGCGAGGAGGGGGCCACCGACGACGGTCACCGCGGTGCCGGTGACGACCTTGCGCCGGGTGATTCGAGATTCACTCATGTCACAAGAATAGGTGCGCCACGGGCCAGGATCGGAGGCGGAGCGTAAACCTTCAGCTGATTCTCGGCCTGCTCAGGACGCGGTGACCTTCTTCCCCGTCGTCGCCTTGGTGGCTGCGCTCTTGGCCGCGCCCTTCTTGGCGGTCGACTTCTTGGCCGCTGCCTTCTTCGCCGGGGCAGTCTTCGCCTTCACCGGCGTGAGCGGCGGCTGCTCGGCAGCCTTGCCCTCGAGCTGGGCGGCGAGGAAGCCACCGGTGTGACTGCCGGGGGTGGCGGCAACGGTCTCCGGGGTGCCCTCGGCGACCACGGTGCCTCCCCGGTTGCCACCTTCCGGCCCCATGTCGATGATCCAGTCAGCGGTCTTGATCACGTCGAGGTTGTGCTCGATCACCAGAACCGTGTTGCCCTTGTCGACCAGCGAGGAGAGCACGCCGATGAGCTTGCGGATGTCTTCGAAGTGGAGGCCGGTGGTCGGCTCGTCGAGCACGTAGAGGGTCTTTCCGGTCGAGCGCTTCTGCAGCTCGGAGGAGAGCTTGACCCGCTGCGCCTCACCGCCGGAGAGAGTGGTCGCCGGCTGCCCCAGGCGTACGTAGCCGAGCCCGACCTCGACCAGCGTCTTCATGTGGCGGGCGATCGCCGGCACAGCAGCGAAGAAGTCGACGGCCTCCTCGATCGGCATGTCGAGCACCTCGGCGATCGACTTGCCCTTGTAGTGCACCTCGAGCGTCTCGCGGTTGTAGCGCGCTCCGTGGCAGACCTCGCACGGGACGTAGACGTCGGGCAGGAAGTTCATCTCGATCTTGATCGTGCCGTCACCCGAGCAGGCCTCGCAGCGGCCGCCCTTGACGTTGAACGAGAAGCGGCCCTGCAGATAGCCGCGCATCTTGGCCTCCGGGGTGGAGGCGAAGAGCTTGCGGATGTGGTCGAAGACGCCGGTGTAGGTGGCCGGGTTGGACCGCGGCGTACGCCCGATCGGGGACTGGTCGACGTGGATCACCTTGTCGACGTTGTCGAGCCCGGAGATCTTGGTGTGTCGGCCCGGCACGGTGCGGGCACGGTAGAACTCCTTGGCCAGCGCGGTGTAGAGGATGTCGTTGACCAGGGTGGACTTGCCCGACCCGGAGACACCGGTGACCGCGAGGAAGAGCCCGAGCGGGAAGGTGACGTCGATGTCCTTGAGGTTGTTCTCCCGGGCACCGTGGACGGTCAGCTCGCGGCCCGCCGTGCGCGGCCGTCGTACGGCCGGGACGGCGATCTCGCGACGACCCGCCAGATACTGGCCCGTCATCGACTCCTCGTTGGCGAGCAGCTCCTTGACCGGACCGGAATGGATCACCTGACCGCCGTGCTCACCCGCCCCGGGGCCGATGTCGACGACCCAGTCGGCGACGTTGATGGTGTCTTCGTCGTGCTCGACGACGATGAGCGTGTTGCCGAGGCGCTTGAGCCTCTGGAGCGTCTCGATCAGGCGGTGGTTGTCGCGCTGGTGGAGCCCGATGGACGGCTCGTCGAGCACGTAGAGGACCCCGACCAGACCGGACCCGATCTGGGTGGCCAGCCGGATCCGCTGCGCCTCGCCACCGGAGAGCGACCCCGAGGGCCGCTCGAGGGAGAGGTAGTCGAGGCCGACGTCGAGGAGGAAGCGCAGCCGCGCCTGGATCTCCTTGAGCACCTGCTCGGCGATCTGCCGCTCGCGGCCGCTGAGCTCGACGGTGTCGAGCCACTCGGCGGCCTCGTTGAGCGGGAGCGCGCACAGCTCGGCGATGTTGAGACCGCCCTCGCTCCGCTCCCCCAGCGTCACCGAGGTCGAGACCGGCTTGAGCCGGGTGCCGTGGCAGGTCGGGCACGGCACCTGGCGCATGTAGCCCTCGAAGCGCTCGCGGGTGGTGTCGGACTCGGCCTCCTTGTGGCGTCGCTCCACCCAGCGGCGTACGCCCTCGAACTCGGCGTCGTAGGATCGGCGGCGGCCGTAGCGGTTCACCGAGACCACATGCACCTTGTGGCCGTGACCGTCGAGGATCGCCTTCTGGCCCGCGGCCGAGATGTCGTGCCACGGCGTCTCCAGGTCGAAGCCGAGCTCGCCGCCGAGCGCCTCGAGGAGCCGCAGGAAGTAGTCAGCGACGTGGGCCTGCGACCACGGCTGCAGCGCGCCCTCGGACAGCGTCGCGGCCGGGTTGGGGACGACCAGCTCGGGGTCGACCTCCATCCTGGTGCCGAGGCCGGTGCACGCCGGGCAGGCCCCGAACGGAGAGTTGAACGAGAACGAGCGCGGCTCGAGCTCGTCGGTGTCGAGCAGGTGGTCGTTGGGGCACGACATCCGCTCGGAGAACTTCATCTGCTCGCCACTGTCGACGAAGTCGAAGACGACCAGACCACCGGCAAGCTCCAGCGCGGTCTCGACCGAGTCGGTCAGCCGCCGCTTGGAGGACTCCTTGACCGCGAGCCGGTCGATGACCACCTCGATGGTGTGCTTCTTCTGCTTCTCCAGCTTCGGTGGCGCGTCGAGCTGGTGGGTCTCGCCGTCCACCCGCACACGCGAGTATCCCTGCTGCTGCAGCTGGCTGAAGAGCTCGACGTACTCCCCCTTGCGCGCCCGGATCACCGGAGAGAGCACCTGGAACCGGCGCCCCTCCTCCAGTGTGAGGACGTGGTCGACGATCTGCTGCGGCGTCTGCCGCTCGATCGGCGAGCCGCACACCGGGCAGTGCGGGCGCCCCGCGCGCGCGTAGAGCAGACGGAGGTAGTCGTAGACCTCGGTGATGGTGCCGACGGTGGAGCGAGGGTTCTTCGAGGTCGACTTCTGGTCGATCGAGACCGCCGGAGAGAGCCCCTCGATGAAGTCGACGTCGGGCTTGTCCATCTGGCCGAGGAACTGGCGGGCGTAGGCCGAGAGCGACTCGACATAGCGTCGTTGCCCCTCGGCGAAGATGGTGTCGAAGGCGAGGCTCGACTTGCCGCTGCCCGACAGCCCCGTGAACACGATCATCGAGTCTCGGGGCAGGTCGAGAGAGACATCCTTCAGGTTGTGCTCCCGGGCTCCCCGGATGACCAGCTGCTGCTCCACCACGTTCTTTTCCTCGTCCTGTGCTATCGCATCGCGCTACCGCGTCGAACAGATGTTCGCATCATACGACGCCAAGAAGACTCTCAGATTGCACCCTCTCACGGAGCACCGACAATTTTGCCTGCCGCGTTGTCCGGCGTGCTTGCATAGACGCATGAGCGATGTCCCCTCCACTTATACAGGCGCCGTGAAACCCGGCGGACCGGCCGACTCCCGCGAGCTCGCCGGGCTGAGCATCACGAAGGTCGCGGTCGACGAGCAGATGTCCAACAACTGCTATCTGCTGCGTTGCCGGGCCACCGGCGAGCAGCTCCTCGTCGACGCCGCCGCCGAGCCGGACACGCTGCGCCCCCTGATCGGCGACCGGCTCGCCACCGTCGTCACCACCCACCAGCACTGGGATCATCACCGCGCCCTGGCCGACGTGGTCGCCAGCACCGGCGCCGCCACCGTCGCCGGTGAACCCGACGAGGCTGCGATCACCGAGGCCACCGGCGTACGCATCTCGCGCCCCGTCGCCCACGGCGACACGGTCACGGTCGGCGACTGCACCCTGGAGGTGATCGCGCTGCGCGGGCACACACCGGGCTCGATCGCGCTCGTCTACCGCGACCCCGAGGGCACTCCCCACCTGTGGACCGGCGACAGCCTCTTCCCGGGCGGCGTCGGCAACACCCAGAAGGACCCCGTACGTTTCACCCAGCTGCTCGACGACGTGGAGGAGCGCATCTTCGCGACCCTCCCCGACGAGACCTGGTTCTACCCCGGGCACGGAGACGACTCCACCCTCGGCGCGGAGCGGCCTCACCTCGCCGAGTGGCGCGAGCGCGGCTGGTGACCCGGTCAGCTAGTCGATCTCGATGACCTCGTGCGGATCGGGCGCCGGAGTGGGCGTCTCGGTCGGCTCCGGCTCCGTCGTCGGGTCTGACGGGCTCGGCTCCTCGGTCGGCTCCGGCTCGGTGGTGCGGGTCGGCCGGGAGGTCGGCTCCGACCCGCCGGGCTTCGTGGGCTCGGCGCTCGCCGGCGGAGCCGACGGGGAGTCCGGCGCGCCGGTCGGCTCCGTGCCCGGCTCGCGCGAGACGTACGCCTCCGGCTCGGGCTCGCTCACGGCCTCCGGGCTCGCCCCCTCGGAGGATTCGGCCGATGGCTTCTCGGTCGGCGTCGAGGCGCGCGAGCGCGGCAGGGGCTCCACCTCGGAGTATCCCGTGCCGACATCCTCGAACCCGGTGACCGGCTCCTGATCAGGCTGCTCGGCCTCGGCCAGGCTGCCGAGCAGGACGACCACCCCGAGCCCGGCCACGACAGCGCCCGCCAGAATGCCCCCGACAGCGATCTGCTTGCTCTGCAACTCGACTCCCTGTGCATGCCCCGCGCATGATGTGGCGCACAGCGTAGGGCAGAGCCGCCCGGAGCATGACCCTCCCCGGGGCATCCGGGGCGACAGGACCGATCGAGTCGGCCGCAGGTCGCTCCCGGATCACCTGCAGGTCACGCGCAGATCACTCGGTCGGCTCGGAGGGCGAGCCGCTGGGGTCGTCGGGCGACTCGCTGGGATCGCTCGGCGACTCGCTCGGGTCGCTCGGCGACTCGCTGGGCTCACTGGGCGACTCGCTCGGGTCGCTGGGCGACTCGGTCGGCGACTCGCTCGGGTCACTGGGCGACTCGGTCGGCGAGCCACTGGGGTCGCCCGGCGACGACGACGGCGGCTTGGACGTCGGCCGCTGCTCCGTCGGGATCCGCGAGGGACGCTCGGGGTAGGGCGAGGTCGAGCCCGTGATCGACTCCTCGATCGCCCGCGGGCTCGCCGGCATCGTGTCGGGTGCCTCCGTGCCGGGCGCCCGGTTGTAGGGCTGGGTCTGCGGCGTCTGGGACGACTTCTCCGACTTCTCCAGGGGCGCCACCGGGGAGACCGGTGAGATCAGCTCGCTTGCGCCTTCGTCGGTCGCGTAGGACGGCGGTGGCTCCTCGGCCCCAGCGTTTCCGACGACCAGCCCACCGATCCCGACGCTCGTCATGGCCATTCCGGCGGCCATCCCAGCCAAGGCGATCTGCTTACGACGCAACACAATTCCCCCGAGATTGACTCGACTTCGTATCTGCACATGCACGGTAGACCCACAAGGATCCAAACCGGGTGACCACTATTGGCGTGTCGGGGGTCCCTCACAAGTCCTCGCCATCTATCATCTGACCGGTATCACCCCAGGTCGGAGCCGCGTTCGCCCTCGGCGAAATGACGAGACCTCCGATCTGACCAGCGCTAATGTGACGGCATGGGCGAAGTGATCAGGTTCCCCGGACATCCACAGCCGGGCAAAGACAAATTTCTGCCGTTGTGGCGAGAAGCCGCCGGCCAGGTGATCCGCGAGGAACGATCCCGCCAGGAACGCACCCTCGCGGACGTCGCCGGCGAGGCCGGGGTCTCCACCCAATACCTCTCCGAGATCGAGCGCGGCCGCAAAGAGCCCAGCTCCGAGATGCTCCAGGCGGTCGGCGGAGCGCTCGGCCTCGGCTTGGTCGACCTCACCGAGCGCGTCACCCGCACCCTGCGTGCCGCCTCCCGCCCGGCCGGCCCGCTCGCCCTGGCTGCCTGAGCCTCACACCGCGGTGAGCTTGCGGCTCTCCAGCACAGCATCGGCCAGTCCGTACGCCACCGCGCCCTCGGCTCCGAGCACCAGGTCACGCTCGGTGTCGGCGTGGATCTTCTCCGGCTCGTGACCGGTGTGCCGCGCCAGCAGAGCGTCCATCTCGGCGCGCACCCGGGCGATCTCCTTCGCCGCGACCTGCAGGTCGGTGACATCGCCCCGCTGACCGTCCTGCCCGGGCTGCTGCAGCACCACCCGCGCGTGCGGCAGCACCATCCGCCGCCCGGGCTCCCCCGCCGCGAGCAGCACCGCCGCGGAGCCCGCCACCTGTCCGACGCAGGTGGTCGCGACCGTGGCCCGGATGAACTGCATCGTGTCGTAGATGCCGAGCATCGCGGTGGGGTCGCCGCCGGGTGAGCTGAGATAGAGGTTGATCTCCGACTCCGGCGCCTCCGACTCCAGGTGGAGCAGCTGGGCGATGACCACGTTGGCCACGCCGTCGTCGATCGGCGTGCCGACGTAGACGATCCGGTCGGAGAGCAGACGGCTGTAGATGTCGACGGCCCGCTCACCGCGACTCGTCTTCTCAACAACGGAGGGGATCGTGTACGAGCTCATCGCGCCACCCCCGTAGAGAGACCGAAGGCGACGCTGCGCGGCTGCTGCACCGGGGTCACCGACTGCACGTCGGCGAGCACCTCGTCGACGAACCCGTAGTCACGTGCCTCCTCAGCGGTGAACCAGCGGTCGCGCAACGAGTCGTTGTCGATCTGCTCGACGCTCTGCCCGGTGTGCTCGGCGGTGATCCGCAGCATCTGCTCGGTCATCCGCGCCAGCCTCGTGGCCTGCACCTCGATGTCGGCCGCCGACCCGCCGATGCCCGCCGACCCCTTGTGCAGCAGCACCTCGGTGTGGGGCAGCACGTAGCGCTTGCCCGGGGTGCCGGCGGTGAGCAGGAACTGGCCCATGCTCGCCGCCATCCCCATGCCGAGCGTGGAGACGTCGTTGGGGATCAGGTTCATCACGTCGTAGATCGCCATCCCTGCCGTCACCGACCCGCCGGGGCTGTTGATGTAGAGGGAGATGTCGCGCTGCGGGTCTTCGGCCGAGAGCAGCAGCAGCTGCGCGCAGATCCGGTTGGCGATCGCATCGTCGACCTCCTGGCCGAGCACGATGATGCGCTGGTTCTGGAGTCGTGCCGTCAGCTGCTCGTCGAGCGGCCCCGCACTGATGGGTGTCTGGGTCATGTCTTCGACTCTGGAGCAGCCGGCGGCGGCGTACCAGCGAATCTGCCGCAGGCAGATCTGCCCACAGCAGAACCCCGCACCGCGGCGACCGCACCGATAGGTTGACGTCGTGCGCTGTGTGATTCTCGATGACTACCAAGACGTGGCCAGGTCGTACGCCGCGTGGGACTCGCTCGACGGGGTCGACGTCGACTCGCTCACCACCCACCTCGAGCCGGACGCGCTCGTCCAAGCCCTCGACGGGGCCGAGATCGTGGTGGCGATGCGGGAGCGTACGCCGTTCCCGGCCGACCTGCTCCAACGCCTTCCGCACCTGAAGCTGCTGGTCACGACCGGGATGCGCAACGCCTCGATCGACCTGCAGGCGGCCGCACGGCTCGGCGTCACGGTGTGCGGCACCCCGTCGAGCCCGCATCCGCCGGTCGAGCTGACCTGGGCGTTGATCCACGCGCTGACCCGCCACATCGTCACCGAGGCGACCAGCCGCGCCTGGCAGAACACCGTCGGCAGCGACCTGCACGGGCGCACTCTCGGCCTGCTCGGGCTCGGCAAGATCGGCAGCCGGGTCGCAGCCGTCGGGCAGGCGTTCGGGATGGACGTGGTCGCCTGGAGTCCTCATCTCACCGCCGAGCGGGCCGGGGCGGTCGGGGTGCGCGCGGTCGAGAAGGCCACGCTGTTCGAGACCAGCGACGTCGTCTCGGTCCACCTGGTGCTCTCCGAGACGACGCGGCACATCGTCGCCGACGCCGACCTCGCCCGGATGAAGCCGACGGCCCACCTCGTCAACACCTCCCGCTCCGGGCTGGTCGACACCGAGGTGCTCATCGCGCACCTGCGCGCCGGCACGATCGCCGGCGCCGGCCTGGACGTCTTCGACGTCGAGCCCCTTCCGGCCGACGACACCCTCCGCAGCCTCCCCACCGTGGTCGCCACGCCTCACCTCGGCTATGTCACCGACGACAACTACCGCCGCTTCTACGGCGGCGCCGTCGAGGACATCACAGCCTGGCTGGCCGGCGACCCGATCCGCGCTCTGGCGCCGCCGCCCGGCTGATCAGCTGCGGCGCCGGACGTACGGCGTGGTGGTGCCGACCTTCACCAGACCCGAGCGCTCCAGGATGGGGCGGGAGAACTCGGTGGAGTCGCTGTGGATGAAGCGCTTGCCGCGGGCGATGGCGGTGCGGGCCCGGGCAGCGGTGAGAGCTCGGTAGATGCCTCGGCCACGCCAGCTCTCCACGGTGGCGCCGCCCCAGATGCCGGCGAACTCGGTGGCCTCGACGAGGTCGATCCGCCCGGCGCTGAGGATCTCGCCGGCCGCCTCGGCGACCCACATCTCGCTCTCCCCCGCCGCGATCCCCCGCAGCTGGTTGGCGACCCGGGCTTCCGACGGCGGCGTGCCGAAGACGGCGTCCTGCACGATGCTGGCGGCGCGTACGTCCTCCTCGCTGGTGATCGCACGCAGGCTGACCTCCTCCGGCAGCGGCACGTCGACCGCCAGGAGCACCGCCTCACCGATCATGATCGACTCCGGGTCCTCGGGTGCGAACCCCTGCCGCAGCAGCGCATCGTGAAGCCCCGCAGCATGATCATGGCCGCGGGTCTTCCACTCGACCTCCTCGATCGCGGGGTCGGCGTCGAAGTGCGCGACCGCCACGGAGACCAGCTCCTCGATCCGGGTCACGTCGGCGCCGTCGAGGTCCTGGTAGGAGATGAATCCCCGGCCACCACCGAAGGTGGCCAGCCGCAGCGGCCCGTGCCGGGTCACCCTCACCGCCCCGGCGGTCTCGGCATCGGTTCGCAGCTGTTCGTCATAGGCCCTGAGCATGTCGAGAAAACTAGGCCGATCTCGACCCCGAAAGCATGTAGTTATCGCCCGGCCGGCTCCGTTCCCCTCATGAATGACGCTCACCAGGAGCGTCCGAAGTGGAAGGGTGAGGACATGCCTCGCTACCTGATGATCCTGAACTACACCGGCGGCGTCGACAAGACTCCCGGCGGGATGGCCGGCTGGAGCGCCGAGGAGCTGCAGGGCCACGCCAGCTACTACGAGCGGCTCAACAAGGCGCTGACCGACTCCGGCGAGCTGGTGCAGCTCGAGGCGCTCACGCCGCCCGACCAGGCGTTCGTGGTCACCTCCGACGGCACCGACACGACCGTGACCGACGGCCCGTTCCAGGAGTTCAAGGAGTGGGTCGCCGGCTACATGATCATCGACGCCGAGACCGAGGCGCGCGCGCTGGAGATCGCCGGGCTCTACTCCGCCGTCCCCGGCGCCGGTGGGCGGTCGACCCAGCAGCCCGTCCAGGTGCGCCGGATGTATCACGGCACCGACGGCTCCTCGGTCGAGGACACCATCGCCTTCGGCGAGGCGAGCATCGAGTGAGCGACCCGATGCCTGGCGGCGACCTGCTGCGTGAGCTCACGCCGCAGGTCGTCGCCATCGTCACCCGCCGCTGCGGCGACTTCGACACGGCCGAGGACGCGGTGCAGGAGGCGCTGATCGAGGCAGTGCGTACGTGGCCGGAGCGGGGCATCCCGGAGCAGCCGCTCGGCTGGCTGGTCACCACCGCGGTGCGCCGGCTCGTCGACGCCAAGCGCAGCGAGTCGCGCCGGCGCGACCGGGAGCGTGCCGACCATCTCGCCGAGCCCGAGGGCCAGGAGACGTACGCCGCTGACGACTCCCTCGACGTGCTCCTGCTCTGCTGCCATCCCAGCCTCACCCCGGCCTCCGCGGTCGCCCTGACGCTGCGGGCCGTGGGTGGCCTCACCACCCGGGAGATCGCGCACGCCTACCTCGTGCCGGAGAAGACGATGGCGCAGCGGATCTCGCGGGCGAAGGCGACCATCAAGGGCCGCTCGCTCGGGATCGACGGCACCGCCGACCTCTCCGCCAGGATCCCGGCGATGCTGAAGGTGCTCTACCTCCTCTTCAACGAGGGGTACGTCGCGACCGAGGGCGACCATCTCCAGCGGGTCGACCTGTGCGCCGAGGCGATCCGGCTGGCTCGGCTCGCGCGCACCGCGCTCTCCCGGATCACCGGAAGCGGCCACGGCGAGCTCGGCGGGCTGCTGGCGCTGATGCTGCTGCTCGACGCTCGCCGCCCGGCGCGCATCGACGCCCATGGTGCGGTGGTGCCGCTGGCCGACCAGGACCGGTCGCTGTGGCGGAGCGAGGCCACGGCCGAGGGCGTCGACCTGATCGGCAGGGTCATCGGCTCCGGTCGGCCCGGCACCTATCAGATCCAGGCCGCGATCGCCGCGCTCCACAATCGCGCGCGATCGGCCGAGGAGACCGACTGGGTGCAGATCACCGCGCTCTACGGACTCCTGGAGGAGGTCGCGCCGGGGCCGGTCGTGACGCTCAACAGGGCGGTCGCCGTCGGTTACGCCGACGGGGCGGGCCCCGCGCTCGCGCTTCTCAACGAGCTCCTGCGGAGCTGTGCCGACGCGGGCGACGCCGGCTTCGCCGACCATCCTCGGGTGCCGGCGGTGCGCGCTCACCTCCTCGAGCTCGCCGGCGACCTCGACGGTGCTGCCGCGGCGTACGACCTCGCCTCGGTGCGCGCCACCAACCTCGCCGAGCGACGTTTCCTGATCTCCAAGGCCGCGGTGCTCCGCGATGCGCGCCGGTGAGTTCTACTGAGAACCGTTCTCAGGCTAGGCTTTGCCTGTGATCGAACTGCGCACTCCGACCCAGATCGAGCAGATGAAGCCCGCGGGCCGATTCGTGGCCGATGTCCTGACCGCACTCCGCGAGCACGCCGCCGTGGGTGTGAACCTGCTCGAGCTCGACGAGCTCGCGCACAAGATGATCAAGGACCGCGGCGCGGAGTCGTGCTACATCGACTATCACCCGAGCTTCGGCGCGATGCCGTTCGGCAAGGTGCTGTGCACGTCGGTCAACGACGGCGTGCTGCACGGCCTGCCCCACGACTACACGCTGGCCGACGGCGACCTGCTCAGCGTCGACTTCGCGGCCAGCGTCGACAACTGGGTCTCCGACTCCGCTCTCTCGGTCGTCGTGGGCACCCCGCGCCAGGAGGACCTCGACCTGATCGAGACCACCACCCGCGCCCTCGAGGCCGGCATCGACGCCGCCCGCGCCGGCAACAAGATCGGCGACATCTCGCACGCCATCGCCAGCGTCGCGCGCGAGAAGGGCCTCAAGATCAACACCCAGTTCGGCGGCCACGGCGTCGGGCGCACCATGCACGGCGACCCGCACATCGCCAACGACGGTCGCCCCGGACGCGGCTTCAAGCTGCAGCCGGGTCTGGTGATCGCGATCGAGCCGTGGTTCCTGCACACCACCGACGAGATCTTCACCGACCCCGACGGCTGGACGCTGCGCAGCGCCGACGGCTCCCGCGGCGCCCACATGGAGCACACCGTCGCCATCACCGAGGACGGCCCGCCGCTCGTCCTCACCGCCCGGGACTGACCCGCACCGTCGAGGCGTCACCTCTGCAGGCCGAGTAGGCACCACCGTGACTTCTGAGCCTGCAGAAGTGACGCCTCGACCTGCAGGAGTGACTTCTCGACCTGCGGGGGCGACTTCTGGGCAAAATAAAAGTCAGCCGCTGGCGTCTCGGGTCACCAGCGGCTGACAAGAAGAACGTTAGCCGACGACCTCGATACCGTGCAACCACATGCAATGCACAGATCTGCAAATGATCCGGTCGGGCTATGCGGACCAGCCCTGACGGGCTACGGGCGCGGACCCTTCGAACGCTGCGTACGCCGCGCGTCACGCTGACGGCGGAGCCGGCGCACCAGGACACCGTCATAGGTGAGCGCCTCGGGCTTGTCGATCAGGTCGTTGACCGCGCGGTGATAGTCGGCCGCGCTCATCCCCAGCTGCTCCCGGACGGCCTCGTCGCGGCCGGTGCCGGCCGACCACCAGGAGCGCTCGAAGTCGAGCAGTCGCGTCTCGTTCTCGGAAAGGCCCGGCTGCTCGTCGGCAGACCCGGGGCTGTGGGGCGCCTCGGTCATGCGCACATCATCCCAGGCATGGGGCACGCCCCGAAAACACCGGGCACATCACCGCCTCGGACTACCTCGCCTAGCCCGTCCGGGTGATCTTCATCAAACTGCAAGGCATTTCTATGATGAACACCGGATCGTCGGCTAGTCTTGTTCTTGTTAGCCGCTGGTGACCCGAGACGCCAGCGGCTAACTTCTCTTTTCGGGTCTTTTCGGGCACGTCGTCTGCCGCAGGCTACTGGGCGGACTCCTCGTCGTGCGTGCCCGGCCGCGGCGCCCAGGGCAGCTCCTTCGCGGCGCGCACGACGACCAGCCGGTCTCCTCGCGAGAGCGTGCCGACGACCGGGTCGAAGTAGCGGAAGACCTTCTCGTCGCGTACGACGGCGATGACCTGGTCGGCCAGACGCTGCGGCTGCTTGCCGACCTCGTCGACCAGCAGGTCGCGCTCGGCGACCTCGAGCCCGATGCCGGAGTTGAGCAGGTCCTCCATGACCGACCCGAGCGTCGGGGAGATGGTGGACAGGCCCATCAGCCGGCCGACGGCGTCGGCGGAGGTGATGACCGAGTCGGCGCCGGACTGCTTCATCAGCGGCGCGTTCTCGCGCTCGCGGGCGGCCGCGACGATCCACGCCTCGGGGTTGACCTGTCGCACCGTCAAGATCGTGAGCACGTTGGAGTCGTCACGGTTGGTGGTGATGATGACCTGCTCGGCGTCCCTGACCCCCGCGCGCATCAGCACCTCACGGCGGGTGGCGTCACCAGTGACCACCGCGAGCCCGTCGGAGTGGGCGTCGGCCCGTGCGATCGGATCGGGGTCGACGACGACGAACTCCTCGGGGTTCGCACCGTTGGCGAGCAGCGTCTCGACGGCGCTGCGTCCCTTGGTGCCGTAGCCGACGACGACGATGTGCTGGGCCATCTTTCTCCTCCAGCGAGCGACTCGGATGAGGTCACGGCCCTGCTTGGTGAGGACCTCGAGGGTGGTGCCGATCAGCAGCACCAGGAATGCGATGCGCGCCGGGGTGACGATGAACGCGTTGATCATCCGAGCGTGCGGCTCGACCGGCGCGATATCGCCGTAGCCGGTCGTGCTCAGCGTCACCGTCGTGTAGTAGAGCGCATCGACGAGGTTGATGGTGCCGGCAGGGTCGTTGTTGTCGACATAGGCATCGCGGTCGAAGTAGACCAGCGCCACGGTGCCGATCATGATCGCCACGGCCGCCAGCAGCCGGCGTCCGAGCTGCCACCACGGCGAGCGCACGGTCTCCGGGAGGGAGACCTGACCGGCATCAGCCCACTTCGGGGCGTACGCACTTGTCTCGGCCACGTCCCGACCTTATAGCCAAGGCCGTTCGGACTCTCGTGCGACGCGGCGGGCACCACCACCCGAAGGTGTGGCGCCCACCGCGTACGGACGGTCTCAGCCCTTCACGGACCCCGCGGTGAGGCCCCGGACGAAGTAACGCTGCAACGAGAAGAACACGAGCAGCGGCACCGTCATGGTGATGAAGGCACCGGCGGTGAGCAGGTGCCACTCCTGACCGAAGTCGCCGATCAGGTCGCGCAGGGTGATCGTGACGACCTCGTTGTCGCCGGCCCCGAGGAAGATCAGCGCGACGAGCAGATCGTTCCAGACCCAGAGGAACTGGAAGATCGCGAACGCTGCCAGCGCGGGCACCGACATCGGCACGATCAGCCTCCAGAAGGTCTGGAAGTGGGAGGCCCCGTCGATCTCGGCCGACTCGATGATCTCGTGCGGCAGGCTCGACATGTAGTTGCGCAGGATGTAGACCGCCAGCGGCATCCCGAACCCGGTGTGGGCCAGCCACACCGCGAGGAAGGTGCCGTTGAGGTCGAAGTCGCCGAACAGGTTGAGCAACGGCACGAAGGCCACCTGCAACGGCACCACCAGCAACCCGACGATCAGCATGAACAGCACGTTGCGTCCCCAGAACCGCATGAACGTGAACGCGTACGCCGCGAACGCAGCGATCATGATCGGCAGCACCGTCGCGGGCACGGAGACCACGATCGAGTTCACGAACGCGTTGGCCATCCCGTTCTGGAGGACCGAGGTGTAGCTGTCGAAGGTCCACTGCGACATGTTGAACGGGTCGGTGAAGACCGTCCACCAGCCGCTCGACTTCACATCGGCCTCGTCTCGGAACGACGAGATCAGCAGCCCCAGGGTCGGGATGAACCAGAGCAGGCACAGCAGCGCGATGCCGACACGCACCGCGAGACCACCGAAGGTGAGCTTGTTCATCAGCGGGCCTCCTGCTTCTTGAACTGGCGCATCTGGTAGATCATCACCGGGATCACGGCGACCATCAGGACCACCACTACCGCGGCCGCGCGACCGGCGTCACCGAACTCGAAGAGCTCGAGCACGAAGGTGTTGGCCAGCACCGAGGTGCCGGACCGACCACCGGTCATCACGTAGACGATGTCGAAGACCTTCATCACCAAGATGAGGATGGTCACGAACACCACGATCACCGTGGGCCAGATCTGCGGCACGACGACCTTGAAGAAGATCTGCAGCTCGCTGGCCCCGTCGATGCGGGCGGCCTCGACGGTGTCGTCGGGCACGCCCTTGATCGCCGAGGAGAGCAGCACCATCGCGAACCCCGCCTGCAGCCAGACCATGATGACGATCAGGAGCAGGTCGTTGAGGTTGTAGGAGGAGATGCGCAGCCAGGCGACCGGCTCGAACCCGAGGCTCGTCGAGATCGCCGAGAGCAACCCGATCTGCTTGTCGCCCTGCGCGAACCTGGTCGCGTAGACGAAGCCCCAGATCGTGCTCGCCCCGACGAAGCTGATCGCCATCGGCATGAAGATGACCGACTTGGCGATCCGCTCCGGCAGTGCCTTGAGCCGGTCGGCCAGCACCGCCACGAGCAGGCCGACGATGACGCTGCCGGCCGGCACGATCAGGATCCAGAGCAGGTTGTTGACCAGCGTGCCGATGAACTCCTTGTCCTGGAACAGGTCGACGTAGTTCGAGAACCCCACCCAGTTGATGCTGTTGGCGTCGGCGAAGCTGAAGATCACCGTCATCACGGCCGGGTAGATCAAGAAGACGGTGACCACCAAGATGGCCGGCCCGATGAAGATGTAGGGCTTGATCCGCCTGTCCCACGCGCCCGGCAGGAGTCCTACCAGGAAGTTGAGCACCCAGTAGAGCGCGGCGGTCCCACCGACCCCCAGGACGATCGCGACGAGGCCGTTGACGATCTTGAGGAACGAGTCATCGCTCATCGCCAGCTCTCCTCGATCGCGTCGGCAGCTTCCTCGGCGCTCTTCTCACCCCCGACGTACGCATTCATCTCGCTCCAGAAGGTGCCGGCACCCACCTGGGCGGGCATCAGGTCGGAGCCGTCGAAGCGGAAGGTGTCGGCGTCCTGCAGCAGGGTCGCGATCTCACCGAACATCGGGTCGGAGTAGTTCGAGTTGTCGAACTCGGCGCTCGGCGAGAGCCAGCCGCCGGCCTGGGCCCACTCGGTGCCGAAGTCGGGGGACGCGAAGAACTCCATCAGCTTGACCACGTCGGTGTCGTTGGTGAAAGCGGTCGCCATGTCACCCGCGCCGAGCACCGGGGTGCCCTCGTAGCCACCCTCCATGTCGCCCGGCAGGGCGAAGACGCCGACGTTGCCGGCCAGATCCTTCTTCACGTCGTCGGGGAAGAAGGTGGTGATGAAGTTGGCCTGACGGTGCATCTCGCAGCCGGGCTTCTTGTCGAAGAGCGGCAGCGGCGACTCGCCGAACGGCTCGCTCAGGGTGCCGTCGGCCCCGCCGCGTACGTTCTTCGGCTTGTTGACGATGTCGCCCAGGGTCTCGATGGCCTTGACGATCTTCGGGTCGTTGAACGGCACCTCGTGGGAGACCCACTTGTCGTAGAACTCCGGGCCCTCCTGGCGCAGGACGATCTCCTCGACCCAGTCGGTGAAGACCCAGCCGGTGTCGGCGCCGGCCTCGGCGCCGAGACACCACGGGGTCTGGCCCTTGGCGATGATCTGGTCCTGCAGCTTCATCAGCTCGTCCCAGGTCTTCGGCACCTTGTAGCCGGACTGCTCGAACCCCTTCGGGGTCCAGACCAGCGACTTCATCGAGACCCGCACGGGCACGCCGTAGGTCTTGTCGTCGATCTCCACCGAGTCCATCAGGCCCGGGATCATGGTGTCGTCGAGCTTGTCGACGTCGATGAGGTCGTCGAGCGGGAGGGTGTCACCCGACTCGGTCAGGTCGCCGACCAGACCCGGCTGCGGGAACAGCGCGATGTCGGGCGCGTCGTTGCCGTTGACCTTGGTGCGGATCTCGGTGGTGAAGTCGGTCGACGGGGTGTAGGTGACCTTGATCCCGGTCTCCTTGGTGAACGTCTTCAGGGCCGCGTTCAGACCCACGGCCTCGCCCTCGGGGACGGCTCCGAGGATCTGCAGGCTGCCGTCACCCTTCTTGGTCTCGCCGGCATCGTTGCTTCCGCCTCCGCCGGGCACTCCACAGCCGGTCACGGCGAGCAGGCCTACGGTGGCTGCTCCGATCTGCCATCTGCGCACGTGCATTGGGTTGCACCCTCCATCGTCGTTGATCCACGGAGGTCGTGCCACGCAGGCCACACCGGGTCCACGAGGCAGCGCCTCGTCATGTGATCTCGATAACATTAGTCGCACGGGGCATCGCTGTCCCGAGCAAGCCGTCGAACATTTACCCGAGAATGCGCAGGACCATACCGTTCGTGCGCCGGTGTGCCGGGGAGACTTTCCGCTCCCGGTGTGACTCCGAGCGCCCGCGTACGCCAGAATCAGCGCCCACATGAACTATCCGCCACCTCACCATCACCAGCCGCACGGGCGGCCTCCTCGCGACCCGTTGGCGGTCGCCGGGCGGCTCGCCGCCGTGATCTGCTCGCTGCTCTTCTGGTTGGTGGCCGCGATCGCGCTGATCGCGGCGGTCGTCGGCGTCTTCCGGGCCTTCGGCGGCGACGTCTCCTGGCGCAGCGTCGGGATCTGGACCGTGGCCGGCATCGGCTGCTTCGCGATGTCGTGGATCATCGCCGCGCTCGGCCGGATCGGGCTCGACGACGAGCCGATCGGGTCCTGGCGGGTCGCGCCCTTCGAGCTGGCGCGGATCGTCTACCGCAACCGGTAGCCGACAGCCCGTCGCCGGTCGCCCGAGACAGAACAGGCCGTACGCAGCACCTCGGTGTGCTGCGTACGGCCTGAGCTCGTGGGGTCTAGACCGAGGCCTTCTCGCCTTCCGCGGCAGGCGGCGGGGCGGCGTGGTCGTCGACCATCGTGGTCTCGTCGAACGGGTCCTTGCGATCCAGCACCCGGTCGAGCTGTGCCCGGTCGAGCGTGTTGGTCCAGTGACCCACCAGCACGGTGGCG
Source organism: Nocardioides albertanoniae (assembly GCF_006716315.1). Classification (NCBI taxonomy): domain Bacteria; kingdom Bacillati; phylum Actinomycetota; class Actinomycetes; order Propionibacteriales; family Nocardioidaceae; genus Nocardioides; species Nocardioides albertanoniae. The sequence goes on along the minus strand of NZ_VFOV01000001.1, from coordinate 2,092,063 downwards.
ACCGAGTTGCCCGCGAAGTTGGTCAGGGCACGCGCCTCCGACATGAACCGGTCGATACCGACGATCAGACCCACTCCGTCGACCATCTCGGGTCGGTGCGACTGCAAGCCACCAGCCAGCGTCGCCAGACCCGCACCGGTCACACCGGCAGCACCCTTGGACGCGATCATCATGAACAGCAGCAGCCCGATCTGCTCACCGATCGCCAGCGGATCGCCCATCGCATCGGCGATGAAGATCGAGGCCATCGTCAGATAGATCGCGGTGCCGTCGAGGTTGAACGAGTAGCCGGTCGGCACGACCACGCCGACGGTGGCCTGCTGCACCCCGGCGTGCTCCATCTTGGCGATCAGCCGCGGGAGCGCCGACTCCGACGAGGATGTCGAGAGGATCAGCAGGAACTCACGACCGAGATAGGCCAGCAGCTTGAACAGGTTCACCCCGGTCGCGAACCACAGGATCGCCCCCAGCACCACGAAGACGAACAACGCACAGGTGATGTAGAAGGCCACCATGATCACCGCGAGGCTCTTGAGCGCGTCGACACCGGTCTCGCCGACGACGGCTGCCATCGCGCCGAACGCGCCGACGGGGGCTGCCCACATGATCATCGCCAGCACCCGGAAGATGAGCTTCTGGAGCCAGGTGATCGCGTTGAGGATCGGCTTGCCCGACTCCCCCATCCGCTGCAGCGCGAACCCGACGAGCAACGCGACGAGCAAGGTCTGCAGGACGACGCCGGAGGTCAACGCCGAGAACATCGACGTCGGGATGATGCTGAGCAGGAAGTCGGTCGTGCTCCCATGACCTTCTGCGGCTGCGTCCTTGCCGGCCGAGGAAGCGGCTGGGTCGATGTGGAGGCCGGTGCCGGGATCGATCAGGTTGCCGACGATGACACCGATCGCGAGCGCGACGGTCGACATCACGATGAAGTAGCCCAGCGCGAGGCCGCCGACCTTGCCGACCTTCGCGGCACTCGCCACCGAGCCCACGCCGATGACCAACGTGCAGAAGATGATCGGCTGGATCATCATCTTGATCAGGTTGACGAACGCGGTGCCGATCGGCTTCAGCTCGACCGCGAAGCTCGGGAAGACCAGGCCCACGAAGATGCCGAGGATCACCGCGGCGATCACCGCGATATACAGGAAATGTGTCCTGTCCTTCTTCCGTGGCGGTGCGGGGGCGTTCGTACTCATGGTTCCTCCTGGCTCGGTGTCCGATGCCCTCATCGGGCAACCTCGGCAACTATCGAGCACCTGGTGACGCTCGTCACTGTTGTGTTCGTTGTGTTCGTGGCCTGAGTCACATCGCCCGGGCGGGTGGGTGAGAATGAGGCGGTGCCCCATCGCCGACCCCTCCGACCTCGCTCGCTCCGCGACGGCTCGGTGGCACGGCAGGTGCTGCTCCTCCAGCTCGGGACGGTGCTGCTGCTGGTCGTCGTCGGCATCCTGATGGCCTCCTACGACGCCCAGCGCGACTCACGCAGCCGCGCCACCCAGCGTTCGGTGGCCGTGGCCCAGACCGTCGCGGACTCCCCCACCACCCGCGCGGCGCTGCACGGCGAGGACCCGACCCGGACGCTCCAGCCGTGGACCGTGAAGGTGCGCCGCGACACCGACACCGACTTCGTGGTCGTGATGGGGCTCGACCGCACCCGCTACACCCACACCGACCCGCGCCAGATCGGCGGGAAGTTCGTCGGTGACCTCGGCGGCGCACCCGAGGGCGAGGTCTTCACCCAGGAGTACACCGGAACGCTGGGGCCCTCGGTCCGTTCGGTGGTGCCGGTCGAGGAGGGCGGACGCGTCGTCGCCCTGGTCTCGGTCGGCATCACGGTCAGCGACATCAACCGCGGCCTGATGCGCGACGTCGGGATCGTGGTGCTGTGTGGCGCCGGGGTGCTCGGCGTCGGGCTGGCCGGCGCCTGGCTGCTGAGCCGGCGCCTGCACCGGCTCACCCATGGCCTGGGCGAGCACGAGCTGGCCCGGATGTATGAGTACTACTCCGCCGTGCTCCACTCGGTGCGCGAAGGTCTGCTGCTGCTCGACGGCGAGGGACGGGTGCAGCTGGTCAACGACGAGGCGGTTCGGCTGCTGGCCCTACCCGGCGACGTGGTCGGCACCCGGATCGAGGATCTCGATCTGCCGCCCGCGCTGGTCACCGCCGCCCGTGGCCACACCGCCGAGACCGACGACCTCTACCTCGCCGGCGAGCGGATCCTGGTGGTCTCCTCGGCCCCGGCGCGCTGGGACGGCCGCGACGTCGGCTCGGTCGTGACCCTGCGTGATCACACCGAGCTGCGTGCGGTGACCGGCGAGCTCGAGGTCGTACGCCGCCTCACCGAGTCGCTGCGCTCGCAGAACCACGAGTCGGCCAACCGGCTGCACACCGTGGTCTCCCTCATCGAGCTGGGGCGGTCCGAGGAGGCGGTGTCGTTCGCGACCGACGAGCTGCGGGTGGCCCAGCTGCTCACCGACCAGGTGGTCGCCGCGGTCGAGGACCCCGTGGTCACCGCACACCTGCTCGGCAAGTCGGCCGAAGCGGCCGAGCGGGGCATCGAGCTCCGCATCGAAGGCGAGCTGCCGCCCGGCACGGGCGTCACGCCTCGCGATCTGGTCACGGTGCTCGGCAACCTGATCGACAACGCGCTCGACGCCGTCACCGAGGCCGACTCCCGCGAGGTCGAGGTCGACCTCGCCGGCGATGACCATGCCGTCACGATCCGAGTGGGCGACAGCGGGCCGGGCCTGGACCACGCCGACTCTGCCCGCGCGCTCGACCGCGGCTGGACGACCAAGGCCGAGCCCGGCACCGGCCGTGGCCTGGGCCTCGCCCTGGTCGGCCAGGTGGCGCGACGGCACGACGGCGAGGTGGTCGTGGGCCGCTCGCACCTCGGCGGTGCCGAGTTCACCGTCACCCTGATCACGGAGGTCGAACGATGAGCGCCGTCAGGGTGCTGGTCATCGAGGACGAGGAGCTGGCTGCCGAGGCCCATGCGGCGTACGTCGAGAGGGTCTCGGGCTTCGGGCTCGCCGGGGTCGCGCGCTCGGCCCGCGAGGCGGCCCGGGCCCTCGACGCCGCCCGCGACGCCGGCACACCGGTCGACCTCGTGCTGCTCGACATGAACCTGCCCGACGGGCACGGGCTCGGGTTCCTCAGCAAGCTGCGCGCCGCCGGGCACCTGTGCGATGTCATCGCGGTGACCGCGGCCCGCGACACGCGCGTCGTGCGGCAGGCGGTCGCCCAGGGAGTGGTGCTGTATCTGCTCAAGCCGTTCACGTTCGCGACCTTCCGCGACAAGCTCGAGCAGTACGCCGACTTCCGTGCCCGGCTCGACGCGGCGCCCGAGGAGGTCGTGCAGCACGAGGTCGACCAGCTCCTGGGCTCGCTGCGCCCCACCGGCGCCCCGCCGCTGCCCAAGGGCATGAGCCCGGAGACGCTCCGGGCCGTGACGGCGGCGCTGCGCGAGGCCGACCACGAGCTCTCGGCCAGCGAGGTCGCCGCCGCCGTCGGCGCCTCGCGGGTGACCGCACGGCGCTACCTCGAGCACCTGGCCGACACCGGCTCGGCCGCGCGCGGCGTGCGCTACGGCCCCAGCGGCGGTCGGCCGGAGGTCAGCTACTCCTGGGGGCGCGGCCGCGAACGGTAGCCGCCCGAAAGTGCCCAACAGGGGCCGAACAGGGCCGTACGCCGCACACGGAGGCGAAGCGTACGGCCCTGTTTCGGGTCTAGACCGAGGCCTTCTCGCCTTCCGCGGGAGGCGGGGGCGCGGCGTGGTCGTCGACCATCGTGGTCTCGTCGAACGGGTCCTGACGATCCAGCACCCGGTCGAGCTGTGCCCGGTCGAGCGTCTTGGTCCAATGGCCCACCAGGACGGTGGCGACCGAGTTGCCCGCGAAGTTCGTCAACGCACGCGCCTCCGACATGAACCGGTCGATACCCACGATCAGCCCGACTCCGTCGACCATCTCAGGTCGGTGCGACTGCAGACCACCGGCGAGCGTCGCCAGGCCCGCACCGGTGACACCGGCAGCACCCTTCGAGGCGATCATCATGAACAGCAGCAAGCCGATCTGCTCACCGATCGCCAGCGGGTCACCCATCGCATCAGCGATGAAGATCGAGGCCATCGTCAGATAGATCGCGGTGCCGTCGAGGTTGAACGAGTAGCCGGTGGGCACCACGACGCCGACCGTCGCCTTCTCGACGCCGGCGTGCTCCATCTTCGCGATCAGCCGTGGCAGCGCCGACTCCGACGAGGATGTCGAGAGGATCAGCAGGAACTCACGACCGAGATAGGCGAGCAGCTTGAACAAGTTGACCCCGGTCGCGAACCACAGGATCGCGCCCAGCACCACGAAGATGAACAGCACGCAGGTGATGTAGAAGGCGACCATGATCACCGCGAGGCTCTTGAGCGCGTCGATGCCGGTCTCCCCCACGACCGCCGCCATCGCGCCGAACGCGCCGACCGGCGCGGCCCACATGATCATCGCGAGCACCCGGAAGACGAGCTTCTGGAGCCAGGTGATCGCGTTGAGGATCGGCTTGCCGGTCTCGCCCATCCGCTGCAGCGCGAAGCCCACGAGCAGGGCGACCAGCAGCGTCTGCAGCACCTCGCCGGAGGTCAGCGCCGAGAACAGGCTCGTCGGGATGATGCCGAGCAGGAAGTCGGTGGTGCTTCCGTGACCTTCTGCGGCCGCGTCCTGGCCGGCCTGGGAGGAGTCGGAGCTGATCTGGAGGCCGCTGCCCGGGTCGATCAGGTTGCCGACGAGCATGCCGATGCCGAGTGCGACCGTCGACATCACGATGAAGTAGACGAGTGCGAGGCCGCCGACCTTGCCGACCTTCGCGGCACTCGCCACCGAGCCCACGCCGATGACCAGCGTGCAGAAGATGATCGGCTGGATCATCATCTTGATCAGGTTGACGAACGCGGTGCCGACCGGCTTCAGCTCGACCGCGAAGCTCGGGAAGATCAGCCCCACGAAGATGCCGAGGATCACCGCGGCGATCACCGCGATATAGAGGTAGTGGGTGCGATCCTTGCGCGGCGGTGGTGCGGGTTGCGTGTCTGTGCCTGCCATGGGGGCTCCTCGAGATCACGGGGGTAAAGTGACGCAGGTCACTATCGCGCTTCGCTCTCGATCGCGCCAGCGTCCCGCGCCGGAATCTGCCGATCGCGGCCTCCGAGAGCAGAAAACCGTTCGCGAACCGGACGTTCCTGCGGGCATGGTCGGGGTATGACAAGCAGCGACGTGTGGGACCGCGAGGCCGCTGAACGCTACGACGACCCTGCCGACTGGGTGAACTCGTCCGAGGTGACCGGTCCGGTGGCCCGGTTCCTCGCCGAGGTCGCTGACGGCGGCCCGGCGCTCGAGCTCGCCATCGGCACGGGTCGGATCGGCGTACCGCTGCGGGAGCTGGGGGTGCCGGTCACCGGCATCGAGCTCTCCCGGCCGATGGTCGACGTGCTGCGACGCAAGGTCACCGCCGACGAGATCCCGGTCGTGGTCGGCGACATGGCCGCTGCCGAGGCGCCCGGGATGGGGACGTACGCCGTGGTCTATCTGGTCTACAACACGATCGGAAACCTGCGTACGCAGGACGAGCAGGTCGAATGCTTCGCCAATGCCGCGCGCCACCTGGCGCCAGGCGGGCGGTTCGTGATCGAGGTCGGCGTGCCCGGGCTGCGGCGGCTGCCGCCGGGCAGCCCGGCGATCCCGTTCGACGTCTCCCCCGCCCATCTCGGCTTCGACACCTACGACCTGGTCACCCAGCAGGCGATCTCGCACCACTACACCCGTGTGGCCGAGGACCACTACCGCTACTCACCGCACAACTTCCGCTTCGTGTGGCCCGCAGAGCTCGACCTGATGGCCCGCCTCGCCGGAATGAGCCTCGAGGCCCGCTACGGCGGCTGGGACCGCTCGCCGTTCACCAGCGAGTCGCCCGCTCACGTCTCGGTCTGGCGCAAGCCGGTCTAGCGCTGGAACTCCCAGGCGAGCCGGATCGCCTCGCGAACCGCCTCGGGGGCGGCGCGGTCCAGGTAGGCCTCGATCTTGTGGTGCGCCTCCAGCCTCGGCGGGATGCCGAAGGCGTCCGGCCAGCGGTCGATCAGCGCGTCACGCTGCTCGCTCGGAACGCGGACCAACAGTGTGGTTGGGTCGGTCAGCCGGGCGACGAGGCTGGTGTGATGCACATACCAGCCTCGCGGCTTGCGACTGCAGCCCTCCAGGGTCGCCACGTAGGCATCGACCTCCTCAGGCGTCATTCTCTGGATCGTACGCCGCCCGCCAGCGCTCCGCGGCGACCTTCGCCGCCTCGCCGATCAGTCCGGTGAGCTCGGGCCGTTCGGGCACCGCGAAGGAGGTGTAGGCACCGCGGCCGCCGTCGACCGGCCGCCCGTACGCCTTGGCCGCGAGCCGGCCGTCGGGCAGCAGGCGCACATTCAGGGTGGTGAGCCGGAAGGTCACCTCCCGTCGATTGTCGGTCCACTGCAGCTCGTCCGGGATGGCCACGTTGATCGCCAGGGCACTGACCTCGACCTCGTCCGTCACAAGAGGGAGTCTAGGAGCCCCAGAGCCCGATGTCGGCGGCGAAACGGGCGCTGATCTGCTCGATCACGCCACCCTCGCCAAGCAGGGCCGCGGTCTCCTCCGCGGTGGTCCCGCCGTGCTCGCGCAGCGTCTCGAGCCGCGCCAGGTCGTCGGCGAGCGTCGGCTCGATCTCGCCCCAACGGCTGGCGGCCGCCGAGCGGTCGGTCGTCCAGGTGCCGTCGTGGACGCTGACCAGGCCGGCCACGGCCAGGAGCGGCTTGCGGGCGATACGCCGGGAGAGATCGCTCGCCGGGTCACGACCGAGCGCCGCGCGCCACCTGTCCACGGCGCGTGCGATGTCGCCGTTGAAACCGCGGGCGGCACGGGCATCCGCCGGGAAGCCCGGCAGGTCGGCGCCGACGTCGGGACCGGCGAGACGGACGCAGTAGTGGCGGAGGAAGACTCGGTTGCCGTACGCCTCGTCGCCCTCGCCGCCGTAGTCGTCGGCGGTGACCGCGGCGATCTCGACGCCGCGGCAGACCTCGGCGAAGGCCGCCGATGCGTCGGCACCGAGCGCGGCAGCGTCCGCCGCCGGGAGCCCGATCGTCAGCAGGTCGACGTCGGAGCCGGGCACCGTCGCCGTTCCGTTCGCCACCGAGCCGTAGACGTGGACCGACACCTCGGGCGGGACCCGCCCGAGGACGTACGCCAGGACCGGCTCGTACGCGGACGGCACTCGGTCGCGGCGGGCTCCCGTGACGATCAGGCCGTCGGGTGTCACGCCCTCGCGCGGGTCGGGCATGGCGTCAGGTGAGGCGCAGCGCCATCTTCGACTCGGTGCGCGGGTCGCCCTCGGGGAAGGGCTGGACGTCGCCGGTGAGCTCGAAGCCGAGGCGTTCGTAGAGGCGGCGGCCGGCGCTGTTGCCGTCGACCACCCACAGGGTCAGGATGGTCGCGCCGTCGCGGCGGGCCCAGTCGGAGACGCTGTGGACCAGTGCCTCGGCGAGGCCGTGGCCGCGCGCCTCGGGGGCGAGCCACATCGAGATCATGTGGTGCTCGTCCTCGTGGATGATCCCGGCGGCGAGGCCGGACGGCCTCTCGCCGACCCAGGCGATGAACGCAGCGCCCGACTTCGCCCACAGGCGCCACCGCTCCTCGGGCCAGGTGGCGACCTCCTCGTAGGAGGACCAGTAGGCCTCGGGGGTGTCTTTCAGGGCAGCGAGCCGCACCTGACGCAGCGACTCCCACTCGTCCTCTGTGACCTTCCGGACCGCAGCCGTCTCGCGCTCGGTCATGCCGCCACCTTCCGCCGGCGCACACTCATGCCAGGTCGAGACCGGGGTAGAGCGGGAACTTCGCGACCAGCTCGGCCGCGGCGGCCTTGGTGTTGTCGGCGACGCCGTCGGCGATGATGTAGGACGCCTTCGACGGGCCACCGGCCTTCGTGGTGCCCGGGGTGGTCTGGGAGAGCACGTCGACGATGAGCTCGGCGACCCGGTCGAACTCGTCGGCGCCGAAGCCGCGGGTGGTCAACGCGGGGGTGCCGAGGCGGATGCCGGAGGTGTACCAGGCACCGTTGGGGTCGGCCGGGATCGAGTTGCGGTTGGTGACCACGCCTGAGTCGAGCAGCGCCGACTCGGCCTGGCGGCCAGTGATGCCGAAGCCGGAGACGTCGAGCAGCACGATGTGGTTGTCGGTGCCGCCGGTGACGAGGTTGGCGCCGCGCTTGAGGAAACCGTCGGCCAGGCTCTGGGCGTTGTCGGCCACGTTCTGGGCGTAGGTCTGGAAGCTCTCCTGCTTCGCCTCCGCGAAGGCGACCGCCTTGGCGGCCATGACGTGGCTCAGCGGGCCGCCGAGCACCATCGGGCAGCCGCGGTCGACGCTCGGGGCGTACTCCTCGGTGGCCAGGATGAAGCCGCCGCGGGGGCCGCGGAGCGACTTGTGGGAGGTGGAGGTGACGACGTGGGCGTAGGGAACCGGGTTCTCCTCGCCCTGGAAGACCTTGCCCGCTACGAGGCCCGCGAAGTGGGCCATGTCGACCATCAGGGTGGCGCCGACCTCGTCGGCGATCTCGCGCATCTTGGCGAAGTTCACCCGGCGCGGGTAGGCCGAGTAGCCGGCCACGATCACCAGCGGCTTGAACTCCTTGGCCTTGGCACGCACCGCGTCGTAGTCGAGCAGCCCGGTCTCGGGGTCGGTGCCGTACTGGTTCTGGTGGAACATCTTGCCCGAGATGTTGGGGCGGAAGCCGTGGGTGAGGTGGCCGCCGGCATCGAGCGACATGCCGAGCAGGCGCTGGTTGCCGAGCTCGTTGCGCAGCTTCTCCCAGTCGGCCTCGGAGAGCTCGTTCATGTTCTTGACGGCCATCTTCTCCAGCCACGGGCCCTCGACCCGGTGGGCGAGGATGGCCCAGTAGGCCGTCAGGTTGGCGTCGATGCCCGAGTGCGGCTGCACGTAGGCGTACTCGGCGCCGAAGAGCTCCTTGGCGTGCTCGGCGGCGATCTGCTCGACGGTGTCGACGTTCTGGCAGCCGGCGTAGAAGCGGTGGCCGACGGTGCCCTCGGCGTACTTGTCGGAGAACCAGGTGCCCATCGTCATCAGCGTGGCGGGGCTCGCGTAGTTCTCCGAGGCGATCAGCTTGAGGCTCGCGCGCTGGTCGGCCAGCTCCTGCTTGGTCGCCTCCGCGATGCGCGGCTCCACAGAGGCGATGACCTCGAGGGCTTGGTTGTAGGCAGAACTCACAGTGCCTGAATTTGCCGGGGCAGACAGATCGCTCATGGTGCACAGCGTAGTCAGCCGCTCGCGCGAGCACCGCATCCTGGTCGACCCGTGGGCTGCGTACGTCCGTTACCACCGGCCGCGGGAACACGTGAGCGCTCCTCGAGGTTGTTCAGGCGTGACGACATCGTGACCTCGGCCACATCGCCCGCCTGGCCAAGCGTGAACGTCTCGCAGTACGGACTTACGTCTCATATTTCAGGATTCCAGATTGCGTGAACGCCGTCCGCACCCTGAGACTCCTTGACATGGTCACTGCTGCAACACATGCGCACCTCGTGGTTCGACGCCACGTGGACTATTGCCGCATCCGCAGCGCGATCTGTTGGCGCCACTGACGCCCAGCGCTCCGCAATTTCCCTGCGCCGAGCCGCTGGCCCGCCGCCCGACAGACCATCCCGGGCGCTCGCCGCGAGCACGTCCCTGCTCCGCCGTGCGTCCACGACCGACGCAAAGGTTTCTCTGACATGAGCGACATCCGTTTCCAGTCCAAGCGCGCCGCCCACACCGAGATCCCCCGCCCGAAGAAAGGCGAGGGCCAGTGGTCGCTCGGGTTCGCCGAGCCCCTGAACAAGAACGAGCAGTCCAAGAAGGACGACGACCCGCTCAACGTGGAGAACCGGATCCGGTTCATCTACTCCAAGCGCGGCTTCGACTCGATCGACCCCGCCGACCTGCGTGGCCGCTTCCGCTGGATGGGCCTCTACACCCAGCGCAAGCCCGGCATCGACGGCGGCAAGACCGGAGCGCTCGAGGAGGAGGAGCTCGACGACCGCTACTTCATGATGCGGGTGCGCTCGGACGGGGCGCTGCTGAACGCGGAGCGGCTGCGTACGCTCGGCGGGATCTCGACCGACTTCGCCCGCGGCAGCGCGGACATCACCGACCGGCAGAACATCCAGTACCACTGGATCGACATCGTGGACGTGCCCGAGATCTGGGAGCGCCTGGACGCGGTCGGGCTCAACACGCTCGAGGCGTGCGGCGACTGCCCGCGCGGGTTCCTCGGCTCGCCCGTGGCCGGGGTCGCGGCCGACGAGATCATCGATGGCACGCCGGCGCTGGAGGAGATCAAGCGCCGTTACATCGGCAACGCCGACTACTCCAACCTCCCGCGCAAGTTCAAGACCTCCGTCTCCGGGCACCCCTCGCTCGACGGCGCCCCTGAGATCAACGATGTCGCCTTCGTCGGCACCGTCCACCCCGAGCACGGCCCCGGCTTCGACCTGTGGGTCGGCGGCGGTCTCTCCACCAACCCCAAGCTGGCCGTACGCCTCGGCGTCTGGATCCCGCTCGACGAGGTCGCCGACGTCTGGGAGGGCGTGGTCTCGGTCTTCCGCGACTACGGCTACCGGCGGCTGCGGTCGCGGGCGCGACTGAAGTTCCTGGTCACCGACTGGGGCAAGGAGAAGTTCCGCGAGGTGCTCGAGAACGAGTACCTCGGGCGCCCGCTCCTCGACGGCCCCTCTCCCGAGCGGGCGACCGCCAACGGCGACCACATCGGCGTGCACGAGCAGCAGGACGGCCGCTACTACGTCGGCGTCGCCCCGACGGTCGGCCGGATCAGCGGAGCCATCCTGACCTCGCTCGGCGATCTCGTCGAGAAGCACGGCGCCGCGGGCGTACGCCTCACCTCCTACCAGAAGCTGGTCGTCATCGGCGTCGACGGCGACAAGGTCGACGCCCTGCTCGACGACCTCGAGGTGATCGGTCTCTCCGGGCGTCCCTCGCACTGGCGCCGGTCCACGATGGCCTGCACCGGCATCGAGTTCTGCAAGCTCGCGATCGTCGACACCAAGCAGCGTGCCGCCGACCTGATCGACGAGCTCGAGCGCCGCTTCCCCAAGATCGACACCCCGATCAGCATCAACGTCAACGGCTGCCCCAACTCCTGCGCCCGCATCCAGGTCGCCGACATCGGTCTCAAGGGCCAGCTGGTCCTCGACGACGACGGCAACCAGGTCGAGGGCTTCCAGGTGCACCTCGGTGGCGGTATCGGGCTCACGACCTCCTTCGGTCGCAAGCTGCGCGCCCACAAGGTGACCAGCGCCGGCCTGGACGACTACGTCACCGCGGTCGTCGGCAACTACCTGGACGGCCGTGAGGAGGGCGAGTCGTTCGCCCTCTGGGCCAACCGGGCCGATGAGGAGCTCCTCCGCGGCGAGAAGACCCTGAGCGAGGTGTCCGCATGAGCATCAGCACAGCAGCCGCACGCGCCAACCGCGGGGTTGACGCCGAGGGGCGTACGCCGGAGGAGCTGCGCGAGATCGTCTCCCACTGGGGAGCCGAGCTCGAGCTCGCGCCTGCCGAGACGATCATCGAGTGGGCGGCCGCCACCTTCGGCGAGCGGTTCGCCATCACCTCCTCGATGGGCGACGCCGTGCTCGCGCACCTCGCCTCCAAGGTGGTGCCCGGGATCGACGTGGTCTTCCTCGACACCGGCTACCACTTCATCGAGACCATCGGCACGCGCGACGCCGTCGAGGCGACCATGCCGGTCAGCCTCCGCACGATCACGCCGGCGCAGAGCGTCGCCGAGCAGGACGCGGAGTACGGCAAGGACCTCTACCGCACCGACCCCGACCTCTGCTGCGCGCTGCGCAAGGTCAAGCCGCTGGCCGACTCGCTGGCCTCCTACGACGCCTGGGCGACCGGCCTGCGTCGTGCGGAGACGAAGAACCGGGTCATCGCTCCGGTGATCGGCTGGGACGCCAAGCGCCAGAAGGTCAAGGTCTCGCCGATGGCGCGATGGTCCGACGAAGAGGTCGAGCGATACATCGAGGACAACGGAGTGCTCGTCAACCCGCTCGTCTATGACGGCTATCCCTCGATCGGCTGCGCGCCGTGCACCCGCCGGGTCGCCCCCGGCGAGGACCCGCGCAGCGGGCGATGGGCCGGCACGAACAAGACCGAGTGCGGCATCCACGCCTGACTCCGGCGCCTGATCCCGCTCCACCACAGACTTCTCAGAATTCCTGCAACACGTAAAGGTGATGACAATGGCAGCTCCCGCTCTGGTAGCCCTGGCTCACGGCAGCCGCGATCCGCAGTCCGCCGCGACCATCAACGCCCTCGTTGCCGAGGTGCGCGCCCTGCGCCCCGACCTCCGCATCGAAGCCGCCTTCCTCGACCACTCCCGGCCGCGTTTCCAGGCCGTCATCGACAAGCTGGTCAAGGCCGGCCACGACGAGATCGTCGTCGTGCCGCTGCTGCTGACCGAGGCGTTCCACGCCCGTGTCGACGTGCCCTCGGTCATCGCCGAGGCCACCGCCCGCCACTCCGGCCTGCGTATCCACACCAGCGAGATCCTGGGCCTGGAGAGCGTCTTCCTGCAGGTGCTCGACGAGCGCCTGCGGGCGTCGCTGAAGGCCGCGCGCGTTCGTGAGCTCGACGCCCTCGTGCTGGCCGCCGCCGGCTCCTCGGACCCGCTGGCCAACCAGTCGGTCGCCCGTCTGGCCCGGATCTGGGGCGCCCACCACAAGCTCCCGGTCGTGGCTGCGTACGCCTCGGCCGCGCCGCCGGCCACCGGCGAGGCCGTCCGTGCCTTCCGTGCCGAGGGCCGCCGCCACATCGCCGTCGGCATGCTCTTCCTGGCTCCCGGGCAGCTGCCCGACCGCGCCAAGGAGCTCGCCCTCGAGGCCGGCGCCGTCTCCGTCTCCGACCCCATGGGCGCCCACCCCGAGGTCGCTCGCACCATCCTGGCCCGCTACGCCGTCGGCGCCGTCGAGCTCGTCCCGGTCTAGACCCCCACGCCGAGTCGGCGCGTTCTAACGCGCCGACTCGACGTTGTTTTTCGGTCAGGATGCGCCGACTCGGCGGGTCAGCCGACCTGGTGGGTGAAGACACGGTCGAGCTCGATCGCCGCATCGGCGGTCACGCCGCCGTGGACGGGGCCCGGCTGGAGCACGGTGCTCTTGGGGGCCTTGAGGAGACCGAAGCGGGCCGACTCGTTGTCGACGAGGGCTCGGATGCCGTACGCCGTAGCGCGCACCCCGGCGCCGAAACCCGCGTGGGCGGTGCCGGCGCAGATCAGGTCGATCGACTCCAGCCCGGCCCGCACGTGGGCCAGGTCGAGGTCGGGAGCGAACGCGCTCAGGCGCGCCTCTTCCAGGGCCCACCGGGCGGCCAGGAACTTCTGCTCGGGGCAGTAGAGCACGACGCCGACGTTGAGGAACTCCTCGCGCTCGGGGCGAGGGACGCAGCGGAGCACGACGTACTGGTAGGCGTCCATCACACCTCGCTCGAGGTCTCGGCCACGGGCAGCCACGGGCGGCCGCCGTCGAGGCGGGCACGCAGGAACGCGACGTAGCGCTCGCGCAGCGACTCCGGCGTGTCGTAACCGGGGACGGGCTCGAGCCACTCGTCGGGTACGTCGGCGAGCACCTTCTCGAGCACTGCGTCGTCCAGGCGCGCGGCGAGGTCGTCGCTCTGGGCGAGCGCCTCGGCGGCGAAGCCCCGCAGCACGTGCTCGGAGGTGTCGTAGGGCTGCGCGGCATAACGCGCCGGGTCTCCCCCGCCGCCGGGCCACACGTGGTGGAAGTAGAGCGAAGCTCCGTGGTCGATGACGTAGAGCGCACCGTTCCACAGCAGCATGTTGGGGTTGCGCCAGGAGCGGTCGACGTTGGCGATCAGAGCGTCGAGCCACAGGATCCGGCCGGCCAGCGACGGATCGGGCTGGTAGGCGGCGTCGTAGCCGAACGCCCCAGCCAGGAAGTCGATGCCGAGGTTGTGCCCGGGGCTCGCGGTGAGGAGGTCCTGCACCTCCTCGTCGGCCTCGTAGCGGGCGATCTCGGGGTCGAGGTCGAGCACGACCTGGTCGGGCGTCGTGATGTCGAGCGCCCGGCACAGCCCGGTGACGATCACCTCGGCGACCAGCACCCGAAGCCCCTGCCCGGCGCCACGGAACTTGCAGACGTACGTGCCGAGATCCTCGGCCTCCACGATCCCGGGCAGGCTCCCGCCCTCCCGAAGCGGCGTGACATACCTCGTCACCCGCACCGTCTCCAGACTCACGCGGCCACCTCCGTAGCGCAAGCGCCAGAATACGGACGCGGCCACGTGATGGTTCGATGGCTCGCTCGCTGGCGCTCGCTCACGAGATGGTGTCCTCTTCCAGTCGCTTCTTCTCCTCGGCGACGTCGAAGCGGGGCGCGGGCCAGTCGAGGTCGAGCCGGTCCAGGGTCTCCAGGAGCAGCTCGCCGATGGCCAGGTTGCGATACCACTTCTTGTCGCTCGGCACGAGGTACCACGGAGCGTACTCGGTGTTGGTGCGCTCCAGCGCAATCTCGTACGCCTCGCGGTAGCTGTCCCACAGCTGGCGCTCGTCCACGTCGCCGGGGTTGTACTTCCAGTGCTTGGTCGGGCCGTCGAGCCGCGCCAGCAGCCGCTTCTTCTGCTCCTTCGGGGAGATGTGCAGCATGCACTTGAGGACGACGGTGTCGTCGTCGGTCAGTCGCTTCTCGAAATCGTTGATCGCCTCGTAGCGTCGCTCGATCTCGTCGGCCGCGGCGAGCTCGCGGACGCGCCCGATCAGCACGTCCTCGTAGTGGGAGCGGTCGAAGACGCCGAGATAGCCCGGCTCCGGCACCGCCCTTTCGACCCGCCACAGGAAGTCGTGGGCGCGCTCCTCCGCGGTGGGCGCCTTGAAGCTGGTGATCCGCACTCCCACCGGGTCGACCAGGCCGACGGTGTGCTTGAGCACGCCGCCCTTCCCGGAGGTGTCCATCCCCTGGAGCACGAGCAGCACCCGCCTGGGGTCGTCGCTCTCCTTAGACGCGAACAGCTTGGTCTGCAGCTCGATCAATGTCGGTCCGAGCTCGGCGAGCACCTGCTTGCCGGTCGCCTTGTCGGCTCCGACGCCCGGTGCCGAGTTGGTCTCGTAGGCCGTCAGATCCACCGGCCCGATCGGCAACCGCAACTCGTCGCGAAGGCTCATGGCGTCGACCTTAGTGCCGAGTCGGCTCGTCATGACGCGCCGACTCGAGGGGGAAACGTGTCAGAACGAGCCGACTCGGCGGGTCAGGCGACGACGCGGCGCAGATCGAGGGAGCAGCCGACCATCGTGGTCGTCGATCCGTCGGGCTGCGGCTCGTCGAACCAGGTGCCGCGCTCGAAGCCGACCTTGTCGAGCATCCGCAGAGAGGCGGTGTTGCGGTGGTCGGGAGCGGCGAAGCAGGTGGTGGCGCCGGGGTAGCGCTGCGGGATCGAGGTCAGCCAGACCCAGGCCGTGCGCGGCCCGATCCCGCGGCCGACGAAGGCCGGCTCACCGATCGCGTAGTCGAAGCCGATCGCATCCGGGTCGGGTGTCAGCAGCGCGTAGTCGGGCTCGTCGCTGATCCGATAGTCCTGGCAGAAGCCGACCGATCGTCCGTTGGCCTCGATCACCCAGAAGCTCACCGCGGTCTCGCCGTCGATGTCCGGACCGTAGTTGTCGACGACCCACTCGGGGGTGGGATCACCGTCGACGCCGTACCACCGCTTCACGTGATCGGCGTTGAGCCAGCGGATCAGGTGGAGCAGGTCACCGCGGGTCATCGGCCGCAGCGAGATCACCGGCATCGGGTCGGAGGAGAACTCCTTGACCTCGCCCGAAAGATCCAGAGCGTACGCCGGGCGCCCGGCGATCCGCGTCGCCGCGGCTGCCCA
Source organism: Nocardioides albertanoniae (assembly GCF_006716315.1). Classification (NCBI taxonomy): domain Bacteria; kingdom Bacillati; phylum Actinomycetota; class Actinomycetes; order Propionibacteriales; family Nocardioidaceae; genus Nocardioides; species Nocardioides albertanoniae. The sequence continues at coordinate 2,076,098 of NZ_VFOV01000001.1, read as the reverse complement.
GCTCTCCCCCGGGCGCGTCACCCCGCCGAGACGCTGTGTCCCGGTGTGGACAGCGACCGGCGTGAACATGCAGAACAGACTAGTGCGCGGGCCTCAGTGGGCCAGGCCACCGCGACGGTCGACGAGCGGCGGCAGCGAGGACCACGGGAAGTCGATCCACCGGTCGGTCTTCTTGTAGACGTAATCGGCGTTGATCACCGTCCACGGCTTCTCGAAGATCACCGCGGTGCGAGCCTCGGCGACATGGCCCTCGCAGAAGTCGTGCACGATCTCGAGCGTCTTGCCGGTGTCGGCGACGTCGTCGGCGATGAGCACCTTCATCCCGGTCAGGTCGACGGCGGCCGGGGTCGGCGGCAGCATCATCGGCACGTCGAGGCGCTCGTTGACGCCGGTGTAGAACTCGACGTTGACCGCGGAGAGGTTCTTCACGTCGAGGGCGTAGCCCAGGCCCATCCCGAGAGCGAGCCCGCCGCGGGCGATGGAGAGCACGATGTCGGGCTCGTAACCGCTGTCCACCACCTTCTGGGCGATGTCGCGCACCGCGGTGCCGAACAGCTCATAGGTCAGGATCTCGCGCTCTTGCGACTCACTCACAGATCGGATTCTGACATGAGACCACCGGCATCATCCTCATCGGCAAGAGCGAGCTCGTCGCGGACGATCCCGAACGCCACACCGGCGCCGTATCCCTTGCGGGCGAGCATCCCGACCAGGCGCCGGGTCTTGGTCTGGTCGTCGAAGCGCTCCAGCGAGCGGAGCTTGCGCCGCACCAGCACCCGAGCCGCCTCGCGCTCGTCGTCGGGGTCGATCTCGTCGAGCGCCTCACGGGCGACCTCGTCATCGATGCCCTTGCGGCGCAGCTCTTGGGCCAGGGCACGGCGGGCGAGCCCCTTGCCCGGTTGGCGGCTGGCGATCCAGGCCTTGGCGAAGGCTTCGTCGTCGACCAGCCCGACCTCTTCGAAACGGTCGAGGAGCCGGGTCGCCAGGTCGTCGGGGATCTCCTTCTTCGCGAGCTTGTCGGCCAGCTCCTTGCGGCTGCGGGCCTGACCGGTGAGCGTGTCGAGGAGGATCTTGCGGGCGATGGCCTCTTGGTCGGGCTCGGGGTCGCTCTTCGAGTCGCCCTTCGGAGCCTTCTTCGGGGCCGGGTCGGCGCCGCGGGACTTTCGGCGACGGGACCGTGCTGGCCTGGACACGTCGTCGCTCCTTCGTCGCGACGACGGCTCGACCGACGGGGCCGGCTCGACCTTGCCGGCCCAAGCCTCCACGCCGAGCGTGACGTCGCCCAGCCAGTCGGGCGCGGGCCGTTCGTCCACCCAGGCATCCTGGGTGGACGAACGGTCAGGCGTTGACGAAGCCACGGGTCAGTCGGCGACCAGGACCTAGAAGTCCTCGACGCCCGCAGGCTCGGCCACGGGCGCGTCACCGTCGGCCGGAGCGTCGACCGTCGGCACGACGCCGAGCTTCTCCAGGATCCGCTTCTCCAGCTCGTTGGCCAGGTCGGGGTTGTCCTTGAGGAAGTTGCGCGAGTTCTCCTTGCCCTGACCGAGCTGGTCACCCTCGTAGGTGTACCAAGCGCCGGCCTTGCGGACCAGGCCCGCCTCGACACCGACGTCGATCAGGCCGCCCTCGCGGGAGATGCCCTTGCCGTACATGATGTCGAACTCCGCCTGCTTGAACGGCGGGGCGACCTTGTTCTTCACGACCTTGACGCGGGTGCGGTTGCCGACCATGTCGGTGCCGTCCTTGAGCGTCTCGATCCGGCGCACGTCGAGTCGCACCGAGGAGTAGAACTTCAGCGCGCGGCCACCGGTCGTGGTCTCGGGCGAGCCGAACATCACGCCGATCTTCTCGCGCAGCTGGTTGATGAAGATCGCGGTCGTGCCGGAGTTGTTGAGGGCACCGGTCATCTTTCGCAGCGCCTGGCTCATCAACCGGGCCTGCAGACCGACGTGGCTGTCGCCCATCTCGCCCTCGATCTCAGCACGCGGCACCAGCGCCGCGACGGAGTCGACCACGATCAGGTCGAGAGCGCCCGAGCGGATCAGCATGTCGGCGATCTCCAGGGCCTGCTCACCCGAGTCGGGCTGGGAGACCAGCAGGGCGTCGGTGTCGACACCGAGAGCCTTCGCGTATTCCGGGTCGAGCGCGTGCTCGGCGTCGACGAACGCCACGATGCCGCCGGCCCGCTGCGCGCTGGCCACGGCGTGCAGCGCGACCGTCGTCTTACCCGACGACTCCGGCCCATAGACCTCGACCACTCGCCCGCGAGGCAGACCGCCGAGGCCGAGCGCCACGTCGAGCGCGATCGAGCCGGTCGGGATCACCTCCAGCGGAGCCCGGGTCTCATCGCCCAGCCTCATCACCGAGCCCTTGCCGAACTGTCTTTCGATGTTGGCGAGAGCGGCGTCCAACGCCTTCTCACGATCACCTGCCGCCATGTTCTTTCCTTCCTGAGGTGCAGGCTTCTTGCCCCTGCCTGCCGCTTGTCCACGTGTCTTCGTCGTCATCAAGGCAGACGCTAGACGGGACCACCGACAGTTTTGAACGGGACCCTCTGGCACGGTGTCTCCCGACCCTGTGTTTCCCGGGGCGAAAGCACGAACCACGCTCCACCTGCGACCCCACACTAGCCCGAACAAGCGTTCGATGTGAACACCTGTTCGGGCGTGTCGGATGTAGCCGAGGGCTCAGTGCGCCGGCGCCTCGACCTGACCTGCGGGCGCAGGCTCGCCGCCCGTCTCGCCACCCAACTCCTCGGCCACGGCGACCGAGAGACCACCGAGGATGAAGGCGATGATCACCGCAGCGAGAGCACCGCTCGAGAAGGACGGGATGAGGCGACGTACGCCCTCCTGGACCGGCTCCGCGCCGTGATATTCGTGCGTGAGCGCATGCCCCTTGCCCCGCTGGAGCAGGTATCGGTTGACCGGGAACGCGGCCACGAAGGCCACCGCGAGGGCGATCATCATCCCGACCCAGAACACGACGTTGACCAGACCCGCCTCCATCGCACCGGGAATGATCGCCATCACCAGGTTGTCGACCACCTCCATGGTGGCGATCGAGAGGGTGTCAGCGGCGAGTACGACACTGAGAGCGGTGCCGATGGCCAGCCCCGACTTCAGCAGCGGGAGCGTGGAGAGGGAGTAGCCGAAGACGAACGCGAGCACGATCGCCAGCGCGATCGTCCATCCGTTGCTGAGCCCGACGGCCGTGCCGATCATCAGGCCGGCGATCTCTCCGATGGCGCACCCGGTGAGGCAGTGGAGCGTCGCGCTGGCGGCCATCGCGTTCACGCTGGATCCTCCGCCGTGCCCGGCATGGTCGCCACGACCCTCGTGACCGTGGCTCATCGTGTGGTGCCCGTCATGCGACGTCATGTCGCCCCCTTGCTCGATCGCTCGTCAGCCTACGGGACAATTCATACCCCATAGGGGTATCAGATACAAGCCGTTCGCCGGCCACGACGTCACTTTGTCCAGCCCCGGCCGACTGCCTAAGGTGTGCCGGGTGTGGACGGCAGCGCATCGACGCCAGCAGACCGGCCGAGGGATCGCTCGCGCCGCGCTGCTCGCCGCGGTCGTGCTCACCGTCGCCGGCCTGCTCGCCATGCACGCGCTGAGCCTTCACGGAACCGCCACCGACGGCGAGCACGGCGCGATGAGCCTGCCCGCCGCCCACGTGGACCACACGCACGCCCTCGAGAACACCACCCATGGCGCAGCCGGCCATGCGGCACACCTCGGCGGCGACGCACACACGGCGATGATGCTGTGCGCCGCGTTCCTGCTCGCCGCCGGCGCTCTGCTCCTGCGCGGCCTGCGGCGGCGTACGCCGCTGTGGTGGTTCGACCGCGCCCCCGGCCGATGGCGCACCGTCGGCACCGCACCCTCCCCCGCGCGTCTCGCGACCGGCCCACCACCGCAGTGGGCGTTCTCCGTCATCAGGTGCTGAGCGAGCTGGCCTCCCGCGGTCGCGGGAGGCCCAGTGACGCCCACGACAACCCTCTGACAAGGAGAAACACACGATGCGTACGCAACGACCCCTCATCCGCGCCACTTGGGCGGCGGCCGGCATGGCCGCGCTCCTGGCCCTGTCGGCCTGCGGAGGCGGCGAGGAGGCCGAGAAGCCCCAGAAGCTCTCGGCGACCGAGCACAACGCCGCCGACGTCGCCTTCGCGACGGACATGATCCCCCACCACGCCCAGGCGATGTCGATGGTCGACCTGACCCGCGGGCGCGACCTCGACCCCGAGGTGCAGAAGCTCGCCGACGCGATCAGCGCCGCCCAGAGCCCGGAGATCGAGACCATGTCGCGCTGGCTCCAGGAGTGGGGCGAGGACGTGCCCTCGACGATGCGCGATCACGTCAACGGTGGCCACGAGGGTCACAGCGACGACGAGGGCAGCATGTCCGACTCGATGGGCGACATGGACCACGACATGCCCGGGATGATGTCGGCCGACGACATGGACGCCCTCGAGGACGCCTCCGACGCCGAGTTCGGCGACATGTGGCTGGAGATGATGGTCGAGCACCACGAGGGTGCGATCGAGATGGCCGAGACCGAGCAGAACGAGGGCCGGTTCAAGCCCGCCGTCGAGCTGGCCGGCAGCATCATCGAGTCTCAGTCGAGCGAGATCGACACCATGGAGAAGCTTCTCCACTGAGTACGCCGCAGCGGGCGGGGCCTCGCCTGGTTCCGTCTGGTCCCGCCCGCTCAGGCCGATCGACGCGCGACGTACGCAGCGCCGAAGAGCACCGCGACCAGCGCGATCGCGCCGAAGGCGAGCGCCGGATAACCGGCGACGTCGACGACGACTCCCGAGACCGCTCCGGCAGCGGCAGCGGCGACGCCCATGATCAGGTCGGCGGTGCCCTGCACGTCGGCACGCACCTCGATCGGGGTGTGGTCGGCGACGGAGGTGGCGGCCGCGATCGTCGCCAGCGACCATCCGAACCCGAGCATGAACAGGCCGACGAAGATCCGCGCCGAGCTGCCCTGGGGCGCCGCGGCGCACAGCACCAGCGCCACCAGGAGCACACCGCCGCCGAGCGCCATCACGTCGGCCCGGCCGACGCGGTCGGCGAGCCAGCCGCCGAGAGGCGCGAAGGCGAACATGCCGAGCACGTGGGCGCTGATCACCAGCCCGATGACCTCCAGGCCGGCCCCGCCGTGCTCCATGTGCAGCGGGGTCATCACCATCACCGCCACCATCGTCGCGTGGGCCGCCGCCTGGCCGGCGACAGCGGCCGCCAGCGCCGGGCGCTCCCGGATCACCGCGAGCGCCCGGCGCCAGCTCGTGCCCGGCGCCTTCTGCACCGACGGGGCTCCTTCACGGGCGACCAGCAGCGGGTCGGGCCTCAGGAAGACGCCGACGACCAGCGCCGCGGCAAGCATCGCGACCGAGCCGAGCGCGAACGGCCCGGTGAGCACCGGGATGCCGACCGCATCGGTGAAGAGCTCGGCGAGCCCGGTGAGGTTGGGCCCGACCACCGCGCCGAACGTCGTCGCCCAGACCACGATCGACAGCGCCCGCGCGCGGCTCCTCGCCGGGGCGAGATCGGTCGCGGCGTACCGCGCGCCGTTGTTGGCCGCCGTGGTCGCACCCAGCAGGACGGCTCCGACCAGCAGCAGCGTCATCGACCCGACCACGCCCGCCAGCACCGCCAGCAGCCCACCGGCAGCCCCGAGCAGGTAGCCCGACATCAGCCCGAAGCGGCGTCCGCGCGCGTCCATCACCCGCCCCAGGACGTACGCCGCCACCGCGGCACCCAGCACCTGGGTCGTCTGGGAGAGGCCTGCCATCGACTCCGAGCCGGACAGGTCACGCGCCAGCAGCGACGCGGTCGCGATGCCGATGGTGATGCCCATCGCGCCGACCGCCTGGGTGGCGACCAGGGTGAGGATCGTGCGCTTCTGCACCGCGGCGGTCGAGGCCGGGACGGCCACCTCCGAGGTCATCGCTCGCGCGCCGGCAGCTCCAGAGCCTTCCAGACCGCGGCCCATACCTCCTTGGGCGAGATGCCGTCGTCGAGCGCCTCCTGGGCGGTGCGACCGCCGAGATCGCCCATCACGAACTGGCGCGCCCAGGCTCGCGAGTAGCCGGCGCCGAGCGCCTCATCCATCCGGGTCCAGAACTCCGTGTGCCTCATCGCGCCGAATGCTACCGGCGATCTCAGCCCCGCCGACGCGCGAGCACGTCGAGCCAGACGTCACCGAGCCGACCGTCGGCGTGCCCGACCTCGAGCACCTCCCAACCGGCCTCCTCCAGCGCGGTGCGCAGCGCGGGCTCACGCCAGTAGACGAAGAGTCGGGGCGCCTCGACGTGGCCGCGGTTGGTCCACTCCTCGCCGTCGCCCTCCTTCAGCGAGACGTGCAGTGTGCCGCCGGGGCGGGTGACCGCGGCGAGCCGGCCGAGCACCGTGCCGAAGTCGTCGCGGGCCACGTGGAGCAGCGTCGCCGAGGCCCAGACCGCGGCGTAGGGCACGTCAGGGTGGACCGGGTCACGCAGGTCGTCGCTGAGCGGGTCGAGGCAGGCCGCGGCGAAGCCCTGCTTGCGCAGGTGTGCCACGAATCCCTCGGTGATGTCGGTGCGCCGCACCCGCACTCCCCCGGCCTCGAGCGCCTTCGCGTCATGACCGGGCCCTGAACCGATCTCGAGCACGTGGTCGCCCGTCTCGAGCTCGGCGAGGAACCGGTCGAGCACCGAGCGGGTCTGCTCCGAGAACGACGTGGCCTGGACGTACGTCGCGACGCTGGCGTCATAGGCCGCCACCGTCGCCCGCTTCGCGGCGGCACGCACGTCCCACAGGTGGTGGACCGCGTCGTGGAGGTGGTAGCGGCCCAGCGTCTCGACGCTGAACACGTCACCGTTGGACCGCACCCCGCGGCGACCCCAGGCATCAGGCGGCACCTTCTCGTAGGTCGCGGCGGCCAGGTCGGCGGCGTCCATCAGCTCGTCGGCGACGGCTTCGGGGTCCTGGGCGGCGTAGTCGGAGTCGCGTGCGGTGGCGTCCTGGTCCCAGTTGGCGAAGCTCGGCTCGTGCTCGGTGAGCATCAGCTCGACACGCTCGGCGAAGAGGCGGTGGACGTCGCGCACGTGTGCCGCGTACTCCAGCGACGACCACACCGCCGGGCGCGGCCGCTCTCGCGCGTTGTCGGCAGCGAGATAGATCTCCCAGTAGGTCGCGTTGTCACGGATCAGCTCCGGGAGCTGGTCGGCCGTCACCGACCCAGCGACGAAGCCGCACTCGGGGCAGGGCCGATCGAGGATCCAGGTCCAGTCCTTGGTGTCGGGCTCGGGATGGATCGCCTCGGGCCCCGCTTCGGCAGGCGCGTCGTACGTCATGTCTCCATCCTGACGCGCAACCGCGACGGTCACGAGGGGAATCCTGCCTGTGAGACGCGAGCACCGGCGCCCGTGGCCACGGCTCAGGTGAGCAGCAGCTTGTCGAGGCGGCGCCGGACCACGACGAGGCCGACCGCCCCGAAGGCGAGCAGGTAGACCACCGAGACCAGCGCACCCCAGGACGGCACCCCGAGCGTCAGGTCGCGACAGAGCACCACGCCCCGGTAGAGCGGGGTCAGCTCGACGATCCAGCGCAGCCAGCCGGGGTAGGCGGTGACCGGGAAGAAGGTGGCGGAGAAGAGGAACATCGGCATCATCGCGAGCGTGATCTTCTCGAAGTCCTGCCAGGAGCTCATGTAGGTGGTCAGGGCCATGCCCACGGCGCCGAAGGCCGTGCCGATCAGCAGCGCCGCCGGCACGACCAGCACCGCCCACCAGGAGTGCACCAGGTCCATCGCCACCATGATCAGCAGGAACGCGGTGACGTAGATGCCGCTGCGCAGCTGGTTCCAGAGGATCTCGCCGATCGCGATGTCGACGGTGCGCAGCGGCGTGGCCAGCATCTGGTCGTAGAGCTTGTTGTACTTCAGCTTGAAGAAGAAGTTGAAGGTCGCGTCGAGCAGCGACCCGTTCATCGCCGAGGCCGCGATCATGCCGGGCGCGACGAACTCGCGATAGTCGACCGGCCTCCCGGCGTACTCGAAACCGACCACCATCGCGCCCACGCCGATGCCGATCGAGAGCAGGTAGAAGACCGGCTCGAGGAAGCCGGTGATGAACACCAGCCAGGCGCGTCGATAGACCATGACGTTGCGCCACAGCAGCAGCCGGGCGGCCTCGCTGCCTCGCAGAGGCCGGGCGACGGTGGCGCCGAGGGCGGCGTTGAAGAGAGCCATCAGGAGACCAGCCTCTCGCCCAGCCTGCGCACCGCGAGCCACCAGCAGACGCCGGCGAGAAGCCCGAGATAGACCACGTGCACCGCGGCGGCCAGCCAGTCGATCTCACCCAGCGCGAGCATCCGGGTGAGGTCGACGCCCTGCCACAGCGGTGAGGCCATCGCGACCTTCTCCAGCACCGGCCCGAGGTTGGCGACCGGGAAGAAGGTGCCGGAGAACAGCGTGAGCGGGATCATCCCGAGCCGGAAGATCAGCGCGAACGACTCCTCGCCCTTGATCGAGAGCGAGAACAGCAGCACCGGGGTGCCGAAGGCCAGCACGACCAGGCCCTGCACCAGCCAGGCCACCAGCGCTCCCCACCACGACTCGAAGACTCCGAAGGGAGCCAGCACGAGCAGGAACACGCCGCAGGCGAACAGCGTACGCAGCATCAGGAAGCCCAGCTGGGCCAGCACGATGTGGGCGGCGGTCAGCGGCGAGGCGATCATCGAGAAGTAGATCCGCTGCCACTTGACCATGCCGTAGACGGGATAGGTCATCTCGGAGAAGGCGATCGTCATCGCGTGGGCCGCGACCATCCCCGGCGCGACGAACGCCAGATAGGAGTCGGCGCCCTCCAGCGTCGCCGGATCGGCCTGCACGAAGCCGCCGAGCAGCACCCCCAGCGCGAGCACGTAGAAGAACGGCGTCACGAAGGTCGTGATCACCCCGCCCTTCCAGGTGCGCGCCAGCACGGTGAGCCAGTAGTCCCACATCCGCAGCGCGCCCGCGACCGTGCCCGACGGAGCCGTCGGCGGGGTGGCCGTTCGCATGTTTGGCCCCGAGCCGGCGTAGTCGACCATCAGTCCACCAGCGTCCGGCCGGTGAGGTGCAGGAAGACGTCTTCCAGCGACGAGCGGCGCACGAGGGTGGCCACCGGCGACAGGTTGCGGCCGTGGACGGCCTCGATGACACCCTCACCGTCGTCGCTGTAGAGCAGCAGCCGGTCGGGCAGCACCTCGACGCGCTCGGCGAGGTCCTCGACCTTGGCGGCCAGCGCCTCGTGCTCGCCGACCCCGAAGCGGAGCTCGGCGACCTCACGTGTGGAGTGCTCGCGGATCAGCCCCAGCGGGGTGCCGTGAGCCACGATCCGGCCCTGGTCCATCACGACCAGCTCGTCGCAGAGCTGCTCGGCCTCGTCCATGTAGTGCGTGGTCAGCAGCAGGGTGACGCCCGCCTGCTTGAGCCGGAAGAGCCGGTCCCAGATGACGTGGCGGGCCTGGGGGTCGAGCCCCGTGGTCGGCTCGTCGAGCACGAGGATCTCGGGCCGGTTGATCAGGCTGCGGGCGATCGTGAGCCGACGCTTCATCCCGCCGGAGAGGTCGTCGACCTTCGCCTTGGCCTTCTCGGTGAGCTGCACGAAGTCGAGCAGCTCCTCGATCCGGCCCTTGACCTCGGCCCGCGGCAGCCCGAAGTAGCGGCCGTAGACGTAGAGGTTGTCGTAGACGTTGAGCTCGACGTCGAGGGTGTCCTCCTGCGGGCACACCCCGAGGCGCGCCTTGATCTTCGGCCCGTCCTTGGCCGGGTCCATCCCGAAGACCCGCAGCTCTCCCGCGCTCGCCGGCGAGACGCAGCAGATCATCCGCATCGTCGAGGACTTCCCCGCGCCGTTGGGCCCGAGGAAGCCGTACGCCACCCCCGGCCGCACCGAGACGTCGATGCCACGCACCGCCTCGAAGTCGCCGAACGACTTGCGCAGCCCCTGCGCCGAGACCATCAGCTCTTCACCCACGTCGGCAAAGACTAGAGGCGGGCACCGACAGTTTCGAGCGAGTTCGCTGTTATCTGCACGCCGGGAAGGTCACCGTCCCGCCAAGCACAAGGACGATGAGCCGAAGGCTCCCTGCGCGATTGCCGTTGGCGATGTAGACGGAAGGCACTCTATGGTGGCCCGCATGGCTACTCGGAATCACTAGGTCGCTCGCGCGGTGCCTGTGGCACCGCGCGATTTTGCGCCCCATTCTCCGCCCCACCGCGAGGTCGGGCGATACTGATTCGGAGATCTTGCTATGACCGGCGTTACCCACGCCGGGAGCATCCGCGGCGTCATTTCTGGCCCCGGCGTAGCGCGCACTTTCGCGTTCGCCATGGTCGGTCGACTGACCTACGGGCTGCTCCCACTCTGCCTGCTTTTCACTATCCGCGAGTCCTCAGGCTCCTTCGCGGTGGCCGCCGCGTCTTCGGCTGCCTTGGGGTTTGCCACGCTCGCCATGCCGATCCAGGCGCGCTTGATCGACCGCTTCGGTCAGCGACGCGTCCTTCCCCCCTATGCCGCCTGCTACTCCGCGCTGCTCATCACCGTAGGAGTGCTGGCCGGCGATAGCCGGCCCGACATCTTCTGGGTGGCAACGGGGCTCCTCCTCGGCTTGAGTGCGCCAGCCTTAGGCCCCTCGATGCGGGCTCAGTGGCGTGAGATCGCCGCCGAAGGGCCACCCCGACGCATCGCCTACTCGCTCGACTCCATTGCCGAGGAGTCGCTGTATCTGATAGGTCCGCTGTCTGCCAGCGTGGTGCTCGCCACTGGCCCTGCGCGACTGGGCCTCCTGCTGGCAGCAGGCCTTGTCGTGGTCGGAACGGCGGGACTGGCTACCTCCGCGTACGTCCCTGTCCCGGCGTCGGACGCAGCCGTTGTTCAGAGTCGCAAGCCACACGCCGGAATCCTGAGACGGCCAGGACTGGCGCCCCTCCTGATGGCTATGGCGATGACCGGCGCTGCTGGGGCGGCCTGCTTTGTCGGCGTAGCAGCGATCGCTGACGGCGCCGGTACACCGAGCGCGGTAGGAGTCGTTGAGGCCGGCATGGCTGTCGGCGCGATCTTCGGGGGTTTGGCTTGGGCCCGACTCCGACGAGACCCACCGTGGGCTTTCGCGCTCGTCCTCCTGCTGCTGACCTCGGCCGCGGCCCAAGTCGGGGCAGCGATCGCCGCGCCCGAGCTCATAGTCGTGGGCGTCATCCTCATCGCCGTCGGCGCGGTAGCGGCACCGGTGTTCGTGGTCGCCTTCACCGGCGCCGACAGCCTTGTGACGCCCGAACGGCGCACGGAAGCCTCGACGTGGGTGAACACCGCGCTGAATGGAGGCAATGCGCTCGGAACAGCACTCGGAGGTCTCGTGCTCACGATCGGCGCCGCCGCGCCCTTCGGGTTTGCGGCCTGTCTCACAACGCTGGCGACCGGCACGGCCTTGGCTCTAGCTTCCAGAGCACGCCGTCGTGTTCCCGCCTAGCCGTCGCCGTACGACACGACACGACACGTCACGATGGAGTCGCTCAACGGCTGGGCCACGCAGTTCTGACTGCGTTGAGGCGTGCCGCTCCAGACCGAGGGCGGCACGACCGGCGCGCGCCTTCCGCGCCACGCTTGGCGCGGTTGCCGGTTCGGCGACTACTTGCCCTGCTGCTTCTGGCGCCGGTTGTAGTCGCGCATCCGCTGCGGTACGCCGACCACCGCGGCGTCGTAGGACGGGACACCGTGCTTGTTGGCGAACGTGTGCGCCCACTTCGCCGACGGCACCCGCCGCCGGGTCCACTCGCCGTCGTGGGCGACCAGCAGCAGGGTCACCTCGCTGACGACGGTGCGTGGCTCGACGAACCCCTCGACACCGCGCCGGGTCTCGACGAACTTTTCGAGGTGCGACTGATCGGCGGAGTCCGCGGCGCGCACCCGCGTGGATCCGGTGTACCTGCCGCCCGTGGGACGACTCATCCGCTTCCCGCGGCGTCGGAAGCGATCGAACAGGCTCACCTCCCCAGTGTGCCTGCTGTGCCCAACGCGGGCCCCGATAACCTGTTGGTCGGCCACTCCGCGTTCGCCTATGTTGGAGCCTTTGCCCCTCGGACCCAGCCGTTCGAACCCAGCCGCCGACGGAGAAGCGATGACTCAGCCATGCCCCTAGACGCTCCCGTGGACGAGACCGCCGCCGAGGACGAGCTCGACGCTGAGCGGGCCCATCTGGACGCATCGCGCCAGGACCTGGCCCGGATGCGCCGGAAGGTGGAGTCGCTGGACTCCACCGACGCCGGCAACTGGGTCAGCGCCGAGATCCTCGACGCGACCCTCGCGCGGCGGCTCGAGCAGCTGGCCGACGACCCGGACATCCCGTTGTTCTTCGGCCGCATCGACCGGACGGCTGCCGCGGGAGCGGAGAGCTTCCACGTCGGCCGCCGTCACATCTCCGACGGCGCCGGCGACCCGATGGTGGTCGACTGGCGCGCTCCGGTCAGCGTGCCGTTCTATCGCGCCTCGCGCACCGAGCCGATGGGCCTGAGCCTGCGGCGACGCTACGGGTTCTCCCACGGCGAGCTGACGGCGTACGAAGACGAGTCGCTCGCCGAGCCCGCTCCCGCCGAGGAGCACTCGGCGATCCTCGACGCCGAGATCGAGCGGCCCCGCACCGGGCCGATGCGCGACATCGTGGCGACCATCCAGCCCGAGCAGGACATGCTCGTGCGTGCCGACCTGTCCCAGACGATCGTCGTGCAGGGTGCGCCGGGCACCGGCAAGACGGCCGTCGGGCTGCACCGCGCGGCCTTCCTCCTCTACGCGCACCGCGACCAGCTCACCCGGCGCGGGGTGCTGATCATCGGCCCCAACGCCTCGTTCCTGCGCTACATCCGTGACGTCCTGCCCGCGCTCGGCGAGATCCAGGCCAAGCAGGCGACGATCGCCGAGCTGGTCTCCGCGCACGGCAAGCTCCGCGCGGACGAGCCCGCGTCGGTGGCGACGCTGAAGGGCGACGTACGCATGGCCGAGGTGCTCCGCCGCGCGGTCTGGTCCCACGTCGGTGAGCCCGAGGAGGCCCTGGTCGTCCCGCGCGGGTCACGGCGCTGGCGGGTTCCCTCCTACGAGGCCCGGGAGGCGGTCGAGGGGCTGCTGGCCAACGACCTGCGCTACTCCGCCGGGCGGGCGCTGCTCCCCCGCGCCCTCGCCCACCGGGTGCTTGTCCAGATGGAGCGCTCGGGCGACTCCCCCGACGACCGGGTGCACGACGCGGTGGCGCGCGCCAAGCCGGTCAAGGACTACGCCGCTGCGCTGTGGCCGGATCTCAAGCCGGCCCGGGTGCTGTTCACGCTGTTCAGCTCGCCCGAGCGGCTGGCGGAGGTCGCCGACGGCATCCTGTCGCAGGCCGAGCAGGAGATGCTGGTCTGGGAGAAGCCGCCGCGCTCGGCCGGCACCGCCCGCTGGACGCTGGCCGACCTGGTGCTCCTCGACGAGATCACCGACCTGCTCGAGCGCACCCCCTCGGTGGCCCACATCGTCGCCGACGAGGCCCAGGACCTCTCCGCGATGATGCTGCGCGCGCTCGGCCGCCGCTCGACCACGGGGTCGCTGACGATCCTGGGCGACCTGGCGCAGGCGACGACACCGTGGGCGTCGAGATCGTGGTCGGAGGCGCTGGCGCATCTCGGCAAGGCCGAGGGTCATGTCGAGCAGCTGACGCGTGGATTCCGGGTGCCGGCCGACGTGATCGCGTACGCCGCCCGCCTCCTGCCCCACATCGCCCCCGACCTCGACCCGCCGGTGGCGGTGCGCCGCTCGCGAGGTGATCTCGGCTTCACCTCCGCGCCGCTCGTCGACGCCGTCGAGCCGGTGCTCGACCGTCTGGGTTCGGTCGGGCTGATCGTGCCCGACGCGGAGCTGGCCGCGGCCCGCACCGAGCTCGCCGCAGCCGGGCTCTCGTTCGCCGAGATCGCCCTCGATGAGCTCAGCGTCGGCGAGGAGGAGACCGAGTTCGACGCCCATCTCGACCTGGTGCCCGCCTCGCTGGCCAAGGGCCTCGAGTTCGACCACGTGATCGTCTCCGACCCGGCCGCGATCGTGGCCGGTGAACCCGACCGTGCCACCGGCCTGCGCCGTCTCTACGTCTGCCTCACCCGTGCGGTCTCGTCGCTGGTCGTACGCCATGACGGCGACCTCCCTGAAGAGCTCGGCGCCGAAGAACTCAGTAGCGTCCCGGATACGTTGGTGCGAGGCTGAGCGCATGATCGAGACCCGACCGGATCCGCTCGAGAAGGCCGCGTGGCCGCTGCTCACCGAGCGTCTCGTCATCCGCCGTTTCGAGCCCGCCGACATCGAGCCGACCTGGGCGTTCCGGAGCCTTCCCGAGGTGGCCGAGTGGGTGACGACCGAGTTCCCCGACGTCCACGCCTACCGACGGGTCTTCGAGCACCCCGAGGTGGCGCAGAGCGCCCTGGTCATCGAGCGCGACGGCGCCATCGTGGGTGACCTGATGCTGCGCGTCACCGATCCGTGGTCGCAGACCGAGGTGCGCGAGCAGGCCATCGGCACCCAGGCCGAGCTCGGCTGGACCCTGGCGCCCGCCCACCAGGGCAGCGGCTACGCCACCGAGGCGGTGCGCGCGGTGCTCGATGTCTGCTTCGGCTCCCTGGGGCTGCGCCGCGTCATCGCCGAGTGCTTCGCCGACAACTCGGCCTCCTGGCGCCTGATGGAGCGCCTCGGGATGCGCCGCGAGGGCCACACCGTCAAGGAGTCGCTGCACCGTTCGCGCGGCTGGCTCGACGGTCTCTCCTACGCGATCCTCGCCGAGGAGTGGGCCGCGGCCAGGCGCTAAGAGCTGACTACGAGCTCAGTGCCGCCTCGACCGCTGCCTCGCAGTGCAGCCGTGTCGTCGGGAACAGCCGCACGCCTCCAGAGGACTCCATCGGCAGCAGCAGCTCGATCTCGGTGCACCCGAGGATCACCCCCTCGCACCCGTCGGCGACGAGCCGGTCGATGACCTCGACGTACGCCTGCCGGGAGCTGTCCAGGAACGCACCCCGGCAGAGCTCTTCGTAGATGATCCGGTGCACCGTCTCCTGGTCGGCCGCGCCGGGCACCGCGACGTCGAGCCCATGCCCGCGAAGCCGGTCGGCGTAGAACGGCTGCGACATCGTGAACCCGGTGCCGAGGAGCCCGACGCGCCGCACTCCCGCCGCCTTCACCGCTGCCGCCGTCGTGTCTGCCAGGTGCAGGAAGCGATCGCCGTACGCCTGCTCCATCGCCTGGGCGACCTTGTGCATCGTGTTGGTGGCCAGCACGATGATCTCGGCCCCCGCGGCATGGAGCGTCGCCGCCTCCTCGGCGAGTCGGACCCCCGCCCGCTCCCAGTCGCCGGCAGCCTGCATCTCCTCGATGTCGGCGAAGTCGACCGAGCGTACGAGCAGGTCGGCCGAGTGCAACCCACCGAGCCGCTCGGCCGCGATCTCGTTGAGCAGGCGGTAGTACTCCGCCGTCGACTCCCAGCTCATCCCGCCCAGCACGCCGATCCGTCGCATGCCCTTCAGTCTGCCCGGGCGTCCAACACCGCCGTCAGCCCGTCGCGGAGATCCTTGACGAAGAAGCCGGGCAGCTCCAGCGACGGGAAGTGCCCGCCGTGCGCGGGTTCCCGCCACCGGACGATCTGCCGATACCGCTCCTGGGCCCAGGGCCGCGGACACTTCTCGATGTCTCGGGGATACATCGTGATCGCCGACGGCACCTCCACTCGGAGCTCGGGGTCGAGCGAGCTGTGGCTCTCGTAGTAGATACGCGCCGCCGATGCGCCCGTCCGGGTGAGCCAGTAGAGGGTGACGTCGTCGAGCACACGGTCTGTGGAGATCGTCTCGAACGGGCTGTCATCGGTGTCGGACCACTCGGCGAACTTGTCGAGGATCCACGCCAGGAGGCCGACGGGTGAGTCGACGAGCGAGTAGCCGATGGTCTGCGGCCTGGTCGCCTGCTGTTTCGCGTACGCCCCGCGGGGGCCCGCGTAGAAGTCGCAGGTCTCCTCGGTCCACCTGCGCTCGAGCTCCGTCAGCCCGTCGGTGGTCAGCCCGGGCGGCGCGTCGGCGAACGTGGTGTGGATGCCGAGGACGTACTCGGGGAACCTTCCGGCGAGGACCGTGGTGATGTTGCCTCCCCAGTCGCCGCCGTGCGCGAGGAACCTGTCGTAGCCGAGCCTCCCCATCAGCTCCACCCACGCGGCCGCGATCTTCTCCGTGCCCCATCCGGTGGTGGTCGGCCTGTCGCTGTGCCCGAAGCCGGGGAGCGAGGGCGCCACGACGTGGAACGCCGGTGCACGCGGGTCCGCCGGCTCGACGAGCTCGTCGATGACGTCGACGAACTCGACGACGCTGCCGGGCCAGCCATGCGTCAGGATCAGCGGTGTGGCGTCCGACCGCGAGGACCGACGGTGCAGGAAGTGGATCCCCAGACCGTAGATGACCGTGCGGAACTGCCCGATCCGGTCGAGGCGCGCTTCGAACGCCCGCCAGTCGTACGCCGTGCGCCAGTGCTCCACGAGATCGACGAGGTCGGCAAGCGGCACACCCTGCTCCCACCGACCTCGGCCCGACGCCGCAGCATCCACCGTCTCGGCCTCGGGCAGCCGTGCTGCACCCAACCGCACCCGCAGATCCTCGAGGTCGGCGTCGCTCGCGCGAGCCTCGAACGGCCGTACGTCGCTTCCCGGACCAGACATGTGACCTCCTGAGATGACTAGAACCGTCATAGCCGGTTCTAGCATGCGTACCAGAAAGCAGCAACCGACTATGGTGGTTCCATGCCTGCTGGACTCCCCGACTTCCGCCTAGGCAGCGTGCTGGCCACCAGCTTCACCGGGACCCTCTCGGAGCGTCACGGCAACCCCGTGGAGCGGATCCCGACGCCCCAGCGTCTCCTCGACTGGCTGGCCGCCTACGACCTGACCGTGGACTCCTGCACCCTTGCCCAGCTGGACCTCGCCATCGAGCTGCGGGAGTCGATCCACGCCGCCGCGACAGCAGCCGCCGCCCTCGAAGCCCTCCCCGCACCCGCCGTGGACGTGATCAACGACCACACCTCCAGAGGCCGCGCGACCGCGATCCTCACCCCCGACGGCGAGCGACGATGGCACCTGAGCCCGACCTCCGGCCTGCACGACGCACTAGGCGTGATCGCCGCCGACGCGATCGCCATCATCTCCGGCGAGCGGGACGGCAAGCTGGCCCTGTGCGCTTCACCGACCTGCCAGGCAGCCTTCTTCGACACCAGCCGAAGCCGCACCCGCCGATGGTGCGACATGAACACCTGCGGCAACCGCGAGAAGAAGGCCCGCTTCAACGCCGCCCATCCCAAGCCGGGGGCTCGAGGCTAGGACCGTCGGGCGAATCGAACGGTCCCGTCAGGCAGTCGTTCATGGACATAAGCCGGGGCGTGGGCCATCCGGTGGTGATGCGGACACAGCAGTACGCCGTCTGCGAGATCTGTCTTCCCGCCGAGTGACCAGGCGGTCAGATGATGCGCGTCGCACCACTCCGGCGGCATGTCACAGCCCTCGGCCTGGCAGCACTTCTGCTGCAACCTCAGCGCCTTGCGCTGGATCGGCTGGAAGAACCTGCTCGAACGACCCGCATCAAGCACCTGGCCGTCACTACCGAGCACCCACGGGATGATCGTGGCATTGCAGGCCATCTTCCGAGCCTCGGCCGCAGAGATGGTGGTGCCGTTGGTCTCGTCGAACCCCAAGATCGCCGTGCCGAGCTCTTTGCGGAGTTCCTCGAGCGAGATCACGACGTTGATGGTGGTCGCGTCGCCGCCGTGGCGGGGCAGAGCGTCAGGGTCGATGGTCTCCAGCAGGCGGGCGAGGCCTTGTCCCATCAGTCGCTCCCACGAGGGCAGCGGGGTGCCCTTCTCGACGATCTGTTGCTTGCGGGGCTGTGCCCAGGCCTCGACATGGGTCTTGAACCTCATCCCCAGCGCTACCGGCAGGACACCGTCGAAGCCAACCGTGCCGTCATGGTTGTCCCAGATCCGCAGCGCGGTCTTCTGCTGGGCACGTTCTTCTTCAGCCAGGTGTGCCTTCGCTTCAGCGTCTTCGAAACGGGCTGGGTCGATCTCGACCAGGATCCGCTTCCCAACGATGCGTAGTTCGTTGGCGGTCAGGTGGGTGGCGTAGTCGACGAGGAGTTTCTCGGCGAGCAGCAGGTCTTCGGTGCTCGCGGCGGGGTTGGTCTCGATTGCGTCCAGTGCTTTGGTGATCACTTGGGCCTTGTCGTGGGAGACCACACCGTCGGCAAGGCCGGTCGCGAGCAGCTCGTGCTTGGACACGGCAACGGCGAACTTGATCCTCGAACGGGCCACGCCTTTGTCGACGAGCAGCTCGGCCCGCATCCACGCAGACGCATCCTTATCGCCGGTCTCCTCAGCGATATCGCCAGCCGTCGCGAGCACGCGCAGCTCGAGCGCAGCCTGCTGCGCCTTGAGGTGCTGAAGCCGTACAAGGACGTCCTTCTTCTGACTGGTTCGCCAATAAGCGGGATCCATCGCGAGCAGGTCACCCAGAGCGGTTTCGATGCCAGCAAGAGCAGTCGTAACCGGGTCACTGGGGCTGGTGCCCCAGTGACCGAAGTGGTTCTCGACGCTCATTGCTGGCCTCCTCCCAAAGGTGCCCTTTAGATACCCAAATTTTACTCTCTACCTTTGAGCAATGCCAGTCATTTCCGCAGGTCAACGCACCTTTTTGCGGCAGCGAACCAACAGCAACGCCTCCCGACCACACCGGTGCCGCCGCCCCGATAACCAGCCAAATCTTTTCTCGAAGAAAGGGTCGGCGGCACACACCAGCCCCAACAAGAAACGATCCGACAGGGAGCCCCGCAACACCCCCACCCCGACGTACCGTAAAAGACATGCCAATCCCACCAGCAGACCGCCAAGAGCTCCTGGCACAACCCCTTATCGCCGCCCTCTCGGTAGCCCGAGAGAACGGCAGAGGCCCCCTGACAGTCCCGATCTGGTACGACTACTCCCCCGGCGGCGAGGCATGGTTCGTCACCGGCAAAGACTCCCTGAAAGCCAGGCTGATCAGCGCCGCCGGACGATGCACGCTGATGGTCGAGCGCCTCGACCCGACGATCCGCTACGTATCGATCGAGGGACCCGTCAAGATCGAGGATGCCGCGGAGGGCGACATGGAGGCGATGGCGCGCCGGTATCTGCCGCCCGACGCGGTCGGCCCCTATCTCACCGAGGCGGCGAACTACCCACCCGAGGTCACGATCCGGCTGACGCCGGAGCACTGGCTATCGGCTGATCTCGGCGCGATCTGACCGGCCCGTCTCCAGACCCGTCTCCCGGCCCGGCCTCCAGCCCGGCCTCCAGCTCGCGGCGTACGGCGAGAGCAGCGGCGCGACCGGCACGACTGGCCCCGATGGTGCTGGCCGAGGGGCCGTAGCCGACGAGCTGCACCCGCGAGTCGTACGCGGCAGTGACCGCGGTCTGCACATCGGCAGATCCACGCAGCAGCGGGATCCCGCCGTGCTCGCTGCGCAACCGCAACGGAGCGAGATGCGTGACGGCGGGCCGGAACCCGGTGGCCCACAAGATCGCGTCGACCGGCTCGTAGGCGGTCTCGCCGTCGGCGAGCGGGCCCGACCACGACACCCCGTGCGGTTCGATCCGGGTGAACATCGGCCGGCGACGCTCGTAGACCCCGAGCCTGGCGGCCTCCTGCTCCTGAGGACGCAGCGAGAGACCGGTGACGCTGACGACGCTGGCCGGCGGCAGACCGGCCTCGACGCGTTCGGCGACCATCGCCACCGCCTCACGCCCACGTGAGGCGTCGAAGTCGGAGCGCCACACCGGCTCACGGCGCGTCGCCCACAGCACCGAGGTGACCGGTGCCAGCTCGCCGAGGAACTGCACCGCCGAGGCTCCGCCGCCGACCACGAGCACCCGCTTGCCGCGGAAATGCTCGGCGCCCGGGTAGTCGTGGGTGTGCACCTGCTCGCCCAGGAACGTCTCCGCGCCCGGGTAGCGCGGCACGAACGGCCGGGTCCAGGTGCCGGTCGCGTTGACGATCGTGCGGGTGAGCCAGGTGCGGCCGTCGGCGGATGTCACCGCCAGCAGGTCACCGACCGACGTGACCGAGGCGACCTTCACCGGCCGGATCACGGGAAGGTCGTGCGTCGCCTCATAGGCGGAGAACCAGGTCGGCACCGCCTGGTTGGCCCGCTCCCCCGAGCCGCCCGGCGCCAGCCCGTCGGGAAGGTCGGCGACGCCGTGGACGTCCTGCATGGTCAGCGAGTCCCAGCGGTGCTGCCAGGCGCCACCGGGGCGCGGCTCGGCGTCGAGCACGACGTGGCGTACGCCGAGCCGGCGCAGGTGATAGGACGCCGACAACCCGGCCTGACCGGCACCGATCACGACGGACTCGTAGCTCTCCACGCACTCCTCAACACCACGACCGCTCCATCCATGCCCGGCCCGGCCTCCGGCCGGCCCAGCGCCCGACACCTGCCCCCGGACGCCCAGCCACTGGAACGAACGGCTGCGGGAACACGTTCTAGTTGACTAGCCTCAGCAGGGCACTCGGGACCGGGAGGTCACAGATGAGTTCAGACATGATGAGCCGCACACCCACGGAGCCGCTGCGCGAGATCCCTCCGCTGGCTCCGGGCGACCACGGTCTTCCCTGGGTCGGCAGGCTGCTCGACTACGCGCGCGACCCGGTCGGCTTCTACCGGCACCAGTGGGAGACGTACGGGCCGGTCTCGCCGTTCTTCCGGGCCGGCGAGTCCGGCGTGGTCGTGCTCGGGCCGGACGCCTGTGACGCGGTGCTGCGCAACAAGGACAAGGCCTTCGCCAACGGGCCGGCGTGGGGTCAGATCGTCGGCCCGTTCTTCGACCGTGGGCTGATGCTGCTCGACTTCGGCGAGCATCACGTGCACCGCCGCATCATGCAGGAGGCCTTCACCCGCGACCGGCTCGCCGCCTATACCACCGCGATGCATCCCGCGATCGAGCAGGGCATGCGCGCGTGGGACCCGACGCCGCGGTTCAAGGCCTACCCGCAGCTCAAGCAGCTCACCCTCGACATCGCCGCCGACATCTTCATGGGCGGCGCGACGCACACCACCCGGGCCGAGATGGAGCGGGTCAACAAGGCGTTCATCGCCTGCGTGCAAGCTGCCTCCGGGGTCGTACGCGGCGATGTGCCGTTGACCCGTTGGGGCCGCGCGTTCCGCGGACGGAGGGTGCTCGAGGAGTTCCTTCGTGGCTATCTCCCGGCCAAGCGCGCGACGGCGACCGACGACATCTTCTCCGTGCTGTGCCACCTCGAGACCGACGACGGCGAGCGGTTCAGCGACGACGACGTCATCAACCACATGATCTTCTTGATGATGGCCGCTCACGACACCTCGACCATCACCACCTCGACGATGCTGCAGCTTCTGGGCCAGCATCCCGAGTGGCAGCAACGCTGCCGCGAGGAGTCGCGGGCTCTCGGCCCGGCGCCCTCGATGGCCGAGATCGAGGGCCTGCAGAGCCTCGACCTGGTGATGAAGGAGTCGCTGCGGCTGCGGGCCCCGGTGCCGGCGCTGATGCGGCGTACGGTCAAGGAGACCGACCTCCTCGGCGTACGCATCCCCGAGGACACCGCGGTGATGGTCGGGGTCCAGTTCAGCCACATGATGGAGCGTTACTGGACCAACCCGGCCGTCTTCGACCCCGAGCGATTCGGCCCGGAGCGCCGCGAGGACAAGAGCCACCGGATGGCGTGGGAGCCGTTCGGCGGCGGCGTGCACAAGTGCATCGGTCTCTACTTCGCCGGGCTCGAGATCAAGTCGATCCTGCACCGGCTCCTGCGCGGCTACCGGTGGAGCGTCGCTCCTGCCTACCGCGCGCCGCTCGACAACAGCTCGCTGCCCTTCCCCAAGGACGGCAACCCGATCAGCCTGACCCGCATCTGACCGTCCCCCGCACCTGACCCCGTCCGAGGAGACCGATGACCACCACGACAACAGCGGCCCGCAGCGTACGCCCCGCCTGGATCGACGAGGCCAGGATCGCCTCCTGGACCAGATGGGTCGCCTGCCCGGTCTCCGGCGGCGACGGCGCGCTGACCGCCACCGCGCCCTATGACGCCCTGCCGACGGCCCCCGTGCCGTCGGTCACCACCGAAGACGTCGCCGAGGCCACCGCCACGGCCCGCGCCGCCCAGACCGACTGGGCGGCGCTGCCGTTCGGCGAGCGGGCCCAGGTCGTGCTGGCCTTCCACGACCTGCTGGTCGAGCGGCAGGACGAGGTGCTCGACCTGATCCAGTGGGAGATGGGCAAGGCCCGCTACCACGCCTGGCAGGAGATCTTGCAGGTCGCCACGATCGCCCGCCACTACGCCCGCCGGGGCCGGGCCTACCTGGCCGACCGGAAGGTCAGAGGCGTCATCCCCGGCCTCACCTCCGTGAAGGAGGTGCGGGTGCCGAAGAAGGTCGTCGGGATCATCTCGCCGTGGAACTACCCGCTCTATCTCGGGGTCGGCGACGCCGTCCCGGCCCTGCTCGCGGGCAGCAGCGTGGTCAGCAAGGCCGACCCGCAGACGCCGCTCACGCTGCTGTGGACGCGGGCGCTGATGGCGGAGGCCGGACTGCCCGAGCACGTGTGGCAGGTCGTCACCGGCCCGGGCGCCGCGACCGGCGAGGCACTCGTCGACCACGTCGACTACATCGCCTTCACCGGCTCGACCGCCACCGGCCGGATCGTCGCCCAGCGTGCCGCCGGTCGGCTCATCGGCGCCTCTCTCGAGCTCGGCGGGAAGAACCCGCTCATCGTCCGCCGCGACGCCGATCTGGCCCAGGCCGCGCGCGGCACCGTGATGGCCGCCTTCGCCAACACGGGCCAGATGTGCGTGCACATCGAGCGGGTGGTGGTGCACGAGGCCGTCTACGACGCCTTCCGCGAGGCGCTGGTCGCCGAGACCGAGCGGCAGGTGATCGGCCAGGCCTTCGACTACACGGTCGACGTCGGTTCGCTGGCCTCGCAGGCACAGCTCGACAAGGTCACCGCACATGTCGAAGACGCCGTCGCGAAGGGCGCGAGCTTGCTGACCGGCGGCGAGCCGCTCGCCGAGGTCGGGCCGTACGCCTTCGCCCCGACGGTGCTCGAGGGCGTCACCGACGAGATGGACCTGTGCCTGGGCGAGACCTTCGGTCCGGTGGTCGCGCTCTACCCGGTCAGCGGCGACGAGGAGGCCCTGCGGGTCGCCAACCAGGGCGAGGCCGGGCTCTCGGCCAGCGTGTTCAGCAAGGACCTCAAGGAGGCTGAGACGGTCGCTCGCCGCATCCGAGCCGGGGCGGTGAACATCAACGACGGCGCTGCCCTCGCGGCCGGCAGCATCGAGGCCGGCATGGGCGGGATGGGCTCGAGCGGGCTCGGCCGCCGCCACGGCGCGGACGGGATCCGGAAGTTCACCGACGCCCAGACGCTCGCCGCCTCCCGGATGGGCCCGATCGGGCCGCTCAAGGGCCAGACGGTCGAGAAGTTCGTGCGGCTCGGCAACAGCCAGCTCAAGGCGCTGCGCAAGGTCGGCCTGCGATGAACGGGGGTACGCAGCCCGGGGCGCACAACCTGGCCGTGCTCGCCGAGCAGTGGCACCAACGGGTCGGCGACTATCCGATGATCCACTTCGAGGGCGTCTGGCACTCCTCGACCGAGATCCTCGACCGTGCCGCACGTGTCGCCGGCGGGCTTCGCGACCTCGGGATCGAGCCGGGCGACCGGGTCGTGGTGCTCACCATGAACACCCCGGAGGTCTACGTCACCTACCACGCGCTGTGGCGCTCCGGGGCGGTCGTGACGCCGGTGATCTTCCTGCAGACCCCGCCCGAGCTGCGCCACATCCTCGACGACTCGGGCGCGAAGGCGGCCGTGGTCACTCCCGAGCTGCTGCCGCTGATCCAGGCAGCGAGCGAGGGGCTGGACCTGACCGTCATCGTCGCGGGCGAGATCCCGGACGGCACCGACGTCGTTTCCTACGACGTGCTCGACGCCGCGTACCCCATCCCGATCGAGCCTCGGGCCGACGACGACCTGGCCGCGCTCCTCTACACCGGTGGCACCACCGGCCGCTCCAAGGGCGTCATGCTCAGCCATCGCGGGCTGTGGGAGTCGGGCAACGCGCTCCATGTCGTGGCCGAGAAGGCGGGCACGACGCGGTCGCTGCTGCCGCTGCCGTTGTCGCATGCGTACGGGCTGATCGTGGTGATCGCCGCGCTCCACTCCGAGCATGCCCAGTCGGCGGTGCTGCAGCGCTGGTTCGACGCGCAGGGCTGGCTCGAGGCGGTGCAGGAGCACCGGCTGGAGTCGAGCTCGGTGGTGCCCTCGATGCTGCAGATGCTCCTCGAGCAGCCGATCGGCGACTACGACCTGAGCTCGCTGCGGTTCATCGGCAGCGGGGGCGCCCCGCTGCTGCCGGCGCTGCGCGAGCGGGCCGAGGAGGCGCTCGGCGCCTCGATCATGGAGGGCTACGGCCTCACCGAGTCGAGCGCCGTCCTGGCGGCCTCGACGCTCGAGGAGAGTCGGCCGGGCAGCGTCGGCAAGCCGCTGCCGCACGCCGAGGTCGTCATCGCCGCGCCCGACGGCTCCCCGCTCCCGAGCGGCGAGTCGGGCGAGATCACCGCCCGCGGACCGGGCGTGATGATGGGCTACTGGAACTCGCCCGAGCAGAGCGCCGCCACCGTCGTCGACGGCTGGCTGCACACCGGCGACATCGGTCACTTCGACGACGACGGCTATCTCTACGTCGACGACCGGATCAAGGACCTGATCATCCGGGGCGGGTTCAACGTCTATCCGCGCGACGTCGAGGACGCGCTGCTCGCCCATGACGCCGTCTCGGCGGCCGCGGTCGTCGGGCGGCCCGACGAGAAGAGCGGCGAGGAGGTCATCGCCGTGGTCGCGCTCCACCCGGGCGCCTCGGCCGGCTCCGAGGAGCTGCTGGCCTTCGCCAGGACCCGGCTCGCCGCCCACAAGTATCCGCGCGAGGTGCGCATCCTCGACGCCGTTCCCGTCACGAGCGTCGGCAAGACCGACAGGAAAGCCGTACGCAGCATCATCCGTGCCACCGAAGGAGACTCATGACACGCCAGATCGAGGGAACCTCCGTCATCGTCACCGGAGGCGCCCGTGGCATCGGCCGCGCCACCGTCGAGCGGCTCGCGCGCGCGGGCGCCTCGGTGGCGGTCGGCGACCTGGACCCCGACCTGCTCGCCGAGGTGAGCGCCGAGTTCGGGTCGCGCGTGAGGGCCGCACGTCTCGACGTCACCGACCCGGCGTCGTGGCGCTCGTTCCTAGAGGAGGTCGCCGAGCTGGGGCCGTGGGACGTGCTGGTCAACAACGCCGGGATCATGCCGCTCGGGTCGGTGCTGAAGGAGGACGACGCTCTCACCCGCGCGATCTTCGACGTCAACGTGCACGGCCCGATCAACGGGATCAAGGCGGTCACCCCGGCAATGGTCGAACGGGGTCACGGCCACATCGTCAACGTGGCCTCCGCGGTCGGCCGGGTGCCGGTGCCTGACGGCGCCACCTACTCGGCCTCCAAGTTCGCCGTCGTCGGCTTCTCCGAGGCGCTGCGACTCGAGCTCGCGCCCTCCGGGGTCGACGTCTCCCTCATCCTGCCCACCGTGGTGCAGACCGAGCTGGCCGCAGGCGTGCCACCTGCCAAGGGGATGAAGCCGGTCACCGCCGACGACGTCGCGGCCGCGATAGAGTCGGTCATCCGCGACCCGCGGCCAGAGACCTGGGTGCCCAACTGGACCCAGACCATGACCAAGGTCACCCAGGCGATGCCGCGCCGGTTCCAGGACTTCGTCGACCGGGCCACCAACGCCTCCCAGCTGCTCGCCGGCGTCGACCCGGCGGCGCGGGCGGCGTACGACGAACGGGTGCGGCGCAACGTACGTTAGGGCGGATCGAGCGGGTCAGGACGGCGTGCTGAGCCTCAGGTGGAGCAACGGGTAGGGTCGGCCGGCCTCGTCGGTCTCGCTGCGACCGACGGCCTCGAACCCGCGGCGAGCGTAGAAGCCTGCAGCCGAGACGTTCTGCTCGTTGACGTCGACCTTGGTGACGCCCTGTTCCCTGACGGCATGGGCCAGGAGCGCCGTGCCGATCCCACCATCACGTTGCGTCGCATCGACGAAGAGCATCTCCAGCGACCCGTCGAGCACGCCCGAGAATCCCACCGGCCGACCGTCTTGCTCCGCGACCCAGAGGACGACCGCCGGAAAGTAGTCGGACTGCAGCTTGGCCTCGATCTCGTCTCGATCCGCCTCGGCGAGGAAGTCGTGTGTCGCGTCGACGGCCCCACGCCAGATCGTAGCGAGCGCCGGATGCTCGGCAGCCCCGATCGAGGGCCGAATGCTCACAGCGGGCACGGTGGATTCCTTCCACGAAGACATCGGCCCATCATGGCAGAGCGTCACTTTGTCGGTGGTCGGTGACAGGATGTGACGGTGGCACTGGAAGGGTTCAGCGATCCGACGCGTACGTGGTTCGCTGCTGCCTTCGCGGAGCCCACCGCCGCCCAGGCCGGCGCATGGGAGGCGATCGGGGCGGGGCGCAACGCACTGGTGGTGGCGCCCACCGGGTCGGGGAAGACGCTGAGCGCGTTCCTGTGGTCGATCGACAAGCTGCTGACCGAGCCGGTGCCGGAGAAGAAGCAGCGCTGTCGCGTCCTCTACATCTCTCCGCTCAAGGCGCTCGGGGTCGACGTGGAGCGCAACCTGCGCAGCCCGCTGGTGGGCATCCGGCAGACCGCCGAGCGGCTGGGTGTCGAGGCGCCGGAGGTGCGGGTCGGGGTGAGGTCGGGCGACACCCCGGCAGCCGATCGCCGCAAGCTGACCACCACTCCCCCCGACATCTTGATCACCACGCCCGAGTCGCTGTTCCTGATGCTCACCAGTCAGGCGCGCGAGACGCTGCGCAGCGTCGAGACGGTGATCGTCGACGAGGTGCACGCGGTGGCGGCGACCAAGCGCGGAGCGCACCTGGCGCTGACGCTGGAGCGGCTCGACGCGTTGCTGGAGAAGCCCGCGCAGCGGATCGGGCTCTCCGCGACCGTGCGGCCGCTCGAGGAGATCGCGCGCTACCTCGGCGGCAACCAGCCCGTCGAGATCGTCGCCCCGCCGGCCGAGAAGCGGTGGGACCTGAGCGTGGTGGTGCCGGTGGAGGACATGACCGCGCCGAGCGCCTACGGCGAGGAGGATGACGACGACCCGCAGCGGGCGTCCTCGATCTGGCCGCACGTCGAGGAGCATGTCGCCGACCTGGTCACCGCCCATCGATCCACCATCGTCTTCGCCAACTCCCGACGGATCGCCGAGCGGCTCACCGCCCGGCTCAACGAGATCGCCTCCGACCGGGTCTTCCAGAGCGGTCCACCGCCGGCGCAGGTGATGGCGCAGTCGGGCCAGTCCCACGGCGCGGCCGAGGTGATCGCCAAGGCCCACCACGGCAGCGTCTCGAAGGAGCAGCGCGCGCTGATCGAGGACGACCTCAAGTCGGGCCGGTTGCCTGCCGTGGTCGCCACCTCCAGCCTCGAGCTCGGCATCGACATGGGCGCGGTCGACCTGGTGGTGCAGATCGAGTCGCCCCCGAGCGTCGCCTCCGCGCTGCAGCGGGTCGGGCGAGCCGGTCACCAGGTCGGGGAGATCTCCCGCGGAGTGCTCTTCCCGAAGCATCGCGGCGACCTGGCCCAGACCGCGGTGTCGGTGCAGCGGATGCGCGCCGGGCTGATCGAGTCGATGAGCCTGCCGGCCAACCCGCTCGACGTGCTCGCCCAGCAGATCGTTGCCGCCACGGCGCTGGAGTCGTGGGACGTCGACGACCTGTTCTCCCTGGTCAGGCGCACGGCTTCCTACGCGACCCTCCCCCGCTCCGCCTACGACGCGACCCTCGACCTGCTCGCCGGTCGCTACCCCAGCGAGGAGTTCGCCGAGCTGCGCCCGCGCATCGTGTGGGACCGGGTCGCCGGCACCGTGACCGGGCGGCCCGGAGCGCAGCGGCTCGCCGTCACCAGCGGCGGCACCATCCCCGACCGGGGGCTCTTCGGGGTCTTCGTCGCCGGCGAAGGCACGGGCCGCCGCGTCGGCGAGCTCGACGAGGAGATGGTCTACGAGTCTCGTGTCGGCGACGTCTTCGCCCTCGGCGCGACCAGCTGGCGGATCGAGGACATCACCCACGACCGGGTGCTGGTGACGCCGGCTCCGGGAGTGCCCGGACGCCTGCCGTTCTGGAAGGGCGACTCGCTGGGCCGGCCCGCCGAGCTCGGCGAGGCCGTCGGCAGCTATGCCCGCGAGCTCGCCGCGATGCCGCGACAGAAGGCGGAGGCCCGGGCGCAGGAGGACGGCCTGGATGCCTACGCCGCCGCCAACCTGGTCACCTATCTGCACGAGCAGGCAGAGGCCACCAACGTGCTTCCCTCCGACAGCAACATCGTCGTCGAACGGTTCCGCGACGAGCTCGGCGACTGGCGGCTGGTGGTCCACTCCCCCTACGGCCGCCCGGTGCACGCGCCGTGGGCGCTGGCGATCAACGCGCGCATCCGGGAGCGCTACGGCGTCGACGGGCAGGCGATCGACAGCGACGACGGCATCGTGATCAGGCTGCCCGACACCGATGCCGAGGCGCCGACGGGCGAGATCATCGTCTTCGAGCCCGACGAGATCGAAGATCTGGTCACCACCGAGGTGGGCGGGTCGGCGCTGTTCGCCAGCCGTTTCCGCGAGTGCGCGGCCCGTGCTCTGCTGCTACCGCGCCGCGACCCCGGCCGTCGCTCGCCGCTGTGGCAGCAGCGGCAGCGCTCTGCCGCGCTGCTGGAGGTCGCCGCGCAGTATCCGAGCTTCCCGATCATTCTCGAGGCGGTGCGTGAGTGCCTGCGCGACGTCTACGACCTGCCCTCGCTGGTCGGTCTCCTCAAGCGGGTCGAGCGCCGCGAGATCTCGATCGTCGACGTGTCCACGCAGTCACCCTCGCCCTACGCGCAGTCGCTGCTCTTCGGCTACGTCGCCCAATTCCTCTACGAGGGCGACTCCCCGCTCGCCGAGCGCCGCGCCGCCGCCCTCACCCTCGACCAGGGTCTCCTCGCCGAGCTCCTCGGCCGCGCCGAGCTGCGCGAGCTGTTGGACCCCGAGGTGCTCGCCGAGGTCGAGTCCGAGCTCCAGCGCCTTGCTCCCGGTCGGCGGGCCCGAGGTGCCGAAGGCATCACCGACCTCGTCCGCACCATCGGCCCGCTCAGCCTCGAGGAGATCGCCGACCGAACCCGAACCACCACCCCAGCCGAAGAGTCACGTACGCAGGTCGAGGAGTCACTCGCGTCGATCGAGAGGTCAGCTGGTGACGTCTCGACCGACGCGAGTGACCTCTCGGCTGACCGGGGCGACGTCTCGGTGATGCTGGAAGAGCTCGCCGCAGCTCGACGGGTCGTCGAGGTGCGGGTCGCCGGAGAGGCTCGGTGGGCGGTCGTCGAGGATGTCGCCAGACTGCGCGACGGGCTCGGTGTGGCGGTGCCGCCGGGCGTACCCTCGGCGTTCACCGAGCCGGTCGAGGATCCGGTCGGCGACCTGGTCTCGCGCTACGCGCGCTCGCACGGACCGTTCACCGCCGCCGACGTCGCCGCGCGGCTGGAGCTGGGAGAGGCGGTCGTGCGCCACGCGCTCGGTCGGCTCTCGGCCCGCGGCCGTGTGCTCGACGGGGAGTTCCGGCCGGGCGGGAGCGGGCTGGAGTGGTGTGACGCCGACGTGCTCCGGATGCTGCGCCGACGCTCCCTCGCGCGGCTGCGCAAGGAGGTCGAGCCGGTCGAGCCGGCTGCGCTGGGCAGGTTCCTCCCGGCATGGCAGAAGGCGTCCGTACGCAAGGGTGCGCTGCGCGGGGTCGACGGAGTGCTGAGCGTGGTCGACCAGCTGGCGGGCTGCCCGGTGCCGGCCAGCGCGCTGGAGAGCCTGATCCTGCCGGCGCGGGTGGTCGACTACGAGCCGGCGTTCCTCGATGAGCTGACCGCCGGCGGCGAGGTGCTCTGGGCCGGTCACGGCACCCTGCCCGGCACCGACGGCTGGGTCTCGCTGCACCCGGCCGAGACGGCCGAGCTGACCCTGCCCCCGCCCGCGGAGCTGCCGCCGGGACCACTCGCCGAACAGCTGCTCGCCGCCCTCGAACCCGGCGGCGCCTGGTTCTTCCACCAGCTCGCCCGCACGGTGACCACCGACGACGACAAGACGCCGAGCGACGCCGACCTGAGCGCGGCGCTGTGGGAGCTGGTCTGGTCGGGCCGGGTCAGCAACGACACCCTGCTCCCCCTGCGCGCGCTGACCCGCTCCGGCACGCCCTCGCACCGCTCCCGGCGGCCGCCGCCACGAGCGCGCGGCGGTCGCTACACCGGCGGTGCCCGGATGCCGGCGCGGGCCAGTCTTCCCGAGACCGCCGGTCGCTGGACGATCCTCCCCGAGCCCGACCCCGACCCGACCAAGCGCGCCCACGCCGCCGCCGAGCGGCTGCTCGAGCGCCACGGTGTGGTCACCCGTGGCGCGGTCGTCTCCGAGCGCACCCCAGGCGGGTTCGCGGCCGTCTACAAGGTGCTCAGCGCGTTCGAGGAGTCCGGACGGGCCCGGCGCGGCTACTTCGTCGAGGGCCTGGGTGCCGCCCAGTTCGGCACCGCGGGGTCGGTCGACCGGCTGCGTACGTTCTCCCGGGTCGACCCCGGCGACAAGCCGGTCGCGCTCGCGCTGGCCGCCACCGACCCGGCCAATCCCTATGGCGCGGCGCTCCCCTGGCCGGCCTCGGCCGAGGGGCATCGCCCGGGCCGCAAGGCAGGCGCGATCGCGGTGCTCGTCGACGGCGAGCTGGCGATGTACGTCGAACGCGGCGGCCGCACGCTGCTGACCTGGTCGGAGGACCCGAACCTCCTCGAGCCCGCCGCGGAGGCGCTCGCCGCGGCCGTCCGGCGAGGAGCGCTGGGCCGCCTCACCGTCGAGAAGGCCGACGGCGCGCCGCTCCTGGGCTCCGGCGAGACGCCGCTGCGCGCAGCGCTCACCTACGCCGGCTTCGTCGTCACACCGCGCGGCCTGCGCCTGGCCTCGCAGAGCCGTGCCTGAGGGCGACGCGGTCCTGCGGACCGCGCGAGCGCTGAACCGGGGGCTGGCGGGGCAGGTGCTGCGGCGTACGGACTTCCGGGTGCCGCAGCTGGCGACGACCGACCTCTCCGGTGGCACCGTGCTCACCACGGAGACTCGCGGCAAGCACCTGCTGACCCGGATCGACCACCGCACCGGCGAGTGGACGCTGCACACCCATCTGAAGATGGAGGGCTCCTGGCGTGTCCTCGACGTCGGCCGGCGCTGGCCGAAGCCCGGTTTCCAGGCGCGGGTGGTGCTCGGCACGGAGACCACCGAGGCCGTCGGATTCCTCCTCGGCACCGTCGAGCTGCTCCCGCGCGACCAGGAGCACGCAGCGTTCGACCATCTCGGGCCCGACATCCTCGCCGACTCCTGGGACCCCGACGAAGCCCTGCGACGTCTCCTGCGACAGCCCGGACGCACCCTCTTCGAGGCGCTTCGCGACCAGACCAACCTGGCCGGTATCGGCACGATCTACGCCGCAGAGACCTGCTTCATCGCCGGAGTCAGCCCACTGCGGCAGGTCGCTGACGCCACCGAGCGGCTCCCCGCCATGTTGCAACGCACTCGCGAGCTGATGAAGGCCGAGTGGTCGCGCTCGCGCCGGATGTGGGTCTACGGCCGCCGAGCCTGTCGCCGCTGCGGCGGCACCGTGAGCCTGGCTCGGGTCGGTCCAGCCGGCCAGGAGCGCCCGGCCTACTTCTGCACCTTCTGCCAGCGCTGAGCATCACGACCAGCCCCGGCCGTGGATCATCAGCCCGACCCGCACGCGGGCGATGCGCAGACGTGTCTCCTTGATGCTGCGGGCGACGTGGACCCGCTCTCCCGGCGTGACGGCGGTGAGCTCTTCACGCAGGATCCTCAGGGTCTCCTCGAGACCGAACAGCTGCGCCTCGAGCAGGTCCGGCGCCGTCGAGAGTTCTTGGTGTCCCACATCACCCAAGGAGCGGGGTGGGTCGGGCTAGATACCCACGGAGGCACGCGACCCCCAATAGTGGGGAAGGATCAGGCGGCGGCCACGTCGTCGGCCGCGGCGAGCACCGGCATCCGGAGGATGGTGGCCTCTTCGAGGGCCACAGCATCGGAGACGTCGCGGAGCACGTCGGAGAGCGCCACGTCGAGGGCGCTGCACAGCGAGGCGAGCAGCTCGGAGGAGGCTTCCTTCTGGCCACGCTCGATCTCAGAGATGTAGCCAAGACTGACTCGTGCCTCGGCAGAGACCTCGCGCAGGGTCATCCCGCGCTCGAGCCGGTGGACTCGAAGCACCTCGCCGAGCAATCGACGGAAGAGCACCATCGCGGTCAGCCTCCTCATGGTCACAAGCCACCGACATCTCGGTGACGTTCTGCTCTAACGCTACCTGACCCCTCGATCTTCCCGCCGGAGTAGTCCGAGGAGTTCTTCCACAGCGTACAAACAGGTATCACGCTGGATCTGATCGCGCGAGCCGGAGAGCGCGAGTTGCACCGTTGTCTCGCCGAGCGGACCGGAGATCCCGAGATGGACCGTGCCGACCGGCTTTCCCTCCTGCTCGTCGGGCCCGGCCACCCCCGTGGTCGCGAGAGCGTACGTCGCCCCAGACCGCTCGCGCGCCCCCGCGGCCATCGCCGCGGCGCACTCGGCAGAGACCACCCCGACGCTCTCGATCACCGAGGCCGGCACGCCCAGCAGGGTGTGCTTCAGCTCGGTCGCGTACGTCACGAACCCACCCCGATACGTCTCCGACGCCCCCGGCGGCTCGGTGAGCAGCGCAGCCAGCCGCCCGGCGGTCAGCGACTCGGCGCTCGCCACGGTCGCGCCGGCCTCGCGCAGCGCGGCATGAAGATCCTCGACAGCAGCCATGCCCGACAACGTAGCCCACACCCCGACGTCGACCCGGCTCGTCCTGACCGAAAATCCCGTCGAGTCGGCTCGTTATAACGAGCCGACTCGACGTGGATCTCGGTCAGGATGCGCCGACTCGGCGGATCACCGGCCGGCGTTGCGCGTGAGACCGACCACGACCGGGTCGTGGTCGGAGGAGCGGAACGGGGTGTCGGTGTGCAGGTCGACGCCGGTGTAGTTGTAGCGGCTGTACTCGAAGAGCACCGACTCGCCGGAGTTGATCGACCAGATGTCGGAGCCGGTGAAGCGGCGCTGGGCGTGCTCGTTGAGCAGCACGTGGTCGAGCGAGCCGACGAGTCCGGAGAAGGAGTAGCTGTACTCGCCGTTGCCGCTCAGCGTCTCGGAGTCGGCGAAGCCGGCCTCGTAGAGCACCTGCATCGGATCCTCCTGGGTGTAGGAGTTGAAGTCGCCGGCGAGCGCGACGTCGGCGATGCCGGTCTCGTCCTTGATCGAGGAGACCCACGAGACCAGGGCGGTCGCCTGGCGCACCCGCGACTCGTTGGAGGCGCCCTGGCCGTCGCCGGTGTCGCCGTCGCCCGGCCACGGGCCCGGCGAGCCCTTCGACTTGAAGTGGTTGACCACGAAGAAGAACGGCGCGCCGCCGGCGACGGGCGTGAACACCTGGCCGATCGGCTCGCGAGCGTTGCCGAAGGCCTGGTCGTCGCCGCTCTGGTCACCCAGCGCACGGGCCTCGCCGAGCGGACGTACCACGGAGCGCTTGTAGATGATCGCGTTGGTGATCACGTCGGAGCCGGCGGCGTCGGGCAGCTCGGCCGACGACGGGTTGGCCGTCCACACCGGCCGACCGGCGGCAGCGTTGAGGGCGTCGACCAACGAGCGGGTCGCCTCATCGGTGGGCTCCCCCAGCCGGGCGGAGTTCTCGATCTCCATCAGACCGACGACATCGGCGTCGAGGGCGTTGATCGCGGAGACGATCTTCGCCTGCTGGCGACCGAGGTCGGCCGGGTCCCAGGCGCCGCGCTGGTCGCAGCCGCCGCTCACGTTGTTGCCGTCGCCGGCACGGTCCTTGTAGGCCTGACAGCCGCCGTCACCGACGTTGTCGTCGTCGGCGTCACCCAGCGTGGTGAAGTAGTTGAGCACGTTGAACGAGGCGATCTTCACGTCTGCGCGGCGGCCGATCTTGCCCTCGTCGGGGGCATCGGTGCGCAGGTTCTCGAAGTCGGCCGGCCACGACGCCGGGTCGGCGGTGGCGACCTGGGTGGGCTGGAGCCGGTAGGTCGGCGCCGAGGGCGAGCCGCCCTCGGAGAGGATCACCGGGCCGCGGAAGTCGACGGAGGCGCCGACCACGACCGGCGACTCGTTGGAGACGTACGGGACGGTGCGGCTCGTCGGCGGACGCAGCGTGCTCGAGGAGCCGTCGTCGAGCACGATGCCGCGGGCGGCGTTGTCTTCCTCGACAGCGTCGGCCTCCTCCGACCCCGGTCGCGCGACCTCGGTCGGCTGGAGCAGCGGGTGGTCGCCGTGCGCGAGGCCGAGCTCGCCGTAGTTCTCCACGCCGTAGGTGTTGCTCACCGTGAAGTCGCCCTGCGGCGCGAGGAGCATGCCCTCCAGCGACTCCTTCTGCGCGGCGCTGGCCGGCCACCGGGAGACCACGGGGTCGATGGAGCCGGACCCGTCGGTCACGATGTCACCAGCGGCCGCGACCGACACCTCGGTCAGCCCCGCATACTCGGTGACCTCGCCGGTCACCGTCACCGCGTCGCCCGGCTCGACGGTGACGGCACCTGCGGAGCGCGGCTGGTAGACGAAGACCGCGTCGGAGGCGTCGTGGTCGCCCAGGTCGAGCTCCCCGCCCGTGCCGGAGGTCTGCAGGTAGAACCCGTAGAAACCGCCGGAGGGATAGGCAGCGGTGACGATGCCGCTGGTGGTCACGGTCTCGCCGTCGAGCGGGCTGGCGGCGCCCGTGCCCTGGATGTCGGCGATCGTGACCGCCTCTGCCGCCGTGGCGGCGCGTGCGGCCGGGACGGCGACCGCGCTGATACCGGTGACGGCGGCCGTCAGACCGACCACCGAACCGAGCACCTGACGTGCTGAGAACATGATGACTCCCGCGTGGAAGCTAGAAGGGTGGGCGGTCTGCCCGATTCAGCACCGACCGAAACCACGCGACCATAACGCGGCGTACGCCGCTGTGGCGGGGATCTGGGATGAACGTCCGGTAACGGAGTTACAACGAGCCGAAACTCGGCGCGTACGTCCCTCAGGAACCCGAGGTGCGCAGCGCGTCGCGCTGCTTCCACACGCTGGCGAAGAACTGGCCGCCCGACCACATCGTCAGCGCCACCGCGACCGCGAGGCAGGCCTGGAAGGCGTAGAAGAGGATCTCCCAGGGCAGGAAGTCACCGAACGCGCCGCCATGGGCCGAACCGTGCGGCAACGGCAGCAGCAGCCCCCCGAGCGCGACCGCCTGCACGGTGGTCTTGATCTTGCCGAGCTGGTCGGCCGCGATCACGATCCGTTTCAGGACCGAGAGCCGCAGCAGCGTGACGCTCCACTCGCGCAGCAGCACGATGATCGTCACCCACCACCAGACGTCGCCGACGATCGAGAGCCCGATGAAGGCCATGCCGGTGACCGCCTTGTCGGCGATCGGGTCGGCGATCTTGCCGAAGTCGGTGACCAGGTTGTGCTTGCGCGCGAGGTCACCGTCGATCTTGTCGGTGATCATCGCGAGCGCGAAGATCACGAACGAGACCCAACGCAGCGTGGGGTTGTCGCCGCCGTCGGCGAGCAGCGTCCAGGCGAAGAACGGCACCGCGATGATCCGCAGCGTGGTCAGCGCGTTGGGTACGTTCCAGTTGCTCGTCTTCTGCACCGAACCCTCGGCAGCAGTGGTCTCGTCGTTCACGGGGCGCACCCTATCCGTTCAACTATTCGCTCACTTCGGCGACCAGGTCAACGCCTTCTGCGGCGATGACGGTCGCGTGGACAAGATCACCAGGCCGTACGCCGTCGACGTCGCCCTCGAGCGACGTCATCCCGTCGACCTCGGGACCCTGATGGGCCGCCCGGCCGAGGATCTCGCCGTCGTCGATCTCCTCGACGAGCACGACGACCTGCTCGCCGATACGCTCCTCGGCCCGCTGGGCGGTGAGCTCCTCGACGAGCTCGTTGACGTGCTCGACACGGGCACGGATCTCGTCGGCGTCGAGCTTGAGCGCGTCGTCGAAGTCGGCCGCCTCGGTGCCCTCCTCGTCGGAGTAGCCGAAGACGCCGGTGACGTCCATGCGCGCCTCGACCAGGAAGTCGGTGAGGATCTGGAGGTCTTCCTCGGTCTCACCGGGGAAGCCGACGATGACGTTGGAGCGGACACCGGCGGTCGGGTCGTAGGCCCTGATCTGGTTGAGCAACCCCATGAAGCTCTCGGGGTCGCCGAACCGCTTCATCCGCCGCAGCACCGCGTTGGAGGCGTGCTGGAAGCTCAGGTCGAAGTAGGGGGTGACGCCGGGGGTGGTCGCGATGACCTTCAGCAGGTCGGGGCGGGTCTCGGCGGGCTGCAGGTAGGAGACGCGCACCCGCTCGATGCCATCGACGGCGGCGAGCTCAGGCAACAGCGTCTCCAGCAGGCGGATGTCGCCGAGGTCCTTGCCGTAGGAGGTGGAGTTCTCGCTCACCAGGAAGAGCTCCTTGACCCCCTGGCCGGCCAACCACTGGGCCTCGTGGAGCACATCGGAGGGCCGGCGCGAGACGAACGAGCCGCGGAACTGCGGGATCGCGCAGAAGGTGCACCGGCGGTCGCAGCCCGAGGCGAGCTTCAGCGGCGCCCACGGGGCGTCGTCGAGCCGCGTACGCCCGGCGAAGCCGGGCACCTGGTCGACCGACGCCATGCCGGGCACCGAGATCTCGGACGCGTCGCGCTCGACCGGGGAGATCGGCAGCAGCAGGCGCCGGTCCTGCGGCGTGTGCGGGTGGTGGGCCTCACCGGCGACGATCGCGCGGAGCTTGGAGGCGATGTCGGGGTAGTCGTCGAAGCCGAGCACCGCATCGGCCTCAGGCAGCTCGGCGGCCAGGTCCTTGCCGTAGCGCTCGGCCATGCAGCCGACCGCGACGACCGCCTGCGCCTTGCCCCCGTTGTTGGCAGAGGCCTTGAGGTCGGCGGCCTCGAGCAGCGTGTCGACCGAGTCCTTCTTCGCCTGCTCGACGAACCCGCAGGTGTTCACCACCACGGTGTCGGCCTGGTCGGGGTCGGCGACCAGCCGGAAGCCGCCCGCGCTCAGCCGGCCGGCGAGCTCCTCGGAGTCGACCTCGTTGCGGGTGCACCCGAGGGTCACCATCGCGACCGACAGGAGCGGCTGGTCGGTCGAGTCGGTCTCGGCGGAGGGTTCGGTCGCGGTGCTCATCACCGTGAAGTATGACGGGCGTACGCCCCGGAGACCGAACCCTCGCGCCTGACCGGGTCGCTCAGTCGGGCACCGAGCCCGGCTTGACCGACAGGACCGGGCAGGCTGCGCCGAGCAGGATGCGCTGGGCGACGCTGCCCATCAGCAGCTTGCCCACCGGCGTACGCCTGCGCAGACCGACCACGATCAGCCGGGCGTCGAGCTGCTCGGCCGCGTCGAGGACCGCGCCGGCGACGTCGGGGTCGATCGACTGCCGGATCTCGTGGGGCCGACCCGACTCGGTGAGGCGACGCTCGAGCTCGGAGAGCTGGTCGTCGAGGGCGTAGCGGTCATCGACCAGCGCGTCGCCCCGGGAGGCGTTGACGACCACGACGCCGCGGTCGCGACGCTCGGCGTCGGCGAGCGCCCAGTCGAGTGCCACCGCGCCGTACTCGTCCGGCGCCCAGGCCACGATCACCCAGCCACCTGCGGGAGTGCTCATCAGTTCACCAGCTCCTTCTCGTCCTCGACGGTGGCCGAACCCTCGACCCGTGCCCGGGCCCGGGCGATGAACGGGCGGCCCAGGATGAACAATGCGATCAGCACGTAGATGATCACCGCGAGCGG
Source organism: Nocardioides albertanoniae (assembly GCF_006716315.1). Taxonomy (NCBI): domain Bacteria; kingdom Bacillati; phylum Actinomycetota; class Actinomycetes; order Propionibacteriales; family Nocardioidaceae; genus Nocardioides; species Nocardioides albertanoniae. The sequence goes on along the minus strand of NZ_VFOV01000001.1, from coordinate 2,038,059 downwards.
CTCGTTGAAGAGCCCGGCATAGTCACCGCCGGAGATCGTCAGCGCCTCACGCAGCTTGGTCTCCATCAGCGGGCCCAGGATGACGCCGAGGATCAGCGGCAGCACCGGCAGCCCGAAGCGACGCATCATCAGCCCGAGCAGGCCGAACGCGACCAGCAGGGCGATGTCGAACGGGTCCAGGTTGGTGGCGTACGCCCCCAGGCAGGCGAAGAACAGGATGCCTGCGTAGAGCTGCGGGCGCGGGATCCGCAGCAGGCGTGCCCACAGCGGCGCCAGCGGCAGGTTGAGCACCAGCAGGAGCGTGTTGCCGATCAGCAGGCTGGCCAGCAGCGTCCACACCAGGTCGGCATGCTCGGTCATCAGCTGCGGGCCGGGCGTGATGCCGTAGCCCTGCAGCGCCGAGAGCATCACCGACGCGGTCGCCGTCACCGGCAGACCGAGGGCGAGCATCGGCACGAACATCCCGGCCGCCGAGGCGTTGTTGGCCGCCTCCGGTCCGGCGACGCCCTCGATGGCGCCGCGGCCGAAGTCCTTGCGCTTGGAGAGCTTCCGCTCGGTCAGGTAGGAGAGAAAGGTCGGGATCTCCGCGCCACCGGCCGGCAGCGCACCGAACGGGAACCCGAAGGCGGTGCCGCGCAGCCACGGCTTCCAGGAGCGGCCCCAGTCGTCGCGGCCCATCCATGGGCGTCCGACGGGGATCACGTGCGCCGGCTTCCGGCGCAGGTGGGCGGCGACCCACAGGGCCTCACCGAGGGCGAAGATACCGACCGCGACGACGACGATGTCGAGCCGGTCGACGAGCTGGGTGACGCCGAAGGTGAGTCGCGGCTGGCCGGTGTTGAGGTCGAGGCCGACCAGGCCGATCGTCAGGCCGAGGAACAGCGCCGCGAAGCCGCGCAGCGCCGAGGTGCCGAGCACGGTGGTGGTCATGACCAGGGCCAGCACCATCAGAGCGAAGTAGGACGGTGCGCCCAGGTCGACGGCCACGTCGGCCAGCGCCGGCGAGAAGAAGGCCACCAGGATCGTGCCGATGGTGCCGGCGACGAACGAGCCGACCGCGGCGGTGGCCAGCGCCTGCGCGCCACGCCCCGCCCGGGCCATCTTGTTGCCCTCCAGCGCCGTCATCACCGAGGCGGACTCCCCCGGTGTGTTCAGCAGGATGGATGTGGTGGATCCGCCGTACATGCCTCCGTAGTAGAGGCCGGCGAACATGATGAACGCGCTGGTCGGCTCGAGGCGGTACGTCACGGGCAGCAGCAGCGCGATGGCCATCGCCGGTCCGATGCCGGGCAGCACGCCGACGAAGGTGCCCAGCAGCACGCCGATGGCGGCGTAGAGCAGGTTCATCGGGGTGAGGGCGGACTGCAGTCCGCCCATGAGCAGGTCGAAGTTCTCCATCAGTCGGCCCCTCTCACAGGATTCCGTCGAGCACACCGGGGGTGAGCGGGATGCCCAGACCGACGTGGAAGGCGTACCAGCTGCCGATCGCCAGGACGAGCCCGACGATCACGTCACGGATCAGCGTGCGGCTGCCGAGCGACCAAGCGGCGCCGGCGAAGAGCACGGCGCCCGAGAGCGCCCAGCCGAGCAGATTGACGGTGGCGACCGTGATCAGCAGCACCGTGACCAGCTTGAGCACGGTGAGCCAGTCGGCCGACTCGCTGAGGTCGACGTCCTCGCCCTCCTCCGGCTCCGGCTGGGAGCCGCGGGCGGTGGCGATCGCGAGCAGCGCACCGACCAGGACGAGCCCCGAGCCGATGACGTACGGGAAGACCCGGGGGCCGACGGGATCGGCGAAGCCGACCTCCAGACGTGCGGCGTCGAAGACGGTGTAGATCCCGACGACGATCATGAACGCGGCCAGCGCGTACTGGCCGAGGTCGACCCGGCGGGCGGGGCGGTCGTCGCGTGGGGTGTCGGGTTGGGTGTCGTGGGCGCTCACAGCAGATCCAGCTCCTTCAGGGTGTCGGCGACGCGCTGGTCCTGCTCGACCAGCAGGTCGTCGAACTTGTCGCCGGTGATGAACGCGTCGGTCCAGCCGTTGTCCTTCAGCGCCTGCTGCCACTGCTTGGAGTCGTGCATGCGGGTGAGCAGATCGATCAGCTCCTGGCGACGCTTCTCGCTGATGCCCGGAGGAGCGAGCACGCCGCGCCAGTTGAGGAAGACCAGGTCGATGCCGCTCTCGGTCAGCGTGGGCGCGTCGGCGAAGACACCGGTCGCGCGCTCGTCGCCCGAGGTGGCCAGCACTCGCAGCTCGCCGGCCTCCACCTGGCCCTCGAACTCGGCGAGACCGGAGAAGCCGACCTCGATCTTGTGGCCCAGCAGAGCGCTGGTGAGCGGGCCACCACCGTCGTAGGGGACGTACTTGACCTTCTTGGGGTCGATGCCGGCGGCCTCGGCCAGCTGCATCGGGAAGAGGTGGTCGGGGCCGCCGGGCGAGGAGCCGCCGCCGACGACCACGGAGGCGGGATCCTTCTCCCACGCCTGCACCAGGTCGTCGATGGTCTTGAACGGCGAGTCGGCGGGCACCAGCACGCCCTCCTGCTCCTCGATCAGTTGGGCGATCGGGGTGGCGTCCTGCGGGCGCGCGTCGACGCCGAAGGAGTAGGTGGAGCCGACGACGCCGAGGCCGATGGTCATCAGCAGGTTGCCGTTGCCCTGCTCGCTCATCAGGCGCGACATCGCGACGGAGCCTCCGGCGCCCAGGATGTTGGTCACCTGGATGTCGCCGCCGGTCATCTTGTCGCGGTCGAGCACGCCGACCGCGGCGCGGCCGGTCTGGTCATAGCCGCCACCGGGGCTGTTCGGGATCCACATGTCGAGGTTCTGCGACTCCTCGCCGCGGGTCACCCCGCAGGCAGAGGCTGCGGCGAGCAGACAGGTCACGAGCACGACGGCGAGCGAACGGGTGCGGCGTATGCTCGCTGCCCGACGCGTACGCCTCGGCTGCCTTGGCAGCGGCAGCTGGCTCGGATCGGGCGGGGACTGCGATGTCGGCGTCGACAACGGCTGGCCTCCAGACTGAGAGGGATGAAACGGTCAGTGGCGATGGTCACAGCCCGAGGTGACCGCCGTCACTGTTGGGCAACCAAAGGAGGTTGTGGAACTTGTGGTCGCAGAGCTCACGCCGCCACCTCTCGCTGGCCGGCCAGGTGCTGCTGCTGCAGCTGACGGTGCTGCTGCTCGTCGTCGTGGCGACCAGCATCGTGTCGCTGCGGCAGAGCGACGCCGACTTCCGTGACTCCCGTGAGGACCGGCTGCGCGCGGCCGCGGAGAGCCTGGCCGGGATCGCCGCCGTGCAGGACGGGCTCAGTCGCACCCCCGACCGGCAGGCGCTGGCCTTCTATCTACAGAACCGCGCCGCTGACGCCGGCGCCGACACGGCCTACCTGACCGGTCTCGACGGCCGCGTGCTCGTCTCCACCGACCCCACCCGGGTCGGCGAGACCCTCGACCTTGGCCGACGCGAGAGCTCGCGCGCCTGGGCGGGAGACATCGACGACGCCGGCAGGCGGGCGATCGCGGCCCAGGTGCCCGTCTACGGCGGCGGGTCGACGGGCACGACGGGGTCGAAGGCGGAGGCGCCGCACCCGGTCGGCGTGGTCGTGGTCACCGAGGACTATCCGCTGATCGGCGAACGGCTCGCGCGCACCTGGGCCGACGCCCTGACCGTGCTGCTCGCCGGGCTCGCGCTCGGCGTGCTGGGCTCGTGGCTGCTGGCCCGGCTGATCAAGCGACGCACCCGGGGCCTCGAGCCGCGTGACATCGCCGCGCTGGCCGATCACCGCGAAGGGCTGCTGCGCTCGATCCGTGAAGGCGTGCTCGCCGTCGGGGGCGACGGGCGGGTGAGCCTGATGAGCGACAGCGCCCGCGAGCTGCTCGGGCTGACCGCCGACCCCACCGGACGCCGGCTCGACGAGCTCGACCTGCCCTCCGAGACGCTCGCGCTGCTGAGCGGCTCGGAGGAGGTGCACGACGCGCCGCTCGTCGCCGGCGACCGGGTGCTCGTGCTCAACCGCAACCGCGTGCACCACGACGGCCGCCCGGCCGGCACCGTCACCACGCTGCGCGACCGCACCGAGCTGGTCGCGCTGCAGAGCGAGCTCAACTCCCGCGAGAGCGTCACCGAGACCCTGCGCGCGCAGACCCACGAGTTCAGCAACCAGCTGCACACCATCACCGGGCTGCTCGAGCTCGAGGAGTACGCCGAGGTGGGCCGTTTCGTCGTCGGCCTGACCGCACGCCGTGCGGCCCTGAGCGACTTCATCACCGCACGGATCGACGACCCCGCCGTGGCGGCGCTGCTGATCGCGAAGGCCAGCCTGGCCGCCGAACGCCGAGTGAGCATCGACCTGGAGGCGGCGAGCGCGCTGCCGCGGCTCACCCCTGACGGGTCGGCCGACGTGGTGACCGTGCTCGGCAACCTGGTCGACAACGCCGTCGACGCCGCGGCGCTCGTCGGACCGCTCGATGCCCGGGTCGGCGTACGCCTCAGCGCTGCCGGGCAGACCGTCACCGTGCGCGTCTCCGACACCGGCGGCGGGGTGCCCGCCGACCGCATGCCCGAGATCTTCCGACGCGGATTCAGCACCAAGCCGCACGACGCCAGCGGCCGGGGAGTCGGGCTCGCGCTGGTGCAGCTGGTGTGCCGCGCCCGCGGCGGCGAGGTCGAGGTGGAGAATGCCGGGGCGGCAGAACGCCCCGGAGCCGTGTTCACCGCGACCCTGCCCGGCGCCGCCCCGCTGGCACCGCCCACCACCACACTCGCCGAGGAGACCCGATGACGACCGTTCCCGAGCGAACCGAGCACACCGGGCACGCCGAGCTCACCGTGCTCGTCGTCGAGGACGACTTCATGGTGGCCTCGATCCACACCCGCTTCGTCGACCGCGTCGACGGCTTCCGTGTGGTCGGCGTCGCCGCCACCGGGTCCCAGGCGCTCGAGGAGACCGCCCGCCTCTCCCCCGACGTGCTGCTGCTCGACGTGCACCTTCCCGACTTCAGCGGCATCGAGCTGCTGCGCCGACTCCGTGGCCGCGGCGACGACGCCGACGTCATCGTCATCACGGCGGCCCGCGAAGCGGACACCGTGCGTGCGGCCGCTGCCGGCGGCGCCGCCCACTATGTGGTGAAGCCGTTCCCCTTCGAGGACCTCGCCGCCAGGCTCGACGACGTACGCCGCTCCCGTGACGCACTGGCCCGCATCGATCGGCGGCCCGCCGGCCAGGAGCACCGCGACGACGTCCAGGCCGGGATCGACGAGGTCTTCAGCCATCAGAGCGGTGCCCGGGAGACTCGTGAGCGCCTCCCGAAGGGGCTCAGCCCCGAGACCGCCCACGCCGTCCTCGCCGCGCTGGCCGAGGCCGGCGAGCTCAGTGCCACCGAGTGTGCCGACGCGATCGGGGTCTCCCGGGTGAGCGCCCGCCGCTACCTCGAGCACTTCGCGAGCACGGGCCGTATCGGCGTACGCCTCAACTACGGCACCGCCGGACGCCCAGAGCGCCGCTACCGAGCCGCCGAGTCGGCTCGTCCTGACCAACCCTGACGCCGAGTCGGCTCGTCCTGACCAACCCTGACGCCGAGTCGGCTCGTTCTAACCAGAATCAGCGTCGAGTCGGCTCGTTATAACGAGCCGACTCGACCAGGATTTCGGTCAGGACGAGCCGACTCGGCCGAGGGTTCGCAGGTCAGGGGCTACTTGGCCGTGTAGGTGTGCTGGGCCGGCTCGCCGGTCTTGCCGAGGGCCTTGGCCTTGCTGTCGCCCACCGACACCTTGAGCGACCCGTCGGAGGTCTGGACACGCAGCGGCGGGGTGACCCGGAGCGACTTCGACTCGCCGAAGGCGAGGTCACCGCTGAAGACGACCTTGCCGCGCGAGTCGCGGACCACGACGTGGGCGCCGCCGCCGGCGGCGGAGATGACCACCGGCACGGGTGAGGAGTCGCCGTAGGGGTTGTCGGTGCCGGCCGAGCCGTCGAGCTGGATCGCACCCGCCTCCGGCTCGTGCTGGGTGCCGTCGATGACCAGGCGCGCGACCGACCAGACCAGGATGACCGCCATCACCGCGGCGACCAGGACGGACCACGACGGCCCGCCGCGCATCCGCCGGACCGGGCGCACCGCCGCACTGTGAGCCAGCTCGGCCTCGAACACGGTGCGTGCGCTGACCGGGCCGGAGGCGAACTTCTCGTCATAGGTGCGCAGCAGCGGCGCGACATCGATGCCGAGCACTCGCGCGAGCGTGCGCAGGTGACCACGGGCGTAGAAGTCGCCGCCGCAGGGGCCGAAGTCGTCGACCTCGATCGCCTCGATCACATGCGGACGGATCCGCGTCCACTCCGCCAGAGCCTCGGCGTCGAGGCCGAGACGGTGTCGGGCTGCGGAGATCTCCGCGCCGATCTCCGGGTTGGCGGTGCGCGCGGCCGCGGCCTGCCCACCGACACCGTCGAAGGTGATCTTCTCGACGCTCTCGTCAGGCTCGGCGGCCAGGCTGACGCCCTCGGAGAGATCGATCTGCTCGGTGGCGTCGGAGTCGACCACGAAGACGTGGGTCTGGTCGTCGGCGTCGATCTCCTCGGCTTCCGGCCTGGCAGCCACCACCGGGGCGTCCGCCTCGGCGTCGGTATCGTCGGTGTCGACCGGGTCGAGCTGGAGCGCGTTGGCGCCGTGGACCGCGATGGAGTCCTGAGGCTCCTCAGGCACATAACGTACGTCGACCCGGACAGCGGCGGACGGCTCACGCAACGGCGCGACCGGCTCGGCGCGCTGCGGCTTGACCTCGGCCGTCACCTCGGGATCGGCGTCGGCTCTCGGCGTCGTCTCGTCGTGCTCCGCGCTGCGCTCCACCTGGTCCTGCTCTGCCTCGTCCACCACGTCCGCGGCATTGATATCAGGCTCGTCCAAGACGCGGAGCATCCGGGGGTTGGTGTCGCCACCGCGGCCCACGGCGGGCAGCCGGACCGAGGTGTCGCCATCACCGGCGAGGGCAGATCCGTCCTCGCCGTCAGGGGTCTCATCGGCCGTTTCGGAGGCGGTCGCCTCGGTGCCGGCACCCGTGCCCGTCTCGGTGTCCGTCTCCGTGTCGGCCTCCGTGTCCGTCTCTGGCCCGGCGTCGAGACCGGGGTCGATCTCGACGACCTCGACACCGTCGGCGGCCACGTAGGCGATCGCGTCGGTGACGTCGTCGCCACCGCCGAGCACGTGCGTGGAGAGCCCGAGCGGCAAGGAGAACGGCAACCCGTAGAGGCGCTGGGTCAGCATCGCCTGACGGCGGGCGGTCGGCGAGAGCTCGGCGAGCACCGCCTCCTCGTCGTGCAGCAGCACGCCGATGCGACCGTCCTTCCAGAAACGCTCGATCCCCGCCGGTCGCGGGGTGTGCTCGACGGCCTCGATCTTCGACCACGGGATGCCCTGCCAGGTCTGACCGAACCGCAGGCGTACGCCCTGCTCGTCGACGAGCAGCAGCGGCAGCCGTGAGTCCCAGGCGGTCCAGCCCTGCACCACCGCGACCGCCAACAGCAGCAGCCCGAGCAGGTATCCCTCGATGCCGCCGCGCAGCACGAAGGCCAGCCCGACCAGCAGCGACGCCGAGGCGACCACCAGCGCGAGCCGGCCGTTGCGGCGCACCTCGACGACGTCGACGTCGGCAGGCGCGACCGGCTCAGCAGTCTCGACAGGCTCGACCGCCGGTGAGTTCTCGCTCATGTCTCCCCCTGGATTGTTGCGACCACGCCGTCGATCTCGTCCGGCTTGACGAGCACGTCACGCGCCTTGGAGCCCTCCGAGGGCCCCACCACCCCACGCGACTCGAGGATGTCCATCAGTCGACCGGCCTTCGCGAACCCGACACGCAGCTTGCGCTGCAGCATCGAGGTCGACCCGAACTGGGTCGAGACGATCAGCTCGATCGCCTGCACGACCAGGTCCATGTCGTCGCCGATGTCGTCGTCGAGCACCCGCTTCGACTCCGCCGGCGCCGTCACGTCCTCCCGGTAGGACGGCTCCAGCTGGCCCTTGACGCTCTTGACGACCGCGTTGATCTCCGTCTCGGAGACCCATGATCCCTGCACTCGGATCGGCTTGGAGGAGCCCATCGGCAGGAAGAGTCCGTCACCCTGTCCGACCAGCTTCTCCGCACCCGGCTGGTCGAGGATGACGCGCGAGTCGGCCAGCGACGAGGTCGCGAAGGCGAGCCGCGAGGGCACGTTGGCCTTGATCAGACCGGTGACCACATCGACCGAGGGCCGCTGCGTGGCCAGCACCAGGTGGATGCCGGCGGCACGGGCGAGCTGGGTGATGCGTACGACTGCGTCTTCGACGTCACGCGGCGCGACCATCATCAGGTCGGCGAGCTCGTCGACGATGACCAGCAGGTTGGGATAGGGCGCCAGCTGTCGCTCGGAGTCGGGCGGAAGCTCGATCTTCCCGGCGCGTACGGCCTTGTTGAAGTCGTCGACGTGACGGAAGCCGAAGTTGGCCAGGTCGTCGTAGCGCATGTCCATCTCGCGCACGACCCAGGCCAGGGCCTCGGCGGCCTTCTTCGGGTTGGTGATGATCGGCGTGATCAGGTGCGGCACGCCCTCGTAGGCGTTGAGCTCGACCCGCTTGGGGTCGACCATGATCATCCGCACCTCGTCGGGCGTGGCCCGCATCAGCACCGAGGTGATCATCGAGTTGATGAACGACGACTTACCCGAGCCGGTCGCACCCGCGACCAGCAGGTGGGGCATCTTCGCGAGGTTGGCGACCACGAACCCGCCCTCGACGTCCTTGCCGACACCGGTGATCAGCGGGTGGTGGTCGTTGCGCGCGGCGTTGGAGCGGAGCACGTCACCGAGGGTGACGATCTCCTTGTCGGTGTTGGGGATCTCCACACCGACCGCCGACTTGCCGGGGATCGGCGAGAGGATGCGTACGTCGGCCGAAGCCACCGCGTAGGCGATGTTCTTCTGGATGCCGGTGATCTTCTCGACCTTCACCCCGGCGCCGAGCTCGACGATGTAGCGCGTGACCGTCGGGCCACGGGTGTAGCCGGTGACCGCGGCGTCGATGTTGAACTCCTCGAGCACCGCCTGGAGCCGGGCGACGATGTCGTCGGAGGCCTTGGAGCGAGCCTTGTGCGGCGAGCCCGGCTTGAGCAGGTCGCTGCCCGGAAGCGTGTAGGTCACGTCGCCGGCGAGCATCAGCTGCTCGACCCGCTCCGGGATCTCGGAGTGGGGCGGGGGCTCGAGCTCCTTCTTGGCGCCCGGCTTGCGGCTGCCCGCGCCGCCGACGGCCGGCAGCAGGCCCGCCGCGTCGCTCGGTGCGGCCTCGTCCGGCTGGGTGTCGGCATCCGGGTCGTCGAGGGCGAGCGCGATGTCGAGCCCGTCCTTCTTGCGCTTCTTCTTCGGCTTCTCCTCCTCGAGCAACGGCGTCTCGTAGGGTTCGAAGCCCTCGGGGTCGAAGGTGTCGTCGTCGGCGAAGAGCTTGCCGCCGCGACGCACCCGACGGATGTTGGTGTCGCCGTCGCCCGTCTCCTCGACCGTCTCCAGGCCGAGCGCGCGATCACGCAGGTGCCGCAGGCGGCTCGGCACCTGGTAGAGCGGGGTGCCGGTGATCACCAGCACCCCGAAGACGATCATGAGCGAGAGCAGCACGACGACCACCGGGGTCGAGCGGAGCACGTCGAGCGACAGGCTGGCCACGACGTAGCCGATCGCGCCGCCGGCCCACTGCAGCTCGCTGCTGTCGCCGGAGGTGGGCTGCGGGTTGCCGTTGGCGATCTGGACGATGCCGAGCGCAGCCATCAGGAACGAGCCCCAGCCGATCGCCTGACGGCCGACCGGCGCCGCGTTGACCGGGTCACGCATCAGCCGCGCGCCGGCGACGACGAGTCCGACCGGCACCAGCCAGCCGACCTTGCCGACCACGCCGGCCACCGCGATGCGCACGACGTCGAAGAACTGTCCGCCGATCTGGAACCAGACGCCGGCGGCGACCAGCACGGAGAGGCCGATCAGGAACAGGCCCGCGCCATCACGCCGGTGCTCCGGCTCCAGGTCGCTGGCTGCCTGGCCGCCGACACGGAAGATCGCCGCCACTCCCCCGGCGATCGCCAGCCACAGGGAGGCGATGGTCGAGAAGATGGCGTCGAAGAGCATCGCGATCGGGCTGGGCCCGTTGCGTACGGCTCGGGGCGGCGTACGCCTCGCCGTGGTCTTCTTGGCGGGAGGGCGACGCGTGCCGTTGCGAGACTTCTGCGGCGCTGCCTTGGAGCGGGCCCGGCTCGTGGCCGTTGCTCGCTTTGTCGTGGTCGTACTCCGGGGACGGGTGCTCTTGGTTGTGGTCGAGCTCCGCGAACCCGGCGGGGAAGACGTACGGGTCGCCATACCACCAGGGTATTTGACTTACGGGTCTCTCTCCGGGACCCGGCGATGGCGTGTTGCGCCGGTGTAGTTCCACAGGCGTGATCCTGGTGGGCTCGACCGTGGTCGGTCGGGCCCACCAGGGCACGGATCGCGCGGTGGATCTCGACCCGCTTCGCGGGTTCGCGAGCTCACCCGCTGCGCTCGCTCGATCCCTTCACGTAGGTCCTGCGAGCTCCGCTCGCAGGACCAGGCTCAGGCCTGGCGCTACGCGCCGTGCTCACTCGCTCGGCACGAGCACACGAGCAAGCTCGGTGCTCGACCTCGCTCGCTACGCCTCTACGACGACCGGAACGATCATCGGACGGCGACGGTGGGTGCTGGAGACCCAGCGGCCGAACGTACGCCGGATGGCCTGCTGCAGCTGGTACGTGTCGGTCGCACCCTCCGACATCGCACGGTTGACCGCCTTGATGATCGGCTGCTTGACCGGGTCGAAGGCGTTGTCGGGCCACACGTGGCCACGCGCGTGGATCTCAGGACCGCTGGCGACGGTGCCGTTGACCGTGTCGACCACCACGATGATCGAGACGAAGCCCTCCTCGGAGAGGATGCGACGGTCCTTGAGCTCGGACTCGGTGACGTCGCCGACGGTGGTGCCGTCGACGAAGACATAGCCGCACTCGACCTTGCCGGCGATCTCGGCCTTGCCGTCGACGAGGTCGACGACCACGCCGTCCTCGGCGTAGACGACGCTCTCCACGCCGGTCTGGCGGGCCAGGTCGCCGTTGGCGAGCAGGTGGCGCACCTCGCCATGCACGGGCATCACGTTGCGCGGCCGGACGATGTTGTAGCAGTAGAGCAGCTCGCCTGCGCTCGCGTGGCCGGAGACGTGCACCAGGGCATTGCCCTTGTGGACCACGTTGGCGCCCAGGCGGGCCAGGCCGTTGATCACCCGGTAGATCGAGTTCTCGTTGCCCGGGATCAGGCTGCTCGCGAGCAGGACGGTGTCGCCCGGCTCGATGTGCACGAAGTTGTGGGTGCCGTTGGCGATCCGCGACAGCGCCGACATCGGCTCGCCCTGCGAACCGGTCGAGACCATCACGACCTTCTCCGGCGGCAGCTCGGCGAGCTCCTTGGCGTCGACGATGACGTCCTCGGGCACGTGCAGGTAGCCCAGGTCGGAGGCGATCTGCATGTTGCGGACCATCGAGCGACCGACGTACGCCACCTTGCGGCCGTGGGCGACCGCACTGTCGAGCACCTGCTGCACGCGGTGCACGTGGGAGGCGAAGCAGGCCACGATGATGCGCTGGTCGGACTCGCGGAAGACCTGCTCGATCGCGGGGGCGATCTTCTTCTCGGCGGTCGTGAAGCCGGGCACCTCGGCGTTGGTGGAGTCGGTGAGGAACAGGTCGACACCCTCCTCGCCCAGCCGCGCGAACGCGCGCAGGTCGGTGATCCGGCCGTCGAGGGGCAGCTGGTCCATCTTGAAGTCGCCGGTGTGCAGCGCCAGCCCGGCCCCGGTGCGGATCGCGACCGCGAGCGCGTCGGGGATGGAGTGGTTGACGGCCACGAACTCCAGCTCGAAGGGGCCGAAGGAGATCGTGTCGCCCTCGCGCACCTTGTGCTGGACGGTCTCGCGCAGGCGATGCTCGCGCAGCTTGGAGCCCAGCAGGGCCAAGGTCAGCTCGGAGCCGACCAACGGGATGTTCTGCCGCTCGCGCAGCAGGTAGGGCGTGGCGCCGATGTGGTCCTCGTGACCGTGGGTGAGCACCAGGGCCTCGATGTCGTCGAGCCGGTCACGGATCGGCCCGAAGTCGGGCAGGATCAGGTCGACGCCCGGCTGGTGCTCCTCGGGGAAGAGCACGCCGCAGTCGACGATCAGCAGCCGGCCGTCGTACTCGAAGACGGTCATGTTGCGGCCGACCTCGCCGAGGCCGCCGAGAGGGGTGACCCGCAGGCCGCCCTTGGGGAGCTTGCCGGGTTCGGTCAGCTCCGGGTGTGGGTGAGACAAAGACATTCCTTCTAGAGAAGGCCAGAAGCCTCCAACCCGGCTCGCAGCGCCTCGACCTCCGACTCGTCGAGTGCCACCAGAGGCCCTCGGACGGTGCGGTTGTCGATCACGCCGGTCAGCTCGAGTGCGGCCTTGGCAGTGGTGGCTCCGTAGTTCGGGACGCCCATGATGGCGTCGATCGCGGGGAGCATCCGCGCATAAGTCTTGCGGGCGGTCTCGATGTCGCCGGCCGCGAATGAGTCGATCAGCGTACGCGTCTGGTCGCCGATCACGTGGGCGGAGACGCTGATCACGCCGACGGCCCCGTGGGCCAGCCAGGCGAGGGTGAGCGCGTCGTCGCCGGAGTAGAGGGTGTAGCCGAGGTCGAGCAGCTTGGTGCCGCGGGCGAAGTCGCCGGCGGCCTCCTTGACCGCGACCACGGAGTCCCAGGTGCTCACCTCTCGGTAGGTCTCGAGGGTGATCGGGGAGCCCGTGCGGCCGGGGACGTCGTAGAGGACGACCGGGACGTCGGTGGTCGAGGTGACCGTGCGGAAGTGCTCGAGGATGCCGCGCTGGCCCGGCTTGCTGTAGTAAGGAGTCACCAGCAGGAGGCCGTCGGCGCCGATCCGGGCGGCCTGCTTGGCCAGCTCGACCGAGGTGCGGGTGTCGTTGGTGCCGATGCCCGCGACGATCTTCGCGCGGTCTCCGACAGCGTCCTTGACCGCGGCCAGGAGCTCGCCGTCCTCGGCCGGCGTGGTGGTCGGCGACTCGCCGGTGGTGCCGGAGACGACGATGCCGTCGTGGCCATGATCGACCAGGTGCTTGGCGACTTTCTGGGTCTGCTCCAGATCGATCGAACCGTCGTCGTGGAAGATCGTGACCAGTGCGGAGAGCACGGTGCCGAACGGAGCATCAGTCATGGCACACAGACTATCGTCAGACGCGCGTCATGACCTTGTCGGCCACGAGTGCGAGATGGTCAAGATCGCTCAGGTCGAGCACCTGGAGGTAGAGGCGGCTAGCGCCCGCATCCTCGAAACGCTTGATCTTCGCGACCACCTCGTCCGGAGTGCCGGCCAGACCGTTCTCACGCAGCTCTGCGGGCTCACGGCCGATCGCCTGCGCACGGCGGGCGATCTCGTCGTCGTCACGCCCGACGCAGAGCACCTGAGCGGCGGAGTAGATGATCGAGTCGTCGCGGCCGGCGGCTTCCACGAAGCGCCCGACGTTCTCGAACAGTGCCTGCGACTCCTCGGCGGAGACGAACGCCGCGTTGAACTCGTCGGCATAGGCCGCTGCCAGCGTCGGCGTACGCTTCTTGCCGCCGCCTCCGACGATCACCGGGATCGAGCCGGCGTGACCGCGGGTCTGGACCGGCTTGGGCAGGCCGGGGCTGTCCTTGATCGTGTAGTGCCGGCCCTCGAAGCTGAAGGTCTCCCCCGGCTCGGTCGCCCACAGCCCGGTGATGATCTCGAGCTGCTCCTCGAGGCGGTCGAACCGCTCGCCGAGCGCCGGGAACGCGATGCCGTAGGCGTCGTGCTCCTCCTGGAACCAGCCGGCGCCCAGGCCGAGCTCGATGCGGCCGTCGGACATGTCGTCGACGTTGGCGGCCTGGATGGCCAGCACTCCGGGGAGCCGGAACGTCGCCGAGGTCACCAGCGTGCCGAGACGGATCGTGCTCGTCTCGCGGGCCAGGCCGGCGAGCGTCGTCCAGGCGTCGCTCGGGCCGGGCAGGCCGTCACCGTCGCCCATCTTCAGGTAATGGTCGGAGCGGAAGAACGCTCCGAACCCGAGCTCCTCGGCCTTCTGGGCCACCGCGAGGATGTCGGCGTAGGACGCCCCCTGCTGGGGCTCGGTGAAGATGCGCAGCTCCATGGCGCTCACTCTAAAGGTGTGGCGAAAAGCTCGCGCGCCAGGGACCGGTGGCGCGCGGTGGAGAAGAGCGGCCACCACTCACGCTCGGCCTCGAGCCGGTCCAGGTCGTCGGCGCTTCGCGAGTCGGCCGGCAGGAGGGAACCGCCTGACGTCCTCACCAACCGGCACCATGGTTCGATGAGGTCGTGTCGCAGGAAACCATCGAGATCGTGGGCGTTCTCGCTCGCACACGACCCGACCGACGCCTCCTCGTCGCGGTCGACGGTGTCGATGGCAGCGGCAAGACGACCTTCGCGGAGTCCCTTGCCGGCCAGCTGAGGGCCTGTGGGCGGAAGGTCGTCGTCGTCCACGTCGATGACTTCATGAACGTGACCGCGATCCGTCATAGGAGGGGTCGCGAGTCACCCGAGGGCTACTTCCACGACAGCTACGACTACGACTCGCTGATCCGCTATGTCCTGGAACCCGTCAGCGTTGACGGCGACGGATGGCTCCGGCCCGGAGTCGTCGACCGAGCGGCCGACGTCGTGGCGCGACGGCCGCTGCAACACGCCGCACCTGGGACGGTCGTGATCGTCGAAGGACTGTTCCTGCTCCGGGACGAGCTCGCGACGTGGTGGGACTACTCCGTCTTCCTCACCGTCGACACCGCGACCTCCCTCACCAGGAAGAGCCGGCGCGACGGACTCGTCCTCGACTCCGCGAATCCCCTCACGCGCCGGTACGTCGAAGGACAACGGGCATACCTGTCGGCTTGCTCGCCGCACGAACGCGCAACGTGGGTCGTCGACAGCTCCGACAGCGTCACGCTCGACCGCCTTGACACCCGCTAGGAGCATCAGTTCTGGCCCGAGCGAGGCGTCTGCGTTATTCGACCCGACTGAGGAAGACGCGGTCGTACGCCTCGTGCGGCTCGCGCTTGGTCTCGACCCAGTCCGCCTCGTCGAACGGCGGGTAGAGGACGTCGCCCTCCGGAGTCAGGTGGACGCGGGTGATGACCTGCTCGGTGGCGTAAGGCAGCGCGGCCTCGTAGACCTGCGCTCCCCCGGCGACGATCGTGTCGCCCTGCTCCTCTGCGGCCAGGGCGAGGGCGGAGTCGATGTCGTGGGCGACGAGGACGCCGTCGTACGCCCAGGTCTTGTCGCGGGTGAGGACCACGGTGGTGCGGCCCGGGAGGGGGCGGCCGATGGACTCGAAGGTGGTGCGGCCCATGACGAGCGTGTGGCCCATCGTGATTGCCTTGAACTCGGCCTGCTCGCCGGGGATCTTCCAGGGGATGTCGGGGCCGTTGCCGATGACGCCGTTGTCGGCGACCGCGGCGACCAGCACGATCCGCCGCGGCCCGGCCCCGCCCTCAGACGGCAATGGGGGCCTTGATGACGGGGTGCGGGTCGTAGCCCTCCACCGTGATGTCCTCGAGCTCGAAGGCGTCGATGTCCTTGACCTCCGGGTTGAGCCGCAGCGTCGGCAGCGGCCGCGGCTCGCGGGTGAGCTGGAGGCGGGCCTGGTCGAGGTGGTTGCTGTAGAGGTGGGCGTCGCCGAGGGTGTGCACGAACTCGCCCGGCTGCAGGCCGGTCACGTGCGCGACCATGTGGGTGAGCAGGGCGTAGGAGGCGATGTTGAACGGCACGCCGAGGAAGACGTCGGCCGAACGCTGGTAGAGCTGCAGGCTCAGCTTGCCGTCGGCGACGTAGAACTGGCACAGCGTGTGGCACGGCGGCAGCGCCATGTCATCGATGTCGGCCGGGTTCCACGCGGAGATGACGTGGCGGCGAGAGTCGGGGTCGGTGCGGATCTGGTCGATGATCTTGGCGATCTGGTCGACGTGACGGCCGTCGGGGGTGGGCCAGGAGCGCCACTGGTAGCCGTAGACCGGGCCCAGGTCGCCGTTCTCGTCGGCCCACTCGTCCCAGATCGAGATGCCGCGCTCCTGGAGCCAGCGCACATTGGTGTCGCCGCGCAGGAACCAGAGCAGCTCACCGAAGACCGAGCGGGTGTGCACCTTCTTCGTGGTCAGCAGCGGGAACCCGTCGGCCAGGTCGTAGCGCGTCTGGTGACCGAAGACGCTGATCGTGCCCGTGCCGGTGCGGTCGGACTTCTCCACACCCTCGTCGAGGATTCGGGTCAACAGATCGAGGTAGGACTGCACGCCCCCAGCCTAGGTCAGAGGCTCAGCGACCCGTGGATGGTGGTGAGTGTGTCTCCGCCCACCCAGATCTGGTTGTCGTGGTCCGTGCTGACATGCACGCGTCCGCGACGCTTCATCACGGTGCCCTGCGAGGCGACGTACGCCGCGGGCAGCACGCCACCGGCGAGCCACTGCGCGATCCCGGCGTTGAGCGATCCGGTCACCGGGTCTTCGTCGACACCGAGGCCGCCGACGAAGGCGCGCACCTCGACCGCGCACTCCTCCCCCGGCGGGTAGGCGCCGACCGCACCGGCGGCGAGATCGCCGAGCGCAGTCGGGTCAGGGGTCAGCGCCAGCACGGCCGCGGCGTCACGCAGCATGACGGCCACCCAACCGGGGCCGTTGTCGGCCCACTGCGCGTCGAGGATCTCCTCGCGCTCGATCCGCAGCCCCGCGGCGATGCGCTCGAGCACGCCCTCCTCGACGGGCCCGCCCTGCAGCAGCTCAGGCGCCGCGAAGGCCAGGCGCTCACCCCGCTGCAGGCTCACCAGGCCGACGCCACACTCCTGCACGACGTCGGCGCCCTTCGGCTCGCCGCCGGCCTCCAGCCATGCATGGGCGCTGCCGAGGGTGGGGTGGCCGGCGAACGGCAGCTCACCGCCGGGCGTGAAGATCCGGAGCCGGTAGTCGGCCGCCGGGTCGCTCGGCTCGAGCAGGAAGGTCGTCTCCGAGAGGTTGGTCCAGCGCGCGAACGCCGCCATCTGATCCTCACCGAGCCCGTCGGCTCCGTGCACCACCGCCACCGGGTTGCCCAGCAGCGGCTCGTTGGTGAAGACGTCGACCTGGCGGAACTCGTAGGCGCTCACGCGCCGACCCTATCGGGCGCCCCCTGTCGGGCACGTCCTCAGGCGGACAGCTTCATCGGGCCGTAGACCTCGCGGTCGTTCTCGAAGAGCACGACCGCCGCGACACCGGCCTCGAGGAGCTCCTCCCAGACCTCACCGACCCACGACTCGGCGTCGCCCTGGTTGGTGAAGCGCTGGTCGGCGAACTCCTCGTCGACCGAGACCTCCTCGCCCGACTCGTCGACGAGCTTCCACCACCACGGGCGCTCGGCCGGGGTTGGCTGCTTGAACACCGAGGGAACGTCAGGAATGCTCACGCGATCACCTCCGTAGCGCAAGCGCCAGAATACGGACGCGATCGCGCGAAACCTGCATGGCTCACTCGCTGACGCTCGTTCACGCGATCACCTCACATGAGATTCGACGAAGGGCGGCTTGGTCAGCTGGAAGATCTCGCGACGACCACGCACGTCGATGCCGATCTCGGCCTCGGGGTTGACCGTGGTCGAGACGAGCACCAGCCCGACGCCCTTCTTCAGGGTCGGCGAGAAGGTGCCGGAGGTGACCTCGCCGACCGGTACGTCGGCGGTCAGAGAGGCCGACATGTGCGGACGCGGGATGCCGCGGCCGACGGCCACGATGCCGCGCAGCGCGCGCTTCGGGCCGGCCTCTTTCTCCGCGACGAGCTTGTCGCGGCCCCAGAACGCCTCCTTCTTCCAGCCGACCGCCCAGCCGATGCCGGCCTCGTTGGGGGTGACGTCGAGAGAGATGTCCTGGCCGTGGAGCGGGTAGCCCATCTCGGTGCGCAGCGTGTCGCGGGCGCCGAGGCCGCAGGCCATCGCGCCCAGCTCCTCGCCCTTGGCCAGCAGCGCGTCCCAGAGCGGCCCGGCGGCCTCGTTGGCGACGATCAGCTCGTAGCCGCGCTCGCCGGAGTAACCCGAGCGGCACACGACGACGCCGATCTCGTCGCCGAGGATGTCGGGGGCGGCGGCCTCGACGAACGACATGTAGTCGTGGCCGGCGGGCAGCCCGACGGCGGCGAGCAGCTCGTCGGACTTCGGCCCCTGGACGGCGAGGACCGCGTAATCGCGATGGTGGTCGACGAGGGTGATCCCCTCGGGCGCGGCCTCCTCGAGCCGGCGCACGACCTCAGGGGTGTTCGCGGCGTTGGGCACGATCAGCACGTGGTTGTCGTCGCGGTAGTAGGCGATCAGGTCGTCGACGATGCCGCCGGTCTCCGCATCGCAGCACAGCGTGTACTGAGCCTTGCCGGGCTTGATCCGGTTGAGGTCGTTGGTGAACGAGGCGTTCACGAACTCCGCAGCACCCTGCCCGCTGATCATGACCTTGCCGAGATGGCTCACGTCGAAGACACCGACAGCCTCACGGACCGCGGTGTGCTCCTTGACGACGCCTGCGTACTCGAGCGGCATCGACCAACCGCCGAACTCGCCGAACTTCGCGCCGAGTCCTACGTGCTTTTCGTGCAGAGGGGACTGGAGCAGCTCCGACCCGCCCCCCGTGGAGGTCTCTTCAGCCATACTCCGAACTTATCGCACCGTCCCGACACAGCCCGTTCCCTGCCCCCTCCGGGCGCGCCATACGTGGCGGACCGCCGGGCGATCGGGCGGTCTCCTAGACTGCACGACGTGACCCTGCCTGACATCACCTACACGCTGCGTACCGCCACTCCTGCCAAGACCCGTGCCGAGGCTGTCGTCGTCGGCATCGGCGAGGGCGCGAAGGAGGTCGAGGTCATCGCCGGAGCGGAGGACGTCAAGGCCGCCTACGGACGCAAGTGGCGAGGGCTGCTGGCCACGCTGGGCGTCAGCGGCAAGGCCGGCGAGGTCACCCGGCTGCCCGCCGGCGAGAAGATGGGCGCCCAGCTCCTGGTGCTGATCGGCCTCGGCAAGGCCGACGCCGACGGCACCTACCCCACCCGTGCCGTACGCCGCGCCGCCGGCGCCGCCGCCCGCGCGGTGCCCAACGCGACCTCGGTCGCGGTCGCCCTGCCGGCGCAGACACCGGAGCAGGTGCGAGCCGTCACCGAGGGCTACATCCTCGGTGGCTACACGTTCACCCCCTACAAGTCGGGTGCTGCCTCGGGCGGCAAGAAGGGCGGCGACGCGGGCGGCCCCAGCGACGTCTCGATCCTGAGCCCGATCGCCCGGCGCGCGGAGGCGATCACCGCCTTCGAGGAGGCGCAGGTCCTCGCGCAGGCGGTCGCCGGCACCCGGGAGTGGGTCAACATCCCGCCGGCCGACATGACTCCGCCGACGTTCGCCGAGGCCGTGGCCCACGTGGCCGGCTCGGTCGAGGGCGTCGAGACGACCGTCTACGACGAGAAGCAGCTCGCCGAGCTCGGCTGCGGCGGCATCCTCGCCGTCGGTATGGGCTCGGCCGCCAAGCCCCGCCTGGTCGAGCTCACCTACTCCCCCGCCGACGCGCGCGGCCACGTCGCGCTGGTCGGCAAGGGCGTCACCTTCGACTCCGGCGGCCTCACGATCAAGCCGGGCAGCTCGATGTCGACGATGAAGTCCGACATGGCCGGCGCCGCCGCGGTCGCGCAGGCGACGTTCGCGATCGCCCGCCTCGGTCTGCCGGTGAAGGTCTCCGCGTTCGTACCCATGGCCGAGAACATGGTCTCCGGCTCCTCCTACCGC
This sequence comes from Nocardioides albertanoniae, assembly GCF_006716315.1. Classification (NCBI taxonomy): domain Bacteria; kingdom Bacillati; phylum Actinomycetota; class Actinomycetes; order Propionibacteriales; family Nocardioidaceae; genus Nocardioides; species Nocardioides albertanoniae. Next base: position 2,018,209 of record NZ_VFOV01000001.1, on the reverse strand, counting down.
CCCGGTGACGTCGTCACCCACTACGGCGGCACCACCGTCGAGGTCTCCAACATGGACGCGGAGGGCCGGATGATCCTCGCCGACGCGCTCGTGCGCGCCGCCGAGGCCGAGCCCGACGTGATCCTGGACGTCGCCACGCTCACCGGTCACATGGTGCTGGCGCTGGGCGACAAGGTCAGCGGCGTGCTCGGCTCCGACGACATCGTCGCTCGTGTGCTCGCCGCCGCCGAGGTCGCCGACGAGCAGATGTGGCCGATGCCGATCCCGGAATGGATGGACGAGCGGATCCGTTCCTCGAAGGTGGCCGATCTCAACCAGCACGACTGGGTACGCCCCGGTGGTGGGCTCTACGCCGCAGCGTTCCTGCGCGAGTTCACCGGCGGGCTTCCCTGGGCTCATCTCGACATCGCCGGGCCCTCCTTCAACTCCGGAGGCGCCTCCGGCGACCTCACTGCGGGAGGCACCGGCGCGGCGGTGGCGACACTGGTCGACTACGTACGCGAGATGGCTACCGATCAGTAGTGGTCCAGTTGACACGCTCGCGCACGTGTAGTGACAAGATGGGCCACGTGATCGACGCCCTTGGCTGCCTTTCTCGCAGCATCATGAGTGCGTCGGGCAGGTGTCGGCCCGGACCGATGCGTCGTTCTCCTCGCCGGGCGATCGAGCTCGCGCGCCGTGAGGCCGACGTGGGGCGTCTTAACCTGGACCTCGGATACAACTAGAGCAACGAACAGACGTAGAACGAAGGAACTCATGGCCACCGAAGTAACTCTCCCGGCACTCGGCGAGTCCGTCACCGAGGGCACCGTCACCCGCTGGCTCAAGCAGGTCGGCGAGACCGTTGCGGTCGACGAGGCCCTCCTGGAGGTCTCCACCGACAAGGTCGACACCGAGATCCCCTCGCCGGTCGCGGGCACTCTGCTCGAGATCAAGGCAGCCGAGGACGACACCGTCGAGGTCGGTGGCCTGCTTGCCATCATCGGCGCCGACGACGAGGCCGGTGCCGCGCCGGCACCGGCCGCCGGTGACGACGCACCCGAGGAGCCGGCACCCGAGGCCGAGACCGCTCCGGAGCCGGCCGCCGAGACGCCTGCCGAGCCCGCTGCTCCGGCCGAGCCCGAGGCGCCCGCCAAGACCGAGGAGCCGGCCGCTGCGCCGGCCTCGGGCGGCAACGCGACCGAGGTCGAGCTCCCCGCGCTGGGTGAGTCCGTCACCGAGGGCACCGTCACCCGCTGGCTCAAGCAGGTCGGCGACGAGGTGGCCGTCGACGACGCGCTGCTCGAGGTATCCACCGACAAGGTCGACACCGAGATCCCGTCTCCGGTGGCCGGCACCCTGCTCGAGATCAAGGTCTCCGAGGACGAGACCGTCGAGGTCGGCGCCGTGCTCGCGCTCGTCGGTGACGCCGGCGCCGCGCCCGCCGGCGACTCCGCGCCCGCCGCCCCGGCCCCCGAGGCCGCCCCGGCCAAGGAGGAGCCGGCTCAGGAAGAGCCCGCCAAGGAGGAGCCCGCCGCGGCTCCCGCTCCGGCCGCTCCCGCTCCCGCCGCGCCTGCTCCGGCCGCGCCTGCTCCCGCCAAGGAGGAGCCCGCGAAGAGCGAGCCCGCCAAGTCGGACACCCCGGCGATCCAGCCCGGTGGCTACGTGACCCCGCTGGTGCGCAAGCTGGCCGCCCAGCACAACGTCGACCTCAACACGGTCGAGGGCTCGGGCGTCGGTGGCCGCATCCGCAAGGAGGACGTTCTCGAGGCAGCCGCCGCCAAGTCGACCTCCGCCGCCGCGCCGGCGCAGGCGGCTCCGGCCGCGGGCGCACCGGCCGCCGGCACCTCGACCGAGGCCCCCGCCGCTCCCTCGCCGCTGCGTGGCACCACCGAGAAGATCTCGCGCCTGCGCAAGGTGATCGCCGAGCGGATGACCGAGTCGCTCCACGTCTCGGCTCAGCTGACCCAGGTCATGGAGATCGATGTCACCAACATCGCCCGCCTCCGTGAGGCCAACAAGGCCGGTTTCCAGCAGCGCGAGGGCGTCAAGCTGACCTACCTGCCGTTCTTCGCCAAGGCCGCGATCGACACCCTCAAGGTGCACCCGAAGCTCAACGCCGGCATCGACGTCGAGGAGGGCACGGTCACCTACTACGACCGTGAGAACATCGCGTTCGCGGTGGACACCCCCAAGGGCCTGCTCACCCCGGTCGTCAAGGACGCCGGTGACCTCTCGATCTCGGGCATCGCCAAGAAGATCGCCGACGTCGCCGACCGCACGCGCAACAACAAGATCACCCCCGACGAGCTCTCCGGTGGCACCTTCACGATCACCAACCTGGGTTCGTTCGGTGCGCTCTTCGACACCCCGATCATCAACCAGCCGCAGGTCGCCATCCTCGGCCCGGGCGCGGTCGTGAAGCGTCCGGTCGTCATCGACGACCCCGACCTGGGCGAGACGATCGCGGTGCGTTACATGGTCAACTTCGCGCTGACCTACGACCACCGTCTCGTCGACGGCGCCGACGCCGGCCGCTTCCTCCAGGACATCAAGAAGCGCCTCGAGGCCGGTCAGTTCGAGATCTGATCCACCCCAGCACACACCCAGCGGCGCGGTCCTGCGGACCGCGCCGCTGGTGCGTTCGGACCCGGCGTAGGATCGATCCCGTGAGTGAGCTGCGGTTCGACGAGATCGGCACGATCGACTACCTCGACGCCTGGGAGCTGCAGAAGCAGGTCCATCAGCGGGTCGTCGAACGGGAGCAGGCCGACACGGTGCTGCTGCTCGAGCATCCGCCGACCTACACCGCCGGGAAGCGCACGAAGCCGGAGGACCGCCCCGCGGATCCCGGCGGCGCGCCGGTGATCGACGTCGACCGCGGTGGCGAGGTGACCTTCCACGGCCCCGGCCAGATCGTCGCCTACCCGATCGTGCAGCTGCCGGAGAAGGTCAAGGTCGTCGACTTCGTACGCCGCCTGGAGGAGGCCATGCTCCTCACCTGTGCCGAGTTCGGCGTCACCGCCTACCGCGTGCCCGGCCGCAGCGGCGTCTGGCTGCCGGCGGGCGAGACCCCTGACGGTGTGCGCCGTCTGGAGCGCAAGGTCGGCGCGATCGGGCTGCGGGTCAGCCAGCACGTCACGATGCACGGCATCGCGCTCAACTGCGACGTCGACCTGGGCTGGTACGAGCGGTTCGTGCCGTGCGGCATCTCCGACGCCGCCGTCACCACCCTCTCGATCGAGGCGGGTCGGCAGATCGGCAACGCCGAGGCGATGCCGGTGCTGCGCGAGAAGGTCGCCGAGATGCTGTCGTGGCGCGACTACGAGCAGGGTCCGAGCCTGGAGCCCAAGCCCGACCCGGCCAAGACTCCCCGCATCCCGCTGCTCTCCCCCACCCTCGGCTGAGCGGTGTGACCGACCAGTAGCCGCCTGGCTTCGAGGTTCCGCCCGGGCGCGGCGTACGCTTGTGGGGTGACTCAAGCTCCTGCCCCAGAAGGTCGCAAGCTCCTCCGTCTCGAGGTCCGTAACGCGCAGACTCCGATCGAACGCAAACCGGAGTGGATCAAGACCAAAGCGAAGATGGGGCCGGAATACAAGGAGCTCACCGCGCTGGTGAAGTCCGAGGGCCTGCACACGGTGTGCCAGGAGGCCGGCTGCCCCAACATCTTCGAGTGCTGGGAGGACCGCGAGGCCACCTTCCTCATCGGCGGCGACCAGTGCACGCGGCGCTGCGACTTCTGCCAGATCGACACCGGCAAGCCGCAGCCGCTCGACCGTGACGAGCCCCGCCGCGTGGCCGAGTCGGTGCAGAAGATGGGCCTGAAGTACGCCACGATCACCGGCGTCGCCCGCGACGACCTGTCCGACGGCGGCGCCTGGCTCTACGCCGAGACGGTCAAGCAGATCCACGAGCTCAACCCGGAGACCGGGGTCGAGAATCTGATCCCCGACTTCAACGGCGTCCCCGAGCTGCTCAACGAGGTCTTCGAGTCCCGTCCCGAGGTGCTCGCCCACAACGTCGAGACCGTGCCGCGGATCTTCAAGCGGATCCGCCCGGCGTTCCGCTACGAGCGCAGCCTCGACGTGATCACCCAGGCCCGCGACTTCGGCCTGGTCACCAAGTCCAACCTGATCCTCGGCATGGGCGAGACCCGTGAAGAGGTCTCCGAAGCGCTGCGCGACCTGCACGGCGCCGGTTGCGAGCTGATCACGATCACGCAGTACCTGCGCCCGAGCGTGCGCCACCACCCGGTCGAGCGCTGGGTCAAGCCCGAGGAGTTCATCGAGCTGCAGGCCGAGGCCGAGGAGATCGGCTTCTCCGGTGTCATGTCGGGCCCGCTCGTCCGTTCGTCCTACCGCGCCGGTCGGCTGTACCGTCAGGCGATCGAGGCGCGAGACACCGCTGCTGCCACTGCCTGAGGCAGCGTACGAATCCTGAAGAACTGAAAGAGGAAGATGTCCCAGACCGATCCGAGCAACATGAGTCGCCGCCAGCAGATGGTGGAGACCTACAAGCTCACCAAGCAGTCAGACCCGAAGATCGGCCTCCTCCTGGCCGCGATCTTCGTCGTGGTCGCCGCGGTCGCCGGCGTCATCTTCTGGCTCCTGCCCGGCGAGGGCATCTTCTCCTGGATCTTCACGGTCGTCGGCGCGCTGCTCGCCGGCACGTTCGCGGCGCTGCTGGTCTTCTCCCGGCGCGCCCAGAAGGTGATGTACTCCCGGCTCGAGGGCCAGGTCGGCGGCGGCTATGCGGCGCTGACCATGCTCCGCCGAGGCTGGACCGTCACCCAGGCCGTCGGCGTCGAGCCGCGCAGCCAGACCCTCGTGCACCGCGTCGTCGGCCCTCCGGGAGTCGTGCTCGTCGGTGAGGGCACGAGCCCGAGCAAGGTGCGCTCGCTGCTGGCCAGCACCAAGCGCAACCACTCCCGCGTGCTCGCCGATGCGCCGATCACGACCGTCATCGCCGGCAACGGTGACGACGAGGTGCCGCTGCCGCAGCTGACCAAGCACGTCACCAAGATCGGCCGCAAGGTCGCCGGCCCCGAGATCACCGACATCCTCAACCGGCTCAAGGCCGTCGACGCCACCCGCGGCACCATGCCGATCCCGAAGGGTCCGGTGCCGACCAGCATGAAGGGCATGCGCGGCAACCTGCGCGGCCGCTGATTCCGAGCCTCGCCCGGCGCTTGCGCCGGGCGAACGCGAGGAGATCGAGCAAGCGCGCGGCCGAGCCTGCGAGGCCGTGACCGCGGGTCGAGATCCACTTTCAGAGCAACGTTGGACGGCGTGCCCGGATCGCGTAGAGCAACGGGATCCGGGGCGCCTGCTCGGGCAGCCTGAACCAGCCGTCCTCCCCCGCCTCCATCGACGGGAAACGCGGCCACGGCAACCGTTCGTCCTCGCGTACGACCTCGATCCGCAGGCCCGCGGCCGCCAGCGCGGTGACCATCTCGCCGACCCCGTGACGCCATTCGTACGCCGTCGTGGCACTCTCCAGCGCCGGGCCGTCGGTGTAGGTGTGGGTCGAGTCCTTGGCGATCGCTCCCCGGCCGGAGAGATAGTCGTGCCGCAGCTCGAGAGAGTCTTCGCGCCCCTGCTCCGGCACCTCGCCGAGAGCGTCGAGGAGCGGGTGGAACTCGGCCAGGTAGACGAAGCCGCCCGGCTTGAGCAGGTCGTGCACCACCCGCGCCCACAGGTCGATGTCCGGCAGGTAGCAGACCGCGCCCTTGCCGGTGTAGACGATGTCGAACCGGCCCTCTCCCAGCACGTCGACGGCGTCGTGCACGTCTGCCGCGTGGTAGTCGATCCGCACGTCTGCATCCGCGGCGATCCGGCGTGCCGCCGCGACCGCCTCGGGTGAGATGTCGAGGCCGTGGGTCAGCGCACCACGTCTGGCGAAGGCGATCGTCTCGGTGCCGAGATGGCACTGCAGGTGCACGATCTCGCGGCCGGCGAGCTCGCCGAGGTCGGACCACTCGTAGTCGGCGAACCACGACTCGGCGGGGCGCGACCCGTCGATGCCGTAGAAGGCGCTGGCGACGTGGATCGGCGTGCGGGCGTCCCAGTTGGCCCGGTTGGCCTCGATCTGGCGCGAGCTTTCGGGGTCGAGTCTCATGGCACCATCCATGCCAGGATCCGCCGGGATCCACAAGCGCATTCGAGCCCGGCCTGCGCGCCCCGGGGCGAGAGGACGAACAAGGGCCGGTCCCCGTGGGGACCGGCCCTTGCTACGTACGAGAGTGCTTGCTCAGCCCGCCATGCTCGGCATGTCGGTGACCTGGTCAGCCGGCGGAGCCTTGATCTCGACAGGCTCACCGTGCTTGGTCAGCGCGACCTCGACGGTGCCCATGTCGCCCATGCCGACCTCGGCCTTGCGGAGCAGGCCGTCGCCGTCGACCCAGATGTCCTGGTCGATGGTCTTGGGCATCCCGGTGGTGCTCTCCGCACCGAGGCGCTTCGCGAGCGCGGCGGAGTCGACGACGAAGCTGTAGTGCTCCGCGTCGGTGCCGTCGACCTTCTCCTTGCCTTCGTACTTGGAGGACTTGATCGACTCCTCCATGCCGTCGAGGAACGAGAGCGGGTTGCTCATCGACTCGAGGCTGGTGCCGCCCATCTTGGCGAGCTGGTCGGCCGACGCGGTCATCCACGAGTCGCCCATCATGCCCTTGATGTAGATCTTGTCGTCGAGCACGACGCTCTCGAGATCCATGTTCATCGAGCCACCACTCATCTTCATGGTGGAGTGCTGAGCCGGCGGCTCCTTCTGGATGTCACCCTCGCCGGTCATCGAGACCGACTGGCCCTGGGCCTTGGAGTCCATCTTCGTCGTGAAGTGCGCGGTGTCGATGTCGGTCGCCTTCTTCATGACGTCAGTCATCTCTTCGGCCGAGACCTTGTCGCCTGCTTCGGCGCCACCAGCACCGCCGCCGCCTCCACAGGCCACCAGGCCCGCGAGCGATACTGCAAGCACGCCCGCGGCGGCTGCGCGGCGCCAGAGGCCACGAGGCCCGTGAGTTCGGTTGCGCGTCATTGAGCTTCCCCTTCTGATTTGCCGCTCCTGCGGCCGGTCCGCCCAAACGTACCTCTGTGGTGGGCTCAACTCACCCGTCGAAACACCGCACGGTAGGTCTGAAGCGTGACAGTTGCGGTGCCGGCGGCCAGATCGTGCAGCCCGCGACGGTCGGCGCGGAAGACCAGCGGCGGTACGACGAGCACGACCAGGATCTGACGGGCGATGCTCCGCAGCGGATCGAGCGGACGCACGTCGGGCTCGCCGGTCGACGACGCCCGCACCGTACGCAGCCGGGTGACGAGCTTGCCGAACGAGCCGCCGCCGAGCATGGTGAAGACCGCGGTCTGCGCGATGAAGACGACCACGATCCACAGGTTGTCGCTCGGGCGCGGGTCGACCCCGGTGAGGAGCGACCCGAAGGGCAGCGCCCGCGCGCCAAGAAATACCGATGCGACCAGCGACGATGCGATCCAGTCGACGAACAACGCCAGCACCCTTCTGCCCCAGCTTGCTGTCTCATAAGGCAGAGTGGGTGGCGCAGAGGTGGCGGAACCGGTCACGTCGTCAAGCGTAGGCGGCGACGTCTGAAGGCGTGAGATCGGGATGGGTGACGTTCACGTCACACAACCTGTTACATGCCCGAAACATTTGCGACACTCCTGTGCAACCGTCCCTTCGTAATTTGCGGGACACGGTCGGAACCATGAGGCCCGACCTCGATCGCGTGAGACCTATCTGGCTCTTCCCGCCCGGGTGAGCCAAGGAGGATTGATGTTCAGCACTGACGACGAACTTATGAAGTTCATCTCTGACGAGGGGGTCGAGTTCGTCGACATCCGATTCGTCGACCTGCCCGGCGTGCAGCAGCACTTCACGGTGCCGGTGTCCTCGTTCACCCTGGAGCCGCAGGCGTTCGACGGTTCGTCGATCCGCGGGTTCCAGACGATCAACGAGTCCGACATGGCGCTCTACCCGGACGTCACGACTGCGTTCATCGACCCGTTCCGCACCGCGAAGACCCTCGCGCTGATGTACTTCGTGCACGACCCGATCACGGGCGAGGCCTACTCGCGCGACCCGCGCAACATCGCGCGCAAGGCGCTGGCCTACCTCGCCTCGACCGGCATCGGCGACACCGCGTTCTTCGCCCCCGAGGCCGAGTTCTTCATCTTCGACAAGGTCGCCTACAACACCTCCGAGGGTGAGTCGTTCTACAAGATCGACTCCGTCGAGGCCTGGTGGAACTCGGGCGCCGACAAGAACCCCGACGGCTCGGACAACCTGGGCTACAAGACCCGGTTCAAGGGTGGCTACTTCCCCGTCGCCCCGACCGACCACTTCAGCGACCTGCGTGACGTGATGGTCAAGAACCTCGAGGGTGCCGGCCTGCTCGTCGAGCGCGCCCACCACGAGGTCGGCACGGCCGGCCAGGCGGAGATCAACTACAAGTTCGACACGCTGCTCAAGGCCGCCGACGATGTCATGAAGTTCAAGTACATCATCAAGAACACCGCCTGGGAGGCCGGCAAGACGGTCACCTTCATGCCGAAGCCCGTCTACGGCGACAACGGCTCGGGCATGCACGTCCACCAGTCGATCTGGGAGGGCGGCGAGCCGCTGTTCTACGACGAGACCGGCTACGGCGGCCTCTCCGACATGGCCCGCTGGTACATCGGCGGCGTGCTCAAGCACGCCCCGTCGGTGCTCGCGTTCACCAACCCGACCGTGAACTCGTTCCACCGCCTGGTGCCGGGCTTCGAGGCCCCGATCTCGCTGGTCTACTCCTCGCGCAACCGCTCCGCCGCGGTCCGCATCCCGATCACCGGCACCAACCCGAAGGCCAAGCGCGTCGAGACCCGGTTCCCGGACCCGTCCTCGAACCCCTACCTCGCCTTCTCGGCCCTCCTGCTGGCCGGCATCGACGGAATCCAGAACAAGATCGAGCCGCCGGCTCCGATCGACAAGGACATCTACGAGCTGCCGCCCGACGAGATGGCCGAGATCAACCAGGTGCCGACTTCCCTCGGTGCCGTCCTCTCTGCTCTCGAGAACGACCACGACTTCCTCACCGTCGGTGACGTCTTCACGCCCGACCTGATCGAGACGTGGATCGACTACAAGACGAACGAGGAGATCCTGCCGATCCAGCTTCGTCCGCACCCGCACGAGTTCGAGCTCTACTACGACATCTGAGCCGACCGCTCTGCGTGTCTGACACCGAAGGCCCCCGGGATTCCCGGGGGCCTTCGGCTGTTCGTACGCTGTCGCTCAGGCCTGAGCGAGCGGGACCTGTGCCGCGAGGAAGTCGAGCTGGTCGGCGACGACGGTCTCGAAGTAGGGGTCCAGGTAGGGCTCGAAGTGTTGGCAGTCATAGGTGCGGATCTCGCCACGGGGGATCCGCTCAGCCGCCTTCCGCGCGACCTCGACGGGAGTGACGATGTCGCGCTCGGCGATCTGGACGAAGGTGGGCGCCGTGATCCGGGAAGCTCGTCTGCCGGGCGAGTAGAAGGGCACACGCAGCGCGATCCGTGCCGCCACGTCGTTCTCCGGGAGCAGCTCCTCGTAACGGTCGCCGGCCAGGCGGATCGCCATCGGCGCGGCGTCGGGGGCGGTCATCATCGCGAGGTCGCCGGGGTAACCGGCCGCGGCGACCCGGTACGGCTCGCGGCCGGCCAGGGCCCGGACCTGGTCCCAGACACCGGCGGCGATCAGCCGAGCGACATGCACCGGCCCCTGCGAGAACGCCGACGCGGGCCCGCTGATGTGCGGCACCTGCGCGATGACCGCGGCGATGTCGTGGTCGTCTGCAGCCAGGTGCATCGCGTGACCGCCCCCGAACGACGACCCCCACAGCACCACCCGGTTGCTGTCGACGCCCTCCAGGCCGCGAGCATGGGCTACACCGGCTCTCCAGTCCTGATGCTGTGCCCCGATGTCGAGGACACGGCGAGGCTCCCCCGCGCTGTCGCCCCACCCGCGATAGTCGAACACGAGCACCGCGTAGCCGGCCTCGGCGAACCGGGCGGCGTACGCGTCCAGGCGAAGCGCCCGGATCGCGGCGAACCCGTGCGCCATGACGACGATCGGTGGGTTCTGCGCGTCCGCCGGGCGGTACAGCCACGCAGCGCACGCCGTGCCGTGCGAGTCGAACGTGACGTCCTCGCGGGTGTAGTCAGTCATCATCGTCCCTTTCGGAGAGTGTTGTTGAATGCCGTTCAAGAATCGGTCGATGAGCCCGGCGAGAACCCGGGCCACAGCTCAGCCTCAGACACCCTGAGGTCGGGCGAGCTCGTCGGCCGGCTCGATCCGGAAGTCGCTCCAGTCCGGGCGCCGGGTCTTGAGCCGGTAGGTGAACGTCGCCCCCGGCCAGTTGGTCGTGTTCTTGCCGGCAGCGGTCTTGTACCAGCTGCGGCAGTCCCGGTCCCAGACGGTCGCACCGATGCGTGTCTGGATACCGACGTTGAACTCGTCCTGAACCCCCGAGCGCACCTCGACCGACCGCACCGCGGCGCCGGCCACCTTCTTCACCCCCTGGAGGATGTAGTTGATCTGGGACTCGAGCATGAACACGATCGAGCTGTGGCTGAGGTTGGTGTTCGGGCCGTAGAGCAGGAACAGGTTGGGGAACCCGGCGACGGAGATGCCCAGGTGCGCCTCGGCGCCGTCGCGCCAGACCTCGTTCAGATCCAGGCCGTCGCGGCCGGTGATGTGCATCGGCGCCAGGAAGTCGGTGGCTTGGAATCCTGTGCCGAGGATGATGGCGTCGACCTCGTGGAGGGTTCCGTCCTCGGTGACCACGCCCTCGGGACGCACCTCCACGATGCCGTCGTTGACGATCGACACGTTGTCCTGGACCACGGCCGGGTAGTAGTCGTTGGAGAGCAGGACGCGTTTGCAGCCGATCAGGTCGGTCGGGGTGAGCAGGGCCCGCTTGACCGGGTCCTCGACCTGGGCGTGCAGACTCTTCTCGAACCGGCGCTGCAGGATCTCCATGAGCTTCGGGAAGCGGGTGAACGCCGCCGCCCGGGGCTCCAGCTGCCAGTACGTCACCCAGCGCGACAGGGCGTGCAGACCGGGGACCTTGGCGAGAGCGGCGGAGACGAACTCGGCGTACGCGTAGTCGGGCTTGGGCAGCACATGAGCGGGGCCCCTCTGGAAGAGGGTGAGCGAGGAGACCTGCTTCTGGACGTGCGGGACGAACTGGATCGCCGAGGCCCCGGTGCCGACCACGGCGACCTTCTTGCCGGCCAGGTCGAAGTCGTGGTTCCAGGTGGCGGAGTGGAAGATCTCGCCCTCGAAGGAGTCGATGCCGGAGATTCTCGGGAGGGCCGGGCGGCTCAGCTGGCCGACCGCGGTGATGAGCACGTCGGAGGTGTGCGTCGTCCCGTCGACGAGACGGACGGTCCACCGCCCCATGTCGTGGTCGAACGACGCGCCCTCGACCTCGGTGTTCAACCGGACGTGGCGCAGGACGTCGAAGCGCTCGGCGGTCTTCTGGAGGTAGCCCAGGATCTCCGCCTGCGGAGCGAACCGACGGCTCCAGTCGTGCTTGGGAGCGAACGAGAACGAGTACAGGTGCGACGGCACGTCGCAAGCCGCACCCGGGTAGGAGTTGTCCCGCCACACGCCGCCGACGTCGCCGGCCTTCTCGAAGATGGTGATGTCCTCGAAACCACGCTCCTTGAGCCGTACGGCCATGCCGATGCCACCGAAACCGGATCCGATGATCGTGACGGACGTGCCGTTGTCGACGCTGCTCGCCATGGCCCCCTCTTCCTGTCCGAGCGATGCTGATGACCATCAGCATCGCGTGTACGCGGCCTCGCCAAGAGGTGACTTCACGCCGAAGAGTTACTAGATTTCGCCAAGGTCGGGTTGTCTGACGAGAGGCCGCTGATGGTGCACTGGGATCTGCCGAGGACTCCGGTGAGTGCGCTGCTCCTGGCGCGCCTCGGGATGGAGCACGGCCTCACGGCGGCCGATGCGCTGGCAGGAACCCGGCTGCGGCTCGACGACCTGACGGACCCGAAGGCCGAGGTGTCGGCCCGCCAGGAGCTCGCGATCGTGGCCAACCTCGTCGATGCCTACGGGGAGGACACCGGCCTGGGCCTTGAGGCGGGCAGTCGCTACCACCTCACCGCCTACGGGATCTGGGGGTTCATGCTCGTCAGCAGCCCGACCCCGAGGAACGCGGTCGAGACGGCCCTGCGCTACGTCGACCTCACCTTCGCCTTCTGCGAGATCTCGGCGCAAGAGCGAGACGGCGAGCTCCTGTTCGTCCTCGACGCGAGCGACCTGCCCCGCCCGCTGCGGCGCTTCCTCCTGGAGCGCGAGGCGGCCGCCATCCGAACGATGCAGAGGGAGGCGTTCCCGGAGGGCGTACGCCCCACCCGAGCGGCGTTCGCCTTCCCGAAGGGGCGCACTGCCGCCGACGACCTGCTCGGCACGAGCGTCGAGTACGACGCGGCGGAGACGGTGCTGGCATATGACGGCTCCGTGCTCGACGCGCCCATGCCGCAGGCGAACGAGCACGCGGTCGCCATGGCCATCGACCAGTGTCGCGACCTCCTCCAGCGACGGCTCGCCCGCACCGGTCTCAGCGGGCAGGTGCGCAACCTCGTCCTCGCGCGGCTGACCGACCCGCCGGACGCCGACGAGATCGCGGCGACCCTGAACCTGAGCCCTCGCACCTTCCAGCGGCGCCTCGCCGACGAGGGCACGTCCTTCCGTGCCCTCCTCGGCGAGGTGCGCGAGCAGCTGGCCGAGGTGCTGCTGGAGACCGGGGACCTGCCGGTCGCCGAGGTCGCCCGCCTCCTGGGCTACGTCGAGGTGTCGAGCTTCTCCCAGGCCTTTCGGCGATGGAAGGGTATCGGCCCGCGCGAGTGGCGCAAGCGCGCCGGCCCCGCGGCTCAGTCGATGTGACCCTCGACGAAGCCGATGATCTCGGCGGCGACCTCGTCGCGGATGGGCGGCTCGTTGTGCACCTCGTGGCGGTATCCGGTGTAGACCCTGGTGCGTACGGCGCGGTTGCCGCTGCTCCACAGCTGGTTGGCGACGTGGTAGGCACCCTCGCCGTAGTTGGCGACCGGGTCCTGGTCGCCGGCGAGGATGAGCACCGGGAGGTCGTCGGGCATCTTGCTCGCCCAGTCATCGGCGTTGGCCTCGTCGTACACGGCGACGAAGTCGCGCAGGAACCGGAGCGTCATCGGCACCCCGAAGCGGTTGAGCGGGTCCACCGCGTGATCGGCGACGACACCACGGTCGGCCGCGACCCAGTCGGTGGCGCTGCGCACGTCGTCGTACCGCTCGACCACTCCGTCGAAGAGGGTGGACATGAACTCGTCGGCGACGCCGGCGCCGTCGGTGTCACCGATCGCCGCCTCGATGTCGCTCACGCTCAGCGCGTCGGGGCCACGCCACTGGGCGGCGATGCCCCCGAGCACCAGCCCGTCGATGTGATGGGGGTGGCGGCCGGCGTACGCCCGGGCGATCATCGATCCCCAGCTGTGGCCGTAGAGGAAGTAGGGCAGCCCGGGGTAGGCCTCGAGCGTGCGCTCGCGCAGGGTGGCTTCGTCCTCGACGACCGCGGTCAGTCCGTTCTCTCCGCTGTCCGCCCAGAACCCGGAGGCCATCGCGGTCGCGCCGTGGCCGACGTGGTCGTCGGCGCAGACGACGAAGCCGGCGTCGAGCATCCTGGCGATGAGCCGCAGGTAGCGGCGCGAGTGCTCCCCGAGGCCGTGCACGAGGTGGATGATCCCGCGCGGGGTCGTGGCCGGTGCGTAGATCCACGCCTTGATGTGGTCGCGGCCGTTGCGGGAGGGGAAGTCGAGCTCGGTCAGGGCCATGCCGTTCTCCTAGGGAAGTGTCGAGGCGCTGTCGAAGCGAGGGGTGAAGCCATCGGGAGTCATGTCCCAGCAAACAGTGTGGTTCAACCCGGCCGCTCGCGACAGGAACCGGACACCTCAGCGCCGCGTGCCACTAGCCGCGAGAGCTCGCCCGCCTGGCGTCGGCGGCGTAGGTGTCCGAGACGTACTCCTGGCGGGAGAGCTTCTGGATCTCGGCCATCACCCGGTCGGTGAGCTCACGCTGGGCGGCGCGGTCGCGCTCGCGCCCGGCGTACGGAGCCAGGTCGATCGGGCGGCCGAAGATGACGGTGGGGCGGGTCCAGCGGCCGAAGGTCTTGCCGGGAGGGGCGAGCACGTCGGTGCCGATGACCGCGACCGGGATCAGCGGCATCCGGGTCTCCAGCGCGAGGCGGGCGACGCCGGTCTTGCCGCGGTAGAGGCGGCCGTCGTGCGAGCGGGTGCCCTCGGGGTAGATGCCGAAGATGTGGCCGCCGTTGAGGATGGTCTTGGCCGCGAGCATCGCACCCTCGGCGGCGGTGGCGCCCGAGCGGTCGATCGGGACGTTGCCGGTGTTGGTGAAGAAGAACCGGTTCCACGCGCCGCGCAGGCCGGTGCCCTCGAAGTACTCCGCCTTCGCGACGTAGCGCACCATCCGCGGCAACGACATCGGCACCATCAGCCAGTCGAGGTAGGACAGGTGGTTGCCGGCGAGCAGCACGCCGCCTTCGGCGGGCACGTTCTCGACGCCATGGACCTTCGGCCGGAGCGTGAGCTTCAGCCAGGGTTGCAGCAGCACATACTTCAGGGCCGAGTAGAACACAGGCTGGTCCTGGATCGGGTGACGCTTCATCAGGCCACCGCCGTCTCGTCGATGAACGGCGCGAACCCGGCCGTACGCAGCAGCGCCTCGGCCGTCGCGCGCGCATCGGACCGGGCCGACGCCAGCAGCCGCCGGTCGCGGTTGGTGCGGCCGGGCACGGTGTCGGTCGCCGACGGCGCCAGCACCGAGGTGCGCACTCCGGCGAAGGATCCGGCCTCCATCGCCTGCCGCTGGGCGAGATAGCGCTCGGGCCGGCGGCGATACGCATCGGCGAGGTTGCCGCAGTAGCGACGCAGGTAGGTCTCGACCATCCGGTCCATCGAGCCGTACGCCGGGGCCGAACCGGCGGGGCGCGTGGCCAGCACGATGGCGTGGGTGGCGCCCAGGGTCGCGGCGGCAGCGACCGGCACGGAGTCGACCACTCCCCCGTCGGTCCACCTGCGACCTGCGTAGGCGACGACCGGACCGCCGACGATGGGAAGCGAGCCGGAGGCGGTCAGTGCCGAGACGAGGTCGTCGCGGGAGCCGAAGTCGCTGAAGACCTCTGCCTCGCCGGTCTCGACGTCGGTGGCCACCACTCCCACCGTGGCATCGGCGCGAAGACCGTCGTAGAGCGACAGCATGCTCTCCGACGTCGATGTGATGAGACGGGCGTCGACGGCCGGCCGCCCGCGCAGCAGGCGGCGCGAGTCGGCGTACTTGCGGTCGGAGAACTCCTCGACGTAGGCCCGGCTCATGGCGTCGACCTTCCCGCCGGCCGCGGCGACGGCGTTGGTCGCTCCCGCGGAGGTGCCCACGAAGAGATCGATGTGCTGGTGGGCCCCGAACGACTCGAGCACCCCCGCCATCGCCGACGAGATCACTCCCCGCATGCCACCGCCCTCGATGACCAGCGCGAGACGCGCGTCGGCGACCGGGTCACCTCCAAGACGGGCACGCAGAACCTCGAACGGGTTCACCACCGTCACACCCTCCCTCGACCTGACGTTACAAACAGGCGTAATTGTAACTACAAAACGCTATATTTGTAACGTCGACGGGTGCCGATCACCGAGAGCGGCGACTCCCCTGGGGGCCGAGCGTCGCGTAGGAGAAGTCGACAAGGTAGTCGTTCAGATCCAGTGCGGCCGCCTCGGCCGCGTCAGGCTCGCGGGCGAGGATGGCCCTCAAGATGGCCACATGAAGGCTCGCGCCGGCCTTGATCTCGGCCTCCACCTCGGAGACGTGGGTGAACCAGAATCGGCGGGACAGACCCTGCAGGGGGGCCATCGCGTCGGCGAGGTAGGCGTTGTGCGACCCGGTGACGATCAGGTCATGGGTGCCGCGCACAGTCTCCGCGTAGCCCTCGAGATCGAAACCCCCTCGCTCGAGCCGGGCCACCATGGCTTCCATCCCGCTGCGGTCCGCGGGCAGCGCCCGCTCGCACGCCAGACGCACGGCGAGCGACTCGAGGACGCGGCGCAGCTCCAGCATCCGCAGCTGTGCCTCCACCGACGTGGACGGGATGAGCACGCCCTTGTTCGGATGGATCTCGACCATCCGGTTGCGCGAGAGCCGCTGCAGCGCCTCACGGACCGGCGTACGCCCCAGGCCCGTCTTCTCCATCAGGAAGGACTCCGAGACCAGCGATCCCGGGTCGATCTCGCCGAACACCACCATTCTCTCGATGTCCCGGTAAGCCTGCGCCGCCTTGCCGATCCCAGCCATCGCCCCGCCTCCTTCGTTGTGCCGCATCCTAGGTCGACACCCCGCTCCCACCGGATCCCCCCACCAGAGAGGGTCGCCCAAATCTTCTTCAGAACTCTTGATATGCGACCGATATACTGGTTGCATACGGAGCCTACCAGTGAGACGCAGACCACACGAGCGCATCGGATCGTGTCAACGCCCACCGCAAGGAGCCCGACATGGCCACGAACTCCCCCATCGAACAACGCTCCATCGACCACATCCCGCTCGAGGAGCGCCACGGCTCCCCCCGCAGCCTGCTCTTCGTGTGGTTCGCCGCCAACACCTCCATCACCGCCTTGGTGACCGGGGCTCTGTTCGTCATCTTGGGCAACACCGCGCTGTGGTCGATCCCCGCGATCGTCATCGGCAACGCCGTGGGCGGCTTCTTCACCGCCCTCCACTCCGCGCAGGGGCCTCGCCTCGGGGTGCCGCAGATGATCCAGAGCCGTGCACAGTTCGGATACTTCGGCGCGATCCTCCCGCTGATCCTGGCGCTGATGATCTTCCTGGGCTTCTACGCCACCGGCCTGGTCCTCGGTGGGCAGGCGATGGCGCGGCTGCTCCACACCTCCCCTGAGGCCGGTGCGGTGGTGTTCGCCCTGATGTCGACGGCGCTCGCGATCTTCGGCTATCGACACATCCACCGCTTCTCTCATGTCGCGGCCGTGCTCAGCGCAGTCGTCTTCGCCGGGTTGTTCATCAAGATGCTGACCGAGCCCGCCACCCGCGAGGCGCTCTCGAACACCACGTTCGCCGCGGCACCGTTCATCCTCGGCATCTCGCTGGCCGCCTCATGGCAGCTCACCTTCGGCCCCTACATCGCCGACTACTCGCGCTACCTGCCCGAAGAGACCCCCAAGTCCGCCACGATCGGCTGGACCTCCCTCGGCAGCGTCGTCGGCGCCACGGCCGCGATGATCCTCGGCGCCTTCGCGGCGACCCTGGGCGGCGCGGGCTTCCTCGACAACCAGGTGGGCTTCCTGGCAGACCTCGGCGGAGTGTTCGCCGTGGTCGTGCTGCTCGCCGTGATCTGCGGCAAGCTGACCGGCAACACGCTCAGCTCCTACGGCGGATACATGGCTGTGGCGACCATCGTCACCAGCCTGACCCGCCAGTCGCGCATCGAGCCGCGCCACCGCGTCGTCTACATCGCCCTGATCTCGGCGGTCGCGCTGGCCATCGCGCTCGCGGCCAGCGACAACTTCATCGCCTCGTTCACCGACTTCCTGCTCTTCCTCCTCTACTTCATGACCCCCTGGTCGGCGATCAACCTGGTCGACTACTACTGGGTCCGCAAGGAGCAGTACGACGTCGACGCCCTGTTCGACCCCGACGGCGTCTACGGCCGCGTCAACAAGAGCGCCATGATCGCCTACGTCCTCGGCGTGCTGATCCAGATCCCGTTCATAAACAGCAGCTTCTACGTCGGCCCGATCGCAGACTGGATGGGCGGCGCCGAGATCTCCTGGATCCTCGGGCTCGTCGTCGCCGGCGGCCTCTACTACGCCCTCTCCGGCCGGGTGCGCTCCGAGCACGCCGCACCTCGGGGCCTCGCCTCCCACCGATGACCCGACCCCATGCCCCGAACCGATCACCCGAACCGATCACTGACCCAGCAAGGACATATCCCATGAGATACGACCCCGCCACCGAGAAGAGCCCGCTTCCCTTCTCCCCGTTCAAGAGCTGCACGGTGCCCCGCCCGATCGGCTGGCTCTCGAGCGTCTCCCCCGACGGCGTGGAGAACCTCGCCCCCTACAGCCAGTGGCAGAACCTCACGTTCGATCCGCCGATGGTGATGTTCTCCGCCAACCAGTATCCCGACGGACGCCGCAAGGACACCGTCCTCAACGCCGAGCAGACCGGATGGTTCGTCTGGAACATGGCCACCTGGGACCTCCGCGAGGCCGTCAACATCAGCGCCATGGCGTTGCCCGCCGACGAGAGCGAGTTCGACCGTTGCGGGGTCACCAAGGCGTACGCCGAGCTGGCCCCGGTCCCGCTGGTGGCCGAGAGCCCGGTGCACTTCGAGTGTCGCTACCTCTCCACCCATCGCATGACGGGCGACTCCAACGTCGGCACGATCGACATCGTCTTCGCCAAGGTCGAGCGGATCCACATCGATGACAACGCGCTGACGCCCGACGGCAGGCTCGACATCCCACGCATCAAGCCGATCGCAAGGATGGGCTACTTCGACTACACGGTCGTCACCGACACGTTCGAGATGCAGGTGCCCGAGGCCGGAGAAGCGGCTGCGTACGGCCTCGCCGGCCAGCCCACCTGACCGCCGGGGCGGCTCATCCGACGCGGGCAGATGCCGGGGACTGCTCCGGCAGGATCATCGCCGACGGCGGCTTGCTCGTGCGCTTCGCCAGCGGGTAGTAGACCGCCGCGGTGAGGACCAGGCCGACGATCCAGGAGAGGTCGGCGCCGCCGAGAGCCTCGGTGATCGGCCCGGTGTAGAGCTTCTGCGCCAGGAACGGGATCTGCGCCACGACACCGAGCACGTAGCAGCCCAGCGCGGCCAGGTTCCAGGCGCCGTAGCGGCCTGCGGGGTCGTAGAGGGCGGGCACGTCGACCCGCTCCTTGGAGACCAGGTAGTAGTCGGTCAGGTTGATCGCGCTCCACGGGGTGAACACCATCAGCAGCACCAGCACGAAGTTCTTGAAGTTGTCCAGGAAGTCGGCCGAGGCGAAGATCGCGATCACCACCGAGGTGCCGAGGAAGAGGCTGATGTAGAGCACTCGCGCCACCGCGGAGACCTCCCGGATCCGAGCGAACCCGGAGACGACGGTCAGCATGGTCATGAAGCCGCCGTAGGCGTTGAGGCTGTTGACCGCGAGCTTGCCGACGACGATCACCAGGTAGATCAGCAGGGCGACGGCGCCGCCGCCGGCGAGATCGCCCATGAAGCCGACCTGGTTGGTCAGGAAGTCGGCTCCCCCGGCCGAGACCGGGAGCGCGGCGACGACCACGCCGAGCGTCATCGCCCACTGGGAGCCGAGCACGCTGCCGAGGAAGGTCGACCAGAAGGTGGCCCGCTCGGAGGTCTCGGCCGGGAGGTAGCGCGAGTAGTCGGCGACGTAGGGACCGAAGGTGAGCTGCCAGCCCGCGCCCAGCGCGACGGCCAGCAGGAAGGTCGCGACCTCGAAGCCGCGTACGCCGAAGACGGCCGAGACGTCGTAGTCTGCGATGAGCCGGAACGCGAGATAGGTGAAGCCGATGATGCCGACCACGGTGGCCACCCTGCCCACGACGTGGATGAGCTTGTAGCCGACCGTCGTGGCGAGCGCGGTGAGGCCGCCGAAGATCAAGATGCCCACGGCCGGCGCGTCCACGTGGAGCACGTTGTTGATCGCCTGCCCGGCCAGCACGGTGCCGGTGGCCGCGAACCCGATGTACATCACCACGACCAGCACCAGCGGCAGCGCAGCCCCGTAGACGCCGAACTGGGCCCGGCTCGAGATCATCTGCGGCAGACCGAGCTTCGGCCCCTGGGCGGAGTGGAGCGCCATCACCGCACCGCCGAAGACGTTGCCGATCAGCAGACCGATGATCGCCCACAACGCGTCGGCGCCGAAGACGACGGCGAGCGACCCGTCGACGATCGCGGTGATCTGCATGTTCGCGCCGAACCACAGCGTGAACTGGCTCCGGGTCGTGCCATGCCGCTCGGCTGCGGGGATGACATCGATGGTGCGGCGTTCGATGCCGCCACCAGCCTCGGTCGTGGCCATGGGGGACTCCTCGGTCGTACGGGTGTGACGTGCCTCTCCATTGGAAGCCCCGCGCACCCCCACGGCCTAGGCGTCCCACCGAGTTCGAGTCTGCGATCCCAGACTGGTGCGGACCTGGCTCAGGGGCGGGCTCAGGGCGGCTCAGATCCCCTGGATGCCCGCTCCGATACGCCGCCCCAGCTCCCGCACCGCGGCCCCGACCTCGCTGACCATCCGCTCGAGGTAGGCATCGGTGCCCTCGCCCTCGGGGAAGGTCACCGTGACCGCTGCCACGGGATGTGTGTTGTGGTCCAGCACCGGCATGGCCACCGAGGTCAGGCCCGCGGTGACCTCACCGTGCTCGGAGGCGAACCCGTGCCGGCGTACGTCGGCCAGCAGCCGCCGCAGCGCGCTCAGCGACCCCGGGCCCGCCCCCGGCTCGAAGGCGTCGGCGTCGGGGTAGAGCGCCCGCACCTGGGTGGCCGGCAGCGCCGCCAGCATCGCCCGGCCGCTCGCCGTCCGGTGCGCGGGCAGCCGCACCCCCACGTCGGTGATCAGCAGCGGGCGCCCCGGAGCGCGCTCCTCGAGGAGGTAGACGACCTCACGGCCCTGCAGCACCGAGAGATGTACGCCGTTGCCGGATCGGTCGCGCAGGTCGGCGACCAGCCGCCGCGCGAGCCGCTGCAGGGGCGCCTGGCGGGTGTATCCGGTGCCGAGCTCGTAGGCGGTGACGCCGAGCCCGTAGACCTTCTGCTCGGGGTAGTGCACCACGAAGCTCGAGGCCAGCAGCGTGCTGAGCAGGTGGTAGGTCGTCGACCTGGGAAGCCCCAGCTCGCGCGAGATCGCGGCCGCGGTGACGGGGCTCGCCTGAGCGGCGAGGTAGCGGAGGATGGCGAGCGTCTGCTCGGCAGCGGGCACGACGGCCATGCCTGGATCGTAGTGGTTCGCTCAGCCGGCGCGGCGGCCACCGATCCAGGTCTGCTCCACGAGCGGCACCCCGGGCCGGTAGGCGAGGTGCACGTAGGAGGGCGCGTCGAGCACGGCGAAGTCGGCGCGGCGCCCGACATCCAGGACCCCGACGTCGTCGCGGTCGAGTGCCAGAGCGCCGCCGGCGGTCGCCGACCACAGCGCCTCGGCCGGCGACATGCCCATGTCGCGTACGGCCATCGCGATGCAGAACGGCAGCGAGCTGGTGTAGCACGAGCCCGGGTTGCAGTCGCTGGCCAGCGCGACCCTCACGCCGGCGTCGAGCAGCCGACGGGCGTCGGGCCACGGCTGGCGGGTCGAGAACTCAACCCCCGGCAGCAGGGTGGCGACCGTGCCGGACTCGGCCAGCGCATCGACGTCGGCGTCGGAGAGGAACGTGCAGTGGTCGACCGCGGCCAGGCCCAGCTCGCAGGCCAGCTGCACACCCGGCCCCTCGCCGAGCTGGTTGGCGTGCAACCGGCCCTTCAGCCCCTTGTCTCGGCCTGCGTTCAGGATGGTGCGCGCCTGGTCGGCGTCGAAGGCGCCGCGCTCGCAGAACACGTCGATCCAGCGCGCGTGCGGTGCCGCCGCGTCGAGCATCGCACCGGTCACCAGGTCGACGTAGGCCGCCGGGTCCGAGCCCTGCGGCACCACGTGGGCGCCGAGGAAGGTGGTGTCGTCGGTGAAGCGGCGCGCGATCGCCAGGCTGCGGGCCTCGTCGACGACCGTGAGCCCGTAGCCGCTCTTGATCTCCACGTGGGTGGTGCCCTGACGGTGCATCTCGGCGACCAGCCGGGCGACGTTGGCCGCCAGCTGCTCGTCGGCCGCCTCGCGGGTGGCAGCGACCGTGGTGCGGATGCCGCCGGCGGCGTAGGGCGTGCCGGTCATCCGGGCCTCGAACTCGGCCGACCGGTCACCGGCGAAGACGAGGTGGGAGTGACTGTCCACGAAGCCGGGGATCACCGCGCGGCCGCCGAGGTCGACCCGCTCGTCGGCAGGCGGCGCCTGGGCGGCCGGACCGACCCAGGCCAGCCGGTCCGCCTCGATCACCATGGCGGCATCGGTCAGCAGACCCTGCTCCGCCTGGGTGGCGAGCTCGCCGATCCCCGTGATCACCACACTGCTCATGCCCACACCTCTCCGATCGCCGTGGCCAGCTCGTCGCCGATCTCCTGCCGGTCGCCCGCCCGCGCCACGATCTTTCCATCGGCGACGACGTGGGTGACGTCGTCGCCGCACGCCGCGAAGACGACCGAGCTCTCGTCGCTGCCCGTGCCGGCCGTGCGCGGGCTGGTCGTCGACAGCGTGACCAGGTCGGCCCGCTGCCCGACGGCGATCCGTCCGGTGTCGCTCCAGCCCAGGCTCTGGTGGCCGGTGGCCGTGGCCGCCGCGAGGAGCTCGCCGGCGCTCCAGTGCCCGCGCTGCTCGGTGACCAGGCGCTCGTCGAGCTCGACCGCGCGCATCTCCTCGAAGAGGTCGATCACGGCGTGGCTGTCGCTGCCCAGGGTCAGCCGGGCGCCGGCCTCGTGGAGCGCACGGCTCGGGCCGATGCCGTCGCCCAGGTCGCGTTCGGTGGTCGGGCAGAAGTCGGCGTACGCCGCGGCCTCGCCCAGCAGGCGGATGTCGGTCTCGGTCAGGTGGGTGGCGTGCACCGCGGTGGTCTCGGCTCCCAACAGACCCTCCTCGGCGAGCAGCTCCGTCGGCGTCATCCCGTACGCCGCGAGGCACTGCTCGTTCTCCGCGCGCTGCTCGGAGAGGTGCACGTGCAGGGGTCGCCCGGCGGCCGGGCGGAGCTGGTCGCGCGGCACCGCTCGCACCGAGTGCATCGCCCGGCCGACCAGCACGCCGTCGCGTTCCTCGAGACGGGAGACCCGCTGCGCCCAGGTGTCGGCGTCGCCGTCGGAGAACCTGCGCTGCACACCCTCGGGCGGGGTGCCGATGCCGGCGGCGAGATAGAGCGTGTCGAGGAGGGTGATCCGGATGCCGGCCTCGCGGGCCGCCTCGATCAGCGCCTCGCCCATCGCGTTGGGGTCGGCGTAGGGGGTGCCGTCGGGCTGGTGGTGCAGGTAGTGGAACTCGCCCACGCAGGTGATGCCGGTGGCCGCCATCTCGCGGTAGACCGCGCGGGCCAGCGCGAAGTAGCTGTCGGGGTCGAGGCGCTGCGCCGCGGCGTACATCTGCTCGCGCCAGGTCCAGAAGGTGCCGCGGCCGCGCTGGGTGCGCCCCCGCAGCGCCCGGTGGAAGGCGTGGCTGTGGCAGTTGGCCAGGCCCGCGACGGTGAGCCCGGCCAGCCGGGTCGCCGCGCCGTCGTGGCCGGGGAAGCCGGGGGTCACGGTCTCGAACCGGCCGTCGGCGACGGTGACCAGCACCTCGTCGGCGACGCCGTCGGGCAGGATCGCCCGCTCCAGCAGATAGCTCTGACGCTCGCTCATCCGGCCAGTTCCTGGAGCGTGTCGGCGAGCGCCTCGACGCCGGCCAGACAGTCGACCGTCTCGGCATGCTCGTCGGGTGCGTGCGAGATGCCGGTCGGGTTGCGCACGAACAGCATCGCGGTCGGGATGCCGGCCGCGGAGAGGATCCCCGCGTCGTGACCGGCCTGGGTCGGGATCACCGGCCAGCCGTGAGGTGCGGCGATGCTGCGGGCGAGGTCGGCGTCGAAGCCCACGGCGGCCGAGACCGACTCCGGGGTGACCTCGAGACCGGTGCCGTGCTCGCCGGCCCGGTCGGCTGCCTGCGCGGTGATCGCCTCCACCAGCCGGCCCAGCGAGTCGTCGGTGGCGCAGCGGGCGTCGAGCCAGGCGGTGACCCGCGACGGCACGGCGTTGGTGCCGTTGGGCTCGACCGAGATGCGGCCGAAGGTGGCCCGCTCCCCCGCCAGCCGGGCCTGCTCGTTGGCCGCGAGCGCGGCCATCGCGTAGGTGAGCATCGGGTCGCGCCGGTCCTCCATCCGGGTGGTGCCGGCATGGTTGGCCTCACCGGTGAAGTCGAAGCGGTAGCGCCCGTGGGGCCAGATCTCGCTGGCCACCCCGACCGCAGCGTCGCGGTCGATGAGGTCTCGGCCCTGCTCGACGTGGAGCTCGACGAAACAGCCCACCCCGGCCAGCAGGTCGGACCCCTGGGAGGGATCGACACCGGCCTCGGCCCACGCGTCGCCGAGGCGTACGCCGTCGCGGTCGGTGAGCGCCTCGGCCTGCTGGAGGCTCGTCGCACCCACCGCGAGCCGCGAGCCGAGGCAGGCCAGCCCGAAGCGGGATCCCTCCTCCTCGACGAAGGCACCGATCCCGATCCGTCTGGCGGGCGCGAAGCCGCGCTCACGCATCAGGTCGAGCGCCGCGAACGCGGAGACCACCCCGAGCGGACCGTCGAAGGCTCCGCCGTCGAGCACCGAGTCGAGGTGGGAGCCGGTGAGCACGTCGCCGCCTTCGCCGGCCGAGCCCGGGGCGGCCTCCCACCAGGCGACCATGTTGCCGAAGCCGTCGTGCTCGAGCCGTAGCCCGCGGGCGCGGGCCTCCTGGGCGAACCAGTCGGCGCACTCCCGCTCGGCGGAGGCGAACGGTTGGCGGAAGTAGCCGCCGCTGGTCGATGAACGCCCCAGCGGAGCCAGGTCACGCCACATCTTCTCGAAGCTCACAGGTCCAGCCTCTCGTCTCTCGTCGCCTCCGGTCAGCCTTCGTTCATCGGGACGCGCACGCCACGCTCGGTCGCGACGTCGGCGGCCAGGTCGTAGCCGGCGTCGACATGCCTGATCACTCCCATGCCGGGGTCGTTGGTCAGCACCCGCTCGATCTTCTCCGCGGCCAGGTCGGTGCCGTCGGCGACGCACACCTGCCCGGCGTGGATGGAGCGGCCCATGCCCACGCCGCCGCCGTGGTGGATCGAGACCCACGAGGCACCCGACGCGGTGTTCACGAGCGCGTTGAGCATCGGCCAGTCGGCGATCGCGTCGGAGCCGTCGGCCATCGCCTCCGTCTCGCGGTAGGGCGAGGCGACGGATCCGGCGTCCAGGTGGTCGCGCCCGATCACGATCGGGGCCTTCAGCTCACCCGAGGCGACCATCTCGTTGAACTTCAGGCCGGCGAGGTGACGCTCGCCGTACCCGAGCCAGCAGATGCGCGCCGGCAGCCCCTGGAAGGAGACCTTCTCGCCCGCCATGGTGATCCACTTGCGCAGCCGCTCGTTCTCCGGGAACAGCTCGAGGATCGCGCGGTCGGTCGCGGCGATGTCGGCGGGATCGCCGGACAGCGCGGCCCAGCGGAAGGGACCCTTGCCCTCGCAGAACAGCGGCCGGATGTACGCCGGCACGAAGCCCGGGAACTCGAAGGCGCGGTCGTAGCCGCCCTTGCGCGCCTCGTCGCGGATCGAGTTGCCGTAGTCGAAGACCTCGGCGCCCTTGTCCTGGAACTCCACCATCGCCCGCACGTGCGCGGCCATCGAGGCCTGGGCCTGTTTGGTGAACCCCTCGGGGTCACGGCGAGCGGCGTCGTGCCACTCCTCGAAGGAGACGCCCGCAGGGAGGTAGGACAGCGGGTCGTGCGCGGAGGTCTGGTCGGTGACGATGTCGATCGGGGCGTCGGAGGCCAGCAGCGCCGGGAAGATCTCGGCCGCGTTGCCGAGCAGCCCGATCGAGAGCGGCGTACGGGCGTCGCGCGCCTCGACGGCGAGCCGCACCGCGTCCTCGACCGAGTCGGCCTGGACGTCGAGGTAGCGGTGGTCGATGCGTCGGGCGATCCGCGACTGGTCGACCTCGACGCAGATCGCGACGCCGTCGTTCATGGTGACGGCCAGCGGCTGGGCGCCGCCCATGCCACCGAGACCGGCGGTCAGCGTGATCGTCCCGGCCAGCGTGCCACCGCTGTGCCCGTTCCCGCCAGAGGCAGCGAGCTTGTCGGCGACCGCCGCGAACGTCTCGAACGTGCCCTGCAGGATGCCCTGGGTGCCGATGTAGATCCACGACCCGGCCGTCATCTGGCCGTACATCGTCAGCCCGAGGTCCTCGAGCCGCCGGAACTCCTCCCAGTTGGCCCAGTCGCCGACCAGGTTGGAGTTGGCGATCAGCACCCGGGGCGCCCACTCGTGGGTGCGCATGACACCGACGGGCTTGCCCGACTGCACCAGCATCGTCTCGTCGTCCTCGAGGGCGCGCAGCGTGCGTACGAGCGCGTCGTAGGCCTCCCAGCTGCGCGCGGCCCGGCCGGTGCCGCCGTAGACGACGAGATCCTCGGGACGCTCGGCGTTCTCCGGATCCAGGTTGTTCATCAGCATCCGCAGCACCGCCTCGGTCTGCCACGACTTCGCGGTCAGCTCGGTGCCGCGTGCGGCTTGGACGGGAAGACGGGGGTTGCTCGAGCGCTCGTTCATTTCAAGCTCCGATCACGGACTCGGTGACTGGGAGGATCGCTCGGGCGTCGAGCTGCGCGCCCGGGCCGTCGATCCATGGCTCCATCAAACGGCGTCGTCGCGCGCCGTGCCAGAGCTGTCACCCGTCAGCTGTCTGGAATACCAGACTCATCCGGACACCGCCGTCATCCACCGATCACGGCACGTCCCACCCGCAGGCGCAGATCCTCCAGCCGGGCGAGCTGGTCGTCGGCGCGTCGGACGAGGTCGTCGAGCAGCACCGGGTCCACGCGTACGTCGCCCTCGGTGGCCGCACGCAGAAGATGCCACCCGGCGCGCTTCGCGGCCACCGCGTCGAGCAGCGCCTCCAGCTCGAACAGGTCCGAGAGCGGCGATCGCCGCACCACCCGCCCGTTCGGCTTCAACCGGCCGGCGAGCTCCGCCGCCCGTCCCGCCGTGGCCGCGATGCGCGATGGGGCGGCGCCGGTCGCCTCGATGATCTGCCGCAGCGCCTCCCGGTCCGCGTCCACCTCCACCGCCAGCTGTCGCACCCGGACGGCCACGTCGGTGTCGGAGTGCGAGCGGCCCACTCGCTCGAACATCGCGACACCGGCGCTGGAACCTGCCCAGTGGTGCTGGAGGTAGGCGTGCAACATGTCGTCGTTCATCGGTGCTCCTTCTCGTGCGGGTCACGGACGTAACGGGGGAAGCTCGCTGCCGGCCTTCTCCGGGATGCCGGAGACCACCGCCTCGAGGGCCTCCATGGCTGTGTGGCGCGGTCGCCAGTCGAGCTCCAGCCCGGCCCGGGCGGTCGACATCAGCGGCAGCTGCATGACCGCCTCCAGCAGGCTGCCGGGAACCGGCGCGATGCGTGCGTTCCATGCCGCGTCCAGGCCGTGGCGCACCAGACCTGGCGGCACCTCGACCGTCCGGGCACCCAGCAGCTCGCCGACCTCCTCGCGCCGGATGATCCCGGGGCCGGCCAGGTTGTACGCGCCCGCCACCTCGGTGGTCGCCGCGGCGGCGAGAGCCCGCCCGACGTCGCCGGCATGCACCGCCTGGAACCGCATCCCGGCCGGCACCGGCACCATCGGGATCCTTCGGCGGTCCGCGAAGGCGGGCCGGAGCAGAGGGCCGCCGAAGATGCGCCGCTGCTCGCTGGCCGCCGAACGCTGGAAGACGAACGCCGGCCGGACCCGGACCAGCCGCACCTCGGGATGGTGGCAGGCGAAGGCGTCCAGAGCCCGCTCGACGTACGCCTTCTCCCGGCAGTACGCGGCAGCGGACGCCCCGTCGGTCGCCCAGGTCTCGTCGACCGGGTCGTCGTGGTCCACCGGCGAGTACGCCGCCACCGACGAGGCGCACACGAGCGCGGGGACCCCGGCCCTGGCCACCGCGTCGAGGACCCTGCGGGTGCCGACCGCGTTGGTGGCCCAGGTCTCCTCCGGGCGGTGCGTGGGCTGGAACTTCCAGGCGAGGTGGACGACCGCGTCGGCACCCTCCACGATCGGCGCCAGATCGACCGTCGAGACATCGGCCTCGTGCCACTCGACAGAGCCATGCACGCTGGAACGCGGGCCGCTGGGAGCTCGGCGGGCGACGCCGACGACCCTGGCGGCGCCGTCGGCGGTCAGCGCCCGGATCGCGGCGCTGCCGAGGTTGCCCGACGCACCGATGACGACGACCTTCATGCTGTCCACCCTTCCTGCGACCGGTTTGATCTGACGTGTGGCTTGATCTGATGTGCGAGACCCCGGTACCCACCGCGACCGGATGCAGCCCTGCCGACCAGCCGGGCGGTCGTCGCCGGATGCGTCACATAGGTGCGCCGCCGGCGGGGTACCCACGGCGGATGACCGATCGGATCGCAGATCTGCACGGCGTACGCACGCCGCATCCACGAGCGACGGTGTGGCCGGCCCGGGTCGACCAGTATCTCGACGACGGCCTCGGCGAGGGCGACGTCGACCGCTGGGTCCAGTCGGCATGCCTGTTGTGCAGCAACGGCTGCGGCTGCGACATCGCCGTCAAGGACGGCCGGATGGTCGGCGTACGCGGACGGGCCGGCGACGTCGTCAACCACGGTCGCCTCGGACCGAAAGGGCTGTACGGAAGCACCCCGTGGGCCTCGTCCCCCGACCGGGTGACGCGTCCCCTGGTCCGAGAGGACGGCCGGCTGGTCGAGACCGACTGGGAGACAGCGATGGCGCGGGTCGTCGAACGTTCTCGTTCCTCGCTGGAGGAGCGCGGCCCCCTCACCCACGGCTTCTACACCAGCGGTCAGCTCTTCCTCGAGGAGTACTACCTGCAGGCGGTCATCGGCAAGGCCGGCATCGGTACGCCGCACATGGACGGCGACACCCGGCTGTGCACGGCGACCAGCGCGGCCGCCTTCAAGGAGTCCTTCGGCGCCGACGGCCAGCCGGGCTCCTACACCGACATCGAGCACTGCGACGCGATCTTCCTCTACGGGCACAACATGGCCGAGACCCAGACCGTGCTGTGGGCCCGCGTGCTCGACCGCACCCGCGCCGACGACCCTCCCCGCGTCGTGTGCGTCGACCCGCGCCGCACGTTGGTCGCCCAGGAGGCCGAACGGACCGGCGGCGTACACCTGCGACCGCGCGTGGGCACCAACCTGGCGCTGATGAACGGGCTCACGCGTGAGCTCTTCGCCAACGGCTGGGTCGACGAGGCATGGGTGGACGCGCACACGCTCGGCCGGGACGAGCTGGAAGAGACGGTGGCGGCGTACACACCCGAGCACGTCGCCGAGATCTGCGGCGTCCCCGCCGACGACCTGCGCCGCGCCGCCCGGATCTTCGGCGAGAGCCAGGCGGTGCTGTCCACCGTGCTCCAGGGCTTCTACCAGTCCCACCAGGCCACCGCGGCCTCGGTGGCGGTGCACAACCTGCATCTCCTCCGCGGCATGATCGGACGCCCCGGAGCTGGGGTGCTGCAGATGAACGGGCAGCCGACTGCCCAGAACAACCGGGAGTGCGGCGCCGACGGAGACCTCACGGGCTTTCGCAACTGGGACAACCCGGCGCATGTGCGAGAGCTCGCCGATGCGTGGAACGTCGACCCGATGACCATCCCCCACTGGTCACCGCCGACCCATGCGATGCAGATCTTCAGCTACGCCGCGAGCGGCTCCATCGACTTTCTGTGGATCTCGGCCACCAACCCCGCCGTGTCGATGCCCGAGTCGGCGCGCATCCGCAACATCCTCTCCTCCGACGACTGCTTCGTCGTGGTCCAGGACCTGTTCCTCACCGAGACGGCCGAGCTCGCCGACGTCGTGCTCCCGGCAGCCGGCTGGGGCGAGAAGACCGGCTGCTTCACCAACGTCAACCGCACCGTCCACCTCTCCGAGAAGGCCGTCGACCCGCCCGGCGAGGCACGCAGCGACTACGAGATCTTCCTGATGTACGCCGACCTGATGGGCTTCACCGACAAGGACGGTGCGCCCCTGGTGAGATGGCGCCGTCCCGAGGAGGCGTTCGAGTCGTTCTGCTCGGTGACTCGAGGGCGTCCGATCGACTACACCGGGCTCTCCTACGAGAAGCTTCGTGGACCCACCGGGATCCCCTGGCCGGTGAACGAGGCACATCCCGAGGGGACCGACCGGCTCTACGCCGACGGCGTCTTCCCCACC
Organism: Nocardioides albertanoniae; assembly: GCF_006716315.1. Classification (NCBI taxonomy): domain Bacteria; kingdom Bacillati; phylum Actinomycetota; class Actinomycetes; order Propionibacteriales; family Nocardioidaceae; genus Nocardioides; species Nocardioides albertanoniae. The sequence goes on along the minus strand of NZ_VFOV01000001.1, from coordinate 1,988,140 downwards.
GACACCGAGGTCTGCGAGACGTTCGGGCACGATCTGGTCACCGGTGCCGTGGTGACCGAGCAGGAGCACCGGGCCATGCGGCCCGACGGCCGGGCCTTCCTCAAGGGTGCGCCGTACTCGCCCCCGCACGAAGAGCCGTCGGACGACTTCCCGATGCTCTTCACCACAGGTCGCACCGTCTTCCAGTTCCACACCCGCACCAAGACCGGCCGGTCCTCCTCGTTGGACGACGCCGCGCCGGACGCGTGGGCGGAGATCTCGCCCGTCGATGCCGAGCGTCTCGGCATCGACGAGGGCGACTGGGTGCACGTGACCTCCCCGCGCGGCGGCATCGAGGTGCGCGCCCGGGTCGGTCAGGTCATCGAAGGAGCCGTCTTCGCACCGTTCCACTACGGCCGCTGGGACCCGCGCGGCGTGGCCGACGCCGAGCACCGGCTGGCCAACGAGCTGACCATGACCGTCTGGGACCCGGTCTCGAAGCAGCCGTACTTCAAGACCGCCGCCTGCAGGGTCACCCGCCTGCGCGGTGGCGACGGCCCTGCCCCCGCCCCGACGACCACCGCGTCGCCGGCGACGGACCTGGCGCCGACGGTCGGCGGCGCCGAGACCAGCAGCAGGGTGCTCGATGTCACCCCGGCGTACCCGCTCGATCCCGCGGGAGGATCCTGATGTCACATCTCGCCACCTACGTCGGCCTCGCCGACCACAGCGAGCAGACCCTCGCCTCCGCCCTTCGCTCCGTCGCCGAGGGCCATGCCGAGGAGGCCGACGTCTTCCACACCTGCCACCTGCTGGCCGGTTGGAGCGAGGAGCACCGCAGACGGCTGGCACCGGTGGTCGAACGCTACGGCGAGGAAGACGTCGAGGAGCCCGAGCGGCTGCATCACGACGGACTCGCCCAGGTGAGGTCGGGCCCGGTCGGGCTGCTGCGCGACCTCCAGGAGCTGTACGTCCTCGGCGCCATGGTCGAGACCACCTGGACCGTGGTCATCCAGGGTGCGCAGGGGCTGCGCGACACCGACCTCCTCGAGGTCGCCACCTCCTGCAGCACCCAGACCGCCCGGCAGCTGTCGTGGTTCAACACCCGGATGAAGGTCGCCGCGCCGCAGGCGTTGATCGTCGCCCGCTGAAGCGTGCCGGTGGGCGCAGGTCAGGGTTGGAAGACCACCTTGACCATGGAGTCCTCCTTGTCGCGGAACTTCCGATACGCGTCCGGGGCGTCCTCGAGAGGAAGGTGATGGGTCGCGAAGCTCTCCACACCCAAGACGTCCTCGTCGTTCTCGAGCAGCTCGAGGATGTCGTCGGTCCAGCGACGGACGTTGGCCTGTCCCATCCGCAGCTGGATCTGCTTGTCGAACATCTGGAACATCGGCAACGGGCTGGCCGCACCCCCGTAGACCCCGGAGATGCTGATCGTCCCGCCGCGGCGTACCGCATCGATGGCGGTCAGGAGCGCCGCGAGCCGGTCGCTGCCGGCGTTGAGCATCACGACCTCCTGGACCTTGCGCGGCAACATGCCCAGCGCCTTCTGCGAGGTCTCGGCAACCGGCGACCCGTGGGCCTCCATCCCGACCGCATCGATGACCGCATCCGCGCCACGCCCATCGGTCAGGTCCCGCACGCGCTCCGCGACATCGTCGACGCTCTCCATGTCGACCGTCTCCGCCCCGCGTCCGAACACCCGCGCCAGACGCCCGGCGACTCGATCGACCGAGATCACCCGTACGCCTCGTTCCAGCGCGATCCGCGCAGCCATGTCACCGATGGGACCCGCGCCGAGGACGGCCAGGGTGTCACCTTCGGCGACGTCGGCGTACGTCACGGCCTGCCAGGCCGTCGGCAGCACGTCGGAGAGGAAGAGGAAACGATCATCCGGCGGCCCGTGAGGCACCTTGACCAGCAGATGGTCGGCGAACGGCACCCGGATCGCCTCCGCCTGACCACCGGGCACCTGCCCGTAGAGCTTGCTGTAGCCGAACAGGCTGGCCCCGGTGCCTTGATCGTGGTTCTGAGTGGTCTCGCACTGGCTGAACAGTCCGCGTTCACACATCCAGCAGGATCCGCAGCTGATGTTGAACGGCACCACCACCCGGTCGCCGACCGCCAGCGTCGACACGTCGGGACCGACCTCTCGCACGATCCCCATCGGCTCGTGGCCGACGACATCGCCCCTGCTTATGAACGGGGCCAGCGGGTCGTAGAGATGCAGGTCGGAGCCGCACAGGCCGGACGATGTCACCGCCACGACCACGTCGCCCGGGTCCTCGACCACCGGGTCCGGCACCTCGCGCACCTGCACGTCATGTCTGCCCTGCCACGTCACGGCCCTCATGAGTGGTCGCTCCGCGCGGACTCGGTCACGGCCGTAGCGGCCGTCGTCAGGTAGGTCATCCCTCCCGGTAACCCCGACCGGGCGAGGTCATGCCCCCTGTCCCCGACAAGCACAGCTGCCGGCGACACGCAGGGCCTCACGCGAGTGCGAAGTAGCGCAGGTAGAGGTAGACCCAGGCGATCGCGAGGGAGACGACGGTGACCACCAGGCCGTACTTGGTGAAGCCCCAGAAGCTGATCGGCTGGCCTGCCTTGGCGGCGATGCCGAGCACGACGACGTTGGCACCGGCGGCGACGGCGGTGGCGTTGCCGCCCAGGTCGGCTCCCCACACGAACGCCCACCACAGCGGGCTCTCGGCGCCCGCGTGCGGCGTCACCGCGACCATGTCCTCGACCACCGGCACCATCGCGGTGGTGTAGGGGATGTTGTCGACGAACGCGCCGAAGACGCCCGAGCCGAACAGGAGGGCGGTGGCGCCGAGCAGCTCGCGGTCTCCCATCCACGCGGCGGCGGCCTTGCCGATCTCGCCGATGACACCGACCTCGACCAGCGACCCGATGAGCACGAAGAGCGCCATGAAGAACGCCAGGGTCGGCCACTCGACCTCCTCGAGGAACTCGTCCGGCGTGGTGCGCGAGACGAGCACGGTCGCCCCCGCTCCCATCATCGCGACGATCGAGGGGTCCAGGTGCAGCACGGTGTGCAGGCTGAAGGCGACCATCACCAGCCCGAGCACGACGAGGCAGCGCACCAGCAGGCGTACGTCGGTGATCGCGTCGCGCGGGTGCAGGTCGCCGAGCACCCGCTCCACGTCGACCGACGTCTTGAGGTGACGACGGAAGAGCAGCCGGGCGAAGAGCAGGTAGGCGATCAGCAGGATGACCGTCAGCGGCAGGGAGTGGATGAGGAACTGGTTGAAGGTCAGCCCGGCCCGGCTGGCGATGATGATGTTCGGAGGGTCTGCGATGAGCGTGGACGGTCCGGTGAGGTTGGCCGCGAGGATCAGCGAGACGAGGAAGGGCATCGGCGAGAGACCGAGCTGGCGGCACACCGAGAGCGTCACCGGTGCCACCAGCAGCACGCAGGTCACGTTGTCGAGGATCGGTGCGACCGTGGCGGTGACCAGGACGAGCAGCACGAGCAGCTTGTAGGGGTGGCCGCCCGAGGCGCGCGCCGCCCACAGCGCCAAGAACTCGAAGAGCCCCGTCTGCTTGAGCACCCCGACGATGATCATCATCCCGAAGAGCAGGAACATGACGTTCCAGTCGACACCGGTCTCGGGGTTGAGGAACGCGGACTCGGCGTCGACCAGCCCGATCACCACCATGCCGGCCACCCCGCCGAGAGCGGCGGCGACCCGGTGGACCCGCTCGGTGGCGATGAGCGCGTAGCTGATCAGGAAGATCGAGATCGCGGCGGAGGTGAGGATCACGCCGACCTACTGACGCCGAAGGCGGCCGCCGAGTTCGCCTCCATCCCCGCATACCACCCGGCGAGGCGCCCGTAGCGGCTCACCAGCCGCAGCCGGTCCTCCACCGCGCCGACCTGGTCTCGGGACGCGACGGCGAGCACCTGGTCACCGAAGCGCAGCACCGTGTGCGGGTCGGGCACCATGACCTCGCCGCCGCGCGTGATCAACGAGATCGCCGAGCCAGGTGGCAGCCGGAGCTCGTCGACCTCCGCCCCGGCCAGCTTCGACTCCGGCTCGACCTCGAACCGCAGCAGCACGGCGTCGAGCCGCTCGAGGGTCGCGTAGCCGATCGAGACCTTGTGGACGAAGCTGCCTCGCTCCGCCCAGCGGGGCTGCCGCCCGCGCCCGATCGCCAGCCCGATCGCGAAGCCGATCGACGCACAGATCATCCCCGCCGAGATGGCGAGCTCGAGCTCAGGCCAGCCCATCGCGGGCTTCCCGAGAGCCGGTCGTTCGGGCGTGCGCCCGCGCTCGTGTCTGCTTCATACACCCAGTCAAGGCCTCGACACGGTCCGGTCTGAATGGGTGGTGACACCCATCTTCGGATCCTGCGGCACGTTCTGCGGCACTATTGCGCCATGCCAGCCAGCCCAGCCAGTGCGCCGCTGCCGACCGGCGTACGCCTCGGCTACGGTCTCGGCTCCGTGGCGACGGGCACGTTCGGCACCATCCCGGGCCTGATGCTCCTCCCCTATCTCACCGACAGCCTCGGCATCGCCGCGCTGGCCGCGGGGTTCATCGTGTTCGCCCCGAAGGCGTGGGACGTCGTGCTCAACCCGATCGCCGGCCGGATCAGCGACCGGACCGTCGACCCCCGAGGCCCTCGCCGCCCCTGGCTGCGGCGCGCGGGGATCGCGCTGGCGGTGTCGTTCGCGGTGCTGTTCGCGGCGCCGTCGATGGCGACGGGGCTCGAGGCGCTCTGGGTGCTGGTCGCATTCCTGGCCTGCGCGACGGCGTACGCGTTTTTCCAGGTGCCCTACGTCGCCATGCCCGCCGAGCTGACCGGCTCCTACGACGAGCGAACCCGGCTGATGACCTGGCGCGTCGCGATCCTGGCGCTGACCATCATGCTCGCCGGCGCCACCGCGCCGATGATCCGCGACACCCTCGGCGGGCGCGACGGCTACCGGGTCATGGGCGTGGTGATGGCCGTGCTCATCCTGGTCGGCGTGATCAGTGCGTACGCCGGCACCCGCCGGGCGCCGATCCACACCGTGCAGCCCGGTGCGGGCGGGCTGCGTGACCAGCTCCGGATCGTCGCCGCGGCGCCCGACTTCCGGCGGCTGCTGGTCACGTTCGTCATCCAGGCGGTGGCGTTCGGCGCGATGCTGGCCGGAGTCGACTACCTGGCGGCCAACGTGCTCGGCGGCGGTGGTGCGGCGACGGTGCTGTTCGTCTGCTTCGTCGGCCCCGCGCTGCTGCTCACCCCCGCGTGGACCGCGCTCGGCACCCGGATCGGCAAGAAGGGCGGCTACGTCGCCGCCTCGGTCGTGCTCGCCGTCGGCGCGCTGATCGCCGCGACCGCCCAGGCCGCTCCGGTCGCGGTGGTCTACGCCGCGGTGCTCCTCGTCGGCACCGGCTACGCGGGCTGCCAGGTCTTCCCGATGGCGATGCTTCCCGACGCCGCCGCGGTCGATGCCCGGCGCAGCGGCTCGAGCCGGATCGGTGTCTACACCGGCGTCTGGACGGCGGGCGAGACGCTCGGGCTCGCGCTCGGTCCGGGTGTCTACGCGGCGGTGCTCGCGCTCGGTGGCTACCGGTCGTCGACCGGCGGCGCCGTCGACCAGCCCGACTCGGCGCTGGCCGCGATCACGCTCGGGTTCTCCGTGCTGCCGGCCTGCCTCGCTCTGCTCAGCCTGCTGTGGCTGCGACGCTACTCGCTGACCGCCACCGACGTGGACGACCCCGACGACCCCGACGACCCCGATGGGACGGTGACCGCATGACCGACGCCCTTGACCAGCTCCGCTCGATGCAGGCCGCCGACCTGCCGGTGCACGGTGGCCGCACCCTCGCCTATGTCTACGACTCCGGGCTGCCCGACATCGACCGGATCGGCCGCGAGGCGGTCGCGGCCTATGCCGGCTCCAACGGCCTGGACCCGACCGCCTTCCCGAGCCTGCTCCGGATGGAGACCGAGGTGGTCGGCATCGTCGCCGACCTCCTGGCCGCCCCCGAGACGGTGGTCGGCACCGTCACCTCCGGCGGCACCGAGTCGGTGCTGCTCGCGGTGCAGACCGCCCGCGATGCCCACCCCGAGATCGATCGGCCGCGGATGGTGCTGCCGAGCACCGCGCACGCCGCGTTCCACAAGGCAGCGCACTACTTCGGCGTCGAGCCGGTGCTGGTGCCTGTCGGCCCGGACTTCCGCGCCGATCCGGCAACGATGGCCGCCGCGATCGACGACCGCACGGTGCTCGTGGTGGCCTCGGCGCCGTCCTACGCCCACGGCGTCGTCGATCCGGTGACCGCGATCGCGGCAGTCGCTGCCGAGCGCGGGGTCCGCTGTCATGTCGATGCCTGCATCGGTGGCTGGGTGCTGCCCTACGCGTCACGGCTGGGGCGCGACGTACCGGCATGGACGTTCGCCGTCGAGGGCGTCACCTCGATCTCGGTCGACCTGCACAAGTACGCCTATGCACCCAAGGGCACCTCGGTGCTGCTGCACCGCACCCCGCAGCTGCGCCGGCCCCAGTTCTTCGCCTCGGCCTCCTGGCCGGGCTACACCATGCTCAACTCGACGATGCAGTCGACGAAGTCGGGCGGGCCGCTGGCCGGCGCCTGGGCGGTGCTGACCTCGTTGGGCGATGCCGGCTACGAGCGTCTCGCTCGCGACGTCTTCGAGGCGGTGGACCGCATCGCCGCGGGCATCACCGACCTCCCCGCGCTCAGCCTGGCCGGCAAGCCCGACTCCACGCTCCTGGCCCTCACCACCGACGCCGGTTGCGACCCGTTCACGGTCTGCGACGAGATGGCGGCCCGTGGCTGGTACGTCCAGCCGCAGATGTCCTACGCGGGCGCACCCGCCACCATCCACCTCTCGGTGAGCGCCGCGACCCTCCCCCACGTAACCGAACTCCTGGCCGCCCTGCGCGAGGCGGTCGCCGCCGCGGTCGCCTCGGGCCCGGTCAGCGTCGACCCCGGGGTGGCGGCGTTCATCGCCGACCTCGATCCGCGCGCCCTGAGCGACGACGACTTCGACGGCCTGCTGGCCGCCGCCGGACTTGTCGGCGAGGCCGGCCCCGACGGCGACCTGGCCCTGCCGCAGCGGATGGCCGAGGTCAACGCGATGCTCAACCTGGCCTCCCCGGCGATGCGCGAGGCGCTGCTCGTGGCCTTCCTCGACCGGCTGACCCGGCCCCGCCGGAGCTGAGCCCTACCCGCACAGCACGACCCGTTCAGCCGGCCATGGCGGCGATCCGGGGATCGGCACGCCCCAGGACGTCCAGCGCGGACGCCACGTCGCCGGCGGCCAACGCACGCCGCACCTCGGTGGAGGAGCAGGTGCGCTCGCCGAGGCGCACCAGGTCGACGCCGCTCACCTCGAACCCCAGCCGGCGGCCGGTCTCGGCGAGGAACGCGACGTCACCCTCTCCCCCGTGGCCGCAACGGAAGTTGTCGCCGACCACCAGCGACCGCAGCCCGAGACGGCCCACCAGGCCCTGCTCGACGAAGTCGGCCGCGGGCTGGGCGGCGAGCTCGGGGGTGAAGGGCAGCACGACGACGCCGTCGACGCCGAGGGCGAGCGCCTGCTCGATCCGGTCCTCGACCGAGAGCAGCTGGAGCGGCGCGCGTTCGGGGGCCAGCACGGTCAACGGGTGTGGCTCGAAGGTGACCAGCACGGCAGGAAGGCCGAGCCGGCGCCCCTCCGCCAGCGCCGCCTCGACCAGCGCGACGTGCCCGCGGTGGAACCCGTCGAAGACACCGACCGTGGCCACCGATGCGCAGAGGTCGCCAAGATCGGGCCAGTCGCGCCATACGCGCTGGCGCTGTCCGGTTGTCAGCTGGTGCTGTGCGCTGGTCATCTGACGCTCCATTCGATGGGCGAGCCGGTCCGCCGGGGTGGAAACCGGCCGTGGGCACGCGGAGCGCGCCCACGGCCGGAGGTCGTCAGCCCTTCGACGGCTCGAGCTCGAAGTCGTAGCTGCTCCGGCGGGTGCCGGTGCCGTCGTCCTGCGGGTCGAGCACCAGCTCGGGCTTGGTCGCCTCGGCGACGTCGGAGTCGAGGTAGTCGCCGCCGGCGAAGTAGAGCTGCGTGGTCACCGACCGGTGACCGCCGGCGCGCACCTGGATGTGCAGGTGCGCCGGTCGCCACGGGTGCCAGCCCGCCGCCCCGATCAGCTGTCCGGTCGGACCGTCGGTCGGGATCTGGTACGGCGCGGGCTGGATCGTGCTGATCTCGAACCGGCCCTCCTCGTCGGTGACCACCACGCCGCGCAGGTTGCCGTCCGGCACGTGCGGGGCGAACCCCGAGTAGTAGCCGTCGGAGTCGGCGTGCCAGATGTCCACCTCGGCGCCCCCGAGCGGCTTGCCAGACGTGTCGCGCACCTGCCCCTCGAGCACGAGCGGGGTGCCCAGCTCGTCGTCGCGACGCGGCAGCGTGCAGGTGGAAGGCAGCTTGACCTGGTCGCTCAGGTAGTAGGGCCCGAGGATCGAGCCCTTCGTGCCGGACTGCGACTTGGCGACCTGCTCCTCCACGGCGTGCTCGACGAACACGTCCATGAACAGCGGCCACTCGCCGCCCTCACCGACGTCCATCAGCCACGCCTTGGCAGCCTGGAACTCGGGATAGGTGACGTCGTGCTTGGTGATCGCGTCGTGCACACCCTGGAGGACGTCGGTGACGATCGCCGCGACCCGCTCCGGCGGGGTGTCGGCCACGTCGGCGGTGGCCGTGGTCGCCTTGAAGCTCTTGCTGGCGCTGGCTCCCGAGCCGGCAGCTGTCGGGGATTCCTGCGTGGTGGTCATGATGACCTCACTTCCGGTTGAGGATGAGCGAGACGTCGGTGGGGTTGATCAGGTCGGGAGCGGTCCAGCCGTCGAGGTCGTACTCGCCGAGGAACTCTTCGGCGAAGCCGGTCATCTTCTCCGCCTCGCCCTGCGCCTCGGCGGCGAAGAGGATCTCCGCCTTCACGTTCTCGTGGTTGCCCGAGTAGTTGCGCTCGTAGAGCTCGTGGCGGCCGCCGAACTCGGTGCCGACGGCGTCCCACAGGGCCTTCATCAGCTTGGTGCGGTCGACGGCGTCGTAACCGTTGGAGCCACGGACGTACTTGTCGAGGTAGGGGCGCACCTCCGGGGTCTTGAAGTCGATCGCGTTGGAGTTGAGGTAGATCAGGCCCGAGGCCACGTCCTGCTGGATGATCTCCTTGACCCGGGGGTACATCTGGATCATCAGCTGGCGGTAGACCATCCCGTAGTCGAGCTTGGGCAGCGCCATGCCACCCGGGCCCCGGTCGGGGTTGGCCGCCATCGCGTCCGCGAGCGCCCGGAAGGTGTTGCGGTAGCCGATGACCTCACCGACCCGGGTCTGCACACCGCGGAAGTCCTTGGTGCCGGTGGCCTCGAGCGCCTTGAGCAGCAGCCCGGCGATGAACTCCAGCTTGGTGGCCAGCCGGATGCAGCCGTGGAAGGTGAACCGGTGGAAGAAGCCGGTCTGCATGGCGAAGCCGTTGATCTTGTCGGTGTCGCCGTAGACGAAGATGTTCTCCCACGGCACCAACACCTTGTCGAAGACGAAGATGGTGTCGTTCTCGTCCATCCGGCTCGAGAGCGGGTAGTCGAAGGGGCTGCCGAGCGTGTCTGCCTGCATGCCGTACGACGGCCGGCAGATCAGCTTCACACCGGGTGCGTCCATCGGGACCGTGCACACCAGGGCGTACTCCTTCTTCTTGATCGGGAGCCCGTAGTGCGCGATGAAGTTGTAGTTGGTGATCGCCGAGCCGGTCGCGACGACCTTGGCGCCGGAGACGATGACGCCGGCGTCGGTCTCCTTCTCCACCTTCATGAAGACGTCGCCGACCTCGTCCGGCGGCAGGTTGCGGTCGACCGGCGGGTTGATGATCGCGTGGTTCCAGTAGAGGACCTTCTCCTGGCTCTCCTTGTACCAGCGCTTCGCGTTCTCCTCGTACGGCGCGTAGAACTCGGGGTAGCCGCCGAGGGTGCCGAGGAAGCTGCCCTTGTAGTCGGGGGAACGACCCATCCAGCCCCAGGTCTTGCGTGCCCAGGTCTCGATCGCCTTGCGGTCGGCACCGAGGTCCTCGGAGGTCTTCGGGGTCTTGAAGAACGGGTGCGTCCAGCCGCCGTTGCCGGTGTCGGTCGGCACCCAGACGTCCTTCTTCAGCTGCTCGTCGTGCAGCGAGTCGTAGAGCCGGGCAGTCATCCGGATCGGGTTGCGGAAGGCCGGGTGCTCGGTGACGTCCTTGACCCGCTCGCCGTAGATCCAGATCTCACGATCGTCCTTGAGGCTGTCCATGTAGTCGTTGCCGGTCATCGGCGCCGACGTCGTGGGTGTCTCCGGTGCCGCGGTGGTTTCGGTGCTGTCGTCGATCTGCGTCATGCCGTTGTCTCCTCAGATGGTTGGGACGTGTGTCGATGGGGCTGAGAGCGGGGGTAGGGATGGAGCGTGGATCGAGCCGGGGCCTCTAGGCGTGTGCGGCCTCGGCGAGCGGACTGAAGCTCGCGCTCTCGAACCATCCCGAGGTCGGGCAGTCGATCGAGCCTCCCCAGTGGATGCCGGGTGCCCTGTCCTGCTGCGGGCTGAGGTAGCGGAACTCGCCCCCGAAGAAGAGCAGCGGCTGCTTCTCGGTGAGCTCGACGGCCTCGACCTCGCCGATGACGATGAGGTGGTCACCGCCGTCGTAGGTGCGCCAGGGGCGGCACGAGATCGTCGTGGCTGCCCCGGCGAGGATCGGCGCGGTCGGCCCGTCCGCCCACGCGGGCGGTTCATCGGCCGGGCGGCCGGCGAAGTGCCAGGCGACGTCGAGCTGGTCGGAGGCCAGCACGTTGATCGCGAAGGACTGACCGTCGAGGAACTGGCACGCCTTCGACGTGCGCCCCAGAGTCACCTGAGCGAGCGGCGGGTCCAGCGACACCGCCGTGAACGCGTTCACCGTCGCGCCGTGCGCCTGGCCTTCGTCGCTGTCGCAGGTGACCACGGTGACCCCGGTGGCGAAACCACCGAAGGCGTTGCGGAGCTCTCGCGAATCCATGCCTACCTCCTGTACGCTGTGCGTACGATCTGCACGCCTAGCGTACAACGACTGTGTCCGGCATCACACGAGAAGTCAACGGGTCGGACCACTTCCATTGGTACGCATGCGGTCTCGACTGAGTGGAGAAAGCGACACGATGGACAACGGCTCCGAGAGGGACATCATCCAGAGCATCGAGCGCGGCTTCGCCGTGCTGCTCGCCTTCGACGCCGACCTGCCGACGGCGTCGCTGGCCGAGGTCGCGCAGAAGACCGGGCTCTCCCGTCCCGCCGTCCGGCGGATCCTGCTGACCCTGGAGAAGCTCGGCTACGTGACCGGGGAGTCGGGCCGGTGGCAGCTGACCCCGCGCGTGCTCACCATCGGCCAGCACTACGGCGCCACCCATGGCGTCGTCGAGATCACCCAGGCACACCTGCTCCGGATCGTCGAGCTCACCGGCGAGTCCGCCTCGTTCGCGCAGCTCGACGGCATCAACGTGGTCTTCGCGGCACGGGTCAACGCACGCCGGGTGCTGACCAACGGCATCGACATCGGCACCCGGCTCCCGGCTCATGCCACCTCGGCCGGGCGCGTCCTGGCGGCGTTCGGGCGGGCCGAGGTCGTGGACCGGATCATCGACGAAGGCGGCCTCCCGGCCCTGACCGAGCGCACCGTGACCGACCCCGTCGCCTTCCGCGACGTCCTGCACGAGATCCGCACCCAGGGCTACGCGCTGGTCGACGGCGAGCTCGAGCAGGGCTTCTTGTCGATCGCGGTGCCGGTGCGCGACAGCGGGGGCACCGTGGTGGGTGCGCTCGCCTGCTCGACCTCCCGCGGACGCCACACTCCCGACGACATCGTCCGCGACGCGCTGCCCCACCTGCTGGAGAGCGCCGAGGCCGTCAGCGCCGACCTCCAGGCGATCAGCGTCAGCCCGCGAGTGCTGCCCGGCGGACCTCGCCCGGGCATGTTCTCGCCCTACGGCCCCTCATGACCCATCTGCTCCCCGCTCCCCCGTCGGCCCGGCGATCGCGGGCTCAGGTCGAGGCGATCTCCACGAGCCGAGCCAGGGCCCGGGCGAGCACCGGGTTCGCGTCGCCCTCTCGGGTCGCGGCGACGAGATCGACACCGGGCGTGCCGGCCAGGGGGACATAGACCACGCCCGGGACGTGCAGGACCGAGGTGGGCTCCGGCACCACCGCCACCCCCAGCCCCGCGGCGACGAACGTGACCAGCGTCGAGGTCTCCGCGACCTCGTGCACCACCGTGAGCTCGAGACCCGCCTCGGTGAAGAGATCCTGGATCAGCGAGTTCATCGCCGACCGGCCACCGCCGGCATGGATGATCACGCCCTCCTCGGCGAGGTCGGCGACCCGTAGCCGCTTGCGGGCGGCAAACCTGTGCTCCTGCGGCATCGCGACCAGCAGCCGCTCGCGGCGTACGTCTCGAACGCTCAGGCCGGCTGTGTCCGGGAGACGACGCAGCACGGCGAGGTCGAGCTTCTCCTCGTGCAGCGCCGTGACCTGCTCGGGCGAGAGCATCTCGCCGCGGAAGCCGAACTCCACCTCCGGCAGCTCGCTGCGCAGCGCCTTCGCGAGAGCCGGCAGCAACGAGTACGTCGCCGACCCGACGCACCCCACCATCAACCGGCCGGTGCGTCCGGCCGCGGTGCGCCGCGCGACCTCGCCGGCGTCGTCGACGGCGGCGAGGATCTCCCGCGCACGGTCCAGGTAGACGACTCCGGCCGGCGTGAGGTCGACCCGGCGGGTGGTGCGGGTCAGGAGCGTGACGCCCAGCTCCGCCTCGAGCTGGCGGATCTGCTGCGACAGGGGCGGCTGCGCCATATGCAGCCGCTCCGCCGCGCGGCCGAAGTGGCGCTGCTCGGCGACGGCGACGAAGTAGCGAAGGTGGCGCAGTTCCATAAACCCATACTTACAGAGTTTCAGTCATCGCGAAATAGATACTTCACAGTATCGAATGACAGGTCTAGGTTCGGGTCATGCCCGACATCGTCATCTGCGAACCCGTACGCACCCCGGTGGGTCGCTACGGCGGCGCCCTCTCCTCGCTCTCCGCCGTCGACCTCGCCTCCACGACCCTCACCGAGCTCGTCCGCCGCACCGGTCTGCAGGAGGGCGACGTCGACGACGTGATCCTCGGCAACTGCTATCCCAGCGGCGAGAATCCCGCCATCGGCCGCATCGCCGCGCTCGACGCCGGCCTCGGCACCGGCGTGCCCGGGCTCCAGCTCGACCGCCGCTGCGGGTCGGGTCTGCAGGCTGTTCTGTACGCCGCATCGCAGATCGCCAGCGGTGCAGGCAGCGTCATCGTGGCCGGTGGCGCCGAGTCGATGTCCAACGTCGAGCACTACGCGCTCGGGCTGCGTACCGGCGTCAAGGGTGGCTCCGTGGAGCTGATGGACCGCCTGGTCCGGGCTCGCGAGACCGCCGGCGGCAAGGACCACCCCGTGCCCGGAGGGATGCTGGAGACGGCCGAGAACCTGCGCCGTGAGTACAACATCTCCCGCGAGGAGCAGGACGAGCTCTCGCTCCGCTCTCAGCAGCGCGCCGGCGCCGCGCACGAGGCCGGCAAGTTCGCCGACGAGCTCGTGCCGGTGACCGTCCCGGGGCGCCGCGGCAAGCCCGACGTGGTGGTCGACCGTGACGAGCACCCGCGACCCGAGACCACCCTCGAGCAGCTCGCCGCCCTGCGCCCGGTTCGAGCCAAGCTCGACGAGGCATCGACGGTGACCGCCGGCAACGCCAGCGGCCAGAACGACGGCGCCGCGATGTGCATCGTCACCACGCGCGAGGAGGCCGAGCGCCGGGGCCTGCGGCCGCTGCTGGCCCTGAAGTCGTGGGCTGTGGCCGGTGTCGGACCCGAGGTGATGGGCATCGGGCCGGTGCCCTCCACCGCGGCCGCCCTCGAACGCGCCGGGCTCACCCTCGACGAGATCGACGTGCTGGAGGTCAACGAGGCCTTCGCCGCCCAGGTGCTCGCGTGCCTGCGCGAGTGGAAGATCGACCCGACCGACGAGCGGCTCAACCCCAACGGGTCGGGCATCTCCCTGGGCCATCCGGTGGGCGCCACCGGCGGTCGCATCCTGGCCACGCTGGCCCACGAGATGCGTCGTCGTGAGGCACGCTACGGCCTCGAGACCATGTGCATCGGCGGTGGCCAGGGCCTGGCCGCGATCTTCGAGCGGGTCGACTGATGAGCGCGAAGACACCGGCCGTGGCCGTGCACCACGTCGTCACCGGCCCCGCCGACGCCCCGGTCGTCGTGCTGTCCAACTCGCTCGGCTCCACGATGTCGATGTGGGACGCCCAGGTCGACGCCCTCACCGAGCACTTCCGCGTGGTCCGCTACGACACCCGCGGGCACGGCGGCTCGCCGGTGCCGCAGGGCCCCTACGACATCGACGACCTCGCCGACGACGTCGTGTCGCTGCTCGACTCCCTCGGCGTCGAGAAGGCCCACTTCGTGGGCCTCTCGCTCGGCGGCATGACCGGCATGCGCCTGGCCGCACGCAACCCCGAGCGTGTCGACCGGCTCGTGCTGCTGTGCACCGGCGCCAAGCTCGACCCCTCCAGCGCCTGGCACGACCGGGCTGCGACCGTACGTGAGAACGGCTCGGGCGCGGTTGCCGAGGCCGTCGTCGCCCGGTGGTTCACGCCGGGCTACCTCGCGACCAACGCCGAGGAGAAGGCCGCCGCCGAGGCGGTCGTCGCCTCCACGCCGGCCGAGGGCTACGCCTCCTGCTGCGAGGTCATCGCCACCATGGACCTACGCCCCGACCTGCCCCGCATCTCCGCGCCGACCCTCGCGATCGCCGGCGCCGACGACCCGGCCACTCCCCCGCCTCACCTGGAGGCGATCGCCGACAGCGTGCAGGACGGACGCGTCCTGGTGGTGCCCGAGTCGGCGCACCTCGCCAACGCCGAGCAGCCGCAGACCATCACCTCCGCGATCCTCGACCATCTGAGGGGCTGACCCGGATGAGCAGCGACCTCGCCACCCGCGTACGCCGCCTGGAGGATCTGCACGCGATCCAGCAGCTGCGCGCCCACTACTGCCAGGCGCTCGACGACGGCCGGTGGGACGACCTGGTCGACCTGTTCACCCCCGACGGTGCCTTCGTCGGGCTGTCCACGGCACGTGGTCACGACGAGCTGCGCACCTTCTTCGCCGACCTCCAAGAAGGCCCGCTCTCGGCGTGGTGGCACTTCTCGTCCAACGAGACGATCGACCTCGTGGGCACACCAGCCCACGTCGCGACCGGCGCGACCTGGCTCGACCAGCCCTGCGTCGTCGACGGGCGCGCCCACATCGCCGCCGGCCGCTACCAGGACCAGATGGTCCGCGGCGACGACGGCCGGTGGCGCTTCACCGAGCGCCGCGTGACGTTCTTCTACTGGGTGCCCGGTGACGAGGACTGGGCCCCTGCCCGCTACGGCTGGGCCCCGGCCCGCGCCGCCGCCGACGTACGCACTCTCGAACGGGCCGCACCGCAGCAGCCCTGACCTCATCCCCCGCACCCGGCACGGCGACGTGCCGGTGCCCCGCCGCGCTCCGCGCTTCCCACCCCACCGGGAGAGCCCATGTCCGAGACCACCACGACCCCCACGCCACCCACGCCACCCGCGTCTGCGACCGGCGCGCCTGCGACCGACCGCCGTACGCTCGCCCGGGTCTGCGCAGCGGTGCTCCTCGGCTCGGCCCTGGAGTGGTACGACTACTTCCTCTACGGCGCCGCCGCTGCCCTGGTCTTCGGCCAGGTGTTCTTCCCGAGCGCGTCCGCCTCGACCTCGCTGCTGCTGTCGCTGGCCACCTTCGGCGTCGGCTTCGTCGCCCGCCCAATCGGCGCGATGGTCTTCGGCCACATCGGTGACAGGTACGGCCGGCGCCCGGCTCTCATCGCCACCCTCATGCTGATGGGTCTGGCCACCACCGCCATGGCCCTCATCCCCTCGCACGCGGCCATCGGCATGGCCGCGCCGCTGCTCCTGGTGGTCATGCGACTGCTCCAGGGGATGGGCTCCGGCGCGGAGTACAGCGGCGCGTCGGTCTACGCCGTGGAGTACGCACCGCCCGGACGCCGCGGCCTGTTCGGCTCGTTCTCGGCAGCCGGTGTCTACCTCGGCCTGGTGCTGTCCTCGGGAGCGCTGCTGCTGACCACCTCGTTGACGAGCGAGGCCCAGTTCGCGTCGTGGGGCTGGCGGCTGCCGTTCCTCGCCAGCCTGCTGCTGGTCTTCCTCGGACTCTGGATCCGGCTGCGCCTGGAGGAGACGCCCGCTTTCGAGGAGGTCACCGACGACGCCGAGCCAGCCAAGGCTCCGTTGCTCACCCTGGTCCGCACCCAGTGGCGTAGCTTGCTGCTGGTGATGGGGCTGGTCGCCGCCCCGCTCTCCTTCAGCCACCTCTACCAGGTCTTCGCCCTGTCCTACATGGCCGATGCGGGCTACGACCGGCAGACCGGGTCGGCGGGTCTCCTGATCGCCGGCCTGGTCGTGATGGTCACCGCGCCGCTCGCCGGGATCGCCTCGGACCGCTTCGGGCGCCGTCCGGTGCTGATCGCGGGCGCGCTGTATGCCATCGCGTTCGCCTTCCCGTTCTTCTGGCTGGTCGACACGGGTCTCCCGGCCTTCGCGATGCTGGCGCTGGCACTAGCTCAGGGCGGAAGCGTGGGCATCATGTTCGGGGTGCAGGGCGTGATCCTCTCCGAGCTGTTCACCACGGCCAGCCGCTACAGCGGAGCCGCCGTCAGCCGAGAGTTCGCGGCGATCGTCTTCGGCGGGTTCGCGCCGCTCGTGGCGGTCAGCCTCGCCGCCGCTGGAGGCGGTGCCTCCTGGCCGGTGGGGATCTACGTCGTCGTGCTGGCAAGCATCACACTGGTCGCAGCCGTCCTGGCCCCCGAGACCTCGCGCGGCGACCTCGCCGACTGATCCCATCGAAGACACCATCCGCTCCGACCCAGAAAGCAGCTGAACACCGATGCTCTACCACGTACGCATGGACGTCCGGATCCCGCACGACATGGACCCCGAGGTCAAGGCCGACCTGGTCGCCCGCGAGAAGGCCTACGCACAGGAGGTGCAGCGCTCCGGGCGGTGGCCGCACCTGTGGCGGATCGTCGGCGAGTACGCCAACGTCTCGATCTTCGACGTCGAGTCCAACCAGGCGCTGCACGACCTCCTCTCCGGGCTGCCGCTGTTCCCCTACATGGACATCGCGGTGACGCCGCTGGCCACGCACCCGTCCTCGATCAGCTCCTGAGGCCTGAGGACACACCGCTGCCGGGCGGGCGGCCGGGCGCGTTCTCGTGCGCACGGTCGGCCTCCTCGTGGGCCTCGACCCGCACTCTGAGGTTCTTCATCAGCGGCTGGTCGCTCTGGATCGAGTAGTCGGCCCAGCCCACGAGCACGTTCATCTCCGGCATGTAGCCGGCGGCCGAACCGGCCGGGAGGTCGTAGGCGATGACCCGGTAGTTCTCCAGCGAGCGGACCGTGCCGTCCTTCGAGGTGGCGGTGATGTCGACGAGCTGCCCCTGCTCCAGCCCGCGCTCGCGCATGTCGACCTCGTTCATGAAGACCAGCGTGCGCAGGTTCTTCACGCCGCGATAGCGGTCGCTGTCGGAGTAGATGGTGGTGTTCCACTGGTCGTGCGAGCGCATGGTCTGCAAGATGAGCTCGCCCGGGCCCGGCACCACGTCGGGCAGGTCGACCAGGGAGAACTCCGCGGCCCCGGTCGGGGTCTTGAAGACCCGCTCCCGCGCCGGCTGGGCGATGCGGAAGCCGACCGGCTCCTGGCGTACGCGGCGGTTGAAGTCTTCGAACCCCACCAGCGCCCGGGACATCACGTCTCGGATCCGGTCGTAGTCCTCGACGTAGGACTCCCACGGCGTGGACGACTCCGGCAGCGTCGCCCGCGCCATCCCGGCGAGGATCGCGATCTCCGACCGCAGGTGCGGCGAGGCCGGCTTCTTCCGGCCATGGCTGATGTGCACCATGCTCATCGCGTCCTCGACGCTCACTCCCTGCTCGCTGCCCTTCTGCACGTCCTTCTCGGTGCGGCCCAGGCACGGCAGGATGAGCGCGCGGCGGCCGTGGACGAGGTGGCTGCGGTTGAGCTTGGTGCTGACCTGCACGGTGAGGTCGGTCTTGCGCATGCCCGCCTCGGTGTAGCGGGTGTCGGGCGCGGCGCGGACGAAGTTGCCGCCGAGCGAGACGAACACCTTGATGTCGCCGTTGTTCATCGCCCGGATCGTCTGCACCGTGTCGAGCCCGTGCTCGCGCGGCGAGGTGATGCCGGTGGCGGCGTCCATCGGCGCAAGGAACTCCTCCGTCGGGCGGTGGTCGATGCCGCAGGTGCGGTTGCCCTGCACGTTGCTGTGCCCGCGTACGGGAGAGGGCCCGGTGCCGTCTCGGCCGATGTTGCCCCGCATCAGCAGCAGGTTGACGATCTCGCGCACCGTGGAGACGCCGTGCTCGTGCTGGGTCACCCCCAGGCACCAGCTGATCACCGAGCGGTCTGCCTGCCAGTAGACGCTCGCCGCCTTGGTGATGGCGTGACGGGAGAGACCGGCCTGCGTCTCGAGATCCTCCCAGGGAGTCTCCTCCACGAGCCGCCGGTAGTCGTCGAACCCGCTGGTGTGCTCGGCCAGGAACTGCTCATCGATCACCGTCGCGTCGACGGCAGAGCGCTCGAGCAGCGCCTTGGCCATCCCGCGCATGAGGGCGAGATCGCCACCAGGACGCACCTGCAGGTCGAGCGAGGAGGTCTGGGTCTTGCGGTTGAGCCCCATGTCGAGGAAGTCGTGGGGCACGATGGTCGAGCGCGAGGCCGCCTCGACCATCGGGTTGACGTGGACGATCTGCGCTCCCCGCTTGTGGGCCTCGGCGAGGGAGGTCAGCATGCGCGGAGCGTTGGAGGCCGCGTTGACGCCCATGACGAACAGGGCGTCGGCCTTGCCCCAGTCGTCGAGGTCGGCGGTGCCCTTGCCGGTGCCGAGCGACTGCTTGAGGGCGCGCCCGGACGCCTCGTGGCACATGTTGGAGCAGTCGGGCAGGTTGTTGGTGCCGTACTCGCGCGCCCAGAGCTGGTAGAGGAACGTGGCCTCGTTGCTCAGCCGACCCGAGGTGTAGAACGACGCCTGGTCGGGCGAGTCGAGCGACCGCAGCGTGTCACCGACGAGCGCGAACGCTTCGGCCCAGGAGATCGGAACGTACGTGTCGGACTCCGGGTCGTAGCTCATCGGCTCGGTCAGCCGGCCCTGATCCTCCAGCGCGAAGTCGGTCCACGACTCGAGCTCGCTGACGGTGTGGGCGGCGAAGAAGTCTCGCAGCGTACGTTTGTGGGTCATCTCCCAGGTGACGTGCTTGACCCCGTTCTCGCACAGGTCGAGCTTGAGCCCGTGCTCGTCGTCGGGCCATGCGCAGCCGGGGCAGTCGAAGCCCTTCGGCGGCTGGTTCATCTGCAGCATCGCGATCGTGCCGCGGATGGGCTCACGCTCGCGGATCAGCACCTCGCCGACGGACTTCGCCGCGCCCCAGGCAGCCGCCGGGTGGTGGTAGTCCTGCTGCGACCACTGCTTGTCGTCGCCCTTGCCGTAACCGCCCTGGCCCTGCCCACCGTCGGCGTTGACCGGCGGCTGCGACGGCACGTCGCTGCGGTGCTCCGGAGCGGGCTCGACGCTCTCCCTCGCCTGGTGCGTCGGGTCGTGGGTGGCCTGCTCATGACGTTCCTGATCCATGGTGCGGAGTCCTTTCCGAGCCGAGGCGGGCGCTTGCCACCCATCCTGCCTCCGTTCTCATCGCTGCGCACCCTTCGGAGTGTCGGCGGCCCGGCCGGTTCGAAAAGCCCCCACCGCGCAAGGTCTGATTGCCCTAGGGTCGGGGGAATCCGCGGGCGACGCCACTGCTGGCAGGGCCCGACCTCGTGGCCCCACCCCTAGGAGGATCCGTGAGCGCACAGCGACGACACGGACAGCGCACCATCGCGACCGGCGCCACCGCCGTCGCCGTCACCCTGCTCGCGGCCGGCCTCGCCGGCTGTGGCAGCGGAGGCGGCAGCGCCGCCGATCCCAACGGCACGCTGGTCTTCGGGATCTCCGCCGACCCCGCGCAGATGGTGCCGTGGACCGCGACCTCGACCCAGTCGATCCAGGTGCTGTCCCAGATCTACAGCCCGCTGCTCAACACCGATGCCGAAGGCGTCCCGGAGGCGGGGCTCGCCGAGCTGCCGAAGATCTCCGACGACGGCAGGACCTACACCTTCACCCTCCGAGACGGCGTCACGTTCAGTGACGGCTCGGCGCTCGACTCGGCCGACGTGAAGAGCACCTACGAGCGGATCATGGACCCTGCCTCCAGCGCGAGCTCGGCGTCGTACTTCGCCTCGGTGGCGGAGATCAAGACACCCGACCCGCAGACGGTCGAGGTGATCCTGAAGCAGCCCGACGCCTCCTTCGACTCCGGTCTGACGGCGGTCAACACGGCGATCGTGCCCTCCGACGCCGACCCGAAGGCCCTGGAGACCGAGCCGATCGGCTCCGGGCCCTACCAGTTCAAGAGCCGCACCCCCAACGAGTCGATCACGCTGACGCGCAACGCCGACTACTACGCCGGCAAGCCGGGCTCGGCGAAGGTCGAGTTCCGCGTGATCCCCGACGAGCAGTCGATGGTGTCGTCGCTGAAGACGGGCTCGGTCGACGTGGCGATCTTCGACAACCCGGTGACCGCGAAGTCCGCGACCTCGGGCAAGACCGAGTCCACCACCGTCGACTCGCTCTCCTACCACGTGCTCCAGCTGCGGGCGACCTCACCGACCCTGAAGGACCGCAACGCCCGGCTCGCGATCCAGTGCGCCGTCTCCCGCGAGGACGTCATCGACTCCGCCGCGCTGGGGTCGGGCAAGCCGACCGGCCCGATCACCTCGCCCGAGTTCCGCTCCGACGCCGACGCGCAACCATGCCCCGAGCAGGATCTCGCCAAGGCGAAGGACTACCTGGCCAAGGCGGGCAAGCCCGACGGGTTCGAGCTGAACCTGATGACCTCCCAGGGTCTCTACTCGACCGCGGTCGACGAGGCGCAGAACATCCAGGCCCAGCTCGGCAAGGTCGGCATCAAGGTCAAGGTCGAGGCGCTCGACTCCAACGCCTACGTCGAGCGCTGGCTCGCCTCCGACTTCGACGCGGCGATCGCGATGAACGGCGGCAGCTCCGACCCGAACACGATGTACGGCCGCTACTTCACCAAGGCCGGCAGCTTCAACAAGGTCGCCGGCTACTCCAGCCCCGAGCTCGACAAGCTCTTCGCCGACGGCATCGCCACCACCGACGTCGCCGCCCGCAAGCCGATCTACCAGGAGATCTCCCAGCAGCTGGTCGACCAGGCGGCCTGGGTGTGGCTGTTCACCCCGGAGCTGTACGTCGTGGCAGACAAGGGCGTGGAGGGGTTGGAGAAGCGTACGGACGCCTCGATCTCGACGCTGTGGAAGGCGTCGGTCTCCTGAGCACGACGTCGACGCTCGCCCGGGTCGGCGCCGTCGGGCGCCACCCGGGTGCGCGCCGCGCCGGCGAGGCGGTCGTGACCCTTCTCGGGGTCTCGCTGTTCACCTTCGTGCTGCTGCGCGTGGTGCCCGGCGACCAGATCAGCGCGGCCTACGGCACCGCCGCGGGTGATCTCTCGCCTGCGCAGCTGCGCGCTCTGGAGTCCTACTACGGCATCAACGAGCCGCTCGTCTCCCAGTATCTGGGCTGGCTCGGCGGCGTGCTCACCGGCAACCTCGGGGTCTCGACGACCTCGCACCTCAGCGTGCTGTCGATGACCGCCCAGGCGTTGCCGATCACCATCGAGCTGGCCGTGCTGGCGATCGTGATCGGCGTCGTGCTCGGCGTGCCCGGCGGGATGCTGGCAGCGAGCCGCCCCGGACGGGCCCGTGACCAGGTCAGCCAGCTCACCAGCCTGGTCGCGCTCTCGGTGCCCTCGTTCCTGCTGGCCGCGGCGGTGTCGAGCTGGCTGGTCGACACGATCGGCTGGTATCCCAACGGGGAGGGCTTCCGCACGCTCGGGGAGGACCTCGGCCTCAACCTGCAGCAGATGCTCCTGCCGGCGCTCGTGCTCGGCATCAGCATCGCGCCGCCGATCCTGCAGACCACGCGCGCCGCGATCCTCACCGTCCGATCCGAGGACTACATCCGCACCGCCCGCGCCAAGGGCGTGGCCGGGCGGCGGCTGCAGGTGCGCCACATCCTGCGCAACGCACTGATCCCGGTGCTGACGATGAGTGGGCTCCAGTTCGGCTTCCTGCTCGGCGGGGCGCTGGTGGCCGAGCAGATCTTCGCGATCCCGGGCATCGGCCGCCAGGTGCTGCTCGGGCTGGAGCAGAAGGAGTACGCCGTGGTGCAGTCGACCGTGCTGGTGATCGCGGCGATGTTCGTGCTCGTCAACCTCCTCACCGACGTCCTCTACCGTCTGGTCGACCCGAGGGTGCGTGTCGAATGAGCGATCGGCAGCGAGCGAACATCGAACCTCTCATCGGGCTATGTCCGTATTCTCGCGCTCGCGCTACGGACGTGGCCCGATGAGCTCGGCTGCCGAGATGCATGAGGTGCCCGAAGTGCCCGCGACGCGAGCCTCGGGGCGCTGGCTCAACGCCTTTCGTACGCCGGGCGGGGTCGTCGGCGTGATCCTGATGGCGCTGGTGGGAGCGCTCGCGGTCTACGCCGCGGCCGGTTTCGGACCGGATCCGGCCGCCCAGGACGTCGGGGAGGCTCTGCAGGGGCCGAGCGGGAACCACTGGTTCGGCACCGACCAGTTCGGTCGCGACATCTTCGCCCGGGTCTGCTCCGGTCTGGCCAACTCGCTGCGTGTCGCGGCCGTCTCGGTGAGCGTGGCCGCGGTCGGCGGGGTACTGCTCGGCATCGTGGCCGGCTACTACCAGGGCGTCCTCGACCGGGTGGTCGGGGTGATCACCAACGTGCTGTTCGCGTTCCCGTCGCTGCTGCTCGCGCTGGCCCTGGCGGCCACCCTGCACCGCAGCTGGCTGACCGTGGCGGTCGCGATCGCGGTGGTCTACCTGCCGATCTTCGCCCGGGTGGCCCGCGGGCCCGTGCTGACGCTGCGCAGCGCCGACTACGTGCTCGCCGCGACCGCCATCGGCCGCAGCCGGCTCTCCACCCTCTTCGCGCACGTGCTGCCCAACATCCTCGGCATCCTGGTCGTGCAGGTCACCCTGTCGCTGTCGTGGGCGATCCTGACCGAGGCGGCGCTCAGCTTCCTCGGCTTCGGCACGCCTCCCCCGGCAGCCTCGCTCGGCGGCATGGTCTATGCGGCGCAGACGCTGGTCAGCGTCGCTCCGTGGATGCTCTACGCTCCCGGCGCCGCGCTGATCGTGGCCGTCGTCGGGCTCAATCTGCTCGGCGACGGCCTCCGTGCCGCGCTCGACCCACGAGGAGGAACCCCATGAGCGCAGATGACGCCACGAGCCTCGACGCACTCGCCACCGAGGCATCGAGCACCACACCGGGGCCGGCGATCGACGAGCTCTCGGTCACCGACCTGGTCGCGCTGATGAACGCCCGTGACGCGACGATCGCCGACGCCGTACGCCCCGCGCTCCCGGTCATCTCGGCGGCCGTCACCGCCGCGACCGAGCGGATGCGGGAGGGCGGCCGGCTCGTCTACGTGGGCGCCGGCACCTCGGGCCGGCTCGGGGTGCTCGACGCCTCCGAGGTGCCGCCGACGTTCGGTGTCGAAGACGTGGTCGTCGGAGTGATCGCCGGCGGTCCACGAGCGCTCGTCGACGCGGTCGAGGGCGCCGAGGACGACACCGCTGCCGGTGCCGCCGATCTGGCGGCGCTGGGCGTGGGCCGGCTCGACACCGTCGTCGGGATCGCCTCCAGCGGACGCACGCCCTACGTGCTCGGCGCGCTCGAGCACGCCGCCGGGGTCGGCGCGCTGACCGTCGGGCTCGCCTGCAATCTCGAGACTCCGTTGGGTCGCGCCGCCACCTACGGGATCGAGGTGGCGGTCGGCCCCGAGGTCGTCTCCGGGTCGACCCGGCTCGGCGCGGGCACGGCCACGAAGATGGTGCTCAACATCCTCTCCACGGCCACGATGGTGCAGCTGGGCAAGACCTACGGCTCGCTGATGGTCGACATGAGAGCCAGCAACGACAAGCTGCGACACCGCGCGGTCCGCATGGTCGCCGAGGCCACCGGAGCCGAGCGCACGACCGCGACCGCGGCCCTCGAGGCGGCGGGGTGGCACACCAAGCTGGCGATCGCGACGATCCTCACCGGGCTCTCCCCCGCCGAGGCGGCCGATGCCCTGGAGCGAGCCGGCGGCCGGCTGCGCACCGTCATCGAGGAGCGCGGCTGATGCGCGTGCTCGGCATGATCTCGGGCACCTCCCACGACGGCATCGACGTCGCGGTCGTCGATCTCGAGCCCCGTGGGCAGGCGCTGCACGCCACGATCATGCACCACACCTCGGTGCCCTATCCGAGCGATCTGCGGCGCCGCCTCATCGAGGCGATGCCTCCGGCACCGGTCGGGTTCGACGTCGTCTGCGAGCTCGACACCCGCATCGGGCAGGCTTTCGCGGCGGCAGCGGTCGAGGCCGTCGAGGCCGTCGGTGCGGTCGACGTCGTCTGCACCCACGGCCAGACCGTCTATCACTGGGTCGACGGCGACCGGGCTCTCGGCACCCTCCAGATCGGGCAGCCCGCGTGGATCGCCGAGGCGACCGGCGCGACGGTCGTCTCCGACGTACGCTCCGCCGACATCGCCGCAGGTGGCCAGGGGGCTCCGCTGGTGCCGCTGCTCGACGTGCGCCTGCTGGCGGCTCCGGCCACCGACCGGGTCGCGGCCGCGCTCAACCTCGGCGGCATCGCCAACATGACCGTGTGCGGCCCCGGCGCCGACCCGGTCGCCTGGGACATCGGCCCCGCCAACGCGCTCGTCGACGCGGTCGTCACCGACGCCCCGGGAGCCGCGACCTACGACCGCGACGGCGAGCTGGCCGCATCGGGCACCGTCGTGCCGTCGCTGCTCGACGCGCTGCTGGACTCCCCCTACTTCGCGCAGCCGGCGCCGAAGAGCACGGGCAAGGAGCTGTTCAACCTCGACTACGTGCGCGCCGCGCTCGCCCGCGCGGGCGTGGGGCCCTCGCTCCCCGACCTGGTCGCGACGCTGACCGAGCTCACCGCCATCTCCGTCTCGCAGGCGGTCGCCCGAGCCGGGGTCGAGGTGCTCGTGGCCTCCGGCGGCGGCGTACGCAACCCGGTGCTGATGCGGCGCATCGACGAGCAGCTCCCCGGAGTGCACGTCACCACCAGCGACGACCTCGGCGTGCCCTCCGACCACAAGGAGGCCGTCGCCTTCGCCCTCATCGGCTGGGCCAGCGTGCACGGGCTGGCCGGCAACATGCCCAGCTGCACCGGCGCGGCCGGCCCGCGCGTGCTCGGCACGATCAGCGCCGCGAGCCCGCTCCCCACCCCGCTCGCCGCCTGGCCCGAGAGGCTGGTGTTCGGATGAGCGACCGCGAGCCCCTCCAGGCCTACGCCGACCGTCTGCTGAGCATCGGCAACGACGGCAGCCACCCGGCCGGCGCCGTCCTCGGGCTGCGTACGCCGCACCGCTCCGAGGTCGCGCCGGCCGGCTGGGCAGACCTCCCCTCGGGCGAGCACCCCGGGGTGCCGATGCGGCCCGACCACATGCTCGACCTGGCCTCGGTCACCAAGGTGGTCGCGACCACTGCGATCACGATGCGGCTGGTCGCCTCGGGCGAGGTGCACCTCGACGACCCGGTGCACCGCCACCTGCCGGGCTTCGACCAGCACGGCAAGGACAGGATCACCCTCGAGATGCTGCTGACCCACACGGCCGGCCTGCGGCCGTGGTGGCCGGTCTACACCGCCGGCGTCGGCCGTCGCGACGAGGCGATCCGGGTCGTCGCGGACCTCCCGCTCGCCTACCCGCCGGGCACCGACCGGATCTACTCCGACCTCGGCCTGATCCTGGCCGGGGCGGTGCTCGAGCAGGTCACCACGCTCCGTCTGGACGAGGCGTACGACCAGCTCGTGGCCGCCCCGCTGGGCCTCTCCGCCCGCTTCGGCCCGCTCGCAGCCGACCGTGTCGCCACCAGCGCCGACAGCGACGGCTACGAGCGCGCGATGCTCGCCACCGACCAGCCGCGCCCGGTCGGCATCGACCCCGACCGCTTCACCGGCTGGCGCGACCGCCGGCTGCGAGGCGAGGTGAACGACGGCAACGCCGCGCACGCCCTCGACGGCGTCGCCGGGCACGCCGGGCTGTTCGCCACCGTCGACGACCTGCTGACCTACGGGGCCGCGCTCTGCGAGGGCAGCTTCGTGCCTCGCGAGGTGCTCGACCGCTTCGCCGCGCCGCACCCGGACCATCCCGACCAGGCCGTCGGCGCCTTTCTCGGCCGCGCCGGGGAGGTCACCTACCTGCAGCATCCCGGCTTTACCGGCACCTATCTCGCCATCGCTCCCGCGACCGGCGTCGTCGTCGCCGGGGGCGCGACCCGGTTGCACGGTCCGCTCGGTCCCCTCGGGCCGCTCGACCGCGTCCCCACCCGGCTCCCCGAGGTCGCCACCGGGCTCGAGGTCATCGAGGTGCTGCTCGACGCGGCGGGCCTGAAGGTGGCCCGATGAGCGAGCGTCAGCGAGCGACCAATCGACCCTTCATCGGGCCACCTCCGTATTCTGGCGCTCGCGCTACGGAGGTGGCCCGATGAGCGCCGTCCTGTCCGTGAGCGGTCTCTCGGTCACCTTCGACACCAGCCAGGGTCCGGTACAGGCGCTGCACGAGGTCTCGCTCGACCTCGCCGCCGGTGAGACCGTCGCTGTCGTGGGTGAGTCCGGCTCGGGCAAGTCCACGCTCGCGTCCTGCGTCAACCGGCTGCTCGCCGACAACGGCCGCATCACTGCCGGGACGATCCGGCTCGGCGACCACGACATCACGACGGCGCCGGAGACGGCTATGACCGCGATCCGGGGCCGGCGCATCGGCCTGGTGCCGCAGGACCCGATGACCAACCTCAACCCGGTGATGACGGTCGGTGCCCAGATCGCCGAGGCGCTCGAGGTGCACGGGCTCGCCTCTGGCCGCACCGCCCGCGAGCGGGCCACCGACCTGCTCGGCCAGGCCGGCATCGACCGGCCCGCGGCTCGCTACCCCCAGTATCCCCACGAGTTCTCCGGCGGGATGCGACAGCGCGTGCTCATCGCGATGGCGCTCGCCTGCCGCCCCGAGGTGCTCCTCGCCGACGAGCCCACCTCCGCGCTCGACGTCACCGTGCAGCGGCTCGTGCTCGACCAGATGACCGAGCTCACCACCGAGCTCGGCACCGGCGTGCTCCTCATCACCCACGACCTGGCCCTCGCCGCCGAGCGCGCCGACCGGGTCGTCGTGATGCATCGCGGCCGGGTGGTCGAGAGCGGCACGGCGGCCACGCTCATCGCCGACCCGCGCCACGACTACACCCAGCGGCTGCTCGCCGCCGCACCGGCGATGTCGGAGACCAAGGTCGCCCCGCCCGCCTCCGACGAGACACCCGAGACCCTGCTGGAGGTCACCGGGGCCGTACGCCGCTACCGGCTCCGCGGCCAGCGCGAGCAGCTCCGTGCGGTCGACGGGGTCGACCTGCGCATCCCGAAGGGGCGTACGGTCGCGATCGTCGGCGAGTCCGGGTCCGGCAAGTCCACCGCCGCTCGGCTCGCGCTCCGGCTCGAGCGGGCCGACGGCGGCACGATCCGCTACCGCGGCACCGACGTGTCCGGCCTGCGTGGCAAGGACCTCCTCGGCTACCGGCGCGCGGTGCAGCCCGTCTTCCAGAACCCCTACGCCTCCCTCGACCCGCGCTACACGATCGCCCAGGTCATCGCGGAGCCGCTCCGGGTGCACCGGATCGGCGACGCGGCCAGCCGCCGCAGCGCCGTGACCGAGCTGCTCGACCGGGTGGCCCTGCCCGCGGCGTACGCGACCCGGCGACCGCACGAGCTCTCCGGTGGCCAACGGCAACGGGTCGCCATCGCCCGTGCGCTGGCGCTCGACCCCGAGCTCGTGGTCATGGACGAGGCGGTCAGC
Source organism: Nocardioides albertanoniae (assembly GCF_006716315.1). NCBI lineage: Bacteria > Bacillati > Actinomycetota > Actinomycetes > Propionibacteriales > Nocardioidaceae > Nocardioides > Nocardioides albertanoniae. The sequence goes on along the minus strand of NZ_VFOV01000001.1, from coordinate 1,960,031 downwards.
GCCCTCGACGTGCTGGTGCAGGAGCAGATCCTCGACCTGATGGTCTCCCTCCAGCGCGACCAGGGCCTGTCCTACCTCTTCATCAGCCACGACCTCGCCGTCGTGCAGCTGGTCGCCCACCACGTCTACGTCATGCAGGCCGGCAAGATCGTCGAGGACGGCGACCCCACCACCGTCTTCCGCTCCGCGCAGCACCCCTACACCCAGCAGCTGGTCGCCGCCGTGCCGCAGCCCCGGCAGACGTCGTAGCCGATCCGGTGCGAGACGACGGCGCCACGACGCCTGGGCGGGGACGCCGCGCGACTCCCGTGACTTCAACCGGCTCGGGCTCGACCACGAGACCCTGCAGGTCGCCTCGCAGACGATCGCGCAACGGCCACCTCAGCCTCGCTAGCTCGCCTCGGAGACCTGACGCAGCGTCGCGACGACCTTGCACCCGGGCCAGTAGGTCGCATGCAGCTGGGCCATCTCCTGCTGCGCGGCGATCGCCTCCTGCTGGCTGTCGTAACGCAGGAGCGCCCAGCCGCCGACGACCTCCTTCGCCTCGGCGTAGGGCCCGTCGACCCGCGTGACCTCTCCGTCCGCGACCACGAAGTTGACCGCGTCCTCGGTGCCGTAGAGACCGCCGCCATCGAGGAAGTGACCCGCTGCTGCCAGCTTGCCGACGTAGTCGTCCATCGCCGTGAACAGCGCCTCCGGCGCCGGGGCGATTCCCTCTTCCATCCTCACAAGACCCATGAAACGGGGCATGGTGTGCTCCTCACATCGGGGCCACCGCTCGTCGGCGGCCGACACAGGTGCGTCGATCCGCATCCTGCCCCTTCGACACAGCCACCGGAAGAAATTCTCAGCGGTTCGGGTCAGAGGTTCGCGGGCTCGGTCTCCGGCTCAGAGGCAGCGGCATCCTTGCTCCGGACATTGCGCACCGCGACGACCACGACGACGGCAGCGATGGCGAAGAGAACGCCGTAAGCGGGCACGGACTCCGCGTCGAAGCTCTGCAGCAGCGTACGTCCGTTGGTGATCAAGATGATGCTGCCGACCAGGCCGCCGAGGAGGGGCAGCGAGAGGTGCTTGACCAGGTAGGCGGCGAGCGGCGCCGCGATCACCCCACCGGCGAGGAGGCCCGCGATCACTCGCCAGTCGAGCGCCTCACCGCCGAGGCCGAGGAGGAACCCGACGCTCGCCGCGACGGTCGTGACGAACTCGGCGGTGGAGACCGATCCGATCACCTTGCGCGGGTGCAGCGTGCCACTCGAGATCAGGGTGGGCGTGGTCACCGGACCCCAGCCCCCGCCGCCGGTGGCGTCGATGAAACCACCGAAGAGACCCAGCGGTGCCAGCAGCCCGAGCCCCGGCCGGCGGCCGGGGATGAAGACCGGCGGCTTACCGAAGACGAAGCGGGCGATGATGTAGAGACCCAGCAGGAGCAGGAGGCCCGCCACCCAGGGTGTGGCGCTCTCGGTGGAGAGCCCGGAAAGCACCGTCGCGCCGGCGAACGCGCCGATGCCGCCCGGGATCGCGATCTTGGCCACGACCTTCCAGTCGACGTTGCCGAGCTTCCAGTGCGAGAAACCCGAGGCGAGCGTGGTGCCGACCTCGGCGAGGTGCACCGACGCCGACGCGACGGCAGGCGCCACCCCGGTCGCCACGAGCAGAGTGCTCGAAGTGACCCCGTAGGCCATGCCGAGCGAGCCGTCGACCGCCTGCGCCGCGAGGCCGACGAGGGCGAAGATGAGGAGCCGCTCCATGCGTACCTCCTACGAATCGGGTATCAACACAGATTAGTTACTTAATTCAGTAGACTATATGTCGCTGCTGCCCGACAAATCTGCGACGGCCGCCCTCCGGACACGACCGGCGATCAGTCGAGCATCTCCCGCGGCAGGCAGACGTCACGGCCGTCACGGAGGGCCACGTCGCCCCGGGGTCGAGGCATGCCCTCGACCTCACCGCGTCGCGGGAACGAGAACCAGGCCCCGACCGCGCCGAGCGCGAGGAGGAAGAGGCAGACCACGGTGAAGGCCACGTTGACGACTCCGACGCCGTCGGCCGGCACGCTCGCGGCGAGCACCGCCTCACCGAGCCCTGACGGCACCAGCGCGGTCAGCAGCGTCAGGGCGATCGCCAGGCTGAGCACGTTGCCGGTGTTCTGCAGCATGAGGCGCGTGGCGTTGACGACACCGAGCGCCCCGTCGGGAGCCCGCTCGAGCAGCACGGTCGCGTTGGTCCCGATGAACAGCCCGGTCGCCAGCCCGACGATCGCGAGCGTCGCCATCACCAGCCAGGGCAGCTCGAGATGGATCGCGAGCACGACCAGGGCGACGCCGCAGGTGCCCACGATCGATCCACCGGACATGATCTGGTGGGGCGACCACCGGCTCGTGAGCCTGCCGAGGGTCAGCGAAGCCGTGATCATCCCGATCGGCATCGGCAGCAGCATCATTCCCGCGGTGCCGGGCGCGACGCCCACGACACCCTGGAAGTAGAGGCTGGCGAGCACGATCAGCGGGAACCTTCCGGCACCCGTGAAGAAGCCGGCGAGAAAGAGCCTGCCCACTCGACGCAGGACCTCCACATCGAGCACCGGAGCCGTTGCGCGCCGCTCGACGAGCAGCAGCAGCGGCACCAGCACCAGCGAACCCAGGATGCAGCCGACCACGAGCGGATGGAGCCAGCCCAGATCCGTCAGCGAGGTGATCCCGAGAGTCAGCAGCACCACCGCTGCCATGATCAGCAGGTTGCCGGGAAGGTCGAGGCCACCGGCACTCCCCTGGGCGCTGGGGCGCGGCAGCAGCAGATGCCCGGCCGCGAGCGCGAGCAGACAGATCGGCACGTTGAACCAGAACACCCACTGCCAGCCGACGTGGTCGACGATCAGGCCGCCGAGCGTCGGCCCGATCAGGTTCGCGGTGGGGAACGACGCGGCGTACAGGCCCATCGCACCGCCCAGCTCCGCGCGCGGGAACGCCTGGTGGATGAGGGTGGCGCCGTTGCCGATGAGCACGGCGCCACCGATCGCGGAGACCACGCGAAGCCCGATCAGCACCTCGACGTTCGGAGCGAAGCCGGCCAGCAGGCTCGCCATCGTGAAGACGACCAGCCCGCCCAGGTAGAGGCTCCGCTGCCCCCACACGTCGCTGAGCCGGCCAAAGAGGAGCAGGCAGGCGGTGTTGGCGACCATGTAGGAGAGCAGCAGCCAGCTCCCCTGTGCCGAGCTCGCGTCGAACTCCCGGGTCAGGGTCGGCAGTGCCACGTTGAGCGAGCTCATGTTGAGCGCCATCACCGCACTGACGAGACAGACCACGACGAGGGTGGAACGCGCCGCGGCGCCCACCTCGGTCGGCTCGACTGACCCGGACTTCCTCATGGCACCTCCCGCGCCGAGCGACCCGGCGCCACCTGGGCCGTGCGCACGGCACGACCTCAACCGAACGGGCGTCCGGGCAAGAAAGATCCGATATGCGGATTGTGACCCTTGACACACCAGTTCGGCGACCCAATGATGAATCTCATCCTAGAGCGTGATTCTAGATTGAGCCACCAACATCTGCGGCCGGCACGGGTCGCGAGGGACGAAACGGGAGGGTCCGACATGAGAGCACCAACCGGGTCCGCGGAGCCGCTGCTGCGCGTCGAGGACCTCCACGTGGAGTTTCGCACCGGCGACGGCACGGTCGAGGCGCTCAACGCCGTCGACCTGTGGATCGATGCGGGCGAGACCGTCGCCGTCGTCGGCGAGTCCGGCTCGGGCAAGAGTGTCACGGCGCTCGCCGTGCTGGGGCTGCTCGGCAACGGCCGGATCAGCGGCGGCACGATCACCTGGGACGGCACGGACATCACCGGCGCCAGCAACCGCGACATGCGCACCGTACGCGGCAACGACATCTCGGCGATCTTCCAGGACCCGATGACCTCTCTCGACCCGCTCTTCACGATCGGGCACCAGCTCGTCGAGGCCTACCGGATCCACCACGACGTCACCAAGCGGGAGGCCCGCGAGCGCGCTGTGGAGCTGCTCGACCTGGTCGGCATCCCCGAGCCCGAGGCGAAGGTCAAGGCCTACCCGCACCAGCTCTCGGGCGGTCAGCGGCAGCGCGTCATGATCGCCAGCGCGCTGGCGTGCGACCCTCGCCTGCTGATCGCCGACGAGCCGACCACGGCCCTCGACGTCACCGTCGAGGCCCAGGTGCTCTCCCTGATCCACGATCTCCAGGAGCGCACCGGTGTCGGGCTGATGCTGATCACCCACGACATGGGCGTGGTCGCCGAGATGGCCGACCGGGTGGTCGTCTTCTACGCGGGTCAGGTCGTCGAGACCGGCACCGCCGACGAGATCCTCGACGACCCGCAGCACCCCTACACCGAGGCGCTGCTCGACGCGATCCCTCGCCGTGACACCCCGCGGGACCGGCCGATGCCGGCCATCCCGGGCGCCGTACCGCCCCTCGACGAGATGCCGAGCGGCTGCCGGTTCTCCACCCGATGCTCGGTGGCCGGGCCCGAGTGCGAGTCACCCCAACCGCTCCGCGAGATCGCCGGGCGCCAGGTGCGCTGCTGGCGGCCCGACGAGGCGCACGGGTCCGACATGGCGATGGCGGAGGTGGCCCGATGATCGTCCCCGACGCAGCACCCCTCGTCGAGGCACGCGACCTCGTCAAGCACTTCGGCGGCGGCAAGGGCCTCTTCACCCCCAACAGCCCGCCCGTACGCGCCGTCGACGGTGTCTCCCTGACCATCAGGCGTGGTGAGACCCTCGGCCTGGTCGGCGAGTCCGGATCGGGAAAGTCGACGCTCGGGCGTCTGATCCTGCGCCTGATCGAGCCGACCAGCGGCTCGGTCACCTTCGACGGAGAAGACATCGCCCAGCTCTCGAAGAGCAGGCTGACCCAGCTCCGCAAGCGGATGCAGCTCGTCTTCCAGGATCCGGTGAGCTCGTTCAACCCCCGGATGACGATCGAGCAGATCCTGACCGAGCCCATGGTGGTGCACGGCATCGGTGAGCGGGAGAGCCGCACGAAGCGCGCCAAGGAGCTGCTCGACCTGGTCGGCCTGCCCTCCTACGCCCTGGAGCGCTACCCGCACCAGTTCTCGGGCGGCCAGGCGCAGCGGATCGGGATCGCGCGATCGCTCGCCACCGACCCCGACCTCATCGTCTGCGACGAGGCGGTCAGCGCCCTCGACGTCTCCGTGCAGGCACAGGTGCTCAACCTGCTCAAGGAGGTCCAGCGCGAGCTCGGGCTCTCCTACCTCTTCATCGCCCACGACCTCAACGTGGTGCGCTACATCTCCGACCGCGTCTGCGTGATGTACCTCGGCAAGCTCGCGGAGGTCGCCCACGCCGACGACATCAGCGAACGGCCGAAGCACCCCTACTCACAGGCGCTGATGGAGTCGATCCCCTCCCCCGACGCCCACCACCAGCTGCGTACGCCGCTGGCCGGTGAGATCCCCAGCCCGCGCCGGCCACCGTCGGGCTGCCGGTTCCACCCACGCTGCGGCCAGAGCATCGACGGCTGCGACCGCGACGAGCCGCAGCTGCTGTCCATCGGCAGCGCGGCGGACGCGCACAGCGTCGCCTGCCACCTCTTCGACCCCACTCCCGCGAGGTGATCGCATGCTTCTCTACGCAGGACGACGCCTGACCTACGGCCTCCTCGTGCTGGCACTCGTCGCGGTCCTGGTCTTCCTCATCGTCCGTCTGATCCCCGGCGACGCGGTGCGGCTCCAGCTGGCCGACGCTCCAGGTGTCACCCAGGCGCAGATCGACCAGCGCACCGCCGAGCTCGGCCTCGACAAACCGATCCTGACCCAGTTCGGCCACTTCGTGGGCGGGCTGGTCCAGGGCGACCTGGGCACCTCCTTCGACGACGAGCGCCCGGTCACCACGAAGATCCTCGAACGGCTGCCGGCCACCCTCGAGCTCGGGCTGCTGGCCATCCTCTTCGGGGCCCTGCTGGGTGTGCCGTTCGGGATGCTCTCGGCGATCCGTCACCACAGCGTCGTCGACAACGTGATGCGCTTCCTCGCGGTGATCGGGATGTCGCTGCCCAACTTCTTCCTGGCGCTGCTCCTGATCACCTTCCTGGCGATCTGGCTGGGCTGGTCGCCACCGCTGGTCTACCAGAGCCCCACCGAGAACCTCGGGCAGAACCTCGTCCACATGATGCTCCCGGCGATCGCCCTGGGCGCCGCGACGATGGCGAGCATCGCCCGGATGCTGCGCTCCTCGCTGCTGGAGGTGCTCGGCTCCAACTTCATCCGCACCATCCGTTCCCGTGGGGCCTCCGAAGGGGTGGTCGTGCTCAAGCACGCCGGCCGCAACTCGCTGATCCCGGTCTTCACCGTGCTCGGCCTGCAGGTCGGCCACATCCTCGGCGGCACCGTGATCCTCGAGCGGATCTTCGCCATCCCGGGGATGGGCTCCCTCATCTTCGAGGCCGTCGGGCAACGCGACTATCCCGTCATCCTCGGCTGCGTCATCTTCTACGGCGCCATCGTCATCCTCGTCAACGTCGCGGTCGACCTGCTCTACGCGGTCATCGACCCGCGGATCCGCTACGAAGGAGCCTCCGCATGAGCATCGCGATCCCCGGGGCGGCAGGGGCCGCCCGTCGCCCCACGACCCGCACCGGCCTGCGCCGCTTCGCCAAGGAGCAACCGCTCGGAGCGATCGCCCTCTTCCTGATCACGCTCTTCGTCGCGGTGGCGGCGCTGGCACCCTGGATCGCCCCCTACGACCCGCTCGCGCAGGACCGCGTCAACTTCCTGACCGCACCGGGGGTCGGCGGCCACATCGCCGGCACCGACGAGCTCGGCCGAGACGTGCTGAGCCGCTCGCTCTACGGTGCCCGCACCTCGCTGCTGATCGCGGTGGCCACGCTGGCTCTCGGCGGGGCGATCGGGCTCGTCATCGGCGTCGTCTCGGGCTATTTCGGCGGCACCTGGGTCGACTCCATCCTGCAGCGCGTCATGGACGCGCTGATGGCGGTGCCCTCGATCGTGCTGCTGCTGTTCGTCGCCGCCCTGCTCGGTCCGAGCGTACGCAACACCGTGATCGCCCTGAGCCTGCTGGTGATCCCGTCGATCAACCGCGTGGCACGCGGCGAGATGCTCCGCATCCGCGAGGAGCCGTACGTCGAGGCCGCCCGCTCCGTCGGGTGCAGCACCCCGCGGATCCTGATCCGCTACGGGCTGCCCAACCTGATGGCACCGCTGTTCGTGATGGGCTCGCTGCTCTTCGCGGTCATCCTGATCGCCGAGTCCGCCCTCAGCTTCCTGGGCATCGGCACCCCGCCGCCCACACCCTCGTGGGGCCGGATGCTGAGCGAGGGCCGCAGCCAGCTCGAGATCGCCCCGTGGATGACCGTCATCCCGGGTCTGATCCTCTCCATGTCCGTCCTGGCGTTCAACCTGCTCGGTGACGCCATGCGTGACTTCCTCGATCCCAAGCAACGTCGCTAGGTCAACTCAATCAAGGAGTCCGTGATGTCACATCCCAACCGTCGCCTCAGACGACCCCGGACACGCGCCGCCGGCGCAGCCGTCGCCGCCGCCTGCCTCGCCCTGACCGCAGCCTGCTCCAGCGCGGGTGAGGCAAGCTCCGAGAAAGGCAAGATCATCGAAGATGCCGGCCCACCTCAGGACGGCGGCATCCTGCACACGGCGGCCACCGCCGACGCTCCTTCGCTGGACATCCAGAAGGAGGCGTCCTACATGACCCACGTCGCGGTCGGAACCGTCTACAGCCGCCTGGTCGCCCCCAAGACCGGGAAGGACATCGCCTACGGTTCGAGCGAGCTCGAGGGCGACCTGGCCGAGAAGTGGTCGAAGTCGGAGGATCTGAAGACCTGGACCTTCAACCTCCGCAAGGGCGTGAAGTTCCACAACAAGCCGCCGGTCAACGGCCGCGAGCTCACCTCGGCCGACGTCAAGTGCACCGTCGACCGGATCAAGACCCTCCCCGGGCACCAGCTCGGCCTGGTCTCCGGCGTGACCAAGCTGGAGACGCCCGACCCCTACACCGTGGTCTTCACGCTCAGGTCGGCGAACACGGCCTTCGACCAGACGATGGCCAACCCGTTCATGGCGATCCTGCCCTGCGAGGGCACCAAGGGCGAGTTCAACCTGGCCGAGGACGCGATCGGCACCGGTCCGTTCATGCTGAAGAGCTGGAAGCGCGACCAGGAGCGCGTGATGGAGAAGAACCCCGACTACTTCGTCGAGGGGCTCCCCCACCTCGACGGCATCCAGACCACCGTGCTCCCCGACGCGCAGGCACAGATCGCCGCCCTGCGCAGCGGCAAGCTCGACATGATCTCCTCGCTCTCCACCGAGAAGCGCCAGGTCGATCAGCTCCTCAGCCAGATCAAGGGCCTCCAGCTGCGTACGGAGAAGGGCATCACCCAGACCCGTGTCTTCATGAACGCCCAGAAGGGCCCGTTCAGCAAGCTGGAGGTGCGCCGCGCGGTCGCGCACGCGATCGACAAGGAGGGGATGATCAAGGCGCTCCGCTCGGGCGGGTCTCTCACCGGCCCGATCAGCCCGACCCTGTTCGGCGCGCTGCCCGAGGACGAGGTCGACGAGCTGCTGGCCTACGACCCGGAGAAGGCCAAGAAGCTCCTGGCCGAGGCCGGCTATCCGAACGGCTTCTCGGCCGAGCTGGTCGCGACCGACGGCTATGGCGAGACCATCCTGCGCGAGGCCCAGTGGGTCCAGGAGGACCTCGCCAAGATCGGCATCAAGCTGACCATCGACCAGCAGGACTACGCGACCTACGTCAGCTCGACCTGGCCGGAGACCAACTACGACATCATGTACGGCCTGCAGACCCCGATGCTGACCGCCGACGAGTATCTGACCTCGGAGTACACCAGCACCGGCACCCGCAACTGGTCGCTGGTCGACGACCCCGAGCTCGACAAGATGGTCGCCGCCCAGCGCGTCATCACCGACGAGGCGGAGCGCGAGAAGGCGCTGCAGGACATCGAGCGCTACGTCATGGAGAAGGTCTCGACACCGCTGCCTCTCTACGCCTACGACACCCAGACGCTCTACTCCGGCACCGTGCACGACTACTACCCGCACCCGGACTACTCCTCGCGCGAGCTCCAGGACGTCTGGATGGAGCAGGAGTGAGCGGCCGCCCTCCCGTCCACAACGAGTACCGCCAGGAGGACTCGTGCCGGATCGACGCGATGTGGGACGTCGGCGAGGCCCCGCCACGCCCGGAAGAGCCGGTGGAGGTCACCGGCGGCGTCCACCTCCTGCTCGCGCCGAACGCCAACCACTGGACGTACGAGGGCACCAACACCTGGATCGTCGTCGCGGACGGTCGGGCCGTGGTCATCGACCCCGGCCCGGCCGACCCCGGCCACCTGGACCGCATCGACGAGGTGGTGCGCGGAGCCGGCGCCCGCCTCGAGACGGTCCTGCTCACCCACCACCACGGCGACCACTCACAGGCCGCCCATGCGGTCGCCGAACGCTGGCAGGCCACCATCAGGCCACGGGTGCAGCAGGGGAAGATCCCGGACGGGACCCGCTTCGACCTCGGCCGCCGCATGCAGATCCGCGCCGTCACCACACCCGGGCACACCTCCGACGGGGTCAGCTTCACCCTCGACGAGCGTCGGGTGATGCTCACCGGCGACACCGTGCTGGCCCGCTTCAACCCCTACATCTCGCACCCCGACGGCACCATCGCCGACATGCTCGGATCGATGAGCCGGATCGCCGACATGGTCGACGACGACTGGGCCCTCCTCCCGGGGCACGGGCCGACGGTGCGCGAGCCCACCACCTACCTGAAGGCACGGGTGGCTGACCGGCAACGCCGGATCGACCAGGTCGAGAGGCTGCTCTCCGACGGTGTGGCTCGCGAGCAGGTGACCGACCACGTCTACGCCAAGGTCGGCGACGAACGTCGTCCGGCCGCTCGGGCCTCGGTCGAGGCCATCCTCCATTACCTCGACACTCGTGCCCTCCGGGCGCGGGAGAAAGGCAGCACCGGATGACGACGACACCTGAGGTGTCCCCCGAGGCGCGGTTCGCGCCACGGGCGACCCCGGAGACCCAGCCGTACTGGGACGCCACCGCCGCCGGCAGGCTCGACCTGCCGAGGTGCAGACCCTGCGACCAGGTCTTCTTCTATCCACGCTCCTCCTGCCCCCGGTGCGGCTCGACCGACCTCGAGTGGGTGACCTGCTCGGGCCGCGGTCTGCTGCACACCTACGTCGTCTCCCACCGACCGGCACCGGGCTTCCCCGTGCCCACCGTGATCGCCGTCGTCGAGCTCGAGGAGGGCCCGCGGATGATGACCAACCTGGTCGATGTCGAGCCCGAAGCGCTCGAGCTCGACATGCCGGTGGAGGTGCGTTTCGAGCAGCGTACGGGCGTCGCCGTGCCTGTCTTCACTCCTACGAAGGCGGATTCATGAGCCGCGACGTCGTCATCATGGGCGCCGCCGAGACCGACATCGGCAAGCTGCCCACCACCTCGACGCTCGAGCTGCATGTGGAGGGAGCCCGGCGCGCGCTCGCCGACGCGAACCTGACCAAGGACCAGGTCGACGGCATCGCCTCGGTCTCGATCCCCGGGCCGATCCAGGTCTCGCACGCCCTCGGGATCACCCCGACCTACGTCGACGGCACCGGTGTCGGCGGTGCCTCCTTCCTCTTCCACGTACGCCACGCGACAGCCGCGATCAAGGCGGGCTACGCCGACGTCGTGCTGGTGACCCACGGTGAGTCAGGTCGGTCCCGGGTGGGCGCGTCGACGCACCCACGCGGCAACGACTCGGTCCTGGCGCAGTTCGAGCTGCCGTACGGCGTCGTCGGACCGCCGACGAGCTTCACCGTGCCGGCCCGCCGGTTCCTCCACGAGACCGACAACACCCTCGAGCAGCTCGCCGAGGTCGCCGTGGCTCAGCGTCGCTGGTCCTCCCGCAACCCCCGGGCGATGTTCCGCGATGAGATCAGCGTCGAGGAGGTGCTCGGCGCCAAGATGATCGCCGACCCGTTCACCCTGCTGATGTGCTGCCTGGTCACCGACGGCGGCGGCGCGCTGGTCATCGCCTCCCGCGAGTTCGCCGAGGCGCACGGCAGCGACAAGCCCCTGGTCCACGTGCTCGGCACGGGCGAGGCGGCCACCTCGCCGCTGATCTCGCAGATGGAGGACATGACCCGTTGCCGGCAGTTCACCCTCTCGAGCCAGGCGGCGTTCAAGGAGTCGGGCACCTCCCATGCCGACATCGACCACCTGATGATCTACGACGCCTTCGCCCACGTGCCTCTCTACGGGCTCGAGGACATGGGCTTCGTCGGGCGCGGCGAGTCCGGCGCGTTCGTCGCGGACGGCCACACCTCCCCCGGTGGCCGTCTGCCGATGAACACCAACGGCGGCGGCATGTCCTACACGCACACCGGCATGTACGGGATGTTCGCGATCCAGGAGTCCGTACGCCAGCTGCGCGGCGAGGCCGCGGCCCAGGTCGACGGCGTCGAGACGAGCCTGGTGCTCGGCAACGGCGGCATGTTCATGAGCGCGGCGACCCTGATCCTCACCAACCAGCGCTGACCCACCACCCGAAGGAGCAGAATCATGGCAATCACCGACCGGCAGGTCGTCATCATCACCGGCGCCGGCCGAGGACTCGGCCGGGCCCACGCCCTCGAGTTCGCCCGCCGCGGCGCGGCGGTCGTGGTCAACGACCTCGGCGCCGGCCTCGACGGCACCGGCAAGGCCGACGACCCCGCCCAGCAGGTCGTCGAGGAGGTGCGCGCGCTGGGCGGCGAGGCGATCGCCAACGGCAGCGACATCAGCGACCCCGAGGGTGCGCAGAAGCTGTTCCAGGACGCGCTCAACGAGTGGGGCAAGGTCGACGTGCTGGTCAACAACGCCGGCATCCTGCGCGACCGGATGCTGGTCAACATGTCGATCGACGAGTGGGACGCCGTGATCAAGGTGCACCTGCGGGGCACGTTCGCCCCGATGAGCGTGGCCGCCCAGCACTGGCGTGAGCTCTCCAAGAAGGGCGAGGACGTCGACGCCCGGATCATCAACACCACCTCCTCCTCGGGCATCTACGGCAACCCGGGCCAGATCAACTATGGCGCCGCCAAGGCCGGCATCGCCTCGATGACCGTCATCGCCGCCCGCGAGCTGCGCCGCTACGGCATCACCGTCAACGCGATCGCCCCCGCCGCGCTGACCCGGATGACCGAGAATCTCAACCCCGACCGTCCCGAGGTGGCCGAGGGCGAGTGGAACCCCGGCGCCCCGGAGAACGTCTCCCCGGTGGTGGTCTGGCTGGCCGGCGCGTCCGCGCGCGAGGTGACCGGCCGCGTCTTCAACGTACGCGGTGGGCACGTGAGCGTGGCCGAGGGCTGGGTCGCCGGCCCGACGGAGGAGAAGGACGGTCCGTGGACCGTCGACGAGCTCGACGTGGTGCTCCCGAGCATGATCGCCGAGGCCCGGGCGAACTCGCTCACCAGCGGAAGGACGCCGGAAGCATGAGCGAGCCTCAGCGAGCGACCATCGGCCTCAGGCCGCCGGTTCCGTATCCTTGCTTCACCTCGACGGAGGCGGCGGCATGAGCCTCGACCGGTCCGTCATCGGCGTACGCTCCGAGCCCACGTCGCGGTCGTGGACCAGCGCCGACACGCTGCTCTACGCCCTCGGCGTGGGTGCCGGTCACGACGACCCGCTCAGCGATCTGCGCTACACCACCGAGCACGGCGACGACACCTGCCAGGAGCAGAAGGTGCTGCCGACCTTCGGGGTGATGGCCACCTGGGGCACCCGGCGCGGCGGCAGGCCGATGGGCGACTTCGACCCGGCGATGCTGGTCCACGCCGAGCAGGAGGTCGTGCTGCACCGACCGCTGAGACCGGACGGCACCGTCTCGGTCACCTCACAGGTCACCGGCATGTACGACAAGGGCAAGGGAGCCTTGGTCACCAGCGAGTCCGAGGCGGTCGACCCGGGCACGGGCGAGGCCGTCGTGACCACCCGCAGCTCGGTGTTCATCCGAGGCGAAGGAGGCTTCGGCGGCGACCCCGGGCCACGCAGCGTCTCCCCCATCCCCGAGCGTGATCCCGACGAGCTGGTGAGCATGCCGACCTGGCCCGGCCAGGCGCTTCTCTACCGCCTCAGCGGCGATCGCAACCCGTTGCACTCGGACCCTCGCTTCTCGGCCAGAGGCGGCTTCGAGCGACCGATCCTGCACGGCCTGTGCACCTACGGTGTCACCGGCCGGGCACTGGTCACCGCCATCGCCGGAGGCGACGGCGACGCGATGTCATCGATGTCCGGGCGGTTCTCCTCACCGGTCCTGCCCGGCGAGGTGCTCCAGGTCGCGATGTGGCACGTCGACGAGGGCACGACCGCCTTCCAGACTCGGAAGGAGGACGGCACCGTGGTGCTCGACCGCGGACTGGCCACGTGGCGCTGAGACTCCGGCTGCCGCGGCGGCGGGCGCGCCCTAGACCGCCTTCTGGGGCGCGTCCGCGGGGATGTCTGCGACGAAGAGCCGTTGGGCCAGCGCGATCGCGTGCTTCGCCACCGCCCGCGCCTGGCGCTTGGTCTCGCACGCGGCCGTCATCCGCGCCGCCTCACCGATGAGCGCGGTCAGGATGGCACCGAGCAGCTGGTCCTCGTCGGTGCCACCGAGCCCGAGGACCTGGAGGTTGCGCCGGATCCACTCGATGTTGCGCCGGCGGCGCATCACCTCGAACCCTGGCGGGCCGTCGCCGGCGTAGAAGACCGGCAGCAGCTCACGGTCTTCCCAGACCGCGTCGAGGTAGGCCAGAGCACCCGCCTCGAACTGGTCCAGGGGCGCCTCGACCCCGCGCTTGCGCGCCTTCGCGACGCTGGCGGCGGCAGCAGCGGCCAGCCGGCCGACGTACTCCTCCCACAGGGCGAGGTAGAGCTGCTCCTTGCCACCGAAGTGGTGATAGACGCTCCCGACGCTGGACTCGGCGCGGGCGACGACGTCGGACACGCTCGCCACCGTGTAGCCCTTCTCGGCGAAGACCTCGCTCGATGCGTCCAGGAGCTGCCTGCGCGTCTCCTCGGTCTTGGCCCAGCGGCGCCCTGCGGAACGCTGCGGATCGACCTCTAGCGACATCGTTGACTCCTCGTCGTCTTGCCCCGGATCTTCTCACAATATGCGCATTTGCTCTTGACGACGAACCGTGACTGCGTGACTCTACTCATAGTTCCATTCTAGAAATTCATTCTAGAAACTCACTCTACAGAAGGAGCGGGCAATGATCGACTTCGCGCTGGGGGAAGAGCATCGAGCGGTCAAGGAGGCGGTGCGCCAGTTCGTCACCAAGGAGGTGATGCCACTGGAGGACCAGGTCCTCCTCAACGAGCGCAACGGCCGGCCCGCGCTCGAGCCCGGACAGCTCAAGGACCTCCAGGCCAAGGCCCGCAGGTACGGCTACTGGGGCATCAACACCCCGGAGGAGTACGGCGGCATGGCCGCGGGCGCCCTGATGTCGGCGATCATCGCCGGCGAGACCGGACGCACCTATGTGCCGTTCGGCTTCGGTGGCGGCGCGGACAACATCCTCTACGGGGCCAACGAGGAGCAGAAGAAAGAATATCTCATACCCACCATCGAGGGTGAGCGCCGCAGCTGCTTCGCCATCACCGAGCCCGGGGCCGGCTCCGACGCCCGCAACATCAAGACCCGCGCCGTCCGCGACGGCGACGACTGGGTGATCAACGGCGAGAAGATCTTCATCACCAACGGCAACGAGGCCGACTTCGTGATGGTCTTCGCGGTCACCGACCCCGCGAAGGGAGCCGACGGCGGCGTCACCTGCTTCCTCGTCGACCGGGCCATGGGCTGGGACTCCAACCCCATCCCCACCATGGGCGAGTGGGGCCCGGCAGCGCTCAGCTTCCAGGACGTACGCGTGCCGCACCGCAACATCCTCGGCGAGGAGGGCAAGGGCTTCGAGCTGGCCATGTCATGGATCGGCAACGGCCGCTTCATGATCCCGGCGCGCGCCATCGGCGCCGCGGAGCGGATGCTCGAGATGGCGATCGAGCACGCCAACAACCGGCACTCGATGGGCCAGCCGATCGCCAACTACCAGTTCATCCAGGGCCACATCGCCGACAGCGCCGTGGAGCTGGAGGCCGCCCGCTGGCTGACCCTCCACGCCGCCTGGCAGGTCGAGAACAAGATGGACGCGCGCCACACCTCGTCGATCGCCAAGCTGTACGGCACCAACATGGCCAACCGCGTCGTCGACCGTGTCCTGCAGATCCACGGCGGGATGGGCTACACCAAGGAGCTCCCGCTCGAGCGCTGGTATCGCGAGCTGCGGCTGCTGCGCATCTTCGAGGGCACCGACGAGATCCAGCGACGCACGATCGCCCGAAACCTCCTCAAGGGCCACGTCAAGGTGGGAGCGTCGGTGGCATGAGCGAGCGCGAGCGAGCGAACATCAGGGATCTCATGGCGCCGCGTCCGTATCCTGGCGCCTGCGCTACGGAGGTGGCGCCATGACGACTCTCGACGCCGACCGGCTGCAGGAGTTCTTCCGCCCGAAGTCGGTCGCCCTCGTCGGGGCGACCGACAAGTCGGGCTGGTCGACGAGCACCTACAACAATCTTCTCCAGCACGGCTTCGCCGGTGACGTTCACCTGGTGAACCCCAAGACGTCGGTCGTCCACGGCGTCGAGACCCACCGCAGCCTCTCCGACATCCCGGGGCCGGTCGACCTGGCGTACGTGATGACGCCGATCGAGGTCGTGCCACGGGTCCTCGAGGAGGGCGCGGCCCGCGGCGTACGCAACTACGTCATCCTCACCGCCGGGTACGGCGAGGTCGGCGGCGAGGGCCTGGTTCGCGAGCAGGAGATCTCCGATATCGCCCGCCGGCACGACCTGACGGTGCTGGGCCCCAACGGCAACGGGTTCATCAACGCGGCCGACTCGGTCACGCCGTACGGGCTGCCGATCCCGCCGCCGCTCATCGGCGGTTCGGTCGGCGTGGTGCTGCAGAGCGGTGCGCTGGCCAGCAACGTGCTCGCCTTCGCCCAGGCCCGCAACATCGGCATCTCGCTGCTCGTCTCGATGGGCAACGAGACCGCGATGGCGGTGACCGACGTGATGAACGCGCTGGTCGACTCCCCCACGACCAAGGTGATCGCGCTCTTCCTGGAGAGCATCCGGCACCCGGAGGAGTTCGCCGAGATCGCCAGGCGCGCGCTGGCGGCGGGCAAGCCGATCGTGGCCCTCAAGATCGGCCGCAGTGTCAAGGCCTCGCGCACGGCGCAGGCACACACCGGAGCCCTGGTCGGCGACGACAAGACGGTCGACGCCGCCTTCCGCCAGCTCGGCGTGATCCGGGTCGGGTCGCTGGAGGACCTGATGGTCACCGCCGGCATGCTCGCCGAGACCGGTCCGCTGCCCGGCAACCGGATCGGCGTCGTCACCCCCTCGGGCGGCGCCTCCGAGATCATCTCCGACCGCGCCGAGGACGAGGGTCTCGAGCTGCCGGAGTTCTCCGAGGCGACCACGGCCGCGCTCCGCGAGGTGCTCCCGCCGTTCGCCACACCCAACAACCCGCTCGACGTCACCGGCTACGTGCTCCTCGATCGCCAGCTGATGTCCAAGTCGCTCGAGGTCGTCGCCGCCGACCCGGGGGTGGACGCGATCATGCTGCTGCAGGACATGCCGCGCGTGACCCCCGACTTCGACCTGGCGGTGGAGAACTACCGGCACACCGGCGAGGTCGTACGCTCCTCGGCGAAGCCGGTGGTGATCGTCGGCAACGTGCTGGTCGACGTCAACGAGACCGGCCGCGCGCTGCGCGAGGCCACGAGCTATCCGCAGATCGCCGGCGGCATCGAGCACGGGATGACGGCGCTGGGTCATGCGGTCCGGTGGTCGCAGACCTACCGGCGCCATCTGGCCGGTCCCGACGCACCGGTCTCGGTGGAGCTGACGCTGCCCGACGGGCTGCCGCCGCGCACCGGGAGCTGGACCGAACGGCACGCCGCCGCGTTCCTGAGCGCCAACGGCATCCCGATGGTGCCCTCCCGGGTCGCCACCTCCCCCGACGAGGCTGCCCGGCTCGCCGAGGAGGTCGGCTTCCCCGTGGTGCTAAAGGCTGCGGCCGACGACCTGGAGCACAAGAGCGACCTCGGCGGTGTGGAGCTCGGCCTCGGCGACGCCGAGTCGGTCCGCAGCGCCGCACAGCGCATCGCCGACGCCCTCGCGAAGGCGGGCCACGACGGCAGCACCACGGTCGTGCAGCCGATGCGGTCGGGCGGCACGGAGCTGCTCGTCGGCGTCGTCCGCGACCCGTCGTGGGGGCTGACGCTGGCGGTGGCCACGGGTGGGGTCTGGGTCGAGATCCTCGGCGACTCCCAGCTGCGTCTGCTCCCGGTCTCGGACGCCGAGGCACGGCGAGCGGTCGAGTCGCTGCGCAGCATCGAGATCCTGCGGGGCGCCCGCGGTCAGGCTCCGGCCGACGTGGATGCTCTGGCCGCCGTGGTCGCCAGGGTGGGCGCCGTCGCCGTCGCGCTCGGCGACGAGCTCGAGTCGCTCGAGGTCAACCCGCTGCTGGTCTCCGGCGACCGGATCGAGGCGCTCGACGCACTCATCACCTGGCGCAGCTGACCCGGCGGCCCGCGCAGGGCTCAGGACGCCGCGTGGTGCAGCAGCAGCTCGGCTGTTGCGACTGCCCGCTCGACGTCTTGGGCCCGGATCGCGTCGAAGAGCGCGTGGTGGTCCTCGGTGAGGTGGTCGTGCCCGGCGTCGGGGAAGCTCAACGCAGACCTCAGCTCGGTCTGGAACCCGTCGTAGAGCTGGGACATCAGCGGGTTGCCGGCAGCAGCGACCACGCTGGAGTGGAACTCGGCGTCGGCATCGACGAAGCCGGCCTCGTCGGCGGCGGCCACCGCCTCGGCCCGACGACGCAGCGAGGCGGTCAGGCGGTCGAGGTCGGCCGGAGTGCGGCGGGCCGCCGCGAGCCCGGCGGCGCGCACCTCGAACGCCATCCGGACCTCGAAGACGTGACGCTGCTCGACCAGGCCGAGCTGGCGCTCGACCAGAGCCGCCACCTCGCTCGGTGCGGCCACGTAGGTGCCGTCACCTCGGCGTACGACCAGCACGCCGGCGTGGGCGAGGGCGCGGACGGCCTCGCGGACCGTGTTGCGACTGACGCCGAGCTGCTCGGCCAACGTCGGCTCCGGCGGGATCTTGTGCCCGACCGGCCACTCGCCGGACTCGAGCATGCCGCGAAGCCCGGCGATCGCCTGTTCCACCAGCGACGCCGGCGCAACGGACTGCAGGGGCATGGCCGTCCTTTCATCCAATCATCCTATGTCTGCAATACTAGCGTGGTGCCCGCCGACGTCCAGACCGACCCGCAGAACCCGACCTCACGACTGGGCGCGCGCCTCCCCCGACCCGCGCTGATGCTGGCAGCCGTGCTGCTGGTGGCTTTCAACCTGCGGGTGGCGGTCACCAGCCTGGGCACCTTGTTCGAGCTCGCCGGCCTCCACCCGGCCACTCAGGCCGTGCTGACCTCGCTCCCGGTGATCTGCTTCGCCGTGGTCGGCGGGCTCGGGAAGACGCTGATCAGCCGGGTCGGCCTCTATCACTGCCAGACCATCGCCGTCGGCATGCTGACCGCCGGCCTCGTGGTCCGCGTGCTCGAC
Source organism: Nocardioides albertanoniae (assembly GCF_006716315.1). Classification (NCBI taxonomy): domain Bacteria; kingdom Bacillati; phylum Actinomycetota; class Actinomycetes; order Propionibacteriales; family Nocardioidaceae; genus Nocardioides; species Nocardioides albertanoniae. Next base: position 1,941,342 of record NZ_VFOV01000001.1, on the reverse strand, counting down.
GGGCCGGCGATCCTGATCCTGGGCACCGTGCTGGCCTGCTCCGGGATCGCGCTGAGCAACGTGCTCCTCCCCTCGCTGGTGAAGGCCCACTTCCCCTCGCGGGTCGGCACCGTCACCGGCGCGTACAGCGCCATCCTCTCGGCCGGGGCCGCGATCGGGGCGATGACCACCGTCCCCATCGCCGAGACGAGCGGCAGCTGGCGCGCCGGCCTGCTCGTGTGGGCGTCCACGGCGGCGCTCGCGCTGGTCGTCTGGCTGACGGCCAGCCGTGGGATGCGCCGCACGATCGACAGCGGCAGCCATCGCTCCCTGCTGCGGAGCCCGCTCGCCTGGGCGGTGACCGTGGTCTTCGCCCTCCAGTCGGCCTCGGCGTACGTCACGATGAGCTGGCTGCCCAGCATCTATGCGGCCGCGGGGCTGAGCCCGCAGCAGGCCGGGTTCCTGCTCGCCGCCTCGATCCTGGTCGGCGTCCCGGTCTACTTCGCGGCTCCCGTCATCGCGATGCGGATGAGGTCTCAGGGGCTGCTGATCGCCTTCTTCAGCCTGTGCCTGGTCTGCGGCTATCTCGGCCTCTGCCTCGCTCCCGCGGCCGGCGGTCTGGCCTGGGCGGTGCTGATCGGGGTGGGCGGCAGCGTCTTCCCGGTCACCCTCTCGCTGTTCGCTCTGCGCACCTCGAACGCCGCCGACACCGCCTCGCTGTCCGCGATGGGTCAGGGCTTCGGCTACCTGATCGCCGCGCCGATGCCGTTCGCGGTCGGGCTGCTGCAGGAGTGGACCGGCTCGTGGGCGCTCCCCTGCCTGGTCATGGCCACCCTCTGCCTGATCCAGACGATCGTCGGCTTCAGCGCCGGCCGGCAGCGCGTCATCGCGCCGGCTCGCTGACAGCGCGTGCGCGCTCCGCTAGATTCCGTGCCTCAGACCACCGACCTCGAAGGACCCCTGATGAGCACACCCTCTCCACTGGCGCGCACGGCACAGACCCTGGCGCTCACCTTCATGTCCGTGGTGGTGGGTCTGGGCGTCGTCATTGCGCTCACCGTGCCCGAGGCCGACCTGAGCCTGCCGCCGGCGTACGTGATCGGCGGGCAGCTGGTGGCCGGGGTGGCCGTCGCCCTGCTGTGCACCTCGATCGGCTTCCGGGCCGCGCCGATCACGCCCGGCACCCCGTCCGAGAAGGCAACGGTCGAGGGGCTGCAGAAGCACCAGACGTCGATGTTCCTGCGGCTGGCGCTCAGCGAGGTGGTGGCCCTCGTCTCCCTCGCGCTGGCGTTCGCCCTCAGCGAGGGGCAGCTGATGACCTACGTGATCGGCGGCGCCGTCTCGCTGGCCCTGATGGGCTTCTTCGCCTACCCCTCGGCCCGCAACGTACGCCGCATCGAGGCCGCGCTCGACAGCTCCGGCGCCCGGTCGGGGCTCTCGGCTGCCTTCGGTCTCGGCAACGGACCGGCGGGCACACACCAGACTCTCTAGTGGTGCCCGCCGGCCGCTGGGTCGTGCTCGAGCTGCTCAGACGTCGAGGTCGACACCCTCGGCGGCGAGCGCCTCGCGGTAGGCGGTGACGTTGCGCATCTTCACGTTCTCGTAGCCCCGGACCATGTCCGGGAGCTCCGCGAGGCGGACCGCGCGGGCGTACGTCTCCTCGGTGAGGTCCGCGGCCAGGCCGGTGACCAGCGCCGAGTAGTGCGCTGCGAGGGCGCGCTCGGTGCGGCGTACGTGCGCGTGGCCGAAGGGGTCGAGCAACGTGCCGCGAAGGAACTTCAGCGTCGCCAGGAGGCGGAGGATGAAGTGGGATCGCGGGCCGAAGGTCATCTTGCCGCCCTTCAGGATCGCCCCGAAGATCGGCGGGGAGAGCTTGAAGCTGATCTTGCCCTGCACCTCGGAGCGGACACCGTCGAGCGCTGCCGGCGCGGTGAGCAGCCGGGCGACCTCGTACTCGTCCTTGTAGGCGGTGAGCTTGAACAGGTAGCGGGCGACGGCCTCGGAGAAGCGGGTCTCGTCGGTGACGGCACGCTCGGCGCTCCAGATCCGGTCGACGAGCTCGACGTAGGTGCGCGCGGTGCGCTGGTTCTGGAAGCCGACGAGCTTCGGGGCGCGCACCTCGGCGAGGCGACGCACCTCGCCGTCGAACCGGGCCTGGTCGAGGGCCGGAACTGCGATCTCCTCGACCGGCGCGGTGGCCGTGCCGGTGACCTTGGCGAACTCCTCCGGCGCTGCGACCGAGGCACGGCCCCAGCGGAACGCGGCGACGTTTGCCTTGACCGCGACACCGTTGATGCCGATGGCCTCCTCGACCGCCTCGGCGGGGATCGGGAGCGCCCCGGCCTGGTAGGCGGCGCCGACCAGCAGGAAGTTGGCCGCCGCCGTGTTGCCGAAGAGGGTCTCGGCCGCGGAGAGGGCGTCGAAGGCACGCAGCGAGGCCGAGGATCCGTTGACGCGGGCGAGCAGCTCGTCGTCGGCCGGGTAGGCGACATCCTTGTCGTAGACCATCGGGCCGGTCGGCGTCTTGCTGGTGGAGACCACCGCGCGGGTGTGCGACGGGTCGCCGTAGGCGAGGTTCTTGCCCTCGGCCAGGGTGAGCAGGTCGAAGCCGAGCAGGGCGTCGGCCGAGCCCGGGGTGACCCGGTTGGACGGCTCGATCGCGCCCGGACCGAACCGCAGGTGAGCGGTCACCGGGCCGGCCTTCTGGCTCATCCCGACCTGGTCGAGCGACTCCACGCCGAACCCGGCACGCAGCGCCGCAGTGGCGAGCACCTGGTTGACGGTGACGATGCCGGTGCCGCCGATGCCGGCCATGAAGACACCGAAGGTGCGGTCGAGCTCGGCGTAGCCGGGGTCGGCCACCTCGGGCGGGGCCGGGGTCTCCTTCTTGGCGGTCTTCACCGTCGGGTCGGTCTCCACGGCCATGAACGAGGGGCACTCGCCCTCGACACAGGTGTAGTCGGTGTTGCACGAGGTCTGGTCGATGCGGGTCTTGCGGCCCAGCTCGGTCTCGACCGGCTGCACGGAGAGGCAGTTGGACTTCACGCCGCAGTCGCCGCAGCCCTCGCAGACGGCCTCGTTGATCACGATGCGGGTGTTGCGGGCCTCGATCGTGCCCCGCTTGCGCTGGCGACGGGCGTCGGCAGCGCAGTGCTGGTCGTAGATGAGCACGGTGACGCCGGGGATCTCGCGCAGCTCGCGTTGGGCCTCGTCGAGGCGATCGCGGTGCCAGAGACGTACGCCGGCGGCGAAGTGGCTGCGACGGTAGCGCTTCGGCTCGTCGGCGACCACGATGATCGCCTTGACGCCCTCGTTCATCAGCTTGTGGGTCAGCTGCGCCATCTGCACCTCACCCTGGCGCTTCTGCGCACCGGTCATCGCGACGACGTCGTTGTGCAGCAGCTTGTAGGTGATGTTGACGCCGGAGGCGACACAGGCCTGGATGGCCAGCTGGGCGGAGTGGAAGAAGGTGCCGTCGCCGACGTTCTGGAACATGTGCTCGGCATGGCTGTAGGGCGCCTGCCCGATCCACTGCGAACCCTCACCACCCATCTGGGTGATGCCGACGACGGCGCTGTCGTCGCGCTGGGAGGCCGTGACCAGGGTGTGGCAGCCGATACCGCCACCACCCAGGCTCCCCTCCGGGAGCGCGGTCGAGCGGTTATGGGGGCAGCCGCTGCAGAAGTAGGGCGTGCGCGAGGTCGAGAGCAGCGGGAGGTCGATCCGCGACGGGCCGGCGGACTTCAGCTCGACGCGGCCCTTCAGCGCACGGCGCAGCGGCGCGAGCAGCCGGCCGGCGGTCAGCTCACCGTCGAGCGGCACCAGCGGCACGCCGGCGCGGTCCTTCTTGCCCAGGATCATCGGAGCGTCGGGGCGGCCGTAGAGGATCTCCCGGACGCCCTGCTCGATGAAGGAGGTCTTGTCTTCCACCACCACGATCTCCTCGAGGCCCTCGGCGAAGGTCTCGACGATGGTCGGCTCGACCGGCCACATCATCCCGAGCCGCAGCACCCGGATGCCGGCTGCCATCAGGTCGTCGTGGTCGAGGCCGAGATCCTTGAGGCCCTGGCGCATCGAGTCGTAGCACGAGCCCGAGGCGACGATGCCGACCTTGGCGTTGGGCGCCTTGACCTCGATGCGGTTGAGCTTGTTCTCCGCCGCGTAGGACTTCACCGAGGCCATCCGGGGGCCGTAGAGCTTCGCCTCGGCACCGACGATGCGGTCGGGGAAGAGCTCGATCTTCGTCGGCTCGTAGGTGTAGGGCACGCCGTCCCACTCGATCTGCGGCGCGACCGGGTCGAGCACACCGATCTCCGGGTTGACCACCCAGGCGCCGTCGGCGACGTCGGCGACGATCTTGAGCGCGACCACGCAGCCGGTGGCACGGGAGAGGGCGATGCCCTCCATCCCGTACTCGACGATCTCGGAGGCGTTGCGCGGGAACAGCACGGGGATGCCGAGCGAGGACAGGGTGCGCTCGCTGACCGCGGGCACGGTGGACGACTTCGCGGCCGGGTCGTCGCCGACCAGCATCAGCATGCCGCCCTTGGGGTGGGCTCCGTACATGTTGGCGTGGCGCATCGCGTCGAGCGCGCGGTCGACGCCGGGGCCCTTGCCGTACCAGACGCCGGTGACGCCGTCGAAGCGCTCGGTGTCGAGGGTGACCGAGGACTGGCTGCCCCAGACCGCGGTGGCCGCGAGCTCCTCGTTGAGGCCGGGGACGACGGTGATGTCGTTGTCGGCCATCTCCTTCGGGAGCCCCAGCAGGAGCTGGTCGAGGCCGCCCAGCGGGCTGCCCGGGTAGCCGGAGATGAACGTGCCGGTGCGCAAGCCTCGGCGGCGATCCAGCTCGCGCTGCTCGACGAGCATCCGCGCGATCGCCTGGATCCCGGTGAGCAGGACCGGTCCGGCGCCGACGCGGTAACGGTCGGCCAGGTCATAGGCCTCGAAGGCAGTTCCGGGCTCGAAGACGGCGGTCATCGGACGACCTCCAGGGGCATGACAACAGGCATGGGTGACTCCTTCATCTGCCGGACCTTGCTGGTGGTGGGGTCCGGAAGGTTTGCCGGGACCGCCCGGGTGAGGGCGACCCTGAGGAACCACTCGTGGGGTGCACGGGTGGCATGGGTCACATCATGCTGGACGTGACCCATGCCACGCCAATCACCGCAGGGCTACCAGGCGAGGCTCAGATACTGCGTCTCGAGATACTCCTCGAGTCCTGCGCGCGCACCCTCGCGCCCGATGCCGCTCTGCTTCACGCCACCGAACGGCGCGGACGGGTCCGAGACCAGACCACGGTTGATCCCGACCATGCCGGCATCGATCCGCTCGGCCAGCCGCAGCGCCTCCCCCAGCTCCCCGAAGACGTACGCCGCCAGCCCGAGCTCGGTGTCGTTGACCGAGCCCACGAGCTCGTCGGTGTGCTCCCAGACCACGATCGGAGCCACCGGGCCGAAGATCTCCTCGCGGAGCAACGGCGACCCGGGAGCGACCCCGGTGAGGACGGTCGGCGGGTAGAAGTAGCCCTCCGAGGCGGGAGCCTCGGCACGGTGGGCGATCTCGGCTCCCGCCGCCACCGCGTCCTCGACGAGGCCGGACACCGTGGCGTGGGCCTTCGCGGAGATGAGCGGGCCGATGTCGCTGCCCGTCTCGGCCGGACCGACCCGGAGCGCCTCCACCGCGGCACCGAGGCGGGCGGTGAACTCCGCCGCCACGTCGGCGTGGACGTAGAACCGGTTGGCCGCGGTGCAGGCCTGTCCCCCGTTGCGAAACTTCGCCACCATCGCGCCCTCCACCGCCGCGGCAACGTCGGCCGACGAGGTCACCACGAACGGCGCGTTGCCACCGAGCTCCATCGAGGTGTTGACGATCCGGTCGGCGGCCTGCCGCAGCAGCACCCGGCCGACGCCGGTGGAGCCGGTGAAAGAGATCTTGCGCACCCGGTCGTCGGCGAGCCAGGCGCCGACGATGCCGGGCGCGTCCAGGCCGGTCACCACGTTGACCACACCGTCGGGGACGCCCGCCTCGCTGATCAGCCGGGCCAGCGCGAGCGCAGTCAGGGGCGTCTCCGCGGCCGGCTTGAGCACGACCGTGCACCCCGCGGCGAGGGCCGGAGCGATCTTGCGGGTGGCCATCGCGGCCGGGAAGTTCCACGGCGTGACGAGCGCGGCCACGCCCACCGGCCTGTGGGTGACGATGGTGCGGGTGCCGCCTGCCGGTGACGGTCCGAAGTCGCCGTGGGGCCGCACGGCCTCCTCGGCATACCAGCGGAAGAACTCCGCCGCGTAGGTGACCTCGCCACGCGCATCGGCGAGCGACTTGCCGTTCTCGCGCGCGATCAGGCCGGCGAGCTCGTCGGCGTCGCGGAGCATCAGGTCGCGCACCCGCACGAGCAGGTCGGCGCGCGCCCGTGGCGGCAGGGCCGACCACTGCGCGAGCGCCCCCGCGGCTGCGTCGACCGCGGCGATCGCGTGCTGCGCGGTGCCGTCGGCGACCTCGGCGACGACCTCGCGGGTCGCGGGGTTCTCGACGGCGAAGGTCTGCCCGGTCACGACGGACCCGGTCATGACACCTGCTCCAGCCCGGCCGCGACGATGTCGAGGGCCTCGTCGAGCAGCTCGTCGGAGATGCTCAGCGGAGGCAGGAACCGGATGACGTTGCCCCAGGTGCCGCAGGTCAGGGCGATGACTCCCTGGCTGTGGGCATGGGCCGCGACGGCCTTGGCGAGCGCACCGTCGGGGTTGCCGGTCGCCGGGTCGACGAACTCGGCGGCGATCATCGCGCCCCGGCCGCGTACGTCGCCGATGCGCGAGTCACGCTGCCGCAGGTCTCCGAGACGGCCCAGCAGGCGAGCCTCGATCTCGCGTGCCCGGGCGAGCAGGCCCTCGGTCTCGAGGATCTCGATCACCGCCAGCGCGGCGGCGCAGGCGAGCGGGTTGCCGCCGTAGGTGCCGCCCAGCCCGCCGGGATGCACGGCGTCCATCACCTCTGCGCGACCGGTGACCGCGGCGAGCGGCAGGCCGCCGGCGATGCCCTTCGCGCTGACCACGATGTCGGGCACGACGTCGTCGTGCTCGACGGCGAACCAGGTGCCGGTGCGGCCGAAGCCCGACTGCACCTCGTCGGCGACGAAGAGCACGTCGTTGGCGCGGCACCACTCCGCCAGCGCGGCGAGGAACCCGGGCGCCGGCACGATGAACCCGCCCTCGCCCTGCACCGGCTCGATCACGATCGCGGCGAGGTTGTCGGCTCCGACCTGGGTCTCGATCTGGCCGATCGCCCGGGCCGCGGCCAGCTTGCCGTCGACCTCGGCGGCGTCGCGGAAGGGGTAGGACATCGGCGCCCGGTAGACCTCGCCCGCGAACGGTCCGAAGCCGTGCTTGTAGGGCATGTTCTTCGCCGTCATCGCCATGGTCAGGTTGGTGCGCCCGTGGTAGGCGTGGTCGAAGACCACGACGGCGTCCTTGCCGGTGGACGAGCGGGCGATCTTGACGGCGTTCTCGACCGCCTCGGAGCCGGAGTTGAACAGGGCGGTGCGCTTCTCGTGGTCACCGGGGGTGAGCCGGGCGAGCTGCTCGGCGACCGCGACGTAGCCCTCGTAGGGGGTCACCATGAAGCAGGTGTGGGTGAAGGCCGCGACCTGGTCGGTGACCGCGTCGACGACCCGGCCGGCGCTGGACCCGACGGTGGTCACCGCGATCCCCGAGCCGAGGTCGATGAAGCGGTTGCCGTCGACGTCCTCGACGATGCCACCGGCGGCGCGGACGGCGAAGACGGGCATGGTGGCGGCGACGCCCTGGCTCACGGCCGCGGTCTTGCGACGCATGAGCTCCTGCGAGCGGGGGCCGGGAAGCGGCGTACGCAGGAGTCGGGTCTGTTCGAGGCTGGCAGTCATGGCTTCATCGTGAGCGTCGACAGCACTTGTCGTCCAAGACCTATTTTCTCCTAGACTCATGCTCTGTGAGCATGGATCTGCGGCTGTTGCGCTACTTCGTCGCCACCGCCGACGCGGGCTCGGCGACCCGGGCCGCCGACCTGCTGCACGTGACCCAGCCGGTGCTCTCGCGTCAGCTGCGCCAGCTGGAGGCGAGCCTGGGAGTGCCGCTCTTCGCCCGGGAGGGGCGGCGCTTGCGGCTCACCCGCGCGGCCGAGGCGTTCCTCCCCCGCGCCCGCGACCTGCTCAGTCACGCCGACGACCTCGAACGCGCCGTCGGCGTGCTCGGGGCCGGCCGGCTCGAGGAGCTGCACCTGGCCGTGCCCACCACCACGCTCACCGACGTGCTCGCACCGTTCCTGGCGACGCTGCGGGCCGACGACCCGGTCGCCAAGGTGCGCGAGCTCGACCCGCGCGGTGCGGTCGCCGCCGTGCGGGCCGGCGCCGACCTGGCCATCGTCACCAGGCCGCCTGGCCGGGCCCTGGCCTCCCGAGCCCTCGCCGTGCTGCCGGTCTGGGCCTACGTGCGCGCCGACGACCCCTGGGCGGATCGTGGGTCGGCCGACGTACGCGACCTCGTCACGCGTCCGCTGGTGCTGCTCACCGACGACCTGCGGCCGCGCCCGCTCCTGGACACGGCGGCGGAGGAGGCCGACGTGGGCTACGGCGACGTGCTCGAGGTCTCCAACGCCCAGGTCGCGCAGGCGCTCGCGGCGTCGGGCCGCGGGATCGCGGTGGTCTCCGACGACCCGCGCTTCGGCCTGGTGCCCCTGCACATCGAGGCTCCGTCGGGCCCGGTCCGGATCAGGCTGTACGCCGCATGGGACCCCCACCACCACGCCGCCGCTGCACTCGCGGGCCTGGCCGAGCGGCTCGCGGCCTTCTGCGTCGAGCGCTACGGGGTCGAGGTCGCCGCCCGCTGACCGACGGGCCTGGGGTCAGCCGTCGGGTGGACACGCTCCTGGCCTTCGCCGACGTCTAGCTCGCCGCCGCGCAGCGCGCGATGGACGACGAGTGGCACGCCGACCTGGTGCGAGTGCTCGCGACGTGGGACCGGTTCAGCATCAGCATCGTCACCGGCACCGCGCTGCGCGAGCGCGCCCTCGAGCACAGCCGCGCGGCGGCCTCCGGCTGAGGTGTACCCGCCGAAAACAGCGAAGGTCGTGCCGGATCGCGCGGACGGCGGGATCGGGCACGACCTTCACGCTCACCAGTCTCAGCCAAGCTCCTTCTCGAACTGGGCGAGGATCTGCTGGGCGGCCTGGATGCCGATGCCGGTGAGGAGGTCGTCGTTGATCTCGTCGACCTGGCCGGCCTCGACCGCGGGGATCCGCTTCCACAGCGGCCCGCCGAGCACCTTGGCCTTGTCGGTGTCGTTCTCCGGACCGTAGGTGCTCACGTAGAGGTGGTCGGCCTGGGCCGTGGTGACCTGCTCCGGCGAGAGCTCCAGGAAGGTGTCCTCCCCCACCGCCTTCTCAGGGACGGTCATGCCCATGTCGTCGAGGATCACGCCGGTGAAGGACTTGTCGGAGTAGAGCCGGATCTGGCCCGGGAGGAACCGCACGATCGAGAGCGTCTTGCCCTCTCCGACGGACTTGCCGACCTCGGCGGCGTCGCCCTCGAACTCGGAGAGCATCTTCTTCGCCTCGTCGGTCTTGTTGAGCGCATCGGCGTACAACAGGAAGTTGTCCTTCCAGGTGTCGCCGACGTCGGGGGCGAGGACGGTCGGGGCGATCTCGCTGAGCTGATCGTAGATCGCCTCGTGGCGCACGGTGCTGGACAGGATGAGGTCCGGGTCGAGGGCGGCGATCTTCTCGAGGTTCGGCTCGGAGATCGTACCGACCTCCTTGATCCCCTCGGTCTGGTCCCCGAGGTAGCTGAGGAAGTCGGTGGCCACATCGACACGCACGGCGCCGACCGGCTTCACGCCGAGCGCGAGCGCGTCGTCCAGCTCACCGGTGTCCAGCACGACGACCCGCTTCGGGTCGACAGGAACCTCGGCCACTCCCTTGGCGTGCTTGACCTCGCGTGTCTCTACGTCGGAGTCCTCTCCGGTGGAGGTGCCGCCACAGGCGGCGAGGACGATGGCGGCAGTGGCCGTGGCGATCACGCCTGTCAGGTGCTTGCGCACGTCGTTTCCTTTCCTGGGGATGGTCCGCTGGGTGCGGAGTGCGTTCAGTACTGAACGGTGGGTGCGGCGCGCCGAACGCCGATCGGGACGATCATGGGACGGCCGGAGACCGGATCGACCAGCACGTGGCTGTCGAGCCCGAAGACGTCACGGAGGAGCTCTGCGGTGATCAACTCGTCGGGCGGACCGGCGGCGACGATTCTCCCCTCGCGCATGACGATCAGGTGATCGCTGTAGCGCACCGCGAGGTTGAGGTCGTGGAGCACCATCACGACTGTGCGCTCGAGGTCGACATGCAACTTGTCGACGAGGTCGAGCACCTCCACCTGATGAGCCAGGTCGAGGTACGTGGTCGGCTCGTCGAGCAGCAGGATGTCCGTCTCCTGCGCCAGCGCCATGGAGATCCAGGCACGCTGCCGCTGACCGCCCGAGAGCTCGTCCACGGGCCGGGAGGCGAGCTCGTGCATGCCTGTCAGCCGCAGAGCCGCGTCGACCTCGGCCTCGTCGTCGCTGGACCACTGGCGCAGCCACGACTGATGCGGGTGACGCCCCTTCGCGACCAGGTCGGCGACGGTGAGGCCCTCCGGCGCGGTGGGCGACTGCGGCAGCAGACCGAGCACCTTCGCCACCTCACGCGTACGCATCGAGCTGATCGACCGGCCGTCGAGCAGAACCTGTCCCGACCTGGGCTTCAGCAGACGCGTGACCGCCCGCAGGAACGTGGACTTGCCGCAGCCGTTGGGACCGATGATCGTGGTGACCTTGCCGGACGGGATCTCGGTGGTCAGGCCCTCGGCGACGACCCGGTCACCGTAGGCGAGCACCAGCTCCTCGGCGGTGATCTGATGGTTGCTCATCGGGACAGCCTCCGGTTGGTGCGGACGATCAGGTACATCAGGAAAGGGCCACCGACGGCGGTGGTGACGATGCCGACGGGGAGCTCGACGGGCAGGAGCACACGCGCGACGTAGTCGCTGCCGACGACGAGGGCGGCGCCCGTCAGCGCCGAGGCGAGCAGCGGCGGCCCTGGGGTCCGGGCGATCCGCAGCGTGACCTGCGGCGCGACGAAGGCGACGAACCCGATGGGGCCGGCGGCGGTGACACACATCGCGGCGAGCAGGACCGAGGCGACCAGCAGAACCGCCTGGCTGAGCTGCACCCGCACGCCGAGCGCCCGAGCGGTGTCATCGCCCAGCTTGAGCGCGGAGAGCTGGAAGGTGGAGACGAGAGCGACCGCGCCGATGATCCCGAGCGCGATGGCGGCGGGGAGTGCGTCGCCCCAGTCGCGGCCGTTGAGCGACCCGTTGAGCCAGACCGTCGCCTCCTGCGCGTCCCAGATCTCGCCGACGACGAGCATCCAGTTGGTCAGCGCGAGCAGGATCCCGTTGACGGCGACGCCGATCAGGACCAGCCGGAAGCCTTCGATGCCCCGGCGCCAGGCGAGCAGGTAGATCATCGCCCCGGTCAGCAGGCCGCCCACCATCGCGGCTACGGGCACTCCCACCGCGCCACCCACGAAGGCGGTCCCGCCCAGGATGATCACGGCGACCGCACCCGCACCGGCCCCGGCGGTGATGCCGAGCAGGTCCGGGCTCGCCAGCGGGTTGCGGGTGATCGACTGCCAGATCGCGCCCGACATGCCGAAGCCGGCACCGACGACCAGGCCCACCACCGAACGCGGGAGCCGCAGCTCCCAGACGATGAAGTGCTCAGCGTCCGTCCCACCACCGAGAATCACCTTGGCGACCTCGGGGACGCTGATCGGGTAATCGCCCTGGCCGACGTTGAGGCACACCAGCAGGAAGACCAGCACGAGCAGACCGACTCCGACGGTGACCAGGCGCGGCCGCCAGACCATGGTCAGCAGTCCCCACCCGACGCGCGGGCGTCCGGGAACGAGCGTCGTCACAGGGTCACCAGCTTCCGGCGGCGTACGAGAGCGATGAAGAACGGCGCCCCCACGAGAGCGAGCACGATGCCGACCTGCAGCTCCCCAGGACGGGCGGCGACCCGGCCGATGATGTCGCAGGTGATGAGCATGACGGCGCCGATCAGGGCGGAGCACGGCAGCAGCCAGCGATAATCCGGCCCCGTGAACGCCCGCGCGACGTGGGGAACCGCGAGCCCGATGAAGGCGATCGGCCCACAGGCCGCGGTGGCAGCACCGGCGAGCAGTGTGATCGCCGTGATCCCGAGGATCCGGTTCAGGGCGATGTTCGTGCCGAGCGAGCGAGCGACCTCCTCCCCCAGACTCAAGACGTTGAGTCCAGGGCCGTTGGCGACGGCCAGCACGATGCCGACCGCGAAGAAGGGCAGCAGAGGAGTCAGGACCTCGATCCCACGGCCGGAGACAGATCCGACGACCCAGAACCGGTAGGCGTCAAGGGTCGCCTGATCCAGGAGCACCACCGCCGAGGTGATGGCGGACAGGAATGCGGCGACGGCGGCCCCGCCGAGGACGAGGGAGACCGGCGACGGGTTGCCACCTCCGATGGTCGAGAGACCGAAGACGACAGAGCTGGCGATCAGGGCCCCGGCGAGCGCGAACCAGATGTAGCCGCCCGCGGACGTCACGTCGAGGAACATGATCGCCACGACCACCGCGCAGGCGGCGCCCGCGCTGACGCCGAGGATGCCCGGGTCGGCGAGCGGGTTGCGGGTGTGTCCCTGGATCAGTCCGCCGGCGAGGCCGAGCGCGATCCCGGTGACGAGCCCGAGCAGCGTCCGGGGCATACGCAGGTCGCGGACGATCAGGTCGGCCTCGGTGGGGTTCGCGTCATAAGGCGGGAGGAGGCCGTGCCAGATCTCACCGAAGGCCAGCGGTCGCGATCCCACGGCGACGCTCGCGAGCAGCAGGACCGCGAGGACGATCAGCAGGGCGAGGACGCCGACGGCTCGACGTAGCCGGAGCCGGGCCGGCGTGAGGTCGACCACGACCTCGGTGAAGCCCTCGTCCACGGCGGTGATCCGTCGCACCACCTGACGTGGCGTGGCGACCAGGAGGCTGTTGCGTACGCCGAGCGGGCGGCCGTCCGGCCCGCGGGCGATCAGGCCGAGCCAGGCCTTCCCGGTCGACGCCCCGCGACGGCCCTGGCCGAAACCGTGGTTCCACACGTGGACTGCCGTCGCGACGGCGATCGCAAAGCCACCGAAGACGACCCGGTCCACGACGCCCCCGCCGTTCGCGTCGCGGAGCGAGTGGACGATCAGGGCGCCGACGGTCAGAGGCAGGGCCACGAGCGCGAGGTCCACGGCGGCTGCCGCGAGCCGGAGACCCACCGGAGCGGTTCCTCGGGGAACCTGCACCCGGGTGTGGTCCGAGCGCACTGCGACGGCCTCGCCCGTGGCGAGGTCACTGAGACGCATGTCGTACTCCGTCAGCTCCGCTGGAGAACCCGAGCGGACTCGAGCTGGTCGGCGTACCCACTGAAGATCTTCGCGTAGGCCTCGTAGCTGTAGGGCGCGGCCGGATACCAGAGATCCTGCTGGCCTTCGGCGACGGCGGGCAGACGCTTGAAGATGTCCTTCGTCTCGAGATCCTTGAGGCCGCTCGGGTCACGAGCGTCGACCAGGAGGACGTCGGCCCGGTACTTGCCGATGTTCTCGAGACTGACCGGCTCGAAGATCCCCTGCTCGTCGGGCTTCACCGTCGGGAACTTCACACCGAGCTCGGCGAGATAGGCCAGGTCAGGGTGCTCCGGGGCGTTGGCGAAGTGGGCCTGACCGCCATAGGTCGACATAGCGAGCACGGTGAGGTCGGGGTTCTTCCTCACAACCGCCTTGATCCGCCCGACGGCGTCCTCGAAGTCCGCCTTCGCGTCGGCGACATCGGGCGTGGCACCCAGCTTCTTCGCCAGCTCCTGGAACGCCTCGATCTGCTCGATCACCGAGAGGCCGGTCAGCGGCATCCCGATGGTGGGCGCGAGCTTCTCGACCTGGTCCTCGACCTCGGCTGCATACCAGAGAGTCTTCTTGTCCGCGGTCATGTCGACCAGGAGGTCGGGGTTCATCGCCGCGTACTCCTCGAGATTGAAGTCGCCCCAGACCTTCCCCACGACCTTGGTCTCGGCGACGTCGAGGTTGCCGATCAGATAGTTCGGCGTCTCGGGCAGGTCGCCATAGACACCATCGACCTTGAAGCCGTTGTCCCACAAGGCCGCGGCCGCGCTGGCCTGGGCAACCACTGTCTTCGGGGTCCCGTCGATCTCGACCGTCTTTCCCCGGGCGTCCTCGTGGACGAAGCTCCCGTCGGGGCCTCGCCCGTCGTCGGAGTCGGTGCTGGAGGTCCCGCACGCGGCGAGGGTCATGGTGGCGGCGGCCACGGCGGCTGCGATCGTGCCCATGCGAAGGCGACGGTTCACGGTTGTCCTTTGGGATATGCGCTCGGTCACGGTCGGCGCCGAGCCACCAACCTAAAGTTAGGGTAACCTAACCCGATGCGGCGGCCGAGCGCCATCCCAACCGCCGATCTTTAACCGGGCTTCGAGTCGGGCGGGCGCATCGCACCGGCCGGGTCAAGGCGGGCGAGCAGGCGGTCGGCGATCGCCGCCAGCTGATCCACCTGCTCAGGGCTGAGCACGTCGAAGACATACTCACGCACGGCATCGACATGACCCGGAGCGGAGGCGGTCATCTTCGCGCGGCCGGCCTCGGTGAGACGTACGTTGGACGCCCGACGATCCTCCAGGCAGGCGAGACGCTCGACGAGGTCACGGCCGACGAGGCGCTTGACGACGTTGGAGAGCCGCGGCAACGTCGAGTTGGTGGAGGCCGCCAGCTCAGTCATCCGCAGGGTCTGCTCGGATGCGTCGGAGAGCCGAGCAAGCACTGCATAGTCGAAGTGGGTCAGCCCGGCATCCCTGCGTAGCTGGGAGTCCAGGGCGCCCGGGAGCAGCTCGAGCACGCCAATGAGGCGAAGCCATGCTGCGCGCTCCGGCGGCGACAACCAGTTCCCCTCCATCTCAGGAAGTTTGCCGTAGATGGTTGGCCGGAACAAACAATGGGTACGTACAGTTACTTCAAGCAACAACCATTGCATCAGGAGTCGCCATGCTCAGCGCGCCCCAGACCACGACCGCCACCGCGGACGCCCGCCTCCCCCGGACCCATCCGTTCGCCGAGCACCTGCGTGCTGTGCAAGCACGCGAGACCGACGACCCGCATCGTCTCTGGACCCCGGAGGACGGAGCCCTGCCGAGCCTCTATCTGTCCCACGGGGGCGGCCCGCTGCCGCTGCAGAGCCCGGAATGGCTCGAGCCGCTGCACGCCTGGGCCCGAGCGCTGCCCAAGCCGAAGGCGATCCTTGTCGTCTCGGCCCACTGGGAGTCGGCGCCGCTCTCGATCAGCGCCACCCGCCCCGACGAGCTGGTCTACGACTTCGGCGGCTTCGACCCGATCTACCACACCCTGCGCTACGACACCCCCGACGCCGGCGACCTCGCCCGCGCCACCGCGGCACTGATGCCCGACACCGAGTCGGCCCACCAGCACGCGCGCCGCGGTCTCGACCACGGCGCCTGGGTGCCGTTGAAGATCATGTACCCCGCCGCCGACATCCCCGTGGTGCAGCTCTCCCTCCCGACCGAGGACCCCGACAAGCTGCTCGCCCTCGGTGAACGTCTGCGACCGCTGCGCGAGCAGGGCGTGCTCGTGATCGGTTCGGGCCACATGACCCACGGCCTGCCCTACCTCACCCGCGAGTCGATGACCGAGAACAAGCCCGCCGGGTGGTCGTCCGACTTCGACGCCTGGGCCGCCGAGGCCCTGGACCGAGGCGACGTCGCCGAGCTCGCCCGCTTCCGCAGCGCCGCTCCCGGCATGCCGTACGCCCATCCGACCGTCGAGCACTTCACGCCGCTCTTCGTCACCCTGGGTGCGGCCACCGACCCGACGGCACCGGTCACCACGACGCTCGACGGCTACGGGCTCGGGCTCTCCCGGCGCTCCTTCCAGGCAGCCTGAGCGCGGCCTATCGCAGCTGGACCGACAGCACCGGCGCCAACGGCATCCGGGCGAGCAGCAGCGCCTGGTAGGCGTGGTAGACGTCGGGCTTGCCGTGCCAGATCACGTGCGAGGGACCGTTCTGCTCGTCGAGCTCGTGGTGCCAGCTGCCGAGGTCACGATCGAGCAGATGGGTCTCGGCGTACGCCTCGAAGCGCTGCCGCCACTGGTCGTAGACCGCTTCGCCGGTGCGGGTGTGCAGGGCCCCGGCGGCAGCCAGCGCCTCGGCCACGACCCAGTGCAGCCGGAGCCGGGTGACGGGAGCGCCGGACCAGTCGGTGGTGTAGACGAAGCCGTCCTGACCGTCGGCGGACCAGCCGACGGCGACGGCACGCTCGAAGAGCGCTCGAGCGTCCTCGACGAGCCATGCGGGTGGCTCGCTCACCGAAGCGTCGAGGTGCAGCAGCAGCCGCGACCACTCCAGCAGGTGCCCCGGCGTACAGCCGTAGGGGCGGAAGGGGTCGCCGGGGCGATCGGCGTTGTAGTCGAGCAGGGGCGACCACTCCGTGTCGAAGTGCTCGGGAAGGTCGTAGCCGTGCGAGCGCGCGACGCCGTGGATCAGGTGCTCGGCGATCGCGAGCGCACGCTGGTGCCAGACCGTGTCGCCGGTGACGTCACCGGCGGCCAGGAACGCCTCGACCGTGTGCATGCTCGAGTTGGCGCCCCGGTAGGCCTCCCCCGAGCGGAGATCGCGCTCGAGGCTGTCGACCACGCGGCCGGAGTCGTCGAGGAAGTGCTCGAGCACGACCTCGAGCGCCTCCTCGAGGAGCTCGCCGGATCCGGGCACACCGGCCGCGACACCGCTGGTCGCGGCGAGCACGACGAACGCGTGGGCGTAGGCCTCCTTGAGGGTGCCGACCGGCTCGCCCTCACCCGAGACCGAGGCGAACCAGCCGCCGAGCTCGTCGTCGCGCAAGGCGCCCCGCAGGGCGCGGATGCCGTGGGCCGCGAGCGAGGCCGCCTCGTCGCCCTCGAGATCGCCGCGCAGGTGCGCGAGCGCGAACACATGCGTCATCCGGGCGGTGATCCAGGTGTGCACCGGTTCGGCCGGATCGGGGCGTCCGGACTCGTCCAGCCACCAGAACCCGGCCGGTGAGGCCGCCGCCGGCCGGGCGAACCCGGCCAGCCGGCGACACTCCGCATCTGGGTCGATCATCCCTTGACCGACCCGGCCATCAGCCCGCCGACGAAGTAGCGGCCGAGCAGGATGTAGATGATCAGGGTCGGTACGGACGCGATCAGGGCGCCCGCCATGCTGGCCGAGTAGTCCTGCATCTGACCGCTCGCCAGGAAGTTGAGCGCGATCGTCACCGGTCCGTTGCGCGAGGTCGAGAAGAACAGCGCGAACAGGTAGTCGTTCCAGGCCGAGGTGAACTGCCACATCAGCACCACCACGAACGCCGGCGCCGAGATCGGCAGGATGATCGAGGCGTACGTCCGGAGCATGCCGGCGCCGTCGACCCGGGCCGCCTCGACGAGCTCGACCGGCACCCCCGCGTAGTAGTTGCGGAAGATCAGGGTCGTGATCGGCAGGCCGTAGACGACGTGCAGCACGATGAGGCTCGGCACGCCCGAGGGCACACCGAGGTTGCCCATCAGCTGCACCAGCGGGACCATCACGGCCTGGTAGGGGATGAACATCCCGAACAGGATCAGCGTGAAGACCACGTCAGCCCCGGGGAAGCGCCACTTGGAGAGCACGAACCCGTTCATCGAGCCGAGCACCGAGGAGAGGACCGAGGCGGGGATGACCATGGCGAACGTACGCCCCAGGGCGGGCCCGAGCTGCTCCCAGGCGCGCGACCAGCCGGCCGTCTCCCACGCCTCCGGAAGCTTCCAGGCGTTGGCGGGGGTGGCGTCACCGACCCCCTTGAAGCTGGTCACGAACAAGACGTACGCCGGCAGCAGGATGACCAGGGCGAACCCGATCAGCAGGATGTACTTGATCGTGCGGGTGACGGCGCGCGAGCGCTCGCCGGGAATCCGGGCCGCGACGGCTGCCGGGATCGCGTCCGTGCTCATCGGCGACGCTCCTGACGGTAGGTGGAGACGAGGTAGGGGACGATCAGGATGGCCACGATGAGCAGCAGGATCGTGCCGATCGCGGCCGACTTCGCGTAGTCACCGCGGGTGAACTCGACCCACATCTGGGTGGCGGGCACCTGGGTGGTGTAGTTCGTCTGACCCGCGATCGCCATGATCAGGTCGAAGACCTTCAGCGACATGTGGCCGATGATGATGATCGCCGAGAGCGCGACCGGGCTCAGCTGCGGGAAGATCACGTGGCGGTAGAGCTGCCACTCCGAGGCGCCGTCCATCCTGGCGGCCTCGCGCAGCTCCTCGGGGATGCCGCGGAAGCCCGCCAGGAACAGCGCCATCACGTAGCCGCTGAGCTGCCAGATCGCCGGCACCGCGATCGCCAGGATGCCCCACCGCTCGTCGGTCCACCACGGGTTCTGCAGGAAGTCGAGGTGGAGCGAGCCGAAGAGCCGGTTCAGGCCGGAGGCGCGGTCGCCCTCGGCGTTGTTGAGCAGCCAGCGCCACACGACACCCGAAGCGACGAAGGAGACCGCCATCGGGAAGAGGTAGATCGCGCGGAACAGCGACTCGCCGCGGGCCTTGCGCTCGAGCAGCCAGGCCCACAGGAACCCCAGGCACAGGGTGCCGACGAGGAACGTCGCCGTGTAGAGCAGCAGGTTGCGCAGGGAGTAGATGAAGTCGTCGTCGGTGAACAGGTCCCGATAGTTGTCGAGGCCGGCGAACCCCTGCGACGGACCGATGTTGTGGCGGTCCTGCAGGGAGGTGTTGATGTTGGATCCGATGAGGCCGTAGACGAAGACACCGATGACGATGATCGTCGGCAGGATCAGGAGTACGGGCGCGACCCACCCGTGACCGCCGAGGCGGCCCTTGCGCCGCCCGGGCTTCTCGGGGCGCTTGACGGCGCTGGGCACCGTGGAGGACATGTGTCCGTCCTTTCACTGGAGGTTCTGCCCTCTACTCGCAGAACCTCTGAGGGCGGCCGAGGGGCTGCGACTCATGGGGGAAGCCGCAGTCCCTCGGACCGATGGATCTCGTCAGGCTCGGTGGCCCCAGGTCACTCGGGCTTGTTGTCCTCAGCGGCCTCGGCGAGACCTTCCTGGAGTCCCGCGACGTCCTTGTTGCTGCCGAACTTCGCGACCGCGGAGGTGATGTCGGTCAGCCAGTTGACCGAGGTCGCAGCGCCGTGGGCGAGCGAGGAGACGATCTCGTCCTCGCCCCACGACTTGATCGCGGTCTGCTGGTATTCACCGAAGGAGGAGGTGTCGGCGGTGGTGCTGGCCGGGATCGAGCCCTTCGCCTTGTTGAAGGCGACCTGGCCCTCGTCGCTGGCGATGGTGTCGAGCCAGGCCTCGGTGCCCTTCGGGTTCGGGCCGTCGACCGGCTTGGTGAACGAGTCGGCCAGGAAGTCGAAGACGCCGTCGGTGCCGGGCACCGGCACCGCGGTGTAGTCCTTGTTGAAGGTCTTGTTCTGCTCCTGGAAGGCCGCCTCGGCCCAGTCGCCCATGACGTTGAACGCAGCCTCGCCGTCGATGACCAGCTGGGTCGCGTCGGGCCAGTCGAGGCCCTGGCGGTCGGTGTTGGTCAGCGACATCAGGGTGCTGTAGTCGGCGAGCGCGTCCTTGACCTCGCTGCCGGCCCAGTCGGTCTTGCCGTCCCAGAGTCCGTTGTACGCCTCGGCGCCCAGATCGGCGAGGAGCACGGTCTCGAGCAGGTTGACCTGCGTCCAGTCGGTCGCGACCGAGAGCGGGATGATGCCCTTGGCCTTGATCTTCTTCAGGTCGACGATCCATGCGTCGATGGAGTCATAGGTCTTGTTCGGCTCGATGCCGGCCTTCTTCAGCACCGCCGAGTTGGCCCAGAGCATGTTGGCGCGGTGGATGTTCGAGGGGACGGAGTAGATGCCGCCGTCCTGCGTGAGCCGGTCGAGAAGGCCCTCGGGGAACTGCTTGTTCCAGCCCTTCTCCTTGTAGAGGTCGGTGAGGTCCTCGATCTGGCCGGCGTCGATGTAGTCGGTCAGCTCGGCGCCCGCGTGCGCCTGGAAGGTGGCGGGGGGCTCACCGTTCTGCAGGCGCGACTGGAGCACGTTCTTCGCGTCGCTGCCGGCGCCACCGGCGACGGCACCGTTGACGAACTTCAGGTCGGGGTTCTGCTCGTCGAACACCTTGACCAGAGCGTCGAGCCCGGCCTTCTCACTACCCTCGGCCCACCAGGTGAAGACCTCCACCTCGTCGGTGCTGCCACTCTCGCTGTCGCTCCCACAGGCGGAGACCGCCAGCAGGCTCAGGGCTGCCAGGCCGGCCGCCAGGGCCTTACGCGTTGCGTTCATCTGTCTTTCCTCCGGTCGTCGCGGCCACTACGTCGGTATGTGATCTGGGTTACTCGCGGCCGCGTGCCGAGACAACGTACGCCGCTCCTTTCTGTCAAGTCAACGCATAAAGAGTCACAGTTTCGACCCAACATCTGTCGCAATTACACATAATCCCCTACAGTCGCCGTCATGCCTCAGCACGACGACGGACGCGCACCCGCCTCAGCGCCGTCCGCGACCTCGGAGTCGCGGCTGCGCACGGCCAACCGCTCCCAGGTGCTCGAGCTCCTGGCACGCTCGGCCCCGGTCAGCCGTGCCGACCTCGCTCAGCAGACCGGTCTTTCCCGCAGCACGGTCTCGAGCATCGTCCAGGAGCTGCTCGGCTCCGGCGAGATCGTCGAGACCACCGCCGGCGCGCTGCCGCGCGGCGGCGGCCGCCCGCCCTCCCTGCTCACCGTCAACGGGTCGCCGGGCACCCGCGTCGGCGTCGACATCGGCCACCGGCACGTCCGGGTGGCGATCGCCGACCTGGCCGGCGCCCGGCTCGCCGACCGCGAGATCCGGCTGGACGCCGACAACTCCGCGGTCGAGACCATCGACCGGGCCGCCGCGCTGGTGCGTGAGTGCCTCGCCGAGGCCGGCATCGACCCGAAGACCGACCGCATCCTCGGCGTCGGTATGGGCATCCCCGGCCCGGTCGACCCCCACGGCGGCATCGTCGTCTCCCCCATCCTGGCCAACTGGATGGATCTCGCGCCCGGCGACGAGCTCGCTCGGCGCCTCGGTGTGCCCGTGCGCGTGGAGAACGACGCCAACCTCGGTGCCCTCGCCGAGTTCGCCCAGGGCGCGGCGCGCGAGGTCGACGACGTCATCTACGTCAAGGCCTCCAGCGGCATCGGCGCCGGGCTCATCCTGGCCGGCAAGCTCTACCGGGGCGTCACCGGCATCGCCGGCGAGATCGGCCACGTACGTTTCGAGGACAACGGCCCGATCTGCCGGTGCGGCAACCGGGGCTGCCTGGAGAAGGCCTTCGGCGGGGCCCGTCTGGTCGAGCTGCTGCAGCCCGCCTACGAGGAGACCCTCAGCGTCGAGCGGATGCTCGAGCTCGCCCAGGAGGGCGACATCCGCGTCAACCGCATCCTCGACGACGCCGGCCGTGCCGTCGGCCGGGTGCTGGCCGACCTGTGCAACCACCTCAACCCGGCCCTGATCGTGGTGGGCGACACGATGCGCCACTCGGAGTCGTTCGTGCTCGGCATCAAGGACTCCATCGACCGCTTCACCCAGCCCGACACCGCCGCCGCGCTCGACGTCGTGCCGAGCGAGCTGGGCGACGACGCGGGCGTGACAGGCGCGCTGGTCATCGCCGACGCGACCGCTCCCGACTGACCGATCCCGACCGACCGGGAACAATATGAGCGCCCGCTCAGTTTAGCCACTCGTGACTTCACTCTTCTCGCAGCTGAGCCTGGGTTCGACGACCCTCCCCAACCGCGTCCTGATGGCGCCGCTGACCCGGATGCGCGCCAGCCGGCCCGGCGACGTGCCCAACGCGTTGATGGCCGACTACTACCGGCAGCGCTCCTCGGCGGGCCTGATCGTCTCCGAGGGCACCCAGATCTCGCCCCAGGGCAAGGGCTACATGGACACTCCGGGCATCTACTCGGCCGAGCAGGTCGAGGGATGGCGCCAGGTCACCGACGCCGTCCACGAGGCCGGCGGCCGCATCGCGGCCCAGCTCTGGCACGTCGGCCGGGTCTCCCACGGGTCCTTCCACGACGGCGACCTCCCGGTCAGCGCCTCCGCGCTCCCCTACCGCAACCGCACGACCGTACGCGGCGAGGACGGCTCCCCGACCCGGGTGAACTGCCCCACGCCCCGAGCCCTCGAGACCGCCGAGATCGCGGACGTGATCGACGACTACCGGCGCGCCACCCGCAACGCCCGCGAGGCCGGCTTCGACATGGTCGAGATCCACGCCGCCCACGGCTACCTGCTCCACCAGTTCGCCAGCGCGAGCAGCAACGAGCGCACCGACTCCTACGGCGGCTCCCTGGAGAACCGGGCGCGACTCACCCTCGAGGTGCTCGACGCGGTCATCGCCGAGTGGGACGCCGAGCACGTCGGCATCCGCATCTCCCCGATCGGCTCCTTCAACGGCACCGAGGATCCCGAGGGGCCTGCGATGGGGCTCCACCTGGCCGCCGAGATCGGCAAGCGCGAGATCGCCTTCCTGCACCTCTCCGAGCCCGACTGGGCCGGCGGTCCGGAGCTGAGCGACGACTACCGCAAGCAGCTTCGTGCCGGGCACCCCGGACCGATCGTGGGCGCCGGCGCCTACACCACCGAGAAGGCAGCCCGTCTCCTCGAGGCCGACCTGATCGACGCGGCCGCCTTCGGGCGTACGTTCATCGCCAACCCCGACCTGCCCAGGCGCCTGCAGGAGGAGCTGCCGCTCAACGAGCAGCACCCGGCGAGCTTCTACGGTGGCGGCGCGGCCGGCTACACCGACTACCCCGAGTGGACCGCCTGAGGATCGACCCGCGACCGGTGGTGTGGCCGGGCCCGACCCGGCCACACCACCGTCGAGGGGTTCAGCCCACCGGCGTGAGCCCGACGGT
This sequence comes from Nocardioides albertanoniae, assembly GCF_006716315.1. Taxonomy (NCBI): domain Bacteria; kingdom Bacillati; phylum Actinomycetota; class Actinomycetes; order Propionibacteriales; family Nocardioidaceae; genus Nocardioides; species Nocardioides albertanoniae. The sequence goes on along the minus strand of NZ_VFOV01000001.1, from coordinate 1,918,324 downwards.
CTGGTCGGCAGCCGTACGCCCCGCGCCGACCTCGCTGCCCGAGGTGTCCGTCCAGGCACGCAGCGGGGTGGTCTCGACCCCGTCGTCGGGCAGCGCCAGCACCAGACCGCTGTAGCGGTTGACGAGGCGTACGGCACCGGTCTTGGAGCCGTCAGCGGGCGAGGTCTCCTCGACGACCCACCACTGCTGGCCCACGCTCGGCCCGCCCTTCGCGGCCTTCGTCACGGTCGGCTCAGCGCCCCAGGCGCGGTGGGCGTCGGTCGTCGAGCCGACCCCGAGGAGGCGGCCGGAGTCGGCGCTGCCGACGAGGTAGGAGCCGTCGTCGGTGCGGGTGAAGGTCCACGCGGTGCCGGGGGCCGCGGGGTCGCCGACGGAGGTGACCCGACCGGACCTGCCGGCGGCCAGCGTCAGCCCGGCCTCGCTGGTGATCCGCAGCGTGGCGCCCGACTCCACGGGCTCGGCCGGGTCAGACCCGTCGATGGTGACGTCGACGTACTCGTCGTCGGAGGTGACCCCGTCGGTGGTCGAGCAGGCGAAGGAGCAGTACATCCGCAGCCGCTTGCCCACGATGGCGGAGCTGGTGCCGGTCGCGTCGTCGACGAACCACCGATACCACGACGCGGTCCGGTAGTCGCCGGTGTCGCCGAGCTTGAACCACTTCTGCGTGGCCAGGTTGTCGGTCGCGTAGATCTCCTGCGGAGCGTTGCCGCTCTGGTCGGGGTTCTGCGGCTCGCCGATGTAGAGACCCAGATGGGCGTCGTAGGTCACGTCCATCACGAACAGCGGTGAGGTCGGCGGCGTCTCGCCCGCCGCGACCTGCTCCGCCGTGGTGCCGGGAGTGGTGGGGTCGTACTCGTCCTCCGGCGCGGTGTAGCCGGTGGGGTGCTCGTCGTCGACGGGGACCATGGTGCTCTCGCGACCGCCGATGCCGGGCTGCGACCAGGCGCCGTCGTACCACTTCTGCCAGGAGCCGCGCGCCATCTTCTCCGAGATCGGCGAGCGCGCGACGTGGCCGTAGAAGGCCTTCCAGCTGCCGCCCTTGTCGACGATCCGCGAGCCGTAGAAGACGTAGAAGTAGCCCGAGGCGTGGTCGACGAGCAGGCGCGGGTCGCCCGTGCCGTAGTGGTAGGTCGACTCCGGGAACGCCTCGTCGTCACCGCGCTCGGTGCTGTAGGGCGAGGTGATCACGTGGTCCTTGATCGTCCAGGTGTGGCCCTGGTCGGTGGAGACCGCGTAGTCGAGACCGTCGTAGTGCAGCCCGTCGTCGAAGGGCTGCGGGGTGAACTCGTTGTGCACCAGGCCGAACCAGTCGCCGGTGTCGGGGTCGACCCACAGGCCGGTCACGTCGCAGTAGTTGGCCTGGGAGTAGGACGATCCGGCCGGCGGAAAGGTCGACTCGACGCCGGTCGGGCTGTTGTTGCAGCGCGCGGTGGTGTCGGCGTTGCGATCGCTCGGGTCGTCGGGGTCGACCGCTTCGTTGAGCTCGGTGTCGGGCACCACGTCGTCGATGGTGCGCCCCTTGAAGAACTCCCACTCGCGCTCGGCAGTGGCGCCGTAGAGCGCGTGCGCCTGGCTGAGGTGGAAGCTGCCGTCCTTATCAGTGAAGAGGCTCGCCGGGGTGTCGTCGGGGAGATCCCACGGGCCGACGACGTTGACGGTGACCGTGTAGTCGCCCGCGGCCGTGGGCGTGCCCGCCACCGGCGCGGCCGAGGCCGGGGCCGAGGTCAGCGTCGTCGCGGCCAGCGCGGTGACCGCGAGCGCGGCCAGGGTGAGCCTCGGTAGTCGTCTGGTCATCTCGGGTCTCCTTCGGTGGTGGGGTGCTGCCTGCTCCGTTGGGCCGTGGTGGACCGGATGATCAGCCGCGGATCCGGCGGCGACTCGATGGACGGCGGCTCGGAGACGCCGTCGATCAGGCCGATCAGGTGGTTGACGGCGGCCGCACCGACCTGGTCGAAGGGCTGCGCGACCGTGGTCAGGGGCGGGGTGGCGTAGGCCGCGAGCCGGATGTCGTCGACACCGACGACGGAGATGTCGTCGGGCACCGTGCGCCCCAGCTCGTGCAGGGCACGGAGCAGACCGAAGGCCATCTCGTCGCCGGCCACGAAGACAGCGCTGGCCTCAGGGATGCGGCCGAGGATCAGCCCGGCCTGATAGCCCGAGGCCGCCGACCAGTCACCGGTGAGGATCGGCGGCGGCTCCCGGCCGGCGTCGACGAGAGTCGCTCGCCAGCCCTCCTCGCGCCGCACCGACTCGAGCCAGGCAGCTTGGCCGGCGACGTGCCAGACGGTCTCGTGGCCGAGGTCGAGCAGATGCTGGGTGGCCAGGGCACCGATCTGGCGCTGGTCGATCGCGACCACCTCGGCATCCGGCGTACGCGAGCCGTCGGTCGCCACCGTCGGCAGGTCGCGGGTGAGCTCGTCGATGCGTGGGGTGGTGCCGATCATCGGAAGAGTGAGGACGAGCCCGTCGACACCCTGATCGATCACCTGGGCGAGCGCCGCCTCGACCGCCTCGGGGCTGACCGACGCGGCGGTGACGGTCGAGATCGCATACCCCGCCTCGCGGGCGGCCCGCTCGACACCGAGGCTGAAGGAGCCCGAGGAGTAGGCCGCCGTCTGGTGCATCACGACACCGATCGTGTGGCTGCGACCGGAGGAGAGCGCGCGGGCAGCGTTGTTGCGGCGGTAGCCCAGCTGCCTGACCGCGTCGAGCACCTTGGCCCGGGTCGCGGGCTGCACGTGCGGGTGGTCGCGCAGCGCGCGGGAGACCGTCTGAGCCGAGACACCGGCGAGCCTGGCGACGTCGGCCATCGCAGGCGTGCGCAGCTGGGTGGTCAGTGTGTCGCTTGGATCTGGCATCGATAACACGCCCCGGGATCTCGCTGATTTCGGGGAATGCTACTCAGCCTTGTTATCGATGCCAAGAGACCCAACAGCAAAGCGTCGCCTGAGGTTCACCTCGGCCTTCCCCGATTCCGCCCCGCCGAGACCATGATCTGGGATGGTCTTCGCCATGCGGCTCCTTGCGGCTTGTGCCCTGTCCCTCGCGCTGCTGGGCGGTGCGACCGTCCCGCTCGGCATGGCCAGCGCAGCACCTCCGGCACTCGACCCGGTCGGCCTTGTCGACCCGCTGATCGGCTCCTCGAACGGCGGCAACACCTACCCCGGCGCCGTACGCCCCTTCGGGATGCTCTCCTTCAGCCCGACCTCCACGGCGGGCGACCAGACCAACACCGCCGCGTCGAACGGCTACTCCTACGACACGACGCGGCTGCGCGGCTTCTCGCTGACCCACGTCAACGGCGCCGGCTGCCACCCCGGGGCCGCCGGGGACGTGCCGATCTTCCCGCACACCGGCGCGATGACCGGCTCCCCCACCGCGGACGTCACCGATGCGACGTACGCCTCAGAATTCAGCCACGACGACGAACTGGCCGAGCCGGGACACTACCGGCTGGGCCTGGCCAACGGCGCCGAGGTCGACACCGCGGCGACGACCCGAGCGGCGGTCAGCGAGCTGACCTTCCCGGCCGACAAGCCGGCCAACCTGCTCTTCCGCACCTCCAACTCGCTCAACGGCAGCGAGTCGGCGGTGACGCGGATCGACGAGGCGAAGCGGACGGTCAGCGACTCGGTGCTCACCGGTGCCTTCTGCGGGCGGCGCGGCAACGGCGGCGGGAGCAACAAGCGCTCCTACTACCGGCTCTACTTCACCGCACAGTTCGACCGCGCCTTCAGCGGGCACGGCACCTGGGTCAACGGTGAGCTCCAGCCGGGCTCGACCGAGGCGCGAGGCGGCGAGGGCTACGAGACCGGCGCCGCACGCCAGGGGCAGGGCTCGGGTGGCTACGTCGCCTTCGACCCACGCCGCGACCAGAGCGTGCGGATGCGGATCGGGATCTCCTACACCAGCCAGGCCGCGGCCGAGAAGAACCTCTCCGCCGAGATCGGCCGGCGCGACACCGTCTCATCCGTCGCCTCGGATGCCCGGTCCGAGTGGCGCCGGGCGCTCTCCTCGATCGAGGTCGCCGGCGGCACCTCGGAGGAGCAGACGGCGTTCTACACCGGGCTCTACCACTCCTACCTACAGCCCAACGTCATCTCCGACGTGGCCGGCACCTACTGGGGCAGCGACCAGGAGATCCACCGGATCGAGCGCGGCCAGCAGGCTCAGTACGGCAACTTCTCCGGCTGGGACCAATATCGCGCCCACACCCAGCTGTTCGCCCTCCTGGAGCCGCGCGTGGCCGGCGACTTCGCCCGCTCGCTGCACGCCTACTCCCGCCAGCACGGCGGCGTCTGGGACCGCTGGGTCCACCTGAGCGGCTGGACGCACGTGATGACCGGCGACCCCTCTGCACCGACGCTGGCCGGCTTCTACTCCCTCGGGGTGCGCAACTTCGACGCCACCGGCGCCTACGAGTCGCTCGTACGCCAGGCGAGCGTGCCCCACCCCGACGGGCTCTCCAGCTACGGCTGCCCGGGACAGTGCATCGGGCAGCGACCGAACCTGGCCGACTATCTCGACAAGGGCTACGCACCCCAGGACACCTGCCACTGCTGGGGCGGCGCCGCGGAGACCCTCGAGGACTCCGTGGCCGACTACTCGCTCGCCGACTGGGGTCGCCGCCTCGGTGCCCCCGCCGCCGAGACGGACCCGCTGATGGACCGGGCCGGCTGGTGGCAGCACACCTTCAACCCCGAGGCCGCTCCCGAGGGCGGCTACCAGCAGGCCCGCAACGCCGACGGGAGCTGGGTCGCCGGCTTCGACCCGTCGACACAGACCGGCTTCGCACAAGGGAGCAGCGCGACGTACACCTGGATGGTGCCGCACGATGTGGCTCGGCTGACCGAGGCGGTCGGCGGGCGCGAGCGGGCGATCGAGCGGCTGGACGCGTTCTTCCACAAGGCCGACGGGTCCTGGCAGTACACAGGTGGTGACGCGCTGCGCTACGACCCCACGAACGAGCCCGGCATCCACGTGCCGTGGATGTACAACGCGCTCGGCGCGCCGTGGAAGACCCAGGAGACGGTCCGCGCGATGGCGTCCCTGGCATACGGCACCGGCCCGCGCGGCCTCCCCGGCAACGACGACCTCGGCACCATGTCGGCCTGGTACGTCTTCGCCGCGATGGGCATCTACCCCCAAGACCCCGCCCGTGCCGAGATGCTGGTCTCCAGCCCGATCTTCGAGAAGGTCACCATCCACCGAGGCAACGGCGTCGACATCGTCATCGAGTCACCCGAGGCGAGCGCCGAGAACATCTACGTGCAGTCGGTCACCCTCGACGGCAAGGCGCGCACGCAGTCGTGGCTGCCCGAGTCGGTGATGAACCGAGGCGGCACCGTCCGCATCGACGTCGGCTCCGAGCCGAACCGGACCTGGGGCACCTCCGAGGCCGACCTGCCCGTCTACCACACCGACTGACCGCCGACGTACGCATCGCGAAGGCAGCCGTCGCACGCTGCCCGGTGCGAACGATCAGCTGAGCCGCGGCGGCGACCGTGTCGGTTTCGACACGCTCCCCGGCGCTCACGCTCAACCAACGACATCCCGGCGCCCCGCATCTGCAAGGATGCGGGGCGTGAGCACATCGACCCCCGAGCGTACGAACGCTGTCGACCGGTTCTTCCAGATCAGCGCCCGCGGCTCCACGATCGGGCGCGAGGTGCGCGGTGGGGTGGTCACGTTCTTCACGATGGCCTACATCGTCGCGCTGAACCCGCTCATCATCGGGTTCGCGGAGGACGCGAACGGTGACCTCCTCGGCGGATCGAGCGGTGACAACCTGGCCGCGATCGCAGCGGGCACCGCGCTGGTGGCCGGGGTGATGACAATCCTGATGGGCGTCGTCGCCAACTACCCGCTGGCGCTCGCGACGGGGCTCGGGCTCAACGCGTTCGTCGCGTTCTCGATCGCCGGGCAGATGACCTGGGCCGACGCGATGGGGCTGGTGGTGATCGAGGGTCTGGTGATCCTCGTGCTGGTGCTGACCGGGTTCCGCGAGGCGGTCTTCCACGCCGTGCCCCGCGAGCTCAAGACCGCGATCTCGGTCGGGATCGGTCTCTTCATCGCGGTGATCGCCTTCGTCGACGCCGGTTTCGTACGCCGCATCCCCGATGCCGCCAACACCACGGTCCCGGTGCAGCTGGGCCCGACCGGGCAGCTCGCGGGGTGGCCGGTGCTGGTCTTCGTCGTCGGCCTCGCACTGGTCGTGACCCTGTGGGTGCGCAAGGTGCGCGGGGCGATCCTGATCTCGATCGCGGTCACCACGGTGCTCGCCATCATCGTCGAGGCGATCGCCGGCCTCGGCGCGAGCGGCCCCAAGAACCCGACCGGCTGGTCCCTCAACGTCCCGGCGCTGCCGGACAAGGTCATCGACTGGCCCTCGTTCGGCACGCTGGGTGAGTTCAACCTGCTCGGCTCGTTCCAGAGCGTCGGCATCGTCACCGCGGTGCTGCTCGTCTTCACCCTCATGCTGGCCGACTTCTTCGACACCATGGGCACGATGACCGCGATCGGCGCCGAGGCCGGGCTGCTCCAGAAGGACGGCACCCCGCCGCGTACGCGCTCCATCCTGGTCGTCGACTCGCTGGCCGCCGCGGCCGGTGGTGTCGGTGGCGTCTCCTCCAACACCTCCTACGTCGAGTCGGCCTCCGGTGTCGGCGAGGGCGCCCGCACCGGGCTGTCGGCGGTCGTCACCGGCGTGCTGTTCCTGCTGACCACCTTCCTCGCACCGCTGGTCACCGTGATCCCGTCGGAGGCCGCCGTGCCGGCGCTGGTTCTCGTGGGCTTCTTGATGATGCAGCAGGTCAAGGACATCAACTGGGCCGACCCCGACATCGCCATCCCGGCGTTCCTGACGATCGCGCTGATGCCGTTCACCTACTCGATCTCGGTCGGCATCGGCGCCGGCTTCCTGGCCTACGTCCTCATCCAGGTCGTACGCGGCAACGCCAAGAAGGTGCACCCGCTGATGTGGCTGGTCGCCGTCATGTTCGTCGTCTACTTCGCGATCCACCCGATCTCGAGCTGGCTGGGCTGACCCCGCTGGGCTGATCAGGCTGGGCTGACCCAGTCCGTCAGCCCAGCGGGGGTCAGCCCAGCATGTCCTTGACGAGCGGCACGACCTGGGTGCCGTAGAGCTCGATCGAGGCCATCAGGTCGTCGTGGCGCAGCTGGCCCTGGTCGTACTTCAGGTCGAACCGGTCGACGCCGAGCACCTTGATGGTGCCGGCGAGCTTGCGCGCGACCGTCTCGGGCGATCCGACGTAGAGGGACCCGCCCTCGATCTCGCGCTCGAAGTCGCCGGAAGAGGGCGGCGGCCAGCCCCGCTCGCGGCCCATCCGCGTGCGCATGGCCAACCAGCCGTCGTAGACGCGCTCACGGGCCTGCTCGTCGGTCTCGGCGACGAACCCGGGCGAGTGCACCGCGACCCGCTGTCGCGGCACCTCGAACTCGTCCTGGGCACGCTCGAAGAGATCGATGTAGGGGGCGAACCGGTCGGCCGGGCCGCCGATGATCGCCAGGAAGAGCCCGAATCCGTGGCGGGCGGTGCGTACGACCGACTCCGGGCTGCCGCCGACGCCGACCCAGGCGGTCAGGCCGTTCTCGGTGCGCGGGAAGACCTCCTGGTCGGTCAGCGCCGCACGGGTGCGGCCCTCCCAGGTGACCTTCTCCTCCTTCAGGAGCGCGGCGAGCAGCTCGAGGCGCTCCTCGAAGAGCTCCTCGTAGTCGGCGAGGTCGAAGCCGAACAGCGGGAACGACTCGGTGAACGAGCCGCGCCCGGCGACGATCTCCGCGCGGCCGTTCGAGACCGCGTCGAGGGTCGCGAACCGCTCGAAGACCCGCACCGGGTCGTCGGAGCTGAGCACGGTCACCGCGGAGCCGAGCCGCAGACGCTCGGTGCGAGCCGCGACCGTGGCGAGCACCATCTCCGGGCTGGAGACGGCGAAGTCGCGGCGGTGGTGCTCCCCCACTCCGAAGAAGTCGAGCCCGACCTGGTCGGCCAGCACTCCCTCCTCGACGATGTTGCGGATCACCCGCGCGTGGTGCTGCGGCTTGCCCTCGGCGTCGTGGGTGACCCCGCCGAAGGTGTCCAGGCCGAACTCGATGTCAGTCACGTCCGTTGAAACATCAACTAGCGGCCCGGCATTCCCGTGGTAAAAACCAGGGGCGCCGGCCACAGCGGTTCGCCTAGAGTCACGCGGGATGACCACAGAAGCCGGAGCCGAAGCCGGACGAGATGCCGACGCGCTCGCACTCGTCGCCCCAGGAGCCGACCACACCGACGCCGAAGCCGCGCTTCTCGACGCCGGCTGGACACGATGCGGAGCAGGCGACTGGGCGATCGCGCTCCGCTCCCCCGACGGCCGGGTAGCGGCACGGATCAGCCCGTTCGATCCCGTCGGCGCCTATAACGTCGCCCTCTACCGCGAGGCGGCCGGGACCGGGCAGGTGCCGGCGCTGTTCGGCCACCGGCGACTCGCGGGCGGCGGAGACCTGCAGGTCATGGAGCTGCTGGCGAGCGTGCCCGAGCCCGAGGCGGTCGCCTTCACCCAGACGGTCCAGAGCAGCGGCGGTGAGCTGCTGGAGGTCGCCCACCGGCTCCACGACCGGCTGAGCCGCGAGCTGCCGTGGCCCGGACCGCTCGACTTCAACCCGACCAACGTGATGCGCCGGGCAGACGGCCGGCTCGTGATGATGGACCTCTTCGCCCTCGACGGGCTGAGCCTCTACCAGACCGCGGAGACGGACCCGGACCTCTTCGTGGTGCGGTTCCCGGAGCACGAACGTCGCTTCATGGCCGACATCCCGATCGCGACGACGGGTGGGCGGCAGGAGGAGCAGATGGCGGCGATCCGCTCAGCGGTCACGGCAGCAGACGCGCGTCGCCTCGCCCAGCAGCCATGACGTACGTCGCCTCGGCCCGAGCGATCGCTGCCCGGGCCGAGGCGACGTCAGCCGTGCTCAGGCGTCGTGGAAGTCGCTGACGTTGACGTCGACAGCCTTGACGTCGATGTCGAAGTAGTCCTCGACGACCTCGATCACGTTCGTACGGATCGTGGCGGCAGTGGCCTTGACCGAGCTGCCGAACACGATCACGTAGGAGACCGTGATGTTGGCGATCTCGCCGACGACGTCGACCGAGGTGCCCTCGTCGTCGATGGCGTGCACACCCTCGACCTTGGCCACCACGTGGTGCACCAGCCGCTCGACCAGACCCTCGCTCACCGTCGACTTCCCGCGCGCCTCGCGAGCCACGCGCAGCACACCGGTCAGGGTCTCCGGGGCCGGCTCCTGCACGACCGGCTCCGGCGCGAACCCGGGCGCCGGCTGCTCGGCCGCGACCTCGTCCGTCGCCACCTCGTCCGCCGCCACGTGATCGGTCGCCTCGGGATCGGTCGCCTCGTCGTTCGTCTGGTCGGCCGCCACCTCCTCGGTCGGCTCGGCGTCGAGACCCGCGGCGGGCTCGTCGACCGTCTCGACGTCGTCGGCCGGCGCCTCCTCGATCGGGTTGTCGTCGGTGACGGCGTCGTCGACCGGGGCGTCGTTCGCGACGACGGTCTCGACGGGCGCGGCTGCCTCGGTGGAGTCGGGCAGCTCGTCGTCGGCGGCCTCGGCCGAGGTCTCCTCGGCGGGCTCAGCGGACTCGGCGGGCTCGGCAGACTCGGTCGTGACGGCCTCGTCGTCGGAGTCAGCGACCTCGACGTCGGCAGTCGCCACGGACTCCTCGGCGATCGGAGCGTCCTCGACGTCGACCTCCGCGGCAGCCTCGGCCTCGACCGGCGCGTACGCCTCCTCGACCGGCGCTTCGGCGCCCGCAACCTCGTCGACGGACTCCCCGGCGGTCTCCTCGGCGGTCTCCTCGGCGGTCTCCTCGGCACCCTCGACGCCTTCGGCGTCGATGACACCGGCCTCGGTGTCGACGGCCTCGTCGGCGTCGGCGTCGGTGACGAGCGGCGGCTCCTCGTCGGCCTGGACCTCGGCAACCGGCTCAGCAACCGGCTCAGCGATCTCGTCGGTGGCCGCGTCCTCGATCGACGGCTCGGTGACGACGTCGCCGCCCTCGGCTCCCGTCTCGACGGTGTCGGTGCCCGCGTCGAGGTCGGCGTCGGCCGCTTCGCCGTCGGCCGCAACCGCGTCGACGGCGCCGACGGTCTCGTCCGTGTCGACCGGCGCGGCGTCGATGGCCGCGTCCTCGGCGACGCCACCGTCGGCGAGAGTCTCGACAGGCGCGACCTGCTCGGCGGCTTCGAGGGGCGCCTCGCCGGCACCCTCGGTCTCGTCCACGCCCTCCGGAGCAGCGGCAGTCTCCTCGACGGCGGTCTCCGAGACGGCGGCGTCGGGGGCCTCGACCGGCTCGTCGGTGCTGAAGATGGTCTCGCCCTCGGCGGCAGCGGTCGCGTCGGCCCCGACGGCGCCGGTCTCGGCGTCGACGGTGGGGGTGACCTCGCCCTCCGGCGTACCCACGACGTCCGCGGTCTCGACCTGGCCGGCGTCGACCTGGTCGGCGTCGACCTGGTCGGCAGTGGCTTCGGCCGGCTCGGTCTCGGCGACCTCGCCCACGACCTCGCTCCCGAGGGTGGACTCGTTCTCGGCGAGCTCGGCCACGTCGGCGGCGGGGGTCGCCTCCGAGTCGGCGATGACGTGCTCGGGGTCGGAGAGCGGGTCGACGGCCGGGATCTCGGTCGTCGTGTCGGCGGCCTCATCGGTGGCGACGTCGGTGCGCGCGTCAGCAGCCTCGAAAGGCTCGATGACGGGCTCGGCGACAGGCTCGGCGACGGGCTCCGCGACGGGCTCGGCGTTGTGGAGGTCGGTCTCGGCGGGGGTCTCGGAGGTCGCCTCGACGGTGGCGACGTCGCCGCCGTAGAGAGGAGTCGAGGACTCGGTCGACTCCTCCTCGGTGGCCTTGGGCTGCTCGTTCTTGTGGCGGCTGAAGATGCCGCTGATGAAGTCGGACATATCGACGCTGTTCCTTCGCAAGAGAGGGGAAAGGTCCGTGGGCGCTCACGGACGGGCGTGATGCTAGGGCCGCCGAGCAGTGATCCGCGTCACGTGACCTGGGCTCCCCGGTCTTGTACCTCAACGTTGACCTGAGTGATGCACGTTTGTGTCGAACCTTCGATGGACATTCGCCCATCGTTCAGCCGACCCCGATGACCGCCCGCAGCATTCGATGTAGAACGAGACAAGAGCACGTACGTCACGACGAATGCACAGGGAGAAGCCGATGAATCCACTGCTGCTCCCGCTGGTCGCCGCTCAGGCCGCCTACGTCCACCGCACCATCGGCAAGGAGCCCCGACCGGAGGGGCCGACCAACGGCTTCGTCCCGGGCCCGGCGGCCGGCGCGACCGAGAACCGACCCGAGACGATGCGGCTGCTGGTGATCGGCGACTCCTCCGCATCGGGACGCGGCGCGCCCACCCACGATCTCGCCTTCGCCGGGTCCATGGCGCGCGCGATCGCGGCCAGGACCGCACGCCCGGTGCAGTGGCGGGCGATGGGAAAGTACGGCGCGACCAGCGAGAAGATCAGGCACGGCATCCTCACCGAGGTGCGCGGCGAGTGGGATCTCGCGGTGCTGCTCGTCGGGGTCAACGACATCCTCGCCCGTCGCTCGACAACGGCTTGGGCCACCGATCTCACCGCAATCGTCGAGGCGCTCCAGCAGCACGCCGCCCACACCGTCGTCCCGGGCATCCCGGAGTTCGACGCCTTCCCCTCGTTGCCCCGCACGCTGCGGCGCTACCTCGCCGAGCGCGGCGCCGCCCTCGACACCGCGGCGCGGCTGGTCTGCGCGGGGCGTACGTCGGTGCAGTGGGTCAGCTCGGCCGAGCTCGGCCCGGCCGAGCCCTCCTTCTTCGCAGCCGACGGGTTCCACGCCTCGCCTGCCGGCTACGAGCGCTGGGCCCGCGCGATCACCGACCACCTCGACCTGTGAGCCGGGCGGAGGCCCAGGGCTCGGGCCACCGTAGGATCTCGGGCATGCCGACCCCATCTCCCACGCACTGACCGTGGCAGGGGTCTTCACCGGCTTCGCGACGATCGGCATCATCATCGCGCTCGGCGTGCTGCTCGCCCAGCTGCGGGTGCTCGACGAGCGCGGTCAGCGCACGCTTTCGACGCTCGCGTTCTACGTCGCGAGCCCGGCGCTGCTGATCACGATGATGCAGGACAGTGACCTCGGCTCGGTGTTCTCCGGCAACCTGGTCGCCGTCGCCGGCGGCGTGCTGGTCGCGGGCACGCTCGTGGTCACCGTCGAGACGCTGCGTCGCCGCGGGCTGGGCGCCACCGTCGTCGCGACGCTGTGCGGCTGCTACGCCAACGCCGGCAACCTCGGGCTGCCCATCGCGGCGTACGTCCTCGGCGACCCGGTGCTGGTCGCACCGACGCTCCTGCTGCAGATGCTCGTGCTCCAGCCACTGGCGCTGGTACTGCTCGACGCCGACGCGAGCACGACCCGGCTCTCGTTCTGGACGGTCGTCCGGCGGCCGCTGACCAACCCGATCACCGTCGCTTCCCTGATCGGCGTGCTGCTCTCGGTCACCGGCCTCCACCTGCCCGGCCCGGTCGCAGCCCCGCTCGAGCTGGTGGGCGGGATGGCGGTGCCCTCGATGCTGATCGCCTACGGCGTCGCGCTGCGCCTCGGCCCCCTGCCCGGTCGCGGCGTGCCGGCGCTCGATCTCGCCACCGTGGTCGCGACCAAGCAGGTCGTGCAGCCGGTCGCGGCGTACGTCATCGGGCGGTTCGTGCTCGGCCTGGACGCCGAGGCGCTGCTGGCCGTGACCGTGCTCTCGGCGCTGCCGACGGCACAGAACGTGTTCGTCGTCGCGCAGCGCTACCAGCGCGCCGAGCTGCTGGCTCGCGACGTCATCTTCGTCAGCACGCTGGTCACGGTGCCGGCGGTCATGCTGGTCGTCGTGCTGCTGACCTGACCCGCGGCAACCCCGGGGCGGACGAAAGTCCCTTGCGACCGCACGTCCGTCGGCGTACCCTCGCGATATATCGGGACAGTACGCCGATAATCGATGACTTCACACGGGGAGACGACATGAGCAACAACCTCGACAACCTGCGGGTGAGCGAGGCCGAGCGGGAGGAGGCGTCGGCGCGGCTTGCCGAGCACTACTCGACCGGCCGGCTCACCGACGACGACTACTACGAGCGCCTGGACGCGATCTGGTCCGCGCGCGTGCGCGCCGACCTCGACACGCTCTTCGCCGACCTTCCCCGGAGCGCGCCGCAGCCGCCCCAGGCCGTGCGCCGACCGGAGCGACGCCGCCCGCGCGCATTCCCGCTGGTGGCCTGCCTGCTGCTGGTGACCTTCGGGCTGATCGCGATGGGCGTGCCGTGGTGGATCTTCGCCATCGTCGGAGGCGGGGCGCTGATGTTCCACAAGTCCCACCGCCGACACCACGGGCATCACGGACACCACGGGCGCTGCCAGCACGCCGGATGACGTGCTGGCGGCCCGCCGCGTGAGTCAGTCGGCCGCGCGGATCCAGACCGCGGAGTCGGTGGGCAGGTCGCCCACGATCGGCTCGCCGCTGTACATCACGATCTCGCCCTCGGGCAGCGGCGTGGGCTCCATCCCGCAGTTGAGCACGACGACCAGGTCGCCCTGCTCGTCATCACCCGAGGTGCCGCTGCTCGCGCCGCGCCGCCGGAACGCGACGACCCCCTCCGGCGAGTCGAGGATCTCGACGTCCTCCGCGCCACCGAGGGCATGGATCCGGCGTGCGGCGAGAGCCGCTCGGTAGAACTCCAAGGTGGAGTCCTTCACGCCGGTCTGAGCCGCCACGGTCATGTCGACCCACTCCGCGGGCTGCGGGAGCCACGGCTGCATCGGCAACTCCTCGTCCGGAACGTCGCTGAACCCGAAGGGCGGCTCGAACCCGCTCCACGGCAGCGGCACCCGGCACCCGTCACGACCGCCCTCACCAGTCTCCGACCACGGGTCCTCCTGGTACTCCGGCGGCAGGTAGACCTGCGGAAGGCCGAGCTCCTCCCCCTGGTAGAGGTAGGCCGACCCCGGTAGCGCGAGCATCGTCAGCGTCGCCGCGCGCGCCCGGTGCAGCGCCTGCAGCCCGTCGCCGTAGCGCGAACGATGACGCGCGACGTCGTGGTTGGAGAGCACCCAGGTCGGCGCCGCGCGCGACGGACCGAGCGCCTTCAGCGTCGACTCGATGACCTCGGTGAACGCCTCGGCCGACCAGGGCGCCTGCAGCCAGGAGAAGTTGAACGCCTGGTTGAACTCGTCGGTGCGTACGTAGCGACGCAGCTCGGCAGGGCCAGGGGTCCAGGCCTCGGCGACCATCATCCGGTCACCGTCGAAGGAGTCGATCAGCGTGCGCCACTCGCGGTAGATCTCGTGGACGCCCGGGTTGTCCCACATCGGTGCGTCGGTGACGCCGCGCTGATACATCACCGCGGCGTCAGAGGTCAGCGCGAGCCCCTCGGGCACGACCTGGTCGCGGAGCTCCTTGAAAAGGCCGTGGGCGATGTCGACCCGGAAGCCGTCCACGCCCTGCTCGAGCCAGAAGGTCAGGATCTTCGTGAACTCGGCGACGACCTCGGGGTTGTGCCAGTTGAGGTCGGGCTGGTCGTCGTCGAAGAGGTGCAGATACCACTGGCCGCTCGCGATGCGAGTCCATGCGGGACCACCGAAGACCGAGCGCCAGTTGGTCGGCGGCTCCTCCCCCGCCTCGCCACGGCCGTCGCGGAAGATGTAGCGGTCGCGAGCCGTCGTGCCGGGCCCGGCTCCCGTCTGCTTCGCCTCGACCTCTGCCTCGGCGAGCGCCTCGGTGAACCAGGGGTGGGCCGAGGAGGTGTGGTTGGGCACCAGGTCGACGATCACCTTCAGACCGAGCTCGTGAGCACGGTCGATCAGCCGGTCGGCGTCGGCAAGGGTGCCGAAGATCGGGTCGACGTCGCAGTAGTCGGCGACGTCATAGCCGTGATCGTTCTGCGGAGAGGTGTAGAACGGGCAGATCCAGATCGCGTCGACACCGAGCTCGGCCAGATAGTCGAGCCGGTCGGTGATCCCGGGCAGGTCGCCGATCCCGTCGCCGTTCGAGTCCGCGAACGATCGCGGGTAGATCTGATAGGCAACTGCTTCACGCCACCACGGCTGGTCCACGTCTTTCTCACTCTCCTCGTTGATCATCACCATCGTCCGCGATCGTGCGGCTTCCGGACAACGTGACGTGTGCCAATCCGAGCACGAGAGGAAGCGATCTTCCACGGGTGAATCGCCGAAAAAACGGGGATGCCCGAAGTGGCGCTATGGCATGTAGGCTTATCGACGTTGGATGAGGCGTACACGCGCTTCGCGGTTGCTCTCGGTGACCGTTCGTGCAGCACTTGGTCTTCCGCAGAAGCAGAAATCAGGACTCGTGGATTCAACGCCCAAAGGGCGGCACGGAGTCGCCCTGTTTACACAAGGATTAGATTCATGACTCAGGGAACCGTGAAGTGGTTCAACGGCGACAAGGGCTTCGGCTTCATCGCCCAGGACAACGGTGGCGACGACGTCTTCGTGCACTTCTCCGCGATCCAGACCCAGGGCTACAAGACCCTCGATGAGAACCAGCGCGTCGAGTTCGACGTCACCCAGGGCCCGAAGGGCCCGCAGGCCGAGAACGTCCGTCCGGTCTGACTCTGGCTTTCGCTGACAACTCAGCAAGGCGGCCCCGCTCCTGCTTCGGCAGGGCGGGGCCGTCCCTCTTTTACAACCGTTCTCAGCCGACTTCCGGAAGCTTGGTGACATCGACCCATCCCCGTGCCTCGCTGATCGTCTCCAGGTCGCCCAGGGTAAGCGCGATGGTGGTGTTGGCGCCGCCCGCTGCGGGGTAGACCGTGTCGAAGCGCTTGAGCGAGGCGTCGAGCCAGACCTCGGCCGACGACGGGTTGCCGAAGGGGCAGACGCCGCCGATGGCGTGAGCCGTCATCGGCTCGACGTCCTCGGCGGCGAGCATCCGCGCCTTGACGCCGAAGTGGGCCTTGAACTTCGGGTTGGCGATCTTCGCGTCGCCGGCCGCGACGACGAGGATCGCGGAGGTCCGGTCCGCGGCGTAGAGGCTGATCGTCTTGGCGATCTCCGCCGGCGTGACGCCGAGCGCGGCCGCGGCGAGATCGACGGTCGCCGCGGACTCCTCCGACTCGATGATGTCGCCTCCCCGTCCGAATCGGTCCAGGTGGGCACGGGCGATCTCGATCGACATGCTGTAGAGGTTACGGCCTGCCGCCACCGAAGGAGTCGGCGACCGCGCGGCCGCTGAACGTGCGGTACTCCATCGGTGGCGGGGTGCCGAACGGAGCGGGCGGCAGGGTGCCGCAGGCGATCACCAGGTTGCCGGAGCGGCGGCCCTTGGCGGTCGCCGGCTCCACGCCGATGGCCATCGAGCCGAGGTCGCGCGCCGCGGCGACGAAGTCACGCACCCTGGTGAAAGGCGCCCGGTCGACGAGGTTGGCGACGAAGACCCCGCCCGGCGACAGCGCGCGGCGTACGTCCTCGACGAATGCCGCCGAGGTGAGCTCGGTCGGGGTGCGGGCGCGGTCGAAGGCGTCGAGGATGACGAGGTCGGCGAATCCGTCGCGTACGCTGCGCATGCCGTTCAAACCGTCGACGGGACGGACCTTGATGCCGCTGCGCGGCGGCAACGGCGCCTCGGCCCGCACTCGCTCGACGAGCTCGGTGGAGGGCTCGAGCACGATCTGCGACGAGCGCGGTCGGGTCGCATGGACATAACGCGGTAAGGTCATCGCAGCGCCGCCGACGTGCACCACTCGCAGCGGTCCGTCCGGAAGTCGGTCGATGATGTCGCCGATGCGTCGCGTGTAATCGAAAAAGAGATGAGTCGGGTCCTCGAGATCGACGGCGGACTGTTGCATCTCGTCCAACTCGAGGACGTAAAGATCTTCCCGCATACCGGAAAAAGCATACCCCGGCGCGTGTTGGAGGCACTTGTTCACCTATTGTGACCCACGCAACAACCGCATGATCAGACAGACACGGGTACGTCTCGGATATTCGCAGAGGGCCTCCGAGGTGTTCCTGTCCTACCTCGCCCATCCCCCACGTCGGCGAGGAACGAGAGGGAGTTCAGCAGCGTGACCAACATCGAGGAAGTCACGATCGGGGCGTTCAGCCAGCCCCTGGTCGGGATGTCGTTCATCATCTCGGTTCTCGGTTCGTGGGTCGGACTGACCTGTGCGAACCGTGCGCGTCGACGCACAGGCAGCACGTCGTGGCTGTGGCTCCTCGGCGCGGCCGCCTCGATCGGCGGCGGTGCCATCTGGTCGATGCACTTCATCGGCATGCTCGCCTTCGACAGTCATGTGGCCTACGCGCTCGACATCGGCACCACGCTCATCTCGCTCGCCGTGGCCATCGTCGCCGCGATCGTCGGGCTGCTGATCGCGACGGCCCTGCGAGGCACCCCCGGCTATGTCGTGGGCGGTCTGGTGACCGGCGCCGGGGTCTGCGCGATGCACTACACCGGGATGTATGCGATGAAGATGGGCGGCGAGATGGTCTGGAAGCCGCTCGTCGTGGTCACCTCCGTGCTCATCGCCCTGGCCGCATCGGCGCTCGCGCTCTTCTTCGCCTTCACCGTCACCACACGGCTGATGCGCATCGGCGCCGCGATCATCATGGGTATCGGTGTCTGCGTCATGCACTACACCGGGATGCTCGCGCTCGAGATCCACAGCACCGACAAGGACACGTTCGCCCACGCGAACGGCACCGACCCGGTCTACCTGGCGATGCCGATCTTCGCGATCTCCGCCGGCATGCTGATCGTGATCGCCTTCGGCACAATGTTCGCCGGCATCGACGACGACCTCAACACGGCCTGGCCCCCCGAGAACGCCGCGAGGTCAGGGGAGCCCGACGCCGGCCACCTCGCGACCACCTCCGGATCCCACTACGGGCTGGACCAGGGCCGCGGCGCCTCCTCACGGGCCCTGGAGCCGCTGCCCGTGCGTCAGCCGCCCGCCCCCGACGACCCACGGGCCGCTCAGGTGGCCCCCAGGGGCATCGGCCAGATGTTCGGCCAGCGCCCGGCGGCCCGCTACCACCAGGGCCGCAACGGTGGCCAGGACCCGGCCCAGAACCCAGCGCAGAACCCGGCCCAGAACCCGGCCGAGCAGCAGGGCCAGCGACCCGCACAGCGCCCGACGCAGCTCCGCCCCCAGAACGGCCGCTGGACCCCACGGCCCTACGCGCAGGGCGCCTCCAACAGCTTCCCCGCGCGGCGGGCGGATCGGTTCAACCCCCAAGACGGAGAGCTCGACAACAACGCCGGCCAGCCGCCCGCCCAGGGTCAGCCGCGCCCGCAGCGTACGCCGGGATGGCTGCCGCCCCGCAACAACAACCTGTAGCCTCCCGCGCCCGTCGAGAGGTCAGCCCTCACTCCCAGAAGACCCGCTCGACCACGCCGTGGGCGAGGCGCGTCATCCGCAGGTAGTCGTTGACGAGCTCGTCGGTCGACCCGGCCGGATAGCCGAGGATCGAGCCGACCGCGTGCTGCTCGAGCGGCCCCGCCGGGAGCGAGTCGGACGGCCGGCCGCGCACCAGGGTGACCGCGTTGCGGACCCGGCTGACCATCCGCCACGCGTCGATGAGGGTCTCGGCGTCGTCGGCCTCGATCAGCGAGGCCTCTCGGGCGGCTTCGAGGGCCTCGAGCGTGCGCGTCGTGCGCAGCCCCGGGACCTCGTGGGCAAACCTCATCTGCAGCAGCTGGGCGGTCCACTCGATGTCGGCGAGACCACCGCGGCCGAGCTTGAGGTGAGTGTTGGGGTCCGCGCCGCGCGGGAGGCGCTCGTGGTCGACGCGCCCCTTGATGCGGCGCACCTCGACGATCTCGTCCTCGGTGAGCCCGCCCTCGGGGTAGCGCAGTGGATCGATCATCTTGATGAACTCCTCGCGCACCTGCGGGTCACCGACGACCGCGTCGGCGCGCAGCAGCGCCTGCGCCTCCCAGATGCCCGACCACTTCGCGTAGTAGGAGGCGTAGGCGGGCAGGGTGCGCACCAGCGCACCCTGCCGTCCCTCCGGGCGGAGGTTGGCGTCGAGCTCGAGGGGCGGGTCGGCACCCGGCAGCGCGAGGAGCCGGCGCAGGTCGGAGATGACCTTGAGCGCGAACTGGGTGGCGGTGTCGGGGTCGGCCCCGTCGACCGGCCGGTGCACGAAGAGCACGTCGGCGTCGGAGGCGTAGGAGAGCTCGAAACCGCCGTAGCGGCCCATCGCGATGATCGCGATCCGGGTGGGCGGCTCGGCCATCTCGCGGCGAGCCAGCTCGTCGGCGATGACCGTGCGCAGCGTCGCCTCGAGGGTGGCGTCGGTCAGCCGGGACAGCGCGGCGCCGATGGTGTCGATCCCCGTCTCCCCGACGAGCTCGGCGGCCGAGATGCGGAACAGCTCGCGCCGCCGGATGGCGCGCACGTGGCGTACGGCCTCCTCGGCCGTGGTCGTCGTGCGCCGCCGGGCGGCACGCGCGACCATCTCGTCGGTCAGCGCCTCCGCGGAGAGCGGCGCCAGGTCGTGGCCCAGCAGGCGCAGCGCCTCGGGCTCACGCTCGAGCAGCGCGGTGGTGTAGCGCGAGGTCGACAGGATCGCGGCGAAGTGCTGCGCGACCAGACCCTCGTCGCGCAGGGAGCGCAGATACCAGGGCGTGGCCCCCAGCGCGTCGGAGATCCGGCGGAAGCCGAAGAGCCCGGCATCAGGGTCGGCGCCCTCCGAGAGCCACTCCAGCATCACCGGCAGCAGCGCGCGCTGGAGCGCGGCACGCCGGGAGACGCCCTTGGTGAGCGCCTCGAGGTGCCGCAGCGCGGCCTTGGGGTCGGCGTAGCCGAGTGCGGTCAGCCGCTCCTCGGCTGCCTTCGTCGACAGGTGGACCTGCCCGGACGGGATCCGGGCGACGGCGTCGAGCAACGGTCGGTAGAAGAGCTTCTCGTGGAGGCGCCGCACCTCGATGCGCTGGTGCGACCACTCCTTCTGCAGCCGCGCCACCGGGTCGCGCAGGTAGCCGAGGGCCCGCGCCAGCCAACGCAGCGACTCCTCGTCGTCGGGCACGACGTGGGTGCGCTGGAGCCGGTAGAGCTGGAGGCGATGCTCCATGCGCCGCAGGAACGCGTACGCCTCGTGCATGGCCTCGCCGTCCTCGCGCCCGACGTAGCCCGACCTGGTCAGCGCCGCCAGGGCCGAGAGCGTTGTGGGCTCACGGATCCCGGTGTCGGCTCGACCGTGCACCAGCTGCAGCAGCTGCACGGCGAACTCGACGTCTCGCAGTCCCCCGGCGCCGAGCTTGAGCTCGCGGTTGGCGTTGCGGGAGGGGATGTGGGCGATGACCCGGCGCCTCATCGCCTGGGTGTCGCCGACGAACCCTTCGCGCTCGGCGGCCTTCCACACGAACGGGTTGACCGCGGCGACGTAGGCCTGGCCCAGCTCGATATCTCCGGCGGCTGCCCGCGCCTTGAGCAGCGCCTGGAACTCCCAGGTGCTCGCCCAGCGCTCGTAGTAGCCGACGTGCCCCGTGATCGTGCGCGAGAGCGCGCCGGCCTTGCCCTCGGGGCGCAGCGCCGCGTCGACCGGCCAGATCGAGCCCTCGCCGGTGTGGTCGGAGCAGACCTGCATCAGGTGGCTGCCCAGCTGGGCGGCGACCCGGAGCGCGACGTCGTCATCGACACCGTCGGCGGCCTCGTGCACGAAGATGACGTCGACGTCGGAGACGTAGTTGAGCTCGTGCCCGCCGCACTTGCCCATCGCGATCACCGCGAACCGGACGGCGGCGGCCTCCTCCCCCACTCGCGCACGGGCCACCGAGAGCGCGGCGTCGAGGGTCGAGCAGGCCAGGTCGGAGAGCTCCGCGGCGACGTCGTCGACCGGCATCTCGTGAGCGAGGTCGCGAGCAGCCAGCCGAAGCAGCCAGCGACGGTATTCGACCCGCAGCGCGTCGACCGCCTCGGCGTCGGCGAGCGTGGCGACCGGATTCTCGTCGGCCGGCTCGGCGCCGACGGCCCGCAGCAGCGAGGCCCGGAAGAGGTACGCCGCAGGCCTGGTCGTGCCGAGGGTCGGATCGGCCAGCTCGCGCCAGTGCTCGGGATGGCGGGCGAGATGGTCGGTCAACGCAGGTGAGGCGCCCAGCACGGAGACCAGCCGCATCGCGGTGCCCTCGTCGCCGGCGAGCTCGTCGAGGAAGCCGTCGCCCTCGGACTCGGTCAGCATCGCCAGCCCGTCGAGGGCGGCATCGGGGTCGGCGGCCTGCCCCAGGATCGCCAACAGCTCGTCGATCCCGGACCCGAGCCCCTCGACCGTGCCGAAGGCCGACTCAGGGTCGTTGAAGCCCAGCCGTAGCAGCTCGCCTTTGCTCGTCATACCTGCGGCTCCGTCGCGCAACGGACTGAACACGGGGTCGACGCCATAGGGCCATTATGGTCGTTGGCCCCTCCCGCTCGTTCGAGGGGAGCGGAGAAATGTCGAAACGCCGGCTCAGGCGCTCCAGGATCTCCGCGTCGGGGAGAAGCCTCCGGGGCCCCCACCAGGGGCTACCGCCGCGCTGCGCTCACGGACCAGGCGGGCGAACCCGAAGGCCAGCGGCTGCCACGTCTTGATCAGCTCCTTCTCCGCGAAGGTGGCCGAGGCGATCACGTCTTCGGCGGTGCGCCCGATGCGTGAGAGCTCTTCGCCGGACTTGCCGGCCCAGAGCGCCACCGCCTCGGCGTCCACCTCGGGGTGGAACTGCACGCCCCAGACGGTGGGCGCGAACCGAGCCGCCTGCACCTGACCGTCGATCGAGGTGGCCAACCGCACCGCACCCTCGGGCAGCTCACCCACGACGTCCTGGTGCCAGTGCATCGCCCTGTCGTCGCCCGCGAGCAGACGCATCAGCGGGTCGAAGAGCACCTCGGGCTCCCAGGTGACCTGGCGTACGTCGACGGTCAGACCGAACGGGCTGCGCTCGACCGTGCCTCCGAGGGCCATGGCCGCCAGCTGGTGGCCCAAGCAGATACCGAGAGTCGGGATGCCTGCCTCGGCAGCAGCCGCGATGCGGTCGCGGGTGACCTCGAGCCACGGGTGCTCGCGGTCGGAGTCGGCATCCATCGAGCCGCCCATGACCAACAGCCCCGAGTAGGAGATATCGAGCGACGACAGGGGTGGGATCGGTTCGGCGTAGGCCCTGAACACGTCGACGCACATGCCGGCCTCTGCCAGCCAGTGTCCGAACATCGCCGGCGGATTTGTCTCCTCGTGCTGAATGACTAGCACTCGGGGATGACTCACGACATCACTCCCACTCTCCCGTTCGATCCAGTGTGGCAGCAGCGGATCGGAAGTGTGGAATCGGGCTGGAGTTGCCCTGACAACCACTTGGCGGCGAGCTGGCGCCCAGCCGGCACCCGGCTGGGCGCCCTCAGATCACCGGAAGCATCTTGGAGCGCTCGTAGGGAGTGACCTGCTCGCGGTAGGCCGCCCACTCGGCGCGCTTGTTGCGCAGGAAGAAGTCGAAGACGTGCTCGCCGAGGGTCTCGGCGAGCAGCTCGGAGTCCTCGGCCATCCCGATCGCCTCGTCGAGGTTCTCCGGAAGCGGGTCGATGCCGAGGCTCTTGCGCTCACGCTCGGTCAGCGCCCAGACGTCGTCCTCGGCCTCGCGAGGCAGGTCGTAGCCCTCCTCGATGCCCTTCATGCCCGCGGCCAGGATCACGGCGAAGGCCAGGTAGGGGTTGCAGGCGGCGTCCAGGGTCCTGACCTCGACGCGGGTCGACTGCCCCTTGAGCGGCTTGTACATCGGCACCCGCACCAGCGCCGAGCGGTTGTTGTGGCCCCAGGCGACGTGGGCCGGCGCCTCTCCCCCGCCGATCAGGCGCTTGTAGGAGTTGACCCACTGGTTGGTGACCGCGGTGATCTCGCCGGAGTGGCGCAGCACGCCGCCTATGAAGCTGCGGCCGGTCTTGGAGAGCTGGTATTCGGCGCCCGGCTCGTAGAAGGCGTTGGCGTCGCCCTCGAACAGGCTCACGTGGGTGTGCATGCCCGACCCCGGGTGGTCGGTGAACGGCTTGGGCATGAAGCTCGCCCAGATGTCCTGGCTCAGCGCCACCTCACGGACGACCGTGCGGAAGGTCATGATGTTGTCGGCCGTGCTCAGCGCGTCGGCGTAGCGCAGGTCGATCTCGTTCTGGCCCGGTCCGCCCTCGTGGTGGCTGTATTCGACCGAGATGCCCATGGCCTCCAGCATCGTGATCGCCTCGCGCCGGAAGTCGGCGCCCATCGACTGGGCGGTGTGGTCGAAGTAGCCGCTGGAGTCGACCGGGATCGGCTCGTCGCCGCCGACCGGCTTGTCCTTGAACAGGTAGAACTCGATCTCGGGGTGGGTGTAGAAGGTGAAGCCCTTCTCGGCCGCGTTCGACAGCGTGCGCTTGAGCACGTAGCGCGGATCGGCGTAGGACGGCGACCCGTCGGGCATGACGATGTCGCAGAACATCCGGCCCGTCGAGGGGCCGTCCGTACGCCACGGCAGGATCTGGAAGGTGCTCGGATCGGGCAGCGCCAGCATGTCGGCCTCGGTCACCCGGGCGAACCCCTCGATCGCACTGCCGTCGAATCCGATGCCCTCGGCGAAGGCGCTCTCGAGCTCGGCCGGAGCCACCGCGACCGACTTCAACGAGCCCAGCACGTCGGTGAACCACAGCCGCACGAAGCGTACGTCTCGCTCTTCGAGTGCACGGAGCACGAAGTCCTGTTGCTTGCCCATGCTGCGAACCCTAACGGTCCTGCGTTACAGCCGAAGTCTCCGCGCCGAAGCGTGGCCAGGCTCAGCCGCGGGGACCCCGGAACGACGAGATCGCGAGCGCCACACCGAAGCCCGCCAGGGCCGCGCCGATGATCGACCATGAGGTGCTCGTGCCGCCTCCGCCGAGGTATCCCATGCCGGTCAGCGCCAGCGCGCCACCTGCCACGAGGAGCACCACGGCCATCAGAAGGCTCAGCGCCTTGCCCACACTCATGCCCGCAATCTATGTGATGACCAGTGCGAGGGTGACCAGCGCGGTCATCCAGGAGACGAAGCTGCCGACCAGGAAGTATTCGGTGACGTCGTTGATGCTCGGACCGTCGCCGCCTTCCCGGTTGTCGCTGCGGAACGACTGCAGCTCGGGCCAGCGGATCAGACCCTTGGCCGCGACCACCAGGCCGGCCGCGGCGATGCTGCCGGTCAGGCCGAGCCCGAAGATCGTCAGCCGCTCGAGCGGCCCCAGGAGCCGGCCGCCCTTGAGGTTGTTGCCCGCGAGCCCGTCGAGCGGGTTGGCCACCTTGGCGACATCGAGCACCAGCTGCACGACGACATTGCCGGTCGAGACCTGCACCAGCAGACCACCGAACGCGAGCAGCACCGCCTCGGGTCGCGCAGCCGCCACCCAGGCCCATGGCGCCTCCTCGGCCCAGGCCGCGACCGGGCCGGCGACGTCGCCCGCCATCGGGGCCAGCAGCACCCCGACGAAGATCGCGCCGCTGAGCAGCGCCAGCGGGGCACCGGAGCGAGACGCCCTGCCGGACCCCTGCGGCGGGTGGGCCAGGAAGCCCCAGAGCACCACGATCACGGCGACCACGACGACCGCGACCAGGTCACGCCCGAAGAGCGCGGCGAGCAGGCCGAAGACGACCAACGCCGCAGCACCGACCGCCTCGGGCACCCAGCGGATCTGCTTGATCGGGTCGATCAGCGCATGGGCGAAGTCGACCGTGCCCACCCCGATCAGCAGCAGGGCGATCCAGCTCATCGAACAGCCCCCAACAGCTCGTCGGCCTGCACGATCGCCGCCAGACCGTCGCGGCGCACGCGCTGCGAGACCGCGGACGGGCTGATGTCGACCTCGGCGGCGATGGCCTTCTGAGACATGTCGGAGAGCATGCCAGAAAGCACCGACACCGAGACCGGGTCGAGCCGGAAGAAGAGCTCGTCGCGCGAGACCAGCGCGGCGTTGATCGCTGCCGGCGCCGGCCCGTCGGCCTCCTCGGCGATCTGATACCACGTGCGTACGCTGCGCGTGGCCGCCTTGTTCTCCGCCTTCTCCGCGGCCTCGATCGCCGCGCGCGCCGCCCACCAGCTCGGACCGTCCTCGACCCGGGGATCCTCGCGGAGCAGCCGGGTCGCGCCCCAGCCGATGCCGTGGCGTACGCCGACGACGGGGTCGAGCGCGATCCGCAGCCGGAACGCGGCCTGGATCGCGGCGCCGACGGTCTCGAAGGCGCCCTGATACTCGTCGCCGACCGTGATCCGCAGCGGAGTGGCCGGCTGCCGCTCCCGGTTGATCTCCTCGATGGTCTCGGCGAACGCCTCGTGGACCTTCGCGCGGTCAGAGGTGACGCGCGAGCCCACGAGGTCGCCGATCACGGTCGCTAGGGATTTCACATGAAGATCATACCTTCATTTTCGTGATATGAAGGTAATACCTTCACTAGGGCGCTATGAAGCCATCGCCTTCACATCCGGTCGCACATCCCTCGCTACCTCACCGGTTGCTGCAGCTCGGTGACCCAGCCGTCCGGGTCCTCGGGCATCTCCAGATAGATCTCCCGGCACGGGCCGGCGAATTCGAGGCCCGCGTCGGTGACATGGCGGGACAGCTCCTGCCAGGCCTCGCCGATCCGAGTCATCGGGCCACGATAGACGGCGGTGACCGCCCGGTCGTGCGCCGTCAGCCGGCCGACCTCGAGACCGTCGACGGGCTTGCCGCCGAGGTCGGCGCCGGCGCCGAAGGTCATCCCGTCGCCGACGGCGTCGTACCAGCCGATCGCCGGACCGGCCGGCTCGATCCCCGCGGCGGCGAAGGCGCCGTAGACGCGACCGAAGAGCGGCCCGACGCGCTGGCCGACCTCGGCGATCTCGTCGACGCGGTCGGTCAGCTGGGTGAGGGTGAGGGCCGCGAGCGGCTTCTCGGTGTAGGTGAGGGTGGACATGGCATCTCCTTCCAGAAGTCGAAGACGTCGCTCCACCTCGCCGAGGCGCCGGCCGTCGGCCTCGATCTGCGAGCGCAGCTCGTCGCGGCGCCGGTGCAGCAGCGTGGCCAGCTCGGCCGGCGTACGGCCCTCGTCGAGCAGGTCGCCGACCTCCTCGAGCGAGAAGCCGAGCGACCGGAACGCGACCAGGGCGTCGGCCCGGGCCAGCAGCGCCGGCTCGTAGAACCGGTAGCCGCTGTGCGGGTCGACGCGGGATGGCGAGAGCAGACCGAGGGAGTCGTAATGCCTCAGCATGCATCGCCACCCCGACGACGAAGCGGGCACTGTGCCTATTCAGCAGGGCTCCGATACTCAACATGACGCCATCACTCCACTGTCTGACACCGTGTGACGGTCAACTACTCCACAGGAACCCGCGCCTCGATCTCGGCAAGCCAGGCGGCGGCCGAGGCGTCCGACGGCATCCGCCAGTCGCCGCGGGGCGACATGGTGCCGCCGTTGTGGACCTTCGGACCGTTGGGCAGCGCCGAGCGCTTGAACTGGTTGGCGAAGAAGCGCTTCACGAAGACCTCGAGCCAGGCTCGGATCTCCTTCATCTCATACGCCGTCCGCTTGTCCTCCGGGAACCCCGGCGGCCACTCGCCGGCCTCGAGATCGTGCCAGGCGTTCCACGCCAGGAAGGCGATCTTCGAGGGCGAGAAGCCGTTGCGCACGGTGTGGAAGAGGGTGAAGTCCTGCAGGGCGTACGGACCGATCTTCTGCTCCGTCGACTGCATCTCCTCCCCCGGCACGAGCTCGGGCGAGATCTCCTGGTCGAGGATCTCCTGGAGCACCTCGTCGGCGGCGCCGTCGAACTGCTCGGTCGTGATCACCCAGCGGATCAGGTGCTGGATCAGGGTCTTCGGCACGCCCGCGTTGACGTTGTAGTGCGACATCTGGTCGCCGACGCCGTAGGTCGCCCAGCCGAGCGCGAGCTCGGAGAGGTCGCCGGTGCCGAGCACGATGCCGCCGCGCTGGTTGGCGATGCGGAAGAGGAAGTCCGTACGCAGCCCCGCCTGGACGTTCTCGAACGTCACGTCGTAGACCGGCTCGCCGTCGCCGGCCGGGTGGCCGATCTCCTTGAGCATCTGGGTCGCGGTGGGGCGGATGTCGAGCGTCTCGTGGGTCGTGCCGAGCGCCTCCATCAGCTGGATCGCGTTGGACCTGGTGTCGTCGGAGGTGGCGAAACCGGGCATCGTGAACGCCAGGATGTCGCTGTGCGGGCGACCGAGGCGGTCGAGCGCCTTGGCGGCGACGATCAGCGCATGGGTGGAGTCGAGACCGCCGGAGACACCGATGACGATCTTGGTGTCCGGGCCGATGGACTGCAGCCGCTTCTCCAGGCCGGAGACCTGGATGTTGTAGGCCTCGTAGCACTCCAGGGCGAGCTTGTCGGGGTCGTCGGGCACGAACGGGAACCGGTCGACCTTGCGCCGCAGACCGTCGCCGACCAGCGGCGGTGCGAGCTCGAACTCGATCTCGGAATGGTAGGTGCCGACGGCGCGCCGGTTGTCGTCGAAGGTGCCCTGCCGGATGCGCTCGGCCCGGATCCGCTCCAGGTCGACGTCGACCACGGTGCGCCGCGGCCCGTCGGGGAACCGCTCGGTCTCCCCCAGCAGCTCGCCGAGCTCGTAGGCCATCGTCTGGCCGTCCCAGGACAGGTCGGTGGTCGACTCGCCCGGCCCGGCAGCGGTGTAGACGTACGCCGCGTTGCACCGGGCCGAGGCCGACTGGACCAGGAGGCGGCGCGAGTCGGAGCGGCCCACCGTGATCGGGCTGGCCGAGAGGTTGAGCAGCACGGTCGCGCCGGCCAGCGCGGCCTTGGCGCTCGGCGGCACCGGCACCCACATGTCTTCGCAGATCTCGACGTGGACGACGAGATCCTTGACGTCGGTGCACCGGAAGAGCAGCTCGTTGCTGAGCGGCACCTCCTCACCGCCGAGCATGATCGTGCCCTCGGCACCGTCGCCCGAGGCGTACCAGCGCTTCTCGTAGAACTCGCGGTAGGTCGGCAGGTAGGTCTTCGGCACCACGCCCAGCACCTCGCCGCCGTGGATGACGACCGCGGTGTTGAGCACCCGGTCGCCGTGGCGCAGCGGCGCGCCGACGACGATCATCGGCAGCAGCGTCTCGGAGGCCACCACGATCGCGCTGATCGCGGCCTGCACGGCGTCGAGCAGGGTGCGCTGCAGCACGAGGTCGTCGATCGAGTAGCCCGAGAGACACAGCTCGGGGAAGACCGCGACCGCCACCCCTTCCTCGCTGCACTCGCGCGCCTGCGCGATCACCTCGCGCGCGTTGGCCGCCGGGTCGGCGACCGAGACCGGGATGGTGCACGCCGCGACCCGTGCGAAGCCATGGGAGTAGGCGGAGTAGAAGTCCACGTCGCCGAGTCTATGGGTCCAGGCGTCAGGTGCGGGCAGGCCGCTCCATCGCGATCTCGCCAGGACCGTCGGCCCAGCCGGCGACCTTTCCGGTGGTGGCGAAGCCGAGCCGCTCGTAGACGGCGTGGGCACGGTCGTTGCCGACGAGATGGGTGAGGCGTACGGGGAGGTCGCCGGCGCGGTCGATCACCTCGGTCATCAGCGCGCGACCCGCACCGGATCCCTGGACTTCGGGGAGCACGTAGAGCTTCCAGAGCATCAGGTGGTCCTCGAAGAGCGTGTAGGCAGCCATCGCGACGACTGCGCCGTCGTCTTCGGCGACCAGCACCCGTCGGTTCTCGATGCCGGGGAGAACCGCCTCGGGAGACCACCACTTGGCGATGCCTTCCTCGACGTACGCCTCGCCGGCGAACGGCGGGTAGGTCGCACGCCAGGTCGTCACGCCGACGTGGATGACAGCGTCCAGGTCGTGCTTCGTCGCTTCTCGAACCTGCATGGCCGCGACGATAACCAGGCGCGCCGCCGATGTCGTTCGGTTTAGCCTGTCGTCGATGATCATCAGACGCGAACGACTCGAGGACGTGGCCGACATCCGGGCGGTCACCGCCGCCGCCTTCTCCGGCGTGGAGCACTCCGCTCCGCCGGTCGAGCCCGACGGGGTGCCCGGCGAGGCGACCCTGGTGGGGTGGCTGCGTGAGGACCCGGGCTGGATCCCGGAGCTCTCGCTGGTCGCCGAGGTCGACGGGCAGGTCATCGGCCATGTCGTGGCGACCCGGGGCGAGCTCGCCGGGCGGTCTGCGCTCGGGCTCGGGCCGGTCAGCGTCTCCCCCGATCATCAGCGTTCCGGGGTCGGCTCGGCGCTGATGCATGCGGTGCTCGACGCCGCCGACGGCCTCGGCGAGCCGGTCGTCGTGCTGCTCGGCTCGCCCGACTACTACGGGCGGTTCGGCTTCGTGCCTGCCGCTTCGATCGGGATCGAGGCGCCGGATCCGGCGTGGGGCGACTACTTCCAGGCTCGGCCGCTGGCGGCGTACGACTCGAGTCTTCGGGGTCCGTTCCGTTATGCCGCTCCTTTCGACCGGCTGTGACGACGGCCACAGCGCGCACCCCCTCTTCTCGACTTAGGCTGGTAGCAGTCCGTGGACTCCATCAGGGAGCTGCGAGATGACACCAGAAAGGCTCGATGATGAGCACGAACACCTCTGCCGAGGAGACCGCGCCCTACGGCTCCGGTCCCGCCGCCGGCGCGCCGGCCAAGCCCGTACGCAAGGTCCGCACGCATCATCTTCGCGAGATGAAGCAGCGTGGCGACAAGATCACGATGCTGACCTCCTACGACATGTATTCCGCCCAGATCTTCGACGAGGCCGGGGTCGACCTGCTGCTCGTGGGTGACTCGGCCTCCAACAACGTGCTCGGCAACGAGACCTCTCTACCGGTCACCGTCGACGAGCTGCTGCCGCTGACCCGCGCGGTCTCGCGCAGCGCGAAGCGGGCGATGGTCGTCGGCGACCTGCCGTTCGGCTCCTACCAGGCCTCGCCCGAGCAGGGCTACCTGACCGCGGTGCGGTTCATGAAGGAGGCCGGCGCGCACTGCGTGAAGCTCGAGGGCGGCGCCGAGATGGCCCCGGTGATCAAGAAGCTGACCGAGGGCGGCGTGCCGGTCATCGCCCACATCGGCTTCACCCCGCAGTCCGAGCACGTGCTCGGCGGCTACCGCGTGCAGGGCCGCGGCGAGACCTCCGACCGGATCATCGCCGACGCCAAGGCCGTCCAGGAGGCGGGTGCCTTCGCGGTGGTCATGGAGATGGTGCCCGGCGACGTCGCCGCGCAGATCACCAAGGAGCTCGACATCCCCACGATCGGCATCGGCGCCGGCCCCGACTGCGACGGCCAGGTGCTGGTCTGGCAGGACGCCTTCGGCATGCGCGACGGCAAGATGGCCCGGTTCGTCAAGCAGTACGCCGACCTCAAGTCGGTGCTCTCCGAAGGCGCCGAGGCGTACGTCTCCGACGTCAAGGGCTCCACCTTCCCCGCGCCCGAGCACACCTTCTGAGGTTCTGCCTCCGCGAAGTGGTCAGTGTGGGCCGTACGCCGGCTCCGCGCCGGGCCCATCTTGACTGCTTCGCGGGGCCCGCTCCCACAGGGAGCCCCGCCACAGGGCGTACCAGGCATCCAGGCGGGTCGGATCGTAGGGGCGACCGAGCGCTTCGTCGGCTTCGCGCAGGATCATCGCGGCACGGAAGCGAACGTCCGGCGCGACGTAGCCATGACGTACGTAGCGCGCCCCTCCCAGACGTGAGTCGCGGCGCCGGTCGCGCGCGTACTGGGCGCGGTCGCGGTGCACCGCGCCGTCGTACTCCTGCAGCGTTCTGGTGCCGATGATCAACAGGTCGGCTCGGGCCACGAAGCCGCCCGTCTCGTCGAACAGCTCCGCCTGAGGCTCCACGGGCACGCCGCACACCAGGTGCAGCACCCGCAGCAGCGACTCCCACGGCGACTCCGACCTGCCGTCAGCCAGGGCGAGCGCCTCCCTCAGCCGCGGCCCGCCTCGACGACCTCGCGTCAGCTGCTCCAGGTGCTCGCGGGTACAGGCCTGCTCGTGGAGCACGCCATCGATCAGCACGACCAGATCCAGCAGGCTCAGGCGCCGAGCGGCCGCAAGCACGGTCTCGGCAACAGTGGCGATCCGCACCCCGTCGACGCCGTGGCTGTGCGGCGGCAACCGATGGCGAGTGACGTCGATCTGTGGCCGGCGCACCCTGACCCCGCTCGGCACGGAGATCTCGACCGGCCGGTCCGGCCGGTCCGGCCGCAGCCAGAGCCCGTACGCCTCCGCAGCCGTCGTTCCGGTGAAGATCGTGCCGTCGGGAAGCCGCTCCGCCCAGGCTCGCATCCGTGCCCAGGCCGGCTCCTCCTCGCCGAGGTTCGCCGGCAGCCGCACCCCGGCACCAAGCCTCACCCACCGCCCGCTCCGCATCCGCGGACCACGGCGCTCCGTCACTCTCCCCATGCCCCCACGGTGCATCCGTGCGGACGCCGCCACCACCGCATTCCCGCGGGTTGTGGATAACCTGCCTGCGACAAGTGGTCACTAGGGGCTCGGTCGACGCGCTGGACCGAGCCCCTAGTGACCACTTCTGCGGGCCGTCAGCTGCGACGCGCCCGGGCGGCGGCGATGCCGACCAGGCGGGCGACGACGAGGGCGACGTAGAAGACGCCGGCGACCTGCTCGACCATCACGATCGAGCGGGCGTTGGGGAGCACCGGGACGATGTCGGAGAGGCCGACCGAGGTGAGCGTCGTGAACGAGAGGAAGAGGAGGTCGAACCACTGCCGGTGGTCTCCGAAGGAGCCGGGCCAGATGACCTGGACGGCGGCGTAGAGATAGGCGAAGGCCCAGGCCACGACGGTGAACGCCGCACCGGTCGCGAAGAGCTCGTCGCGGGTCACGACGTCGTCGTGGAACAGGTAGCGGATCATCGCGTAGGAGACGAAGAGATAGAACGGCACGTGGAAGAACGCCGAGGCGAGCACGACCCAGCCCTCGCCGGGCGCGACCGACTCCCACACCGCGAAGATCGTCGCCGGTCCGCCGAAGAGCAGCGCTGCCCAGGTGAACGCCGGGGTCATGCGTACGGCCGCGACGGCAGCGAGCAGGAGCACGAGCTGGAGCACACCGAGCACGGCGCGCCCCGCGGTCGAGCTGTCGAGGAACGGGTAGGCCAGGATCGCCACCAGCTGTCCGACGAGAAGGACGCCGCACGGGTGGTTGCGCATCGCCCTGATCACGTTCGCCATAAGCGCACACCTTAGGGCGTAGCCGGTGTCAGATGAGGTAATGCCCAGTAGCGTCGACACCATGCGCGCTGCCACAGCCCTTGCCGCCGTGGTCGTCCTCGGGCTCCTGACCTCGGCGTGCGCAGGTGAATCCTCTCCGGCCACCACTCCCCCGCCGCTGAACCCGTCGGGTTCGGTGAGCGCGACCTCGAGCGCGCCGCCGTCGGAGTCGTCGGCCGTGCTGCCCACCTCCGGCCGCGTCCCGGAGCTCGACGTCGAGGTGTTGAGCGACGGGCTCGACCATCCGTGGGACGTCGTCGACATCGGCGACGACCGGTTTCTGCTCACCGAGCGCGAACGAGCGGTGCTGGCGCTGGTCGAGGACGGCGAGCGCCGCGAGATCCCGCTGGAGGACAACAAGATCTGGGTCTCCGGGGAGACCGGCCTGATGGGTCTCGAGGTCGACCCCGACTTCGCCGAGACCCGGCGCATCTACACCTGCCAGGGCTGGAACGACGGCCAGGACGTACGCGTCATCTCCTGGACCCTCGACCAGGGGCTCACCCGCGCCACCCAGGAGCGCACCCTGATCGACGGCCTGCCGACCAGCTCGGGTCGTCACGGCGGCTGCCGGCTGCTGATCAGCGCGGACGGCGCGCTGTGGGTCGGCACCGGCGACGCCGCCACCGAGAAGAACCCGCGAAGCCTCGACTCCCTCGGTGGCAAGACGCTTCGGCTCGACCCGGAGACCGGCAAGCCCTGGCCGGGCAACCCGTGGGCGGGCGACGACGGCCCGCGGCGCTACATCACCTCGTTCGGCCACCGCAACGTGCAGGGCCTCGCCGAGCGCGCCGACGGCACGATCTGGGCGATCGAGCACGGCACCGACCGCGACGACGAGGTCAACGAGATCATCCTCGGTGGCGACTACGGCTACAACCCGGGTCCGGGCTACGACGAGTCGGTGCCGATGACCGACCAGGATCTGCCCGGCAAGCAGATCGAGGCGAGGTGGGACTCCGGCGACCCGACCGTCGCCACCGGTGGCGGCACGTTCATCCCGCTGCAGGAGCGATGGGGCGCCTACGGCGGTGCGCTCGCGGTCGCGGTGCTGAAGGCGACCGAGCTGCGGGTGCTGTCGTTCGCCGGGTCCGGCAGGCTCACCGACGACCGCGCCCCCGAGGCCCTGCGGGACTACGGGCGGCTGCGTACGGTCTCGCTGGCCGAGGACGGCGACCTGCTCGTCACCACCGACAACGGCGGCGGCGAGGATCAGCTGCTGCGGGTCATCCCGCGCTGAGACCGGTTGAGGACTACTTGTCCTCGATGCCGGCGTCGCCCTCCCAGGCCCTGTCTTCCTTGTCCCAGCGCTCGTTGTTCTCCTCGACCTTGTCGAGGGCCCGGGCAGCCTCGGCATGGGAGGAGTAGGGCCCGAGACGGTCCTTGGCCTTGCAGCCCTCGTAGGACTCGACGGTCTTGTGGATGAGGCAGTAGTAGTACTCGCCCGCGTGCTCGTCGCTCATGGCATCCAACCTACCTGCGCGGCCGCCCGGATGTGGTCTACTCCGTCGAGCGGCCGCGCCGTCCGTGTCGGGCTGGTTCAGAGGGCAGACTCGGCGGAGAGGCCGTTGATCACCTTCGCGAGCGCGACGTCACGGCTGGTCACGCCACCGGCGTCATGGCTGCTGAGCCTGATCTCGACGTAGGGGTAGCGCAGGTCGATGTCGGGGTGGTGGTTGGCCTCCTCGGCCTTCTCCCCGATCGCGTTGACCAGGGCAAGGCCGGTGACGAAGTCACCGGTCTCCACCCTGGCGACGATGCTGTCGGCGTCGCCCGAGTCATCGAAGGACCAGCCGGCCAGCTGCTCCTGGGCGACCTGCTCGGCGGTGAGGGTGGTGGTGTCAGGTTCCATGCCCCCAGCCTGCCACCGCCGCGCAGGTCCCGTCACGCGGGACTTCGCCGAGCTCATTCCGAGCGCTGCGAGATCCGGTTGCTGACGCGGTAGACCGCGGCCTGGTGGTCGTAGTCGTCGCTCATCACGGCGGCCAGACGCAGCGGGCCGAGAGCGTCCTCGAGACGGTCCTGACGCTCGAGCACCCGGCCGAGGGAGTGCTGGCTCCAGGCGTCGCTCGGGTCCTGCCCGACGAGCCAGCGCAGCTCGGTCTCTGCCTTGGTGAGCTGTGCCCGCAGCATGTAGGCCCACGCGCGCATGGTGCGCAGCCCGATGTTGTCGGGGTCCTCGGCCAGCGCCGGCTCCAGGAGCTCCAGCGCCTCCACCGGGAAGCGCCGCGAGAGCAGGTCGTGGGCCGTACGGTAGGCCGACTCGTGGGCGGTCTGTCCCGGGAAGATGACAGCCGGGGCTGCGTACTCGAACTCGTCCTTCTCCATCATCACACCCCTTCGAACGCGATACCCCTCGGCGGTATTCCAACGGCGACCGCCCCGGGAGAACCATTGTGACCTGCCGGAGGTGCGGATGTCCGTATCGAGCCGCCGAAGACTAGACTTTTGGATGCGGACGGGCTGGCCGGGCGATCGCGTCGTAGAGATACGTCGAGGAAAGTCCGGGCTCCACAGGACAGGGTGGTGGCTAACGGCCACCCGGGGTGACCCGCGGGACAGTGCCACAGAGAACAGACCGCCGCTGCCTTCCAGGTAGCGGTAAGGGTGAAACGGTGGGGTAAGAGCCCACCAGTCCTCGTGGTGACACGAGGAGCTAGGTAAACCCCACCCGGAGCAAGACCAGACAGCGTACGACGGTGCTAACCCACCGAGAGGGCGGTCCGCCCGAGTGCGCGGGTAGGTTGCTGGAGGCCATCGGCAACGATGGTCCGAGATGGATGGTCGCCGACTACAGAACCCGGCTTACAGGCCAGCCCGTCCGCACTCGCAGCAGCTCAGCGGGCACGCAGCTCCTTGGCGAGGGCTTCCCCCGCCGCTTGCAGCTCGGAGGCAACCGTCTCGATGTCTGCCTCGGGTGCGACGAGACGACCGTCCACCCCATAGCTGGCCCGGCGCAGGGTGATCTGCACCGGATCCGTCACCAGGTCCGCACCCACCACGCCCAGCACGCCGACCAGCTGCGCGGCGGCCATGCCACCCCCTCGACCGCCGTAGCTGACCACCAGCATCGGCTTTCCGTGCCATTCGCGATAGAGATAGTCGATCGCGTTCTTCAGCGGCGCGGGGTAACCACCGTTGTACTGCGGCGTGACGAGCACGATCGCGTCGGACTCGTCGACCAAGGCGCTCCAGCGCTTGGTGTGTTCGTGGACATAGCCGCCGAGGGCCGGCATCTTCGGCTCGTCGAGCAGAGGCAGGTCGAGGTCACGCAGGTCCACGATCTCGGTCGTCGCCCCGGTCACCTCCTCCAGAAGCAGTCCCACGGCGTGTGCCACCTGGTCCCCCACCCTCACTGGTCGGGTGCTGCCGACCACGATCCTGATCAAGGACATGCCAGACCTCCGTTGCTCCATTGCTCAGCGCTGTGACCCGGGACCACCCGTAGGTCGCTTTCAGCGACCCGGACCCGGTCACGATCCGACATATACGCGAACATTTCATAATATTCGAATATTCCTGAAAGAACGACAGATTTTGCTACGATGCGTATATGACAACGACCGCCCGCGCTCGAGCCAACACCGACACGGTCCATGCTCAGCTGCGCGCCGAGCTCTTGGCAGGCATCTACGCACCCGGAGAACGACTCAAGTTCACGCCGCTGTGCGAGCGGTACGACGCCAGCGTGAGCGTGGTCCGCGAGGCGTTGACCCGGCTGGCCGAACAGGGTCTGGTCGTCTCGGAGCCCAACATCGGGTTCCGGGTGATGCCACTGACAGTGGCGGACCTCCGTGATCTCACCAGGACTCGCATCGATATCGAGACGCTGGCACTGCGCTATGCCATCGAGCAAGGCGGGGTCGAGTGGGAGTCGGACCTGGTTGCCGCACACCACCGGCTCGAGCGCACCGCGATGACGACGGACACGGGTGGCCCCGAACGCCTCGCCGACGAATGGGAACGGGCTCACGCAGCCTTCCACGCGGCTCTGATCGCGGGCTGCGACAGCCCTCGGCTCGTCTGCATGACGGTCGGTCTGCGCGACGCAAGCGAGCTCTATCGGCGCTGGTCCCAGCCGCGCGAGCCTGGCCGCGACGTCGCAGGCGAGCATCGTCGACTCATGGAAGCCGCCCTGGCCCGCGACACAGACGCGGCCGTCGAAGCGCTCACCGCCCACTATCAGCACACCACCGACATCCTGGAGGCCGGGCTGCGCGCTCAATGAGCCCGGCCCGCCGACCGTTGTCAGCTGCGTGCTGACCAAGGCGGGCCAGGCACGGGGCCGATGCTCGACACGCCGGCCGATCCGCACGCCGGCACCGGTCCCCTGCTGACCGGCACCGACGGACCACGCAGGCCGGGTAGGTGGCCGGCCGGGCGGTCAGGCCTTGCTGTGAGCGCCGGTCATCAGACCCGCGAGGTCCTCGGGGTTGAGGAAGGACGGTGGAGGCGGAGGGCCCCAGTTGAACAGGCCCTTCGCACCCTCGAGGACCTCCGGCTCCCAGATCTCGTCCTCGGGGATGCAGTCCATGTCGGAGAAGTACTCCGAGAAGTTCCCTGCCGGGTCCTTGAGATACCAGAAGAAGTTGGAGCCCGCGTGGTGCCGGCCGAGCCCCCAGACGTGCCGGTCCGGATCCTTCTCCAGCATCGCGAACGCTCCCCTGCCGACGTCGTCGACGTCATCGACCTGCCAGCTGGTGTGGTGCAGGTAGTTCACCGGTGCCTGTAGCGCGAGGAAGTTGTGGTGGTCGGTCGAGCAGCGCAGGAACGCGCCCTTGTCGCCGATCTGGTCGGAGACCTTGAACCCGAGTCCCTCGACCATGAACCGGGTCGTCGCGGCCAGGTCGGTGGTCCCGGCGACCGCGTGGCCGAGCCGGCGGGGCCGGACTCGCTCCTCACGTACGATCCCGGGCGCCCGGCCGGTGCGCTCCAACCGCCCCGGCCCGTTGTAGGGCGTGGGCGGCGACGGCTCCTGCTGCAGCCGCGGAAGAACGCGGATCCGTACGGTGAAGCCTGCGACGGGCTCCTGGGCCGTCAACGCGTCTCCGTCGAGGTCCGAGGTGACGCCGAGCTTCGCCAGCGACGCGGCGATGCGGGCCAGGTCGTCGGTGTCGTCGGCGGCGATGCCGAGCTCGACCAGCTGACGCTGCGGGCGCGGGACCAGGCGCAGCTGACGGCCGCCGTCTCGCGTGCTGAAGGCGCCGTCGCCGCCGTGCGCGAGCCCGAAGTCGGTGTAGTAGGCCTCCGTCTCGTCGACGTTCGGGACGCCGATCACGACATGGCTGAGCCGGTGCAGACTCATGACGACACCCCCTCCACGAAGCGCTGGCGCAGCTCGCCCACGCCTTCGATCGTGCTGACCATCGTCTGACCGGCGGACACGAATCGTTTCGGGTCACGGCCGACACCTACGCCGGCTGGCGTCCCGGTGAAGATCAGGTCGCCGGGATAGAGGGTGACGACCCGCGACAGCTCGGCGATCAGCCTGGACACGGGGAAGATCAGCTGCGACGTACGTCCGTCCTGCAGGACCTCGCCGTCGAGGACCGTGGTCAGCCGCAGGTCGTCGCGGTCCTCGACCTCGTCGGGGCTGACCAGCCACGGACCGGTCGGCGAGAAACCGGGGAACGACTTGCCGAGACCGAACTGCGGGGCCGGACCGCGCAGCTGGACGACGCGCTCGGAGATGTCGTTGCCGACGGTGAGCCCGGCGACGTGGTTCCAGGCGTCGGCCTCGTCGACCTGGTGGGCCTCGCGGCCGATGACGACGACGAGCTCGACCTCCCAGTCGGTGTTGCCGTTCGGCGGCAGCACGACGTCGGTGCAGGGGCCGGTCAGGCTGCTCAGGTACTTCGGGAAGACCGGCGGGAGGTCCGTCGGCGCCTCGAAGCCCGACTCGGCCGCGTGGTCGGAGTAGTTGAGCCCGATGGCGAAGATCTGTCGCGGCTCGGGCGAGGGTGCACCGAGGTCGGCGGGCGCGAACGCGGTGCCGCCCTCCGGGGCGCGGTCCGCAGCCCAGGCCTGGAAGGCGTCCCAGTCGTCGTAGACCGCGCGCAGGGACGGGCCGAACTTCCCGTCGCTGTGATCGTGGACGTCGACCGCGGTGGAGTCTGTGGTGACGAGCACCGCGCGTCCGTTGATGTTGGCCAGTCGCATGAATGGTTCCTCTCGGTAGAGCCTGACGGATCAGGCGTGTCGAAGCGCGGTACGCAGCGCAGCGGTCAGGTCGGCTGCCGGGTCGTCCGCGAGTCGCGGGGCACGCCACGCGATGTGGTGGTCGGGCCGTACGAGCAGGGCGCCGGTGTCATCGATCTCACGCAGGGTGACCCATCGGGCGAGCACGTCGTCGTGCTCGCAGTGGTGGCCGAGCACACGTACGTCGACAGCGACGCCGAGGTCGGCCGCGGCCTTCGCCGCGGCGTCGGCCCACGGTTCGCCGCCGATGCCGGTCAGCACCGTGAACCGGCCGTGTCCGACCAGGTCGAGCGTAGAGACGGTTGCGCCGTCGTGCTCGAGCCAGGCGTGCGGGAGCCGCGCGCCGGGGTGGGTGGTGGGGTGGTGGTAGAGCTCGGGGTCGCGCTCAGGCGCCGGCCAGGGTGTGCCGTCGTCGGTGACGGCGGCCGAGGCGTACCGCTGGTCGAGCTCCACGCCGTGGCAGTTGAACTGGTAGTTCTGCAGCGCCACCGCGGCGTCGAGGGATCGCCGCCGCTCCTCCCCGTCGGCACCGGGCGCGAAGAGCTCGTCGAGCGCGCGCCAGCCGTCCTCGGCGGTCTGCTCGGGCGCGAACCCGAGCGCCTGGGAGATGGGCAGCATGTCGCGCACGCTCTGCATGGCGCGGTCGACGACCTGCTTGCCGACCGGTCGGCGCTCGGTGTCGTAGGTGTCGAGCAGCTCGGGACCGGCCTTGCCCTGCAGCACGTGGGCGAGCTTCCAGCCGAGGTTGAACGAGTCCTGGATCGACGTGTTGGTGCCCAGGCCGTTGGCCGGCGGGTGCCGGTGCGCGGCGTCACCGGCCAGGAACACCCGGCCCTGCTGATAGCTGCGCGCGACCACGTGGTTGATCTGCCACTTGCTGATGTTCTTGATGGTGATCGGCACGTCGGGATCTCCGATGGTGGTGCGTGCGCGGGCGACGACGGCCTCCTCGGAGAGGTCGGGCTCGCCCTGGCTCGGGTCGTACATGAAGAGCATGACCCACTCGGTCCACGGCTTCACACAGATCCAGGTGCCCGAACCGACCCAGTAGTCGTTGCCGGGCTGGCACATCCAGTAGAGCGTGCCCGGCCGGTGCGCTGTGTACGCCGTCAGGTCCGCCTCGAGCCAGACGTTGACCGCCGCGCCGAGACCCATCTCGCCGTCCATCTCGAAGCCGAGCTCCTCGGCGACCGTGGATCGGCCACCGTCGGCGCCGACGGCGTACTTCGCCCGGATGGTCTGTTCGGCACCGGTGTCGCGGTGTCGGACGGTGGCGGTGACGCCGTCGTCGTCCTGGCCGATCGCGACGAGCTCGGTCGAGAACCGCAGGTCGGCGCCGCGATCGGCGGCGGCCCGGTGCAGCACCGGCTCGAGGATGTGCTGGGGGATGTTGCACATCGCGCTCGGGCTGGCCAGATCGTAGTCGGTACGCCGCTCGTCGCCGCTCCCCCAGGTGAGCAGCCGGGCGATCTCCTTGTCGGCGAAGCTCGTGGCCCACACGTTGTTGCCCATCAGCTCGTTGGGCGTGGCCACGGCGCGTACGTCGTCCTCGATGCCCAGGTCGCGGAAGACCTCCATCGTGCGCTGGTTGGTGATGTGGGCGCGAGGCGAGTGGGCCGTCCCGGGGTAGCGGGTGACGGTGATCGCGTCGACCCCCTCGGCTGCGAGCAGCGCGGCCAGGGTCAGTCCGGCCGGCCCGGCGCCGACGACGAGGACGTCGGTCTCGATGGTCGGTGCGTCGGTGCTCATGACCGCAGCCAGGGGTAGCGCTCGGTGTCGGCACCGGCGTAGTCGGGGTCGAGGTAGACGAAGAGCCGGTGGATCTTGCCGCCCCGGATCTCGAACACGTCGCACCAGCGTCCGGCGTGGGTGACGCCGGCGCGGAACTCGGTGCCGTCGGCGGCCTTCCCCGACGAGGTCCCCTCGACCACGACGGTGTCACCGTTCACCACGTAGTTGAGGTAGGCGTAGTCGTGCTTGATGCCGCCGATGATCGAGGCGATCCCGCCGAACGCCTCCTTCATCGCGTCCAGGCCGTCGGCCAGGCCCCACTTGGGATAGTAGAACTGGACGTTCTCGTCGAACAGGTCGAAGAAGTCCTCGCCGCGGTCGAGGCGCTTGAGGTATTCCAGCGCGATCGCCTTGCGGTCGACGTCGGACTCTGCGGTGGTTGTGGTCATGATCCTCTCCTGGGCAGTTGGGTTCACGCGGCGACTGCGTGGGTACGTGTGTGGCGGGCCCGAGCGACGAAGGCGGCGGCCGACACGACGGCAGCGGCCACGGCGATGGCACCCGAGACGACGCCGTACGCGTCGGTCAGCCCGATCAGGTGGTCGATCGAGTAGCGGCCTGGGCCGATGAAGGCGAAGCTGCCGGCCGTGACGGCGTAGAGCAGGGGCAGCTCGTAGCCACCCTTGACGGCCCACAGGCCGTTGCCGGCGTTGACCGAGGCGGCGACGATCAAGGTGCCCATGGCCATCGCCGCCCCCAGCGGCGTGCCGAGCCCGAGGATCAGCAGCGTGCTGCCGACGAGCTCGCACGTCGCCGCGATCAGCACGAGCGGCTTTCCGGGGCGCAGGCCCCAGCTCTCGAAGATCGGCGCGGTGCCGGCAGGTCCCATCCCGCCGAACAGTCCGAACCCCTTCTGGGCGCCGTGGCCGAAGATCAGCCCGCCGACGACGAGTCGGAGCAGCAGCAGTCCGAGGTCCATGGTTCTTCCTCCTCAGGAATCAGGTGGTCAGGTGCGGTCGAGGACCGAGGTGAGCACGGCACGCAGCGTGGCGGTCGGATCCCCGTCGTGACTGCTGCAGCGCCAGGCGACATAGCGGTCCGGGCGGACCAGCAGTGCGCCGTGGTCGTCGATCTCGGAGGCCGCCGACCAGGCGCCGTACGCGTCGTCGACCTCCTGACCGCGCCCGATGGCGACGGTCTGGATGTCCACACCGAGCTCGGCGCCGACCTTCGCGGCCGCGTCGGTCCAGTGCTGGCCACCGGTCCCCGTGATGAGGGTGAACCGGCCCTCGCCGGCCAGGTCGAGCGTGGAGACCCGCTGCCCGTCCCGCACCACCCACTCGTGCGGAAGGTAGGCCCCGGGGTAGGTCGTCGGGTGGTAGTAGAGCTGCGGGTCGCGGGTGTACGCCGGTGGCGGACCGTCGCTGACCACCGCCCCCGATGCGTACCGCTGCCCGAGCTCCACGCCGTGAGCGTTGAAGTGATACTCGTTCTCCGCCAGCACCTCGGTCAGCCGCTGCCGGCGGGCGCGACCGCTCTCGGTGTCGGAGAAGAAACCGTCGAGCTCGGCCCAGCCCTCCTCGTCGGTCTGCCCCTCGGTGACGCCGAAGATCGACGGGATCTGGCCGAAGGCGCCGACGCTCTGCAGCGCCCGGTCGACCACCTGCTTGCCGACCGGCTGACGCTCGGCGTCGTAGCTGTCGAGGAGCCCGTCACCGGCCTGGCCGCGCACCACGTGGGCCAGCTTCCAGGCGAGGTTGTAGGCGTCCTGGACCGAGGTGTTGCTGCCGAGCCCGTTGGCGGGCGGGTGCCGGTGCGCGGCGTCGCCGGCGATGAAGACCCGGCCCTTGCGGTAGCTTCGCGCGACGACGTGGTTGAGCTGCCACTGCGAGACGTTCTTGATCCGGATGTCGACGTCGGGGTCGCCGATCACCTTGCGGGCGCGCAGGGTCAGGGCCTCCTCGGAGAGGTCGAGCTGCTCGGTCTCCGGGTTGTAGACGATGATCAGCACCCACTCGTTCCACGGCCGGACCGTGATGAAGGTGCCGGCGCCGAGCCAGAAGTCCCGGCCGGGCTGGATCGTGAAGAACAGCGCCCCGGGGCGGTCCTTGCGGTACTTCTCGAGGTCGGCCTCGAGCCAGACGTTGACCGCCGCTCCCAGGCCGGTCTCGCCCTCGAAGTCGAACTCGAGCTTGTGGGCCACCAGGCTGCGGCCACCGTCAGCGGCGACGACGTACTTCGCCCGCAGCAGGTAGGTCTCACCGGTCTCCCGCTCGAGGACCGTCGCCTCGACCCGGACGTCGTCCTGGGTGATGTCGACCAGCTCCTGGGAGAACCGCAGGTCCGCGCCCAGCTCGAGCGCGCGGTCGCGAAGCACCGGCTCGAGGTCGTGCTGGCCGATGTTGCACATCGCGCACGGACTGGCGTTGTCGTAGTCGGACCTGCGGTCGGGGCCGCTGCCCCAGGCGTACATGCGGGCGAGCTCGCGCCCGGCGACGCTGGTCGCCCAGACGTTGGTGCCCATCCCTTCCGCGACCAGCGCACGCTCGAGCACGCGGTCCTCGATGCCGAGATCTCGGAAGACCTCCATGGCCCGCTGGTTGGTGATGTGCGCACGCGGGGTGTGCGCGATGTCGGCGTACTTGTCCACGGTGACCGCGGCGACGCCCTCCCGAGCGAGCAGTGCCGTGGCAGTCAGGCCGGCGGGGCCGGCTCCGACGACGAGTACGTCGGTCTCCTCGATACGCATGGCTGTTCTTCCTTCGGGTGCGCGATCAGGTCGTGATCAGATGAGGTGCATGCCCGCGTCGACGACGAGGTTGGCACCGTTGATGCCGGGGTTGTCGAGCAGCGCGAGCGACGCGTCGACGATGTCTTGGGTGTGCGGAAGTCGCTTGCCGGGCGTGCGCTGGCGGGCGACTTCGTACGCGTCGGCCCGCACCTGGTCGGCGTTGTCGACGGCCTGGGTGCCGGCGACGACGCCCGGGGTGATCACGTTGACGCGGACGGGCGCGATCTGGACGGCCAGCGAGTTGGCGAGGCCGACCACGCCGGCGTTGGCCATCGAGATCGTGGTCGACCCGGGGAACGGCCGCCACATGGACAGGCCGCTGAACATGAGTACTGAGCCCTCGGGCGTGAGCTTCGGCAGGGCGTAGTGCACCGCCGTGGCATAGCCGACGTTCTTCATCACCGAGGTGCGCTGACTGTCGTCGGGGCGGAACTCCCTGATGTCGTTGTTGTCGCGGTCGAGGGCAGCGAGCACCAGATGATCGATCGGCCCCATCGACTCGAAGAATCTCTCGAGCGACGACCAGTCGGTCAGATCGCACACCGCGTACGCAGCGAGGTCACCCAGCTCCTTCGCCGCCTGTTCAGCGACATCGGCGTGACGACCGGCCACGGTGGCACGGTCTCCCCGCCCGACGACTGATCGCGCGATCTCCAGCCCCAGTCCTTGGGTGCCGCCGATCACCACGACATGCCGATTTGCCTCGGACATCAGTCCCACCTCCTCGTTGTGACGTACGGCACAGTCAATCACCGCTGAATCGAACATACAAGAGATATTCGAATAAACCTGAATGTTCGCAATGATTGCCGCGCGAGTCAGCCGGCGCCGTCCACGGCGCGACCGACGCCCTTCTGCCTCGCGGTGACCGTCGACCGGAACGACCTTGTCCTGCCTCGCATCTGCCCATCCCCGCGCGAGTCCCACGCCTGCCGGGACCTGGGCCGTCGGATCCGGTCCAGACCGACCACAAATAGGTGCACCGCCGGTTGTGCGATCCGGCAGAGTAGGTCGTATGGACACGACCACCGCGATCGTCCGCTTCGACGAAGTCCGTGCCTACACCGAACAACTCGCCGAACCCCTCTCGCCCGAGGACCAGACCGTCCAGTCGATGCCGGATGTCTCACCCACCAAGTGGCATCGGGCCCACGTGACCTGGTTCTTCGAGACCTTCGTGCTGGCCGAGCACGAGGCCGGCTTCACACCGTTCCAGGACCAGTACTGGTTCCTCTTCAACAGCTACTACGAGCAGATCGGGCCGCGGTACGCGCGCCCGATGCGTGGCGTGATCAGCCGTCCTGGTGCGTACGAGGTCGGTGACTACCGGCGCAACGTCGATGACCGGGTGCGGGATCTGATCGACGGGCTCGACGGCGGCGCCTTCGCCAAGCTCGCCCCGACGATCGAGCTCGGCTTCCACCACGAGCAGCAGCACCAGGAGCTGCTGCTGATGGACATCAAGCACGTGCTCTCGCTCAACCCGCTGCAACCGACGTACGCCGGGCGGCCGGTCGCGGGTGATGGCACCGACCGCCTGGGCTGGGTGGACTTCGACGGTGGCCTGGTCGAGATCGGGTCCGAGGGCGGTGGGTTCAGCTTCGACAACGAGCTGCCGCGGCACCAGCAGTGGCTGGAGCCGTACCGGCTGGCCGACCGGTTGGTCACCAACGGCGAGTGGCTGGAGTTCATCGCCGACGGCGGCTACCGCCGCCCCGAGCTGTGGCTCTCGGACGGGTGGTCGCGGGTCAACGCCGAGGGCTGGGAGGCGCCCTTCTACTGGCGCGAGGCCGACGGGGTGTGGTTCGAGCACACCCTGCACGGCACCACACCCCTCGACCACG
Organism: Nocardioides albertanoniae; assembly: GCF_006716315.1. NCBI lineage: Bacteria > Bacillati > Actinomycetota > Actinomycetes > Propionibacteriales > Nocardioidaceae > Nocardioides > Nocardioides albertanoniae. The sequence goes on along the minus strand of NZ_VFOV01000001.1, from coordinate 1,873,531 downwards.
GGCTGCCGGTCTGCCACCTGAGCCACTACGAAGCCGACGCCTACGCCACCTGGGCCGGCAAACGCCTCCCGACCGAGGCCGAGTGGGAGCACGCTGCCCGCACCTACGAGGTGAGCGGCAACCTCGCCGACCGGGACAGCTTCCACCCGCGCGCGGCGGGCCTGGCGACCGGTGGGCTGCGACAGCTCTTCGGCGACTGCTGGGAGTGGACGTCCTCGGCCTACCTCCCCTATCCCGGCTTCCACCCCGCTGCCGGCGCGATCGGTGAGTACAACGGAAAGTTCATGTCGGGCCAGATGGTGCTCCGCGGCGGCTGCGCACTCACCCCGCCGGGACACACGCGAGCCTCCTACCGCAACTTCTTCCCGCCGAGCGCGCGGTGGCCGATCACCGGTCTCCGGCTCGCCGACGACGGGCGTCGTGCGTGACCTGGTCGGCTGCGACCACGTGCGCCCATCGCGGCATCCTCGGACCGCCCAGGACCCACGCCGAGTGGGCCTGTCAGCAGGACGACTGCGCCGATCCGCTACGCCTCGGTTCATGGACCGCCGCGGTCAGCGGCACCATCGACGCCTCGTGGACCCTCGTGCTCGACAAGGCGCGGCAGCTCGACCTGCCGGTCGGCTCGGCCGTGGTCCAGCTCGCCAACGAGCTCGAGGTGGGCAGCTTCTCGGTCCTCCTCACCGACGGGGAGGACCTCGCCCTGCTCAGCGGCGACCAGGGCAGCCACCTGGTCCAGCCGGCGTCCTGGGAGTACGTCGTCAGCGACCGTCCGCCGGCGGAGGCTCCGACCACCCCGATCCCACCGCGCACCATCGGGGTCTTCAGCCCCTGTGGCCCCACCTGGTGGCGGCTCGACACACCTCATCACCTCCCGAAGGAGAACCCCGCGTGAGTCTCGACACCAACGGCCGGACCAGCACATCGGTCCCGAGCCGGCTCACCAGCCTGTTGACCGACGAGGATCTCCGGCAGAGCCTGAAGGAGGACGCACGAACCGGCTTGAGCGCGTCGCCCAAGTGGCTTCCACCCAAGTACTTCTACGACCAGCGCGGTTCGGAGCTGTTCGAGGAGATCACCCGACTGCCGGAGTACTACCCGACCCGCACCGAACGCACACTGCTGAGAGAGCATGCCGGCGAGATCGCCGAGCTCGCCGGCGCCGAGGTGCTCCTCGAGCTCGGGTCCGGGTCGTCGGAGAAGACCCGGCTGCTGCTCGACGCGCTGACCCACGCCGGCCGGCTGACGACGTACGTCCCGGTCGATGTCAGCTCGAGCGCACTCACCCAGGCGATGGAAGCGCTCGCCGAGGAGCGGCCGGGGCTCGTCCTCAACGGCGTGGTCGCCGACTTCGACCAGCATCTCGCCCAGCTGCCGGCTCCTGGACGTCGGCTGATCGCGCTGCTGGGCAGCACGCTGGGCAACTACGACCGTCCCGGACGCGAGCGGTTCCTGCGGTCGGTCGCGGACGCCATGGATCCCGGGGAGAGCCTGCTGCTCGGGCTGGACCTGGTCAAGGACCCCGGGCAGCTGGTCGCCGCCTACGACGATGCCGCCGGGGTGACCGCCGAGTTCAACCTGAACGCGCTGCACGTGCTCAACCGAAGCCTGCGCGCCGACTTCGATCCCGACGGGTTCCGGCACCTGGCACGCTGGAACACCGACGAGGAGCGGATCGAGATGCGACTCGTCGCCGAGAGGTCCACCCGCGTGGAGCTGCGCGAGCTCGACCTCACCATCGACTTCGAGGACGGCGAGGAGCTCCTCACCGAGCTGTCCTGCAAGTTCCGTCGGAGCAGCGCCGCCGATGAGCTCACCGAGGCCGGCTTCCGGGACGCGCGCTGGTGGACCGATCCGGACGAGGCGTACGCACTGGTGCTGGCCAAGCGCTGAGCGGCACCTCGATGCTCCTGATGCAGACGCGACCCCGCCCCCGCTCGGGGTCGCGTCCATCAGGAGCATCGAGGCCGTCAGCGCACGCGCATCTGGGACTGCTGCCGGGACCTGCCGCGCCGCGGCGAGTCGATCAGGACGCGGCAGGTGATCGGCTGGTCGGGGAACGCGGCGGCGACCTCCCGTGCGCAGATCTCGGCGGCGTCGGCGATCGAGGCGGCCGAGGCGATGGGGTCGATCCGACCGTGGAGCAGGATCACCGGACGCGACCGGATGGTGGCGACCGTGCCCGTGACGCCGGTCAGAGCAGCCATCTGCTGGAGCCTGCCGGCGGCGGCGTCGGCGATCGAGCGGAGATCGGCCTGGACACGACCGGTCTCGTCGCTCGCCCGCAGCCGCAGCGTCGAGGGGCCGCGACGACGCAGGTGGGCCAGCAGCCACACCAGGCCGAGGAGCCCGAGGAGGATGCCCGCCGCAGCGAACGCCCAGGGGAACCAGCTCGCGGCCACGACCTCACGCACGGGGTCGGTCGACAGCTCGGCCGGGTAGCTCGTGAGGACCCACCGATAGTGCCAGTCGACGAGCAGCAGGCCCGCGACCACCAACAGCACGGCCACCAGCAGGGTCACGACACGATCGAACCTGATCACACGGGGCGTCATCGGGGCACCTCCGTGGCTCGCACCTTGATGCTGGCTCCGGTCAGCCGTCCGATCTCGTCATCGAGCACGGCACGTACGCGCTCGCTCACGGCGGCACGCTCCTGAGGATCCTCGGATCCGGCCGGCGGTGCCGTGGCGACGATGTCGACGACGACGCGACGCCGAGCCCGCAGCGACGACTCGGCCGAGACCACTCCGGGGAGCCGGTCGGCGGTCTCCTGGGCGATCGCGGCGACGGCCCCCGGCGAGAGCCAGAGGTCGGGTGCGCCGGTGACGCGCAGATGCGTACGTCGCCCGGGCCTGAGCGCGAACCAGAGCAGCACCACCCCGACGATCGCGAGGACCCCGCCTGCGACCGCTAACCCGACGGAGGCGCGTACGCCGCCGAGACCGTCGATCGAGGTGGAGACGACCGGCGTGCCGGCGGCCCACCCCTGACCGACCACGAGGTCACGGACCGCGACCACGGCGAGCCCGATCAGCACCAGCGCGAGCACGATGGCCGTCGGGACCGCGAGAGGTGCGCGGCGTGGCCGGCTGCGCGGCGCTGCGGGCAGGGCGACCTTCTCGACCTCAGCGGCGTGCGTGGTCATTCGACCCTCCTGGTGTCCTCGGCGGTCGCAGGGTCCACGGCATGCACGGTGACGTCCACGCTGCGGATCTGGATGCCGGAGAGGCGGAACGCCTCCTGACGTACGGTGTCGCGGGCTGCCGTCGCGACCTGGGAGATGTTGCCCGGCCAGGCCATCGCGACGTCGACCTTCACCACCGCGGATCGGCCCTCCGTCGTGATGTCGGCCTTCGGCAACGCCATGCCGGTGATGCGGCCCAGCGCACTGTGACGGGTCACCGTGCCCGGCACCTGCAGCACCACGCGTTCGATGATGTGCTGGAGCGCCTTGTTGCGGACGTCGAGGGTCCCTCGGCCTTCGGCACCCTCATCAGCACTGTTGTCGGTCGTCTGCGTCGGGCGTACGGGTGCCTCAACCACGGCGTCCCCGCAGCAGGCTGCCGAGGTCGCGCTCGCCGTCCACGTGGCCACCGATGAGGTAGCCGGCGCCGCCGAGCACGATGGCCAGGAGCAGGCCGAGGAGCCCGCCGGTGACGATCGCAATCGTGAGCAACAGTCCGGCGACCAGGCCTAGTGTCGAGTTGGTCATGACGTGTTCTCTCCTTCAGAGGTCGAGCGGTCAGGCCGAAACCGAGCCGGCGCTGGGCGGGAGGATGTCCTCCACCGTGATGTCCACCGGGCCCGACACGAGCGGCCGCACCGCGTCCCGCAACGCCTCGGTGGTGTCGAGGACGGGTGCTCCCCAGAGGAGCACCACGTGGATCGAGCAGCCGGAGTCGCGCACCCTGATCCCGTTGACCCGACGCCCGGGAAGGTAGGTGGCCACCTCCCCTGCGACTCCGGCATGGAGCGCGTGGACGCCGGGCACCGCGAGCACGGCGGCGGCGACCACGTCGACCACCTCCGGCTCCGTGCCCGCGGCGGCTCCCTGCGGGTCCGGGTCGGCCGGCACCGTCACTCCACCCGCCGGGCGGCGTCCGGGTCGGAGTCGGAGTCGCGGGCGTCGTCCTCGAGGAAGACGTCGTGCACGGTGATGTTGACCTCGGTGACCTCGAGGCCGGTCATCCGCTCCACCGAGGCCTTCACGTTGCGACGGATCGCGGACGCGAGGTCGGGGATCGAGGTGCCGTACTCGGCGACGATGTCGAGGTCGGCCGCTGCCTGCCGCTCCCCCACCTCGACGCTCACGCCCTGACCGAGGTTGGTCCGCGAGCCCGGGATCCGCTCACGGAGAGCTCCCGCCGCCCGCGCCGTGCCGCCACCGAGGTCGTGCACGCCGCTGATCTCGCGAGCCGCGATCCCCGCGATCTTGGAGACCACGGTGTCGGCGATGGACGTGCGGCCGAAGTCGCTCGCCAGCGCACCCGAGCCGCCTCCGTCCAGCTGCACCTCGGTCGTCGAGCTCGTGCTTCCTGACTTCGTCTGCGCCATGAGAAGAACCTTCCTGATCCTGTTCGGTTGCTCTAACGCTGGTTAGTCGCAGCGTCGGCTCGATATGTCACAGGCTTTCTGGTGTGTTCTGGATCACACCCCTTTGCGCGGGGATGGTAGAACTCTCATATCCGGACGCTGCCCGCTCATGGCAGCAGACGAGGAACTCGGGGGCAATGTCGGAATCGCAGGCGTCATCTGAGCCGTCGGCGACCGATGAGGCGCTGGTGCGAGCGGCGCGGCTGGGCGACCACGAAGCATTCAGGGAGATCGTGGATCGCCACGGCCCCGCCATGTATCGCTACGCCCTCCACCTGGTCGGCGACTCCACCGATGCTGCCGAAGCGACGCAGGAGGCGTTCGTCTCGGCGTGGCGAAGCCTGTCGAGCTTCGCGGGCCGCTCGTCGCTGCGTACGTGGCTGATCCGTCTCGTGCACCGTCGCGCGGCCGACCTGCAGCGCAACCGACGCGCGACGCCCATCGACGACGGGCTGATGTCCGCGCTCACTCCGGCCGCGCGGGACAACCCGTTGCAGTCCGTTCTCGACGCCGAGCTCCTGGAAGCGTTGCAGCTAGCATTGAACGAGCTTCCGTGGCATCAAAGGGCGACCTGGCTGCTGCGGGAGGTCGAAGAGATGAGTTACGAGGAGATCTCCATCGCCCTGGCCATGCCGATCGGCGCCGTCCGCGGACACCTCTACCGCGGACGACGCACACTCGCGGAGAGGATGGCCCGATGGCGCTAGATCCCAGCCCGCTCGGCCGCGCCATCCGCGCCGCCCGAGCCGAAGAGCCCGACGGGTGGGTCGACCTGGCCAGCTCGATCATGTCGCGGGTGCGCACGGTCGTCGTCCCGTCCGAGCCGATCCTCACCTTCGCCGAACAGAGCACGTCGGCGCGCGACGAGGAGGGATCCGAGACCTACGTCTCGGCGCGCGTGGTCACCGCGGCGCTGCGTCGACTGCTCCAGGAGCACCCGACGCACGCACCGGAGGCCATCGAGCTGCGCGTCGACGACACCCGCCTGGCCGGCATCAGGATCCGCCTCGTCGCCAGGTTCGGCGTCGAGCTCCATCCGCTCGCCGACACCCTGCGGCCCCAGATCCTCGAGCTCGTCACGGACCTTCTCGGTCCGGCTCCGGGCATCGACCTCGCCGCGATCGAGATCGACTACGTCGACGTCACCCGAGGCGACCCGAACCGGACCTGACCGCCCGTCGGCCCACCATCGCGGCGGACCGACGGGCGGATCGTGGTCAGTGCACGCCCGCCATCAGCTTGCGGATGGGCCGGTTGCCGACCAGCAGCAGCACGCCGACGACGATCGACGCGAGCCCGACCCACCAGAAGAACGGGCCGTCGTTCGTGACGTCGTAGAACTCGGCCAGACGCCCCGACATCGCGGTGCCGAGAGCGACCGAGAGGAAGAACAGCGCCATCATCTGGGTCTGGAAACGCTCGGGAGCGAGCTTGGTGGCCACCGAGAGGCCCACCGGGGAGAGCAGCAGCTCAGCGAGGGTGAACAGGAGCAGGATCAGCACCAGGCCGAGGAGCGGCACCGAGTGCTCGCCGCTCGGCATCAGCAGGAACGTCCAGAACGCGAGGCCCATCACGATGGTGCTCATCGCGAACTTCACCGGCGTCGCCGGCTGACGGGAGCCGAGCTTGGTCCACACGGCCGCGAAGACGCCGGCGAGCAGGATGATGAAGACCGGGTTGATCGAGTTGACCCACGAGACCGGCATCTCCCAGCCGAAGATGTCGCGGTCCAGACGCTGGTCGGAGTAGACGACCATCACGGTGAACTGCTGCTGGTAGAGCGACCAGAACACCGCCGAGGCGACGAACAGCGGCACCATCGCCCACACCCGGCTGCGCTCGACGGCACTGATGTGGCCGCTGAGCAGGATGACCGCGAAGAGCGCGATCGCGGCGACGACGCTGACGCCGATCACGATGTTGGCCAGTCGGGGCGCCGTGATGACCCCGGTCAGGCAGAGCACCACGATCGCCACCACGGCGACGACGGCGATGGCGATCCAGCGACCACGCTCGGAGGCGGGCAGCGGGTTGGGGACGACGCGGCTGGCGTCGGGGAGGGCACGGCGCCCGAGGGTGTACTGGACCAGGCCGAGGATCATGCCGATCGCGGCCAGCCCGAACCCGAAGTGGAAGCCCCACTGCTTCTGCAGCAGACCGGTCAGCAGCGGCCCCACGAGACCACCGATGTTGATGCCCATGTAGAAGATGGAGAACCCGGCGTCGCGGCGCTCGTCATCGGCGGCGTACAACGTGCCGACCAGGGAGGAGGCGTTGGCCTTCACACCACCCGAACCGAGCGCGACGAGCACGAGGCCGACCCCGACACCGGCGATGCCTGGGATCAGTGCCAGGCCGACGTGACCGGCGACGACCAGGCAGGCAGAGGCGAAGAGCGTACGCTCCGAGCCGAGCAGGCGGTCGGCGACCCACGCCCCGACGATCGTCGAGAGGTAGACCGCACCGCCGTAGGCGCCGACGATGCCGAGTGCGACCGACTCGCTGATCCCCAGGCCGCCCTGGGACGCGGAGTAGTAGAGGTAGATCGCCAGGATGCCCTGCATGCCATAGAAGCTGAACCGCTCCCACAGCTCGACCCCGAACAGATTGGCCAGTACGCGTGGCTGGCCCAGGAAAGTCCGCTCGCCGGGGTCTCCGGCGGCGCCCTCACTTTTCAGTTGACTCATTGCAACAGGCTCACAAGCGCACGCTCGTTTGCCCAAATCGCGGACAGTGGAGCGCCGCCTGCGGCCGTGATCGCAGCCGCCTTCCCCAACACCAGGGAAGTGCGGCATCACGACAGCGGTCGTGCCCCGATCGGCGATGTGCTGAGCGCGTGACCTTCTTGGAGGAGCCCGTGCCGAGCGTCGGGCAGGAGAGGCTGTACGCCGCGGACGTGGCCGACGACGGCTACGTCTGGGACCTCACCCGGCTGTGGGCACATCTGCCGGAGGCCAAGGAACAGCTGGTGGGGCTGTTCGCGTCCTCCGCCGAGGCAGCAGGCCTGACATCTCGCGACCGAGCCGTGATCGTCATCGCGCAAGCAGCGGCGATCGGCGACTCCTACTGTGCCGTCGCGTGGGGCAGACGCCTGACCGACTGGACCGACCCGCAGACGGCGATCGCAGCACTCACCGGCGACGAGGAGCCGTTCAGCGAACGCGAACGAGCGCTGGCCGACTGGGCCCGCACCGTCGCCCGCTCCCCCGGCAGCACGACACCGGGCGACGTGCAGCGGCTGCGTGATGTCGGGATCAGCGACGCCCAGATCATGGCTCTCACCGTCTTCGCCGGGCTGCGCACGGCCTTCTCCAGCATCAACGACGCCCTCGGAGCCCGGCCGGACCCGGCTCTCACCGACACCCTGGATCCGGCTGTGCGCTCGGCGATCCGGTGGGGGCGTACGCCCGGATGACGTCGGCCCAGGGTCCTCGAACAGGTGGCAGGATTCGATCTCATAATGTCATTCCTGCCACTCCTCCGAAGCGGTGAGCGGCGCGATGCTTGTCCTATGTACTTCGACGACTTCACCGCACAGCAGACCCTGAAGACCAAGGACCCGTGGTCCCTGCACCCCATCAACGCCCCGCGGCCCGCCGCGCACCCGTTCCACGCACTGTGGGGCGGCGTCGGCCGGCTCGTCCGAGGACGCCGGGTGGATCGCGGATCACCGTCATCGCCCGATCAGTGACGCCGCGCGGCCACGGCTCCTTGGAGGATGCGGTCGAGGTCGTCGAGCACGTCGGGCCAGGTCGTCTCGCTCGAGGGGTCGCTGTGGGCGAAGCTGCCGGCGATCTCGAGGGTGATGTAGCCGTGGACGAGGCTGGACATCAGCCGGACGGCGTACGTCTCGCCGGCCTCGGGCACGCCGTAGCTGCGGACCACCCTCAGGGCGATGTCGGCGTTGCGGCGCCCGGCGGTGATCGCTTCGGCCACCGAGCCCGGTGCCACCTCAGGCGCGACGGGGATGCGCTGGCGGGTGGTGGCGTCGTAGCGGCCGGGCGAGCGGCGGGCGAAGTCGCGGATGGCGTCGGCGAACGCGACGAGGAGGTCGCGGCCCTCCCCCGCGGCCGTGGCAGCGCTCGTGGCGTCGGCGAGCTCGTGGAGCACGTGAGCGGTGACGGCGGTGCGGAGATCGGTGGCGCCCGAGACATGGGAGTAGAGGGTCGGCGATCTGACGCCGAGGTGCCGGGCGAGCACGGAGATGGTCACCGCGTCGAAGCCGAGGTCGTCGGCCAGGTCGGCGGCCGCCGCGATCACGGCGGCGCGGTTCAGGCCTGGACGCCCCATCGAACCTCCCGATAACGAATTGCCTAACGGTTGTAGGAAACCTAGCATCGATGGCATGAAGCCGCTGACCGAGACCGACGTACGCTCCAGCTTCGTCAACCTCACCAAGGGTGCGACCAAGCGCCTCAATCTCCCCGCTGACCTGGCCGAACGCCCCTGGGAAGACCTCGACTACCTCGGCTGGCGGGACCCGAAAGCCCCGCAGAACAGCTATCTCGTCACCGAGCACGACGGCAGGCTCTGCGGCGTCGCGCTACGGGCATCGCGCCAGGCGCGCGGAGCACGGAAGACGATGTGCGCGCTGTGTGCGACCGTCGGTGACGTCTCGCTGCTGGTCGCCTCGCGTGCCGGTCGCTCCGGGCAGGACGGCAACTCGGTCGGCACCTACATCTGCACCGACCTCGACTGCTCCCTCAAGGCGCGCGGCAAGCGCAAGGTCGCCGACACCCTGATCCTCCAGGAGACGCTCAGCGTCGAGCAGAAGGTCGACCGCCTGCTCGGCAACCTCGACTCGTTTGTCGCGCGGGTGCTGCGACCTGCCTAGGAACCCGTCGGAGACTCAGCGCGGACCGAAGGGCGCCGACTCACCGAACACCGCATCGGCGAAGCGGGCGGCCATCAGCTCGTGGGTCGCAGCGTCAGGGTGGAGGTTGTCGGGAAGCGGATGGGCGTCGTGGTCGCCGGGACCGTAGAGCTCGAGACCGTCGAGATAGTGCAGGTTGGGGTCTCCGGCCATCCGGCCGCTGACGATCTCGGCGAGCCGGCGGCGGATCACCGCCAGGCTGAGCCGGCCGCCCGCCACCTCGGCGGGGTCGCCGGTCGCGATGAACCGCACCTCCCCCGCCTGCAGCGCCTCCGGGTCGAAGGCTCCCGGGCCAGGGGTGTCTTCGTGGATCGGGCAGTGCACCGGACCGATCACGACCAACGGCTTGTCGGGGTGGCCGTCACGGATGGTGTCGAGGAAGCCGTGCACCGCCGGCCCGAAGGCGCGCTGCCGCATGAGGTCGGCGTTGACCAGGTTGATGCCGATCTTGACGCTGAGGAGGTCGGCGGCGGTGTTGCGCATCGCGCGAGCCGTGTAGGGGTCGAGCATCGCGCTGCCCGCGAACCCGAGGCTGACCAGGTCGAGATCGCCGCTCGCCGCGGCCAGCGCGGTCCAGGTGGTGCTGGGGCTGGCGGCGTTGGAGCCCTGGCTGATCGAGCTGCCGTGGTGCAGCCACACCCGCCGTTCCCCTGACGGCAGCGGCGAGATCGGTGCATCGGTGCGCAGCGCGACCAGCTCGATGCGCTCGTAGTGCGGCAGCCAGATCTCGATGCTCTTCTGGTGCGCGGGCAGATCCTCGAAACGTACGGTGCCGACCGGTCCTGGCTCGAACGACGACGACCCGGTCGCGAGATCGGCGCGCATCACGCCGCCGCCCGTGGTGCTCACGCTCCGCGTGAGCCTGCCGTCGACGCGCAGGTCGACCTTCCCGTCGGGGCGGTCGGGCACCCCGACGATGACGGCGCGGGTGCGCAGCAGGTCGAGCTCGACCGTCGTGGCGCTCGTGCGGAACGCGAGACGTACGCCGGCCGGCTGGGCCTCGGCCGAGAGCAGCTGCGGATCGTCGCACTGCGCGCGGGCGGCGGGCGGCAGCCGGTGCGGAAGCCATCCACGCTCGGTCAGCGTCAGCTCGGCGGCACCGCGGACGATCCCGCCGTCGAGAGCATGCTCACGCATCTGGTCGCCTCCACCGGTCATCGTCGGCCCGCCTCTCGCAGTGAGGCCATGCAATCACGCGGCCGGGAAGGGTCGGGACCCCGGCGTGGTTGCACCTGAGGTGAGGCTCTCGATGCTCGACCGTTCGCGCACCCGGGTGGGCTGTCCCGAGGGTGCCGCGCTGACCCATACGATCGAACGGGCGGTGGCGGCCGAGCGGCTCGGCTATCACCGGTTCTGGGTGGCCGAGCACCATGCGGTGCCCGGCATCGCCTCGGGCGCGCCGCCGGTGCTGATCGGTGCGCTCGGCGCGCACACGTCGACGATCAGGCTCGGGTCGGGTGGGGTGATGCTGCCGCACCACCAGCCGCTGGTCGTGGCCGAGCAGTTCCTGATGCTCGACGCGCTCTACCCCGGCCGGATCGATCTCGGCCTGGGCCGCAGCCTGGGCTTCACCGCTCCGGTACGCCGCGCGCTGCGGCACGAGCGCGACGAGCCCGACACCTTCGCCGACGACATCGGCGAGCTCCGCGACTACCTCGACGGCACCGGGGCCGTCACCGCCCGGCCGGCGACCGAGCGACAGATCCCGATCTTCGTGCTCGCCACCGGCCGAGGGCTCGCGCTCGCGGCGCAGCTGGGCCTGCCGGTCGTCGTGGGCGGTCCGATGCTCGACAGCCCCTCGCTGGGTGAGCTGCTCGAGGCGTATCGCAACGACTTCCGGCCCTCCGCGCGTGCGCCCGAGCCGTCGGTGACGGTCTCCGTCGACGTGCTCGTCGCCGACACCGACGCCGAGGCGCGCGACCTCGCGCTGCCCGAGGCGTGGGCGATGGCGCGGTCGCGGCAGACCGGCGAGTTCGGTGCGCTCGAGCCGGTGGGCACGATCCGGGATCAGGCCTGGCCGAACCAGGTGCGCGAGCGGGTCGAGGCGCATCTCGCGCGCACCACGGCCGGCTCGCCCGCGAGCGTACGCAGCCGTCTCGACCGGCTGGCCGAGAGGACCGGTGCCGAGGAGCTCCTCACCTTCACCTCCACCTTCGACCGCGACGCCCAGCTCGCCTCCGATGCCGCGCTCGCCGGGATCATGACGACGCCGATGACGACGCAGGTCATGACGAGCCGGACGCCGGCCCCGACCCGGAGCTGAGCGTGTGCGCCGCCTCCAGCAGGAGGCGGCCGAGCTCGGCCTGACGCGGTGGCGCGAGGCGAGCCTCGATGCCCGTGATGCTCAACGCTGCGTAGGGCTGCCCGTGGGCGTCGAAGACCGCCGCCCCCAGGCCCCAGCTGCCGACCACGATGAGACCTGGGTTGACCGCGAAACCGAGCTCTCGGGTGGCACTGACACGCTCGCGCAGGGCTGCCGCCGAGTGCTCCTCGCCGTAGCCGGCGGTGAGGTCGACGCGGGCCAGATAGGCCTCGCGCCGAGCCTCCGGCAGGAACGCCAGGATCGCCAGCCCGGCCGAGGCGACGCCCAGCGGGAACCGGATCCCTTCGTGGAGCACGTGCGACCGGATCGGGAAGCTGCCGTCCTCACGCAGCACGCACACCGTCTCGTCACCGCGCCGGATCGAGAAGAACGCACTCTCCCCCGTCTCCTGGGCGATGCGCAGCACCACCGCGCGGGCGGCCGGGGTGATGTCGTGACGCGTCGTCGCGGCCGCGCCGAGCAGGAAGCACTCCGGACCCAGGTGCCACGCACCCGTGCCGTTGTCGCGCTCCACCAGGCCCTCCTCCTGAAGAGCGCTCAGCAGCCGATGGGCCGTCGGGCGCGGGATGGCTGCGGCCGTCGCGAGCCGCGTGGTCATCGCTCCCTCCGGCTCGCGCGCGGCGAGCAGCCTCAGGAGGGTCGCACTGCGGCGGACCACGCTGGGTTGGTTCGCGCCGAGCTGAGTCGCGCCGGGACCGGGTGCCATGCAACGTACGATATGCGACGTCCACTGAGTGGACGCAGTTGCGCCGAAGAGGTCAGTGATCGAAAGATCAAGCGTGAAACCGCGATCATCTATTGACCGATCGGCCGCGTCATTCTTGACTGAACAGCATGGACAAGGTCATCTCCTCAGCCGCCGAGGCGGTCGCGGACATCCCGGACGGAGCGACCCTCACGGTCGGCGGGTTCGGGCTGTGCGGCATCCCCTCGGTGCTCATCAACGCCATCCTCGAGGCCGGCACGACCGACCTCGAGGTGGTCTCCAACAACGCCGGTGTCGACGACTGGGGCCTGGGTCTCCTGCTCGGCGCCGGGCGCCTGCGCCGGGTCGTCGCCTCCTACGTCGGTGAGAACAAGGAGTTCGCGCGCCAGTATCTGGGCGGCGATCTCGAGGTCGAGCTCAACCCGCAGGGCACCCTCGCCGAGCGGATGCGCGCCGGCGGCTCCGGCATCGCCGCCTTCTACACCCGCGCCGGCGTCGGCACGCAGGTCGCGCAGGGCGGGCTGCCGTGGAAGTACGACGACGCGGGCAACGTCATCAAGACCTCCCCGGTGAAGCCGCTGATGACCTTCGAGACGCGTGACGGCGAGCAGGAGTTCGTGCTCGAGGAGGCGATCCTCGCCGACTTCGGCGTGATCCGCGCGTGGAAGGGCGACCGCCACGGCAACCTGGTCTTCAAGGACTCCGCCCGCAACTTCAACCCCCTCGCCGCGATGGCCGGTCAGGTCACGATCGTGGAGGTCGAGGAGCTCGTCGAGCCCGGCGAGCTCGAACCCAACGAGGTGCACCTGCCCGGTGTCTACGTCCACCGCGTGGTGCCGTTGACGCCCGAGCAGGCCGCCGAGAAGCGCATCGAGAAGAGGACGGTCCGCTGATGTCCTGGACACGTGAAGAGATGGCGGCGCGGGCCGCCACCGAGCTCGCCGACGGCGACTACGTCAACCTCGGCATCGGACTGCCGACGCTGGTGCCCAACTACGTCCCCGACGACGTCGAGCTGGTGCTGCAGAGCGAGAACGGCATCCTCGGCACCGGGGCCTACCCGACCGAGGACGCCGTCGACCCCGACCTGATCAACGCCGGCAAGGAGACCGTGACCGTACGCAACGGCGCGAGCTTCTTCGACTCCGCGATGAGCTTCGGGATGATCCGCGGGGGCAAGATCGACTGCGCGATCCTCGGCGCCATGCAGGTGGCCGTCAACGGCGACCTGGCCAACTGGATGATCCCCGGCAAGATGGTCAAGGGCATGGGCGGCGCGATGGACCTCGTCCACGGCGCGAAGAAGGTCGTCATCCTGATGGAGCACGTCGCCCGCGACGGCTCCTACAAGATCGTCGAGGAGTGCTCGCTGCCCTACACCGGCCTCGGCGTCGTGCAGCGGATCATCACCGACCTGTGCGTCCTCGACATCACCCCCGACGGGCTGCGGCTGGTCGAGCTCGCCCCGGGCGTCACCCTCGACGAGGTGAGGGAGAAGACCGAGCCGCCGGTGCTCGACTGACCCCAAGGGCCGAGAAGTCACTCCTGCAGGCCGAGAGGTCACCGGGGTGACCTCTCGGCCTGCAGGAGTGACTTCTCGGCATCTCTGTCAGAATGTCCGGCGTGGAGCTGAGGGTGGTGAGGCCGACGCGCGGGAGCGTGTGGCTCGCGCTGCTCGCGGCGATCGAGATCACCACCGGGTCGAGCCTGGCCCACCTGGCCGGCGGCGGACAGCTGCCGGATGCGTTGTGGCTGGTCGCGACAGGTTTCGCGGTCTTCAGCGTCGGAGTCGTCGTGCTGCAGCGGCGCCTCGGGGTCATCCCGGGCGCCCTCCTCGCCGGAGCGGCGCAGCTCGCGATGCACGAGTCGTTCGAGGCGTACGCGGCCCCGGCCGCCCACGGGCATGCCGGAGGCAGCGGCTCACCGATGCTGGTCGCGCACGCGGCGGCCGCGGTGCTCACCGTGGTCGTGTGGCTGCTGCACCGCCGCGCCTGGCGGGTCGTCGCCCAACGGTTCTCGCTGCCACGACCTGTCATCGCCGCCCGGGCCCTCCCGCACGCGCAGCCGGTCGTGCCGCGCACCGCTCTGTGGACGTACGTCGCTGCTGGACGTGGGCCGCCGGCGCTCGCCTGAGCACCGACCGACCCACACAGCAAGCGCCCCGTCACGATCGGGGCCTCACAGAAAGCACAACCCCATGTCTCGACGCACCCTCGCGCGCCTCGGCGCGCCCGCTGCCGCTGCCGCGGCGATCACCCTGCTCGCCGTCGCTCCGGCCTCCGCCCACGTCACGGTCACCCCGTCGGAGACGGCGGCCGGTGCCTACACCGTGCTGACCTTCAGCGCCGGCCACGGCTGCGAAGGCTCACCCAGCAAGCAGTTCACCATCAAGGTCCCCGAGGGGATCAACGACGTGACGCCCACGCGGCAGCCGTTCTACGACGTCAAGGTGACCACCGAGAAGCTCGACAAGCCGATCGAGGACGCCCACGGCAACAAGCTCACCGAGCGCGACGCCACCGTCGTCTACACCGCGAAGACGCCGCTGCCCGACGGCCAGCGCGACGCCTTCGAGGTCTCCCTGCAGCTGCCCGACGAGGAAGGCACCACTCTCGCCTTCCCGGTCGTCCAGACCTGCGAGAAGGGCGAGACCGCCTGGGTCGAGGAGGCCCCCGAGGGCTCCACGGAGGAGCCCGAGAGCCCTGCACCCGCCTTCGAGATCACCGAGGCCGTCGCCGAGGACGCCCACGGTGCCTCGGCAGCCTCCCACGACGATGCGGAGTCCGCGCCGGCCGCGGAGAAGAAGAGTGACGGCAACCTGTGGGGCGGTGTCGGAGCCGGCGCCGGGATCCTCGGGCTGATCGCGGGCTCGACCGCCCTCGCGCTGGGGCGTCGTAAGGCGTGACTGCTTCCCTGACGCGCCGGCTCGGACCTCCCCTCGTTCGGGTGCCGGGCCGGCGCGCCCTGGGGCGGCTGCTGGTGGTGCTCGCTGCCGCGGCGTACGCCGTCCTGCTCAGCATCTCCCCCGCCCAGGCGCACGCGAGCCTGATCGGCACGAACCCCGAGGAGGGCGCGGTGCTCGAGGCCGCGCCCGACGAGGTCGTCTTCACCTTCGACGAGGGCGTCACGCTGCCGCCCAAGGGCGTCACCGTCTACGACGCCAAGGGCGAGGAGGTGGCTTCCGAGGCGAGCGCCGGCGGCACCGAGATGAAGGTCGCCCTCCCGGAGGCGAGCAGCCTCGGAGACGGCAGCTACGTCGTCGCCTGGCGGGTCGTCTCCAACGACGGCCACCCCATCTCGGGGTCGCTGACCTTCGCCGTAGGCGCGCCGAGCCTCAGCGTCGCGCCGCCCCCGTCGACCGCTCCCTCGACCGCGACCGCGGTGCTCCACGGGGTGCTCCAGTTCGTCCAGTACGCCGCGCTGCTGCTGGTCGCCGGACTGATCTGGTTCCGCGCGCTGATGATCGGTGACCACCGGGTGCCCGACCGCGCCACGGCGCGGGTGCAACGCGTGCAGATCGTCGCCGGCATGGTCGCGGTGGCTGCGCTGGTGCTCCTCGCGCCGGCCAGCGGCGCGCTGCAGAGCGAGAGCGGCCCGGGGGCGATCTTCACCTTCGACGCCTGGTCGCCGGCCACCGTCGGCAAGGAGTGGCTCAGCGCGCTCGTGGGGGTGCTCGGCATCGCGGCCGCGCTCGCGCTGCGTGACCGGCCACGACCGGCCGCGGTCGCCGTGCTGGTCGCGATCTGCTCACCGGCCTTGGTCGGCCACTCCCGTGCCGTCGTGCCGACCTGGCTGGTCACCTCCACCGACATCGTCCACCTGATCGCCGGCGCGCTGTGGCTGGGCGGCCTGGTGGGCCTCGCCCTGACGCTCCCGCTGATCACCAGGCGCGGCGCGGTCTCGGCCGAGATCGTCACCCGGTTCTCCACCCTGGCTGCCGGCTCCCTGGCCGCCCTCGCGGCCTCGGGCGTGCTGATGGGCTGGCGCATCCTCGGCTCGTGGGACAACCTCCTCAACAGCACCTACGGCACCCTGCTGATGACGAAGGTCGCCCTGGTCGTGGCCGTCGCGGTGATGGCGGCCGGCAACCGGCTGCTGGTGCTCCCCCGGGTGCGCGACGCGGCCGGTCACGACGACACCGTCGCCGCCGGCTCCGTGCTGCGCAGGGCCGTCATGATGGAGGCCGGGGTGCTGGTCGTGGTGCTCGCGGTGACCGGCTTCCTGGTCGACAAGCCGCCCCAGGCGGGCGAGGGGTCCACCGGTGCCGGCTCGACCGCGGTCGCGCAGAGCACCACCCGGGCTGCCGAGCTCGGCGACGACCATCGCGTCTATGCCACCCTGACCCCCGGCGGACCGGGGCCCAACGTGCTGCGCCTGCAGATCCAGGACGCCGCCGGCGAACCCGTCGAGGCCAGCGCCATCCCGACCGCCAAGCTGAGGTCGGGCGACGTCGACCTCGGCGACCAGCCCCTCACCTCGGTCGATGCCGGCACCTGGGAGGCGAAGGTCGTGCTGCCGAAGCCGGGCACATGGGAGGCGACGATCGGGCTGCGGCTCGACGAGTTCGAGAGCCCGCTGGGGCTGGTGAAGTTCTCGGTCCGGTAGCGGGAGCCCGAGCGGTCAGCGCCTCAGACGGTGACGGGCAACCGGAGCGTGTGGACCATCCCGTCGACGCGCGCCTGCACGAAGAACACGTAGTCACCCGCCTTCGGCGGCTTCACATGGATGCCGAGGCGGGTGCCGTTCTTCCCGTTCTCCGGACCGCCGAGCGGGTGCAGGTGGATCACCTCACCCGTCTCGCGGCTGAACGCGGTCACGTGCGCGTAGACACCGAGATAGGTGCCGAGGTTGACCGGCTTGCCCGCCGGGTCGCTCAGCAGCACCCCGATCTCCTGGTCGATCCCGGGCTTCGGGGTCTTCTCGAGCGCGGCGATCAAGGTGCCGTCCTCGGAGCCGGGCACCTCCACGTCGGTCTTTCCGGCAACCTTCGCCGTCGCGCCGAGCATCGCCTGCTCGCCCTTGCCGTCGGGCGTCTTGGCCGCGAACTCGGCGACCACCCGGTAGGTGCCACCGGCCGGGAGCATCAGGTCACCGGACCAGGCGCCGTCGTCGCCCTGCGTCGGGTGCACGTGCCGGAAGACCTCCAGGTCGTCGCGTACGACGTAGAGGTGGAGGTCCTTGGTCTGCTCCTCGATGTAGTCGGTGACGCCCTTGCCGTCCTTGGTGATCCGGAAGCTCATCGTGCCGGGCTCGCCGGCCTTCGCGGGCAGGCTGACGTCACTGATGGCGTAGCCGCCGACCGAGGCCGCGGTGCCGTCGGCACCCTTGATCGCGGTCACCACGGTCGCCACCTCCGCCGGCGCGGCGGGCTTGTCGGCCTCCGGCTCGCCACCGCAGGAGATCAAGGTGATGGCCAGACCGAGGCTCACGACCACAGCAGCTATTCCGACGCGCACGGGGCAAGGGTGCCATACGGGTGGGCCCCGGCCATCTGGACCGCCATGCGGCATCTCGACCATCGAACCGATACGCTTCTCCTCGAGGGGAGTACCTCATCAAGCTCTCTCCGGTCAGTACGTCGGTGCCACCACCGACCCGGAGGACGCCTCGGGTTCAGCCAGAGGTGAGGGAGACCTCAGACGTTCGACACGCCTGAGGATCCTGCATGCTCGACACCATCGCCACGCCCACCCTGTGGGCGGTCACCATCGCTGCCGTCACGGCACTGATCGCCCTCGACTTCGTCCTGACCCGGCGCCCTCACGAGGTCTCCATGAAGGAGGCCCTGGGCTGGTCGGCCTTCTACATCGCCCTGCCCCTCGCCTTCGGCGTCTGGGTCTGGACCACCCACGGCAGCCAGACCGGCTTCGAGTACTACACCGGCTACATCGTCGAGAAGTCGCTCAGCGTCGACAACCTGTTCGTCTTCATGCTGCTGCTCGCCGCGTTCGCGGTGCCACGGCAGCTCCAGCAGAAGGTGCTGCTCTTCGGCATCGTCGGTGCGCTGGTGCTGCGCGGCATCTTCATCGCGCTCGGCGCCGCCGCACTGTCGAGGTGGGACTTCGTCTTCCTCCTCTTCGGCGTGATCCTCGTCGCCACCGCCGTGAAGCTCTTCATCGAGGCCGTCCAGGGGCACGAGCAGTCGGTGGACCCCGACGAGATGCTGGCCGTACGCCTGGGCCGCAAGATCGGCCTGAAGCCGATGGCGATCGTGGTGCTGGCCATCTTCGCCGCCGACATCGTCTTCGCCGTCGACTCGGTGCCGGCCGTCTACGGCATCACCGGTGACCCCTACCTCGTCTTCGCCACCAACGCCTTCGCCCTGCTCGGGCTGCGGGCGCTCTACTTCGTGCTGGAGAGCGCCCTGGCCAAGCTGGCCCATCTCTCCTACGGCCTGGCCGGGATCCTCGCCTTCATCGGCGTCAAGCTCGGCCTGCACTGGGCCCACGGCCACTGGGACGGCGTGCCGGTCGTGCCGACCTGGCTCTCGCTGGTGGTCATCGTCGCCATCCTCGCCGTCACCGTCACCACCAGCCTGATCGCCTCCGCGCGCAGGGAGAGCGAGAACGAGGTCCTGGAGAGCTCGGACGCATAGCCGGATGTGTTGGTCTCGACACGCCTCCGCCACCCTCGCTTCGCTCAGGGGCTCCCTCGCTCGGCACAACCGGACGAGCACGCTCGCCGGTCGGCCTCGCTCGGTCGCCTAGCGGCTCCGGCGGCTCGACCGACGGGCACACCCGTCGGTCGAGCCGGACTCGTGAGGAACGAGCGAGTCCGTGTCGAGACCAACACATCGTCCATTCCGTGTCAGTCCAGCGCGAGCCCCTCGGCTGGGCTGACCTTGGTGGCTCGCCTGGAGGGCACGACGCAGGAGACGAGCCCCGCGAGGCCGGCCACCACGACCACACCGATCAGTTGCAGCACCGGCGGGTCGAACTGAGCACCCGTGCTGAGGACCTCGCTGAGCAGCACCTCGCTGCCTCCCCACGCGATGAACACGCCCAGCACGGTGCCGACCACGGCAGCGACCGCGGAGAGCAGCACCGCCTCGGCCGCCAGGGTGCGCCGCAGCTGGCGGCGGGTCAGCCCCAGCGCACGCAGCAGCGCGTGCTCACGGCCACGCTCGAGCACCGAGAGGCCGAGGGTGTTGGCGATGCCGGCCAGCGCGATCAGCACCGAGATCGCCAGCAGGCCCACGACCGACCAGGTCATCACGTCGAGCTGGAGCTCCACCCATGCCCGGTCGGCCTTGCCGTTGGCGAGGTCGGCGTCAGGCAGGGTCGCGCTCAGCGCGCCGCCCAGCTCCTCGGGATCGGCGTTGTCGGTGGCACGCACCCAGATGGCGTACGTCTTGGGGTCCTGGGTCAGCTCGGCGAGTGTCGCCGCGGAGATCCGAGCCGCCCCGTCGACATCCGCGAAAGCCACCTTGACCGTGGTCGAACGACCCTCGAGGGTGAGTCGCACCTTGTCGCCGTCGACGAGCTCGTCGGCGGCCTCGTAGCCGAGGACGATGGTGCCGGGCTCGACGCTCACCTTCTGCAGAGGTACGTCGCTGGCCGGCGGCGCCACCACCGGCAGCGGCATCGGCGCGCTCTCCCCCTTGCCGACGGGCTCGATGCTCGGCATGGCGCCAGGAACGGCGACCGCGTCGGCGACTCCGTCGACCTTCTTGACGTCTCGCAGCGCGTCGGCGGCGATCGGCTCGGCCCCGGACTGCAGCACGGCGTCGATCGGGTGCTGACGCTCCATGTCGTCGGAGACGGCGCCGCGGATGGTGTTCATCCCGGTGAGCACGCCGGTGGTCAGGGTGACCCCGACCAGCAGTGAGGCTGCGGTGGCCGCGGTGCGCTTCGGGTTGCGCCCGGCGTTGGCCGAGGCGAGCTTGGCGGGGGTGCCGACGAGCCTGGCGAGGCCGTGACCGACCAGGCGGACCAGCCCCGGCACCAGCGCGGGGCCGAGCAGCATCACTCCGACGAACGCGATCGAGCCACCGGCCATCACGGCCAGCAGGCCGGCGAAGCCCTCGGCCAGCACCATCGCGAGGAGGATCATCGCGACGCCGACCAGCAGCACCGCTACGCCCAGACCGAGCCTGATCCTGCCGGCTCCGCGCGCCTCGAAACCCTCCTGGGGTCGCAGCGCCGCCAGCGGGCTCAGCCGCATCAGCCGGCGGGTGGGCAGCCAGGAGGCGACCAGCGTCGTCAGGATGCCGATCGCGGCCGCACCGACCAGCCACGGCCACTCGTAGGAGACCTCGCCCAGCGGCGCGTTCTCGGCGAACCGGCTGACGACCGCGACGATCCCCCAGCCCAGGAGCGTGCCGACGACCAGCCCCGCGAGCGAGGCCATCACACCGAGGGCGAGCGCCTCGCGGCGTACGGAGCGGAGCACCTGTCGCTTGGTGGCGCCCATCGCCCGCAGCAGCGCGAAGTCACGCATCCGCTGGGCGAAGAGGATCGTGAAGGTGTTGGTGATGACCAGCACCGAGACGAACAGCGCGATCGCGGCGAAGATCAGCACCATGTAGGCGATCACGTCGATCTCGTTGTTGAGCTGCTTCTGGAGCTCGTCGACCAGCGCGCCCGAGGCCTTCCACCCGTCGTCGGCCGAGCCGGTCGACGCGGTGAGCAGCATGGGGACGTACGCGCCGTTCCACTCCTGCATCTGGGGCCAGGTGACGTAGAGGTTGGAGGACCACATCGACGGTGCGTCGACGAGGCCGACCACGGTGAGCTCGAGCGCCTTCGTGCCCGACCCGACACGGATCGTGTCGCCCACGGAGACCTTCTGGGCCTCGGCGGCGGCCGCATCGGCCACAGCCTCGCCGGGGCCGGTCGGGAAGCGGCCGGACTCCAGGCTCTGCCACTGCCAGCGCTTCTCGGTGGAGACCGTGCCGACCGAGACCTGGTCGCCGACCTGCTTCGTCTCGGTGCGCACCGGCTGGAAGGACGTGGCCATCGGCCAGCCACCCTGCTCGACATAGCTCTCGACGGTCTCGTCGCTGGGGCGCTGGATGCCGCCGGCAGCGTTCTCGAACGGGTCGTCGAGGCCGGCCTGGAGGCCGGACTTGGTGGCTGTGGTGAGCGCGTTGGTCACCACGATCAGGGCGACCGCGGCCACCACCGCGACCACCGCCGCCGCGTAGCGACGGGCGTAGGTCCGCAACGATGCGAACAGCACCGTCCGCATCAGTGCGTCACTCCCTGGATGGTCCCGTCGACCACGGTGACGACCTCGTCGGCGTAGGCAGCAGCAGAGGCCTCGTGGGTCACCATGACCACCGTCTGGCCGAGCTCACGGACACTGCGACGCAGGTGGTCGAGCACCTCGGCCGAGGTCTCGGAGTCGAGGTTGCCGGTCGGCTCGTCGGCGAAGAGGATCGCGGGCTGCGTCACCAGCGCGCGGGCGATCGCGACCCGCTGCTGCTGGCCACCGGAGAGCTCGGACGGCTTGTGGCCCAGCCGCTTCCCGATGCCGAGGGTGTCGGCGATCATCTGCGCCCGCGCACGGGTCTCGTCGGTGACCCGCTTGCCGGCCAGCTCCAGCGGCAGCTGGATGTTCTGCCCCGCGGTGAGCATCGGGAGCAGGTTGAACGCCTGGAAGACGAACCCGACGTTCTCGCGCCGGAAGACGGTCAGCTGGTCATCATCGAGATTCTCGAGCGGCTGCCCGGCGACCATCACCGTGCCACCGGTGGGGCGGTCGAGCCCGGCCAGGCAGTGCATCAGCGTCGACTTGCCCGAACCGCTCGGGCCCATGATCGCGGTGAACGCACCGCGTCGGATCTCCAGATCGACGCCGCGCAGCGCGTGCACCTCGGTGGCACCCTTGCCGTAGGTCTTGGTCAGGCCCACCGCTCTGGCGGCGGCCGTCATCGTGGGAACAGAGGTCTGTGTCATGCTCCGAAGCCTCTCGTCGCAAGGCCTCATCACACATCGGGCTGGGGGCTGATCCCGGCGTACGACCTGGGGTTGATCGGCAAGGGTCGGCTCCGGGTCTTCCCCTAGCTCAGGCGGACCGCGTGGCTGTTCCCGACCTCCGTCAGGTCACCGTGCGGATCATCTTCTTGTTGACGAACTCCTCCATTCCGAAGCGGCCGAGCTCGCGCCCGAAACCTGATCGCTTGATCCCTCCGAAGGGCAGTTCGGCCGCGTCCAGACCTACCCCGTTGACGAAGACCATGCCGGCCTCGATCCGGTCCGCGACCCGCTGGGCCTGGGCCGGGTCAGCAGAGAAGACATAGGAGCCGAGGCCGTACGGGGTGTCGTTCGCGATCCTGACGGCGTCGTCCTCGTCGCTGGCACGGAACACCATCGCGACCGGCCCGAACAGCTCTTGACCGTACGCGGGGTTGTCGGTCGTGATGCCTGACAGCACTCCGCTCGGGTAGAAGGCGCCATCGCGCTCTCCCGCGCTGACCAGGGTCGCCCCGCCCGCAACCGCCTGCTCGACCTGGTCGGTGAGCACGTCGGCCGCCCGGCTCGAGGAGAGGGGCGATCCCGCCGAGGCGGCCAGGAGCTTGTCGGTGAACCGTTGGACGAAGTCGTCGTAGAGGTCATCGACGACGATGAACCGCTTACCGCCGTTGCAGACCTGACCGGCGTTGTCCATGCGTGCGAAGACGGCTGCGTCCACGGTGGCATCGAGGTCGCCGCTGGACAGCACGACGAACGGGTCGGACCCGCCGAGCTCGAGCACAACCTTCTTCAGGTTGCGGCCCGCGATCTCGGCGACCGCCGCACCGGCACGCTCCGAGCCGGTCAGCGAGACGCCCTGAACCCGGGGGTCCGCAATGATGTCGGCAACCTGCTCGTTGGTGGCATAGACGTTGACGTAGGCACCTTCGGGGAAGCCGGCGTCGCGGAAGATCTGCTCCAGGAGCGCCGCTGAGCGCGGGCACTGAGGGGCGTGCTTGAGGACGATGGTGTTCCCGATCGCGAGGTTCGGACCGACGAAGCGGGCGATCTGGTAGGCAGGGAAGTTCCACGGCATGATCCCCAGCAGCACGCCGACCGGCCTCCGCTGGATCACCGCGGTCCCTTCGCCCTCACCGAGGGCGATCTCCTCCTCCGCGAGAAATCGTTCGGCGTTGGCGGCGTAGAACTCGTAGATGGCGGCGGAGAAATCGACCTCCGCCTCGGCGTCCGCGAGCGGCTTGCCCATCTCCTCGACCATCGCCGCGGCCAGCTCGGCTCGGCGCTCCAGGTGCAGATCGGCGGCACGGCGGACGAGACCGGCCCGCGTGGCGGCCGAGGTCGTGCTCCCCCACGAGGCGTACGCGGCAGCGGCTGCGTCGACCCCGGCGGCGATCTCTGCGTCGGTGGCGGTGGGGAACGTCTCGACGAGCTCTCCGGTCGCGGGGTTGCGTACGGCGTAGGTCGTGCTCGTCTCTGTCATGGGGTTGCTCCTTGCTGGGGTAGAGATGGAGGTGTTCAGCGGACGCCCTCGACGTCTGCGGACAGACGTTGAGCGAGCCACACCGGCACGACGGAGAAGGCGATGAGCACCACCGCCACGACGTTGACGACCGGGGCCTGATTGGGCCGGAACATGTTGTTGAGGATCCAGATCGGCAGGGTGTTCGTGCCCCCGCCGGCGGTGAACGTGGTCACGATGATCTCGTCGAAGCTGAGCGCGAACGCGAGCATGCCACCGGCCAGCAGGGCTGACCGGAGCTGCGGCAGCGTGACCAGCCGGAACGTGGTGAACAGGCCGGCTCCGAGATCTGCGGACGCCTCCTCGAAGGTCGTGCCCAGGCGACGCAGCCTGGCCTGGACGTTGTTGAACACCGTGACGATGCAGAACGTCGCGTGCGCGACCACGATCGTCCAGATGGACAGGTCGACCCCGAGGATCCCCCTGAACCCGTTGTTCAACGCGATTCCGGTGACCACGCCCGGCAGGGCGATGGGCAAGATCACCAGCAGGTTGACGGCGTTCTTCCCGAAGAACGAGTAGCGCTGAAGAGCCAGCGCCAGCAAGGTCCCCAGGACGAGGGCGAGCACGGTCGCGATCACGGCGACCTGCAGGCTGGTGACCAGCGCCTCGCGTGCCCCCACACTGTGCCAGGCTCGTTCCCACCACTCGACGGTCACGCCGGCAGGTGGCCAGGTCATCGACTGGCTCGGGTTGAGCGAGTTTGCGACGACGATCAGCAGAGGCAGATAGATCAGCGCCAGTACGCCGAAGGTGATCCCGGCCAAGGCGATACGGGATGAGCGATTCAGGGTCATCGGAAGGCCTCCATCAGAGGTTGTCCAAGGCGCCGGTGCGACGGATGGCGGTCAGCAGCACCACCATGACGATGATCGGGATCATCGCGATCGCTGCGGCGAGCGGCAGGTTGTTCGCTGCGCCGGCGTTGATGTAGATCAGGTTGCCGAGCATCTGGCTGGCACCGCCGACGATGTTGACGGTGATGTAGTCACCCATCGTCAACGAGAAGCTGAAGATCGCCCCCGCCACGATGCCGGGGACCAACAGCGGCAGTACGATGGTGCGTACGACCATCCGGCTCGGTGCCCCCAGGTCGCCGGCTGCCTCGAGCAGCGAGTCCGGGACGCGTTCCAGTGCCGCGAAGACCGGCAGGATCACGTACGGCAACCAGATGTAGGACTGCGCGATGATCACCGCGGCGATGCCGTAACCGGGCGAGCCGATGCCGGTCCAGTCGGCGAGTCCGCCTTCGGAGAGCACCACTCGCCAGGAGAACACCTTCACCAGGTAGCTGGCCCACAGCGGAGTCAGCACGGCCACGACCAGCATCCTGCGCACTCGGGGCGTGGCCACCTTTGCCATGTAGAAGGCGATCGGCAACGCGATCACGACGTCGATGACGGTCACGGCCAGAGCCACGCCGACCGTGCGGACCGCGACGGTGCGGTAGATCTCGTTCTCGACCAAGGTGCGGAAGTTGTCGAGTGTCCACGTGCGGTCGATCTCGCTGGTGAGGCTGTCGACCGACCACAGCGAGGTGATCAGGAGTGCGGCCAGCGCGACGACGTAGACCAGAACCAGCCAGGTGAGCGGCGCGGAGAGCAGGAGAGCCAGCCGGAGCCGGGCCCGCCGGTGCAGCAGCCGGGAGGCCGGCCGGGCCACCGGCCCCCGTGAGGGGTCGGTGGCCCGGCCTCGCCGGGCGTCAGGAACGCTGGACGTGGTGGTCATCTCAGCCCTTGATGCCCGTCCACGCCTCGGTCCACGCGGCGTAGTCGGTGCACTCGACGTCGGTGCGGCCGTCGAGGCACTCCTTGACCGGCGTCCGCCAGAACCACAGCTGCTTGGCGTACTCCTCGTCCCCGGCGTGGAAGGTCTCGCAGTGCTTGGGGTCGGTCGTCTTGGCACAGGCCTCGGGGCTGTTGGGTGCCTCACCGAAGTACTCCGTCGCCTGGGCGTTGGCCTCCGGGCTGAGGATGTGGTCCATCCACAGGTAGGCGCAGTTCGGGTTCTTGGTGTGCGACGACATCATCCAGGTGTCGTTCCACGCGGTGGCGCCCTCGGAGGGCAGGGTCACGTCGACGTCGCCGTTCTTGACGTTGTTCTTGATCACCTGCCAGGTTGTGCCGACCACGGAGTCGCCCGACTCGAAGGCCTGGACCTCCTTGAGGTAGTCAGACCAGTACTCACCGACGTACTGGCGCTGCTCCTTGAGCAGTGCGACGGCGGCGTCGAGCTGCTTCTGGTCAAGCGCGTACGGGTTCTTGATACCCAGGTCGGGCTGGGTCTTCATGAGGTAGAGCGCTGCGTCGGCGATGTAGATCGGTGAGTCGTAGGCGGTGACCTTGCCCTTGTTCTTCTCGAGCGTCTGCTTGTCGAAGACCGCACCCCACGAGGTCGGCTTCTTGGCGAAGTTCTTCTTGTTGTACATGAGCAGGTTGGCGCCGTAGCCGTGCGGGACGCCATAGTTCTTGCCGTCCACCGTGTTCCACTCGGTGTCCTTGAGGAAGTCGTAGACGTTGGCGTAGTTGGGGACGAGATCGGTGTTGATCGCCTGTGCCTCGTCGGAGGCGATCAACCGCAGCGACAGGTCTCCCGATGCGGCGACGACGTCGTACTCGCCGGACTTGGCGAGGTTGAACGCCTCGTCGGAGGTGCCGTACGTCTTGCTGGTGACCTGGCAGCCCGTCTTCTTCTCGAAGTCCGAGACCCAGTCCACCTTGGGATCGTTGGTGCCGTCCTCGACGTAGCCGGGCCAGGCCAGGATCGAGACCTGACCCTCCGCCTTACCGACCTCCTCGGCCGCAGCGGTCTTCTTCTCCTCGCTGCCGCACGCACTGAGCGCGGAGACCGAGAGCAGTGTCAGGCAGGCTGCGACGACGCGGCCTTTCCGGATGGTGTTCTTCATCAACTTCTCCGATTTCTGTTGAGGTTCACTTCGATGGCTGGAGCTGCTCGGCCGCGGGAAGGCCGGTTTCGGCTCGACCCCCATGGCCCAGGCGGACGGCGTCGGTGCGGGCGAACCGGACCGTGACGTGGTCACCTCGGTGTTCAGTGGTCTGGATGGCGCCCGTGGACTGCTCGAACGCGATCAGCTCGACGCCATCGGTGGTGCGTAGATGCACCCGGTTCCCGGCACCGAGGTAGATCGTCTCGGTCACGGTCGCCTCGAGCCTGACCTCATCGTCAGATCCCGATCCGGCGTCGGTCGCGGCGGAGAGCCGCAGTCGCTCCGGTCGCAACGCATGATCGGAGCTCACTCCGAGCAGGCGCTCGGAGGTGGCCGAGTCGAGGAGGTTCGTCGTGCCGACGAATCCAGCGACGTACGCCGAAGCGGGGTGCTCGTAGATCTCGCGAGGCGTCCCGAGCTGTTGGATGCGGCCCGCGTCGAACACGGCGATCCGGTCGCTCAGCGTGAGGGCCTCTTCCTGATCATGGGTGACGAAGACGAAGGTGATGCCGAGGTCACGCTGGAGCTGCTTGAGCTCGACCTGCATCTGCTCGCGCAGCTTGAGGTCAAGTGCGCCGAGCGGCTCGTCCAGCAGCAGGACCTTCGGCTCGAGCACGATCGCCCGGGCCAGCGCGACCCGCTGTCGCTGCCCGCCGGAGAGCTGCCGCGGCCGACGAGTGCCGAGATGCCCCAGTCGGACCCGGTCGAGAGCTGCCTGCGCGCGGTCGCGCCGCTGCTGCTTGCCCATCCCCCGCACGCGAAGCCCGTAGGCGACGTTGTCGAGAACGTTCATGTGCGGGAAGAGGGCGTAGTCCTGGAAGACCGTGTGCACGTCACGCTCGAACGGCGCAGCCCTCGTCACCTCGGTCCCGCCGAGGTGGACCGTTCCGGCCGTCGCCATCTCGAATCCGGCGATGAGACGCAGCATGGTCGTCTTTCCCGACCCCGATGGGCCGAGCATCGAGAAGAACTCTCCGTCGGCGATGTCCAGGTCGACATGGTCGACCGCGACCACCTCGTCGTAGGTCTTGCGCAAGCCTCGGATCGAGATCGACGGGGCGCTGTCAAGGCCGACCTCCGCGGTATCGCCGGTCGAGAGAGCCATGGAATGTGCCTTTCGTCACTAACAGGTAAGCGATAAGATATGATTTCATAGTTCAATGCACAAGGGTCCCCTGCAACAATGTGGACGAGGCCGATGGGCGGCCTCGTCCATCGGGAGGGACAGATGACGTTGTCGTTCTACGGCCGCGCAGCGGCGGCCGTTTTCTCACCTCTCGAATCGATGAGCAGATCCGAGCTCGTCGTGCGACGCCTCACCGATGCGATCGCGCTCGGACTGCTCCCGGACGGCGAGCAGCTGCCAGGCGAGCTCGATCTCGCGAGCATTTTCGGCGTCTCGACCGTGACAGTCCGCGAAGCGTTGTCCGTGCTGCGTTCTGAGGGGCTGATCAAGACCCGCCGTGGTCGCCGCGGTGGCAGCTTCGTGCGTACGCCCGAGGACGGGATCAACGAGCTCGCTCGACGTCGGCTCATCGGTTTCAGCCTCGGCGAGCTGCGCGATCTGGGTGACGTCTACTCCGCCATCTCCGGAACCAGCGCTGCGCTCGCCGCCCGCCGGTCGACCCCTGAGGACATCGATCGGCTGGAACGTGTGTCCAACCTTCTCGACCGTGCGGAGACCCCGGACGCCCGGCGACGGGCAGACGCGCACTTCCACATCGAGATGGCCTCGGCCGCGCAGTCTCCGCGCCTCTACCGCGAGGAGGTCAGACTTCAAGCGGAGTTCGGGACCCTCATGTGGCTCGCGTTCGGAGACGACAGCAGTCACGCCCAGATGGCGCGCAGCTGCCAGCAGATCGTCGCGGCGATCGCGCACGGCGATCCAGCCGCAGCGCGTGCGGCGGCCGAGCAGCGGGTGGCCGACTCCACCGCGCGTCTCATCGACTACCAGCTCAATCTCATCGACTATCAGCTCAGCGAGGTGCACCGATGACATCAGGACCGCTGTCCAGCGACGAAACAGCGCCCGTCCGTGACGTCGTCACGAACCTGGTCAGCCAAGCGTTCGAACGCGTCGACAGGATCGCCACGACCGTCACCGGTACGCTCACCGAGCACACTGCACCTCGGCGGGCGGACCTGTTCGAGGTCGAGCCTGTCGTTCTCCCCATGCTTGGTGAACGCCCGGTGCTGATCCAGGGGGCCGGCTTCGTGGCGGCGCCACGGGTCATCCAGGACGCCGAATGGTGGCTGGAGTGGTTCACGAGCGACGCCGACGGTCGCCCACAACGGCTTCTCACACACTCTGACCCACAGGCGATCGGGTTCTACGACTACGAGCACCTCCCCTGGTTCACCATCCCGCGTGAGACCGGCCGTCGACACGTGACCGGACCGTACGTCGACTACATGTGCACGGAGGAGTACACCCTGACGTTCACCGCGCCTGTGATCGTCCGGGGAACCTTCCTCGGCGTCGCCGGTGCCGACGTGTCGGTCAAGACTGCGGAGCAAGCCATGGTCCCCGCCCTCCGCAAGGCCAGCCGGCGGATGGCGGTGGTCAACAACTTCGGCCGAATCCTCTCCAGCAACAGCGGCAGCCATCTCTGCGGCGACCTGCTTCGGCCGAGCGACCTCGACCGCCGAGCACCGACCCTCCCGATCCCCGATACTCCGTTCGCGGTCGTTCCTGCGGACTAGCGTCAGCCGGGATCTCGTCCCCGCCGAGCCATCGGTTCAGCGCGACGGGAGAAAGGTGACCCCCTCGGCGAGGCGATAGGGGTTGGTCGCGACCAACGCCCCGATGGAGCGGCGCAGCCGGGAGACCTCGGCGCGGACGGTGACGATGTGCTCGGCGTCGCCGAAGACGGCCTCGCTGAGCTGGCGGGCGGTGAGCCCGGCAGGGCCGGCGCGGTGGACGAGGTTGAGGATCTCCACGTGTCGCCTGGTCAGCGTGGTGCGCCAGCGCCCGGACTCCGAGGCGACCTCGAGGGTGCCGGCCTGGTCGAGCCGGGCCTCGAGCGTGCCCGGTTCGGACGAGCTCGGGCGCACCAGCCAACCCCGCTCGCCGACACGCTCGGGAAGGCAGAGCCCCAGCCCTGGGACGGTCAGCATCTTGTCCTGCCGGGGCGCCGCGATCCGGTCGCGTGCGGCCATCCCGGCATGGTGGGCCACCCAGCCGTCGTCGTCGACGACCAGCAGCGGACCGTCGACCCCGGAGACCACGTGGTCGGTCTCGCGACGCAGCCGTTCGAGCCAGTCCTGGTGGCGGCGCCACAGCGACATCTCGGCCACCCGCACCGCGCTCTCGACCAGCGCGCCGATCGCCGGGTGCAGGGTCAGGGCCGGGCCGCTGACGTCGACGACACCGAGCAGATCGCCGGTGCGGGGGTCGTGGATCGGAGCAGCCGTGCAGTACCAGGGATGCTGCGCCTGCTCGAAGTGCTCGGCGGAGAACAGCTCGACCGGCGCCGCCTCGGCCAGCGCGGTGCCGATCGCGTTGGTGCCGACGGCGCGCTCGGTCCACAACGCTCCCTCCACGAAGCCGAGCCGGTCGGCGATCCTGAGCACCCGCGCCGAGCCCTCGCGCCACAGCACCACCCCCTCGGCGTCGGTGACCACCATGAGGTACGTCGCCGCGTCCGCGGCCGAGGTCAGCACCGCTCGCAGGTCGCTGATCACCCTCGCCAACGGCGAGCGGGCCCTCCGGGCCGCGCACTCGGCGGCCGAGGGCGTACGCCTGCCGTTGCTGCTGCCGGGCTCCAGGCCCATGCTCATCACGCGGCGCCAGGAGCGCTCGACCAGGATCCGGGGTGTGCTCGGTGGGCGGCTGCCGGAGAGGACCGCGTCGTGGACGCGGACGAGGTCACGGGCGAGGCGCGGCAGGTCGGCTCCCGCCGGGACTGCTCCGGTCACTGTCATCTGGCGTGCACCTCCGTCTCCGAGGGTAGGTGCTTTCCTGTGACCCGCGCCACATGCAATCCGTTGCAACCCTGTCGCCCGCGCCCGCGCGGCGGTGTGCTGGAGGCATGACGCAGACACTCGACTCCCCTCCCCCGGGCGTGCAGAACGGCCCGGCACAGACCTGGCTCGCCGACTTCGAGGCCGCGCTGAAGGCCCGCGACATCCCCCGGGCGGCCGGCCTGTTCGCCACCAAGAGCTTCTGGCGCGACCTGGTCGCGTTCTCCTGGAACATCACCACCGTCGAGGACCCGACCGGGGTCGCCGACCTGCTCGAGAGCACCCTCGACCGCGTCGACCCCTCCGGCTTCACGCTCGAGGAGCCCGAGGCGACCGACGCCGGTGTGACCACGGCGTGGTTCACGTTCGAGACCGCGATCGGGCGCGGGCGTGGCCTGCTCCGGCTGAAGGTTGAGGACGGCCCAGACGGTGGGCAGAGCCCGAAGGCCTGGACCTTCCTGACCACGCTCTACGAGCTCAAGGGCCACGAGGAGCCCCGCGGCGTACGTCGCCCGAAGGGTGCCGAGCACGGCGTCAACCGCGACCGGGTGACCTGGGCCGAGAAGCGGCAGGCGGAGGCGGAGACGCTG
The DNA here is from genome assembly GCF_006716315.1 of Nocardioides albertanoniae. Classification (NCBI taxonomy): domain Bacteria; kingdom Bacillati; phylum Actinomycetota; class Actinomycetes; order Propionibacteriales; family Nocardioidaceae; genus Nocardioides; species Nocardioides albertanoniae. The sequence continues at coordinate 1,842,097 of NZ_VFOV01000001.1, read as the reverse complement.
GGCCTGACCGAGCAGCCGTACGTGATGGTCATCGGCGGTGGGCAGGGCGGCATCGCGCTCGGTGCGCGGCTGCGCCAGCTCGGGGTGCCCTCGCTCGTCATCGACCGCTACGAGCGCCCCGGTGACCAGTGGCGCGGCCGCTACAAGTCGCTGTGCCTCCACGACCCGGTCTGGTACGACCACCTGCCCTACCTCAAGTTCCCCGACAACTGGCCGGTCTTCGCGCCCAAGGACAAGATCGGCGACTGGCTGGAGTCCTACGTCAAGGTGATGGAGGTGCCCTACTGGTCCTCGACCACCGCCACGGGTGCCTCCTACGACGAGGCCGCCGGGGAGTGGACGGTCAACGTCACGCGTGGCCGGGAGGAGATCACCCTCCACCCGAAGCAGCTCATCATGGCCACCGGGATGTCCGGCAAGCCGAACATCCCCGAGCTGCCGGGCATGGACATCTTCCAGGGCGAACAGCATCACTCCTCCAAGCACCCGGGGCCGGATGCGTACGAGGGCAAACGGGTCGTGGTGATCGGGTCGAACAACTCGGCCTTCGACATCTGCGGCGCGCTCTTCGAGCACGGCGCCGACGTGACCATGGTGCAGCGCTCCTCGACCCACATCGTGAAGAGCGACACCCTGATGGACATCGGCCTCGGCGACCTCTACTCCGAGCGCGCGCTCGCCTCCGGGATGACCACCGAGAAGGCCGACCTGGTCTTCGCCTCGCTCCCCTACCGGATCATGCACGAGTTCCAGATCCCGCTGTACGAGCAGATGGCCGAGCGCGACGCGGACTTCTACGCGCGGCTGGAGAAGGCCGGGTTCCGGCACGACTGGGGCGACGACGGCTCGGGGCTGTTCCTGAAGTACCTGCGCCGCGGCTCGGGCTACTACATCGACGTGGGCTCGGCCGAGCTGGTCGCCGACGGGGACGTGAAGCTCGCCCACGGACAGGTCTCCCACCTCACCGAGACGTCCGTCGTCCTCGAGGACGGCACCGCGCTCCCCGCCGACCTGGTCGTGTACGCCACCGGCTACGGCTCCATGAACGGCTGGGCAGCCGACCTGATCAGCCAGGAGGTCGCCGATCGCGTCGGCAAGTGCTGGGGGCTCGGCTCGGAGACCACCAAGGACCCCGGCCCGTGGGAGGGCGAGCAGCGCAACATGTGGAAGCCGACCCAGCAGGAGGCGCTCTGGTTCCACGGCGGCAACCTGCACCAGTCGCGCCACTACTCGCTCTATCTGGCGCTGCAGCTCAAGGCCCGTTTCGAGGGGATCGAGACGCCGATCTACAACCTGGCGCCGGTGCATCACCTCTCGTAGCAGGCGAGCATCATCCGATCGGCTATCCGATCGTGGCCCGTTGCCAGATGGCTGCGGGCCGCGATCGGGCGATCGTTGAGGCATGACGAACTCCACGATCTCCACCCAGCCCGTCCGCCTCGCCGCCACGTCCCTGGCCGCCCTCGCCACCGCGGCCGTCCTCGCCGCCTGTGGCACGACCGCCGACGGTGCCACCTCCGGCTCCGAGCAGGCCAGTACGTCCCAGCAGGCCACCGAGTCGGCGCAGACCGCCACCCCGTCCGACGTGCTCGCCTCGACCGCCTGGGAGACCACCGGTGCGGTGGACCAGGACGGCAAGGACGTGCCTCTCGAGGACGAGGGCGTCTCGACCTTCGTCGGCTGGGCCTACTTCGACGCCGACGGCACGTTCACGATGTACAACCTCGACGACACCCCGAAGATGCAGGGCGACTGGACCGTCACCGAGGACGGCAGGACCCGCCACATCGTCGCCAAGGACGAGGCCGGCGAGGTCATGTTCGAGCGCGACTCGGACATCGTCACCCTGACCGAGGACGAGTTCACCTACCGGGTCTTCCCCGCCGAGAACGACAGGTCCGTCTACTTCGACATCGTCCACACGCCGACCGACCACGCCGAGCCCGCCAACTGACCTCGTCGGTCAGGGCGTCAGCGGCCGACCAGGCCGGTCTCGTAGGCCAGCACCACCAGCTGGACGCGGTCACGAGAACCGGTCTTGGCCAGCAGCCGGCCGACATGGGTCTTCACGGTGGCCTCGGCGACCACGAAGGCGTCGGCGATCTCGGTGTTGGACAGGCCGCCGCCCACCAACGTGAGGACTTCGCGCTCACGCTCGGTCAGGTCGGCCAGGCGTTGCCCGGTGGCTGCCGGGGTGGACGCCGGGGCCGCGGCGGCGAAGTGTTCGAGCAGGCGGCGGGTGGTGCTCGGCGCGACGACGGAGTCGCCGGCGTGCACCGTACGGATCGCCGTGAGCAGATCCTCGGGGCGGGCGTCCTTGAGCAGGAAGGCCGCAGCGCCCGCTCTGATGGCGGCGAAGGCGTACTCGTCGAGGTCGAAGGTGGTCAGCACGATCACCCGGGGCGCGGCCTCACGACCGGCGATCAGACCGGTCGCCTCGACACCGTCCATGTGCGGCATGCGTACGTCCATCAGGACGACGTCGGCGTCGGTCCTGTCCAACGCGGCGAGGGCCTCTCGACCGTCGCCGGCCTCGCCGACGACGCTCAGGTCGGCCTGGGAGTCGATCAGCATCCGGAAGCCGGCTCGCACCAGCTCCTGGTCGTCGACGAGAAAGACACGGATCGTCACTGCGCCAGTCCTACCAGAGGGAGCGTGGCGTAGACGCGGAAACCGCCGCCGGAGGCCGGACCCGCCTCGAGTGTCCCGTCGTGGGCGGCGATGCGCTCCCGCATGCCGACCAGCCCGAGCCCGCCGGAGTCTTCGGTGGGGTCGGCGGCGGCGCCCCGGCCGTCGTCGACGACCTCGACCGCGAGGGTGTCGCCGTCGGCCGTCACGGTCACGGTGGCCGCGGCGCCGGGCCCGGCATGCTTGCGTACGTTGCTCAGCGACTCCTGCACGACCCGGAACGCGGTCAGTGCGACTCCCTCCGGCACCACCGCCTCCAGGCCCGGCAGCGTCGCGGTCACCGCGGCGCCACCTGCCTGCGCCTCCTCGACCAGGGTCGCGATGTCGCCCAACCGCGGCTGCGGGCGGGTCAGCGCATCGCCGTCGCGCAGCAGGCCGAGCAGCTGTCGCATCTCCGCCAGCGCCTCCCGTGCCGTCTGCGCGACCGTCTCCAGCGCGGCGGGAGCCAGGGACGGGTCCTGCACGGCCGCGTAGCGCGCACCGTCGGCCTGCACCACGATCACGCTCAGCCCGTGGGCCACCACGTCGTGCATCTCGCGGGCGATCCGGGCGCGCTCCTGAGTCGCGCCCAGCGCGGCACGCTGCTCGGCCTCGCGGTGCAGCTGCTCGTTGCGCTCGATCAGCGAGTCGACGTAGGCCGCCCTGGTGCGCGCCAGCGCACCCAACGCCCACCCCGCGACCGGGAAGCTCGCCACCGCGAGCCCCATGGAGAGGTAGGCGCCGAAGTCAGGAGGATCGACCGACGCCGCGACCTCCGGGGAGTAGTTGAAGGTGACCACCCAGTCGTAGACCGCCAGCCCCGCCCCGAACAGCCCGACGGCGAGGGCGGCGAGGCCCCAGCGTGCGCTGGCGTAGCGGGCCACCGCGTAGACGGCGACCGGGAAGCCGATCTGCGAGCCCAACGGGTTGTCGATGAGGATCACCTGCGCGGCGTGGGCGAGCGACACGATCGTGAAGCCGATCAGCGGGTGGCGCCGGCGCCACAGCAGCGGCACGAGCTGTGCGGCGACGACCAGCACCACGAGCGCGGCGGTCAGCCGGCTCTTGGTGCCGATGACCGACCACTCGCCGCTCACGGCACCGCTGAGATAGAACGCGATGATCACGAAGGCGGTCCCGGCGACGGTGAGGTCGACGAGCACACGCCCGACCCGCCCGAGCCGCCAGGGACGGCGTACCAGCTCCTCCACTCCCCCACCGTAGAGGAGCCGACGGCTGCGCGGCGTCCACCCGGGGACGGATGTGAGCGTGCGTCCCTGGGCGGACCAGTGGCGTGTCGCCGAAGTTCCTGAACGGTTGGCGTCGTCAGGGTGCGTGCATCGCAAGGCGGCGTCCCGTAGTCATACCGGGCGTCTTTCAAGGGGCGCCAACGCGGCGAGGTGCGTGCCATGGCGGAGCGAAGCGCTTAGGAACTTCGGCGACACGCCACTAGGATGCAAAGGCTGGCGATGGATGCCAGATGGCTATCGGTTGGAGGACTCGTGGAGGCAGTGCGATACGTCGCGATCGGTGACTCGTTCACGGAAGGCGTCGGCGACGAGATGCCTGACGGCCACGTGCGCGGCTGGGCCGACCTGGTCGCCCAGGGCTGGGCCGCGTCCGGCACGCGGGTGGAGTATGCCAACCTCGCCATCCGTGGTCGGCTGATCCGCCCGATCATCGAGGAGCAGCTGCCCGCGGCGCTGGCGCTGAAGCCCACCCATCTCTCCTTCAACGGCGGCGGCAACGACATGCTGCGCCCGAAGGCCGACGCCAACGTGATCGCCGCGCAGCTCGACCCGGTGCTCGAGGCGTGCGACGCCCACGGGATCACGCTGATCCTGCTCTCCGGCGCCAACCCGTCGGCCCGGCTCCCGCTCGGCAAGCTCTTCCAGAGGCGCGGCGACGCGCTGTGCGACCTGGTCGAGAAGCGCGTCGCCGATCGTGACGACGTCGTACGTGCCTACAACTGGCCCGACACCACGCTCACCGACGGCCGGTTCTGGTCGGAGGATCGACTCCACATGAACGCCCGCGGCCACCACCGCGTCGCCGCCCGCGTGCTCGACTCGCTCGGCGTCGAGGTGCCCGAAGGCTGGTGGGACCTCGACTTCGCGGGTGCCGAGGGCAAGACGGGGCTCGCCTACTACCGCGAGTTCGTCGGCCCGTGGATCCACCGCCGCCTCACGGGTCGCTCCTCCGGCGACGGCCGCGCCGCGAAGTTCCCCACCTGGACCCCGATCAACAGCTGAGCCCCGGCCGGGTCGACACCGGGCGGGGCCTCAGCGATCGACCCGAGCGATCGACCCCTGGGCCGCAGCGACCAGCGCCTCGGAGCCGTCGGTGCCGACCGTGAAGATCTCGCAGCGGGTCAGCGCGTTGCGGCTGGTGTGGTTGACCACTTCTGCGTACGCACGCAGGTGGTCGCCGTTCGAGGGCCGCAGGAAGTCGACGGAGAAGCCGCGGGTGAGCACGTTGGGCCCCAGGACCGTGCCGGCGGCGAAGGCGAGCGAGTTGTCGGCGGCGTAGGAGAGCACGCCTCCGTGGACGGTGCCGAACTGCTGCAGCAGCTCCTCACGTAGCGGGATCCGTAATGTCGCGTGGCCGTAGCCGACCTCGCCGACCTCGACGCCGATCAGCCTGCTGAAGGGCTGGCTCGCCAGGATCGCCTCGGCCTCGGAGGCCGTCACCGCAGGTGTCTCCGCCATGCCTGCAACCTACCGGGCAACCTGATGGCACGCCCTCAGGCGGCGGTGGCGAACGCCGCCTCCGACTCCGGGTTGCGGGCCACCGAACGACGCGCGAAGGAGAACGCGGCCGCGCCGAGGGTCGAGGTGACCACCATGGTGATCGCCAGCGGCACGGCGGTGTGGTCGCCCGCGACCGCACCGAGCGGTGAGGCGAGCCCGCCGCCGAGGAACATGATCCCGCCCATCAGCGCCGATCCGGCACCGACCGAGGGGCGAGCCTGCTCGATCGCGAGCGCTCCGGTGTTGCCCATGATGAACCCGACGCAGGTCGTGGCCACCACGATCGGCAGCAGGATCAGCACCTTCGGCACGGGCGCGAGCGCGACGACGAGGGCGACCAGCGCCGCCCCGGCGAGCACCGGCTGCGCGGCGCGGATGATCCGGGCCGGGTGCACCTGACGCTTGGCCAGCCGCGCCGAGACGAGCCCGGCGACGGTCAGGAAGCCGGCGTTGATCGCGAACCCGATGCCGTAGACGGCCGCCGACGTGCCGATCACCGACTGGTAGAGGAACGAGGAGGACGAGACGTACGTCATCAGGGTGGCGAAGGTGAGCGACTGCGTCAGGGTGTAGCCGAGGAACGCGGGCTTGGCGAGGAGGCGGCCGAGGTCTGCGTACTCGACCTTGCTGGTGCGTCGTTCGGCCGGGAGCGACTCGCGGATCACCAGGACGACGCAGACGACCTGCGCCACCGCGATCGCGGCCACGATGCCGAGCACTCCGCGCCACGGCACGACCCCGGCGATGGCACCGCCGACCACCGGCGCCAGGATCGGCGCGATCCCGCTGATCGACATCATGATCGACATCGCCCGCGCGGCCGCGAACCCGTGAAGCACGTCGGCCACGATCGCCCGCGCCATCACGATCCCCGCGGCGGCGGCGAGCGCGTGGACGAAACGTGCCGCGATCAGCAGCTCGACGCTGGGCGCCAGCGCCGCCAGCACCCCGGCCAGCGCGGCGACGACCGATCCGATCATCAGCGGCTTGAGCCGCCCGAACCGGTCGGAGACCGGACCCCAGGCGATCTGCCCGAGCGCCAGCCCGATCAGGAAGGCGGTCAGCGTCAGCTGTACGTTGCTCGCCGCCGCCTCGAGATCGGACCCGATCTGCGGGAAGGAGGGTAGGTAGAAGTCAATCGCGAGCGGCGCGGAAGCCGAGAGCAGAGCGAGTGCGAGCAAGAGCCGCGGCGGGACTGACGTCACCGAGGAGACCTCCGGAGGTTGGTTGAAGACGACAACCAACCCAACGGGCCGACCCCGCCGGGCATTCCCTCACCAGAGGGTGATCGACCTCTCGAAGATCCCGGTCAGGTCTTCGGCCGACGGCTCCTTCGGCGCGGTCGCGAGCAGGCGCTGCTGCTTGAGCGCGCCGTCGACCAGGTCGGGGATGTCGGCGGTGGTGTAGCCGACCTCGCCGATGCCGGCGGGGATGCCGATATCGCGCATCAGGTCGGCGAGCACGCGAGGCAGCAGATCGCGCTCCTCACCCGTCTCCTCGACGCCGGGAGCGAGCAGCCGAGCGGCGCGCAGGTGGCGCTCCGGGGCGGCGTCGAAGGTGTAGCGGAACGCCTCCGGCGCCGTCAGCGAGACCGCCATCCCGTGCGGCACCATCGCCTCGTCGGCGGGGTATCCCTGCGGGTGGAAGCCTCGTACCCGGCCGGCGATCGGGTAGGCGTTGGCGTGCGGGATGTGCACCCCGGCGTTGCCGAACCCGAGGCCGGCGAAGGTCGCCGCGAACGCCATGTCCCCGCGCGCGAGGGTGTCCTCACCGTGCGCGACGGCCTGCCGGAACGACCCGGCGAGCAGCGAGAGCGCCTTCTCCGACCACATGTCGGAGATCGGGTTGGCGCCGCAGTAGGGCACCCGCTGCGACGGCTCCTTGCGGGCGTAGGAGGTGTAGGGGCGCGCCGTGTAGCTCTCCAGGGCGTGGCACAGGATGTCCATCCCCGCCGCCGCGGTGACGCCGGCCGGCTGGGTCATCATCAGGTCGGGGTCGACGACGGCCAGGGTGGGCCGCAGGCGCGCGTGCGAGATCCCGGTCTTCACCTTGAGCGAGAGCACGTCGAGCACGCACACGGTCGTCGACTCCGCGCCGGTGCCGGTCGTGGTCGGCACCGCGACCAGCGGCAGCAGCGGGTTGCTCGGCGCCCGGCCGGCACCCACCGGGGCGTTGAGGTAGTCCATCAGGTCACCGTCGTTGGTGGTCAGCAGGTTGACCGCCTTCGCGGTGTCGATGCTCGAGCCGCCACCGACGGCGACGATCGCGTCGAACGGCCCGTTCGCGCGGGCGAACTCGACGGCGGCCCGCATGCTCTCGTCGGTCGGCTCGACATGCACGCCGTCGAAGACGACGGCAGTGACGTCGTACGCCTTCATCTGCTCGCCCACCCGCTGCGGGAGCCCCGTCGCGGAGATGCCGGGGTCGGTGACGACGAGCGCACGCCGAGCGCCCAGCCCGGCGAGGTCGTAGCCGATCTCCGCCGACGCGCCGGTGCCGAACTTGAGCTGCGGGGAACCGTAGGTGAAGACGGTCTCAGGTGTGGCGTGGGTCATGGCTCGCACGATATCGGCCGCCCGGTGTCTGAACGAGGGATGAGACGACCCGACATTAAGTCTTGTATTTCACTAAACTTAAGTCAGATCATGCGAACCGGAACCGCAGAGGAGACCGAGAATGACCATCACCGAAGCCAGTCCCGCCACCGAGCTCACCGTGCACAAGGTCGGCGGCCGGATCGGAGCCCGCATCGACGGCGTGACGCTCTCCGGAGATCTCTCCGCCGAGACGATCGCCGAGATCCGTGCGGCGATCCTGGAGAACAAGGTCGTCTTCTTCCGCAACCAGGGGCACCTCGACGACCGGGCGCAGATCGCCTTCGGCGAGCGTCTCGGCGCCCTCACCACACCCCACCCGACCGTCAACACCGGCAGCGCCAGGGTGCTGACCCTCAAGGCCAACCGCGGCATGGCCGCCAACTCGTGGCACACCGACGTCACCTTCGTCGACCGCCCGCCGGCATTCTCGATCCTTCGCGGCGTGGAGATCCCCGACTACGGCGGCAACACCGTGTGGGCCAACACCGCCACGGCGTACGAGAGGCTCCACCCGCAGCTCAAGGCGCTGGTCGACGACCTGTGGGCGGTGCACTCCAACGACTACGACTACGTACGTCCCGACCAGGCCGACTCCACCGACGACGTGGCCGCGCGCAAGCGCGAGGAGTTCATCGCGACGATCTACCAGACCGAGCACCCTGTGGTCCGGATCCACCCGGAGACCGGTGAGCGCACGCTGGTGCTGGGGCACTTCGTCAAGCACTTCAGCGGCCTGAACCAGAAGGAGAGCGCCACGCTCTTCAACCTGCTCCAGGATCGGGTCACGGCGCTCGAGAACACGGTGCGCTGGCACTGGCAGCAGGGCGACGTCGCGATCTGGGACAACCGCGCCACCCAGCACTACGCCGTCGCCGACTTCGACCAGCAGCCGCGCGAGGTGCGACGCATCACCGTGCAGGGTGATGTGCCCGTGTCGATCGGCGGCGAGCACAGCCGGGTCATCGAAGGCTCCGCCGAGGTCTACAACCGTCTCGACGACCTGATCTCCTGAACAGACTGGTCGCCTGAACAGACTGGTCTCCTGAACAGACTCTCGGCCGCCCCGAACCCGCGCGGGGCGGCCGAGTCAGGCGAGCGTGAAGGTGACCTTCCGGGCCACGACGTCGGCCGACTCGAGCCGCACCTGAACCTCCTCGCCCAGCGGGAGCGGCGACGAGCCGGACACCTTCGCCTCCACGGCAGGTGCCTCGACGGTGATCGAGCCCTGCGTCTCGTCCTTCTCCTCGACCTCGACGACCACCGCGGTGAAGGTGTCGCCGACCCGCTTGGCGAGCACGCCGGCCTCGACGAGGTCGACGGCACCGCGCTCGTAGGCGCCGCTCAGCCGGCCCGAGGCCTGCATCGTCTCCGGCAGCGTGATGAACGCGGAGACCACCCAGTCGGGCACCGGCTCGTCGGCACACAGGGCCAGGCAGACCTCGCCGGCATAGCGGTCGATGAGCCGGCGCAGGGGCGCGGTCACGTGCATGTATTCGCTGGCCAGCGCCGAATGCTCGGTCAGCTCGGGCAGCTCGCCGTTGAACGAGGCATACCCGCTCCCCCTCAGCAGCCGGGTGCAGGCGATCGCCATCGCGGCATGCGTGCCGTTCTTGCCGTCGAGGGTGCGGATGAAGTCGGGATAGAGCATCTCCGCCGGCCACTCCAGCCCGAGCGCCCGCGCCGTACGGTGCAGCCGCTGCACGTCACGAGGGTCGGGCTCGGGGAGGGTGCGCAGCAGACCCACCCGGGCGTAGACCATCAGGTCGGCCGCCGCGAAGCCGGTGAGCAGCGAGAGCTGGGCGTTCCAGTCCTCGACGGGCAGCATGTCGCGGAACTCGAGAGACCACTGGTCGCCCTCCACCGAGATCTCCTGGTCACGCAGCGGCAGGTTCACCCCGCCGCGCTCGGCCTCGAGAGCGATCCGCTTCTCGCCGATCTCCTGGAGCAGGCCGAGCGACTCGGCGTAGTCGCCGTCACCGAAGCCTTCGCCGTCGAACATCGCCTGCACACCGTCGTAGGAGAGCTTCGCCCGCGACCTCACCAGCGCACGCTCGACGATGGTCTCGATGCCCTCGCCGGTGGCGTCGAGCTTGTGGGTCCACAGCAGCGCGGGGCGCACCTGGTCGGGGAGCAGCGAGGCTGCGTCCTCGGAGAGCACCTTGGGGTGCAGCGGGATCTTCGCATCGGCCGCGTAGAGGCTCTCGCCCCGCCTGTTGGCCTCCAGGTCGACCGGGTCACCGGGCGAGACGAACGCGGCGACGTCGGCGATCGCGTAGTGCACCACATAGCCGTCGCCCTCGCGGGCAAGGTGGAGCGCCTGGTCGAGATCCATCGAGGTCTCGGGATCGATGGTGACGAACGGCAGGTCGGTGCGGTCGAGATCCGGCAGCCGCGGTTGCGCCGCGGCGGCCGCGGCCGCTTCCTCCACCTCGGGCGGGAACTCGGCGCTCACCCCCAGCTCCGCCTGGAGCGCGGCGATCCCTTCGCGAAGTGTGGTGGCGGCGACGCCGTCGTCGGCGCTGGCCACCCGGATGATGCGGGCAGATGACATACCAGGCACGATATCGACGTGCTGATCCTGTTGCCGCCGTCCGAAGGTAAAACCGCACCGAGTCGTGGCAGCTCGCTCTCGGTCGACTCGCTCTCGCTCCCCGTGCTCAACCCCGCGCGTACGAAGGTGCTCGACGCGTTGGTCGAGCTCTGCCAGACCCGGCCCGAGGAGGCCGTCGACATCCTCGGCATCCCGAAGACCCAGCCCGAGCTGGTCGCGCTCAACGCCCGGCTGCATGAGGCGCCGACCGCGCGCGCCGACCGGATCTACACCGGCGTCCTCTACGACGCTCTTTCCCCCGCGACCCTCTCGCCCGCGGCCAAGCGGCGCGCGACCAGCCGGGTCATGGTCACCAGCTCGGTCTTCGGGCTCGTCGGCCTGGCCGACCGCATCCCGGCGTACCGGCTCTCGGGTGACACCACCCTGCCCGGCATCGGCGGCATCCAGGCCCACTGGCGCAACCATCTCGAGCCGGGGATGACCGAGGCTCTCGGCGACGGGATGCTGGTGGACCTCCGGTCCGGCACGTACGCCGCATTCTGGCGTCCCGACACGAGCGCCGCCCGCACGGCCACCGTGCGCGTGCTCCACGAGCACAACGGCACCCGCAAGGTCGTCAGCCACTTCAACAAGGCCACCAAGGGCCGCCTCGTCCGCGCCCTCCTCGAGTCCGGCGCCAACCCTCGAAACCCCACCAAGCTCGCCGACGCCTTCCGCGACCTCGGCTGGACCGTCGAGCAAGGCGCCCCGACGAAGAAGGGCACCCAGCTCGACGTGATCGTCACCGAGATCTGATCTGCCCCATCCCCGCCGAGTCGGCTCGTCCTGACCAATTTCCTCGTCGAGTCGGCGCGTCCTGACCGAAATCCTCGCCGAGTCGGCGCGTTAGAACGAGCCGACTCGGCGTGGGGTCAGAAGGTGCCGGCGGCGAAGGGGTCGCGGGCGGCGGGGAGGGCGTTGAACAGGCGCATGGAGGCGCGGTGGTCGGCGAAGTAGGAGACGACGGTGACCGAGGCGGGGGCGAGCTCCATGCTGAACGCGCCGTCGGGCGGGGCGCCGAGGGCGGCGGCGACGAGGAGCTTGATCGGCGAGACGTGGGTCGTCACGACGACCGTCTCTCCGGCGTGCGCGGCAAGCACTCGCGTGAGCGCATCCTGGACGCGTTCATGACAGTCGGCGAGCGACTCGCCACCGGGAGGGGCGACCGCGGAGGAGCCCATCCAGGCCTTCATCTCGTCGGGGAAGCGGGAGACGACCTCCGCGAAGGTCAGCCCGTCCCACTCGCCGAACTCCAGCTCGGCGAAGCCAGGCTCCTCGACGAGCTCGGCGTCGAGGGCGCCGGCGACGATATCACCGGTCTCCACGGTGCGTCGCACCGGCGAGGTGATGACGGTGGAGACCGACGAGGCCAGCGGACGCAGCCACTCGGCACTCAGCCGCACCTGCTCGCGACCCTCCTGGGTCAGCGGCGGGTTGTCGCCGCCGAGCCCGCCCGAGAAGGCCATCGAGGAGGTGTGCTTGGTGACGCCGTGGCGTACGAGAACCAGCGTGGTCGCGGCCGCACCGGCGCTCCAGCCGCGCGAGGTCTTCGCGCTCACAGCCCCGACTCGGCGGTGCGGACCAGGATGCGCGAGCACTCCTCGCAGCGTACGACCTCGTCGGCGGCGAGGCCTCGGATGCGCGCGATCTCGGCAGGGTCGAGCTGGATGTTGCAGCCACCGCAGCGACGCGCGCGCAGCTCGGCGGCGCCGGTGCCGAGCTTCTCGGCGAGCCGGGTGTAGACGGCGAGAAGGTTGTCGGGGATGCCCTCGAGGGCGGGCACCCGCTCCTCGGCGAGACCGGCGAGCTCGGTGTCGATCTTGGCGGTCTCGGCATCGCGCGACTCGAGCGCGACGGTGAGCTTGTCCTCGATCTCGGCGATCTCGGTCTCGAGCCGGGTCACCGTGGCCTGCGCGCCCTCGAGCTGCTCCATCACCTCGAGCTCCTCGTCTTCGAGCACCGAGATGCGACGGTCGAGGGTGGCCAGCTCGTGCTGCATACGCTCGAGGTCCTTGGCGCCGACAGAGCCGGAGTCCATCCGCTCCTGGTCACGCCGGCGACGGGTCTTGACGGACTCGACGTCGGCGTCGGCCTTCTTCTGCACCCGCTCGAGGTCGTCGCGAGAGATCCGCGCATCGCGTAGGGCATCGTCGGTGGTCTTCTTCGAAGCCTGCAGCTCCTCCACGACGGCGGTCTGCGGCAGGTGTGCTCGGCGGTGGCGCAGCTGGAGCGCGCGCGAGTCGAGCTCACAGACGTCGAGCAGCTTCACCTGGGCGAACGGGTCGGCTTTCAGCGGATTCTCCTCAGTTGTTCATGGGCGCGGCAGTCACAGGCGCAAGGTCCACGGATCGGTGACGATCTGCGAGACCCGGGTCTCCACCGTATCGCCCCAGGCCTCGTTCAGCCGCCTCGCCAGGACAGGCAGCCAGGTCCACTCCGCCGCCCAGTGCGGCACGTCGATCAGCGCGCCGCCCTTCTCGAGAAATTCCGAGGCCGGATGGTGACGCAGATCGCTGGTCACATAGACGTCGTACGCCGCCACCTGATCGAGCAGGAAGTCGCCCGCTCCACCGCACAGCGCCACCGAGGAGACCGGTCGGTCGAGGTCGCCGGCGACCCGGATGCCGGCCGCGGTGGCGGGCAGCGCGGCGGCCACCGACTCGGCGAAGGCACCCAGGGTCGTGGGCGCGACCGTGCCGGCCCGCCCGGTGCCGACCTCTGGTGACTCCCCCGGCACCAGGGGCGCCAGCGAGCTCAGGCCGAGCGCCAACGCCATCGACTCCGAGACGCCACCGAGCGCCTGGTCGGCGTTGGTGTGGGCGGTGAGCAGCGCGCAGCCGGCCGAGACCAGCGTCGAGAGCGTCCGCCCCTTCGGTGTGGTCGGGGCGAACCCGTGCACACCCTTGAGGAACAGCGGGTGATGCACGACGACCAGGTCGGCTCCCCACTCGGCCGCCTCCTCGGCGACCGGCTGGGTCGGGTCGACGGCGAGGAGCACCTTCGAGACCTCCTGGGCGGGCTCGCCCCAGACCAGTCCGACGGCGTCCCAGTCGTCGGCGGTGGGGGGCGGATACCACTCGTCCAGGAGCGTCGTGACATCGGTGAGCGTCGGCATGGGAGCAGCCTAGATCCCAGCGCAGCTCGGTCGCGGCGTACGCCCCGATCGCTGCACGCCTCGACGGGGTAGCGGTGGATGCTCACCGAGCTACCTCGGTGAGCATCCACCGGCCGCGAGCCGAAGGCGCGGCTAGTTGACCTTGCGGTCGCGGTCGCCCCAGTAGGGCTCACGGAGCTTGAACTTCTGCAGCTTGCCGGTCGCCGTGCGCGCGAGCGAGTCACGGAACTCGACGACCGTCGGCGCCTTGTATCCCGCCGCGCGCTCCTTGCTCCAGGCGATCAGCTCCTCCTCGGTCGCCGATGCGCCCTCGGCGAGCACGACGAGCGCGAGGATGGTCTCGCCCCACTTCTCGCTGGGGATGCCGATGACGGCGACCTCGGCGACGGAGGGGTGCAGGAAGAGCACGTCCTCCACCTCGGCGGACGCGACGTTCTCACCGCCGGTGATGATGACGTCCTTGATCCGGTCGGAGATGGTCAGGTAGCCGTCGTCGCCGATGCTGCCGCCGTCACCGGTGTGGAACCAGCCGTCGGCGAGCGCCTTCGCGGACTCCTCGGGCTTCTCCCAGTAGCCCTCGAGCACCACGTTGGAGCGAGCCAGCACCTCGTTGCCGTCGGTGACGTCCAGGCTCACGCCGATCGCGGGAGCGCCGGCGCGGGTCAGCTTCGCGGCCTGCTCCATCGGGTCCAGGTCGTCCCACTCTGCGCGCGTGCGGTTGATGGTCAGCAGCGGCGAGGTCTCGGTGAGACCGTAGATCTGGATGAACTCCCACCCGAGCTCCTCCTGCACCCGCACGACCGTCTTCGTCGGCGGCGGGGCGCCCGCCATGATGATGCGCACCTTGTCGCGCCCGGGGATCTCGCCCTCGGTGCGCGTCCATTCCGGGATCGCGTCGAGCACCGCGGCGGCCACCGCCGGGGCGGCGCACATGTAGGTGACCCCGTGGTCGCGTACGCGACGCAGGATCTCCATCCCGTCGACCTTGCGCAGCACCACGTGCTTGATGCCGAGGCCGGTGGCCGCGAACGGCATCCCCCAGCCGTTGGCGTGGAACATCGGCAGCGTGTGCAGGTAGACGTCGCGGTCGCTGCAGCCGGCGTGGAGCGCGAAGGTCATCGCGTTGGTCCAGATGTTGCGGTGGGTGATCTGCACCCCCTTCGGCCGCGCGGTGGTGCCGGAGGTGTAGTTGATCGCCGCCGTCGCGTTCTCGTCGGGCTCCCACGGCGTCGGCTCGGCGCCCTCGGCGGCGTAGAGGTTGGCGTCGTCGCCGAGCACGAAGCGGTGCTTCGCGGTCACCTCCGCGAGCGCCTCGTCGACCTCGGGGTCGACCCACAGCACCGAGGCGCCGGACTGCTCCACGATGTAGGAGACCTCGTCGGGCCGGAGCCGGAAGTTGATGGGCACCAGGATGCGGCCGTAGCCGCTGACGCCGTAGAACGCGGTCAGCAGCCGCGCCGAGTTGTGGGAGACGATCGCGACCCGCTCACCCGCGCCGACGCCGAGCTCGTCGAGCTTTGCGGCCATGCGCTTGGCGAGCGACTTCATCTCGGCGTACGTCACCTCCCCGAGGGATTCCGCCGGCTGGTCGGGCTCGTCGACGACCCCCACCCGCTGGCCGTAGACCGACGCGGCGCGATCGATGAAGTCGTTGACGCTGAACGGGACGAACACTGGCTACCTCCACACATCGAAGTGACCCGAGTCACTGTAATCAAGTTGACCCAGCCCGTCGCCCACCGCTCGACAGGCGGCACCGCTCGAGCGACGAGCGGTCCACGACCCGGCTGAACGGCCCGCCTGAACGGCCGACCTGAGCAGCCCCGCTGATGAGAGCTCTCTCATCGAGCCCCGCTCCGGGCGCATCGTCAGGCACTATCTGAGAGTCATGTCGCGCACCCTCAGATATCTCCTGCTCCCCCTGGCCGTCCTGCTGGCCGTGGCCGTCTACCTGGTGGTCTCCCTCGCCGGAGCCTCTGAGGACGAGCCACCCTCGCGTGAGCCCGTCGTGCTGCCCTCGAGCACCACCTCGCCGTCCGGGTCGACGAGCCCGGGAACCTCGCCGAGCACGGACCCTTCCGGCGTCCCGGTCGTCACCCCCGACCCCATCGACGATGATGATGACGACGATGACGACCGTCACGACGACGACCGCAACGACGACCGGCATGACGACGACTGAACCCGAGCCACCGCAGACCACCCAGCCCACGCAGCCCCCGCGTCGCCGGGGGCTTTCCGTGCGCGCCCGGATCACCGCCTCGGTCGCGCTCCTGGTCACGCTCGCGCTCGCCGGGGCCGGGCTGATCGTCTACGCCGTCGAGCTCGGCAGGGTCGACGCCGCGACGACCCGGGAGATGGAGCAGGAGCTCGACGAGTTCGCCCGGCTGCGCCAGGAGGGCATCAACCCCGAGACCCGGGCGCCCTACGACGTGGAGAGCCTGCTGCTCACGTTCCTGCGCCGCAACGTGCCCGACGACGACGAGCTGCTCGTCGCCTGGGTCGACGGCCGCCCGCGCGCGCACTTCCCCGAGGACCCGCTGGTCAGCACGCCACGCTTCCGCAGCGCCGTCGCCGGGCTGGTCCGCGACGGCGGCACCACCTACCTCGACACGGCCGACGGCGAGGTGCGCATCACCGGCCAGCCGGTGCGTCAGGACAGCGCCACCGGCACGACCGAGGGCGCTCTTCTGGTCGTCTCCTACCTCGAGGAGGACCGTGCCGAGCTGGGCAGCACGATGCGGACGTACGCCATCGTCGCCGGCCTCTCCGCACTGCTCGTCACGCTGGTCGCGGCCTGGCAGTCGGGTCGGCTGCTGGCGCCGCTGACCCGGCTGCGTCAGGCGACCGGGGCGGTCAGCGCGACCGATCTCTCGGCCCGGCTGCCCGAGTCGGGCAACGACGACATCTCTGCGCTGACCAGCAACTTCAACGACATGCTGGCTCGTCTCGAGCAGGCCTTCAGCGACCAGCGCCAGTTCCTCGACGACGCCGGCCACGAGCTGCGTACGCCGCTGACGATCATCGGTGGCCACCTCGAGCTGCTCGACGAGTCGGACCCCGCCGACGTCGAGCAGACCCGACGGCTCGCCCTCGACGAGGTCGACCGGATGAGCCGTCTGGTCGGCGACCTGATCCTGCTGGCCAAGCACGACCGGCCCGACTTCCTCACCCTCGAGGAGGTCGACGTCGACACGCTCACCGAGGACATCCTCGCCAAGGCCAGCGCGCTCGCCGACCGCGACTGGCACCTCGACGAGGCAACCGCCCGCACCTGGCGGCTGGACCCGCAACGCATCACCCAGGCGATGCTGCAGCTGTGCGACAACGCAGCCGGGCACACCGAGCCGGGCGACCGTATCGCCGTCGGCTCGGCCACCGTCGACGGCGCGCTCAGGCTCTGGGTGCGCGACACCGGTCCGGGCGTGCCCGCCGAGGACCGGGAGCGGATCTTCGAGCGGTTCGCGCGAGGTGTCGACCCCGGCTCCGGTGACCGGCCGGGTCTCGGCCTCGGTCTGGCCATCGTCGCCGCCATCGCCGGCGCTCACGGCGGCACCGTCGGCGTCGACGACCCCGGCGCCTCCGGTCTCGAAGACCCCGGCGGCGCCCGCTTCACGATCACGCTGCCCGCACGCGAGGAAGGACCGACATGGCCCGCATCCTGATCGTCGAGGACGAGGACCGCATCGCGGCCTTCCTCGCCAAGGGCCTCAGCGCCGACGGACACCAGGTCAGCACCGTCGCCGACGGCCTGGAGGGGCTCGAGGAGGCTCTCAGCGGCGCCTTCGACCTGATGGTGCTCGACATCGGGCTGCCCACCATCGACGGCTTCGAGGTGCTCGACCAGCTGCGAGCCCAGGGCTCTCGGATGCCGGTGGTGGTGCTGACCGCCCGCGACTCCGTGCAGGACACCGTCTCCGCGCTCGAAGGCGGAGCCGACGACTACCTGGCCAAACCGTTCCGCTTCGCCGAGCTGCGAGCCAGGATCCACGTACGCCTGCGGCAGCAGGACCGCACCGACGCCGAGACGGGCGAGCTCCGCTCCGGCTCGGTGGCCCTCGACCTGCGTACGCGCCGGCTGCAGGTCGACGGGCGCGAGAGCGACCTCTCCGCGCGCGAGTTCGCGCTGGCGGAGGTGCTGCTGCGCCATCCGGGGCAGGTGCTCTCCCGCGCGCAGCTGCTCGACATGGCCTGGGGCATGGACTTCGACCCGGGCTCCAACGTCGTCGACGTCTATGTCGGCTATCTGCGCAAGAAGCTCGGCGCCGCCCGGGTCGAGACCGTGCGCGGGATGGGCTACCGCTTCCGCTCCTGATCCCGGCTCCACCTGAAACGGCTGAGGGCCCGACGATCGTCGGGCCCTCAGCCGCGGGGGATGGAGAAGGGTCAGTGGATCCGCAGGCCTCCGAGGGAGGCGCGCGGGAGCCGCTCCAGCGCGGGAGCGACCATCTCGGAGACCTCGGCGGGCTCCGGCCGGTCGCCGGGGTCCGGCGCCAGGCACGCCTCGATGACCTTGACGACCTCCGGCGGCGTACGTGGCGGCAGGGGGTAGGGCCGCTCGACGAGCTGCGGGTAGCGCTCGGATCGATCGGCGGAGGACGGGTCGCCGCGGTCGAAGGGGCGCTCGCCGCTGACCGCGTGGAAGAGCGTCGCCCCCAGACCCCATACGTCGCTGGCGGGGCCGACCTCGCCGCGCTCCCCGGGCAGGCACTGCTCGGGAGCCATGTAGGCGTCGGTGCCGATCTCGTGGCGGAGTGCGGCGGCCGCTTCGGTGGGCCTGGCGACCGAGAGGTCGATCAGCCGGGCCGGCGAGCCCATGATCAGGTTGCTCGGCTTGATGTCGAGGTGCACCCAGCCGGCGCGGCCCAGGTAGTGCAGCACCGAGGCGAGGTCGAGGGCCAGCGGCAGATACTGCTGCTCCGGAAGCCGACCGTGCCGGCGGATCAGCGTCGAGAGCCGAGGGCCCTCGACGTGCTCCATCACGACGTACGGCCGCTCGCCGTCGAGATCCTCGCGCAGCGCACGCACGAGCACCGGGTGTCTCAACGAGGTCAGCGCCTCCGTCTCGCGGCGCATCGCGACACGGCTCGACTCGCTCGCGACCCGGTCCGGACGCAGCACCTTCGCCACGACCGGACCGTAGGTGATCTCGTCGAAAGCCAGGAACGCCTCGTACGACGAACCGCCCCCGAGCAGCCGCATCGCGGTCAGCTCGGGGGTGATCGCGTCACCCTGGCGCAGGCCCCAGGTGTCGGTCACTGTCGACTCAGTCCTTCGTCCGGT
This sequence comes from Nocardioides albertanoniae, assembly GCF_006716315.1. Classification (NCBI taxonomy): domain Bacteria; kingdom Bacillati; phylum Actinomycetota; class Actinomycetes; order Propionibacteriales; family Nocardioidaceae; genus Nocardioides; species Nocardioides albertanoniae. Next base: position 1,823,095 of record NZ_VFOV01000001.1, on the reverse strand, counting down.
CGCCGGTGTCGTCGCCGCGGGTGTTGTCGCGGGTGTCGCGGGTGTTGTCGCGGGTGTCGCGGGTGTTGTCGCGGGTGTCGCGGGTGTTGTCCTTCGTGTTGTCCTTCGTGTTGTCCTTGGTCGCACGCGTCACGCCGGTGCCGTCGGTCGCGGTGTCGTTCCCGTCGTCGTCGCGCGTGACGTCGTCGTTGTCGTCGGCGTCGTCGTCATCGACCGTGGTCACCTGGGTGCTGGACTTCTCCTCACGCTTGGCGAATCCGTCGTCATCGACCGCGGCTGCGCTCTGGTAGGTGATCACACCGGCGGCGACCGCGCCGACCAGAGCCGTCACCGCGAACATCAGGATCTTCTTCATAGCTCGTCCTCTCGAGGTTGTGCCCCGGGTGTTCCCGGCGCCATGCAAGAACCATCTCGACCAGCCGTGAGGTGACCGTGAGACGACCATGAGAGCTCTCTCATCCGCGGGCAGGTTCGAATCCCGCCCTCGGTGGTGGTAGGAACGTGCCCGTGCAGAGCAGCGAGTGGCGTGAGATCGCGGTCAAGGTCGGAGTGCTGCTCGTGGTCGGGGTGCTGATCTCGGTGGCCGGCTACGGATACTCGAAGTCGCGCGTGCGTGAGCACACCTCCGCGCAGGCCGAGGCCGCCGCCGGTGATTTCGCGAAGGCGACGAGCTGGACCGAGATCGACGCGACCCCACAGCTCGTCGAGCAGTGGGAGCGGTCGTGCCCGGCGGTCCAGGTCAAGCCCGATCACGAAACCGCCGATGCGCGCGGCCACCTGGAGAAGGTGCGTGTCACCTCGACCGAACCCACCGAGTCCGGCGCTGTGGTGACGATGACCCCCGACGGCGGCCGCTCGGTGTTCACCCTCGAGGTCACCCGCTCCGGGTCGGGCAAGAAGGAGGAGTGGCGCGTCACCGAGGTCAGCTGCGGCTGAGCCGCTGCGGGCCCGTCTGCGGGATCATCTGCGCCAGGCGGTGATCCGGTCCGGTGCGGTGTCGGGAGACTCGGTGGCCGCCCAGACCTTGCGCCATTCGGCGACCTGCTCACCGGCCGGGTCGGGCGTGCTGCCGTCGGCGGCGCGCCGCATCGAGGCGTACCAGTCGGTGGAGTCCTCGTCGAGCAGCCGGGCGACCGCCGCCCTGATCCTGGGCCCGAGCTCGCGCACCGTCTCGCCCTCGCGCGGGTGGAGCGGCTCGCCGAAGCGTACGGTCAGCTGGCGTCGGCCGTTGTCGCGGTCCTTGCCAGGCCAGCTCACACCGCGCGGCATCGCGGCGTAGGTGCCGCGGTGGGCGATCGGCACGACGGGCACGCCGTACTCGGTGGCCAGATAGGCGGCGCCCGAGCGGAACCGGCCCACGGTGCCGTCCTTGGAGCGGGTGCCCTCCGGGAAGACCACCAGCGACCAGCCCTCGGCGAGCACCTCGCCCGGCTGGGTCGAGAGCGCTCCCCCGCGCCGGTCGATCGGCAGCGTGTTGAAGACCAGCGACGACCCCACCGCCCGCCACCAGGTGTCGAAGAAGTAGTCGGCCGCAGCCGCCACCGCCGTACGCCGCCGCCACTCGTCGGGCAACGACAGCAGGATCAGCGGGGTGTCGAGGTGCGAGGCGTGGTTGGCCACGAAGATCACCGGCCCGTCGAGACGCTCGAGCACGTCGAGCCCCTCGACCTGGGTCTTCACCTGCGACCGGAAGACCGCCTCCAGACCCGCCTGAGCGACCTCCCTGACCGCCCGCGCGGCCGGCTTGCGCGACCACTCGTTGTCGAAGACCGTCGACGCCGCCGGCGGCACGAACGGCTCCGCCGACCGCGGCACCTGCGCCCGGTGGCCCCACCGCCAGCCCCGCTTCATGAGGCGTACGTCGCGAGCCGTGTCCTTCCAGAAGCTCATCGCGCCGCCTCCTCGCGGTGTAACACGTCGTTCGTAGGACTACTCGCCCTATCGCAACGACCGGATAGTCCTACGAACAGCGTGTTACAGCTGTCCCGCGACGCGCTGACCCGCCTCATCGGACGTCCGCCAAGAGGTGCGGCGGATTCCTCAGGTACGTGATCGACGGGCTCGGACCGACCGTCGAGCTGGCCATCTCGAGCGCGTCCCGCAGGGACGATGCCGACCGGAAGCCCATCCGGGCCGCCGCCTTGGGGTTCCCGCCGACCCAGATCACGTCGCCGAGGTGGTCGAGGGCATGCGCGATCCAGTACCACATGTAGAAGGGGTGGACGCCGTGGTAGGCGTTCGAGGTGCGGTAGAGGTGGACGTACCAGGGATCGGTGGCGAACTGCTCCTCGAACTTCGGCCCGATCAGGGCGGGATCGGTCGTGTCGGCCAGCACCTCCTCGTAGAAGTCGACGTAGGAGGGGTGGGTGAGGGTGTTGAACCCCTCGTCGAGCGGGTGGTAGAGGATCGCGACGCCGCCCTCGCGCACGACCGGCTGCCGCAGATAGGAGTTGAAGTAGTAGCCCAGGCCCATGCAGGCGGCCAGGATCGGGTTCATGGTCGAGTTGACGTTGTAGGGGCCCAGGTAGGGCACGCCCATCACCATCACGTCCGACTGGCCCTCGACCTTGACCCGCTGCTGCTGGTGGACGCGCTGCACGGTCAGCTCGTGGACCGGCTCGACGGCGCCCGCGGTGACGCCGGTCAGACCGTAGTTGGAGCGCAGGTCGTGGAACATCTTGTGGCGCATCTTCTGCGGCGCGACCGCCAGCCCGCGGCGCAGGCCGAGGACGGTGGCCTGGTCGCGCAGCGACCACTCCCACTCGCGCTTGAGCAGCGTGTCGTACGGCTTCCCGAACACCTCGTTGTCGAGCGTCGTCTCGATCTGGAAGACCTTGACGTGCTCGCCGATCAACCGGCCCATCCGCCACGCCGAGGAGTGCATCTCGGAGTGCTTGTGGTCCATGAACGAGCGCGAGTGGACCATCGTCTTGGCGTTGTGGTGGTGCTTGATCGACTTGTAGGAGGCCAGCCCGATGCCGACCGACTTGTGGCCGCCGTCCATCGCGACGAGGTTGACGTTGACGTAGACGAGCAGGTCGGAGGTGGCCGCCCGCTTGTTGATCTCGACGTCCTCGCCCTTGTCGGTCATCCCCATGTGCTCGAGGTTGGAACGGTCCTCGGCGTCGTGGTTGTAGAGCAGCCCCTGCGGCGCGAAGGAGCGGAAGACCCGCTCCCCCACGATGTGCTTCATCTCGGCGTCGGTCATCCGCCGGTGGAGGGCGAGCGCGGCGATGATCTCGACGTCGTCGACACCCTTCTCGGCGGCGATGGTGAGCACCTGCTCGATGATCCGGCCGCGGATGTCGGGCGCCTTCATGGTCGGCAGCGGCAGCGAGAGGTCGTCGAACGCGATCGTCAGCCGCATCCCCGGGAACATCAGCTCGCGCAGCGGCTCGGAGTCGACCGGGTTGTCCAGCGCCTCCCGGATCGCCTCGTCGACATCGGGCACCGTCGGCAGCGACTCCGGCGGGTAGACCACCCGGGTGCCCTGCGGGAACTCCTCCAGACGGAACCCGAGCCCCTCGTGGACGAGCAGAGGCGGCGTACGGTCGTCGACCTCGAGCACAAAGCCTGGCCGTGTCATCGTGTCACTCCTTCTGGAAGGGCTTCAGTTCGTCCGGCGGGGGTCGAAGGCCACCTTGACGGTGCCGAGCCGGCCGGCTGATTGGGCATGGTCGAGGGCCTCGCGCCAGCGGTGGAGCGGGTAGGGCGCGACGGTCTTGGCGAGGCGGCACATCCCGTCGTGGCCGACGAGGTCGAGCGCGGTGGCGAAGTCGCCCGACCCCCGGGAGGAGGCGTACGTCCCCACTACCTCGAGCTCGCGGAACCAGGCCGCGGAGAGATCGGCGGTGGCTGGCATTCCGGAGAGCACCACGCGACCACCGGCGCGGGTCGCGTGCAGGCAGGTCTGCAGCGACTCCTTCGAGCCGACCGCGTCGAGCGCGACGTCCACGCCACCCAGGAGATAGGGCGAAGCCATCATCTCGGGCTCGAGCATGAACGCACTGGTCGCACGGCGGATCCGGCGCAGCGTCTCGCTCGGCGCCACGACCTCGGTGGCGCCGAACTCGAGCGCCAGCTCGCGCTGGTGGGCGTGCTTGGCGACGACCACGATCTCGCCGGCGTCGGTCAGCTCGCGCAGGGCGAGCGTGGCGAGCAGCCCGACGGCTCCGGCTCCGGAGACGAGCACGCGATCGCCGGGCTCGACCGCGGCCCGGCGCGCGGTGTGGACGGCGCAGGCGACCGGCTCGACGAGCAGCGCCTGCTCGTCGGAGTAGCCGTCGGGCACGGCATGGAGCTGGGAGCGGTGCACCGAGAGCTGCTGCGACCAGCCGCCGCCGGTGTCGTGGCAGAAGCCGGTCTGCAGCCCCGCGGAGATGTCGCCCACGGTGATCCGCGAGCACCGGTTGGTCTCACCGCGGGCACACGCCTCGCACGCCTCCAGCCCGCGCGCGGCGCAGGTCAGCACCGGGTCGACGACCACCCGGGTGCCGGCGTCCAGGTCGCCGCACGGGTCGAGCAGCTCGCCCACGATCTCGTGGCCGGGCACGAACGGCAGGCTCACCAGCGGCTGGAAGTAGAGGGAGGTCTTCCCCGACAGCATCCCCAGGTCGGACCCGCAGATCCCGGACAGCGACACCTTCAGCCGCGCCCACCCGTCGTGCTCCACCTTCGGCGGATCCAGCGTCACCATCCGCAGCGGCGCCGCCGCCCCGGTCAGCAGCAGCGGCATCCGCCCACCGGCCACCTTGCCGAGCGCCGTCTTGGCCACACTGCGATACATCTCCAGCGCGAGCATCAGCAGCCCTCCCCATGCCGAGTCGGCTCGTCCTGACAGGATTTCACGCCGAGTCGGCTCGTTATGACGAGCCGACTCGGCGGCGAATTGCGTGAGAACGAGCCGACTCGGCGTTCGGGGGTCATCGGGAGGTCCTTCCGGCTGGGTCGAGGGTGCGGCTCGAGTGTCCGGGAGAGTCCCAGTCGACGATCGTCCAGTGCGACTTCTTGGCATGCCGGAAGAGAGGTACGTCGGGGCGCACCGCTACCGGGTGGCCGACCGCGGCGAGGAGTGGGAGGTCGGAGTGGGAGTCGGCGTAGGCGAAGCAGTCGGACGGCGAGATGCCCTCGCGGCGCGACCACTCCCGCACGAAGGAGCCGCGCGACTCCCCCACCAGCGGCGAGGAGGCCAGGTGGCCCGTGCAGATCCCGCGGGAGTCGACGGCGAGGTCGGCCGCCTCGATGTGGTCGAAGAGCGGCAGCAGCGGTCTGGTCAGCGGCCGGATCGCGCCGGTGACCAGCACCGTCACGTGCCCCGCGGCCCGGTGCTCACGGATCCGCCGCACCGCGTCGGGCGCCAACCGACCGAGGATGTGCGTGGTCAGCCGCTCGTCGACGATCTCGTCGAGCTCGGACAAGCGCGCACCGGCGTACTCCTTGTAGACCGTACGCAGCAGCGAGCTGCGCTCGCTGCGATCCGCCCACACGTAGCCGGGCACCTTGCCCGCCATCCGCGCGATCTCTCCCGCCTTCTTGGTTCCCGAGAGCTCACCGAGCCGCAGCCACAGATAGGTCTCGATGACGTTGGACGACATCAGGGTGCCGTCGAGGTCGAAGAAGGCCGCGACCCGCTCCTCCTTGACCCGCGGCAGGCGCCCTGGCGCCGGCTTCTTGCGCAGCTTGCGCAGCTCGTCGAGCTCGCGCACCGGCTTGGTGACCGACGGCACGTGGATGTCGTGCAGATACTCGTGCCAGTCGATCACCGCGGTGTCGAAGGCGAACGTCTCCCGGTCGGCCGGCGACAGCGATCGGTAGAGCGCGAGGGTGTTGGCGTCGACGAAACGAAGGTCGGCCTGGGCGTACTCCTTGTAGAGGTCCAGGTAGCGGCGCAGGAACCGCAGCCGCCGCCCCTGCCGGTCGAGATCGCGTGCCCATCCACGGGTGCGGTCGCCGCGCGGAGCGAGACCGAGCAGGGTGTCGGCGACCTTGTGCACCTTCTCGCCCGTCGACAGCATCCGCTCGACCGACGCGCCACCGGGGAAGGTCCATTCGGGCAGCCGGACGGCCCCCCGGTCACCCGCCGCGAACGGCTCCTCCGAGAAGTACTCACGCACGCTCTCGTAGAGCATCTCGAACGTCACCGGGTTGCGGTCGCCGGAGGCGAGGTGGAAGTAGGCCGGGTCGCCGTGCACCGGCGGGTGCGCCAGACAGGCGACGATCGAGGCGACCACGTGGTCGACCGGCACGATGTCGATCGCGGTGTCAGCAGCGGCCGGGAAGAGCGGCAGCTCGCCGCGGCCGTAGGCGAGGATCAGCGGCTCGGCCATCTTGAAGCCCTCGATCCAGCCCGGGTGCGGACGGGAGAGCGCCGACTCGATGATCGCCGGGCGGAAGATCGTCGCCCGGTTGCCCTGGGCGGCGTGAGCCTCGACGACCCGCTCCCCCAGCGCCTTGGTGAACGTGTAGGCGTCGGTCCAGCCCAGCGAGCGAGCGCGCTCGCTGCCGAGGCGCACGAGCTCGTCCTTCACCCACTTCTTCCGCGCCTCCTCGGCGGCAGCGGCGGCCGTCATCAGACCCGCCCGACCATGCTCGCGCTCGGCCTGCTTGCGCAGCCTGGAGATCACCTCGACGCCGCGTGAGCGCTCCTCGACCGCGGCCCGTTGAGCAAGGCCCCAGGCGAGCTCGGCCTCCGGGTCGACGGAGTGGTCGACCGGCCCCTCGGGAATGTGACCGCGGCGGCGACCCGAGACATAGGCGGTCGAGACATGGAGGTAGTGGACGTCTCGACCCGTCTCGCAGATGCGTCGCAGCAGCCCGCGCACACCGACGACGTTGGTGGTGAAGCCCTCGTCGACCGGCGGGTCGAAGGAGACGTCACCCGCCGAGTGCACGACCGCGTCGAGGTCGTCCGGCAGCGGCGGCGGGTCGGAGAGGTCGCCCTCGACCACGTCGACCGTGGCGTCGGAGACCGCCTCGAAGATGGGTTTGGCCAGCAGCTTCGCGATCCGGTCGGCACCCGAGATCGAGCCCTTGGGCCGCACGAGAACACTGAGGCGTACGTCGGGCACCTCGGTCAGCAACAGATGCAGCAGCGCCTCCCCGACGAACCCCGTCACCCCGGTGAGCAGGACGTGCTGCCCCGCGAGCCGCTCCCGGATGGAGGCCCGAGGATCGTCGTCATGGTCGTTTCCCTGCGCCAGGTCAGAGGTCACGGATGCGATTGTGCCCGGTCCGGGCAACCCCCGTGGCTCCTTTTCCGTGCTCGACCTGAGAAACTGCAGGCAGGCCCACGAACCCCGAGGAGACGTACGTGTCGAGGAAGCTGCTCAGCGTCGTAGCCGTCCTCTCCGCGACCGCTCTCGCAGGTTGTCTCACAGGCTGCGGTGCCGGGGAGCCCAGCGGCAGCAGCCCTGGGCCCAGCCCCTCGACACCCACCTCCACGCCCGTCGCGGCCTCCGGTCCGTGCCTCTTCGAGCCCGGCCAGGTCGCCAGCGCCATCCCCGGCAGCTGGACGCACACCGCCGACGACGACGTGTGCACCTACACCAGCGACCGGGGCGCGATCTTCGTGACGACCCTCGTCGACACCTCCGTTGACGCCGGGCTCGCCGCGAGCCGGGACGACTGCATCGCATCTCCCGAACCCGTCGAGATCGCCGACCGCGCCTTCGTCTGCGTCGAGAAACACGACGACGGCGACCTCGTGGTCGGCAACGTGGCCGTCGGCAGCCGTTTGTGGAGCCTGATCATCGTCCCCGACGGCGGGATCCATGACGCCGAGCTCGGCGCGATGGGCAAGCTGGTCGACATGGTCGCCGACTGAGAGACCGCGTCGACGGTCAGGTCAGTCAGCGAACGGAACGGCCTTCGCGGCGTCGGTGTGCCAGTTGGTGCCGATGGGCTGGTCGACCTCTGCGGTGCTCGGCAGCTTCAGCGACACGGGGCTCATGTCGCCCTTGTGCGCCCCGACGATGATCTCCTCGAACTGCACCCCGCCGTCCTGCGCTCCGCTGTGCGGGTTCACCCCTGCGTACGCCTTGGTGGACCCGGACATCGTGATCGACTCGCCCTCGGCCTGCTCGCTCGGTGCCACATCGCCGGACGGGTCCGAACCGAAGCCGGCCGAGATCGTCTGGCCGACGAGGATGCAGGTCGCTCCCGGCTTGGCGGTCGCCGTGATCAGGTAGTAGCCACCCGCCTGGGACTCCTCCGAGACGGTGAAGGAAAGGTCCTCTGCGGCGCACACCTCGATAACTGGGTAAGGGTCCTCGGTCGACGCGGCGGACTCGGCCGAGTCCGCCGAGGGGCTGGGGTCGGCCTTCTCACCTGCACCCTCGGCGGTCCCGGAACCGCACGCCGACGCGGCGAGCGCGATGACGGTTGCGGCGAGCAAGATCGGCGCGACACGGCGCTGGATGCTGATGGTCATCGGCTCACTTGTCATGGTCGGACGAACGGCTCCACGAGAAGGTCCGTGGCACTGGCATTCATACCGCGACAAGTAAAATGAGCATCCCCCACCCAGTATCCCGTCTGGTCGCCGAACGGGCGGTCACGGCAGGTCGAGGAAGGCGTACTGGGCGACCTTGTGCGGGAGCTCGACGACCGGACCGCGCTGGAAGCCGTAGGCATCCAGGCGGGCGAGGGAGGCCTCGTTGGCGGCGTCGGGCTCGACGACGACCCGCGTGACTCCAGCGGCGGCGATCACCGACTCGACGAAGAACCCGATGACGGCCTCGGTCCTTCCCTCCCGTGCTGGCGAGTCGGCCAGGAACAGGTGCATCCCGAGGTCGCCGGGTCGGCGGTCGTAGAAGGTGCCGAGCTCGTCGACCTCGGGATCCCAGGTCTGGAACAGGGCGACCGGGTCGCCGTCGAGCTCGACGATGTACGCCGCAAGATGAGGTTGCTCCTGCAGCCAGGTGTAGATCTCCTCGATCTCCTCACGCGGCTTCTCGGCCATCCCCCAGAACCGGGCTCGGTCGGTCTGCAGCCAGCCGCACAGCAGGTCGAGGTCGGCCGACGGGTCCAGGTCGCGGATCGTCAGGGCGGGGTCAGTCAGGGCTGGGTCGGTCAGGGGCATGTCTTCTCCTCGGTGAGCAGCGACCAGTCGGTGACGACGGCCACGGCGCCGCCGTCGGCCCAGGCGTCGTGCTGGTCGGTGTGGTGGGGGCTGTCGGGGTCGCCGCTGGCGCCCAGCGGTACGACCCAGCGGCTGTTGTCGCGGTGGGCGAGGTCCCAGGCGTAGCGGGCCACCGAGCCTCGCACCGTCACGGTGGTGCCCGGGATCCAGGCGTTGCAGCGGACCGTGTCGGTGTCGCCCGGCAGCGGGGTGGCGGGGGCGGTGCGGGTGTGGGGCAGCTCGAACTGCTCCAGCGCGTGCAGCGGCCAGAAGCGGTGGTCCTCCGGCCAGGGTGCCGGATCGCCGGCCTCGTGAACCGCCCTCGCTGCCTCGGCCACCAGCGCTCGCGGGTCCAGCCCGAAGGGCTTCTGGGCGGCCAGGATGATGTGCAGCGCGCCGGCCACCCGGGCGGGCAGGCTGAACCACGGCGCGTAGAGCGGTCCGTGCGGAGACGGCTCCCGCAGCGGCGCGAGCGAGGGCGCCGCACAGATCCGGTCGACCACCTCGGCGCGCAGCGCGGCATACCAGGCTGCGCCCGGTGAACCGTCCATCGCGCCGTGCCACTCGGCCGGCGCCGCGGGAAGCAGCTCGGCCGGCACCAGAGCCAGCAGCGGCTCGCCCGCGGTCTGGGCGGTGTCGGCGAGCACCGCCACCGCATGCTCGGCGTCGAGAGGACCCGCCTCGTCGAGCAGATGGGTGATCCGCTTCGCGCGAAACGGCGGCGCGAAGGCGGAGGCGAGCGCCCCGAACTCCGGCATGCAGCGGTCGTTGGCGGTCACCACGGCCCCGCCCGCCGAGGCCGTACGCCGCGGCAGCGGATCGACCCAGCCGACCCACTCCCCGGCGTCGTCGCGCCGCGGCACCCGGCCGCCGACCGTGTGCACGACGTCGCCGGTCACGTCGGCGATCACCCAGTTGTTGACCGGCTCGACCCAGTGCGCCACGGCAGACTCCACGTCGGCGGCCGAACGTGACCGCAGCAGCGGGAGGAGCGCACCGAAGCCGAGGTCGTCGAGATCGTGGCCGGGCGTACGCAGCGCCTGGCCCCAGCCCTCCTCCGGATCGTCGAGCACCACCGGCCCGCGCTCGGTCTCGAGCACCTCGACCTCCACCGGCTCCTGGTCACGCACGAGCACCGTCTCCACGCTGCGCCGCACCACGTCACCGCCCGGGCGCAGGTCGACCCGGTAGAGATCCTGGTAGTCGCCCATCGCGTTGGTGATCCCCCAGGCAACCCGGCCGGCGTGGGCAAAGTGCTGCACGCCCGGCACCCCGGGAAAGGTCATCCCGACCACGTCGAAGGTGTCGTCGGGGTCGGTGCACGCCAGCCGCACCTGGAGGTAGACGTTGGGCGCTTCGAAGAGCCGGTGCGGGTCGCCGGCCACGATCGGCGCACCGGAGGCGGTGCGGCCGCCGCCGACACCGTAGGCGTTGGAGCCGCCGGAGAGACCCTCGGTGCGGAACAGCGCGGCCTCGGCTCCCAGCACCATCGCGGCCCGGGCACCGAAGAGCTTCGAGGGGAACGAGCCGAAGAGGATCTGCTGGACCCAGAAGACCGCCAGCGGCGTCCAGGGCTGCCAGGCGCCCGGCGCCGCCCCGAGGCCCTCGAGCTCAGGACAGGAAGCACCCTCCAGGCCGGAGCGGACCCCCTCGACGTACGCCGTCAGGAACTCCTGCGTCTCCTCGTCGAGCCCGGCGTAGGCAGCGCGCGCCACCGCCGCGACCCGGGCGCGGCGGGCGAAGGTGTCCCACTCCAGCCCGGCCGGACCGAGCAGCTCGGCGGTGCGGCCCTCGCCGCGCAGCCGCTCGATCTCGAGCTGCCAGGCACGGTCACGAGCGGTGACCCAGCCCTGCATCCGGGCCACCTCGGCCGGCGAGGCACCCCGCACGTGCGGGATGCCCCACTCGTCTCGAAACAAACTCATGCGACCGGGTTTGCCAACGTACCCGCGAACATCAGCGACTCGGCCTGGTCGGTGATGTCGACCATCTGCAGCGTGTTGCGCAGCTGGAGCCGGTTGAGGCACGAGTGCCGGAAGCGCGGTCGCAGGAAGTCGTAGCGCGCGGCCGCGTCGGCCAGCTCGGGGTGGTCGGCGGCATGGTCGACGATGCACGCCCGGGCCTGGGCCCAGAACTCGGTCTCCGGCAGCACCCCGTCATCATCGAGGATCGCGGCGACGTAGCGCAGCACCCCGTCGAAGATGTCGGTGTGCACGGCCAGCGCCTTGACGTCGTCGGGGAACTCGCCGCGGATCCGGGCGACCTCCTCGGGCAGCGGCAGGTCACCCATCACCGCCACCTCCTCGCCGATGTCCTTCATGAACATCCGCACCGGCACGTGATCCTGCAGCACCATCACCAGGTTCTCCCCGTGCGGCATGAACGCCAGGTCGTAGGCCATCAGGCAGTGCACCAGCGGTCGTAGATAGGCGTCCAGATAGGCGCGCACCCACTCCCGGGCGGGCAGCCCGGAGGCACGGACCAGCTCGGCGGCGTAGGAGGCCCCCGAGGCGTCGCGGTGGAGCAGCGCCGCCATCGTCGCGCACCGCTCACCCTCGGCCAGCCGTGGCACCGGCGACTCCCGCCACAGCGCGGCGATCATCTTCCGGTAGGGCGAGGGGTCCGGCAGGGCGTGGAAGACATCGCCGGTCCAGCCGACCGAGGCCAGCTCGCGGAGCACGCCGAAGCCGCGCTCCTTCAGCTCCGCATCTCCCTCGACCAGGTCGGCGACCCAGTCGTTGATGACCGGGGTCGCGGCCATGTAGGCCGGCGAGAGGCCGCGCATGAAGCCCATGTTCTGGATCGACAGCGCGGTCTTGACGTAGTGCCGCTCGGGCCGCGAGGTGTTGAAGTAGGTGCGGATCGACTGCTGCGGGCGGTGGGCGTCCTCGCCCTCGCCGACCAGCACGATCCGGCGCGCGGCGACGTCGGTCGCGAAGGTGACCGCCAGCTTGTGGCGCCACTGCCACGGGTGCACGGGCACGTAGCGGAATCCGTCCGGGTCGAGCTCGAGGCTGCGCAGCTTCGCCGCGAACCGGGCCAGCGTCGCCTCGCCGAGCTCGGCCGCATAGAGCCGCTGCTCGTCCTCGCCACGGCCCAGCGCGAGGTGCGACTGCTCCCGGGCGACCGCGACCCACAGCAGGCTCAGGTCGTTGCTCGTCTCCGGCGCCCAGCGGGCGTGGTCGTCGATGTCGAAGCCGATCCGGCCGTTGTTGGCGACGAAGGCCGGGTGGCCCTCGCTCATCGCGCCCTCGACGCTCTGGTGGTCGGCCTCGACCAGGTCGGCCGCAGTCAGCGCCTGGTGCTCCAGCTTCCAGCACGACGAGGCGATCGTCGCCGCCAGCTCCTCCAGATACGTCGGGAGCAGCGTCGCCGGGATGCCCAGCGCCGGCGCGAACTCGGCCACGAACGCCTGCGCGTCGACCTCGGCCTCCTCACCCTCCTCGCCGCGCCGCACGATCGAGGCCGGGTCGACCACCCAGTGATCGAGCATGAAGCGGCGAGCGGTGAAGACGTACGTCGTCGACGGCCCCTGCAGCTCCCAGGCGTCGTCGGCGCCACCGTCGACGGCGACCGGCGCGATCATCCGCTCGTGGCTGAACTCCGCGATCGCCTTCGCGACCAGGTGCCGGTGGGCGATCCGCAGGTTCTCGGGGCGTAGGTGGGCGGCGGCGAACATCTCCCGCGTGCAGACCGAGAGCATCGCCGTCTTCTCGCCGAGGTCGACCTCGCGCAGCTCGACGAAGCCGGCGTCGGTGTTCTTGCGGCGGATCGGCAGGTTGCGTACGTCGGGCTCGACCACCACACGGCGCACACCGGGATCCGCGAAGCAGTGCCGCATCACCGCGCGGAAGATACGCGTCGTGAACCCGGTCGTGGGCTCGCCGGCGGCCGGTGCGACCAGCACGTGCATGCCCAGGTCGCCGGGTGCCAGCTCGGGCAGACCGACGATCCCACCGAGCTCACTGCGGGCGGGGTCGTAGGTCTCGACCAGGAACGCGGGCTCGCCGTCGACCCGGCCCAGCCAGGCGTCGTGGTGTGGATGACGGGCGATCCGGGCGTGCTCCTCGGCCACGTCGTCGACCGAGGCGTCCAGCATCATCCAGTAGGCCGAGCGCGGGTGGGTCACCCAGGCGTGCACCGTGTCGAGGTGCGCCTCGATCTCGAGGGGTTCGATCGTGATCTTCATCGGCTCTCCTCCGTCGGCTCGGTCTGGCTGTGATCGGACATGACTCTGAAGCGGTCGGGCACCCCGAACTCCTGGAAGGCGACCCGCTTCTCGATCGGATAGGGCTCCCGGCCGAGCACGGCGGCGAGGATCACCGAGCTGCGATAGGCGCCCATGCCCAGGTCGGGGGCGACGAAGCCGTGGGTGTGCTCCTCGCCGTTCTGCACCCAGATCTCGCGGTCGCCGTGGTCGACGGAGAAGGTCGGGCCGGCGGCGTACCGGCCCTGCTCGTCGAAGCGGATCCGGTCGCGGACGGGCTCGAGGAAGGCCGGGACGCCGGCGCGGTAGCCGGTGGCGAGCACGAGCCCCTCGGTCGACATCTCGTAGTCCTCCTCCTGCTCCACGTGGTGCAGCGCGAGGTGGTAGCCGGTCTCGGTGCGGGTCACTCCGCGCAGCTCGGTGTTGGTGAGCATCGTGGTCTCGGCGGCTCCGCTGACCGAGCGGGTGTAGAGCGCCTCGTGGATCGCGTCGATGGTGTCGCCCGAGATGCCCTTGTAGAGGCTCTGCTGCGACCTCAGCAGGTCACTGCGCTTCTCGGCCGGCAGCGACTGGAAGTAGGCGGAGTACTCCGGCGAGGTCAGCTCGAGGGTGAGCTTGGTGTATTCCATCGAGAAGAACCGCGGGCTGCGGGTCAGCCACGCCAGCTGGTAGTCGTGGTCGGGCTGGGCGGTCAGCAGATCGAGGTAGATCTCGGCGGCCGACTGCCCGCTGCCGACCACGGTGATGCTGCTGCGGCCGACGAGCTCGTCCTTGCGAGCCAGATAGTCGGCGCTGTGGATCGCCGGCCCCTCGGCCGCCACCGCCTCGCGGGCAGGCTCGGGCACGTGCGGCGCCGTGCCGGTGCCGAGCACCAGCCGCCTGGCCCGATGGGTCTGTGCTTGATCGCCCTGGTCGGAGGCGGTCGTGATGACGTACGCCTCGCCGTCGTGCTCCACGGAGACGACCTGCTGCCCGAACCTGACGGAGTCGAGCTGTTCGGCGACCCACTGGCAGTAGTGGTTGTACTCGCGCCGGTGGGGCAGGAAGTTCTCCCGGATGTAGAACGGGTAGATCCGGCCGGTCTGCTTGAGGAAGTTGAGGAAGCTGTAGCGCGACGTCGGGTCGGCCATCGTCACCAGGTCGGCGAGGAACGGCACCTGCAGGGTGGCGTCGTCGAGCAGCATCCCCGGGTGCCAGTCGAACCGGTCACGGGCCTCGAGGAAGAGGCAGTCGAGCTCGCTGATCGGGTCGGCGAGAGCCGCCAGGCCGAGGTTGAACGGGCCGAGCCCGATGCCCACGAGGTCGTGGACAGGGGGTGCGGTCTCCACGCCGGAATCGGTGTCTGAATCGGCGTCGGTGAACACGGTGCGGGGCTTGGTCATCGGGCGACCTCCGGGACGGCACGGCCCAAGGTGAGCCCCAGCGTACGGACCTGCTCGATGATGTCGAGGATGTCCTGGAGCGAGGCCTTGGGGTTGAGCAGGGTGAGCTTGAGGAACTGACGGCCGTCGACCTTGGTCGCGGCGACGACGCTACGGCCACCGCTCCACATCTCCGCGCGGATACGACGGTTGAGCTCGCAGACGGCGGCGTCGTCGAGCCCGGTGGAGCCCAGGTGCGGGTCGGCGTAACGGAAGACGACCGTGGAGAGCTGCGAGGGCGTGACGAGCTCGATGTCGGGCTGCAGGCTGAGCACGTCGTAGACCTCCCGCGCCAGGTCGATCACCGACTCGAGGTAGGCACCGATCTGGTCGGCCCCCATCGTGCGCAGCGTCAGCCACAGCTTGAGCGCGTCGAAGCGGCGGGTGGTCTGCAGCGACTTGTCGACCTGGTTGGGGTTCTCCGACTCGCGGGGGTTGAGGTAGTCGGCGTACCAGGAGGCGTGCTGCAGGCTCGCCCGGTCCCTGACCAGGAGCGCGCTGGAGGAGACCGGTTGGAACCAGGTCTTGTGGTAGTCGACGGTGACGGAGTCGGAGCGCTCGATACCGTCGAGCAGGTGGCGATATCTCGGCGAGACCAGGAGCCCGCCACCGTACGCCGCGTCGACGTGGAACCAGACGTTGAAGTCCTGGCACGCCTCGGCGATCGCGTGCAGCGGGTCGATCACCCCGAAGTCGGTGGTGCCGGCGGTGGCCACGACCGCGGCCGGCACGAGGCCGTCGACGACGCAGTCGTCGAGCGCCTTGCGCAGGGCCGCGACGTCCATCCGGTGGTCGGCGTCGGTCGGCACCGAGATCGCGGCGTCCTCCCCCATGCCGAGCAGGCGCGCCGACTTGGCGATGGAGAAGTGGCTGTCGGCGGAGGTGAGGAAGCGCAGCCGGTCGACGGGCACGCCGCGCCGCTCGGCCTCGCCACGGGCCAGCAGCAGCGCCTGCAGGTTGGACTGGCTGCCGCCGCTGGTGAAGATGCCGTCGCGCGTGGGCTCGGGGTAGCCCGCACGGGCGGCGGTCCAGTCGACGAGACGGCGCTCCATGAAGGTGGCGCCGACCGACTGGTCGAAGGTGTCCATCGAGGTGTTGACCGCCGACATCAGCAGCTCGCCCACGAGGGCGGGGATGACGACGGGGCAGTTCAGGTGCGCGGCGTAGGACGGGTCGTGGAACCAGACCGCGTCGTCGAGCCACAGCCGGCTGACCTCGGCGAGCGCGGCGGCGCCGTCGGTGAGCGGGGTGTCCAGGTCGACCTCGTCGACCGGCTTCGCGGCCACCTCGGGAGAGAGGCCGGTGGTGGGTCCGTCGAGTGTGTCGAGCTTGTCGACGAGCAGATCGAGTGCCTCCGAGATTCCGCGGGTGTAGTCACGAGCATTGTCTGGGTGGAACAGATGCCCCAGGTGCGGTGCGCTCACTGGTCTCCTTCGACGCGAGAGGGGGGATTAGGTTAGGCAAGCCTAAGTGAGCGTACCCTAATCATGCGGCCGTCAGAGAGGCGGCCGGAGAGAGGACGATCACACCCGTGCCCCACTCCCCCACGCAGGCCCGCCGCGTGCTCGTCGGCTTCGCCTTCGCCTCCCTCGGCAACGGCCTCACCCTGCCTTTCCTCTACGTCTACATGGCCCAGGTGCGCGACCTCGGATCCTCGACGGCGGGCTGGATGTTCGCCTGGATGGGCCTGGTCGGACTGGCTGCCGCTCCCGGGGTCGGAGCACTCCTCGACCGCGTCGGGCCGCGGCCCGTGCTGATGGGCGCGCTCGCGCTCGAGGCCGTCTCGATCGGGTCGCTCGGCTTCGTCGACGGGCTCGTGCCGGTGATGATCGTGCTCGCCGGCGTCGTCGTCGGCGCCTCGCCGCTGTGGCCCGGCACGACGACCCTGCTCGCCGGGATGGTGCCCGCACACGGCCGCGAGCGGGCCTACGGGTTCGCCTTCCTGGGCCTGAACGCGGGCATCGGCGTAGGTGGCCTCGTCAGCGCGTTCCTGGTCGACGTCGGGCGTCCGGAGTCCTTCCAGGTGCTCTACCTGTGCGATGCGCTCGCCTATCTGGCCTACGCCGTCGTGCTGGCGATCCTCGTCCGCTCCCCCGGGCCGAGCAGCTCGGACGAGACCGCGACCGCGGCGGCCGGCAGCTGGGGCGAGGTGCTGCGCGACCGCCGCGCGGTGGCCCTGTTCGGCTGTGGCGTGCTCGCGGTGACCTTCGGCTACGGGCAGCTCGAGGCCGGTGCGACGGCCTACGCCGTCGACGTCGCCGAGGTGCCGGCGACCGCCCTCGGCTGGGCCTTCGCCGCCAACGCCGCGGTGATCGTCTGCGGGCAGGTGGCGCTGCTGCGGCTCACCTCCCGGTGGCGGCGTACGACGGCGCTGGCCTGTGCGGTGCTGACCTGGTCGCTGGCCTGGACCGTGCTGGCGACCGCCGACCTGATGCCCACCGCCGGCGCCGTGGCCGCGATCGTGGTCGGTCTCGCGGTCTTCGGCCTCGGCGAGACGCTGTGGGCTCCGGTGGTGACCGGCCTGGCCAACACCATCGCCCCCGACCGCCTGCGCGGCCGCTACAACGCCTGCCTCGGACTCACCCTGACCCTCGGTCAGATCCTCGGCCCGGCGATCGCCGGCTCGCTCATCGGCAGCGGCCTCGGTCACCTGTGGGCGTTCGTCGTGATCGGCGGAACGCTCGCCACCGGCCTGGTGCTGACCCGGCTTCGCGCGCTGCTCAGCGTGGAAGAGGACTCCGCGGCGACTCCGGAGCCGGTCGCCGATAGCCAAGCCGCCCCCGTGTAGCCACGATGGTGACCAGCGCGCCGAGCGTGGCCGCGACCAGCAGCGCGGCCTGGAAGTGGTCGTGGCCGACCCCGGGGAAGAGCTCGCCCGAGGCCACCGAGGCGTAGTTGTTGACGCTGGTGTGCAACAGCATCGCCAGCAGCAGACTCTGGCCGGTGCGGTTGAAGACCCAGGTCATGATCACACCGAAGGTGAGGCAGAACCCGGCGAAGACGAGCGGGCGATACCAGGGCGCGTCCGGCCAGCCGCCCCACTCGGTCAGGAAGAGCGGCATGTGCCACAGCGCCCAGATCGGCCCGAGCACGAACGCCGACCCGAGCGGACCGACCTTGCGCTGCAGGCGAGGGAGGGCGAAGTCGCGCCAGCCCGGCTCCTCGGCGAGACCGGTGGTGATCATCTGCAGGATCAGGCCCGGCACGTACGCCGCCAGCACGAGCAGCCACGTCTGCGACGGCTGCGACATCTGGCCGCCGGTGAGCTGGGTCGCGAGGATCATCGCGGCCGGTGCGCCGATCAGGATCCCGGCGTACCAGCGCCAGCTCGCCCGCCAGCGAACCAGCCGCCTGCCCCAGTCGCGCAGGCCCGCGCGTCCACTGGCGAGAGCGGTGACGAGCACGGCGCTGCCGATCGGGCCGAGGTAGGCGCCGGGCAGCATCCCGAGCACCTGACCACCGATGACGCCGCCGGGGAAGGTGAACCCCCAGACGCCCAGCCCGTTCCCGGAGAGCACGTAGGGGGTCCAGGCCAGCCAGCTGGCGGCGAGGGCGAGCACGAAAAACGTCGAGAGCTCGTGGCGGCGTACGAAGGCCCGCAGGCCCGCCTCCGGCTCGACGACCGAGAGTGTGGTCGGAGGGGTCGTGGTCATGATCTGTTCCTTTCGGCCCGGCGCTTCCGGGCTGGCCCCAACCTAGGAAGCGGCGATCGCCCGCCGCGCCGGGCAAAAGGGCGAACCCTCGCACTTGCATCGAAAGATGCTGGCAACCGGCCACGGTTGCGGAAAGGATGATGGCGTGATGCGCGACGTGACGATCCGGATGCCGCTGCGGCTGCTCCCACCTGTGGTCCCACCCCTGGTGGCCTGGGCGGTGGCGGTGGCGATGCTGGTCGTCTCCCCCGGCCTCGATGCCGCCGACTCCGAGGTCGCCGGGATCCCCAGGCTCGGTGCCGCCGGCTGGTGGTTCGCGCTGCTCGTGCTGACCGCCCAGGCCGTCGTGCTCCTGGGCCGACGCGCTCGGCCGCTGACCGTGCTGCTGGCCGTGGCCGCCGGCTCGGTCGTGATGGCGCTCGGCGGTGCCGGCGACGCGACGAGCCTGACCTCGGCCGCGGTGCTGGTGGCCGTGTGGTCGGCGGCGACCGGCGCCGACCTCCCACGCAGGCGGTGGCAGCTGCTCGGCGCGCTCCTCGGCGCCGGCCTGCTCGTCGCTCTCGGCGGGCTCCTGAGCCAGGTCGACATCGGCCTGCCGACCGGCAGCGCGGTCCTCGCCGGTCTCGTCCAGGGCGTGGGTGTGATCCTCGCGCCCGCGCTGCTGGCCGTCGTGGTGCGGGCGCGGCGCGAGGCTCGGGAGGCGCGCTCCGACCTCGCCGTGGCCGTCGACCGCGAGCAGTCCGCGCAGGTCGCCGCCGCGATCGCCGAGGAGCGCACGGCGATGGCCCGCGAGCTCCACGACATCGCCGCCCACCACCTGACCGGCATCGCCGTGATGACCGGGGCGGTCGAGCGACAGATCGACACCGACCCGGCCGGCGCGAAGGAGGCCGTGCGCCAGGTGCGCACCCAGAGCACGGCGATGCTGCGCGAGCTGCGGGGTCTGGTCACGCTCCTACGCGCCCCCGATGACCCCGCGGAAGCCGGAGAGCAGGAGCGCCTCTCCCATCTTCCCGACCTCGTCGCCGGCGCCCGGCGCACCGGCCTCGACGTCGACCTGGAGATCCTCGGCTCCGAGGCGGCCGCCCGCACGGGCGTCGGACCGCTCGCCCAGCTCTCCGCCTACCGCACCGTGCAGGAGTCTCTCGCCAACGCCGCCCGGCACGCGCCGGGTGCCCGCTGCCAGGTGGTTCTCGACGCCAGCGACCCTGCCTCGATCGTGCTGACGGTGCGCAACGGACCCGCCACCGGACCCGCCTCCGGGGCCGCGCCGTCCCCGGCGCGGCGTGGGCTGGGCCTGGTGGGCATGCGGGAGCGAGCCGACCTGACCGACTCCACCCTCGAGGCCGGCCCGACCGCCGACGGCGGCTGGCAGACCCGGTTGCGGATGCCGGCGACCGTGACCGCGGCCGAGGAGGTGGCCGGATGATCCGGGTCGTGGTCGCCGACGACCAGCCGCTGGTGCGTGCCGGGCTGCGTACGCTGCTGCAGACCGAGCCCGACATCGAGGTCGTCGCTGTCGCCGAGGACGGGGCCGCCGCGGTCGAGCAGGCCCTCGCCCTGCGACCGGACCTGGTCTGCATGGACATCCGGATGCCCGGCCGTGACGGCATCAGCGCCACCCGCGAGCTGTGCGGCCCCGAGGTGACCGACCCGATCCCGGTGCTCGTCCTGACCACCTTCGACATCGACGACTACGTCTTCGGCGCCCTCGAGGCCGGCGCCTCCGGCTTCCTCCTCAAGGACGCCGAGCCCGACGCGATCGTCGCCGCGGTGCGCTCGGTCGCCGCCGGCCACGGCACCCTCGACACCTCCCTGACCCGACGGGTGCTGCGCGAGGTCGTCACCCGGCGGCGTACGCAGCCGGTCACCGCGGCGCGCGCCAGCGAGCTCCTCACCACCCGTGAGCTCGACATCCTGCTCCACCTCGCCGAGGGCATGTCCAACGAGGAGATCGCCCGCGCGCTCGTGCTGGAGGTCTCCACCGTCAAGTCCCACCTGGCCCGGATGATGCCCAAGCTGGGCGTCAAGTCGCGTCTGCAGGCCGCCGTGTGGGCCTACCAGTCAGGCGTGATCGAGCGCTGATCTCCCGGAGCGCCTCAGATCAGGCCGGTCTCCTGGGCGACATGGATGGCGCGGGAGCGGCTGTCGACGTCGAGCTTGGTGAAGATGTGGGCGAGGTGGCTCTTCACGGTGGCCTCGGTGACGAAGAGGGCGCGGGCGATCTCCTTGTTGGTCGAGCCGCGCGCGAGCAGCCGCAGCACCTCGACCTCCCGCTCGGTGAGTCGCGGGAGCGGGCTGCGCATGCCCTTGAGCACCCTGGCGGCCAGATCCGGAGCGAGCACCATGTCGCCGGCGGCCGCACGACGGATGCCGTCGACGATCACCGCAGGGTCGACGTCCTTGAGGAGGTAGCCGGCGGCGCCCGCCTCGATCGCGCCGAGGATCTCGGCGTCACGGTCGAAGGTGGTCAGGATGAGCACCGCCGGGGCCGGGTCGAGCCCGCGCAGCGCCCGGGTGGTGCGGATGCCGTCGATCCCGTGGCCGAGGCGCAGGTCGCAGAGCACTACGTCGGGACGGAGATGACAGGCCAGGGTGATCGCCTCCTCGCCGGTGGCGGCCTCCCCGACGACCTGCACGGCGTCAGCGTCGTCGTCGAGCACAGAACCGTTACCGTCGAGCACAGCACGCAGGCCGCTGCGTACGACCGGGTGGTCGTCGACCAGGAGCACGGTCGTCATGGTGTCTCCTCCTTCGCAGGCGTCTGTGGCCGGCTCGAGTCGGTGTGGATCGGCAGGTGTGCGGAGACCGCGGTGCCTTCGCCGGGCGTGCTCTCGATGTCGAGGCCGCCGCCGAGCTCGCGCAGGCGCGCACGCATGAACCGCAGACCGTAGCTGGAGGATCCGGCCCCGGCCTCCTGCTCCCAGGCCGCGATGTCGAACCCGGCGCCGTCGTCGCTGATGTCCATCCGCACCGAGTCCTGGTCGTCGATCAGCGAGATGACGACCCGGGACGCCCCGGCATGCAGACGTACGTTGGCCAGCGCCGACTGCGCGGTGCGCAGCAGCGCGACCTCGATCTCGGTGCTCAGCAGCGGAAGCGTGTCGTCGACGCGCAGGTCGACCTGCAGACCGACCTCCTCCTGCGCGCGGTCGAGCATGCGCCGCAGGGCCGACGCGAGGGCGTCGTCCTCGAGCTGGGCGGGCGCGAGGGCGGCCACGATCCGGCGTACGTCGGCGAGGCTGTCGCCCGCGAGCGTCTCGACCTGCCGGAACGTGCGCGCCGACTCGGCCTCCTCGGTGCGGCTCCCGGCGTGGGCCAGGAGCCGGATCGAGGAGAGCGCCTGCGCGATGGTGTCGTGGATGTCTCGCGAGATCCGGGTGCGCTCGGCGATCGCGCCGGAGTGACGCTGCGCGAGCGCGAGCTCGTCCTGCAGCTCGGCCATCTCCTGCTGCGCCCGGGTCAGCGAGGTGACCAGACGCTCGCGCTCGGCGGCATCGCGGAGCAGCTGCAGGTAGCCGCGGGAGATGCCGAACGCGAAGATGCCTCCGATGAGCGGCCCGAGCACGTCGGCGTAGCTGGTCTCTCCGGCATGCAGGATCGGGGCGACGATCACGACCACGAGGATCGCTGCCGAGAAGACCAGGCCCCAGCGCAGCGGCAGCAGATGCCCGGCGAGCAGCCACAGCAGGAACGCCAGCCAGACGAACTCCGCCGAGACCGCCACGGCGGCGATCCAGATCACCGCGAGCCCGAGCAGCCACCACACCGGCACCCGGCGCGAGACCGTTCGCGATCTCATCCGCGCCGGCAGGATCGCGCCGGCGGTGTGCCAGCCGAGCACGGCGACACCGGCGAGGATCGCGAGCGGCATGGCGACGCCGTCGCCGACCGCCCGGCTGACCCCGATCGCGGTCAGCACGACGGCGATCACGTGCTGGCCGATCTCCATCGCCCGCGCCGTCGCGGCGGCGGGAGCCGGGCCCGAGGGCCCGGTGCTCCCCAGCGGTATGTGCACGACGCTCATCTTCTCAGCTCTCATCGGCTCCCTGCAGTCTTCTCGGCCACCAGACCCGGTCGCCGACCAGGCTGAAGATCGCGGGCACGATCACCGTACGCACAACCAGCGTGTCGACGAGCACACCGACACCCACGATCAGGCCGAGCTGCCCGAGCACGACGAGCGGAAGCACCCCGAGCGCGGCGAACACGGCGGCGAGCACGATGCCCGCGCTGGTGATGACGCTGCCGGTGTGGGTGACCGCCTCGACCATGCCTGCCCGCGTGCCCATCGTGGTGGCCTCGGCGCGGGCACGGTGCACGAGGAAGATCGTGTAGTCGATGCCGAGCGCGACCAGGAAGAGGAAGGCGAGGATCGGCACCTGCACGTCGAGCGCGTGCTGGTCGAAGAGCGTACGGCTCAGCCACGCGCCCGCGCCGATCGCGGCGATCGCGCTGGTGAGGTTGACCAGGAGCAGCAGCACCGGTGCGACCAGCGAGCGCAGCAGCACCAGGAGCACCAGGAAGCTCACCGCGAGCACCAACGGCGCGACCAGCAGCAGGTCGTGCTCGTTGCCGTCGCGCGCGTCGAGCTCCGTGGCGACCGCACCGCCGACGAGGGCGTCGGCGTCGTCGCTCGGGTGCACGGCCTCGCGCAGCTGCGTGATCTGGTCGAGGCTGCGCTCGGTGCCGGGCGAGTAGTCGCTGGTGACCACGATCTTCGTCGAGGAGCCGTCGGCGGTGGTGCCTGCCGGATGGGCTCGCACGACGCCCTCGACCCGGCCGGCCGCCGAGACCACCCGGTCGGTCGCCGCGCTGTCGGTGACGACATAGATCGGCTGCGCCTCACCTGGCGGGAAGTGTGCGGCGAGCGTCTCCAGACCGGCCGCCGACTCCGACTGCACCCGGAACTTCTCCAGCTGGTCGAGCCCGACCGTGGTGCCGAGCAGGCCCGTGGTCATCACCGCGAGCAGCGCGAGCCCGGCCAGCAGGCTCGCCACCGGGCGCTTCGCGACCCGCGAGGCGACCGTACGCCACATCCGGCCCTGCGTACGGGCGCTGCCCGGTCGCGGCACGAACGGCCAGAACACCCGCCGGCCGCACACGGCCAGGAGCGGCGGCAGCACCAGCAGCACCGCGGCCAGCGCGATCGCCAGACCGATGGCCGCCGGCACCCCGAGGCCGCGCGTCATCGGGATCGAGGCGAAGGTCAGGGTCAGCAGGGCGAGCACGACGGTCACGTTCGAGGCGAGCACCGCCGGGACCGTCTTGCGCCAGGCGCGGCTCAGTGCCCCCCGGTCGTCGTCGCTGGCCTGCAGCTCTTCCCGGTAGCGGGAGATCAGCAGGAGGGCGTAGTTGGCGCCCGCGCCGAAGACGAGCACGCTGACGATGCCGGCGTCGAACTCGAAGCCCCACAGGGAGCCTGCCGCAGCGGTGACCCGCCCGGCGAGCCCGTCGGCGAGCGCCACCACCACGAGCGGCACCAGCCACAGCACCGGCGAGCGATAGGTGATGATCAGCAGGAGCGCCACGATCACGATCGTCACCAGCAGCAGCGTGAAGTCGGCCCCGTCGAAGGCGGAGGCGACGTCGGCGCCGAACGCCGGCCCGCCGGTCACCTGCAGCGTGACCCCGTCGGGGGCGTTGGCCGCGACCTGCGTACGCAGCGCCTTGACGGCATCGGCGTTCTTGCCGTTGTCGGCACCCACCTCGATCGGCACGGGCAGCACCGCGGCCTCACGATCCTCGCTGAGGATCGGCTCGGCGGGGTCGGCCTGGGCGGCCTGCTTCGCGGTGTCCTGGGCTCCCACCGCCAGGCTCGCACCGAGCTTCTCGAGGTCACCCACGTCGGCCGCCGTGAGCTCTCCCCCGCGCGAGGGCGTGGCGACGATCAGCACCGACTGGCGGTCCGCGTCGGGGAACTTCTTCAGCAACGTGTCGACCTGCGCCGACTCCGACTCGACCGGCGCCTGCCCGGAGCGCGCCGGAGCCTCCGCGCCGCCGAAGACCCCGAAGAGCACCCCCATCACGACCACGGCCGCAGCGAGTGCGACCCACGCTCCGCGACGTGAGGTCAACCTGTCTGAGAACCGCGGAGAAATGCCAGAACTTTCCATGGCATCAACTTCACCGGAATCGGCGGCGCCGATCATCGCGTGCAAGGTTGAACCGGGTATCAGCCAAAAGGTTGACACCCGGGGCGCAGCGGCGACCGGCCGAAGGTATTACCGATCGGTGACGGATGCGCAGAGTGCTGTCACCCGGCGTCGTGCGCTGGCACAGTGAGCCTCATGGTGAACAGTGGAGCGGCGCGCCGTGCCGAGGTCGGCGTCATCGGCGGGACCGGGTTGTACGAGTTCTTGAGCGACGCCGAGGAGGTCGTGGTCGAGACGCCCTACGGCCCGCCGTCGGCGCCGGTCACCGTGGGCACGGTTGCCGGCCGGTCGGTGGCGTTCGTGCCCCGGCACGGCCGCTCCCACGAGTATCCGCCGCATGCCATCCCCTACCGCGCCAACCTGTGGGCGCTGCGCGCGCTCGGCGTCACCCAGGTGCTCTCGCCGAGCGCGGTCGGCGGGCTGCGGCCCGAGGCCGTCGCCCCCGGCGACCTGGTCACGCCCGACCAGCTGGTCGACCGCACCTGGCGCCGCATCCCCAGCTTCGTGGAGTCCGGCGCGACCCACGTGCCGCTGGCCGACCCCTACTGCGCACGCGTCGCCAAGGCGTACGTCGCCTCCGACCCGTCCGTGAAGACCGGTGGCACGCTGATCGTCATCGAGGGCCCCCGGTTCTCGACCCGGGCCGAGTCGGTCCACCATGCCGCCCAGGGCTGGACGCTGGTCGGCATGACCGGTGCCCCGGAAGCCGCGCTCGCCCGCGAGCTGCGGATGTGCTACGCCCCGTTGTGCCTGGTCACCGACATGGACGCGGGTGCTGCCGAGGGCGAGGGCGTCGACGAGGACGACGTCTACGCGCTCTTCGCCGCCAACCTGGAGCGGATGCGCACCGTGCTCACCGACACGATCGGCGGCCTCCCCCACCCTGCGGGGTGCTCGTGCTCGGCCTGGGCCGAGGGCAAGAGCCTCGCTTACGACATCCCATGAGGGTCCTGCTCACCGGCTCCGCCGGCTTCATCGGCACGGCGATCGGCCGGGTCTTGGAGGAGGCGGGCCACGAGGTCGTACGCCTCGACATGCTGCTCCCGATGGCCCACGGCGATGCCGCCGAGCCACCGCCTGGGACCCGTCGTCTCGACGTACGCGACGCCGACGCGTGGGGCGACCTGCTGGAGGGCGTCGACGCGGTCTGCCACCAGGCCGCGGTCGTCGGGGCCGGCGTGACCGTCGCCGACCTGCCGCTCTACGCCTCCCACAACGACCTCGGCACGGCCGCGCTGCTGGCCGCGATGAGTGCCCACGACGTCACCCGGCTGGTGCTGGCCTCCTCGATGGTCGTCTACGGCGAGGGCCGCTACGTCTGCGCGACCCACGGCGACCGCACTCCCCCGCCGCGCTCCCGCACCGCCCTCGACGGCGGCGACTTCGAGAACCACTGCGACCTGTGCGGCGAGACCCTGACCTGGGCCGAGGTGGACGAGGCGGCACGGCTCGACCCCCGCAGCTCCTACGCCGCGAGCAAGGTCGCCCAGGAGCACTACGCCTCCGCGTGGGCCCGTCAGGCCGACGCGACGGCGATCGCGCTGCGCTACCACAACGTCTACGGCCCGCACATGCCCGCCGACACCCCCTACTCCGGTGTCGCCGCCATCTTCCGATCCTCGCTCGAGCGGGGCGAGGCACCGCAGGTCTTCGAGGACGGGGGCCAGCAGCGTGACTTCGTCCATGTCGACGACGTGGCCAGGGCCAACCTGGCAGCGCTCGAGGCGACCGCCGAGCGGCCGCGCGGCGGGCTCGGGGCCTACAACGTCGCCTCAGGTCGTCCCGTCACGATCGGCGAGGTGGCCTCGCTGGTCGCGCGCGGTGTCGACGGGCGCGAGGTGACGCCCGTGGTCACCGGTCGCTACCGGATCGGGGACGTGCGCCATGTGGTCGCCTCGCCGCGGCTGGCGGAGAAGGAGCTGGGGTTCCGCGCCGGCGTGCTGCCCGAGGAGGGGCTGCCCGAGTTCGCCACCGTGCCGTTGCGGACCTAGGTCACCAGCTCGTGTAGAGCAGGTGCTGGACCAGCAGCGCCGTGGCCAGCTGCAGGGCCAGCCCGGGGCGCCGCCAGCTCTCGGGCAGGAGGGCGCAGCCGAGGGTGAGCCAGGGCATGAACGGGAGCCAGATGCGTTCCACCTCGGAGCGGCTCATCTGCGAGGCGTCGGCGAGGGCGACGATGACCACCGCCGCCGCGACCAGCACGACCAGCACCCGGTGGTGCTGGTCGCGACGGGACGCCCAGACCACGCCGAGACCGGCGCCGACGAGCGGCCCGGCGCTGATCGCGAGGGCGGCCAGGTTGCCCCAGATCCAGTACGCGCCGGGGCGCTCGGAGGCGATCCCGTCCCAGTAGCGCTCGGTCAGCACCGGATACGCCTCCCACCAGGCGAACCCACCGGCCGCGAAGGCGAGCACCACGACGAGCGCCGAGGCCGCCGCGACCGGCAGCGCCCACCAGCCGCGGCCGAGCCAGAGCACGGCGAGCGCGAGCACGCCGGTGAGCGGGAGCCCGTAGGACATCATCACGGCGCCGCCGAGCAGCAGACCGGCGAGCACCGCCCACGGCCAGGAGCGCCGGGCACCGGAGCGCGCCGCGGCGGTGGCCGCCAGTGCCAGGCAGCACATCCCCCAGGCGACGGTCGCTGCCATCACCGCGTCGGCCGAGACCGCCAGGAGGACCGCGCTCGGGGTCAGCACCAGGAAGGGCGCCGCGGACCGGGCCCCTTCCTCGTGCCCCAGGACACGGACGGTGGTCATCACCACCAGCGGGATGGTGGCCGCGATGAGCACGACGACCAGCCCGGCGGCCAGGTCACCACCGAGCCCGAGCTTCACCAGCACGACGAAGAAGAGCACCATCCCGGGTGGGTGCCCGGCGATGTGGACCGGCCAGTTTCCGGCCGGGGCGTCGAACGGGATGCGGGAGACGTAGGACTCCAGCAGCGCCCGTAGGTCACCGACGGATCTAGCGGTCTCGAGATACTCGGTCGGGTTGCCGAGCACCCGCGAGATCCCGGCGGTGCCGTCGACCAGGGCCAGCGAGAGCAGCCACACCAGGCCCACGACGTAGCTGACCAGGAGCAGACGCCTCCAGCTCAGCGCCGCGGCCACCGGCACCGCCCAGCGCACCGATGCCAGCGCGAGCAGCATCGCGGGGAGGGTGCCGACCCCCACCTTGGCCTCCGGATACCCGTGGAGCGGGGGGAACGTCCCGTCCTCGGGGTGCACGCGTGTCCACACCTGCCAGCCGACGAGTGGCGGGACCAGCACGGCCAGCGCGACCAGGACGAGCGTGAGGACGAGTCCTGTCGAAGGAGCGGTCCGGGCTGATGGGTTCACGACAGCGACCCTAGGCGCGGCAGAGCTCCGTGACGGGCTCCGGAGCACGCCCGTCATCGGACCGTAAGATCTGGCGGCCCTATCCGGGGCGGCGCGTTCCTAGAGTCGATGCCATGACCCAGATCCACCCCGCGGCAGACCTCGTGCTGCCCTGTCGCGACGAGGCGGCGGCCCTGCGCGAGCTGCTTCCGCGCGTGCCCACTTCTCTCTCGGTGATCGTCGTCGACAACGGCTCGACCGACGGCACCGCCGACGTCGCCCGCACGCAGGGGGCGCGGGTGGTGTCGGAGGCACGGCCGGGCTACGGCGCGGCGGTGCACGCCGGCTTGCTGGCCGCCACGGCGCCCGTCGTCGTGGTGATGGACGGCGACGGTTCGTTCGACCCCGCGGCGGCGCTGCCGCTGGTGGAGAAGGTGCGACGCGACGAGGCCGACCTGGCCCTGGGTCGCCGCCGGCCGGTCGTACGCGGCGCCCAGCCGTGGCACGCCCGGGTCGGCAACCGGCTGGTCCTGACAGCTCTGCGCCGCCGCACCGGGCTCCGGGTGCGCGACATCGCGCCGATGCGGGCCGCCCGTCGCGAGGCGCTGCTCGCTCTCGGGGTCGAGGACCGACGCTCCGGCTACCCGGTCGAGCTGCTCGACCGGGCAGCCCGGGCCGGCTGGCGGGTCCACGAGGAGCCCGTCGACTACCACCCGCGCGCCGCCGGCACCCGCTCGAAGGTGTCCGGCTCGGTGCGGGGCAGTCTCACCGCGGCGTACGACTTCTGGCGGGTGCTCGGATGATGCCGACGCTTCTCGTGGTCGCCAAGGCGCCGGTGCCCGGAGTGGCCAAGACACGGCTCGCCGCCGACATCGGCGACCTGCTCGCCGCGGAGGTCGCGGCCGCCTCGATGCTCGACACGATCGATGCGTGCTCGATGGCCGTCGGCCCGGAGCGATGCGTGCTGGCGCTCGCCGGCGACCTCGCCGACGGCTGCCGCGCCGAAGAGATCCGCACCGCGCTCTCCGGGTGGTCGGTCGTCCCGCAACGCGGGAGCAGCCTCGGCGAGCGTCTCGCCCACGCTCACGCCGAGGTCGACGGACCGGTCGTGCAGATCGGCATGGACACGCCGCAGGTGACCGCCCAGCGGCTGCTCGCCGTGGCCGGCGGCCTGGACTCGGCCGATGCCGTGCTCGCGCCGGCCGAGGACGGCGGCTGGTGGGTCCTGGCCCTGCGGGAACCGTCCGCCGCGGTCGCCCTGCATGCCGTCCCGATGTCCACTCCGGAGACGTACGCCGCGACCCGCTCAGCCCTGGAGCGAGGCGGCCTGAGCGTCGGTGCCGGCGAGCGGCTGCGCGACGTCGACCATCTCGAGGACGTCGCCGCGGTGGCCGCGAGCGCGCCGGGCACCCGGTTCGCCACGGTCGCCGCCCGAGTGGCCGAGGTGGCCCGATGACCGCGGTCGCACCCGAGTCCGCCTTCGCCCACGCCTTCGCCAGCGAGCGCTGCCGGGTGGTCACCATCGGCGGCATACCGTCCCGTCTCCCCGTGGAGGACTGGACCCGCACGGCCGACGCCGCCGACCTGGCCCTGCTCGCGTACTGCGCCGGGCCGACGATCGACCTCGGCTGCGGCCCCGGCCGGATGAGCGCCGCGCTCACAGAGCGCGGCCTCCCCTCCCTCGGGGTCGACGTGCTGCCGGAGGCGGTCGCCGAGGCCGAGGCCAGGGGCGCTCGGGCCGTGTGCCGCGACCTCTTCGACCGGCTTCCCGGCGAGGGCTGGTGGGCGACGGCGCTGCTGGCCGACGGCAATCTCGGGATCGGGGGAGACCCCCTCGCCCTCCTCACCCGCGTACGCCGCCTGCTCGTGCCCGGCGGCCGTGTGGTCGCCGAGGTGCACCCACCCGGCACTCCGAGCGGTCCGCTGTTCGCCCGCCTGACCTGCGACTGCGGGGGCTCCGGTGAGTTCCCGTGGGCAGTGGTCGCTGCCGACGTGGTCGGCTCGATCGCGGCCGAGGCCGGCTTCACCGTCAGACGCCTCGCGCCGCTCCCCCGGCTCGGATGGCACGAACCGACGATCCAGGCCCTCACCCCGTCCGGGGAGCGGTGGGTCGCCGTTCTCGAGGAGAGCTGATGATCATTCCGTCCGAAGACTCCTTCACCTCCCGGCTGCGCAGCGCGGCGGTCGCCGCCCGGGTCGGGCTCTGGCTGGGGATCTGTTTCCTGGTGGCGCTGGTGACCGGCCTGATCAGCCACTACGCCCAGGTCGACCATCAACCGATCCCGCTGCCGACGCGCCCGTCGTGGGGCTATCAGGTGACCCAGGGTCTGCACGTGGCCGCCGGCACCGCGGCGATCCCGCTGCTGCTGGTCAAGCTGTGGGTCGTCTTCCCCAAGCTGTTCCAGCCGATGCCGCGACGTGTCCGTGAGGCGCTGCCGACCGCGCTGGAGCGTGGCTCGATCGCGGTCCTGGTCAGCACGTCGATCATCCAGCTCGCCACCGGCCTGATCAACGTCTCGCAGTGGTACGTGTGGGGATTCAGCTTCCGCTCGACCCACTATGCCCTGGCCTTCGTCGCCGTCGGCGCCCTGGTCGTGCACATCGCGGTGAAGCTGCCCATCATCCGCGACGCCCTGACCGGCGGCATCGAGGACACCACCCACGACCGGCCCAACGCACGCCGGCCGGGCCCGGTCAGCCGGCGCGGCGTGCTCGCGCTGGGTGGAGCCTCCGCGCTCGCCGCCGCCGCGATCTACGCCGCCGGCACCCTGCCGGGGATCGGCCGCGTCGCGGTCCTCTCACCCCGGTCGCGGGCGCAGGGCATCCCGATCAACCGCACCGCACACTCCGCCGGTGTGATCGCGCAGGCCGGCAGCACCGACTACCGGCTCCACCTCACCCACGGCGATCAGACCCGGTCGCTGACCCGAGAGGACCTCGCCGCCATGACACAGCGAACCCATACCCTGCCCATCGCCTGCGTCGAGGGATGGAGCGTCTCCGGCGAGTGGACGGGCGTACGCCTGCGCGACCTCCTCGACCTGGTCGACGCTCCGCGCGGGCACGAGGTGAGGATCCGCTCGATCCAGACCTTCAGCGCCTCTTCCGACACCGTGCTGCCCCCGAACTTCGCCGACGACGACCGCACCCTGATGGCCCTGGCGCTGGACGGGGACACGCTCTCGATGGACCACGGCTACCCCGTGCGGCTCATCGCGCCCAACCGGCCAGGCGTGATGCAGACCAAGTGGGTCGACCGGATCGAGGTGCTCTGATGAGTCGGGCCCGAGGTCTGCTGATCCTCGTCGGCGCGGTCGGGATCGCGTACGGCGCGTGGTTGCTGGTGAGCCGCCAGCGGCTCGACCAGATCGTCGAGGTCGGGATCTGGCTGGCTGCGGCCGTCGTGATCCATGACGGGATCCTGGCACCGGTCGTGGTCGGGCTGGGATGGCTCGGTGGGCGGCTGCTGCCACGACCGGTCGCCCGCGGTGCGGTGACGACCCTCGTGCTGCTCGGGCCGGCGGTGCTGGTCGCGATCCCGGTGGTCGGCCGGTTCGGGGAGATCGCCGACAACCCGACGCTGCTGGACCGCGACTACACCGGTGGCCTGGTGCTCTTCGCGATCCTCTGCGTGTGCGCCGGTGTCGCGGTCGGAGTGGGCGGACTACGCTCACCTCAGCGCACCGACAAGGAGGAGTAGATGGCCCGGGTGCTCGTGGTCGACGACGACCTCACGGTGCGTGAGGTGCTGGCGTCCTACCTGCGAGCCGGCGGGCACGACGTCGTCGAGACCGGCGACGGCGAGCAGGCTCTGCGGGAGATGCGTGCCGCGCCCGCAGACATCGTCGTCCTCGATCTGATGCTGCCCGGCATCGACGGTCTGGAGGTGTGCCGGCGGCTCCGGCAGGCGAGCGACGTCCCGATCATCATGCTCACAGCGCTCGGCAGCGAGGCCGACCGCATCGTCGGGCTCGAGCTCGGCGCCGACGACTACGTCGGCAAGCCGTTCAGCCCCCGAGAGCTGGTGCTGCGCATCGACTCGGTGCTCCGACGCACCGGGCACTCGGGTCCCGTGGAGCAGGGGGTGGTCTCCGACGGCTCCCTGGTCGTCGACGCCGACCGGCGGGTGGCGACCAGGTCAGGGGTCGAGCTCGCCCTGACCACCCGCGAGTTCGACCTGCTCCACTACCTGGTCGCGCACCCGGGCAAGGCGTTCACCCGCGAGGACCTGCTCGAGCACGTGTGGGGCTGGACGATCGGCGACCGGTCGACGGTCACCGTCCACGTACGCCGGCTGCGGGAGAAGGTCGAGCACGACCCGACCCGGCCCGAGCGCCTGGTCACGGTCTGGGGCGTCGGCTACCGCTGGGATCCTGCGGGAGTGCTGACATGAGGGCGACACGATGAGGGCCGTCGACGCGATCCTGATCGCCCTGGTGGCCGCCGGGGCCGGTCTCGGCGTCGGCCTGGTCGGGCTGCTCGTCGCCTGGTTGACCCGGCGCTGGTCGATCCGCTGGCAGCTCACGCTGGTCGCGACCGTCGCCGTGCTGACCGTCTTCGGGGGCGTGCTCGCGATCGCCTGGCTGATGTTCCTCTCCGGCCACGACCTGCAGGTCATCACCGTGGTCACCTCGATCGCCGTGGTCGTGGCCATCCTGGTCGCGCTCACCATCGGCTCCGCCGTGGTCCGCTGGTCGGGGGCGGTGCAGCTGCAGGTGCGCGAGATGGCCCACGGAGGTCATCGGGAGCCGTCGGAGAGCGGCCCGCGAGAGCTCCGGGCGCTGTCCGTCGAGCTCGCCGAGACCCAGCGCCGCCTCGAGGAGGCCGGCGCACGAGAGGCCCGCCTGGAGGAGTCGCGGCGCGAGCTCATCTCCTGGGTCGCCCACGACCTGCGTACGCCGCTCGCCGGGCTGCGCGCGATGGCCGAGGCTCTCGAGGACGGCATCGCCGCCGACCCGCACCGCTACCACACCCGGATCCGCACCGAGGTGGAGCGGCTGGCCCGCCTCGTCGACGACCTCTTCGAGCTCTCCCGGATCCAGGCGGGCGCCCTCACGCTCGCGCAGGAGCCGGTGCTGCTGGGCGACCTGGTCAGCGAGGCCATCGCCGGCGCCGACCCGGTGGCCCGCGAACGCCAGGTCCACCTCGGCGGGCAGGTCGAGGCCGGACTGGAGATCACCGCCGACCCGGCGAGCCTCTCCCGTGTCGTCGCCAACCTGCTGATGAACGCCATCCGCCACACCCCCGCCGACGGCACGGTCGAGGTGCACTGCCGGCCGGCCCCCGGCGACGTACGCAGCGTCGACCTCAGCGTCAGCGACGGCTGCGGCGGTCTCGACCCCGGCGACATGGAACGCGTCTTCGACCTCGGTTGGCAGGGCAGCGCGGCACGCACCCCGGCCGCTCCCGAGGGCACCCACGGCGCCGACAGCCAGGGTGCGGGCTTCGGCCTCGCGATCGTCAAGGGCCTCGTCGAGGCCCATCGCGGCATGGTGTGGGTGGAGAACCTGCCGGCCGCGACCGGCTGCCGGTTCCACGTACGTCTGCCGGCGTGAGCCTGCGGGACGTCCCGCCCCGAGCCCGAGCCCGGTCAAGGCGGCGGATACCTCAGCGAGCCTTCTTCAGCGCCGCTTCGGCGGCGTGGAAGCCGCCCATGCCATGGACCCCGCCACCCGGCGGCGTCGCGGAGGAGCACAGGTAGACGCCAGGCACCCCGAGCGCATACGGGTCGAGGCTCGGTCGCGGGCGCAGCACGATCTGGCGCGCGGTGTTGGCGCCGGCGCTGATGTCGCCACCGACCCAGTTGGGGTTGTAGGCCTCGAGGTCGGCCGGCGAGCGGGTCGAGACCGCGACGATGCGGTCGCGGAACCCCGGGGCGAAGCGCTCGATCTGGCCGATGACCGCCTCGGTGGCGTCGCCGGCATAGCCGTGCGGCACGTGGGCATAGGCGTAGATCGGGTTGACCGGCCCCTTCGAGCGCGCCGGGTCGATGAGGTATTGCTGCCCGAGGAGCACGAAGGGACGATCGGCCATCGCACCCCCGACCGTGGCCTTCTCGACCGCGGCGATCTCGGTCGCGGTGCCACCGAGGTGCAGCGTGCCCGCACGCCGGCAGTCGTCGTTGGTCCACGGGATGTCGCCGTCGACGGCGATGTCGACCTTGAACGCGGCAGGCCCGTATCGATACCTGCCGAGGGCTCTGCGCACGTGAGCGGGCAGGGCGTCGCCGGCGATCTCCAGCGCTCCGGTGGGCGAGGTGTCGAGCAGCACGACGTCGGGGCGTTCGCCGATCAGGTCGCGCAACTGGTCGAGCGAGGTGACCCGCACGCCGGTGACGACCCTGCCGCCCAGCGCGGCCAGCTCGGCCAGCAGCGCCCGGGTGATGGCCTCGGTGCCTCCTTCGGCGACCGGCCAGCCCACGGCGTGAGCGGCGCCGGCCAGCATCAGCCCGACCGAGCTGCTGACCGGGGTGTCGAGCCGGCCGAACGCGTGCGCGGCGGCCCCCATGAACAGCGCTGCGGCCGGATCGTCCTCGAACCGGCCGGCCGTCCACGTGGCCGGCGGCAGCGCCCGCACCCCGAACCTCCCGAGCACGACGGGGTGGCGCGGCACGTGCACGACCGGGCCGAGCAGCTCGCCGAGGAGCGCGTCGAAGTCGCCGGTCACGCCGCCGAACAGCCGGTCCCACCGCTCGGCGTCGACGCCGAGCGAGCGCCGGGTCAGCTCACGGTCGCGCGCCGCGACACCGGCCCGACCGTCGTCGAGCGGATGGGCGAGGTCGATCTCCGGCCACAGCCAGCGCAGCCCGTGCCGCTCCAGCCCCAGGGAGGCGAAGAACGGCGAGGCGACACCGGTCGGGTGGAACGCCGCACAGTCGTCGTGAAGCACACCAGGCACGGTGCGCTCGCTGCTCCGCGTGCCACCACCGGCCCGCTCGTACGCCTCGACGACCGTGACCTCGAGGCCAGCCTGCGCGAGCCGGATCGCACCGGCGATCCCGTTGGGCCCGCTACCGACCACGACCGCCGCGCTCATCGATCTGCTCCGTGTCGCTCGAGGATGCTCGCCCCAGCGTACGCCGCCGGGACCCGAAAAACAGGGGCGAAGCGTTGGTGGACGCAGAGGGACTCGAACCCCCGACATCCTCCTTGTAAGGGAGGCGCTCTACCAGCTGAGCTATGCGTCCGAAAGCGACCCAAGAGTATGCGATCAGGCGCCACGGAGACCAAACGGTGCGTAAATGGAAGTTGAGCCGCCGACGTCTCGGGTCGTCAGCGGCTCAACATCTATAGATTAGATCCCCCGCCGGGCACCTTCCAAGAGGTGTCACCAGTCTGTTAACGGAGTTTAGATGCTCCGTAAACTACCTGGTCAGACCGCCGCGTGGAGGTGGTGCAGGTGCTCGTCGAGGTCGCGACCGTCGGCGTTGGCGTTGTGCACGGCCCAACGGACCACGCCCTCCTTGTCGACGATGTAGGAGGAGCGACGCGGGGCGCCGTTGGTGTCGTTGAAGACGTCGAAGGCCTTCGCCACCTCGCCGTGCGGCCAGAAGTCGGAGAGCACGGGGAAGTTGAGCCGATCGGTATCGGCGAACTGCCGCATCGCGAACATCGGGTCGCATGAGATGGCCAGCACCTCGGTGTCGAAGGTGACGAACTCGTCGAGGCGGTCGCGCAGCCCGCTCATCTCACCGGTGCACACACCGGAGAAGGCGAACGGGAAGAAGAAGATCGCCACCGCCTTCTTGCCCCGGAAGTCCGACAGCGTCACGTCGGCGCCGAACTGGTCGCGAAGGGTGAAGTCCGGGGCAGGCCCGCCGATCTGAAGTCCGCTCACTGCTCAAGCATCCTCTCGCGGCTCGCTCTGGTCGAATCCGCTCGCCGAGTCGGCCTTCCAGCCGGCCAGCTCGCGGCGGAGCACCTTGCCGGTCGCGTTGCGGGGCAGGTCGTCGATCACGACGATCTCGCGGGGCACCTTGAACCGGGCGAGGTTGTCCTTGACCCAGTCCTTCAGCGTCTGCTCGTCGGCGTCGGCCCCCGAGACCAGCACGACGAAGCCACGCAGACGCTTGCCGAAGTCGGCGTCGTCGACGCCGACGCAGGCCGCGTCGGAGACCTGCGGGTGGCGCATCAGACAGTCCTCGACCTCCTGCGGGAAGACGTTCTCGCCGCCGGAGACGATCATGTCGTCGTCACGGCCCTCGATGTAGAGCCGGCCGTCGGGGCCGAAACGCCCGATGTCGCCGGTGGCCATCAGGCCGTCGACGACCTCCTTGCCGCCGCCGCTGGTGTAGCCCTCGAAGAGCAGCCCGTTGCCGACGAAGATGCGGCCGGCCTCGCCGTCGGACAGCGCTGCGCCGTCACCGTCGAGGATCTTCATCTGGGTGCCCCACGGCGGCTTGCCGGCCGAGGTCGGCGCCTCCCGCAGGTCGACCGGGCCGGCGATCGAGGCGTAGGAGACCTCGGTCGAGCCGTAGATGTTGTAGAGCGTGTCGCCGAACCGGTCCATCCACTCCAGCGCCAGGTCGCCCGGCAGCGCGGACCCGGACGAGGCCACGGCCTTCAGCCGCGAAGAGATGCCCGCCAGGTCGTACGCCGCAAGCTTCTCCTCCGGCAGCGAGAGGATGCGCTGCATCATGACGGGGATGACCACGAACGAGTCGGCCTCGTGGGCCTCCAGTGTGGCCAGCGCGTCCTCGGGGTCGAACCGCCGCCGCAGGATCATCGTGGTGCCGAGCAGCTCGGAGAAGAGCAGGTGGGCGATCCCCCAGGTGTGGAAGAGCGGCGCCGCGATGTGACAGCGCCAGCCGTCCTTCATCGGCATCCGCGACATCAGCGCGATCGCCGCGTCGATGCCGGCCTCCTGGCGCGGAGCCGACTTCGGCGCACCCGTCGTGCCGGAGGTCAGGATGACGATCCGGCCGTGCCGCTTCGGTGGCGTGACCGGCCGCGAGTCACCGGAGACCAGCGACTCGAGCGTCTCCCCCGGGTCTTCGGAGTCGACCCAGGCGACCAGCCGCTCAGCGGCCGAGGTCGAGGCGAGCAGCCCGGTGAACTCCTCGTCGTGGATGACCAGGGCGGGCTTGTCGCGCTCCAGCACGCTGACGAGCTGCGGTCCGGCGAAGGCGGTGTTGAGATACAGCGCATCGGCGCCGAGCTTCGCGACCGCCAAGGTGGCGTCGATGAAACCGCGGTGGTTGCGGCACATGATCGCGACGCCGTCACCCTCTCCGATCCCGCGGGCGGCCAGCGCCCGGGCGATCGCGTTGGAGCGACGCTCGAGATCGGCGTAGGTCAACGAGCCGAGCTCGTCGATCACCGCGGTGCGGTGCGGGTAGCGATGCGCCAGCCCGACGAACCCGCCCGCGGGGCCGGTGCCCCACCGAGCGAGCGCGAGGCCCGTGCGTACGAGACCTACCGGATTGACCGGACGGACGATGCCGGAGCCGGCCAGGATCCGGGCGGCAGAGCCAACGTTGCGCGCCTTGGCAGCGGTAGTCGAGAACACCGTCGGGAGTCTAGTGGGACGCACCCGACGACACCTGGATGTGTCCAGCGGTGCCGAGACCCGACGCCATCAGGCAGGGGTCTTCGGTGCCAGCAGACGCGTCGCGGCCCAGTCCTTGCTCACAGTCGCGGTGGTTGTCTGGGACAGTCCGGCGACCGGGGCGGCTTCGGCGACGTCAGCCGGGTCGACCGCACCGGGGCGACCCACCTTCGGCGTCAACAGCCAGATCACGCCGCCACCGACGAGGTCGGTCAGCGCGTCGACGAGACCGTCGACGAGATCGCCGTCGTCATCGCGCCACCACAGCAGCACGGCGTCGACCACGTTGCCGTAGTCACCGTCGACCAGATCTGCGTCGACGGCGTCTTCGATGGCGACTCGAAGGTCGTCATCAGTGTCGTTGTCCCAGCCCATTTCCTGGATGACCATGCCGGACTTGAGGCCCAGCCGGTCCGCAGGCCCTGTGGCTGCGGTCGAGCTCACGTTCTGTTTCCTCCAAAGCGTTGCATCCACGCCGCTTGCGTGAACTTGGATGGTGGTAGTCCAGCGGAGAACGCTGGTCGACGCAACCCCGACCGCCTGTCGTACGCTAGATATCGGCGTGTCGGAAGGGTGTTACGCGCGCGGATCGAGCAGATGAAGCATCACATTTCGATCCTTGGCCGACCCTCCTCCGGGGTGTTCATCCAAGGGCACCTTGGGGCCCTGCCAGTCGTTGGCGGACAGCTCGCGAGACAGCGAAGCCAGATGGCGTACGTCGTCGATCGCGCCGCTCCAGCGCGCCGGGCCCGCGTGATCGAGCATGGTGGTCGCGATCGTGAGCACATCGCCGTCGGAGAGCAGCTCGACCACCCTCCCCTGCTGGGGCCAGTCGACCAGCGACGGAGCCGTGACCTCCCACCAGGATCCGCGCGGCC
Source organism: Nocardioides albertanoniae (assembly GCF_006716315.1). Lineage (NCBI taxonomy): Bacteria > Bacillati > Actinomycetota > Actinomycetes > Propionibacteriales > Nocardioidaceae > Nocardioides > Nocardioides albertanoniae. The sequence goes on along the minus strand of NZ_VFOV01000001.1, from coordinate 1,784,802 downwards.
TGACCGCCGTGCGATGCGTGTGGCCGTTGAGCCAGAGCACCGCGCTCTCGTGTCGTGAGACGGTCTGCTCGATCTCGTCGCCGAGCACGCGCCGACCGCCGCCGGCACCGTTCATGTCGTTGACCAGCGAGGCCACGTCGTGGTGGCTGGCGATCACGGTGAGCCGCTCGTCGCGGTCGGTGGAGGCAAGCTCTGCGTCGAGCCACTCGAGCTGCTCCTCGTCGAGCGAGCCGTCGAAACCGCCTGCCGGGTTGACCGTGTCGAGCACGACGAACGTGACCTGGTCGTTGGCGTCGTGGCGGTAGTAGGGCTTGCCACCGGCGCTGAAGCCGTGCCCGGCAGGCTTCGCCTCGTCGTGCACGTGGTAGTCGATGAACTCCTGCAGCGTGGTCTGCCGGCGACGCTTGTCGGGGGTCACCTCGTGGGGGTCGAGCTCGGACAGCATCGTGAGCGCCTCGGGGTCACCGGCGACCAGCCCGGCGACGAGCTTCACCTTGGCCTCGTCGGTCCAGTGCTCGGGCATCGCGATGGCCTTCAGAGCGCCGACCGCGACCTCGGCGATGGTCTCGTTGGTGGGGATGGTGCCCTGCAGCAGCGCGTCGTGGTTGCCGTTGACCGCCAGCCACGGCACCTCCAGCCCGGGCGAGTCGATCGCCCGGCGCATCGCCTTCAGCAACCCCGGCACGAGCGGGAATCCGCCATAGCCGCGCGGCCTGTCGTAGGCCCCGCCCTCGGGGTGCCAGAAGCGTTCGTCGGGCAGGCCGTCGACGCCCTCGTAGTGCAGCATGTCGCCGGAGTCGGGCGTCAGGCGACCGCCGTCGAGCAGCGTCAGATACCAGTCGAGCTCGTTGAGCTGGCCGTTGTCGGTGCTGTCGCCGGTGGTGATCGCCAGGTCGAGCGGGCCACCACCGACCGGGCCCTCGCTGATCTCGTTGACCGCCTCGACCATCGCCGCCCCGACCTGCGCGGTCAGCAGCTCCTGGGCCCGGTAGGTGCCGACCTGGTCGATCAGCTCGGCGGTGGCCGTGTCAGGGTCCTTGAGCCGGTCGAGCACCTCTGCCCGCGCCGGTGACTGGTGGTCGCAGACGTGCAGGTCGGAGAGGTGCGCGACGGTCAGGATCGGGTCGCCGAGGTCGTCGGGGCGCTGAGCCAGGTCGGTGCGCGAGACGTGGCGCTCCTGAGAACCTTCGGCCAGCCGTACGTACGTCCCCTTGCGACCGCCGGCGACGATCCGCCCGTCCTCGCTGGTGACACCCACTACGCCCTCTTCTCCTCCGCCGGTCTCCGCTGGTCCCCGCGGTCCGGGCGCGAACGATACTCCCCAAGCCAGGCGATCGGCTCATGAGGATTGATCTCGGCGACAGGCAGCCCGATCTGCCCGGGCGAGGGCTCGGCCGGCCGGAGTGCCCGCTTCCGGCCAAGCGGGCAGCATCGACGGGATCGGCGACTCGGCGATGTGCCTCAGCCCGTGTAGAGGGTCGCCTTCCCGTAGAGCTTGCGGGTGACCTCGGAGAGATACCCGCTCGCGTCAGCAGAGCCCAGGTTGTAGGTGTTGAACACCCCGTACCCCTCAGAGACGGTTTGGGAGGCAAGGCTGACGGCGGTGGAGGACGGGGTGCCCTGGATGTCGATCGCCGCAGGGGCGAGCTCGGCCTTGCCGAGGCCGGGTACGTCCGGGACGCCCCAGGTGCCGTAGTACGGGTTCCAGGAGTGGTCGAGCAGGTCACCGGCGTTGACCCCACCGTAGGAGAGCCGTGAGGCGGTCGGGCCGATGTAGTAGAGCGTGATCAGCTTGTCCGGAATCCGCTCGCGCAGCGCCTGGACCAGATAGACGAAGGAGAAGTCGTTGGGCTGGCCGGTTCCGTTGGCGCCGTAGTCCGCCCACTCGTCGTCGAAGTCGATCCCGTCCAGGCCGTAGCGGTTCACCACGTCGGCGAGCTGGTCGGCGAACGCCTCGGCCGCCGCACGGTCGGGGAAGTTGGCGAAGCCGGCGCCTTGATGGTTGCCGAGCACCGAGAGCAGGATCTTGATGCCCTTGGCCTGGGCCGGACGGATGTGGGTGTCGGCGCCGTCGAGCTGCGCCTGCACCTGGGGGTTGTTGTAGAGATAGGCCTGCTGGCCGTCGTAGTTGATGTTGGCGGCGAAGATCAGGCCGATGTCGAAGACGTTGCCGCCTCCGTCCAGCTCGTACTTGGCGACGTTGCCGACGCTGTGGCTGTTGACCTCGACATATCCGGTCATCAGCGTCGGCGAGGCCTGTGGGCGCGCCGCGAGGGCCGAGGAGGCCAGGCCGACGCCGGTGGCCGCGAGGCCTGCGGCACCGGCGCCGGCGCCGGCGCCGAGGAGCATGCGTCTGCGTGAGATGTGGGGAACTGACATGGTCGATCTCTCCTTTAGTTGCGGTGGAACCTCAGGGTGCGGACCTCGAACGCCCCGAGACTGAGCGCGACGACACCGCCGTCGGCGCTCACCTCAGCGATCGGATCCTCCACGAGCGAGATCTCCTCGACCCGCTCGAAGCTCTCGGCGACGCGCAGCTCCCCCTGCGTACGCGCACCGGTGGACTCGTAGACACGTACGACCAGGTCGCCGGAGCGGTCGGCGGCGAGCTTCACGCTCGAGACCACCAGGCCTTCGCCGGAGACGGTCACCAGCGGCTCGACAGCCTCAGCGCCGGCGATCTGGCGAGGCGGCGTGTTGAGTGCCGCCCCCGCGTCCGTCGCGGCCGCGACGTCAGCGCCGATGACCAGCCCGTAGCGATGTGTCTGCACACCCTGGTCGGTCTCCGGGTCGGGGAAACGCGGCGCCCGCAGCAGCGAGAGCCGCACCTCCGTGGTCAGCGCCGAAGGACGAGTGACGTCGAAGCCGTACGTCGAGTCGTTGACCAGCGCGACCCCGAACCCAGGCTCGGATGCCAGCACCCAGCGGTGCATCGAGGTCTCGAACTTCGCCGCCTCCCAGGAGGTGTTGGTGTGGGTCGGGCGGCGGTGGTAGCCGAACTGGGTCTCGGCGAGCGTCTGCTCGGCCTTCACGTCGAGCGGGAAGGCGACCTTGAGGAACTTCTCGGTCTCGTGCCACTCGGTGCTCTGGGCGATCTCGAGCACCCGCGATCCGGGCGCGAGCGACAGCGTCTGCGTGGTGGTCGACTCCGGCGAGATCGGCCGCTCGACGACCAGCCCGTCCTCGGTGATCTTGATCGAGGTGACCTCGCGCAGGTCGGTGACCCGGTTGCGGTAGAAGCGGTCCACGTCCCAGGCGTCCCACATGTTCGGGAAGTCCTGGTGGAGCTGGAGCAGGTTGGCCTCGGCCCCGGCCGGGATCGCGTCGCGCCCCGTCGCCAGGTCGACCGCCGAGGTGATCAGGCCCTCGGCGGAGACGGTGACCTCGACGAGGTCGTTCCCCAAGACGTACGTCTCGTCCTGCTCGACCACGGAGACCGCCGCCACGGGCTCGGCCGCCAGGACGGACCCGGCGCGACCGTCGGCACGCAGCGCGACGGTTCCCTCGCCGGCGAGCGCGGTGACCGCCTTGGCGATGAGAGCCTCGGCAGCCTCGGCGACCCGGGCGTAGTGAGCGGCCGCCTCGCGGTGGACCCAGGCGATGGACGTGCCGGGCAGGATGTCGTGGAACTGCTGCAGCAGGATCTGCTGCCACAGCGCGTCCAGCTCGTCGTAGGGGTAGTCGAGCAGGCCACGAACAGACGCGGTCGCCGACCACAGCTCGGCCTCGACCAGCAGGTGCTCGCAGCGCCGGTTGCCCTGCTTGGTGAGGTGCTGGGAGGTGAGGGTGGCGCGGTGGAGCTCGAGGTAGAGCTCACCGACCCACACCGGCGGCTCTGGCAGCTCCGCGCGCGCCTTCTCGAAGAACTCGTCGGGGTGGCGCCACGACACCTGCGCCGAGCCCTCCAGATCGGCCAGTCGACGGGCCTTGCCGGCCATCTCGCGGGTCGTACCGCCACCCCCGTCGCCCCAGCCGACCGGCGCGATCGACCCGGTGGCCAACCGGTTCTCGCGGAACTGCCGCGACGCCTTGGCGACCTCCTCGCCGGAGAGCCGGGAGTTGTAGGTGTCCATCGGCGGGAAGTGGCTCAGGATGCGCGATCCGTCGATGCCCTCCCACTCGAAGGTGTGGTGCGGGAACTTGTTGACCTGGTTCCAGGAGATCTTCTGGGTGAAGAACCACTCGAACCCGGCTCGCTTCATCAGCTGCGGCAGGGCGGGCGAATAGCCGAAGGAGTCGGGCAGCCACACGCCCTGGCAACGGATCCCGAACTCGCTCTCGAAGAACCGCTGGCCGTAGAGGAACTGCCGCACCAGCGACTCCCCCGACGGCATCGTGGTGTCGGACTCGACCCACATGCCGCCCAACGGGATGAACCGGCCCTCGGCCACAGCGGCCTTGACGCCCGCATAGACCTCGGGGCGATGCTCCTTGACCCAGGCGTACTGCTGGGCCGACGACATCCCGTAGCGGAAGTCGGGGTCCTCGCCGAGCAGCTCGGTCATCGAGGAGGTGGTGCGCGCGACCTTGCGGATCGTCTCGCGCACCGGCCACAGCCAGGCGGAGTCGATGTGGGCATGGCCGATCGCGGAGATCTGGTGGGCGGAGTCGTGGGCGGTCGCCTCGAGCACCTCGGTCAGCGCCTCCCGAGCCGAAACAGCCGTCTCCGCGATCCGCTGCAGGTCGACCCGGTCGAGTGCGTCGTCGATCGCCTGCAGGATCCGTGACTTCCGCGGCCCCTCGGGCAGCTCGACCTGCAGCTCGTGGAGCGTCTCCAGGTCGAGGCAGAGCTCGAAGACGTCCTTCTCGAAGACGGCGAGCTCGATCCTGCGGGTCGTGTAGAGCTTCTTCTTCGAGGAGGTCTCGATGTCGCCCTCCTGGGTGGGGAGGAAGGGGTGGTAGTCGAGCAGCACCGGGTTGGCCGCGGCCTCCAGGAAGAGCTCGATCCGCTCGCCGCCCTCGGCCTCATCGGCGACCAGCACCCACTGGTTGCGCGGGTTGAGGCTCTTGATCGGCTCGCCGTCAGGCGTGTAGACCAGCCCCTCGCACTGGAAGCCGGGCATGTTGACGTCGAAGCCGAGGTCGCAGACCAGCTCCACCCGCCTGCCGGCCCACTCCGCCGGCACCGACCCGGTGATCCGGAACCAGGCGGTCCCCCAGGCCGGGCCCCAGTCGCTGCCGACCTCGAAGGGCTCGTACGTCAGCGCCAGCCCTTCGGTCGGAGCGATCGGCTCCCCGGGCAGCTCGTGCCACTCGACGCTCACGGGCGCCGAGGCGGTGTGGACCGCCGGCCACAGGCGCTCCTTGAGCACCCGGCTCACTCGCCCCTCGGTGAGGTGTACGTCATCGTGCATCAGTGCTCGTCCTGCCTAACTCGGTTGTCTCGGTCGTCTTCGATGACTTCCAGCTGCGTGAGCACGCAGGCGGTCACCGCGGTGAACCGTACGGCGCTCGCCGTGACCGGCTCCCCGCGCCGGACCCGGAAGACCCGGGTCTGACCAGCCCAGACGTACGTCTCGCCGGCCCGTTCCTCGCGGGCCACCGTCGCTCCGGTGGCGTCGAGGTAGTCCACCTCCCAGCCGATCCGGCCGTCGCAGGCGGCGGTGACCGTGTAGAGAGACAGCCTCCGCTCACCGGCGAGCGGCACCTCGACCTGCTCCCCCGGGCCCAGGATCACCGCTGTCTCGCCGGTGTCGTCGGTCAGCGTGCCCGGGACCGTCACGGTCACGTCGGCGACCGGCAACCCCGGCGTGACCCGCGAGGCCGACGGCGGCCGGGAGCCCTTCGCCCAGCCGCACGGCACCTCGGAGAGCTCGATGACCAGGTGCGCCCCGGCGGCCAGGCGCGCGTGCGGGATCGAGATCTCCTCCCACGGCTCCCCGTCCAACGTCACCGCCCGGATGTAGTCACCCTCCCCGTCCGTCTCGATCACGATCTCCTTGCCGCCGACGGGACGCAGCACCGTGCGTCGCACCGACGGCGGGACCACGACGTAGGAGGCGGATCCCGGCACCAGCGGATAGAGCCCGATGGAGGCGAGGACGTACCAGGCCGACATCTCGCCGTTGTCCTCGTCGCCGGGATAGCCCTGGCCGAGGTCGGAGCCCACGAACAGGCGCGAGACGCACTCCCGCACGATCCGGTGGGCGTCGTCGTGGCGCCCGGCGAACATGTACATGAACGGGATGTGGTGTGCCGGCTGGTTGGAGAGACCGAGCATCCCCAGACGTACGTCACGGGCCTCGGTCATCTCGTGGATCGCGAACCCGTAGTGACCGCTCAGCGACGCTGCACCGGTCTCGGGACGCGAGAAGAACTCGTCCAGCTTCGCCCCGAGGGCAGCCTCGCCGCCGTGCAGCTCGGCCAGCCCGGCCCCGTCGTGGGGCGCGGTGAAGGCGGTCCCCCACGCGTTGGTCTCGGTGTAGTCGTGCCCCCACTCGTCCGGGTCGAAGCGGTCACGCCAGGCACCGGAAGGCGTCCGCCCGATGAAGAACCCCCGATCGGGATCGAAGACGTTCCGATACCCCAGTGCCCGCCGCGAGAAGTACTCCTCCTCGGCTGCCAGGTCCTCGTCCGCCCTGTTCTGGCCCAGGGTGTGGGCGAGCCGGGAGATGCCCCAGTCGTTGATCGCGTTGTCGAGGGTCCACGACAGGCCTTCGTGGGTCTCGGTGTCCACATGTCCGCGGAAGATCGCCTTCCGCAGGCCCTTGCGTCCGACCCGGGTGTCGTCCGGCGGCACCGTCGCGTTCCTCAGGGCCGAGGCGTAGGCGGTCTCCAGGTCGATCCCGGGCACGTCCCGCAGCGCCAGGTCACCCAGCACCGTGTCGAAGGTGGTGCCGGTCATGCAGTCCTCGGCCGCCGGAGCACTCCAGCGCGGCGTCCAGCCACGGTCGCGGAAGTGCTCGACGAAGCCTTCGGCCAGCTCTCCGGCACCGGCAGGGTCGAGCAGCGCGAGCAGCGGCCAGGCGGTGCGGTAGGTGTCCCAGAAACCGTGGGTGACCGTCATCGGAGCATGTCGCACCGTGGTCAGGTCGTAGGGCGAGACATGTGTGTGCGAGGGACCCTCGCCGAAGCGGCCAGGGTAGAGGAAGAGCCGGTAGAGCCCGGACCGGATCGAGACCAGCTGGTCGTCGCTCGCCCCCTCGACCTCGACGGTCGCCAGCGCCCGCTCCCACTCCGCGCGAGCCCGTGCAGCCATCTCGTCGAACGACCCGGCATCTGCCAGGTTGGCCGCCGCCTGCTCGTCGCTGACGGTCGAGACCCCGAGGCGTACGTCGACCTCCCCTGCCCCGCTCAGCGCGATGTGGCCACGGAGCCGGCCCTCGCCCAGGCGCAGCTGGGAGGTCCCGTCGACACGGAGGTGGACGTGCTGCGCAGGCTTGCCCTCGCGGTCGTCGAGGAGGGCACGGACGACGAGACCCTCGCTGTCGTGAGAGCAGGTCAGCGACCGGATCTCGCCATGATGGTCGAGCACCAGCGAGCGGGCTCCGGTGAACCGCATGCCGAGCGCGAAGTCGCCGGGGACGAGCTCTGCGGTGAGGTCACCGTCGAGGGTGACCGCGTAGCGGTGCGGCCCGGGTTCCTCGTCGTCGTGGTCGAACCCCAGCGCTCGTTCCCGGCGACCCTCGACCGGCTCGGCCAGCGGGCTCGGCATCACCTGGAAGACCCCGTGGTCGCCCATCCACGGGCTCGGGATGTGCGAGGTCGCGAACGCCTCGATCGTCGGCCGGTTCGGCCCGCCGGCGGTCTCGCGGTTGTGCGCCTGCCAGGCGTAGGGCCAGCCGCTCACCGCGGCATCGGTCATCGGCAGACCGAAGACGCCGCCGTGCGGGAGACCGATCAGCGGCGCGTTGTTGCCGCGCGAGAACCGGTCGCTGGAATGGGTCCCGCGACGGATGTCGACCTGGTCGAGAGCTCTCGCGGGGAACGGCCGAGCGGGACGTACGTCCACCTCGTCGCCCCACACCCGCAGCGGCACCTCGCCGGCCCTGGCCACGACCAGGATCCGCTCGATCCGGCGCCCGCCCAGGCCGGTCAGGGCAACCCGGCGCAGGTTCCACTGGTCCACCCAGGCCCTCTTGCCATCTCCCTGGGCTTCGGGGGTGAGCGCCTGGCCGTACTGGTCGACGAGCCCCATCCCGCTGAGCCGGCGGCCGTCGTCGAGGACCGCGTCGAGGCAGACGTACGTGGAGTCCCATCGCCGCTGGCCCTCGGCTGCCGACTCGGGGAACACGACGAACCTCAGCTCGTCGCCGTCGGCCACCTCGATCGGTGCCGTCAGCGGGAGATCTGCCGTGACCTCACCGCTGTCCGGCTGCACCTCGAGGCACCAGGCGTCCTGCGACGAGTAGCCGACACCCGCACGGGCGGCGACGGGATCCCGAGGGCCTGTCACGACCGGCCCCTCCTGCCGGCCGAGGCGGCGCCGGCGAAGCTGGCACCGGCGGGCAGCAACGGCAGGATCACCGTCTGATAGGCGTGGTAGATGTCCGGTTTGCCCGGCCAGACCCTGGCCGAGGGCCGGTTGCCCGCGTCGAGCTCGTGGTGCCACGAGCCGTTCTCACGGTCGACCAGATGCTCCTCGCAGTAGGCACACCAGCGGCGTACGTCCGCCAGGGCCTCCGCCGACCCGGTGTCGCGAAAGAGCGTCCATGCGGCGCCGACCGCCTCGGCGGCGACCCAGTGCATCCGCTCACGCACCACCGGCCGGTCCTCGAAGTCGGTGGTGTAGACGAAACCGTCCGAACCGTCGACCGCCCAGCCGCGCTCGGTCGCCGCGGCGAACAGCGAGCGAGCATCCTTGAGCAGCCACGAAGGTGCCTGCGGACCGAGCAGGGTGCGAGCGTGCAGCGCCAGCCGGGACCACTCGAAGAGGTGCCCGATCGTGACACCGTACGGCCGGAACGGGTGCCCCGGCTCGTCGATGTTGTAGTCCAGCTCGACCGACCAGGACGAGGAGAAGTGTTCGGGAAGCCGCCAGTCGTGCTCGCGCGCGAAGCCGTGCACGACCCGCTCGAGGATCCGCACGGCGCGATCGAGCCAGACCCCGCGGCCGGTCACCTCCGCGGCCGCCAGGAACGCCTCGACGGCGTGCATGTTGGTGTTGACCCCGCGATAGCCGTCCAACGAGGCCCAGTCGGCGCTCCACACGTCGAGGATCAGCCCGTCGTCCTCGCGCCAGAACTGCTCCTCCATCACGCCCAGCGCGTCATCGAGCAGCGCCTCCGCGCCGGGGTGGCCGGCGGCGTACGCGGTGGTGGCGGCGAGCATCACGAAGGCATGGGCGTAGCCCTCCTTCACGGTGCTGATCACCTCGCCGGTCTCCGGGGAGACCGCGGAGTGCCAGCCGCCGTTGACGTCGTCGTGGAGCAGCCCGGTCAGCGCGGCCACCCCGTGGTCGACGTACGCAGCGGCCGACGCGTCGCCGCGCAGCTGCGCGAGCCCGAAGACGTGCGTCATCCGGCAGGTGATCCAGGTCTCGACCGGCCGCTCGGGGTCCAAGGCGCCGTTCTCGTCGAGCCACCCGAAGCCACCGCCCTCGTGGCGGGACCCCCGCGCGAAGGACAGCAACCGGGCCGACTCCTCCTCGAAGCGGGCGATCTCGGCGGCGGTCAGTTGCAGGTCGGTCATCCCTTGATCGCCCCTTCCTCGACCCCGCGGAAGAAGTAGCGCTGCAGGACGGCGAAGACGATCACGATCGGGACGAACGAGATCATCGTGCCTGCCGCGATCAGGCGGGGATTGTTGGTGAACGTGCCCGAGAGGTACTGCAGACCGACGGTCAGCGTCAGGTTCTCCGGGTCGGTCAAGACGATCAGCGGCCACAGGAAGTCGTCCCAGGCTCCGATGAACGCGAAGATGCAGATCACGCTGAGCATGCCGCGTACGCCGGGGAGGTTGACGTGGATGAGCCGCTGCCAGGCGTTGGCGCCGTCGACCTTGGCCGCCATCTCCAGCTCGTCGGGGATCGCGGTGAACGCCGCCCGCATCAGCAGGACGTTGATCATCCCGATCATGCCCGGCAGCGCGACGCCCAGCAGGGTGTCGGTGAGCCCGAGCGAGCGGACCGTGACGTACTGGGCGATGATCGTCGCCTCGCCCGGCAGGATCAGCGTGGCCAGCAGCGCGCCGAGCACCAGCGTGCTGCCGCGGAAGCGCAGCTTCGCCAGGGCGTAGCCCGCCAACGTGGCCCCGATGATGTTTCCGCCCACGACCAGGATCGCCACGATGACCGAGTTCATCGCGTAGTCGACCACCGGAACGACCTCGGCGACCTTGGTGTAGTTGGCGAAGGTCGGGTCCTCCGGGATGAACCGCGGGGTGGCCGTGTAGATGTTCTCGTCGATCCCCTTCAGCGACGTCGACAGCTGCCAGACGAAGGGCAGGATCGTGATCACGAGCACGAGCGCGAGCAGTGCGTAGCGCACGATCACCTCGCCCGCGGACATCCGGTGGAAGGCGTACGACCTCTGCTTCGCTGCCACCTTCATCTGCGGCGCCGACATCAGGCGTCCTTCCTGTTGAGGCGGGCCAGGAGCACCATCGGCACCAGCGTGAGCGCGAAGAGCAGCAGGCTCAGTGCGGAGGCATAGCCGAGGTGACCGGTGAAGCCCGTGGAGTACATCTGGATCAGCATGACCACCGAGCTGACCCGCCCTCCGGGCCCGCCGGTGCCACCGGTCATCACGAAGAGCTCGGAGAAGATCCGCAGCGAGGAGACGGTGATCAGGATCGTGATCAGCAGCATCGTGCCGCGTACGCCGGGCACGGTGATGCTCCAGAACCGGCGCACCGGGCCGGCCCCGTCCACAGCCGCGGCCTCGTGCAGCTCCTTGCCGACGTTCCCGAGCGCGGAGAGGTAGATGATCATGTAGTAGCCCAGGCCCTTCCAGACCGTCAGGCTGATCGCGCTGAACAGCAGCAGCCAGCGGTCGGTGAGGAACGGCAGCGGCTCCTGGACCACCTTCAGCGCCTGCAGGATCGCGTTGATGGCGCCGCGGTCGTCGAGCATCCAGTTCCAGATCAGCGCGACGACCACGGCCGAGGCGACGACCGGCGTGTAGAAGGCGACCCGGAAGAAGGTCAGGCCGGGCAGCTTCTTCTCCACCAGCACCGCGAGCAGCAGCGGCAGCATGGTGAGCAGGGGTACGCAGACCAGCATGTAGAGGATCGAGTTGGTGAGCGCGTAGACGAGCTGGTCGTCGTCGAGCATCCGCTCGAAGTTTGCGAGCCCGACGAGCTCTCCTCCGCCGAGCGGCTTCTTGTTGGTGAAGGCCATGTAGACCGTGTTCAGCGCCGGGTAGAGGTTGAACACGCACAGCCACAGGGTCGCGGGCGCGACGAGCAACCAGGGCGTGAACCACTTGTGCTCACGCACCCGGCTGCTCATCATCTTGGTGTCGGTCACTGCGCCAGGAGCTTGTTGCACTCCTCGACGGCCTTGTCGAGGGCTTCCTGCGGCGTGGCATCACCGCTGATGGCGAGGGCGATCTGCTGGTCGATGATGGTCGACATCGCCGGCGACACCTTCGGGTTGTTCGGGATGGCGGTCGTCAACGTCTTCAGGCCGGTGACCTTCGCCTCGGCGGCGACGGAGCCGTCGTCCTCGGTGAAGTAGGGGTCCTCCTGCGAGGCGATCGTGCTCGGGTAGACGCCCGGGGCCAGCTTGGCGAACTCACGCTGGTTGTCGGGGTTGGTCACGAACTGGGCCAGCGCGTTCGCGGCGGCGAGATTCTTGCTGTTGGCGTTGACCGAGAGGCCCTGGACGTACAGCGGGCCGTCGCCGAAGGCGGCCGAGATCTCGGTGCCCTTGGCGAGAGCCGGGTTGGCCTCCTCGAGGCCGGAGATGTTGGAGCTGCCCGTCGTCCAGGCCGCCTTCTCCTGGTTGTAGAGCTCCGCGTTGCCCTGGAAGCTGTCGGTGAGGATGTCCTTGGGCAGCAGGTTGTCCGCGTACGCGTCGGCGTACTTCTGCACGAGCTCGACGGCCTCGGGGGTGTTGAAGGTCAGCTCGGTGCCCTCATCGTTGAAGATCGGGACGTCGGCCTGCTGCAGATCGTTGAGCCCGGGCTTGCGGGTCATCAGGTAGGCCTTGCCGCCGGACTTCTCCTTCAGCGTCGTGGCCTGTGCGATCAGCGAGTCGAGGTCGGTCGGCAGGTTCTCCGGGTCGAGGCCGTTCTTGGCGAGCATGTCCTTGTTCCAGTAGTTCACGTCGGTGCCGAGGTACCACGGGTAGCCGTAGGTGCCGTCGATCCCGTCGTACCGGTAGCCCTGCAGGCCGCCCTCGACGAACGTCTCCTCCAGGTCGACGTCGGTCTTCTCGAGGTCGAGGAGCTGCTCCTGCTCAGCGAGCGGGAGAGCGAAGTCCGGGGGCAGGTTGGTGACATCGGGAAGGTCGCCGGAGGACGCCTGGGTGAGCACCTTCTGGTCGTAGCCGTCGCCGGGCTGGTCGAGCCAGGTCACCTCTACGTCGGGGTGCTCCTTCTCGAAGGCGGCGATGACACCCTCGACGTAGTCGGTGAACTTCGGCTTCAGCGCCCAGGTCTGGATCGAGACCTTGCCCTCGACCTTGCCGTCCAGGTCACTCGCGGACGGCTCGTCGCCGGCCCCGCAACCCGTCAACGCGGTGACGCCCATGGCCAGCCCCGCGGCGACTCCTGCCAACCGACGTGCGCTCATCTTCCACTCCCTGTTGATAACCTGAATAAAGCGGTTAAGTTGTGCCCGTACTATTCACCGAACCAGGTTCGCCGTCAAGGCATCCTTGTGAGGGACGCCACATCTTGCTCATCGACAGGATGTTCCTGATCTACGCCGAGGAAGGACTACGGATGACACGACCCACGATCGCCGACATCGCACAGCGATCCGGCGTCTCCAAGGGCGCCGTCTCGTTCGCGCTCAACGGACGGCCGGGGGTCAGCGAGGAGACCCGGCGTCGCATCCTCGCCGTAGCCGACGAGATGAACTGGCGCCCCCATCGCGCGGCGAGGTCGCTCGGCAAGTCCCGGGCCGGAGCGGTCGGCCTGATCCTGTCCCGCCCTGCACTGACGCTGGGGGTCGAGCCGTTCTTCGGGCAGGTCGTGTCCGGCCTGCAGGCCGGCCTGGCCGAGGACGGCACCGCCCTCCAGCTGCTCGTGGTCGGGGACACGGAGTCCGAGATGGATGCTTACCGCACCTGGTCCGCGGAGCAGCGGGTCGATGGTTTCGTGCTGCTCGACCCACTCGCCGAGGATCCCCGGATCCCTGAGCTCGAACGACTCGGCGTTCCCGTGATGGTGATGGGCGGGCCGCTGGAGAACACGTCACTGAGCTTCACCTGGGCCGACGACCGCGAGGCCATGCACGAGGCGGTCGACTATCTCGCCGCCCTCGGCCACCGTCGCGTCGTCCACGTCGCCGGCATGCCCCAGTTCCTGCACACCCAGCGCCGGATGAAGGTGCTCGCCGAGGCCAAGGCACGCCATGAGCTGGCCGAGGTCACCTCGATCCCGACCGACTACAGCGACTCGGAGGGTGCCGTGATCACCCGTCGCGTCCTGTCCAGGCGCGAGCGTCCGACCGCGATCGTCTACGACAGCGACGTGATGGCCGTCGCCGGCCTGGGCGTGGCCCTGGAGATGGGCGTGCGGGTGCCACAGGACCTCTCGATCCTCTCCTTCGACGACTCCCTCCTGGCCCGACTGACGCACCCCGCGCTCACCGCTCTGACACGCGACACCCAGGGCTGGGCCGCCGAGGCCGCCCGCGAGCTGATCCGCCTGATCGCCGACCCGACGTTGACGCTGCGCCACAAGTCGAGCACCCCGGTGCTCGTGCCCCGGGAGAGCACCCACCCGCCCGCCGACCGCTGAGCTCCGATCATCGATTGCCAGTTTTACTGAAACGGTTTAGATTGCGCGGGTGCCCGCCTTCCCCACGCCTTCGACCACCGCCCAGGCGCCGTTGCGCTTCGGCGCCAACCACGTGCCCTCGTCGGGCTGGTTCTACTCCTGGCTCGACTTCGACGCCGACGAGGTCGCCCGCGACTTCGACGACCTGGCCGGGCTCGGTCTCGACCATGTACGCATCTTCCCGGTCTGGCCGTGGATCCAGCCCAACCGCACGCTGATCCGCTCGGCCGCGGTCGACGACGTGCTGACCACCATCGACCTGGCCGCCGCCCGTGGGCTCGAGGTCTGTGTCGATCTGGTCCAGGGCCACCTGTCGAGCTTCGACTTCCTGCCCTCGTGGGTGCTCACCCACCATCAGCGCTCGCTCTTCACCGACCCGAAGGTGCGTGAGGGTCTGCGCACCTACGTCCACACCCTCGCCACAGCGGTCGCCACCCGTGACAACGTCTTCGCGCTGACCCTCGGCAACGAGGTCAACAACCTGTGGCCCTCCAACCCGACCACGATCGCCGACTCCCGCTCCTGGGCCGAGGAGCTCCTCGAGACCGCTCGCGAGGCGGCCCCCGGCCTGCACTGCCTCCACTCGCTCTTCGACGACGCCTTCTACGCGCCCGACCATCCCTTCGGGCCCGCCGACGTCACCACGCTCGGCGATCTCTCGACCGTGCACTCCTGGGTCTTCAACGGCGTCGGCGCGATCGACGCGCCGCTCGGGCCGGCCACGCTGACCCATGCCGACTACCTGGTCGAGCTGGCCGCTGCGTACGCCGCCGCGCCGGGGCGCGGGGTCTGGCTGCAGGAGATCGGGGCGCCCCTGCCCGAGGTCGGCCTGGAGAGCGTGCGTGAGTTCGTCACCGGCACCATCGACCACGTCGCCCAGAACCCGGCGCTGTTCGGCATCACCTGGTGGTGCTCCCACGACCTGGACCGCTCGCTGGCCGACTTCCCCGAGCGGGAGTACGACCTCGGCCTCTTCACGGTCGACCATCAGCGCAAGCCCGTCGCCGAGGCGCTCGCGGAGGCTGTCCGTCGTCATCGGGGCGCCCGCCCCGCACCGGTCGCACGGCAACGGCTGGAGTGCCCGGTCGACATCGCCCGTGCACCCGAGCGGCGTGCCGAGATCGCCCCCGGCAGCAGCTTCCACCGAGCGTGGGTGCAGGCACGCGCCCGCGGGCCGGTCGAGATCGTGCCGCCCGGGCGGTCGTGAGGCCTCAGCCCGCTGCGTACGCCGCCGGGCGGGCTGACGCCTGGGCACGCTTCCAGGATCGGAAGGCGTCTTCGCTGTTGCCTCGGCGCCAGTAGCCGGAGATCGACAGGTCACCGCGAGGCATCCCGCGCTCGCGCAGGAGGTAGGGGCGGATGCGACGCATCGTCATACCGGCCTCGCCGTGCACGAACGCATGCACCCGGCCCAGCAGCCACGGCAGCTCGCGCACCACATCGTCCAACGGCGGGTCGAAGATGGCATCGACCCAGCGCACCTCGACCCCGGCCGGCGCCGCCAGCGGCTGCCGGTGATCGTCGGAGCGCACCTCGATCACCGCATGTCCACGCGCGTCGGCCGGCAGCGCGGCCAAGGCCGCCCGGATCGCCGGCAGCCCGGACTCGTCGCCGACGAGCAGGTGCCAGTCGGCGGTCGGGTCGGGAGCGTACGTCCCGCCGGGGCCGCGCACCGTGAGCGCCTCCCCGGGCTCCGTCGACGCCGCCCAGCAGCCCGCTGCTCCTGCGTCGCCGTGGAGCACGAAGTCGATCGCGAAGGTGCCCTCGGTGATCGAGGGATCGAGCGCCGTGTAGGTGCGCACCACCGTCGAGCCGTCGGCCAGCGGGATCTCCAGGCGCAGGAAGCGGTCGGTGCACACGCTGCCGACGAAGGCGGAGAGGTCGTCGGCGCGGAAGTGGACACGGGTCATCCCAGGGCTGAGGCGCTGGGTCGAGGTCACCTCGACCCGCGTCTCCGGCTTGGTCTCCGGCTTCACCGCGCGAAACATGAAGGGGAGCCTAACCTAATTACCAAGAAACCCTGTGGTGGCCACGCGCGCTCCCCTAGGGTTACCGGGTGCTCTACTCCGCCGGGCTCGAGTTCGAGTATGCCCTGGTGACCCTGCCCTCCCCCGGTGGCACGGACACCTCTCACGCCACCGCCACCTTCCACGACTTCGCCGATCTCGACTTCGAGACCCTGCAGCAGGCGCTCGCCGACGGCCCGGGCGCCGCCGACCCGGAGCTCGTGCGCGGCGACCTCGGCATCAAGGGCGGCTACTGGTATCTCGAAGGAGACGAGCGGTTCGACCCCGAAGGCACCTTCACCTCCATGCTGGTCAAGGGCCTGGAGATCCGCACCCCGATCTGCTCGAGCACGACCGAGGCCACCGACCGGCTGATCGAGCTGCAGGCCGAGGTCTCCGGGCGCCTGGCGCCGCTGGGCCTGCGACTGGGCATCGTCGGCTTCAACCCGGTCCGCGAGGCGTACGTCATGGACCCACCGCTCAACGAGTGGGAGCAGGCGATGCGGGCCGAGCATCGTGAGTACGACCACGCCGAGGTCTCCAACCTGAGCTACGGGCCCGACATCAACCTCTCCTTCCCCGGGCTCGGCGCCGACCAGGTCGTCGGCCTGGCCCGGAGGCTGACGCACTACAGCCCGTTCATGGTGCCGTTCAGCTTCAGCTCGCCCTTCCACGCCGGCCACCGGTGGCGCGGCCCGAGCAAGCGCACCTACGAGCGCACCTGGCGGCGGGTGGCGACGCGGTGCTTCGTCTCCTCGCCTCCCGCCGGCGCCGACCCGCTCCTCGTGCACCCACCACGGGTGCCTCGCGAAGAAGGACGCATCGAGTTCAAGGCCTATGACGCCTTCCTCTCCCGCGATCTCCTGCTGGCCGGCACTGCCCTGGCGCTCGGCGTCTGCCTCGCCGACGACCTTCCGGGCCTCGCCGACGCGCCCAGCCGCGACCTGCACCAGCGCTCAGCCACCGCCGCCTTCGCCGACCCGGAGATCGCCGCCGGCGCCCGCGACGTGCTGACCGCCGCCCGGCGTGCGCTCGCGGGGCGGCCCGAGGCCGGTCACCTCGATGTCCTCGACCCGTTGCTCAGCGCGAGGCGTACGCCTGCCGATACCCTGCTGGACGCATATTCGCGCACAGGCCTGATGTTCCACCCGGAAGGACTTCGTTGACCGACCTGCCCGCCGACCTGCCCACCGATCTCCCCACAGATCTCCCCACCGAGGCGGACGTGGTGATCTGCGGGGGCGGCCCGATCGGCGCCTCGACGGCCCACTTCCTGGCTCGCACCGCACCGCAGCTGCGGGTCGTGGTGATCGACGACGCTCCCGCCGACGACACCTCGCACGTGACCACCTACCGCTACTCGGGTGGCAGCGTCCGGTGGACCTGGAGCGACCCGGTCAAGCGCGAGATGACCGCCGAGACCGCTGATCTCGTGCGCTCGCTTCTCGCCGACGGCGTCGACCTGGCGGCGATCGAGAACAGCTACCACCTGCTCCACACCGGCGAGCACATCCCGGCGCTCAACATCTCGGCTGCCAAGCTCGTCGCCCACCTGCTCGAGCAGGCTCGTGGCGCCGGAGTGCAGGTCTACTCCGACACGGTCGTCGACGGCGTACGCCCCGAGGGCTCGGGCCACCTGGTCGAGACCTCGCGCGGCACGATCCGCGCCGCCCGCGTGCTGGTCGCCCTGGGCGCCGCCAACAAGCGGCTCTTCCCGCACGGCGGTGTCGACCTCGAGAAGCGCCAGCTCTTCGTGCTCGACGCCCCGGTGCCGCCCGAACGCGAGGGGATGCCGCACACGATCGTGCCGGTCGGCGACGGCTTCGGGTACGTGTTCGTGAAGTCGGTCGAGGGGCGGCTGCGGGTCCTAGTCGGCCAGGAGGACATCGTCGAGGACGACGACACCTCCGGCGCGGTCGACTACTGGGCGACACTGCTGGACCGCGGGCTCGCGACCGCGCTGCCCTGGCTCCGTGAGGCCAAGACGGAGCAGATCCTGTGGGGCGTCGACATCGCCCAGAAGAAGCTCGTGCTCGACGAGCCCGAGCCGGGTCTGCTGGTGGCCGGGTGCGGCAGCGCCGTCCGCTCCTCGGCGTGGCTGGGGCGTACGCTCGCCGAGCGGCTCTCCGAACCGCTCGCAGGCTAGGGCAGCTCGGCGCGGGTCGGCGGGTTGGCGCCCGCCCGCGAGACGGTGATCGCCGCGGCCTTGACGCCGTGGGCGAGCACCTCGGCGGGGTCACGACCGAAGTCGTCCCACAACGCGTCGACCAGGCCTGCCGAGAACGTGTCGCCGGCGCCGATGGTGTCCACGACGGTCACCGGCTCGGCACCGACGTCGACGCGGCCCTCGGCGGTGAACCAGCTGGCTCCCTCGCCGCCGCGGGTCACCGCGACCGCGCCGGCACCGAAGCCGAGCAGCCGCGCCGCGGCCTCGTCGAGGTCGACTCCCGGGTAGAGCGTGTCGAGATCCTCGTCGCTCGCCTTGACCACGTCGGCGTAGGTCACGGCCCGCTCGATGCTGGCCACGACGTCGGCACCGGTGCCGGTCAGCGAGGGCCGCATGTTGATGTCGTAGAGCACGCGGGTCTGCTCGGGGAGCCCGTCGAGGAGCGCGAAGACGCTCTCGGCTCCGGGCGAGAGCACCGGCGCGAGCGACCCGATGTGCACGAACCGAGGAGCGCCCACCGCGATCTCGCCCAGGCGCCACTCGAGGTCGAAGACGTAGGTCGCCGAGCCGTCGGACCCGATCGTGGCCTGCGCCGTGGAGGTGCGGGCCAGCACGTGCGGGTCGCAGGCCATCCGCACCCCGGAGTCGTCGAGGTGCGCGGCGAGCGCCTGCCCCCGGGCGTCGTCGGCGAAGGAGGCGACATACCGCACCGGGCGACCCAGTCGCCCCAGTGCCACAGCGACGTTGGCGCCGCTCCCACCGGGGTGCTCCTGGGTCTCCCCATCAGCGGTGGTGACCACGTCCACCAGCGCCTCACCGACCACCAGGACATCATCGACACCATTGCCATCGAGACCAGTCACGCGCGCACATTAGCAGCGCGGCGTACGGGTGATTCTTACGGGATGACCTGGGCAAACCGTTACTCGTGGGTAACCGACCGCGGTTGCCCCAGGCCCTGGAACCGCGTGCGAACATTGAGTACGTGACCGAAGAATCCACCGAGACGCCTGGTGGTCCGCAGGGCCCTACCCCCGCCCAGCCGACCGTTATCCACGAGGGTCTACCGACCCAGCTTCCGGACATCGATCCTGAAGAGACAAGCGAGTGGCTCGGCTCGTTCGACGCGATGCTCGAGTCGAGCGGGCGCGATCGTGCCCGCTACGTCATGCTGCGCCTGCTGGAGCGCGCCCGCGAGCAGTCCGTCGGCGTGCCGGCGCTGCGCAGCACCGACTACATCAACACCATCCCCTCCGACCGCGAGCCGTGGTTCCCGGGCGATGAGGACACCGAGCGACGCATCCGCGCCTTCATCCGCTGGAACGCCGCCGTCATGGTCTCCTCCGCGAACCGCAAGGGCCTCGAGGTGGGCGGCCACATCGCCACCTACCAGTCCTCGGCGAGCCTCTACGAGGTCGGCTTCAACCACTTCTTCCGTGGCCGCGACGCTCCCGGCGGCGGCGACCAGATCTTCATCCAGGGCCACGCCTCCCCCGGCATCTACGCCCGCGCCTTCCTCGAGGGCCGCCTCAGCGAGGAGCAGCTGTTCCGCTTCCGCCAGGAGGTGCAGCACGGCGTCGGCCAGGGCCTCTCCTCCTACCCGCACCCTCGTCTGATGCCCGACTTCTGGGAGTTCCCCACGGTCTCGATGGGTCTGACCGGGATCAACTCGATCTACCAGGCGCGGTTCAACCGCTATCTGCAGAACCGCGGCGTCAAGGACACCTCCGACCAGCGGGTGTGGGCCTTCCTCGGCGACGGCGAGATGGGTGAGCCCGAGTCGCTCGGCGCCATCCGTGTGGCCGCCCGCGAGGAGCTCGACAACCTGGTCTGGGTGATCAACTGCAACCTGCAGCAGCTCGACGGCCCGGTGACCGGCAACGGCAAGGTCATCCAGGAGCTGGAGTCCAACTTCCGTGGCGCCGGCTGGAACGTCATCAAGGTCATCTGGGGCCGCGAGTGGGACCAGCTCCTCGCCAAGGACGTCGACGGCACCCTCGTCAACAAGATGAACTCCACCCCCGACGGCCAGTTCCAGACCTACTCGGTCGAGACCGGTGCGTACGTCCGGGAGAACTTCTTCGGCTCCGACCCGCGCCTGCGCAAGATGGTCGAGCAGATGAGCGACGAGCAGATCCGCAAGCTCCCCCGCGGTGGCCACGACTACCGCAAGGTCTACGCCGCCTTCGACGCGGCCACGAAGACCGTCGGTCAGCCGACCGTCATCCTGGCCCACACGATCAAGGGCTGGACGATCGATGCACTGGAGGGCAAGAACGCCACCCACCAGATGAAGAAGCTGACGATGCCGGACCTGAAGAAGTTCCGCGACCGTCTGCTGCTGCCGATCTCCGACAAGGAGCTCGAGGCGACCTACGAGCAGACCGGCGCGGCCCCGTTCTTCAACCCGGGTCCGGAGTCGGCCGAGATCGAATACATGATGGAGCGCCGCAAGCAGCTCGGTGGTCCGCTCCCCCAGCGCCGGGTCGACTTCAAGCCGCTCACGCTGCCGGGCGACAAGGTCTACTCCGAGCTCAAGCAGGGCTCCGGGAAGAACAAGATCGCCTCCACGATGGCGACCGTGCGGCTGCTCAAGGACTGGATGCGTGACCCGGAGATCGGCAAGCGCATCGTCCCGATCGCGCCCGACGAGTACCGCACCTTCGGCATGGACGCGATGTTCCCGAGCGCAAAGGTCTACAACCCGGGCGGCCAGCAGTACGAGTCCGTCGACCGGAAGTTGTTGCTCTCCTACAAGGAGTCCACGCAGGGCCAGCTGCTCCACGAGGGCATCTCCGAGGCAGGCGCGATGGCTTCGGCGACCGCCGCCGGCACGGCCTACTCCACCCACGGCGAGCCGATGATCCCGTTCTACATCTTCTACTCGATGTTCGGCTTCCAGCGTACGGGCGACTCGATCTGGGCGATGGCCGACATGATGGGCCGCGGCTTCCTGATCGGTGCCACCGCCGGTCGCACCACGCTGACCGGTGAGGGTCTCCAGCACGCCGACGGTCACTCCCCGCTGCTGGCGGCGACCAACCCGGCGGTCGTGCACTACGACCCGGCGTTCGCCTACGAGGTCTCCCACATCATGCAGAGCGGCCTCGAGCGGATGTACGGCACCTCCGAGGAGCACCCGCACGGCGAGAACGTGATCTTCTACCTGACCGTCTACAACGAGCCGGTCAGCCAGCCCAAGGAGCCCGCGGCCGTCGACGTCGAGGGCATCCTGAAGGGCATCCACCAGGTCTCGACCGCCGAGGGCGAGGGTCCGCGGGTGCGCCTGCTGGCCTCCGGCGTCGGCTTCCCGTGGGTCGAGGAGGCGGCGCGTCTCCTCAAGGACGACTGGGGCGTCAACGCCGACACCTGGTCGGTCACCTCGTGGAACGAGCTGGCCCGCGACGCCGTCGACGCCGAGCAGTGGAGCCTCAACCACCCGGGCGAGACGCCGCGCACCCCGTACGTCACCGGGAAGCTCTCGCCGTCCAACGGCCCCGTCATCGCGGTCTCCGACTACATGCGGGCCGTCCCGCTGCAGATCGCCCGATGGGTGCCCGACGACTACCGGGTCCTCGGGGCCGACGGCTTCGGCTTCGCCGACACCCGTCCGGCCGCGCGTCGCTTCTTCCAGATCGACGCCGAGTCGGTCGTCGTCCAGGCCCTCCAGGCTCTGGCCGAGGCCGGCGAGATCGACGCCTCCGTGGTGAAGAAGGCCTTCGACGCCTACCGCATCGACGACCCGACCGCCACCAAGGGCATCGTGCAGGAGGGTGGCGACGCCTGAGCTCGTGGCGCCGAGTCGGCGCATCTGACCCCGTGTCTGGCGAAGCGAAGCGAGCCAGAGGGGTCGGATGCGCCGACTCGGCATGTCATCAGATGCACCAAGCGCAAGAATGGACGACGTGACCGCAGCGATCCCTCCCACACGCCAGCGCACCGCGCAGGCGCTACGTCGCGCGACCGGCCGACTGGCGACCGCGGCGACGTCGCGGATGGACGACGCGATGCCGTGGTTCAAGGATCTCTCCGCGAAGAACCGGTCGCTGGTCGGCATGATCGTGCAGGCCGGCATCAAGGAGTTCGTCGGCTGGTACGCCGGTGGCGCGGCCGCCGACACCGCCAAGCCCGACCTGGCCGCATCGATGTTCGGCGTCGCGCCGCGCGCACTGACCGGCCTCATCACGCTCCAGCAGACCGTCGATCTGGTGCGTCTCTCGATCGAGGTGGTCGAGTCCAACATCGACCACCTGCTCGGACCCGAGGACGCGGCCGACGTCCACGAGGCGATCGGCCGCTATGCCCGCGAGGTCGCCTTCGCCACCGCCGAGGTCTACGCGCGGGCGGCCGAGCAGCGTGGCGCCTGGGACGCGCGACTCGAGGCGCTCGTCGTCGACGCCGTCCTGCGCGCCGAGACCGACGAGGTCGTCCTCTCCCGGGCCAGCGCACTCGGCTGGGACGCTGATCTACAGCTGTGCGCGGTGCTCGGCCACGCCCCCGACGGCGTCGGTCTCGATGCCGCCATGGAGGAGGTGCGCCGCCGCGCGCGTGCCCACGATCTGCACACCTTGTGCGCGGTGCAGGGAGACCGGCTCGTGGCCCTGCTCGGCGGGATCGACGACCCGTTGGAGGCCGCCGGCCGCTTCGCCGACCTCTTCGCCGACGGCCCCGTCGTGGTCGGCCCGATGGCCGCCGGGCTGGCGACCGCTGCCGAGTCCGCCCGGGCAGCGCTCTCGGCCTACCGGGCCGCGCCGGGCTGGCCCGACGCGCCCCGCCCCGCCCGGAGCCAGTCGTTCCTGCCCGAGCGCGCGCTGGCCGGCGACGTCTGGGCGCATCGCTACCTGATCGAGCATCTCTACCAACCGCTGGTGGAGGCTCGCAGCACCCTGATCGAGACGCTGGCTGCCTACTTCGCCGCCGGCGGTGGGCTCGAGGCGACCGGCCGAGCCCTGTTCGTCCACCCCAACACCGTGCGCTACCGCCTCAAGCAGGTCGCCGAGCTCACCGGGTTCGTGCCGACCGACTCCCGCGACGCCCTCGCCCTGCAGGTCGCCCTCATCCTGGGACGCCAGCAGGACCACTAGCCAAGCGAAGGAGCGAGGGCGCCCAGCGCGCAGACCCGGCAGGGGCATCGTTTGTAGGACTTCTACAAGAATGCCTGACAGATATTCGTTGCCGAAAACGCTGCTGCAGAGGCCCTCCTCACGGCACCATCGTTCCCGTGCTCATCATTGTCGCCCCAGGACAAGGTGCTCAGACACCAGGCTTCCTCACCCCGTGGTTGGAAGACCCCGCATTTGCCGCTCGGATGGAGTGGCTCTCGACCGTCGCAGGCATCGACCTGATCGACTACGGCACCAACGCCGACGCGGACACGATCCGCGCCACCGAGATCGCCCAGCCCCTGCTGGTCGCCACCGGATTGGTCGCAGCGCTGGAGCTCTTCCCACAGCCGGCCGACGCGTTCTCGAAGATCGGCGCCGTCGCCGGACACAGCGTCGGTGAGATCACCGCCGCCGCGGGCGCCCGCGCGATCAGCGCCGAGCAGGCGATGGTGCTCGTGCGTGAGCGCGGCAAGGCGATGGCCGAGGCCGCCGCCAAGACACCGACAGGCATGACCGCGATCCTCGGCGGCTCCCGCGAGGAGGTGCTCGCCTCTCTCGAGAAGCACGGGCTCACCGCTGCCAACGACAACGGCCCCGGCCAGATCGTCGCCGCAGGCACGCTCGAGCAGCTCGAGGCCTTCGCCGCCGACCCGCCGGCGAAGGCCCGGCTGATGCCGCTCAGCGTCGCCGGCGCCTTCCACACCCAACACATGGAGCCCGCCGTGGGCCACCTCGCCCGGCTGGCTCGGAGCGTGTCGACCCACGATCCGCGTACGCGCCTGATCAGCAACAAGGACGGCCAGATCGTCCACGACGGCGCCAAGGCGCTCGCCCGGATCGTCGGCCAGATCGCCAACCCGGTGCGCTGGGACCTGTGTCTGGAGACCATGTCCGACATCGGTGTCACCGGCATCTTGGAGATGCCTCCAGCCGGCACCCTCACCGGCATCGCGAAGCGCGCACTGAAGGGCGTGGAGACCTTCGCCCTCAAGACGCCCGACCAGCTCGACGACGCCCGCGCGTTCGTCGAGAAGCACGGCGAGGCCAACCCGATCGAGACCACACCGACCTGGCGCATGGTCGTCTCCCCCGCCAAAGGCACCTTCAAGCTCTCCGAGGCCGTCGCCGGGCTCGAGGTGCTCAGCGCCGGCACCGAGATCGGCGGCGTGGCCAGCCTTCGCGACACCATCGCGATCACCGCAGCCCACGGCGGAGAGATCATCGAATGGCTCGTCGAGGACGGCGACCTCGTCTCCCCGGGGCAGCCACTGTTGCGCCTGCACCCCCAGGGAGCGCAGCACTCGTGATCACTCCTCCCACCGGCTCACCGCACGCTCGCATCCTCGGTGTCGGCGGCTACCGCCCGCGCAGAGTGGTGCCCAACAGCGAGATCGTCGACCTCATCGACTCCTCGGACGAGTGGATCCGCACCCGCTCCGGCATCAGCGAGCGCCGGCGCGCGAGCGAGGACGAGACCGTCCAGATGATGTCGGTCGCAGCCAGCCGGAAGGCGCTCGAGCACGCCGGCATCGGCATCGACCAGGTCGACTGCATCATCGTCGCCACCGTGAGCCACATGCGCCAGACCCCTGCGGTCGCCGCGCTGATCGCCGACGAGCTCGGAGCCGACCACCCGGCCGCCTTCGACATCTCGGCGGCCTGCGCAGGCTTCTGCCACGGCGTCACCATGGCCAACGACCTCATCCGCGGCGGCAGCGCCCACCATGTCCTCGTCATCGGCGTCGAGCGTCTCCTCGACATCACCGACCCGCACGACCGCGGCACGGCGTTCATCTTCGCCGACGGCGCGGGCGCGGCCGTGGTCGGGCCGAGCGAGGAGCCCGGTATCGGCCCGGTCGTGTGGGGTTCCTCGGGCGACAAGGCCGACCACATCCAGACGGCCGACTGGTTCGACGCGATCGAGGCCAAGGAGACCCCTTGGCTGAGGATGCAGGGCAACCCGGTCTTCCGTTGGGCCGCCTACTCGATGGCCAAGGTCGGCAACGAGGCGCTCGAGAAGGCCGGCATCACCGCAGACGAGCTCGACTGCTTCGTGCCTCACCAGGCCAACATGCGCATCGTCGACGCTCTCGCCCGCTCCATGAAGCTCCCGGAGTCGGTCAAGATCGCCCGTGACATCGCGACGATGGGCAACACCTCGGCCGCCTCGGTCCCGCTCGCCCTCGAGCGGATGATCGACGAGGGGCAGGCGAAGTCCGGCGAGACCGCACTGCTCATCGCCTTCGGCGCCGGCCTGGTCTACGCGGCCCAGGTCGTCGTCGTCCCCTAGTTCCCGAGCACCACCAGTTTCATCACACAGAAATCCGAGAGGAAGCACCACATGGCCACCACCGAAGAGATCCGCTCCGACCTCGCCGACATCGTCAACGAGGTCGCCGGCATCGACGCCGCCGACGTACAGCTCGACAAGTCTTTCGTCGACGATCTCGACGTCGACTCGCTGTCGATGGTTGAGGTCGTCGTCGCCGCCGAGGAGAAGTTCGGCGTATCCATCCCTGACGACCAGGTCAAGAACCTCAAGACCGTCGGTGACGCAGTGAGCTTCATCGAGAAGGCGTCCGCGAACGCCTGATGTGCCCCCGGCGGCTCGGCCAACCCTCCCAGGTCGGGCCGCCGGACCTGCTTGACCTCATCCACCGGCCCCAACAGCGCACCAACCCACCCCACACGGAGACCACATGAGCAGCCGCACCCGAGTCGTCGTCACCGGACTGGGCACCATCAACCCGGTCGGCGCAGACGTCCCCGCCACCTGGGATGCCCTGATCGCCGGTCGCTCCGGCATCCGCGAGCTCACCGATGAGTGGGCCGCCGATCTTCCCGTACGCATCGCCGGCCGTGCCGCCGTCGATCCGTCCGAGATCCTGGAGCGGGTCAAGGCCCGGCGCCTGGACCGCTCCGCCCAGTTCGCCGTCATCTCGGCCGCCGAGGCCTGGAAAGACGCCGGCTTCGAGGGCACCGCCACCGACGCCGGACTCGACGGCGAGCGTCTCGGAGTCGCGCTGGCCACCGGCATCGGCGGCATCACGACCCTGCTCGACAACTACGCCACGCTCCTGCAGAAGGGGCCCCGACGCGTCAGCCCGCTGGCCGTCCCGATGCTGATGGCCAACGCCTCGGCCGCCAACATCTCCTTGGCCTATGGCGCACGCGCAGGCGCCCAGACTCCCGTCTCGGCCTGCGCCTCGGGATCCGAGGCGATCGCCCTGGCCGCCGACCAGATCCGCCTGGGCCGTGCCGACGTGATGCTGGCCGGTGGCACCGAGGCGGCGATCCACCCGCTGCCGATCGCCGCGTTCGCCAACATGATGGCTCTGTCCAAGACCGCCTCCGGCGCCGACGGCGGTGACCCCACCACGGTCAGCCGCCCGTGGGACACCGACCGCGACGGCTTCGTCCTCGGCGAGGGCGCCGGGGTTCTCGTGCTGGAGAAGCTCGAGCACGCCCAGGCCCGCGGCGCGCGGATCTACGCCGAGGTGCTCGGCGCCGCCGTCACCGCCGACGCCCACGACATCGCTCAGCCCGACCCCGAGGGCCGTGGCGGCAGCCGCGCGATCAAGCGTGCTCTCGAGGACGGCGACGTCGACCCGAGCTCGATCGTGCACGTCAACGCGCACGCGACCTCGACCCCGCAGGGCGACATCGCCGAAGGCCTGATGCTCCATGCCACCCTCGGCGCCCACGTCTCCGACGTCGTGGTCACCTCGACGAA
Source organism: Nocardioides albertanoniae (assembly GCF_006716315.1). Lineage (NCBI taxonomy): Bacteria > Bacillati > Actinomycetota > Actinomycetes > Propionibacteriales > Nocardioidaceae > Nocardioides > Nocardioides albertanoniae. Next base: position 1,757,902 of record NZ_VFOV01000001.1, on the reverse strand, counting down.
GTCGATGACCGGCCACCTCCTGGGTGGCGCCGGCGCTCTCGAGTCGGTCGCGACCGTGCTGGCGATCCAGCACCGCCAGTCGCCCCCGACCATCAACCTCGACAACCTCGACCCCGCGGTCGAGCTCGACATCGCCACCAAGGCACGCGACCTGCCCTCCGGTGACATCGCGGCCCTCAACAACTCCTTCGGCTTCGGTGGCGCCAACGTCGCCGTCGCCTTCGGGAGCTTCTGATGACCGTCACCACCACCCCCGCACCTACCCCCGCGAAGAAGCAGAAGCTTCCCCGCGACCAGGATCCTCGCAACCCCGTCACGCGTCTGAAGGCACTCTTCGACGACGGCACCGTCGAGCTGATCTCCCCCGACGACGACTCTGGCATGCTGGCGGCCGTCGGCGAGGTGAACGGCACCCGAGCGGTCGCGTTCTGCTCCGACGCCACCGTCATGGGCGGCGCGATGGGCGACCTCGGCTGCCGCGTGGTCGTCGATGCCTATCACCGTGCGATGACCGACGGCATCCCGATCATCGGCCTGTGGCACTCCGGCGGCGCCCGGCTCGCGGAGGGCGTGCTCTCCCTGCACGCCGTCGGCCGCATCTTCCACGTGATGACCCAGGCGAGCGGCAAGATCCCGCAGATCTCCGTGGTCCTGGGGCCGGCCGCCGGAGGCGCGGCCTACGGCCCCGCGCTCACCGACGTCGTCATCCTCGGGCCCGAGGGCCGCATCTTCGTCACCGGCCCCGACGTCGTACGCTCCGTGACCGGCGAAGACGTCGACATGCTGCGTCTGGGCGGCCCTGAGCCGCACGGCCGCCGCTCCGGCGTCGTGCACATCCTGACCAAGTCCGAGCGTGAAGCGCTCGACAAGGCCCGCACCGTCGCCTCGCTCCTCGGCTCCCAGGGCGGCCTCGACGTCTCCGCTGTCGACGACAGGGATCTTGCCGAGCAGCTCCCCGAGTCGAAGAAGCGCGCCTACGACGTGCACCCGCTCGTCGAGAGCGTGCTCGACGAGGGCACCACCCAGGAGCTGCACGCACGCTGGGCACCCAACATCGTCACGGCCCTGGGCCGCTTCGGCGGCCGCACCGTCGGCGTCGTCGCCAACAACCCGCTGCGTCTCGGTGGATGTCTCGACTCGCTCTCCGCCGAGAAGGCGTCCCGCTTCGTACGCCTCTGCGACTCCCTCGGAGTTCCGCTGATCGTGCTCGTCGACGTGCCCGGCTACCTCCCGGGCGTCGGCCAGGAGTGGGACGGCGTCGTACGCCGCGGAGCAAAACTGTTGCACGCCTTCGGCGAGTGCGTCGTCCCGCGGGTCACGCTGGTGACCAGAAAGACCTACGGCGGCGCCTACATCGCGATGAACGCCCGCTCGCTCGGTGCGACCAAGGTGTTCGCGTGGCCGGGCGCGGAGGTCGCCGTGATGGGGCCTGTCGCTGCCATTCGCATCCTGCACCGTCGCAAGCTGGCCGAGGTCGCCCCCGATCTCCGTCCCCAGGTCGAGGCCGAGCTGGCCGCCGAGCACGAGCGGCTCGCCGGCGGCGTCGACAGGGCCGTCGAGATCGGTGTCGTCGACGAGGTGATCGAACCCTCCGCCACCCGCAGCGCGATCGCTGCCGCTTTCGAGGACGCGATCCAGACCGTCGGCGTACGCCGCGGCAACCACGGCAACATCCCCCTCTGACCGAAAACAACGCCGAGTCGGCGCGTTATAACGCGCCGACTCGGCGTTGTCTGTGACGGCCGTGCTCTGCGGCCGACAGGGTCTCGCTCAGACGACCTGGTGCAGCCAGCGGACGGGCGCACCCTCACCCGCGTGCCGGAAGGTCTCGAGCTCGTCGTCCCAGGGCTTGCCGACGAGCTTGTCCACCTCGAGCTCGAGCGTGGTGTCGCCGTTCGCAGCCTTCACGACGGCGGCCTTGAGACGATCCTCGGGGATCATGATGTCGCCGTGGAGCCCGGTCACGGCGTGAAAGACACCGAGGTCGGGGGTGAACGAGTAACGGCCGCCCTCGGAGGTCGGCGTGCCGTCCTCGGTCACCTCGAAGCGCAGGTGGGTCCACCCCTTCAGCGCCGAGGCGATCGCCGCCGCCGAACCGACCGCGCCCGACCAGAAGAGCTCGGCACGGTAGGTGCCGGCCTGCGCGGGCTGCGGTGTCCAGTCCAGGCTCACCGGCACGCCAAGAACCCCCGCGACGGCCCACTCGATGTGGGGGCAGAGCGCGGAGGGAGCTGAGTGCACGAACACAACGCCTCGGGCGTTATCACGCGAGGCGCTCGGGTCCTTGATCTGAGTGGTCACCGAATATCTCCTTCGTTGCGGCGCGAGCTACGCCTTCCCCAGCGGGCTCGATGATGCGTGAAGGAAACTCTTCGGTGGATCACATGAATCCGGTTTGCTGTGTAGTTGTTACACACCATTCTTACCTACGCGAGCCCGGATCTCCAGTATCGAGGCAAAACGGCCAGTGGCGACCGACGATGTCGGTCGCCACTGGGTCGACAGGTGAGTCCGTAGGACGGGGCTGTCAGTCCCTCTCGACCGTCTTCTCGAGAGTCTCCGCGCGCACAGCGGCGTCGGTGAGCTCGTCGGAGTCGATCGCGTAGGTGCGGTGGAACCAGGTCAGGGCGTCCTTGTCCCGGCCGGCTTCCTGCAGCGTGTCGGCGTAGGCGTAGCGCAGACGCACAACCCAGGGCTCGCGGCTCTTGTTGTTCAGCGGGGAGAGCTCGAGGATCCGCAGGGCAGCGTCGAACTGTCCCATGTCGCGACGGGCACCGGCCTCGACAAGCGTCATCTCGGCCTTGGCCGGAGCCTCGAAGTTCACCACCGACGGGCTGTGCGCCAGCTTGATCGCCTGCTCCGGCTGACCCAGCGCACGGTGGCAGTCGGCCATGATCGGCAGGTAGGCCGTGGCGCCGTTCATGCGCTTCGCAGCACGCAGCTCGGCGAGCGCCTCGGAGTAGTGACCAGCGGCGTAGGCGGCCTCGCCCAGCGCCTCGCGAATCACAGCGATCCGCTGCGTACGCGACTTGGCGGCCTTGGCGTGCTGGTAGGCGAGCTCCGGGTCGGACTCGATGTACATGTCGGCCGCCACCAGGTGGCGGGCGATCCGAGCAGCGAGCTTCTCGGGCAGACCGCGCAACTGGGCCGAGATCGCTCGATCCAGCTCCTTGCCGGTCACGTCTTCAGGGAGCACCGGACCGTCGTAGGCGCGCTGGTCAGCCGTACGCTCCTCGCGCGGCTCGTCGAAGCGTCGCTGCTGCGGCTTACCGCCGCGGTCCTTGGAGTAACCACCCTTGCGGTCGCTGCCGCCACCGCGCTTCGGCCCGTCGGTACGGCCACCCGCGCGGGGGCCGCCACGGCCGTTCGACGGCTTGCCGTCGCGGCGCTGGTCGCCTCCGCGACCGCCTTCACCACGCTGGTCACCTCCGCGGCCACTGCCGTCACGGCGGTCGTTGCTGCGACCTGACGCAGGTCGACCGCCACGGCCGCCGGCGGATGAACCTGAGCTCTTCGGACGCCCGGGGCGTCCGGCGGGCTTGCCGCCTCTGTTGCTACGGCGCTCGTCAGCCATAGCCCCCATCCTCACTGCTGCTGTTGCAGCCGACTTCGATCGATCCCAAGATCATATCGCCTGTAAATGCAGTAGAGGCCGCCCATACGGGCGGCCTCTACCTGAAATTTTGTCCGGCGGCGTCCTACTCTCCCACAGCCTCTCGGTTGCAGTACCATCGGCGCTGAAGGGCTTGACTTCCGGGTTCGGGATGGGACCGGGTATTTCCCCTTCGCTATGGCCGCCGTAACTCTATCGACACACCCCTACTCGCTTGCCGGCGCTACTGCTGCCAGGCAATCTGCTTGGGGTGGCCAAGCCATTGTTTAGTTCTAACATCTTGCTGATGTTGGTTCGTGGACGCGAACAGTGTTCGAAGTGGTCTTCGATTTGTTGTTTTTGTTGAGGGTTTATGAAAGATAAGCCCTCGGCCTATTAGTACCGGTCGGCTAGGCATCTCTGCTGTACACCTCCGGCCTATCAACCCCATAGTCTGTAGGGGGCCTTAACCCATAAAGGGTGGGAAACCTCATCTTGAAACGTGCTTCCCGCTTAGATGCGTTCAGCGGTTATCACTTCCGAACGTAGCCAACCAGCCATGCACCTGGCGGTACAACTGGCACACCAGAGGTTCGTCCATCCCGGTCCTCTCGTACTAGGGACAGGTTTTCTCAAGTTTCCTACGCGCGCGGCGGATAGGGACCGAACTGTCTCACGACGTTCTAAACCCAGCTCGCGTGCCGCTTTAATGGGCGAACAGCCCAACCCTTGGGACCTACTCCAGCCCCAGGATGCGACGAGCCGACATCGAGGTGCCAAACCATCCCGTCGATATGGACTCTTGGGGAAGATCAGCCTGTTATCCCCGGGGTACCTTTTATCCGTTGAGTGACCACGCTTCCACATGCCGTGGCCAGATCACTAGTTCCGACTTTCGTCCCTGCTCGACATGTCTGTCTCACAGTCAAGCTCCCTTGTGCACTTACACTCGCCACCTGATTGCCAACCAGGCTGAGGGAACCTTTGAGCGCCTCCGTTACACTTTAGGAGGCAACCGCCCCAGTTAAACTACCCATCAGGCACTGTCCCTGAACCAGATCATGGTCCGAAGTTAGACATCTAGTACGACCAGAGTGGTATTTCAACGTTGACTCCACACACACTGGCGTGTGCGCTTCACAGTCTCCCACCTATCCTACACAAGCCGAACCAAACACCAATACCAAACTATAGTAAAGGTCCCGGGGTCTTTCCGTCCTGCCGCGCGTAACGAGCATCTTTACTCGTAGTGCAATTTCGCCGAGTCCACGGTTGAGACAGCGCCCAAGTCGTTACTCCATTCGTGCAGGTCGGAACTTACCCGACAAGGAATTTCGCTACCTTAGGATGGTTATAGTTACCACCGCCGTTTACTGGGGCTTAAATTCTGAGCTTCGCACAAGTGCTAACCCGTCCTCTTAACCTTCCAGCACCGGGCAGGAGTCAGTCCGTATACATCGTCTTACAACTTCGCACGGACCTGTGTTTTTAGTAAACAGTCGCTTGGGCCTGGTCTCTGCGGCCATCACCGCTTCCCCACGCTAGGTGGTTCACGGATCCGGCCCCCCTTCTCCCGAAGTTACGGGGGCATTTTGCCGAGTTCCTTAACCATGGTTTGCTCGATCGCCTTGGTATTCTCTACCTGATCACCTGAGTCGGTTTGGGGTACGGGCGGCTCATGACTCGCTAGAGGTTTTTCTCGACAGCATAGGATCATCGACTTCACCAAACGGCTCCCCATCACATCTCAGACATACAGAGCCCGGATTTGCCTAGACTCAGTCCTACATGCTTGGCCGGCGACTACCAT